>CADEGH010000033.1 GCA_902826835.1 uncultured bacterium | reverse complement strand
CAACTCGTTGCGCAGAATCGGGTTACGGCGATTTAGCGCCCGGAACTTCGGCCTAAGCGTCCAACCCTCGAAACGAGTCTTCGATGGAGTTGCGGCTGACCTCGCTTGCGTTTTATTTTCTGGCGATGCTCGGAACCGGCGTGGAGCTGGCGCTGCCGATCCCAAGCCGGATACCGGTACCAAGCCCGAGCACGCCTGATTCCGCCGTCCGTACGCTCCCATCCACAATCGACGTCGGACTGTCGTCGGTGTCACCTCGTCTCCAAAGTCCCGACCCGGAGAGAACTCAGGCCACGGATTTTTTCGAAGCCGCCTCGGCCTGTTCCTACTCCCACGCGGAGCGAGCCGCCGATCTCCGGCGTTCGTGGCAAATCAAGTTCGAGCGCTATCAGCGGCAGAGTGCCGTGGGCGATCCGCTCGCCCTGGCCTGCCTCGCTTACTGCTACGCGAAGGGGCTCGGAACTCCGGTCGACGGCGCGCGCGCGTTCCGAACCGCCAAGGAAGCCTATTGGACCGGGCATGGCGCGGGGGCGACGGCCTACGCACACTGCTACCGCTTCGGCATCGGCGTGGCGAAGAACGAGGCCGCGGCCCGCGAACTCGACGAACAGGGCCGCGACCGCGGATCCGTGGTGAGCCAGGCCTACCTCATTGAACAGCGCTTGAAGGATCCGGCCATCACGCGGTTGGACGCGATGGAATGCCGCGGTCTGCTTTCCCTGGGGGATATGGCCGGGTATTTTCCAGCCCGGCGTATGCTGGCGATTGAACAAATCGAACGCCCGCACTTGGCCATGTCGCTGCCTGAACACGCCTATGAGTCGCTCCTGGCGACAGCCGACGCGGGCGAGCCCGAGGCGCAGCGGGTGGCCTTTCGGTACAGCGTGCGGGATCGTGGGCGATCCCGAGTCGACCCCGAACGCGCTCGCGCGTGGCTCGAGGGTGCAGCGCGGATCGGCTATCCCCCGGCGCAGCGAGACTTGGCTCGCTGTCTCCTTCCCCACGGTGGCGATGCAAACTCCGGGTTCGAACCGGACGCTCGACGTGCCAAGGCCTTGGCCGAAGCAGCCGCCGCCCAGGGCGATTCCGAAGCCCACCATGTCCTCTTCCACATTTGGTTCCACGGGCATGGGACGGACCAAAACGACGAGCTCGCTCGCCATCATCTCGACCAGGGTGTCGCGGCGGATGATCTCGAGTCCCTCTTCGAGGCCGCCCGTCAGCACACGATCGGCACTCTCTATCCAAAGGACTACGGGAAGGCCCATCGTCTCGCGATGCGCGCGGCTCAACGCCAACATGCGGATGCCTCTCACTTCGTCGGGAGGCTCTGCGAAGAGGGGCACGATCCCGCAGACACTCCCGTCACCGAGCCACCGGGCTCCCCCGTGCACTCCGCGTTGCTTCGCCGCCAAACCGAGGAACGCGTCGCTCGTGCACTTCCGTGGTACGAGCGCGCGGCCATGCTCGGGCAGATTGATGCGCTGTCGCGTCTTGTGGAATTGCAAGAGTTCGCGCCCAACGCACGGCCTGAACAACTGGAATCGAAGACGAGCGGATCGTTCGCTCATCGCATCTCCAGCGCAGTCCACCAGGGCCTACTCCGGACGGAGAGTTCCTCTCGCAATTCGAGGGGAAGAACTCGGGCACACCTTGCCATCAGAGCGGGGCTCGTCGATCTGCTTTCGGAATTGTTCGAGAGGTCGGAGAATCCTGCCGCTGTCGACAAGGAGGGTCGCTCCCTTCTCCACTATGCTTGCGAATACGCTCCCGAAGCGATCCCCGCTCTGCTGGACGCCGGAGTGCCATTGAGTCTCCGCAATCAGTGGGGCCGCACCGTGACTCACGAACTGGCCATGAGCGGCAACTCCGAGGGACTCGATCAACTCCTCGCCCGCGGCGTGCCCGTGGACGAAACGACCAGTGAAGGACAGACCGCGCTCCACTTCGCCTGCCGCTTCGGGCACCCAAGAATCGTGTCGCGATTGCTCAGCGGTGGCGCCAACCCCAACCTCCCGGACCCGCGCCAGGACAGCCCCTTCGATCGCACGAAGACACCCGAGGTCCCACCGCTCCACGGCGTTGCCGCCAGCCGATCGGACAACCAGCTCGCGATTCTCCGCCTTCTCTTGGATCACGGTGCCCACATCGACGCACCGGACGCCCAAGGTGAAACCGCACTCCATCACGCCTCCAGGCATGGCCGCTTGGACGCCGTTCGCTTGCTCCTCGAACGCGGCGCCAATCCCAAACTCACCAATCGTCACGACGAAACCCCCTTGGCGGTCACTCCTCCTCGGCATTCGGAGATTCGCCAGGTCCTCGAGCGGGCGATGAAGTCCTGAGCTCCGGCCGGTGTTCGGGTTACTTCGCCGTGTCGGAGCTTTGCCACGCGCCTAGGGCATCGAGCAGGGCAGCCATGTGAGCTTTGAGTTTGTTGAGCTTGCGCTCCGCCGCCATGCGGGCGGTCGCGAGGTCGTCACCTTGACCCTGAAGCGAGCGAATCCACTCCTCCTTGGCGTCGATTGCGCGGAGGAGGCAGTTTTCTTCTTCGTCGCAGCGCCCCGCGAGGTTCCAACGCTCCGCCGCGATCTCCCAGTCCTTGCGAAGCATGGCTTCTTTGGCCGCCTGCTCGAGCAATTCGATGGTTTTCTGGCTCAAGTCGCCCGCCGTGCGCGGCGGAGGTAGCTTGGCCTTGGAGGGTTTCGGAGGTGGGGTCTGGGCTCGGGGAGGCGTGGGTTTCGCGGTCGATGGAACCGCGGCAGGCGGCGGCGCCGAGACGGCGGCCGCGGCTGCCGTAGTGGTCATTTTTGGCTCGGGCGCGGTGGCAGTCGTCGCGGATCGTTCCCGAAGGAGCGCCTCGACTCTCTTCACTTCGGATTCGTCTCCGAGATGTCGCCAAAGACGCATCGCGGCGTTCAGCTCTCCCCTCAGTTCGGCTCTCCGCGCACTCACGCGGTTGCGGTACTGGATCGAGCCCTCGTAGTCGGCCTCCTCGGCCACCGTCAGTCGACCGAGCGCCGACTTGATCTTTGCTTCGTAGACCTTGCAAGCGTGAGCCCCCCAAACCTCGCACTCATGATCGGAACGCTCATCGTAAAGAGCCTTGATCGTTGGGAGAAAATTGCCGGTGGGCTTGAGCCTTCGAATGTCCAATTCCGCGGCTTGCTCCAGCTCACCGATCATGCGGAACTGCTTGGCCGCGTCTTCCAGCCGCTTCAGCTTCTGGTACGCCTTGGCGGCCGCCAGGTGATTTCCCGCGGCTTCGTGAGCCTTGGCCCGCATGAGGCCGGCTTCCAAAGTCGCTCCCGCACGACGGTAAGCGGCTTGGGCTTTGTCCAACTGACCGGCCTTCGCGTAGGCATCGGCTTCGATGCGATTGGCCTTCTCTTTCTGGCCCGCCTTGCGGTAGGCCTTCGCGGCTTCGTCGAAACGACCCGTCTGCTCCAGAATTACGGCCGCCGTGGCCCAGTCCTTTTGCTCGAGAGCGAGTTCCAACTCCAACTGTTTCAGTTGCGGGGCTGCCGGGGCTTTTCTCCAGCACCGGAGCGCGTCCTCGCGGCGACCCAGCGATAGGAAAATCGGCGCCGCCTCGGAAAAACGCCCTTTCCCCTCGAGGTGGCGCGCCCGGCACAACTCGGCTTCGGGCTTGCGACCAGCCCGCAGATACTCGCGCTCGGCTTCTTCGAACCGCCTAAGCTGCTCCAAGCAGTGGCCCAGCTTTTCCGCGGAGTCGACGGTTCGCCAGTGAGCCAGGGCCGTTTCGAAGTCCAAGACCGCTTCGGCTCCCAGGGCCGTGCTGCGCGCTTCTCCCGCAGCGTCGCCCCCCCGGCGATAACACTCCGCCGCCTGGCGAAAGCGCCCACGCTTTTCGTAGTACGCGGCTTCCGATCGCCACGCCTCGGGAGAGGCCGTGGAACGGAACGTTCGCGCCAGCGTCTGGGCTGAGTCGACTTCGAGGAGGCTGCGAAACTTCGGCGTCGTCCAGAATTCGTCGGCACCTTCGCCTTCGAAGATTGCCAAATGACGTCGTGGTCGCGTCAGGGCCACATACAGCCATTGCAGGAAGCGGCGAAAGCGGGGCTCTCGTTCGAGATTTCGGCCATCCTTGCGCAGGTAACCGTCGATGAGCCCGCGCTCCTGGCCGAGGCTCTTCCAAAGAACGACGGCATCAAACTCGAGGCCCTTGGCATCCCGGACATGGAAGACGCGGCTCGTGGAGAGGCGAGCGCGCAGGCGCTCCGTCTCGGCGTCGTCGAGCGTGAGGACGGCGCAGCGGGGCCCGAAGTCGGCGATACCGGCGAGCACGGCCTCTTCGTCATCGCGAAGCAAGAGTGGGACTGGCCCGGAGAGTGGAGACTCTTCGGGTTCGTCTTCCTCGGTTCGGCCGAAAATTTGACGCCGAAACGCCAAAACGGCGTTGGCCAATTGCACGATCGGCCGCACGCTCCGGTAGTTGCGGCGCAACCTCAGGACAACGGGCGACATGGGGCGGTTGGCGCGGTCGAGCCGCTGGACTGCCTGCTTGACTTCGGCCCAGCGAAACCCGGAGGGATGGATGATCTGCTGCGTGTCTCCCCCGAGGAACACCTGAGGCAACCGGGAGTCGGTGGACAAATTCAGAACGAAGGCGACCTCGAGCTCGGTCAGGTCCTGGACTTCGTCGCAAACCACGATGTCGTAGCGTTTCCGCGGGTCGGCCCGCACGACCCGAAGGGCAGCCCGACACAGATCGAGCTGGTCGATGCGCCCCTGGTCGAGCAGCCACTTCTGGTACTTCTCGGCAATTCGATAGAGCTCCGGTCGCACGTCGGCAAAGAGGGGTGCCCGTTTACGCCCGAGTTCGATGTAGGCCTCCCGGTCCAACATCCACTTTCCGGTGTCGAGGCACGCTCCCTTCAGGATGCTCCGGAGTTCTTCGCCGACCAGTCCGAGATCCAGCTTTGCACCGGACTTCGCAAACCAATTCTCGAACGCGGCGAGCGGGACGAGTTCCTTCGAAGCGAGATCGGGGGTCAACTCGCGGTAGAGGTTCGTCATCGTGACGAACTTGGGCTTGGCTACTTCGGTCTCCGCGCCGCGCGACGCGAGCAACCCCGAATAGAGCGCCTCGGCGTACTCCGTCAACCACGGACTGTAGGAGAGGTAGATCGCGGAGGGCCGCGCGGGATGGGCGGCGGCTTCAGCGAGCCGGTGAATCGACATCGTCGTCTTGCCGCTCCCCGCGGACCCTGCGAGCAGGATGGGCCCGGGAGCCCGCAAGACGTCGTACTGTTCGGCCGAGAGTTTCAGCTCCAGCTCGGGTGAGGCGGAGTCCATCAAGCGCTGAAATTCGGCATCGTCGGCCAAAGCGGCTTGGCGCATGACGAACCAGCGCTCCGCCCCGGTTACCGCTTCCGTCTCCGGGGGATTCCAGTCCGGCGACGGGGCGAGGAAGCTCAGCAACGGTTCTTCGCGCTCCGTCTCCGGGAGGTCCGAAAACGCTGCGTCAGGGCGCGGCGGGGCCCCCTGAATCTCCGCCTCCTCGATCACCGGAAGTTCCAGGAACTCGGCCTCGGGGGAGTGATTGCGGCGCGCGTAGCGATCCGCATCGTCGTGCTTGACCCAGTCCCAAAGCAGCAGGTGGATTCCCAGTGAATGGTGATCCGTCCGCGACGCCGATCGCCCCGCCGTGAACAGCAGGCGGTCTCCCCCGTCGAGCCTGGCCTCGTACACGGGCCTCGCCACCCCCTGAAGCCGCTTGACCCGCGTGCCCCCCTTCCACTCGCCCACCCGCAACCGATCCACCGTCTTTCGAAACCGCGTCCGCTCCCCCACGCTCCGCTTCCGCAGCGCGGCATGAAGCTCCGAGTGAACCAAAATACGGTAGTTCGTCGCTGCCATGTTCGGGCCGGGAGTCTACCCGACCCTGTGGACCCGAGCATGGCCGCCCGCAGCACTATCATCCTGTTGATCGTGTCCCGGCGGCAGTTGGTCAATCATCGGTCGACTTCCGCCAATGGAACTTCTGCTCGCCACGCAATTTCCAATCAGCGGGGCAGGGTCAATGTTGATCCGCTCCAGCGGACGGCAGGGTGCGTGTCTTTCAGTCAAGGCACGCTGGCCAAGCGCCTGACCGCGAAGGTCCCCGTCTCGCGGTCCTCCTGAACTTTCCTCGTTGCCTCAACCAGTGCGGCGTGACCGTGGTGCAGCTTCGGAGTTCCTTCGGCCTATTCGAGATGATCTTCGTAAGGCGATTGACGCCGGCGGAGGCAAATGACATTTTGCAGAACAAGGCTACGGTTCCACCCCGGTGTCCTTGGCTCTAAGCCAGAGGAGTTGGACCCTGGAGGCTAAGATGATCACCCGACGACGGTTTCTACAATCGACCGCACTCTTGACAGGCGGTCTATCCATGGGGTGCACGCGGGCCCTACGATTCGAGGATCACGGCGAACGAGAGAGCGACGCGATGGTCAAGTGGATCATGCCGGACGAAGGGGAGCTCCATAGCCGCACCTGGATGGCCTTCGGCCCCGACGAAGAGGTCTGGGGAGAGGACCTGTTGCCACGTGTTCGCGAGGACCTTGCCCGTATCGCCAACGCCATCGGTCGTTTCGAGCCGGTTTCAATGCTGGTTCGACCCGAAGATCGCGCACTCGCGGCGGAGCTGTGCGAGGCGGGGGTTGAGCTCGTCGAGTGTCCCCTCGACGACTTGTGGATCCGCGACACCGGCCCGTGCTTTGTCGTGAGCGACGATGGACACCTGGGCGCGGTCGATCTGAATTTCAACGGCTGGGGCGGCAAGCAGGAGCATGGCAGGGACTCCCAAGTCGCCTCCTTTGTTGCTCGCCGAAGCGGTGCTGCGTATCTGCAGAGCGAAGTGGTCGGGGAAGGTGGGGGCATCGAGGTCGACGGACACGGCACCGCCATCATCACCGAAAGTTGCTACGTCAATGCCAATCGAAACCCCGATTTTCCCCGGGCCGACCTCGAAGCGGAATTGAAGCAGCAACTGGGTCTCCGCAAGATCATCTGGCTGCCGGGTATCGCCGGGAAGGACATCACCGACGGCCACACGGATTTCTACGCGCGATTCGTCAAGCCTGGCGTCGTGGTCGCGGCACTCGACCCCGACCCCCAGTCTTACGACTACGCGGTGACGCGCGCCCATCTCGAGATCCTGGGGCGCGCCACCGATGCCGACGGTCGCCGGCTCGAAGTGGTTCCCCTCACCGCCCCCACCAAAATTCGTGCTTCCGATGCGGCGGAAGACTTTGCTGCGGGGTACGTCAACTTTTACGTCTGCAACGGAGCGGTGATCGCGCCGCAGTTCGGCGACTCCAGAGCCGACGCCGCGGCTCACCAGACCCTGCGATCATTGTTCCCGGGGCGCGAAGTCGTTCAAATTGAGATCGACGGCATCGCGGCAGGAGGCGGTGGTATTCACTGTGCGACTCAGCAGCAACCCAAGGTTTGATTCGTATTTCCGGGGATCCCATCGTGCCATGTCGACGCGTGCCGAGGCTGCTTGATCAAGAGAATCCGAAATCAGAGTCCGAATTCGGCTCGGGTCAGACCCACCCGTCTTCACCCTCCACATCAGGCCAAACCCGGGCCCGCGTCGAACGAGGGCGAATTCACCCGATAGATACCGGAAGCTGCGGAGCGGGGCCGTCGGGCATTCCCCGGCTCAGAGCTGGTTTTCGACGCTGAGGGCGTTGGAAATCACGATTCCGAGGGGGGCGGAGGGATCCACGACGGCCCACTGTCCGAAGAAGGCTGGCCCACTGGGTACCCCGACCGGCCACTGGTAGGGCAGAACCACCGTCCCATTCGGGGAGGAAGCGACTTCGACCAGACCCGTCGGCGGCCAGGCGATCAGTTGTCCGGACCCGTAAGGGGTGGGACTCGATCCGATCGAAAAGCCGAACACCGCGGGCTGGGTCGTCGGTGCGTACTGAAGCGTCAGAAAACCCGGGTCACCCCCGCGGAAATAGCCGGTCGCCAGGAACGATGGCCAAGTCGAACCATTGGCAAGTCCCCCGCCCTCGTTCCGCGTCGGCCCGAGATCCTTGACATAGAGCTGCGCACCGGTCGTGGTGTAGAATTCGAAGTTCCCTATCGCACCCTGACTCGGCACCTGAGGCAGCAAGTTGGGGACATCCGATCCGAAAAGCGCGATCCGTCCATCCGCACTCAATCCGTAGCAGCGCACGTAATTGTCGGGCCTACCATGGAATTGCCCCGCCGCGTTCACCGTGACCGCTCGCGGTCGTCCTTGGTTGCGATCTTGGATATGACCCAGGAAAGGCAATCCGAACAAACTCTGTGGAAATGGATAGACCATTTCAGGCAAGAAAGCGCTACCACAAAAGAAGCTCCTGTCGCCAATAGAATCGAAAAAGAGCGGACTGACTACGGATGGATTGCCATGCATATTACGAATGAAGACTTCGACCGTCCGCGTTGATCGGTCGTGGCGATAGGTAACAGAACCGGTGGTAGCCTCGGACACGAGGTTGGTAGCTTCACTGGCGAAATAGATGAACCTGCCGTCCGAGGAAAACGTGTCGAATCTGCACTGTTCGTTGGCGGCCGCGCCTGAGGCGCTTGCCCCCACCCTGGTCGTTATGCCCGTGCTGAGGACGTGCTCGTAAAGCGAGGAAGCCCATCCAGGTAGCGAGCCGGCCAGGTTGGTGGCCAGGCTTTCGAAGGCGACGACTTGTCCATCGTCGGAAATACCCAATGGGCTGCCCACTCCAAAGGGATCGCCAATAGCGGCTCCGCTGTTTGCGTTGCCGATGACACCACTCGAAGACTTGGATGCGACCGTGGTGGAACCTGTCAATCGCTCCCAAACGAAAACATGAAATTCACTGAGCGTGGTCCCCGGCGAAAACCCCTCTATACGACCGGTGTACGCAACGCGGCTACCGTCCGCACTGATGGAGCCATAGTTGGCGGTAGCAAACTGATTGTTGGGCGTGGGAGGAGCCGCACTCACCAATTGCGAGGTCCGAAGAACACAGTCGTGAACGTAGATGTCGGGGTTGAGATCACCGTCGCTTGCGGCGAGGTTGGAAGCGAAGGAAGTGAAACACACGAATCTGCCATCGGCGCTGATCGTCGGGTAGCGACTCTCTCCGTTCGAATCTGCACCTCCGGCGCCTCGTGACACCCAGTAGAAACCTCCGCTTACCAAGTCTCTGACGTAAATGTCGGTGTCAAACCCCGTGTCGGAGGGATCGTGGGGAATCCACGTCGTGAACGCCACTTTGGTTCCATCGCGGCTGAGGGCAGCGCTCGCGGGAGTGTTCAGGCCATCCAGTACGAGATTTGCGGCCGCCGTCGGATCGTAGTTCACCCACGTGAGATCCTGACTCGGAACTGCTTGGCTCGTACTAGGTTGAGCCACCACATCCGAGTGAAACCAGGAGATAGTGACGCAGCAAATCAGGGCGGCACACCTCATAGCAAACTCCTCCAGTATTGAGGAACAACCGCGTTGATGAACAGCACGTATTCTCCGTGTTTTCCTACCGGCTGGTACTGAGCCGCTATGTCACTGCCTGCCTGCAAAGAAACAACGCTTGAGGGTGGCAATGGAAATGTCACGCGCCAGCCTGTTATCGGGTCGGGAGCAGCAAGTGTTGTAATACTGAGAGTATGGCTACATAGGCCGTTGTCCGGATTCATGAAAAAATACGGGACCGTGACGTTCGGACCGAGCGCTGCCAAGTCAACACTGAGGTTCGGGATTAATGCCGTGGCTGCGTCGTTTGTCCGGCCCGGGCAGAAACACACATATTGTGTAGCGGCGCCTCCATGATCGCTGATCGCGCCAATGCTCATCACTTCAATTTGCGGCCCTGAATAAGGGACGGGAGGGCCCGAAGTTGCGGTAAAGGCTCCCAGCCGCGGCAAGGGGCTGGGATTCTGACTGACAAGTCCCTCTTGGAAGTTGAATTTCCACCACTCAAACTCCTCCGTAAATCGACGGGCGTACTTTACTGGATCCTTTGCGCTGGATTCCAGATGCGTGTGGTGAAGAGGAATGTAACGATTGGAAGTAAAGGTGGGATAGGCCTTCGCGATTATGCCCGTCATCCAGGTGTTGGCGCGCCAATAACGATGAAGACCATCCTGGTTGGATACCAAGCCCGGCAGAGAGTAGGGATTGGTACCGCTCATGGTAAAATTACCCAAAGCGTCAAATGGTCCAAATCCAATTTTTCTGCAATAGGGGTTAGCCTGATTGTTCCAGGTCGCGGACGGGTTGGGGTTGTGGTTCAAGTCGGCGAACCACGCATTCACCACCCAGTCTTCTTCGATGAATACCGGCAGGCGATTGTTCCCCAGAAGCGTACGGTGCGCTATGGGCGATGGCGCTCCAGGTAAGACCATGAGATGTGGTGTAGGGATCGAGAGTCCGAGAATCGATGTGAGTCCGAGTTCGCCTCCTCTTTGCAGGCCGATTGCTGATCGCCAAATCTCGGGATTGTAAGGAGGTCCATCGGTGCAGAAAGGAGACATGTTGTCTCCCAGAGAAGAAGGTCTCGTGTTTTGTGGGTTCTCCATGTCGTTCTGGTCGTGTGAATGCAACGAATACAGCGACCCGCGGCGAGGGAGTAGCGTGGTGATTTTGGACTTCGGATCGTTTGTCAAATAAGGCTCGACAGAGGCGAACTTGGATGCGAAATACGTCAGCCACTCATTCGGATAGCACGCCGTTGCGTTAGCGTTGGTTCCGGGCAAGACGTTACAGTCGACGTTGTATTCGTGGAATATGCAGTATTGAACGTTTGAATAGGAACAAAGGCGACCTGCGACATACCAGTAGAAGAGATCGTCCCTCTTCTGAAATCTGCTCGTGTTCGTAGGACTGCTGATATTCCGGAGGGCGCTACTTGGCGGTACGATTGGATAACTCGAATCTGTCGGATAGGTAGCCAGGTAGCTTTGTTCGTAGTCTAGACTGGATGCATTGGTAGTTAGAGTGACACACACCTGCAAATTCCTGCTTGCTGCCAAGGCAATTATTGCATCGAGATTGTCCCAGACTGCAAGATCAAAACGGTCGAAATCGACATCCTGGGCTTCTTGTCTACGGGCCAGTGGATCGTTGGCCAAGAAGACGGTGTGACGTGGAACCTTGGGAGGGTACACAGGTGGCATAAAGTTACCCTCCGGCATGGGATTCGGATTCTGAATATAGGTCAATGAAGTCCTCACTCGATTGAACCCGTTTTCCGTAGCCCAGTCGAGAGCGTCCGTCACCATGGACATGGAGCCGGACTGGGTTCCGCCGAGCGGATAGGGGATGGGGGGAAAGCTGAGCCATCCCGGATTGGCGAGGGTGAAGTAGTTGACGGACGCAGGCCAAACGAAGCTCGTGGTGCCGTCTCCCAGTGGCTCGACGATTGCTTCTTCGTAAGGAGCTGGGCCTGCCCGCCACGGTCCTCGATTGCTACTTGGGATGCAAAGGAAGGAACGGACGGTGGAGAAGTCCGTGTGCTGATCGGCAGAGAAATAAGGCGAGGTTCCACCGTCGACCTGAATAAACCAGGTCCATGTTCCCAAGTCGGGGGGCGAAAAGTACACGGAATACATCGGACCGACGTCATCGGCACCGGGTGCGGTCAGCGACGTGCAGACGACGGGAACATTGTAAGTTCGCCCGGCGCCCGAGAATACAGCCGTCAGTTTCACGTCCGTAAACGGGTTGGGAGGCTCGACCACGGCGGAATGAGTAGCAAAGAGGTGCCGCTCAAATCTGCCGACTTTGACCGACGGTTGCGCAACCGCGCAGGGAAGGAGAAGCAGATGCGAAGCGATCAGCGCGACCCAGCCGATTCGCCGTACTTCCGTCCTTGCCACGTGATGGGGGGGGGGGGACCGTTTCTCATGTTGATCTCTCCAGTAGCCCAAGGAGTCTACCACACCTCCAATCCCGGTGCGCAGGAAGATCGTTTTTCGAAAAATCCACTAGCTTCCCAACCTGGGCTCCTGGAGCGAAGACGTCTGTCGCTTACCTCGGCGCCCTTCTAAGCGCACCGGTGCGTCCTCTCATCAGTCATTTCCTGGCATAGACCTGTTTGCCTTCGGTTGAAGCCACTGGGGACTGGTCTGGCTCGCGACTCGACGCAATCAACGCCTACGGCGTGAATGCCTCATGCGGAATCAGGCTTGTTCCCAGTACCCCCGAGCAGCTCACAACTTTCCCGAGCCGAGGGATCTTGGTGAGGAGGCTTCAGCCGGTCGCTTCGCGGATGAGGGATTGGAAGAGGGCGAGGCTGAGGGTCGGGTCTTCTGTGCGTTCGGGGTGCCATTGGACGCCGAGGTAGAAGCGGCGATCGGGGGCACGGAGGGCTTCGACGATGCCGTCAGGAGCACTGGCGACGATGCGGAGTCGGCCCGGGTCGGCGACCCCTTGATGGTGCTGGCTGGTCACGAGGCCGTCGCCAAGCTCACCGGAGACTCGGTGGACTTTGTTGCCGATATGGGCTTCCCCGTTGGCAAACACGTCGCCCAGATGTTGATGGAGCTTGCCGCCGGCGTGGGCACACATGACTTGCATGCCGAGGCAGATTCCGAGCACCGGCACCGAGGGCCTGGCGGCCAACGCATCCAGGAGAGCCCATTCCCCCGATTGGCGACGAGGATCCATGATGCAGGCTTTGGGATGCAGTCCCTCCCCCCACACCGTGGTGTCGATGTCGTCACCACCGGTGAGAATGAAGCCGTCGTAGCGCTCCACTTGTTCTGCCGAGAGCTCCCGCAGCGGAGGCAACACCGCGGGTAGCCCCCCCGCCTTGACCACCATGTCGACGTAGTTCGTCTTCAGGAGATAACTCGTCCCTTCGAGATCCGCGGTGATTGCGATCAGCGGCTTGCGCATGGCGGGAGATTAACCGGCTCCCCGCACGGTCTACGACTCGGGTCTGGGCTCGAAACCACGCTGGAGAGCGGGCACGTCGGCGACGATTCAAACCCCCAGCCGGAGATGCAACGCACGCGTCGCCGAGGCCCCGCCCGGAATCGAGCCGTTGGGATCGGCGACGACCCAAGTCGCGTAGAGGCCGATGTTCATGAGGATCGGATCGTTGGGGATGAAGAAGCTCGCGAAGCCCGCGCCCTGGAGAGTGGGGCGAATCAGGGAAAACCCCAACGAAGGCAGGACGATCGAAGTCGGGTCGAGATCGATCCAGGCGGAACACCCGGGTGCGATCGGCGTGACTCGCGCTTGGAGACTGAGGATGAGCGCTGCCGTCGAATTGGGAAGCGCTTGCTGAAACCCGATCCGGAAGTCGGCGGTGCCCAATCTCGGCGGACCATTGGTGATGATGTTGGGCGTCAGGTTGTTGGTGCCCGGACATCCGGTCCCGTATGCCTCCGCGCGCGCCAAGGTCTGGCCCTGAGGGGTGCCGCCAAACCACGCGAAGGTCGTGGGATGATTCTTGAAATGGGCGAGCAGCCGCTGCGTCACCTTGGCTTCGCCACTCGGGCCGGGATGAACTCCGTCGAGTTCGAAATCGGAGCAATTCCACGCGAGTCCTTCGGCAGTGCGTGGAAGGACTCCGTTCGCCCACAGGTACGGGCCCCAAGCCAACCACGGAGCCATGATCGCCCCGGTCGTGGCGTCGGCATTCAGACCCGGGTCGCCGTTCATTTGGGATTCGATGACCCCTCTCACGGCAAACGCCGACTCGTACGCAAACGGCTCCGGGTTGAGCGTGCCCGTCGCATAACCACCGTAGGAGCGGCTCGACAAGAATGCGAGTTGGCAATTCTGGTAGCGCGCACGGACGATCTGACAGATGGTCCGCAACTGAGCTTGCAGGATGGGAACGTGCGTCGAAAAATTCCCGTTCGGATTGGCGTTGGCTTCCTTGATCCAAACCACTTGCACCTGCTCACGCGTCACTCCGGCTTGTTGCAAGCGCTGGTCGATGATCGTCCAAAACATCGCCTGGGGATTGCTGATGATCGCCGCGGTCTGCCCTCCCTGCGCACCATTCACGATGGTGAGCGCCGGATTGAGGAGCGGATCGGCGTTGGAAGCGGCCACGAAGGTGCTGAATTCTTGGCTCGTGTTCGACATGCCGATTGACAGCAGCACGATGCGCCCGGTGGGATCTGGAGCGCCGGATTGGTCGCGGGGAACGACGAGTGTCGATCGTGCCATCCCCAGGTTTTGGTGAGCCGCGGGAATCTGATTCGATCCATTCCCGTAGAGCCCTCCCGTCTGCCCCATGTACAGATCGACCCCGAGCTCATCCAGCGGAACCAAACCACCCACGGCCATTTGCTGGCAGTTTTGGGCCCAAATCGGAAGAACCAGACTAAGGCAGACCAAGCTCGACCAGAAAATTCTCATGTCTCAGCTCCGGCTCGGGCGGGGTCACAGGGTACACGGGCCCGGTGAGCGCTCTTACTCGCGAGGACGCTCAAGCTTTCGCCGCTATCATCGAACCCAGCGGGGCATCTCTTCCTTCTAATACCGCAGTCGGAGCTCGGAAGGTGCCCGGTGCGGCCACATATCAGGGCCGCAGATGAACTCCGTAACGCTCGCGGAGAACTGTGGCGTGGTGTTCAACATGGCCCGCCATCATGTAGGCGATGGCTCGAACGGACACCGGGTTTTGGCTGGCGATGCCCATACGCGCCCATTGCTCGGGGCCGAGAGTGCGGAAGAGCCGCAGATTGACGGTGCGCATCGCCACGAAGTCGGCGGCGATTTCGGAGAGCGGACGCTCGTGTTCACCCGCCGCGGCGACGTAGTGATCCTCGTCGAAGGACGGCAGCGCGGCCTTCTCTCCCCGGCTGATGCAGAAGGCCCGGTATCCGAACACCCGTTCGGCGTCGACCAAGTGGCCGATGAGTTCGCGCACACTCCATTTGCCGGGTGCGTAGCGAGCCATCTCGCCGGACTCGTCCAGGAGCGACGGCAGCGAAGCCACCGCGCGGCTCTGGCGTTCGAACGTGGCGAACAAGTCGCCCGGAGGTGCCTTCTTGATGTAGGTGCCGTAGTAGGGAGCGTATTCGGTGTCGAGGGGAGCAGGGATCATGGTGCGGTCACCTTAGCGCCTCGCCCGCGAGCTTGCTCATTTCCCGGAGGTCGGCCAGCTCGCGCTGGAATTGCGTCGCCGCAAATTTTCTGGACCAGGCCGCGCGGGCAGCCAGGGTGAGGATCCGCGCGGTAGACCGATGGCTCATCCGGACGGGGACCTCCGCCCTGGTCAAACATCGCGCATAGAAGCGTGCGGTGAACAGCAACATGAGCAGCGCAGCGCCGCGATCCAGACTTCGTTTCGGAAACGACAGTGCCTCCACCAAGGCCAAGTAGGCAGGCGCCTGGGCGAGCGCGCGGCCGACCAAGCGCACACGCACCTTGCGGATGGTCTCTCGCGAGTCAGAGTTTCGAAGCGCCCCTCGCAAGTCCGGGTGGTACGCCACTCCGTGGGCCAAATCAGGTTCGAGGTCGCGCGTCACATTCGCGAGCTGGAGGAACTGGGCGGCTCCCCTCACCACCGAAGGCGCCATGGCCACGCGCTGCCCCGATGCCTCTCCATGCAGCCACACGCTGAACTCGAGGGGATGGCCAATCACCCCGTAGCAATACTCTTCGAGCTGATCGTCGCCATGGAGCACTCCGCCCTGATCATGGAACCAGCGTGCGGATCGCTGCATAGCCGCCGCCATTCGATGCACGAGGACCGCGATCCGGCTTCGCACCGGCGGAGAGAGTGTGCGGTAGACCCGGTCGATTCTCTCCACTTTCCTCGACAACAGGAGATTGGCGGCATCCTGCCCGTCTCGAGGTGCCACATTCGACCATTCCTCAGCGCGCTCCGCATCGCGAAGATCTCCATCCTCCGTGAATCGCGCGGCCAGCCTGCCTAGCGTCTCGGACTTCCGATCGAGGCCCGGCACGAGATCTTCCGCGTTGTCGAGGATGCGGCAGTAGAGGTAGGCCACCGCCGAGGCGCGCGCCCGCGGCTCGGGCAACATGGCCATGCAAGCGGCGAAGCTACGCGCGGCGTAGGGCAGGACGGCCCAAAGAAAACCCTCGGGATCTTCGAGGCGCTCGAGGAGCAGAAGGGGAGGATCCTGCCGCTTTGCCGTCGCTCCCTGCCAAAGCAAAAGCGGGCGACGTAACGCGAAGGGCAAGCGGCTCATCGGCGATCCTACATGTCTTCACTTCGACGCCGAGATCGCCGCGGTCAATGCACGCCACGCCGCGTTGAACTCCACCCCCAGCGCCGTGGGCCACTTCGACGCATCCTCCTTCGCGAGGCGTTCGGCAAATCCACGCTGGGCGGGGGAAAGCCACTTCAGGGCCTCGCTCGGCCGATCCATGAGGGCGTTCACCTTCGCGGATTGCGCGCCTGTCATCGGGATCGCCCGCCACGCGGAACGCGACAAGTAATACTTCGATTCCTGTTCTCGGACCGAGGGCTTTGGGACAGCGCGAATCCGCCCCGCCGCCACCCGCTTCGCGACCTCGGCCTGAGCGTCGTTCAGCGGAAAGAGCGCCCCTGCGCACTCATCCCCCAGCGCCTTGGACAGCAGTTTTTCGTAGGAATTCTCGCGAGGATCGAAGACGAGTTCGACCACTTCGTCCTGGCCAACCCAGCCGGATTTGGTTGCGATCACGCCGGGATGGAGGGCCAACCTGGCCTCCCCGACCCAGTATCAGGTCATGCCAAAAATGGCGGTCTCGACGCCGCGGCGATGGCCGTCGGCCTCCGCGGCAACGAGGCGCAGCCAATTGGGAGCGCGCTCGGGACTGGTGTCCAGGGCCTTCACCATGAAAGTGAGCAAACCGGCCAAACTCCAATCACCGTCCAGCCGCGGGGCCAAGTCTCGACGCGCGCCGTCCACGATGCGGACGACCGGGTTGTTCCAGGAGGGCTCGCGGAAGGCCTCGCGCACCGCGGAATCGGCGTCACCGGAAGTGTTGTTGAAGATGCACAGCGGGACAAAGAGCGATTCCGCCGCATCCCGGACCAGAGGGTGGCTCAGAACCTGAGCCCCGTAGTCGACGCAGGTCTTTCAGCCGGGGACTTCCTGGAAGAGGAGCAGGATCGGTCGGCCGGTCGTTTTGGCCTTGGCTTGCGCGTCGGCCTCACTGCGAAGCCAAGGAATCGTGCCGAGCTCGCGGTGCTGGGGCGAGTCCGATTGAGCACCTGCGGAGCTTGCGAGCATCACGATCACCATCCATGCGAGGGAGGGTTTCATGGCCCGAGTCTACCGCAGGCGGACGAAGCCGGGGATCTGTCGGATCCGAGACGCGCCGCTCAGCGGTCGTCGAGCGGGATCCACGTCATGGCCTTGGGGCCGATGTAGGGCGCCCGCAGGCGAATGGGGCGATTGTCGTCGTCCTGCTCGAGGACGTGCGCGCAGAATCCGGCCACCCGGGCGCAGGCGAGCACCGCTCCGAACAGATCTTGGCCCAATCCCATGCCGTAGAGCGCGGGCGCCGCGTACCAGTCGAGATTGATTACGAGCCCCGGCTTCAGGCTCGCCATCACCTTCTCCCCCTCGACCGCCATGTCAAAGAAGAGGCGTTCGCCGGTGCGTTCGACCACACCGCTCGCGATGCGGGCTAAAAGCGGCGTGCGGGGATCGACCGCTTTGAAGACGCGGTGGCCGAAGCCCATCGGCTGGGTTCCCCGCGCCACCATCGCTTCGAGGTGCGGCTTCACGCCGGCGACGTTGCCGACCCGAAGCAGCGTCTCCATGACCGCCTGGCTCGCCCCCCCGTGGAGCCGCCCCTTCAAAGGACAGAGCGCCGCCGTCGCCGCGGAATGGAGGTCGGCGCGAGTCGCCGCAGTGAGGCGCCCCGCGAAGGTCGAGACATTGAGCCCGTGTTCCGCGTAGATGATCAGCACCTTCTCGAGGAACCGCGCGATCTCGGGATCGCCGGGTTCACCGTGGACCATGGCGAGGAAGCTCTGGGCGTGGTCGAGTTTGGGATCGGGGTCGATCGGGTCGCGGTCGTGGCGGATGCGCTCCCACGCCGCCACCACGGTCGCGATCTGGGCGGTGAGCCGACGTGCCTTGCGGATGCCATCTTCCAAGTCGTCCGATTCCGCGTCCGGGTCGAACGCCCCGAGCAAGGACACCGCGGTTCGCACGACGACCACCGGATGCGTGTCCCGAGGCAACGCCCAAAGCAGATCGAACACCGGCTTCGGGAGATTGCGCTCCTCCGACATCTCGCGTTTGAAGTCGGCGAGTTCCAAGGAACTGGGGAGTCGCTCGTTCCACAGGAGGAACGCCATCTCTTCGAAGGTTCCGTGCGTGGACAAGTCCTCGATCGGATAGCCGTAGACCGACAACTTGCCGTTCTCGCCGTCGATCCAGGTGATGGAGGTGCCGGTGCCGAGAGCGCCGCCGATGCCCCCGTGCAGTTGATCGTGTTCGTGCGTCATGGGTGTACCCAGGGAATGAGACCACTCCGTTCTACCCTTTTCAGGCGGTCCGTTCAGGACGGGGGCACTCGAGACTATGGCCGACGGGGCCCTTTCAGCGACGTGCCAGGTGTTTCCCGAGCCTCGTGGTTCCGTGTTTCGCCAGGAACGCCTTGAGGGCCGCGGGCTCTCCGGCCGCGATCGACTCCGCCGCCAGCGCGTACGCGGTCTGCGTCGCCGCCTCCGGGGATGGGCGCTGGAGCAGCCGCTTGAGTTCCTTCCCCTTGGCAGTAGCCCCTCTCGGGAATTTCCCCACGTCGCCATCCGAGAGCTGCTCCGGGGCTGTGCGCGTCGGATGGAGGGGGACGCCCGCTGCAAGGACCGAAGTGTCATCAGTCCGAACTCGCACGCGACATCGGCTCCCACGAAAGACGAGCTGAAGGGCTGCTCGCAGTCAGGCGGCCAGCCTTCGCCTTCGGAACGCACCCCGTAGATCGGAGTCGGTCAAACCAGTCCGCCGACGCGCATTTCCACCAAGCCGGAAGTCCGGAAAAGGCGCTTGGGAATGATGGCCCATCCCCCGGTCCGGCGTCCCACCGACAGAACTCGCTTGGTTTCGGTTCGCGACCAGCAACCCAAAGAAGAAACTCAGGATGTAGTTCCATGATTGGAGTGCATTGGAGGCCCGATGCTCGCTACGGATGATCAGACCTCCTTGCCACCTCCCTCCCCGTCCCCTCCGGGTGAATCCAGGGCATCCTGCTCATCGAGATCGCGGAAAAGCCCTTCTACATCACGCGCCTTGATGCGGCGAACCAACGCGGCGCATTGGATGCCAGCGCGGCGAAATCGCGACTCCAGGGCCGCCACCGAGAGGTTCAACTGGGCCGAGATTTCGGCGTAGCTCACGCCCCGAGATCGCAGAACGAACACTTGACGATCGATCGGAGGCATCAGTTCCAGCGCCAGCCTCAGCCTGGCTCGATCCTCGTTGCGCTGAAGCACGAGGTCGGGCTGGTCTCCCGACGCCGGGCCGTCGAGGTGGAGCACCGGTTCGGGGTCACCCTGGTACTCGCAAGCCATGTTCCGACGCTCCGTCGACCAAAAGTCCGCCTCATCTGCCAACACGTTCCGGATGATCCGAACCATGAGCCCCCGAAAGTGCGACTCGTTTTGCAGCAGCAGTTTCGGGCCGTGATTGAAGAACTTGAAAAGGGCGATCTGGACTACATCGCCGGATTCCATCTTGACGCGCAGACTCCGGCTCATGCGTCGGCGCACGGATTCCAAAATCCAGGCCTGGTGTTTGACGATCAGCGAATCCAGGGCCGCGCGGTCGCCCGCATGCCAGCGCTGCAGGAGGATGGTCGTACTGAGGTTCGAAAATTCGTCTCCCATGCTCGACAGCTTAGCGCCGGCCCAATTCCCTCACTGAGAATGAAATTCATGACGGATCTCCGGCCCGGAAACGTCTGTACGATGCCGAAGCTCCATGTCCGACTCCACCAATTCCTCTCGACCCGACTCCGCGCTCGAGGAGTTCCTTCGCCGCCTTGATGCCGGCGAGGCGCTTTCTCCCGAGGAATTTGTCCTCGGTTGCGATCCGAAGGTCCGCGATGCGGCGCTTCAGGAGTGTCGAGAGATCCTCCGCATTCGCGCGCTCCTGTGTGCAACTCCGAGTCCGGAGGGGTGCCTCCCGACCGTCGGCCCCTACGTGGCGGTTCGAATCTTGAATCACGGCGGCACCGCCACCGTCTACGAAGCGCGGGACTCCCGATCCGGGCAACACGTCGCGATCAAGATCCTCCACCCACACTTGGCGCAACGCCTTTCACCACTCGAGCGCTTCCGTCGGGAGGCCGCAATCGGCAGCCGGCTCGTTCATCCGCACCTCGTATCAGTCATCGACCATGGCGAGTTCCAAGGGACCAGCTTCTTGGTCATGGACCGAATCTACGACCGGAGTCTCTCGGACCTGATCGAGGAGTGGGTGAAGATCGGCCCGGTCGCCTCGAAATCCCGCGTCGCCACGGCAGTCCGCGTGGTGAGGGAAATCGCCGAGGCTCTGCAATACCTCCACGACGAGGGAGTGATCCACCGCGACGTCAAACCCCACAACATTCTTTTGGACGCAAATGGCCGCGCTTATCTGGCCGACCTCGGTTTGGCGGAGAACACCTCGTTGGCGCTGACTCTCACCTCGCCGGCCGAACTGCTCGGATCCGCCCAGTACATGAGCCCGGAACACACGCTGCAGCTCCGACGATTCGATGGTCGCAGCGACGTGTTCTCGCTCGGCGTCGTCCTCTATCAAACGCTCGCACTCGAGGTTCCCTTCCAAGCCAAGGACATGCATCGGCTCGTGTACGAAATCTCCTTCGTCACTCCGAAACGAATCACCCAGTGTGATGCCCAGGTTCCGGAAGCGCTGGAAATCCTCTGCGATCGGGCGATGGAAAAGGTACCTCACCATCGCTTCCCTACCGCAGCGGCATTTGCGAGCGAATTGCGTCAATTCCAGGAGCGAGCTCGCATCACGATTCACCGCCCGTCCGCCCCGGTTCAAGCCTGGCGCGGGCTGCGCCGTCGGCCTCTGCGTCTCGCCATGGCCGCTCTCGTCACCCTCACGATCCTGCTCGCGTTCGGATGGACATGGTGGCGCGATCATCGCAATCGGGAACTCGCCCTCGACGATTACGCCTCCGCCACCGGGTCGTTGGCACTGAAGGGTTGCACCAAAGCAGCACTGGCTTCTCTTCTTGGTCAGGGATCGACCCTCCGGCTCCGCTTCGGAGAGGCCGTCGAATCGGCCGTGGTCGCTGGCGAGTCGAGACTCACTAGGGAA
The DNA here is from genome assembly GCA_902826835.1 of uncultured bacterium. GTDB lineage: Bacteria > Planctomycetota > RBC034. Next base: position 32,723 of record CADEGH010000033.1, on the reverse strand, counting down.
ATCGAAGACCGCACCCGGTCCCAATTGGCGGTCGCGGAGGCCGCGCTCCGCCTCGCCAGCCCCTCGGATTCTTCACGCTGGCCGAAGGAACCGGAGTTCCTCGCCGCGCTCGCCGAGGCGGAGAGCCTGGCCGATCTCTTGCCCCCCGGGAGTCCGCTCCGGGAGCGCAGTCGCTCCTCCGCATTTTATCCCCTGCTTTCCCTCGAAATCCGACCCGCTACGGAGTCCTATTCGGTCGAGATCCTGGCCTTCGATTTGGCAACCGCGGAGTTCGATCCGACGCCCGTCGTCTCTGTCACCAACGCGTCGACTCTCGCCGTACCCCCCGGCCATTATCGAATTGTCGTCCGCTCCTCCGACTGCATGGCGGAATTGACCCGCTCCTTGATCACGTGGGGTCGTGAGTATCCCGTTGTCGCCTATCTGCGTCCCCACGACTCGGTGATTCCGACCATGGTCCCCATCGCCGGCGGGCCAGTTCGCCGGTCCCTTCCACGCGTGGCAGTCGAGGACGAACCGGGGGTGGTGCGACCATTCTACATCGATCCTACCGAAGTCACCTTTGGCGATTATCGCGAGTTCCTCTCCCAAACCGGGCACCGCGAACCCCTGGCCTGGCCACGCCCCTACGACTCCGCATTCGACCGACTTCCCGTGACTGGGGTCACGCTGCCCGACGCGATGAGTTTCGCGGAATGGAAGGGCAAGCGGCTCCCGACCGCGATCGAATGGCAGCGCGCCGCTCGAGGGGCGGAGGGATTTCCGTATCCGTGGGGTATCGAATCCACCGTAGTCGCCGAGGCGAATGTCGGTCCGCCCCTCCGCGAATGGCCCCCCGCCGGTTCTCCGGAGGTCCTCGCGCTGTTTCGATCACGCATCCAGCCGGTGGGTTTCAATCCGCGGGACCGTCGCCGCGAAGGAGATCGCGTGATCCACGACACGCTCGGAAATCTCCTCGAGTGGATCGACAATCTGCCGGTCGCGACCGTTCGCGGCGAACTCTGTCTCCAATACGGTTCCGGCAATGCCATGGGATGTGCCTGGGCATTCCGTGATCAGGCCTCCCTTCCCAATCTCACGACGAGCCTGGCCGACCAGCCGCGCCTGTCACTCATCTTCGGATTTCGGTGTGCGAAATCCCCCTTCTCCCAATAGAGATCCCGTCATGAACCACCCACCTCCCGATAACGACCGATACCCCCCTCAAGGTCCCCGTGATCCGCTCATCGATCCGGACATCGACGGCGTCATCATCATCAAGTGCACCAAGTCGGTTCTCCTCGGTCGCGAGGCCCAGAGCGTCGAGGAACGAGTCCAATTCAAGCGTGAATTTCGTGCCTACCAACGCGAGATCTTCGACCCCCATCCGGCCTTCCAGAGCCTCAATTTGCTCCGGAATCGCTCCCCCGCTCCCCCTGCCTTCAACGGGGAGGGTGACATCACGGATGCGGCTGCCATGCAATTCATGCAGCAGATGTGTGAACCCGTGGCAATCAACACTCTCGGCTCTCGTTGGAGCGTCGGCCCGATCATGATCGACGATCATACATGCTGCGACTCCCCCGGCGGACACGTGAAGAAACTCGACTTCCTGATGGGCCTGTGGCGACCCGGCGTGAGTGACATTCTTCCTTGGACACTGAATGACGTCGTCACGCGCCACATAGCCCGAGGCTGGAGCATGCCATCGGTGCACGCGGAGCGACAGTTGCGCGTGAATCCGATTCGCCTGAGCCTTGTCTGGAAAGTCCGTTAGGTCACGCGGAGCTTCGAGATCGGCCCTGCGAGCTCAGCGTCACTGAGACAAGCCTTCGATCACGCTCCTCAATTCCGCCCAAGCCGCGGCGAATTGGGACGATGGTTCCGCAGTATCCCGATTGCTCATCGCTCCCCTGAGTTGCACCAAGAACGCTGCCGCTTCCTCCGATCGGGCGCGCCCCTGCTCCTCTTGCTCCCGCAGACGGCGGAGCTCTGGTAGCAGCAGACTGGGCACGCGATAGAAGAAACTCTCGCCCGCTTCGAGGAACGCCATCGCCGCGGCCTGTCGTACGGCGAACGCCGCCGATGCGGTTTCGGAAAGGTGATCCAGCACTCGTTCCCAAAGCCGCGCCACGAGGGCGCGCGTAGCGCGATCCAGCGGGAGGTCGGCAGCCTCCAACAGGGCAGCCTGAAGCGCCGTGCTGTCCATTGCGGGAGCGGTCGATTCGGCTCGCAGTCGTTCGATCAGCGTGAGTGCATTCCGTGCTCTAGCCTGCCATTGCAGGACTTCTTCGCCGAGGGCGGGCGCCAGTGCACTCATGAGACCAGTCCGAGCCAAGACTGCCAGAGCTTCAAGAAAACGCCCCTGACGCAGGTGCACGAGTCCCAACAGGGCTTCAGCCTCGGGGTAGGCAGGCCGCAGGGCGAGGGCCCGTTTCAACGCGGCTTCGGCTTCGGCCGGAGGGCCTTCGTGGGCCAACATCGCACCCACCGCGTAGGCCGCTTCCGGATCGGTGGGATTCAGTTCCGCGGCGCGGCGAGCGGCGGCCAAGGCGCCACTCGGGTCTCCGACATCGCCGAGGGTGTGCGCCAGGGCATCGAGGGCATTGACGTGTTGCGGATCCAGCTCGAGCACTTTCTTGAAACCCGCAACCCCTGCTTCCAGTTGGCCGTTTTCGCATTGGTAGACGCTGGCCAGATACAAGGCTTCGGCGTCTTTCGGGTCGCGGGCCTGTGCCTCCGTCAACCAGCGCGCCGCCTCTTCGGGCTTGTTCAACGCGCGAGCTTGACGCGCTATCGCCTTGCGGGCGAACACCGAGTCGGGATCGAGCTCCAGGCCCGCCAAGTAACAAGCCTCGGCTTCCGCGGGCCGCCCCTTCGCTTCTCGCACCAGCCCCAAAGCCCAGTGGGTCATCGCCAGGCGAGGACCGAGTTCAACGGCCCGGCGCGCGGCGCGTTCGGCTCCCACCAGATCTCCCGTGCGGCGCCACATGTCCGCAAGGCGGGCCCAGGCTTCGGGGTGGGATGGATCAATGCTGATCACCCGTTCAAAGGCGACTGCGGCTCGAGCGTAGTCCTTGGCCGCCGACCGACCAAATCCCGAGGCGAGCCAAGCATCCCCATCCGCGGGCCAACGCGCAAACATCGTGGCCTCGGACTGATCCAACCACGCGGCATCCCCACTCAGACCGGCCGACCAGGTTCGAAGCACATGCACAATGAGCCGCGGCCGATCGGAAAGCGCGGCGGCTTCCGTGAAGTCACGATAAGCGTCGCGGCCCGCCTGCCGATCTCCCTTGACCGCTTGGGCATGGCGGATGAAGCCGCGGACAAAATAGTCGAGCGAAGACTCCGGCTTGGGTTCGTCCATGGAACCGGGCGGTACGGGAAGTCCGAGCTTCTCGCGCGCGTTGCGCACCAAAACTTGGAGACTCGGCACCCGCGGAATGAGATCGCCCGAGCCTTCGAGGACCGCAAGTGCCTCGTTCGCCCGGCCTCGTTCGATGAGGCCCATCGCGAGTCCGGCCACGGATTCCGCGGAGGGTCGTCTCTGCCTCGCGCGCTCGAACAGACTCAGGGAAGCTTCGGTGTCGCCGAATCCGAATTGAAAGAACGCGGAGGAAAGCAGCGACTCCTCGGCTCGTCGTTCCGTCTCCTCGCGGGCCAGGGCGAGGTCGTCGCGGGTGGCAAAGACATAGCCGGCGAAGGACGCCGCTCCCGCGATCAGCATCAAGATCGCCAAGGCCAGGGCCGACGCCGCCGGCCGACGCTTGGCGAAGCGCCACCCTCGCCCCACGAATCCGGGCGGCCGCGCGAGGACCGGCTTGCCCTCCCGGACTCGTCGCAAGTCTTCGGCAAAATCGAGAGCCGTCGCGTAGCGGGCCACCGGCTCGCGTTCCATGGCCGTAGCGACCACTGTTTCGAGATCCCGCGAAACCGGCACTCCCGCCCGCCGGAGCGGCACCGCTTCAGCTCGGAGAATCTCGCGGAAGAGAGCCTCGCGCGTCGGCCCGCGGAAGGGCCGCACGCCAGCCAGGGCCTGATAGAGCGAGACTCCGAGGGCGTAGACATCCGAGCGACGATCACTGCGCCCCCAGCGAATCTGCTCGGGCGCAAAGTAGGCGGGGGTTCCGATCAAGTCGCCCGGCCTCGTCAGCTCGTGCGCCTCGCTCTCGAGGGAGCGCGCCACTCCGAAGTCGACGAGCACCGGGCTCCCGTCCTTGGCGATCAGCAGATTGGCCGGCTTGACGTCGCGGTGCAGGATCCCGGCCTCGTGCGCGGCATGCAATGCGAGCGCCGCTCGCTCGATCAAATGCACCAATTCGGGAACTTCGTTGGCCCGTACTCGCTGGGGCGAGGTGTCGGCGTCGGTCCTCGATCGTCCTTCGCCGGAAATGGGATTGGTCTCGACCACCGTCTTTTGCGGATCGAGCCGAGTCGACGGCGGCACAACGTGCACGGCCCCGCGAGCCCCGACCGACGCGCGGTGTTCGATGCGTTCGGCCAGCGACTCCCCATCGATGAACTGCATCGCGATGAACGGGGCGCTTCCGACCACTCCCGCCTCGAAGACGGTGCAGATGCCCGGATGGGCGAGCTTCGCGGCGATCTCCGCCTCGCGTTGGAATCGGGCCAGGGCGTCACGATGCAAGCGTTCGCCGTCCGGTAGGACTTTCAACGCGACCCGACGGCCGAGGGGGCGGTGAATCGCCTCGTAGACCACGCCCATTCCGCCGCGCCCGACTTCGCGCAGCAGATCGTAATCACCCCACTGACCCAGAGGAGGTTGCGAGGCGCCCGAGGCGGAGTCGGATTCAAAATGCGGCATGCGGAGGCGATTCCCGAATCGGAACCGACGGACATTACCGACAAAGCCGCCACTTTTACGGGTCCGCCGCAGAAGCTTTGGCCCCGGAACGCTTCAGCGAGGCTCAGCGATCACCGCCGCTTCGGCCGATAGCTCCGAAGGCCGCTTCCGGCTCTCCCCCCCGTTCCGGAGTTCGACTATGTCACGCTGGTTAATCCCCCTGGCTCTGTTGGTCATCTGGCCGAGCGCCGCCTACTCGCAAAAACCAGGCAAACCCGGCAAGCCGAACAAACCCTCGGCGCCCCTGATCAACATCACACTGGATCTGCCGACCGCCCCGGCGCCTCCCTCGGCGAATCCGGGTTTGAAATTGGGCCATCTGTCCAAAGCCGATCCCGCTCATCCCGGGGCCCGGGGGCTCGCCCACCGCCTCTCTCCGGAGGGCGAACGCCAGCGCGGCTTTGCCGAGCAGGAGTACCACCAAGAGCGGCTCTGCCTCCAGGTTGAGAAAGAGCAAGAGATGATGCGACTCCCGCCGCTCTCGCGGGCGGAATGGGCTCAGGTGCGCCACGCCATCGATCTCAAGTATCAGGCGCTGGAGTCCAATCTCGCCCAGGCGCACCAGGCGCGTCTCCAAGAGATCGAGGCCCATCACACCATCATCGTGATCGAGACGCCTCCGCCGGTCATCGTGCAGCCCGTTGCACCGACGCCGCCGGTCGTACTTCCCTTCCCCGACATCGACATTCGCATCCGCAATTAGTGTGGACTCGCCACGGAACCCGGCGGGGGTCTATCGGCCCTCGAAGGAAAAGTCCGGAAACGCGAGAGCGAAGAGCGCTCCGCGATGCCGGAAAGATGCGGCTTCCGCCTTGGCGGCACTGATCAGACTCGTCTTCACGGCATTGCCGGCCTCGAGCTCGGCGGCAACCCGCGCGAGAGGAGTCAACAACTCCGAACGCTCGAAGCGAGGGCGCGCGAACCACTCCACTTCCACGAATTGCTCGCGGCGGGACGCCGCTAAATCGGCGAGGTAGAGCTCCGAAAAGGTCTCTTTGATCGACTCTCGATCGAACGAGCGCGAGGCCCGAAGCCACAGGGCGAGCGTCCAGCTCAAGGTGCGGAGGGTTTCGAGGGCGGGGCGCCCCCGCAGGACTTCCACGAGTAGCCTGATGCGCTCGCCGTTGAATTGGACCACTTCGTCGGTGCTGCGGCCGAGCTTGCGGGCCAACTCCACGGCCTTCGAGTAGTCCCCCGACTCCAGCGCCCATTCCGCCCGCATGTCCAGGGCGGAATCGACCAAAGCCTCGTGCACCACCCGGTAACCTTCGTCGGTTTCAGCGAGGGTGGCCGCGTTCGCCAATACGGTATCGAGGGCCTCGGGGGAACGCGTAGCGCGGGCCTGATTCAAACTCGTGAGTAACTGCCCGGTCTGCCAGTGCTTCGACCACCCCAATGCACTCACCCCGACGCCGAGGACAAACATGATCACGATCATCCACCGCACGCGCTTCATCAGGCGATTGAATTGCGCGCGGAACTCCGGCTCGTGGAGCCAGCGATTCATGAGGCCGATCCGCTGACCGATCCCGAAGTGGCGGAGCCCCCCCTTGCGGCGGAGTATGCCGAGGTGAAGCCCGATTTCTTCGAGCGCGTGTTGGATCGGAGCGGGTGCGCCCAGGGCCTGGACCGCGAAGAGATCCGCCTCGGTCTCGAAGCGGCGGGAAATCCAGCCGAAGGCGCCGAGGATGAACCCGAGGATCATCAGGGCCAGGCTCGCGTAGACACCAATCTCCGCCACGAGCGAGCTTTCTTTCGGGCTCAATCCCAAGCCCGAAGCCAAGTTCAGGAAGAAACTCTGCCCGTGCTCCGCGAGCGCTGCCGTCCACAGGCCAAACGCCGTGGCGACGACCATAAAGCAGAGGAGATGGCGGCGTGCCCCGTGTCCGATTTCGTGGGCGTAGACTGCATCGAGATCGGCAGGGCGGAGCCTTTCCAAAATCGCATCGGTGAGCACCACATACCGCAGCCCGGGGAGTAGGCCGATGAAGAATGCGTTGGGAATCGTGCCGTTCGTGTCCCAGCGAAGAATCTGACTGGGCCCGAACTTCACGCGCGATGATAATTCCAGGAGTCTCGACCGCGTCTCCCCCGCGGGCAGCGGCTTGGCGCGCAGGATCCACCGGATCACGAGTGGCGAGACGACAAAGAAGAAGGGCGTCAATAACAGTGCCGACCCCAGAGCGGTCAGCGGTTCGTAGGCCGAGAGGAGCCCACGCCAAGCCGGAACCCACAGCACGAGCTCCCGAAGTGCATTGATCAGGAGCATGGGGGCGAGTGAGAGCAGCGTCACTTGGAGCTGAGCTCCGGCGGCGCGCCGGCGCGTCCATCCTCCGTGCGCGCCAGCCTGATCCAGAGTCCACAGGACCTGCCCATGCGCCACCCGCATGGCCAACCAGGGAAGCAGCGCCACGATGTCCACCAGGCCCGGCAGATCCCGCGTCCAATCCTGCACCGTGGCCACCCACTCCGTCCCCAAGAGCAGGGCGGCCAACAAACCATGGTGCAATCCATACAGGATGAAGGGCTCTCGCACGCGTTCGGTGCGAGGGGTTCGGCGACGCCATCCCCGCATTCCGACGTAGGTCAAGAGCGCGGCCGCGATCGGCGCTCCCAGGGCGGCGACCAGGGAAATCCCAGCGTCCGGCTGCCACCAGATTCCCGAGGGGTACTTTCCGAACTGCACGAGCAGCACGACCACGATGGGCGAGAGGATTTCCATAGTTTTGGCCCCACGGCCCCCGGGAAGCGCAGCTTCCGCTACGCCTCCGGCCACTCTCCCGAAAAGACACGACGCGCGATTCCCGTCACCTCGACCATGGCATCCCGATCGGGCCAACGAATCAGCAAGTCGCCGCCCGGTTGGTGGACGAGCACTTCAGGGCCGAGCCGGCCCGTCAACACTCCCGCGACACACACCGCACTCGCCCCCGTTCCGCAGGCGAGGGTCTCGCCCACCCCTCGCTCGAAGGTGCGTTGGTCGACCTCTCCGGCGTTCCGGACACGGACAAAATTGACGTTGGTGCGACGCGGGAATCGCGGATGGCTCTCGAGCGCCGCCCCGAGTTCCCGCACCTCGCGCGCGTCCAAGGCTGGCCGGAACAGCACGACGTGAGGATTGCCGAGGAAGAGCGCGGTGATTTTGACCGGGGTTTCCAGGACGGTCAGCTCCTCTTCAATGACCGGTCCGGAAGGCCCGGTCATCGGGACTTCCGCGCGCTCGAAACGGGGCTTGCCGATCTCGGTCCGAAGGCCGCCGGGCATTCGCGCGGACGATGCCCGATCCACGAACCTCGGCCCCTGATCGGTCTTGATGACCACACGTGACGCGGAGGATCGACGACCATCGAGCAGGTGTTTGCCCACACACCGGAGCGCATTGCCACACATGTCCGCGCGGGAGCCGTCGGCGTTGAAGATGGCCATTCGTGCGTCGGCTTGGAGGTCGTCTTCGAGAAGGACCAGGCCGTCCGCGCCCACGCCGAAGTGCCGGTCACAGATGGCACGCCCCAGAACCGTCAACCGCGAAAATTCGTCCGAGTTAGAACACTCCACGATCACAAAGTCGTTGCCAGCGCCCTCGTACTTGTGAAACCGAAACGGCATCCGGGAACTTAGCAATCGTGGCGAAGGGGCTTCCGCGAGCGGCTACCTTACGCGGCATGACGGATGAAATACCCCGGCCGCTGTCGCGATCAGAGGTGCGGTTCGAAGCCGACCTGAGCGCCCTCGGCATCTCCACGAGTGACGACCTGTCCCCCTCGACGAGCATCGTCGGCCAGCCCCAAGCCCTGGAATCGCTCACCACCGGCTTGGCGCTTCGCGCTCCCGGATTCAACGTGTTTGTCACCGGGAATGCCGGGACCGGGAGGTTCGCGGCCATTCGAGAGATGATCGAGCGGGTCTCCCCCACTTGCCCAATCCGTCGGGCTCTCTTGTATGTCCACGACTTCAAGAAGCCCAACGAACCCCTGCTTCTCGAAGTGCCACCGGGCACGAGTGCGGCCATCGTCACCGCGTCGGAGATCTTGCGCACTGGTCTGAAAGAGCTGGTGCCCTCGTTGCTCGACGGCGAGGCGTTGACCCGCGGAGGTCGCCGCCTGCAAGCCCGTTTCGGCCGGGAGATCGAGCGGCTCTTCGCCCGGATGGACGAGCGGGCCAAACAAGCCGAGTTTGCCCTCGTTCGCACCCAGGATCCGAGCGGAGAAGGCCAATCCCTCGCGCTGCTGCCGATGGTGGCCGGGGAGCCCCGCAGTTTCGAGGATCTCCAGACCCAAGCGGAGACCTTGGGCGTTTCCCCGGAGGATCTGCAACGTCTGGAGCGGCGCCAACGCGGCCTTCAGGACGACTTGGCGGTCGTGATCGCCCGCCAACGCCAGATTGCCTCTCTGTACCGTCGGCTGGGGCAAGCCGCGGACGGTCGTCGCGTCGCCAAGGCCATCCGCTCCTTGACCGCTCCGATCTCGGAGGCACACGGCACGCGCTGTCCGAATCTCAATCGTTGGCTCGATCACGCCACGACGGAGTTGTCAACGCACCTCGAGTTGTTCCGCGATCCGCCCGAACTTCCGGCCGGGCAACCAAGCCTGGCGGCCCAAAATTTGGATGCGTTCCTGGATCTTCTGCGCGTGAATGTCTTGGTCGAGCCCGGCGCCCACGATCCCGAACTCGGCCCCTGTCCCTTCGTCGAGGAGCACTTCCCCACCTGGCGCAACATCTTCGGTGCCATCGACGCTTCGGGCGAGCCCCCGAACAGCACCTTCATGGACATCAAAGCGGGAGGCCTGATCCGGGCCAATGGTGGTTTCATCGTGCTGTCCGCGCGCGATGTGCTCGGTGAACCGAAGGTCTACGAGCACCTGAAGCGCACCTTGCGACGCGGGCTGCTCGAAATTGCTCCCCGCGACGAAGCCCCCGGGCCGTCCGCCACGCTGAAGCCCGAGCCGATTCCCTTGCAGGTCAAGCTGATTTTTGTGGGCGAACCGTCCATCTACTCGGGTCTGTTGACCAACGACCCGGACTTTGCGCGGATTTTCAAAGTCAAAGTCGAGTTCGACGAGGTGATGGAGCGCGACGGCACCAATACGCGCGCGTTTCTGGCGGCGGTTCGCCGCATCATCGAGGACGAAAGCTTGCCGACCTTCGATCGCGCCGCCCTCGAGGTCGTGGTGGACGAAGGGGTGCGACTCGCCGGAGACCGCCGTCACCTCTCCACGAGCTTCTCCGAGATCGCCGACATCCTGCGGGAAGCCTCCCACCTCGCGAGCTCGCGGGAGTCGGGGTTTGTCACCGGCAACGACGTTCGCTCCGCGCTCGAAGCTCGGCGGCGGCGACACGGCCTGGCCGAGCGCCATCTTCTCGCCGACATCCGGTCCGGCACCATTCTGATTGAAGTGGACGGTTGGCGGGTCGGGCAGATCAACGGACTCGGTTTCTACGACTTGAGCGACACGAGCTTCGGCCTTCCCTTGCGCATCACCGCCACTACCGCGGTCGGGCGGGGCGACCTCGTCAGCATCGAGCGCGAATCCCGGTTGTCGGGCAGCGTGCACGACAAAGGCGTGCTCATCCTCAGCGGATTTCTCGGCGCCACTTTTGCGCAAGACAAGCCCCTGAGCCTCCTCGCTCACTTGGCGTTCGAACAGTCCTACGGGGTGATCGACGGAGACTCCGCTTCCTTGGCGGAACTCCTGGTCTTGCTCTCCAGCCTGGCTCGCATCCCTTTGCGTCAGGACATCGCGGTGACCGGGTCGCTCAATCAATTCGGCGACATCCAGCCGGTCGGTGGGGTCACCGAGAAGGCCCAGGGCTTCTTCCGGGTTTGCCGCGCCCGGGGTTTGACCGGCCGCCAAGGAGTGGTCATCCCCGCCACCAACATCGACGACTTGCAGCTCGACGCAGAGATGGCCGATGCCGTCCTGGCCGGCAAGTTTTTCGTCTGGGGCCTCCACCACTGGCGGCAGGCGGTCGCGCTGCTCTCGGAGCAATCGCCGGAGGAGGTCCTCAACCAGTGCGACGCGACCCTGAAGCGCTTCGCGGAAATCGCCCGGCGCTCGCGCTCCTCGGATTGAGAGTCGCAGACCCACAGGGGTCCGTGCGCCCGGTCAAATCCGCAGCTCGTCCCCCTCGGCGGGAACGGTGACGCCGCGGAAGCCTTCGAGTTGCAAGGTCGCGGCAAATGGGAGTGACTGGTCGGTTTCGCCGTGAATCAGCACGGTGTGCTGAAGGTCGGGCTTCAGGGGCCGGAGTGCGAACAGGAGTTCTTCCTTGTCCGCGTGGGCGCTGAATCCGTTGAGCTTCACGATTTTGGCGCGGACCGGCACGTCTTCACCGTAGATGCGAACGCTGCGCGAGCCTTCGACGATGCGGCGGCCGAGCGTGTGCTCGGCCTGATAGCCGACAAATCCCACCACGGTTCGAGGATCGTCCAGATGATTGGCTAAGTGGTGCAGGATCCGGCCGAACTCGCACATGCCCGAGGCGGCGATGATGACGGCAGTACCCCCGATCCGATTGATGCGCTTGGACTCTTCGACGGTCCGCGCCATTTCGATGTGAGAGGCGATCAGAGGATCGCTCGCGCGCTGGAGTTTGGCGTGCATCTCCGCGTCGAAACACTCGGGGTGGCGTTGGAGAACTTCGGTGGCCGCAACCGACATCGGGCTGTCGACAAACACCTTCACCTTGGGAAAGGCGCCCTCCTCCATGAGCTCGTTCAAGTAGTAGAGGATGTTCTGGGTGCGGCCTACGCTGAACGCGGGGATGATGAGCTTGCCACCTTGCTTGAGCGCGGTCTTCACGGCTAGCGCGAGAGACGCCTTCATCTGTCGCCCGGCTTCTTCGCCCGGCTCGCCGTGGACCCGATTTCCGTAGGTGCACTCGGTGAGCACGATCTCGGCCGGGGCGAGCGGGGCCGGATCCCGGAGGATCGGCATCTTCGGCCGACCCAGATCTCCGGTGAAGGTGAGTCGCACCGTCTCGCGGCCCGGCTCGCGGATCTCGAGATTCACGCTCGCGGAGCCCATGATGTGGCCGGCGTCCCGAAATTGGAGTTTGAGGCCGGGGGCGAGGTCGACCCATTGGTTGTAGTCGTGGGTCACGAAGCGGCGAGTGATTTCGGCCGCCTCGTGCGCCGTGTAGAGCGGCTCGACCGTCGCGCGGCCGCGCTTGCGCAGAAACTCCACGTCACGTTCCTGAATCTGGGCGGAGTCTTGCAGCATCACGTCCGACAAGTCCGCGGTGGCGTGGGTCGCATGGACCCGCCCCCGGAACCCCGACTTGCACATCGTCGGCAGATTGCCGGCGTGATCAATGTGGGCATGGGAGAGAATCACGAAGTCGAGGTCGGCTCCCCGCACCGCCAAGGATCGGTTCTTCTCGGCCGCTTCCTCGCGACGCCCCTGAAACAGGCCGCAGTCGAGCAGGAACCGCTTACCGGCCGCCTCGATCAGGTGCATCGATCCGGTGACCCCACGCGCCGCGCCCAAGAATCGGATTCGCATGGGGGCATCATAGCGGGGCCTCCTCGGGATCGGTGGCTCCCGGTTCCGTGCCGTCGGCGCTACGATCTCCGCATGACTGCGCTTTCACTCCAGGAGACCTACGCGCCCCACAACGGCTGTTTCGGCTGCGGACCCGCCAATCCGTACGGGCTGCGCGTCCGGTCGTTCCCCGAAGGGGAGGAGGTGGTGTGCACCTGGCAACCGGCGCCCCACCACGAAGCGTTCCCGGGAGTGCTGAACGGCGGCATCATCGGGGCCGTCCTCGACTGCCACTGCAATTGGACGGCCGCCTGGTTCCTCATGAAGCAGTCCGGCGCCGACACCCCTCCCTGCACCGTCACCGCCGAATATTCAGTCACCCTCCGACGTCCCACGCCGAGCAAGGACCCAATTATCCTCCGCGCCCGCGTCGTGGAGAGCCAAGACGACCGCGCCACCGTCGAAGGCACCCTCACGGCTGGTGGCAAGATCTGCGACACCTTCCGCGGCCTCTTCGTCGCCGTAAAGCCCGGCCACCCTGCCTACCACCGGTGGTAAATGGTCGCGGTGCCGGAGACGCACACACAATTGGTCCTTGGCGCTGTGGCCCGCGCAATACTGAATTCGCCCGCATATTGGCTCCCAAATCACCCTTGGCCATGGCCAGAGAGTGGACGGCCGTGTCACAGCGTTTTCAGGAAGGCGAGGAGGCGGGATTTTTCGGCGGGGTCGAGGGAGAGGGGTTTCAGTTTCGGATCGAGTGCGGAATTGGGGTGTCCGCCGCGGTCGTAGAACTCGATGACGTCGGAGAGGGTGGCGAGGTTGCCGTCGTGCATGAACGGGGCGGAGCGGGAGATCCCGCGCAGCGTCGGGGTTTTGAAGCGGCCTTGGTCTGCCGGGTCCTTGGTGAATGCGAAACGACCCGCCTTCGGAAGGTTGTCTTTGGCCCCCACGCCGGTGTTATGGAATCCTTCGTCCGTGAAGAGCGGGGCGGTGTGGCACTGCCAGCATCCGGCGCGGCTTTCGAAGAGCCAAAAGCCGCCCTTCTCTTCGACGGTCAGGGCCTCGACCTCGCCGCGGATGAACCGGTCGTACGGAGTTTCATCGCCCACGATGCCGCGAACGAAGGTGGCGAGGGCGGAGGCCAAGTGGTCACGCTGCGCGGGTTGCCCAAAGACCTTTGCGAACCGCGGTCCGAAGTCCGAGTCTTCCTGCAGCCGGGCCAGCGCTTCGTCCACCGTGAATCCCATTTCATCCGGATCTTCGATGGGCTGGAGAACAAAGCCCTCCAGGGTCGAGACACTGCCGTCCCAGCGCTGGGACTTGCCGTAGGCGCGGTTGATGAGGCTGGGCGCATGGAGCTTGGCCTTACGGCCGCCGATGCCCGGGGGTCGCGGATCTCCGTGCGTGAAGGCCAGCTCGGGGAGATGGCAACTGCGACAGGAAACGCTGCGATCCCGGCTGAGGATCGGGTCGGAGAAGAGGCTTTCACCGAGAGCAAACACCTCCGGGCGCGGCGCCTCGGTCAGGGTCAACTTCGGGAGCCAGGACACCGGTTGGACCAAGCGCTCGAAAGTCGGAGTCTGGGACCGCAAGGCTGCGGCCACGGCGAGCCAGAGCGCGAGGGTTCGCATGGGAACGGGATCTTACTCCGGGGCGCGCAGTCCGGGATCAGCTGCGGCAGGCCAAGCTGTTCGATCTGAACTTTCGCTTTTGGAGTGAGTCGGCGTCTAGAATCGGTGGCGAGCGGATCTGGTGATCCGCGCTCCCATCAGCCCCACGAGGTGCGGATCTCCCGGTTGGTACAGTCGTAGGCACAGAAGGGCCTGCCCCTGGGTCCAGGAAAGAGATACTGATGACGACGCCGACGACGACGGGTGATCTGCAAGCGGTCGAAAAGCTGAAAGAGGCCTCGGCCCGCCTGCGAAAAGAGCTTTCGAAGGTCATCATCGGGCAGGACGCCGTGATCGATCAGGTCCTGACCTCCATCTTCGCTCGGGGACATGCCCTCCTCGTGGGCGTCCCCGGCCTGGCCAAGACCTTGATGATTTCGACTCTGGCCAAGAGCCTGAGTTTGAGCTTCAACCGGATCCAGTTCACCCCCGACCTGATGCCATCCGACATCACCGGCACCGAGGTGATCCAGGAGGACCGAGCTTCCGGTCAGCGGCAGTTCAAGTTCCTGCCCGGACCGGTGTTCGCCAACGTCATTCTGGCGGACGAAATCAACCGCACGCCGCCCAAGACGCAGGCCGCCCTCCTCGAGGCGATGCAGGAACACCAGGTCACCGCCGGGGGCAAGCGGCACCCGCTGCCGGTGCCCTTCTTCGTGCTGGCCACCCAAAACCCGATCGAGCAGGAAGGCACCTACCCGCTGCCCGAGGCCCAGCTCGACCGCTTCATGTTCATGGTTCGGGTCGACTACCCGAGCGCCGAAGAAGAACTGCGGATCATCCAATCCACCACCTCGGTCCGGACCACGGATGTCCAAAGCGTGATCTCCGGCGAAGAAATCCTCGCGCTCCAGGAACTCGTGCGCCGCGTGCCGGTGGCCGACCAGGTTGCCGGGTACGCCCTCGAGCTGACGCGCCGAACCCGGGTCTCGACCGGCGATGTCCCCGACTTCATCAAACAATGGGTCGCTTGGGGTGCCGGACCGCGCGCCGGCCAGTACCTGATTCTCGGTGCCAAAGCGCGCGCCGTGCTCTCCGGCCGCAGCTACGTCTCGGGAGAGGACATTCGGGCCGTCGCCCACCCGGTGCTCCGTCACCGCATCATTGTCAACTTCAGCGCCGAAGCCGAGGGCATCACCTCGGACAAGGTGATCGACAAGCTCCTCGAAACCGTCCCGCGCGCGAAGGAAGCCTGAGCGCGTGGCCGAAGACTATTCGAAGTACCTGGACCCGCAGACCCTCAACAAGGTCGGCGGGCTCGAGGTGAAGGCCCGACTCATCGTCGAGGGCTTCATGAGCGGCCTGCACGCGTCGCCCTACAAAGGCTCGTCGGTCGAGTTCGCCGAACACCGCGAGTACGTGCCCGGCGACGACATCCGCAAGATCGACTGGAAGGTCTTCGGGAAGAGCGACCGCTACTACATCAAGCAGTACGAAGAGGAAACGAACCTCAAGGCCTACCTCGCGGTCGACTGCTCGAACTCGATGAGCTTCGCGTCGCCCGGGCGCATCCCGAAAATCGAGTACGCGAAGTACGTGGCCGCGGCGATCCTCTACCTCGTCCAAAAGCAGCGTGACGGTGGGGCCCTCATCGGCTTCGGCAAGGGCGTGCGCACCTTCCTGCCCCCGGGGACGAGCGGATCCCACTTCCGCAACCTGCTGAAATCGCTCTCCGACTTCACCCCCTCGGGTGAAGGGGAGCTCGGCCCGATCTTCCAAGAGATCGCCGACCGCCTGCGCCAGCGCAGCTTGGTGGTGATCTTGAGCGATCTCTTCGACGTCGAGGAGCCGATGCTCCGCGGCCTGCAGCGCATGGCGAGCCGCGGTCACGACGTCATCGTGTTCCAGGTCCTGGACGAAGCCGAGATCGACTTCCCCTACGAACGCATGACCCGCTTCGAAGGGCTCGAGGTGGAGGATCGGGTGCTCGCCGATCCGCGCAGCTTGCGAGAGGCTTATCTCGCCGAGCTGACAGCCTTCCAGACCCGCGTGCGCTCCGCCTGCTTGGGCGGCCGAATGGACTTCGTCGTCCTGAACACCGCCAAGCCGCTCGACGTCGCCCTCTCCACTTACCTGGCCCAGCGGGCCCAAACGAGGTGACCATGGGGAGCCTGTTTGGCATTCCCGGCATGCTGTGGTGGGGGATCGGGATCTCGGTCCCGATCCTGATCCATCTCTTCGCCCGCCAGCGCTATCAGCGCGTGCCCTGGGCGGCCATGGATTTCCTGCTGCGCGCGTTCAAGAAGTTGCGCCGCCGCATCCGCCTCGAGCAGTTGCTGCTGCTCGCCCTGCGCATTCTCGCCATCCTGGCCTTCGTGCTCGCCCTGGCGCGCCCCCTCCTGAATTCGACCGGACTGCTCGGCGGCAACGATGCCCGCCGCGAGGTGGTCCTCCTCGTCGACAACTCCTTCAGCATGGGACTCAAAGCCGCGGACGGCTCGACGCCGTTTCTGCGGGCTCGCGAGGCCGCGGTCAGCATCCTCAAGAACCTACGCTCGGATCGCGGCGACACCGTCACGTTGATCACCACCGGCCGCCCGCCGCGCACCCTGCTCAGCGCTAGCGACGACCTGAATCGCGCCCGCGCCGAGCTCGACCAACTCGAGCTCTCCGACAGCGCCACCGATTTGATGGGTGGCCTCCAAACCGCCTACGCACTCGCCCAGGATTTGCCCGAGGGGGCCGAGGTGTTTCTCCTCTCGGATCTCCAGCGTACCGGCCTTCTCCGCCCGGCGCCGGCCACACCTGCGTCAGCCCAAGACCCGCTCGCCAAACCCGAGGCCCTGCTTTCGAGCGTGCTCGAGGGCCTGCGGGCGAAGAAGGCCACCATCAACATCCTGCTTCCGGGCGAGGTCGCCGACCAAGACAATCTGGCGATCGTCGCCATCGAGCCCAAGGATCGTGCGCTCGTGATGGGATCGCCGACTTCGGTGCAGGTGACGGTCAAGAACTTCGGCCGCAACGCGCTCCGCGGTCGGGTGCGCCTCTTCGCCGACGGCAGCACCACCGCCGTCGGTCAGGAAGAACTCGAACCGATCGCCCCCGGGCAGAGTGGCGTGGCCGACTTCCGTCACCCGTTCACCACGCCCGGTTCGCACACCTTCGAGGCACGCGTCGAAAGCGACAGCCTGGAGGCCGACAATCGTCGCGGCCTCGCCCTCGAGATCGTCCAACGGCTACGAGTGCTCATCGTCGACGGCGACCCCAAACCGGATCCCGGCGAGTCCGAGTCCTTCTTCCTGGCCTCCGCCCTGGATCCGGGCGGCGAAAGCTCTCGTTCGGTGTTCGAAGTCGAAACCGTCGAAGAGACCCGGTTCGACCTCGCGGACCTGCGCACCAAAGATCTGGTCGTGCTCATGAACCTCGGCCTGGTCTCGCGCCAACGGGCGCAGGATCTGCGGGAGTTCGTGGCCGACGGTGGCGGCCTGCTCGTCTTCCTCGGCGACAAAGTCCAGCCCGCGACCCTGAATTCCCTCCTCTGGCAAAACGGGGCCGGCTGTCTCCCCGCCGAGATCCTCGAGCCGGTGGGTGAAAACCGCGACCAAGGCCTCGGATTTGCCATCGAGAGCCCCGTCGTCGAGCACCCCGCGCTCCGCTATTTCGCGGACCCGGCCATCCGCAACTGGCTCGGCCTGCCGCCCATCTACAAGTTTTGGCGCACGCGGGTCGCTCCCGGCGACACCTCGACGCAGGTCCTCGCGACCTTCGATCGGCGGTCGGCCACCGTGCCCGCGCCGCTGCCGGCTTTGCTCGAAAAGACGCTGGGCCGCGGCCGAACGATCCTGTTCACCAGCGGTGGCGATCAAGAGTGGGGCGACCTCGTGGCCTTCCCCACCTACGTGCTCCTCACCCGCGAACTCGCGCACTACCTGACACGCCGCGAAAACCGCTTCGAAAACCTCGAAGTGGGTCAGAGCTACCAGCGCCGCCTCCGGTCGTTCGCCAAAGAAGTCGCGCTGTCCCGGGACGGCGAGCAGATCCAAGTGCTCACGCCCCTCGCGATCGAGGGCACGAGCCAGTACGAAGTCCGCACCCAGTTGCTCGAGCGCTCCGGCGTGTATCGCCTCGATCTCAGCGGCGTCGAAGCCTCGGGCCGCCGCGAGCTCACCCCGATCCACGTCGCGGTCAATGTCGACACCAGCGAATCCGACCTCGCCCGCTTGTCGCCGGCCGAGGTGGCGGCGCTGTTTGTGGGCGACCACATCAAGATCCTGACCAACCTCGAAGAAACCGCGACCAGCACCGCGCTCGGCCGCGAAGGCCGCAGTTGGTGGTGGCTCTTGGCCCTGGCGATGGGGCTGCTCCTCCTCGAGACCGCGCTCTCGCAGCTCTTCGGGCTGCGCACGAAAGGTGAGTCCGCATGAGCCCGTGGTTGCTCGAAGCCGACGTGGTCTCGCAGGGGCTCGTCCTGCGCGGGGCTCCCCCGCCCTGGGTCATTTGGCTCGTGATCGTGCCCGGACTCGTGGGATTTGCGTTCCTTTTCTATCGCATGTCTCGCGACGTACGACCGGCCATGCGCTTCGGCCTGGCAGCGCTGCGAACCATCGTTCTCCTCCTGGTCGCGTTCCTGCTGATGGATCCGGCGTTCGAGACCCTCGTGGTCGAGCGCAAGCCCACCATCACCGTGCTCTTGACCGACGTCAGCGCTTCCATGGCGCACGCCGACAATTACTCCTCGAACCCCTCTTTGGGTGACGCGGTGCGCGCCGCCGCGGGAATCCCCGCCGAAACGCCGCTCGACGCGGTGCCTCGATTGGAATTGCTCGCAAAGACGCTCGAGCCCGCGACCGGCTCCGTCTTGGAACCCCTCCTGAAGGAGAAGCGCCTGCGCATGTTCTCCTTCGGGGAACGGGTCGAGCCGGTCGCGGAGCTCAAGTCGCTCGAAGCGAAGGATCGGGAGACCGGAATCGGGCGCGCCCTCGAGCGCATCCTCGACGAACCGGAGGTCAAGGGCACGACCTTGGGCGGAATCGTCATCGCTTCCGACGGCCGCAACACCGCTGGCGTCTCGCCCCTCGAAATCGCGGACATCGCGGCTCGCCGCAAGATTCCGGTGCACACCATCACCGTGGGCGATCCGGACGCTCTGAAGGATGTCGAACTGGTGGCGGCGGTCGCGCCGGAAGTCGCGCTCGTCGAAGACAAAGTGGCGATCGAGCTCAAGGTGCGCCACCGCGGCTATCCCGGTCAGCGCATCGAGATCCGCCTGCTCGACGGCCAAAATCCGTTGGTGCGCCAGCAGGAGACCCTCCTGCCCACCTCGGATGAGCAGGAATTCCGCATCTTCTACGCCCCGGTCCGGGCGGGTCAGCAGCAGTGGATCGCCGAAGTGCGGCCCCTCGCGGGTGAACACTCGACCGACAACAACCGCAAGATCATCGACATCAACGTCAAGAACGAACGCATCCGCGTCCTCTACGTCGAGACCTATCCGCGGTGGGAATACCGCAATCTGAAGAACTTCCTCGTGCGCGGCGAGGAAGCGTTCTTGGCCCAGTGTTATCTGCTCGAAGCCGATCGGGGATTCGCGCAGGAGCGCACGGATGGCCTGGAGCCGCTCCTCCGCCTGCCGCAGACCGCGGAAGAGATCGAAGCGTACGACGTGATCATCTTCGGCGACGTCGACCCCGACCAACTCGCCGAGGGTGACCTCGATCGCGCCCGCGCGTTCATGCAGCTCGTGAAGGTCTTCGTGAAGAGCGGCGGTGGCTTCGCGATGATCGCGGGCGACCGGTTCGCGCCGCGCGCGTACAAAGACAGCGCCATCGGGGATATCCTCCCCATCGTCATCGACCCGACCGAGGGTTCCGCGGACGGTGACCCCACCGATCGTGGCTACAAGATGCGCTTGACGGAGGTCGGAAAGACCCACCCGATCATGCAAATCGCCGACGATCCCGAGCGCAACACTCCGATCATCGAGGGTCGTAGCGACCCCCTGGCGCTGAAGGACATGTATTGGTTCGCGCGAGTCAAGAAGGCCACTCCGGGCGCGCTCGTGCTCGCGACTCACGAGTCGGCCCGCAACAGCATCGGCCTCTATCCCCTCGTCGTCTCGGGCTACTTCGAAGACGGTCCGGTGCTCTTCTTCGCGTTCGACGAAACGTGGCGGTGGTACTGGGGCCAGGGGCCCTACAGCCATCACCGCTTCTGGGGCAACGTCGTCCGGTATCTCGCCCGCGTAAAATTGTTGACCGGCAACAAGCGCTTTCGCCTGATCGCCAATCGCTCCGAGCTCCAAGTCGGCGATCAGGTGCGATTGACTGCCTACGTCAAGGATCGATCCCTGCGCCCCTCCGAAGCGGACGAACAAGCGATCGAAATCGTCACCCCGGGCCGTCCCGAGCGCCGCGAGCTCTTGAAGAAGGTCGAGCCCGGCAAGTTCGAAAAGACGATCGTCGTCACCGAGCCGGGGGACTACCGCGCTTGGATTCCGCCCGAAGACAGCGTGTCCGACGAAAAACTCTCCCCCGTCTCCTTCCGCGCCACCGTCTCCGACCTCGAGCGCAAAGAGCCGGTCGTCGACGAAGCCACCCTCAAGGCCATCGCCGCGAAGACCAAGGGCCGTTCCGTCACTCTCCCCGACGCTCGCTCCCTGCTTTCCGAACTCGGCCAAGGCAGCGTCGAAATCCCCCGCCAGCGCCGCTTCCTCCACCTCCGCGACGCCGAACACCCCTGGCTCCGCTACCTCCCCGCCCTCTTCCTCGGCCTCCTCGGCCTCGAATGGCTCCTCCGCAAACGCTCCCGCCTCCTCTGACCCCCTTCCCTCCCGCGCCCCGCCCCTCATCTCCGCCCCCCGTGTGGTGCAAACGCTCGAACGCCGCATCCCGCCAGCACTTGCGTCGCCCCCGAAGTAGGCTTCTGTCGTGTGTAACGAAGTGATTTCGCATTCGTGGGGGTAGAGCAGGGACGAGGGTGGCGCACTAAGGAGGAGCCGATGAGCGATCAACAGTAGAGATTCCGCGCGTGTACCCCATTCCGGGGATAATCGGACCTCGGCGCCCCGGGCCCAAACCCCGGCCCACGATCGAACATTGGCCCCCCTTGCGCGGTCGTCCAAGAACTGGCCAAGGCGGGGGAGACGGCGAAACCTGGGCGCCCCTGGCGGCGGTCGGACGGACCCACCACCTGGGTGCGGACAGCGGGCACCGGGACCAGTGCCGGACATGGCAGAGTACTTCGGCTGCCGGAGCGTGACTTTTCAGTCGGGTCGGTGACGCTCGAACCCCAAGCACGATGCGGATCGCTTCGTCCAAGAATCAAACTCAACGCCGCAATCGCTCGGCCCGGTAGCTCTCGGTGGGAACCCGGCCAGGAAAAAATTCTCCTAAATTCTGGTCCAAACCGGTCAAGGCAGCGTCTTGTTGGGTGATGAAAAGAGTTCATCCAAGCCCGTTGATGCGTGACTTTTCGGTCGCGCGCGGTGGCGGCACGCCCCTTGACAAGGAACCTGCAAAGTCCTGTAGGATCCGGCGCATGAAGGGAAGCCTGTCTCGGAAACTTCGGTCGCCTTCGCTGCCACGGTTCGTGAGTGGCGCGACTCCTGACGCGATGGAGGCTTTCGACTTCCTCCGCCGCACCCGAGGCCGTGCCCGAAACCCCATCCCCAGATGCGAAGGAACTTCGCAGACATGACACATGTACCTATCCAATTGCCAAGTGCCCCTTGCGTTGAGAGGGCTAATCGACGGTGTCGTATTCACGTGGAATTGCCACCACTTCTGGAAGCCTCCGTCATCTGACTCTATCCAAGGGTCAGTAAACCTTGGCCGCTAGTCTATTTCAAGTAGCTCTCGCTGTCAACGCATGGTTGCCATATCTTTCAAGTCAGTGTCTACGGAGCGATGATAGATGAAGGTAGAGACCGTATTCCTCAGCTCCCGGCACGAAGAGACCACTCTTCACCGCCGTGTTGTTTTCGACGCCATTATTGCCGCTGGCTACATTCCACTTGCCAGCGAAACCATGCCGCTTGACCCTTTCAACATGAAGCAAGCTTCGCACTTGCTCGATTCGGTTGCAACAACGGTCGCAATAGACCCAACCAAAGCCCAAGAGGATCGTGAAGCGGCGGAGCGTGCATTCAAAATCCGCGTCGACGATATCATAAGCAAGGCAGATCGATTTATTGGTATCTATGCTGACACAATCGGGAGACCACGCTGGTACTTTTGTGGTCTACGTCCAATTGAATACGAATTCCTACGCTTCATGGTACAGTGGCGCTATCGATTAGAGTTCTCAGACGACGAAGAGCGAGTTAGGACCCAGCTCGGTCGCGTCTTTGATGCAGTTGGTCGCGCGGACACGAGTCCTGGAGACTATGTAAGCAAGATTAGTAAAGCCACGGCAGCACTTGACTATGAAGTAAGACAAATAAATGCCGAGCTTGCACGTCTTCGCAGTAATGCCATAGATCCCATGTTACCACTATCTGATGAATCAAGAGCAAGATTCGGGACCTACGGAAGGGTGTTTCATGAAAGAGTTCGGCTGTTCCTTCGCCATCGTTCTGACGACGGGTTTTCATCGACATACTTAATGACGATGTTGCGCGACAAGCCATATACCGAATATTTCGAATATATGGATCAGAAACGATCAATGAGGCGCGTCGAGGAGGTAGGCGCACCGGTGAGTATCAAGATAGTTGCAGCTTGAGGATGAGTTTGAGCGGGTGGGTTACGCAGCGGATTCCCTGCGTTTCCTTCCGGGGTTGAGTACGACCTCGGAAACGGGTGACCAATCTCGGATTCTTCCGGACCATCGTTCAGGATGGAGGCGCCTTGCGCGCTCGTAGACCTTGGTCCGTTCGGCGAGGATCCCTGCCTCCTCACCGCGATGGCGTTGCGCGGGCGTGACAAATTTTATGCCGCTGTGCAGGTGGATCTCGTTGTACCAGTGGACGAAGCGAGCGGCGAATTGGCGCGCTTCTTCGATGGACTTGAAGGGGCGATCCGGGAACTCGGGGCGGTATTTCAGAGTACGAAAGAGTGCTTCGGAGTAGGCGTTGTCGTCGCTGACGCGTGGCCTGCTGTAGGAGGCCGCGACGCCGAGCCCTTGCAGGAAGGCCGTGAAGTTTCCGTACTTCATGGGTGAGCCGTTGTCCTGGTGGAGGACGAGTTGGCCTGGCTGGATTCCCTCGGCATCCGCGGCAGTGCGAATGAGCTCGATTGCATATTCGCCGTGTTCGATTTCTTCGACGGAAGCGTTGACGATCTTCCGGCTCCAGACGTCCATGACGACGTAGAGGTAGAAAAACACCCCGCGAACCGGAGCCCTGAGGTAGGTGATGTCCCAGCTCCAGACCTGACAAGGACCAGTTGCGACGTACTGGGCTGGGCGCCTGGCGGTGCGTGGCTTAGCGCGGCCGCGATGATTGAGCTGGTCGTTCTTGCGAAGCAATCGGTAGAAACTCTGTTCGGATCCGAGGTAACTACCCCGGCTGGCCAGGGCAGCGACGATCTCCTTGGGAGACAGATCTCGAAATTCCGGCCGGTTGGCGGCCTCAAGAATGCGTGCCTGCTCTGCCTCGGAGAGCTTGTTCTTGGGGGCGGTCTTCGGCCCAGCGCGCTGGTCCTGACCGATTCCCTGGGACCTCCAGCGCTGGAGTGTGGTGGGGGCAATTTCCAAGAGGTCACACGCTGCGGACTGGCGAGCTCCAGCCGCCACCGCCTCATCGACTGCATTGAGGATCATCGCGCGTTCCTCGGCGGTGTGCTCTCGGCCTCGTCCCCCCAGAGCAAGTCCACTTTTTTTTGAGGGCGAGCAACGCTGTGACCTCGGCGAGCGCTTTGTCCTTACGGTGAAGCTCGACTTCGAGGTCGCGGAGACGCTTGGAATCTCGCGAAGCCGCGGGGGCCTTCTTCGATGGACGATTGCCTTCGAGTGCAGACACGGCTGCTTGAGATGCAAGCTCTTTCCAGTCCGTGAGTTGCGCTTCGTGAAGGCCATTCCGACGCAGAAAGGCGCCCAATTCCTGGTCCGGGATACCCACGGCCTCAAGCACGATGCGGTACTTCTCTTCAGCAGTCCACTTCTTAGTTGGCTGGCCAGCGCGGGAGGAGGTGGGCTTCGAGGGGGTCATGGCGGAAATAGTACGCGCGTTGCGAAGCCACGCCGAAAGCGTGGCCTGGGGGACGCCGACTTCCTGGGAAAGGGCGTTTGCGGAGATGGCGACTGGACCGGTCATTCGCTGGACCATGCGGCCTTTGAAGCCGTCGGAGTAACTGGGCATGAGGAAAAGCACCTTCGCCCCGGGACAGGTTGGTGTGGCTCGGTGAGGGAGTGAAACCGCACCCCATGGGGTGCGGCCTCACTCCCTCACCGAGGAGCCGGGCCCCAGGGTGATCGCTACGCGATCCCCCTGGAGCCTTCGGCTCCATGGAGCCAGCTGCAACTACCCTGGCACAGGGGGCTCACGCCGACCTCGCGGCCCTGACCCCCTGGGCATGGGCCCAGGCGAAACGCCGCTCTACCGCGAACACGAACTAATCCCGCTCGGCTTGCTCAACTCCGACAGAAAGTGATCGACCGGATCAACCGGGAAGGGTCACCGTCTGCCCGCTTCCATGGGGTGGCCGGACGTGTACGCTGCAACTACCCTGGCACAGGGGGGAGGGTTAGGCCTCGCCTTTGACATGAGTGGCAGCGCCAGACCAGAAGTTGTTGAGGCCTTTCCACCAGCGTGCGCTCTCTGGACCAAGGAACTGTACGAAGAGTTCAGGGTCAGAACCGCTGTGAGACCAAGTGTTCTGCACGCCCTCCAGCAGGCCGATTGTGGCGAACGCTCTGACCCAAGGTGATCCGTGAATGTGCAGGTGTTCTATGACCGCGGCCGCACCTTGAAGCGAGGAAGTGCTGCCTTCTTCTTGTAGCGCCAGCAAGTGCCGAGCAAAGGCGCCAGCGGCCACATACAAGAGGTCGTTTCCATACTCGGCCACGTGCTCTTGGGCGTCCTTTGAGAACGAGGGGCAGGAGTCGACAAGTACTTGGAGGACTTCGTGCTGCTCGATCATGGTTGCTGCGAGGCCTAACGCCCCGGTTCAGCGGCGGCGGAACGCCGTCCTCTGTAACCGGTTGTTAGACCCCTTTGGTTGTAGCAGAGATTTCGCTTCGCCATTACCCGCTCCTTCGCGCGTATTCGCGGAGCCGGTGGTGACGGGCATCCCGCGCAAGTAGTGGCGCGGCTTGCGCAATCTCGTCCAGGCATTGACCCAACTTCTGCGGTGCCCACTGTAGGTCGCCAATCACGGCATTCAGCAGCTGTAGTGCCTCGGCAGGGAATCGTCCGCACAAACCCGACTCGTGCAACAGATGCACGACATAGTCCGAATGATCGATCGGCTGCAGCCAGTGCTGCACCGCAGCCAAGGCTGCCGGGAATTCGCCTCGGGCACCAATAACTAGCCGAGTCAAGGACTCGGCGATGCGCGGGGTGGCCAGCTCGCGGGACTTCGGCCAGATTCGTTGCCAGAACGGTTGGGTACGGTTCTTCCAATAGTCCTCACGCTGATCGGCCGCACCTTCAAGCGCCTGCGAGAGGGCCTGCGCGGACTCTTCTAGTCCTTCTTGCGGAAGCGCGCCAATTGCAGATCGGAATTCCTCTACGGAATATCCCTCGGTCGGGCCCAATGCTGCGTAAGTCAGGAAGGTCGCGAATTCCTGGCGATGCTCGCCAAGATCGGCATAGTGATTCGCACTACCCAGGAACTGCGACTTGAAGGCTATCAGCAACGGCTGGTACAAGCGCGGCGACCAGAGAAAGCCTTCCCACACGGCTTTCGCTTCGACGGGATTGCTCCAGTCGAACAGGGGCAAAAGGTGCTGTTCGGTCCAAGGGCGATCCACGCGGAAAAATGCAATCAGCCGCGAACCCAGCAACACTCGGCCGTGGCGGAGGCGATCTATCTGCACATCGCACAGTGCGGTGAATATCGGCTTAATGTCTGCTGGAAGCAGATCATTGTCGTTCGGATTCCGCTTGAACCACAATTTGATCAGTGCCTCCGTGACATGCCCGATGGGATGGTTGATCGCCGACATGACAGGCTCATAGGTTTCGACTCCGTTTCGGATAATGCGGGAACCTGAGCCGGTTTCCATCGGCAGCGCCAGCACGCGGCGGCACAGGTTCAGGAGGATGTCCTCGTGCCGGCTGATGGACTTGGAGGCCGCCTGCATCCACCAGGTGACAGCGTGGTCAATCTGCTGAAATACGGCATCGGGCATGGTCTGCACCAGCGGTGCGGCGTATCGCCAGGAGCGCAACACCATGCCTTCTTCAGCCCAAGCCTGCAGAGCTTCGCGCCATCGGCCAGCGGGCCACACGTTATTCTGTGCCAGATCGCACAGGGCGGTCAAACTGTGAAAGAAGCGCGAGTGGCAAACCTCACGCCACGTGTCTTCGTAGAAAGGCCGCCTTTCGGGCATCGGCTTTGTGAGCCATTGCACTAGTCCCTTTCGCTTGCGGGGCGCAATGTCGACATCTCGGCTGTCCTCGTAGTCTGGGTCACCGGTGCCGCTCATCCAGTGCGAGAACTCGTCACGCTCGTTGGCCGCCAACTGCCATTGCGGGTGGGCAGTGGATATTTCCGCCAAGCGTGCCGCCGCAGACGCACCCAGAACGAGGCCCGATGTGTTGAGCTTGGCCAGATGCAGCCAGACAGCACTGGCCACCAGTTCTTGCCAGCGATCTGCCTCCAGATCGTCCCGGTACATCTCGCGCGGAGGTCCCGCCAGGATGGCTGCTTCCAGATGCTCCTGTGCAGCCCTTGCCAAATGCTGCCCCTGCAGAACGAGGAGCCTGTACACCTCCCGCCCGGTATCGGTAGACCACAGCCACCACGCACCGTCTGCCAGCAGCCAATCCACCCACTGTTCGGGCGGGATGCCATCGTCGTGGCTCGCGGCAAACAGGGCTAGGCGTTTGAAGGAGGGGTATGGCAACTCGAACCAAACCTTGGCGACGCGCATGGCGTGTGCTCTGTCGTTCGTGCGAACCGCCAGCCAGGCATCGCGCAGCAGTTCGATCAGGCTCACCCAGTCGCGGAAACCTCGGTTCTGCCAGTGCGACGTGATGGATGGCAGATACCAATGCGAGCCGTCGCTACGGTCGTCGGCCTCGCCCAACTCGCGCAACAGGTCCAGTGCGTCGCGCAGCAGTTGCTGGAAATCTCCCAACAGGTGCGGCAAAGCCGACTTCCATGGCTCATCGGCAAGATAGCGCAGGGTCGAACGCACACGATCGGCGCCCAGCACTAGTTCCCAGTCCACCAATTGCTTGATCCGCTTGGGCTCGTCCGTGCTCGCGTCATCGTCGCCCCAGCAAACCGGTTTCTTCAAGGCCACCTTGGGCGCAAGCAACTCGCGCAATTCCAGGCGAAGCGTAGTGGTCAAGCCCTCACGTTTAAGACGACCTTGCCAGCGATACAGGCCCGGATCGCGCCACGGGGATTTCACCCGGCCGCTAAGCAGTAGCCGCCACAAGATGCGCATCAGAGGGCTTGGAATGGCCTTGGGTGCCTGTGAGCGGAGTTCATCCAGCTCAGCGGTCTTGCCGTCTCGCTCCAGTGAAGCCAGGCGATCCAGTTCGCGCTCGATCAGCAAAGGCCAGCGATCGTGCAACTGGCCACCGTGCTGCGCGATCCAGATGACCAGCCTCGGATCGTCCAGGTGGCGCACCAGCCAGCGGGCCAGATGGAACATCACGTCATCCCACTGGCTGCCGGTGATGCCGCCAGAGACCAGCAGCATCGGCGGCGCACGGTCATAGGGCGCGGGGCGGCGAATCAGGCTGAAGCGCAGCTTGGCGTCTACTTCTTCGTGAGGAGGAACACGGAAGCGCGGCAGATCGCTGTACTTAAAACGCTCGTCCGAGAATGCGTCCAGCAGCCAGTCCAGCGGCGGGACGGGATTGGCGTCTGCAAAACGTTTTGCTGGCAACCCCGATTTATCCGACAAGGCCCACAGCATCCGGCCGACGAAATCGTCCTGCTGCGTGCTGCCTTGTGGCCGGGTCAAGGCATGTTTGACGACGATGGCTTCTTTGCCCTGCACGCCATCGCGGTAGGTGTCTGCCCAAGCGTGCAGGGTCTTATGCAGCGCTGAATGGTCGTAGCTGCCAGCCGGTACGGTGTAGAGGACGGGAGCGACACCCTTGGCCTCCCACTCGATGGTTTTCCGGTGCTCCTGCCCCGGTTCGCAATCACCCAATGCCCAGGCCTGCGGGGTGACTTCACCCAGCATCCGGTCGGCGGCCAGCGCATCCATCATGTAGCGCAATACCGGGTCGTTGATGCTGTAGCCCACGAAGCAGACCACGTAGTTACGGAACAACTCGCTCACGAAGCGCGCCGCCCATCGCTCAGTCAGATAGGCCAAGCCGAAATCGCCGCTGGTGACCACCAGCCGGTTCAGGGCCGTGTCGTCTGTCTTCTCGGGCAGCAGGCCATGCAGATAGACCAGCCCGTCCCATCGGCTGTTCTTCGGAATCGGCAGCATCGGGGCAGCGTAGGCTTGAAACGCCTGGCCTGTTCGTTTGGCGGATATGTGAAAGACGCGGTCGAAGTTGGTGGTGACCAGACGCAGCGCGCCCTCGCGGCAGCGCGCCAGGCGCAACAGCGCCGCCTGTGTATCGGTGGCACCCTTGCGGCGCAGCTTTGGCTTCAGCGCCTCTGCCAGCTTGCGACGAACGGCCAGACGCTGCCCTGGCAAGCGCCGTTCGAGCAGATCCAGTGTGGCGTCGAACTGCCCGCGGTCAAAGGCCTCACGCTCGATATCCGACAAATCTGTGCCGATCAGCTGATAGATTTTCTTCACCAGTCCATTGAAGCCTGGCAGGCCTGCGGGGTAGGAAACACCCGCGCCACAGAAAAACACCACACGGCCTTCCTCGTGCGCCTGCAAGAGCGCATCCGGAATATCAGGGCCGTGGGTGATGAACTGCATTTAGGGCCATTCCTACCCAAAAACGTTTGTGCGTGCGAAACCCTCACGTCCCAGCGGGTCTAACGTCTCGCCGCTCAGCCGCGAGCGGCGCGATCCATGCTACCGCACTCTCTCTTGGCGTGCCCGCCGCTCGTCGGCTGCAGCGGCTTGTTAGGCGGGATCGTACCAACGCACTTCCAGCACGGACTCGCCTGCGTCTGTTCGCACGCGGAACTCTCCCTGCTTTCGGACCGCTCGGTCGGGGCCCGCCGTGAACCGCCCAGCGAGGAGCCTCTGTATCTCCTCGTGGCGCGGGCGGTCCCGCGGGAGGGCGGGGTGAGTGGCTCGATCCGTATGGCCCCTATGGAACGATTGCTGCCAGCGCTCCCAGATCTCCCGATCTTCGAGCGCGAGAACCAGCGTGTCACTGTCCACGGGCGTCAGGAGGAACGTGTCCGCGTAGTCGTCGCGGTCGGTGTCCCACTCGGCCTTGTAGTAGTGCGCCGCACCACCAAGGTCGGCGATGCCCTCTCGCGGACCATCGTAGTAATCCGTGAAGGTGTAGACTTGCTCGAAGACCACTCTCCCCGCCTAACTACTACTGGACGGACCTGTCGAAGACCTCCGAGGCCGACGACGGGGTCAGTCTAACCGGGAACGCAGGGGACGCGCCTGATTGTTGAGGAAGCTTGTTTCCGGGCCCGTCGGCGTCCGGGTCGGATAGCCGAGGCTTAATTTGGCGGACCGGGCGCATAGGGACGGCGTCGCGGCGGTCGGGATCCGGAACGACGCAGGTCTGCGCACTGGCGGGGGGCCGGAGCGTCGAAACTCGCGAGGTTGGAGTCAGGATGCGCGCGCTCATTGGGACGGGAATAGGTCGCCGGCGGGTCTGCGCACGCCGGCGGGGCCGCGGTTCTGGACGTGGGTGTAGATCATCGTCGTCGCGACGTCGTTGTGACCGAGGAGCGCTTGGATCGTCCGAATGTCGGTGCCCGACTCGAGCAGGTGGGTGGCGAAGGAATGCCGGATGGTCTGGCACGAGACGCGCTCGGAGAGGCCGGAACGGAGAGTCGCTCGGTGGACGGCCTCTTGCACGACGGTTCCGTTCGAACGGCGCCGGTCGGTTCGTTGAGGTAGGTCCGGGTCGCCGGGAAGACCCACGCCCACGGCCACTCGCGACCGGCGTTCGGATATTTGGCCGCCAATGCGTCGGGAAGTTCGACCCAACTGGCGCCGGCGGCGAAGTCCGCGTCGTGCTGCCGGCGGACGTTCGCGAGGTGAATTTCGAGCGCGGGGCGCAAGGCGGCCGGGAGCATCGTCGCGCGATCTCTGTCGCCCTTTCCTCGGCGGACGATCAACTGGTTTCGGCTGAAATCGATATCCTCCACTCGATGGCGGCAACACTCCATGAGGCGTAGACCGGCGCCGTACAGCAGGGTCGCCATGAGGCGCGGTACCGGGGCTGCGATGCAATCAAGGACGGTCGGCAATCCCCGAGGGGACTTGGCCCGCACCACGCCTTCAAGCCAAGGCAGATCGAGCGAGAGGACTTCGCGATCGAGGAAGAGAATCACGGCGAGCGCTTGATTCTGAGTGGAAGCCGCGACGCGGCGGCTTGTCGCCAAGGATTCGAGAGAGGCCGCGACCTCCGGGGCGCCGAGGGCGACCGGGGCGCGACGCCCGTGGAACTCCCAGAAGCGACGCATCCACGCAAGATAGGCCTCTTCCGTTCGAGGGCTCAACCTCTTCCACCGCATGGCCGCAAAGGCCTTCTCTCCGAGTCTGGGTGGACGGCCCGTGGGCTGCGGTTGGGGTGAGCGGAGGCCGTCGGACGACTCGCGAACCATGGAGCAGCCGTGACGGACGGAGGGGTATCCGACGAACGAAGGTACGCGCCGCCGCGCGAAGACGAACCCCGCGCCGGGATCGTTTGGCGGGGCGATGCGGGCGAGTCCTCTTGTGACCATCGCGGAGTTTCCTTCTCGCGGACGGGAGGGCGTGAGCATAGGGCTGCGACGGGCGCGGGTCAATCGGGGAGAACAGCGGCGCCGATGACGTGGACGCATCCGCGACCGCCGACAAGATCGTGCTGGAGCATGCGATTCGGCTTCGGGGACCAGGCCGAGTTGTGAACGCCGCCCGAAGCGATCCGCCGCCTCGCCTACTTCCTCGACGGTCCTGTGAGGCTGTTGAAAAAGTCGTCGCGCCCGCCATTGATTTGGCGGCGGGCCTGCTCGTTTGTGCGCGACCCGGAGCCGCCGCAGGTCTTTGGGTAGACCCTGACCGCGCCAGATGGATCTGTTCGTCGCGACGTCCGACCTGAATGCTCCCGGCCACGCGTTCTACGACCGCCTCAAAGCCGCGTTCGAGGCCTTGGGTTCGACGCCGAGGTCGATGGACTCTGCGCCAAGGCCTATTCCGCCGAAGGGGACGGCCGCCCCCGGATCCCGCCCGGCCGCGACTTTCTTATGCTGATGGTGGGCTACTTCGGAGGCCTCGGCACCGAACGCGGGATCGGGTGGTGCTGCGCCGACTCGCTCTCGCTGAAGGCGTTCCTCGGCCCCGCCGACGCGACGCCCTGCCACAGCGCGTTCAGACGCATCCGGCGGCGAGTGGAGAAGGTCGTGTTCGAGGGCGTCGAGCGCCTCGTTCTGCGCATCCTCCCAGAGGCGGGCCCCCTGAAGGGCGAGCGCCTCGCGTTCGACTCCACCACCGTCGCCGCCGACGCCGCCATGGCCGCGATCGTGCGCAAGGACACGCGCGAGGGGTACCTCGAGTCCGTCGCCCGAATCGCAGCGTACAAGGCCGAACTCTTGAAGGACCCCTCCATCCTGCCGAAGAGTCATCTCGGAAAGGCCATGGCCTTCCTGAATAACCAGTGGGAGACCTTCCTGGTCTTCCTCTCGGATCCCGACACCTAACTCGACACCAATGCGAGCGAACGCGCGATTCCCAACGTGGCCATCGGTCGGGACAATTGGCGGGTAGCCGGTTCACCGCGCGGCGCCCGCGTCGCAGCCGATCTCTCTCCCTCATCGGAATGTGCAAGTCCCTGAAGATCGACCCTCACGAATACCTGACCGATGTCCTCGAACGAGTTTCCCCTCACGCCGACCGCGCGGCCCTGACCCCCCTGGGCATGGGCCCAGGCGAAGCTCCGCTCTCCCGCGAACACGAGTTAATCCGGCCTAGCTCGCTCAAATCAGACAGAAAGTGGTCGACAGGATCAACCGGGAAGGGTCACCGTCTGCCCGCTTCCATAGGGTGGCAGGACGTGTACTACACGGCTGCACCCGGGGTCGTGCCCGATTCCCCATCCCCAGATACGGAGGAAACGTAGACGTGAAAGTCACGGTGGACCGTGACCATTCGGTCATTTCTTAGATGCATCGAGTGAATGTGACGACTGCAGCACTGTTTTTCAAGAATCTCTACGCAGATGGTTGACACCGAAAGCTAATCTCATGGTACAAGACGTGCCTCAGCGAATTCCGGAACTCTGCAGCATGGCTGCGGCGGCAAACGCTGACAAGCAGTGTCAAGAGATCTTCGTCTCGAACGAACCACATGTGATGTGTTGTGTCGGGCAGGCGAATAATCCCTAAGGAACCACGATGATCGCTCAACCGTCCTGTAGAAATGCAACCAGGGGTACTATCCTCGCTGTCGGACTGTTTGCGGTGTTATTCATGGCAGGCACCGCTCCTGCTCAGTTTGCTGTCTCCATCAACTCCGGGAATTGAGGTGCTCCCCTCTCTTAGGACCAAAAAATGGGGAAGTTAAGTTATGTCGCGC
>CADEGH010000032.1 GCA_902826835.1 uncultured bacterium | reverse complement strand
ACGCTCCCACCACCGCCCAGCGCATCTTGGTTCGGCCGTGGAGGCGGGCGCGGAAGGTGAAGGGGACTTCGGCGACGGAGGCGGTCGGAGAAAGGGCGAGAATCTCGAGCAGAAGCTTCCAGCCGCGAGCTTCGATCCGCGGCCCGGCCTGTGCGAAGACATGACGGTGAACGAGGAAAAAGCCGGATAGCGGGTCCTCCACCCGAAGACCGAGCACAAGCCGCGTGAGGCAGGAGGCCGCCCGACTCTGCGCGTGGCGCAAGAATCGCCACTTGCACACCTTGCCGTGGAAGGTGTAACGGGAGCCGACCACGATCTCCGTGCGTTTCGCCGCTTCGACCAGGCGGGGCAAGACGCGGGGGTCGTGCTGGAGGTCGGCATCCATGACGGCCAGAAGGTCCCCCGAGGCCGCGTCGAAACCCGCCAGGATCGAGGCCGAGAGCCCCGGAGCGGAGCGCCGCTCGATCAACTTCAGCTCCGAATAGCGACGCTGCAAGCCACGGACGACTTCCGGAGTCCCGTCCTTAGAACCGTCATCCACGATCACAATCTCGTGGTCGACTGAGGAGAGAGCCCTCACCACCCGCGGCAAGAGCCGAGGCAAATTCTCCGCTTCATTCAGCGTGGGGATCACGAGGCTCAATCGCATAGACGGACCCTCTTCGTTCATTGGCAGCTCAGGGCTGACAGCGGGCTCTTGGTGCCGGAGTTCTTCTTCTCGATCGGGCTCGTGCCGGACGCACGATCCCTCTACTGACTAATCCACCGAATTTTGGGCGATCGTCACAAAAATCTTGGAAAATATTTTTCTCGGCGCAATTCGACCAAATAGTCACGCTGTGTGCCATCATTTCGAAATTGTCCCTTGACAACTCGAGCCACCGGGGTTGAGATGCCCGCGTGTGTTGATGGACGAGGCGCCACCTGCCCGGCGCGTCGAGATAGAAACAAGGAACTCGATCCCATGAGACCTGGTCCGGGCGCACCATGTCGTTTGCCGGATGTTTCCCAATTACTCACTGCAATCCAGGAACACGGATGTTCTCGGAGCACGGATCGTGTGATCGACGAGATCCTCCGGACGGCCCTGAGAATCTACCCTCGATCCCAATTCAGGCTTCGTAGCCAAAACGGCCAGGAACTCGCCGCGGATGTGCTTTCGAAACTGCTCCTCCACGTCCAACGGAACGACCACCTTCTCGGGCAAGAGGACCAAGTCTGGAAGGTCCTCGTTCGATTCACTCGGTGGGCCGTGACCGCGGAGACCCGCAGGCCTGTCACGGCGCCGATCGAGAAAGCTCAGGACATGGCTGCCCCCGAAGAGGCGCAAGTCCTCGAGCGACGATTGCGAGAGAACCTCCTCGGACGAGGCTTCACGACCCGCGACAAGCGAATCCTCATTCTGACCTCGCGGGGGGCGACCCGCACCGAAATCGCTATTCGCCTGTTCGGAGAAAATTCCGCCCGCCATCGGCACACGATCCGCATGGCCATGCTCCGCATTCGGGAGAAACTGGCGGCTTGAAGAGGAACGTGGCGGCGAACACGAGGGCTTCCATCGTCATCCCCCACTACTTGGGGGACGTTCTATCCCGCTGCTTGCAATCGGTCGTGCGGAACACCGATCTCACGCAGGTCGAGGTCATCGTGGCCAATGACCAGCCGAGAGACGACGGCAGTATCGATCGCGCCCTCAACGTTTTGCCTACTCTCCGAGTCACAGATGTCGGGGGCGGGCGTGGATTCGGAGCTGCGGTCAATGCCGGGATTCGAGCCGCGACCAACGATCTGATCTTCCTGCTGAACAACGACGCCGAAGTCACCCCGGGCTGGCTGCCGCCGATGCTCGACGCCGCCGCAGAACATCCCACCGCGGCGGTCTTCCAGCCCAAAGTCCGGAGCCTCCAAGAGCCCGATCGCTTCGACTACGGCGGCGCTGCCGGCGGGATGATCGATTCGCTGGGGTATCCCTACGCTCTCGGGCGCCGTTTCGGGCGCATCGAGATCGATCACGGACAGTACGACGATCCTCGCGAGATTCACTGGGCCGTCGGCGGAGCCATGCTGCTGCGTAAGCGCTTCATCACCGAGGTTGGCCTCTTCGACGAGGCCTTCTACATGCACATGGAGGAGATCGACCTCTGCTGGCGCCTGCGGCGGGCAGGCTTCGCGATTCGTTCCGTGCCGAAGTCCGTAGTACTCCACGAGGGTGGTCACACGCTTCGTCCCGATTCGTGGGCGAAGGTGTGGCTCAACCACCGAAACAACTGGGTGCTCCTGATCAAGAATCTCTCCCGTGCCCAACTGGCTTGGATCCTGCCTCTCCGCTACGTCCTGGTTCTTCCCACAATTATCTATGGAGTCGTCAAGGTCAACTGGCGGCATCCGGCGGCCGCCGTGTTGGCTCCGATGTGGATCGCCTGGAATCTTCGGGCGATCTTGAATCGGAGGGATCGGACTAACGCAGCCATGGCTGGGCTTGTTCGAGCTTTCAGTCCGTCAAGGCAGGTTGCCGAGAATGCGGGTGGCGGCGGAGGCGCGGCAGAGGAGATCTGCGAGGGATCCGTCGTTTCGCCGACT
The DNA here is from genome assembly GCA_902826835.1 of uncultured bacterium. GTDB lineage: Bacteria > Planctomycetota > RBC034. The sequence continues at coordinate 54,097 of CADEGH010000032.1, read as the reverse complement.
AGAATCCGCTCCCAGTCGGTTTCTGGCCGCTGAAGCGGAGCCTGGACGATCGGCCACACGCGCTTGACCAAATGGCTCGACGGTCCTCGGGACTTTCGATTGAGGTCCGGGCGTGAATTCGGATTCAGACCGGCAGTGGCTTGATCTCGGTGAGTAGGTGCGAGGCGGAGACGGCGCGAATATTGTCGGACATCGGCCAACTTTCTTTGCCTCCATGCACCACGATCAATTCGTCGAGGCGAAGATCCCGGAACGCGATGCGCATCGAGGCCGTGATTCCCGGGGCTTCGAGACGTTTCTTTCGAGCTTCCTGCGATCGACCTCGTCCTCCAGGTCGAACATCGCTTTCATGCCGCGCCACCCGGCGAGGATCTGCCGTGCGAGAGTCGTTTTGCCGATGTGCTTTCGCTCTATAATGGCACCACGGGATTATCGCGCAGGAGAGTTCGTACGGCTTTCTGGTGGTCGGTGCGGCGGAGATTCACAAGTTTGGGGCACCATGAAATTCTGTTCGCTCGTTTTGTTTTTTCATGGTCGAAGGATGGGCCGGGAGACCGTGTGACGCTTCGAACTTCGGGATTGTCCTCGCTCGAGCAGCTCCATGGACAGCGAGAACGGTCATGCAGGAATCAACGGGTGTCGCTACGGACCAGGGCCGAGACAGTTTGACCCCTACCAGGGGGTATCGCCTTTGCGGATGGCGGCGATCCAGGTGTCGAGGCGCGCGGAGCCGGAGGTCCAGAATCGGCGGCAGTCTTCGAGGAAGGAGACCACGGCGTCTTGTTTTCCGTGCGCCAACAGAGATTTGGCGAGGCGAAGGTCGGGACCGGAGGTGGCGAGAATTGGCGAGCCTCGGGTGGTTCCTGCAGCTCCGAGGGCGAGCACGGCGGCATCCCAATCGCCGCGGTGGGTGGCACACAGTCCGAGCAGGGTGTTCATGTGGAAGACGACTTCGCCGTCTGGAGATTTGGGGTTAAGCGCCGCGAGGGCCGCAGTGGCGGCGGCGGCCGCGGCGGAGTGATCGCCGACATCGAAGTGCACCTGCGCGAGGATCATGGAGAGCGGTTGGCCGTTCAGGTGGAGGTTCGTTCGGTCCGCGGGTTTGGTGAGATTGAGAGCCGCCTGGAGATGAGGGAGGGCGTCGGTCGAAGCGGAGAGCACGAGCTTCTCGTCGCGCGTGATCGATCTTTGGAGCACGAAGTAGGAGGCCAGCTTGAGGGCGCAGCGAGCGTCATTGGGTTGAAGGGTGCGGGCACGCTGCAAGTGGGCGAACGCTTGGGATTTCAGGTCTTTCAGGCGGAGGGGATCGGAGATGAGGAAGAGCCCGGCGTTGGTGGCGATCGCCGCACTCTTGGGATTTTCCGCTGCTAGGCGCTCCCAGAGTTCGATGCCGAGGTCCCACGCTGGGCCGGTGTAGAGCCCGTCGTTTTTGTACTCGTAGAGCAGGAGACCGGAGGATCCGGCCAACGGCGACTCCGGATGATGCTCGATGAGCCCCAAGACTAGCTTGCCGTGGGCCCGGGGATTCAGGTCTTCCCCACGGCGCTGGCGCGCCTCCTGGCCCTCGTAGCGCAGAAGCACGAGACGGGTGTGGATGTCCTTGGGGTCGCGTTCCAAGGTGGCGCGGAGTTCGCCAGCTTGCGCGGGAGTCAGAGCGTCGGCGCGCGACTGGATGCGGAGGAGCTTGGCTTCCGCCCCGGCGTCCTCGAGGTCGAGAGCGAGGAGTTGTTCCCGGGGTAAGTCTTGGGCGGGAGCGGCGATTGCGGCGAAGGCTGAGAGAAGCAAAAGCCGGGTGAGTGTGTGGAGCACGGCAGTGGTTTCCGGAGGATGGAGCCGGAGGCATGAACGACACCGGCGATTCGGCGGCGGGCGAGCGACCTTTTGGGTTTGGGGCAGTTTTCGGCGAGATCGACGACTCTCGGTGGTCGTGGTGAAGGCGCCGGAAGCGGGCTTGGGACTACTGGGGTCGGGTCTGGGGCGGGGGCGTCTCATCGCTGAGGTCGGAACTTTGGTGCTCACAGTGGTGGGGGGATTGCGTCGGTGGCGGGCGGATCTGGTGATCCGCGGTCCCATTGGGGGGTAGTCGGCTGTCGGAGGGTGGGGTGGCCTCGGGCGGGTCGGAACTTGGGTGCTCACAGTGGTGGGGGGATTGCGTCGGTGGCGGGCGGATCTGGTGATCCGCGGTCCCATTGGGCGGCGGATGGAACTCGGGGAGTTGGGGTGGTCACTTCGGTAGCGCGGGCTGCTGGGCCAGAAGATCCGTGGGGAGAGAGCTTTCAGATCTCGGAGCGGTGACGGTCGATGAGGCAGGCGGAGTTCCCGTGTACGAAAAACTGGTCGATTTTCTGGAGCAACAGGGCGCCAAGCTCTGCCCCGCCGCGGAACAGGTGTTCGCGGCGGAAGCGGATCCGGTCACGGGTCGGCTTGCCGGGGACGACTACGCGAAGGCACGCGCGGTTTTCGGGCACCGGGAGTGGTTCACCCGGATGCGGGTGTGTGTGGAAGCGGGGTTGAGTCTGGGGCCGGCCGGATACCGACTGGCGACGGTCCTGCACGACTTGTTCATTCGATTCCAAGCGGATGTCAGCCTCGACCTGGAGCTGTCGGCTCTCGACCTGGAACGCCAAGCCAAGCTCCGTGGCTTTCGAATCATCAGTACGCGCGGCGTCCTCGGCTTCGACGACGTCTGGGCCTCTTTCCAAGACTCGAAGAGCAAGACCAGCCGGGAGGAGGCGTGGACCAAACTCCGGGAACTCTCCTCGAGCTTGGCCGCAACCCACGCGCAGGTCATTGCCACCCGGAATCGACTCGCTCGCGAACTCGGGAGCCGCACCTGGCTGGATCTCGCGACCCATCACCTCGGCGTCGCGTCCGGGTCCATCGCCCAACTGCGCACCTGGCTCGATACGGAGGCCAGACCGCTCGGCCCGACACTCGCGGAAGCTTCGCTCACCTGTTCATCGAGTCTGCTCCGTCAAAAACACTTGGAACTCCAGCCGGAAAACTCCGCCGACCCGCTCCTGCTTTGGCCGAGCCGCACTTATGTCCAACCCCAGGACAGTGAGGTCGCGCGGGCGGATCGCCAGGTGGCGCGTCTCCTCGCCCGGCTCGGGTGGCCAGCCACTCCCGGTCTCGAGTGTGATCGCGAGTTGAGTGGGCGCAAATCCAGCCCATCAGAGCCGTGGCGGCCTCTCGCGGTTTTGCTGGGACAACTCCGCGTCCATGCTTGGCGAATCGTCCGGGCGCTGGTTCCGGATGCGATTCCGGAACTTCTGCGGCCGTCGTTCTCACCGGTGGTCGGAAGTGCGATCGAGCACCTCCTGGCCAGAAGCCTCACCGATCGTGAGGCGTTGAGTGCCGTCCTCGGAGTCGCGCCGAGACGGGCGGTGGCCCTTCGGCAGCGTCTTTTGAAAGAGCTCGGACTGCGCGAGCGCGCGGCCGTGTTTCGGGCCGCGTTTGCGATGCGCTGGCTCCACGGCGCCTATGTGCAGCCCGGCCGGGATCTGCTCGCGAGTTGGAAGGAGCTGCTCCCGCCATCCGCGGCCCCCCTCGCGCGGGCCGCCCACCAGCCGATTTGGGCCTTGGACCAAGACATTTTCCATCCCGGGCTGCTCGCAGTGCGCGATGGAATGGGAGCGCTCATGGCGTCGGGTTTGGCCACGACCCTCGCGAACGCCGGCCCCGGGACCAATTTCCTGAGCCACGAGGCCGCCCGCGACTTTCTCTGCCGGGACCTGCTCCAAAACGTCATCATCGAAGGACTGGAGTCCGGATACCAACGCTCCTTGGGTCGCTCGCTTTGGTCGGAGCGCCTGGTGGACAAAGACCGCCAACCCACCTCCGCCTCGGACCGCTGATAAGCTCTGGCCAAGTCATCATGGGCCACATCATCTCCGTGCACTCCTACCGCGGCGGCACGGGCAAGAGCAACATCACCGCGAATCTCGCCTGGCTCCTCGCGCAACGGGGACGGCGTGTCGCCGTGCTCGACACCGACCTTCAGTCGCCGGGGGTCCACCTCATTCTCGGCCTCGAGAAGGATCGCATCACCGAAACCCTCACCGACTTCCTGTTCGGGAAGTGCGAAATGGAGGACGTCGCCTACGACATGTCCGCCACCGCCGGGGTGACCACGCCGGGCGGCGCCCTCTATCTCTTGCCGTCGAGTATGAAGGTCGAGTCGATCACCCGGATTCTCGCCGAGGGGTACGACGTCGGCAGGCTCGAGTCCCACCTCCAAAAACTGATGAAGGGGCTGCGCCTGGATGTCCTCTTCATCGACACCCATCCCGGCCTCAACCGCGAGACGATGTTGACCACCACGCTCTCGGATTGTCTCGTGCTCCTGATTCGGCCGGACAGTCAGGATTTTCACGGCACCGCGGTGGTTCTTGAGGTGGCGAAACGACTCGGAGTGCCCCGGATCGCGATGGTTGCGAACAAAGTCGCCAGTCGGATCGATCCCGCCAGTGTCGTCGACAAGGTCAAACAGGCGTTTGGTTATGAGGTCTTGGGAGTGCTTCCTCTCCACGAGGATGTCGCCACCCTCGGGAGCCGCGGCCTCTTCGCTGCCAAACATCCGGGTCACGCGGTTTCGCTCGAACTGTCGAGCATTGCGGAAAAGCTCGACCCGGGCCCTCTCTCCGCTCCGCCCGGATCATGAGTCTACCCCTCCCGCCAGGTGCACCCTCGGGTGGTCGGATCGACGAATGGGTGGCGTCGGACGGACGGCGTTTGCGGTTTCGCACCGTGTCGGCCGACCGCGAGCAAACGCGAATCCTCTACTTCCACGGGATCGAAAGCCATGGCACCTGGTTCCTTCCGGCGGCCGCGGAACTCGCCCACCTCGGCATCTCGAGTGTGCTCTTCGATCGTCGCGGGTCCGGGTTGAATCGCGACGACCATCCGGGTGACACCGCCGGGGCGGACCGCCTGTTGGCCGACGCACGCGAACTGCGCGCGTTGCTCTCCCCCACTCCGCCGCACTTCGTTGGGCTCTCCTGGGGAGGCAAGTACGCACTGGCCGCCGCGCTCGATCAGCCGAGGGGATTGCGTTCGATCAGCCTGATCACCCCCGGTCTTGCGGCCCAGGTCGACTTGTCGATCGCCGCGAAACTCCGCTTGCTCACGAGCCTCGCGTTCGGTGGCCAAGCGCGCATCAAGGTGCCCATCACCCCCGAGATGTTCACCCTCACGCCGTCTTACTTGGAGTTCATCCGCTCGGACCCGGGTCGACTCTCCAAGGTCAGTGCACGATTCTTGTGGGCGAGTCGGCGTCTCGATCGCTTGGTGAAAGACCGCATCGCGAAACTGGCCCTGCCCGTGCTTCTCGTCCTGGCCGAGCAAGAGACGATCGTGGACAATGAGGGCATCTTGCGAGTGCTCTCTCTCGTGCCCCAAGCGCAAATGACCGTGCTCCGGTATCCCGAGGCTCGCCATTCCGTCCAATTCGATCAGCGTGACACCCTGGTGTCCGATCTGGCCGACTTCCTCCATCGGACTCCCGCCTGATGCGCATTGTCTCGCTCACCGCATTCGAAATCCAAATTCCCTTCCGCCTGACGTTTCGCCACGCCCTCGCGGCACGCAGTGGCGGCCACGGAATCCTCGTCCGCGCCGAAGACGACGCCGGGAACATCGGCTTCGGGGAGTGTGTTCCGCGGAGCTACGTGACCGGAGAAACCCCGGCGAGCGTGCTGGCCGCACTCCAAGGCCATCTCGCGGCCGGATACCTGGGCCGCAGCTTCGCGAGCTTCGAGGCGCTCGTGGCCGGCATCGAGTCGACCCTCACCACCCTTCCCAGGACTGAACACGCCGCGTTTTGTGCCCTGGAGCTCGCGCTCCTCGATCTCGCCGGTCGGGGCTTCGGCAAGTCCGTCGGAGAACTCCTCGGGCCCACGTCGGCCGAGGAGGTCGAATACAGCGGGGTCGTCAGCGCCGAGGGAGTCCAGGCCGGGAAGCAGTGGATCCAAGCGATCCGAGGTCTCGGGTTCCGGCGTGTGAAATTCAAGATCGGGGTCGACGAGGCGGCCGACCTCGAAGTGCTGCGGATCGCTCGCGCCGAACTCGGTCCCGATTGCCGCCTTCGCGTCGATGCCAACTGCGCTTGGGATGCGGAAACTGCGCTGCGTCGGCTGGATGCCCTGATCCCCTTCGCCTTGGAGGCCGTCGAACAACCCGTCCGAGGCGAAGACTATGTCGGGCTCAAGTGGCTGAAGCCACGAAGTCCAACTCCGGTCATCGTGGACGAGTCCCTGGCCTCGCGCGCCGATGCGGACCGCCTCATCGCCGAAGACGGCTGTCACGGCTTCAATCTCCGCATCTCCAAGTGTGGGGGCCTCGTGAACACCAGGGCCCTGCGGGAGCTCGCGGTGCGGGCCGGCCTTCGATTCCAACTCGGCGCGCAGGTGGGCGAGACCGCGATTCTCTCGGCCGCCGGACGCCATTTCGCCTCCCGGAGCCCGGATCTCCTGTTCGCCGAGGGGTCGTTCGGAACCATGCTTCTCGAAGCGGACATCGCGACCGAGGGCCTGGAATTCGGAGCGCGAGGGTTCGCCCCGAGGCTGGTCGGAAACGGTCTGGGGATTACGATCGATCCGGCCCGGGTGGCCCCCTTCATCGGCCCCCCGATCGCCCTGGGAGTTCGCTGATGGGTGCCATCGCTTCGATCCTGATCCGCGCGATTGGTCGCGCTTCCGCCAAGCGCTTCCTCTCTGCCGCCAAAGACCCGGTTGGTACCCAGAAACGCAAACTGCTCGAAATCGTCACCAAGAACGCGGAAACGGAGTACGGACGTGCCCACGCGTTTCGGGCCGTGCAAAGTCTGAGCGACTGGCAGGCGGCGGTGCCCGTCATCACCTACGAGGACATCAAGAAGCAGGTCGAGCGGGTCACCCGCGGCGAAAAGAACGTGCTCACGGCGGAAGATCCGGTGATGTTCGCCCGCACCTCCGGAACCACCGGCGACGCCAAGTACGTACCGGTGACGCCGACGTGCCAAGGGCGCGACCACTCGGATCAGATGCGCACCTGGTTCCACCACGCGAGCGCCGCCCATCCTGGAATTTTTCGCGGGAAGGTCGTCAGCCTGGTGTCGCCCGCGGTCGAGGGTCACGCTCCTTCCGGGGTCCCTTTCGGTTCAACGAGCGGGGCGATCTACAAAAACATGCCCGGCTTCGTCCGCAGCACCTATCTCGTGCCGTACAGCCTCTTCGAAGTCGAAGACTACGAGGCCAAGTACTACACGATCATGAGGCTCGGTCTCGGGGCCGACGTGACGTTCGTGGCCACCGCGAATCCGTCCTCGATCATCAAGATGTGCGAAATCGCCAACCAACACGCGGACGCACTTTTGAAGGACTTGCACGACGGCACCGTGCGCGCCGATCTCGCTCTCACGGAGGAGGCACGCCGCGACGTCATGGCCCGCCTTCGACCGAATCCGGAGTTGGCGCGAAGTCTCGAAGCCGCTCGCAAACGACGAGCCGGCATGTTGCTCCCTGCGGATTACTGGCCGCGAGTTGGCCTCATCGGATGCTGGAAGGGCGGCACGGTCGGCACCTACGTGGAGCGGTTTCCGGGGTGGTTCGATCCCGAGGGGAAAAAGCCGGTGGCGGTGCGGGATTGGGGTTATCTCTCGTCGGAAGCACGAGGGAGCATCCCGATCTCCGACGACGGTTCCGCCGGAGTGTTGACGGTCGCCACGAACGTCTACGAATTCGTGGAAGTCAACGAGCTCGAAAACAATCCCGACAACAAGCGCGGTTGGAACTTCCTTGGGTTGGGCGAACTCGAAATCGGTAAGGAGTACTACATCTTCTTCACCACGACGGGCGGGCTCTACCGCTACGACATCAACGATGTCATCGAAGTGGTCGGCCATTACCACCAAGCGCCCTTGATCGTGTTCCGTCGCAAGGGCCGCGGCATGACCAATATCACTGGCGAAAAGGTGAGCGTGAATCAGGTCATTGCGGCGTTCGACGCGGTGAGCAAACGATTCGGGATCTTGATCGATCACTTCAAAGCCGAGGCGGACGTCCCGGGGGCTCGCTACGTGTTCAAGATCGAAGCGAGCGCGGGCATTCCAGCCGATCAACGCCGACCGATGCTCGAGGCGCTCGATGCCGAATTGTCGCGCCTCAACATCGAGTACGCGGCCAAACGCAAGAGCCTGCGATTGAATGGGCCGTCCCTGATGATCATGCGACCAGGCTGGTACGACGAAGAAAAGAAGCGGCTGATCGCGGCCGGTAAGCGCCTCTTTCAAGCAAAAACGGTGTTGCTGTCGACCGCCAAAGCCCAGGATCAGGGCGAGATCTCGGAGCTCCTCCATTGGTGAACGTCACGAGCTCTTCCCTCGAGCTGGTCGCCGGTGACGGAGTGCGGCTCTTCATCGGCGCAGAGGTCGCCCAGAGTCCGAAGGCGGCTGTCATCCTCCAGCACGGCATCGCGAGTCACCAAGCGTGGTATCGGCCACTGGCCAAGACTTTGGCTTTAGCCGGCTACGCTGTCTACGTGCCGGATCGACGGGGCGCCGGGCGATCGCTCGGGGTGCCCTGCCACATGGATCACTATCAGGAACTGACTCGCGACCTGCAGCGCGTCCGACTTGAAGTCGAACGCCGGCATCCCGGCTTGCCGCTGCACGCACTTGGCATCTCGCTCGGAGCGGTGATGTTGCTCGCCCTCGAATTGGAGCATCCCGGCACTTTCCGCTCTGCCACGCTGGTCGCGCCCGGTTTCGCGCCGAAGCACCCGGTTCCGCTACTCCAACGTCTGCGCGTGCTCCGGCGCAGCGTGTTTGACCCGACCCGCCTCTACCCGTTGCCGTTCGGGCCTCGTGAACTCACGGATAATCTCGCCTGGCGCGAGGCCATCGATCGCGATCCGCGGCGCGGAGCCCATGTCAGCGCCCGTTTTCTCGTGCAGCTCTTCCGTCTTCAGTCCGTGGTTTGGAACGAACGAGCCCAACTCCGCACGCCTCTCAACTTGTGGATAGCCGGTTCCGATCAAGTGGTCGACAACCGCCGCGCCGCGGAATTGGTAGCGGGAACTCGGTCCGAGGTCGTTCGCACCGATGTGTTCCACGGAGCCCCTCACATGCTTCCCCCGGCGAGACCGAAGGCCGAGCTTCGGGATCTGCTGCTGGGCTGGCTTGATCAGGGCCACACCCAGGTCGGCCGGCAAGTCGTTGAGCACGATGCCTGGACAGGACCGATGGACGCTCTTCCGGAACCCCCGGTGTTCGGCGAGGTTTCCGCGTGAACCCGGGCGGGCGGCCGCCCGCTCGAGATTGGCTCGCCGAACGTCGCATGATTGAGGCGCCTCTCGATCCCGACCGCTACACCACCCTGAATCGCCTGATCCGCGAGCGGGGATTTCGCCTCGTGATTTCGCTCGGCGGAGGATCGGTCCCGGGTCTGTGCGGCAACGTCGCCTTGGCAAGAATCATTGAAGAGCTCGGGCTTCTGGATCAGGTGGCGGAGATCTGGGGAACAAGCGCCGGCGCGGCGGTGGGAGGTCCGTGGGCATCGGGTTCGACGGCTCTCGAAATCCTGGAAAGCCTGAAGAGCCTCGATCGATTCGGCGCGATCGACGTCCCCGTGGGGAGGCTTCTTTGGTCGTTGCTCAAAATGCCGTTCGGAGGTCGCCTTCCGGACGGGCTCATCGGCGGCAAGCACTTTGCCACTGCCATCGCCCGGGTGCTGCGAGTTCCCGATTTCGAGGCGTGCCCCATCCCATTCCGCTGCATCGCGTGCAGCGACGACGGAAAGCTCCGCAGGGTGGTGTTCCGACGCGGTCCACTCCTCACGTCGATCCTCTCCAGCATGAGCCTGCCTGGCATCGTGATCCCGCAGGCCATCCGCGAGGGCGAACCCCACGGTTATTACGACGGCGGTCTCGTCGAAAAAACACCTCTGCATTCGCCCTACTCCGAACACCAGCGCCAGGGCGAAACTCGGCCGCTGCTCCTGCTCGCGACCCACTTCGGCAATGACGGATCGATGGTGCCGGCGCGCGGATTCGTGAACCGTTTCGTCCAGTCGATTTACGCTCTCGAAGACGTGGCGTGGCACTATCAAGTGGCAGAGCTACGGGCGAAATCCAACGCCACCTTGCTGCTTCTCAATCCCCACCTCGACGATCCCGCCCTCTTCGATTTCTCGCGCGTGACTATCAACTACCTCGCCGCCCGCGCGACCTTCGCCGACCTCTTGCAGAACGCCAAACTCGGCCTCTCGCTCGGGGCTCAGTGAAGCTCGCCCGCAATCAACCCCCTCGTCGCCGGGCGTTGTAGTCGCCACCCTGAATGGCGATTCCGTCATTCCGCGGCCGATTCCCGCAAATCCCCGGTTGGACGACGTGCGGTATTACGCCCAGTGGGCCGCTCTGGATTCCTCAAGTGCCAGGGGGTTTTCCCTCACTCCCCTGAAGACGTTCTTCCTGCTTTGACGGAGGGAACTGCTTGGCCCGGCCTCAGCGTGGTCCGCGCACGGCTCGGCGTGGACGCGCTGGTCCCCGCCGTCCCCCGGGGCGTGGCGATTGCCGCTTTTTCTCCGCCGGGCCCGAGCGTTCGATGCCACGACCGATGAGGTCGAGCAGATCCGAGATCGTGAGAATGCCGACGAGCTTGCCGTCGGCAACCACGAGCAGCGAACCGACGGATTGTCCTCGCATCACGTTCGCGGCGCGTTTGATGGTCGTCGTCGGCTCGACCGTCACGGGTTCGTCGGCCATGAGGTCACCCACGGTGACAACCTTGCGCCAGGCCGCCGCGCGCGGCCCGCCCAGGTCGCGGGCCGAAATGACCCCGAGGAAAGCCCCTCCACCTGCCACCACCAAGTGGTGAATCTGGTGGGTTTTCATCTTTTGAAAGGCCTCCTCCGCCAAGGCCGTCGGAGGAATCGTCTTCACATCCTTGGTCATCACGTCTTCGCAACGCATCGAGGAGCTCCCGGCGGGGCATCCGCCGCCCCTCCTCTGGCAACTTTCGTGCCGCCACACAAGTGACCAAGCCTCGACTATGATGGAAGCCTGGAGGTGGATGATGAATCCCCCGATTCGGTTCGCCCGGTTTTTGTGCGTGGCATGGATGGTGATTGGGCTCGCGTCGGCCCAGGACGCGAAGCTCATCGACCAAAGCTTCGTGGGCACCTGGATGGTGATCTACAACGCCACTCACGGCGGCGCGACTCAGATGCTCAACGTCGATATCAGCCCCTCTGGGAGCTTCCTCTCTACGGACATGCACGGGGGCGCTGCACCGACGAGCGGGCGCTTCGAGGCCGATCGCGGCAAGTTCCGCCTCGTGGCCAAGGATGGCACCGTGATCGAAGAGGGAACCTACGAGCCACTCGGCCCTCAGATTCATTCAATCAGTCCCAAGGGCAAAGGCTATTGGTCGAAGGTCTCCAACGAATCGAAACAAGGCGATTCGTCCACTTCGGCCGAAGCACTCAAAGCCGCCCCGCTCGAACCGATCCTCAAGAAGGGAATTGAGGAGGCCCGCAAGAAATGGAAACCGGACGCGATCCTCGTCGAGGTGAAAGTCGTGCCCAATCCCGATGGCACGGTCGACCTCACGGTTTCGGGTGGGAACGGAACCCTGCGCTTTCTGTCACCCGCGAAGCAGGAAGGTTGCCTCGGACTGATCGGCAACTTCGGGGAAATCAACCTCTTCCCGGAGGATCAACCAGTCAGTGCCTCGAAGTGGTCGCTGCCGAAAAACGTCCTCGCTCTCTCCAAGGCGCTGAGCGTCGCCAACCAGGAGCATGCAGGCGAGGTCAGGGAAGCCGCCCTCTACGGTTGCGGGGAGGACATCGATCTGCGTCAATTCTGCTGGGTGTTCACGAAATCCGATGCGGTGGTCGCCGTCGACGCCCTGCTCGGCCACACCACCGACTATCGCGAGTTCATGGACGGACGCCCGCGGGCGAAAGCCGTGCCCTTTTCCGCGAACACGGGGGTCATGATGTTCCAGAACTCCTACGATGGCAGCGGGCCACCGGAGATGCTGTGGTTCGCGAAGCACGCCGTCCATTTGGCTGGCCTTGACGAAGCTGTCCTCGTGATGGTGCCTTGGCGCGTGGTTCCGAAGGAGGAAATGTTGAAGCACGCCATCCATGCTCCGGACGGCATCACGTATCGAGGGGACTCGGAGCTCTATCCAAGGGGCGAATTCTCCCCGTTGGCCGGCGAGCTACGCGAGCAGTTCCTTCGCGACGCCGATTCCATTCCGATCGGCTGCGCGCCCTTCGCCGTGCGCACAGTCCAGCCCCTCTCCGCCTATCCTCCCGGCACCAAGGAACGCATCATCCACCAACTCGAGTCCCACTGGCGCTCGCAGGGCGGAAAGTGAGGCCTTCCTCGCGGATCCGTGGCACTGCGCGACCATGGTTCACACAAACTCCCCGGCCCAGAGCCGGTCCAGGAAGATGTCCCAGGGCAACACCTCGATTCCATCGTCCAATCGGCGGGGCTCTGATTCGAGACTGACGACGATGCGGTGTCTGAACCCTTGCTCCTCAGCAAGGGCGCGAAGTCCGACCAAGTCCCCGTCGTGAACACGAGCCGCGGACTTGCACTCGACCGCGAGGTCGAGATCGCCGACCAGGAAGTCCACCTCTCGCCCCGTGGAAGTCCGCCAGAACGCAAGCGGCAAATCGGGAGCGCGGTAGCGCCGGTAGTTCATGAGTTCCATGAGAATGAAGTGTTCGAAGCTCTTGCCGTAATCGGGAGTCCCGGGGACCGGGGTGCGGCGCGCCAAGTGGTTCGCTACTCCGACATCGAAGAAGTAGAATTTCTCGGTGAGGATCATCCGGCGGTTTTTCGCACGTGACCACGGAGGGAGCCGGGCGCCTAGCAGCGTGTCCTCGAGAATCTCGAAGTACCCACGCACGACTTTCGCCGAAATGCCCGTTTCCCGAGCCACATTGGTGTAATTGAGGAGCTCGGAATTGGTGAGCGCGGCCACGCGCAAGAACTCGGCGAAGGCCGGAAGGTTTCGGGTGGCCGCCTCTCCGGCGATTTCCTCTTTGAGATAGTCGCCGATATAAGCGCGCAAGTCTTGCTTGGGGTCGGTGGACAGAAAGTGGGGAGGAAGTAGCCCGGATTGCAAAGCCTGGTTGAGATCGAATCCACTCACCTCGCCGTAGGACAGAGGCCCGAGTTCGAATCGCCAAGCTCTCCCCGCCAAGAGGTTGGCGTGGCTGCGGCGGAGTTTGCGAGCACTCGATCCGGTGAGCACGAACTGGGCACCGCGAGTTTCGATCAGGCCGTGAACTTCATCCAAGAGCGCCGGGACCTTCTGGACCTCGTCGATGATGACCGTCCGACCATCGAATCGCTCGCGGAGGAGCGAGGGCCGCGCGACCAGTTCGGCAAACAGGTCGGTCTTCAGTAGATCGATGAACTGCACGTCGGAGGAGCCGAAGGCTTCCCGCAGCCAGTGCGACTTGCCCACTCGCCGTGGGCCCCAAAGGAACGCCGACTGCCCCGCGGGCAAGTTCATTTTCAGGTGGCGTTTGCGGATTTCCCCCATGAGGGCAGTTTATCCAGATAAAACGTCCGCTCCCGGCATTTTTGACAAACCCTCCTTCTCGCCAGCTCCAGCGTGCCGTAAAGTCTTGCAGCAGCATCGCTTAAGGCTTCGGCATCGCAGCGGGTCCGCCGCCGGCCTCCGCTCCGCGGACTCATCTGGATTGCGGGGGCTTTCCCGCTCGCGCCGCGCGTTAGTGCGGAGCCCTGCCCTACCAGCCGCCGAAGCGCGGCCAGGTGCCGACGACCGAGGCCGAGTTGCGCACACAGTGATACCGACCGTGCTGCGCCGCGGTTGCGCAAGCGTGGTTGGGAAGAACGCGCAGGCGGGTTCCGATCGGGAACGCGCCGTAGTCGATTGGCGTGCCGTCGCGGTGCAGGAGGATGCCGTGTTCTTGATTGGCATCGCTCACGATGAGGTTTGGAAGAGGCCGGCCTGATTCATCGCAGACGAGGCCGAGACCCTGGTCGATCTCGTGATGCGCCGTGCCCCGATCGCGCGAGAGGGCCATCCAACCCCCGTCGGTGAGAATCCAGCCCCGGTCCTGACGATGGCCGATCACCGTGGTCAAGACCGAGATTGCGACATCCTCGAGTCCGCAGACGCCGAGTCCCACCATCACGAGGTCCATGAAGACAAAGACCCCGGCGCGTACTTCGGTGACCCCTCCGAGTTGGGTCGCAAAGTGCGCGGTGGGCGTCGAGCCTACGCTGACAATAGGAGTCGGGAACCCGGCGGCCCGCAGGGAAGCGGCGGCGTCGGTGACCGCCCGTCGCTCCTGCTCCGCCATGGACCGCATCTCGTTCGGATTTCGGCACAGATAGGAGCCACCGGCATGGGTCATGACCCCTCGCAAGTCCGCACCATGGGCGAGAGTTTCGGCGATCCGAAGCAGCGCCGAGTCGTGCGGCTTGATTCCGGCGCGCTGCCCGTCGCAGTCGATTTCGATGAGAACCGGAATGCCGGCTCGGCATTGCGCGACAGCGCGGGCCGCCTCCGGATGATCGACCACCACCATGAGATCGCAGCCTCGAGCCCTCAGGGATTGCACGGCGCCCAATTTGCCGGGTGCGATCCCCACCGCATACAGAATGTCGGTCACTCCCTGCGCGAAAAACTCCTCCGCTTCCCGCAAGGTCGAGACCGTGATCGGGCCCCGGGGACTCGCCATCATCGTGCGTGCGACCTCGATCGATTTGCACGTCTTCACATGAGCTCTCAGCCCCACACCGAGTGAATCGAGGTGCGATCGGAGTCGGGACACGTTCGTCTCCATTCGCTGGAGGTCGAGAATGAGGCTCGGGGTAGCGAGGTCGGCGAGTTGCATTGCCGAGACCATATCCGAAGCGAGATCTCGGGCGGATGCCACGCCGACGGCCGTTTGAAGGCCCGATCTCGCCTCAAGAAGGACGGATTCTCCCCGGCCCTTTAGCGAGTTGGACGCACAATCACCTCGAGCGCATCCAAGAGCAGGCTCGTCGAGCCAGGCTCCTGGGCCCGATTCCGCAGAGACTTCGCCTTCGCCACGGAGCGAGCCGCGGACTCCGTTTGTCCGGATTGGATTTGCGCCCGCGCCAGCAGCAGGAGGTTCCAAGCGGTGGGCGTCGCCGATGCCGCTGCTTCCAGGGCGGCCAGCCCGGCGGCGCGGTCGCCATAGGCCCATTCCCACGCCGCGTCGACGGGAAACGCCTGGCGACTCGAAGCGCTCGAGTTCCGCCGCACCCGATCCACCCAAGGCTCGGCCTCAGGGAGAGGCGGCTCGAAGAGAAACGCCAGCAGCGCTCCGTCCAAGAGCGGTTGACCGAAGAGGAGGGGCCCTTGGCCGAGAAACGCGCTGGCCGCCTGGCGGGCCTCCACAGAATCACCGGTCTTCAGGGCAACCCCGAGATAGCGCTGCACCACCGACAAGAACAGCGGCCGCTCGTCCCGAAGCGACGCCACGAGATGCTTGGCGGCGGGCCACTGCTCGCGACGGATCAGGGGATCGAGGGTGGGAATGCCCAGTTGATTGGCCAAATCGTGATCACGGGACTTCGCCAGCTCGTGTCGCTTCACCGCCAAGTCGCCTTCGCTCATTCGGGCGTGATAGAAGGCCCGCAAAGCCCACACACCCGCCTCTTCGCAGCCGAGTTCGAGCGCGGTTTCGAGCGACTCAATGGAATCTCGATCTTGGCCCAGGCGTTGTTGCATCACCGCGAGGAGCCACCATGCTTCTCCCAAGGCAGGATCCGCCGCCAGAGCAAGCTCCAGATTGGAAACCGCGGTTTCCCTCCGGACGTCGCGTGCCGCCATGAGACCCCGCGCCAAGGCCACCTCGCATGGAAATTGACGGGCCAGCGGGGCCAATTGCGACTCTGCCGTCTCGCCCTCGCTGCTAATCGTGGCCAAGAGGCCGCGCAGTAACCTCTGCTCCGGGCTCGACTCTTCACTCGATGCCTTGTTCTCAAAGAGGAATCCCAGGATCCGAAACTCCGCTCGGATTGGAGCGACTCTCGCCGGGTCACGCTCGAGATCCACCATCGCTTGGACGGTGGTCTGCCGACAATAGGCACGCAGCGACTGTCGCGCCGACTGGCAAGCCTCCTCTGTCCGACCTTCGGATAGGAAGAGAGCACCCAACGCGAGGCCTTCGACTTCGGGCCGAAAGCCCGCGTGCGACAACCGGTCCCGCGCTCGCTCCCAATCTCGTTGCTCTACGAGAGCGCGGAGCAAAAGGCCCGCCGCCTCGACGCCTGGCACCGTCTCCAAGACCTTCAGAGCCTCGGAAGCCCGCGCATTCGCAACCAGTGCCGTCGCGAATTCCAAGCGGGCGGTCACTGATTCGGGCATGCAGAGGTAGGCCGCTTCCGCGTGGGCAAGGTGGCCGGCCGGGCGGTCGGCTCGAGCCGAACTCCGCGCCCACTGCCGATGCGTCGATGCGACCGCTGGCTGCGTGAGCGGCGCCAAGACGCGGGCGAGTTTTTCTCTCTCGCCCTCACTGATGTCCAGATGATCCGGAACCGAGGTCCCGTCGCGATCGGTCGCCTGCGCCGACAACCATCGCGCGGCCTGCGCCACTTGATCGACCGAAAGTTCGGTGCCTCGCGGGAAGGGGACGACCCGGGCGATGCCGTCGGCCCCCGCGACCGCCAGGAGAGTGCGCCGTTCGTTCACTGCGGCCTTGCGCACGGAAGCGCCATGGTGCCGACGGAGCCCGAGCGACTCCCCCGAGTTGGCGTCGAAGAACTGAATCGCCCCGTCTCGAGTCACTCCCACGATCGAGTGGCGATCCGCCCCGAACGAGACGAGAAGAGGAGCGCCCCGGAGCTCGAAAACGGCGTCCAAGGCCTTCCCACTGCCACTTTCGTAGAGCCGGACGCTTCCCTCCTCGGTCGCGAGGGCAAGGCGCTCACCATCCAGCGACCACGCCAAACTGACTCCAGGCGCTGCCGGCGCGACCATTTCTCGGCCGGAGGCCACATCAAAGATCACCAAACCCCGGCCTCCGAGAGTCGCGAGATTCTGGCCATCGTTCGAGAACGCCAAGGCCCGCACTCCGCTGCCCGACCGAACCTTCAGGATCTCGCTCCCGACGTCGAAGTCATGGATGAAGACGAACTCGTTTTCTTCCCCGGTCGCCGAAAACGCCCCGAAGCGCCCGTCCGCCGAGAATGCCACCAGGTCCCTGCGGACGTGGAATGCCTGATGCGTGATTTGCAGGCGGCGAGGGTCGAAGACATTGATGTGACCTTCGAACAGGAGCGCTGTTCGGTGATCGGACAAATGCTGCGCCCGCTCCACCCCGGTTTCTCCGCCGAGCGTTCGTCCGAACGGCCGACCCTCGGCGGATCCAGTCTCGATCCGGAAGCTGCGATGCTCGCGATCGCTCACCGTGACCAACGTGGACTCGCTCGGATCCGTGGAAATCGTGGAGACGGAGGCGAGATGCCAAAACGTCGGACCGGCGGTTTCCCCGGTTGCCGGATCAAAGATCCGCACCCGCCCGTCTTGGGAGGCCGTAGCGATCCGCCCTGTCACCGGCAAAAAGGCGACGTCATTCAAACTCGCGGGACCGGTGTCGATGGTGATGGAGTCGACGGCGGGTGCCAGATCCCACATCGTCACCATCCCCGCCGCCGTAGCCGCGACGATGCGGCGGCCGAGCCGGTCGAAACTCACCGCCGCGAGGGATCCGCCATGGTGGAGAATCGGCCCCTGAATCTCGCCATCGACGACGCTGCGGATCGTGATTTCCCCGCTCGAAGACCCCGTCAAGAACCTCAGTCCATCCGGCGAAAACTGCACATGGTCGACGGGACCGGCGTGGTCAATGCGTGGGATGACCGGCTTGCCGCTGGCTGAATCCCCCATCACGACGGTGCCGTCGGCGGCTCCGGAGAGCCAACGCCGCCCGTCGGGCGCCAATGCCAGAGCTCGGATCGCCGCTCCATGGTGCGCCCCTCGGGTGAGCACGGCATTGGTCGCACTGTCGATGAGCAACACGAGCCCCTCGTCCGTGCCGACTAGGAATCGCGACGAATCGGCCGAAAAGACCCCGTCCCGAAACGCACTGCTCTCCGTGAGTCGAGGACCCACCGCTCGGCCCTCGCGAGGGATCCAGATCTCCAAAATCCCCGACACCGAGGCGGCCGCGAGCCGCGAAGAATCAGGGGAGAATGCCAAGAAGCTGATGCCTCGACGGTCGGCCCCGAGCGCGCGATCGCGAAGCTTCAACTCGCCAGTCCCCGCGTCGTACAGACGGAAGGCGGAACGATCTTCGGCGGCGACCACATGCGGAGCGGCGGCCACCCATCCCCCGTCGGGACTGAGAATGAGACGGCGGAAACTGCGGTCACTCTTTTCGCTGCGCACGGCCGCGGCGGATGCACCCGCGGGCCAGACTTCGACGCGGTCGTCGAGGAATCGGGCCGCACTCGACAAGTCTTCTCGCACGGAGAGTCCCCACCGCGATTTCGGGAAAATGGCGGGAAGAGCGGTTCCCGACTCGAGGTCGAAGGTCGCGAGGTGCTGGTCGCCCAATATGGCCACTTGGTCGCCAGCGGGAGGAACCCAAAGCCGGACCACGCCGGCGGGAACCTGGCGGCGCCACCCGATCCGAGCAGCACGATCGAGGACACTCTGCGCCCGGGTGCCGTGGAGTCGGTCGGCCTCCTCAAGCTTCGCCGCGTCTCGGCCCGCCAACTCTTGTCGGCGTCTCCAGGCGGCGGCTTCGACGGCGAGACCCTGGGCCCAATCACCGGAATCCAACAATGCCGTCGCTCGTTTTGTCAGCAGACTCACGACTTCCGCTTCCGAGCGCTGCTGTAGCCGATCCGCTTCGCTGCGCGCCGACTCGGCCGCGCTCGTCTGGGATTCGGCGCGAGTCTTCTCGCTCTCGGCGGCGCGATACAGGACCCACAGGGTCGGCGTCGCGATCGCAAAGAGCAGCGCGAGCAAACCCGTCAGGACCGCGACGCCGGGATGGCGTTGCGACCACCGCCAAATCCGCTCCATCGGCCCGACCGGCCGTGCCGCGATCGGCTCGAAATTGAGCACCCGCTCCAAGTCGTCGGCCAACGCCGCGGCGGTGACGTAACGACGATCAGGGGTTTTCTCGGTCGCCATCGCGATGACCACGGACAGATCGCGAGGCAGCCGCGGGTTGAATCGCCGCGGATCGGGAGTCTCGGTGGTCAGGATCTCGCGGTAGAGCAACTCCCGGCTGGGGGCTTCGAAGGGGCGCCGGCCGGTCACCACCTCGAACAGAGTCACCCCGAGGGAGTAGACATCGGTCCGTCGATCCAAAGTCGTTCGTCCAGCGCCAATTTGCTCCGGCGACATGTAAGCGGGCGTGCCGAAGAGGTCCCCGGTTGCCGTCAGGGTCGGGCCGTCGATCTCCTCCGCGGCGGCGAGGCCAAAGTCCAGGATGACCGGGGCCCCCTCTTCGCTGACCATGATGTTGGCCGGTTTGATGTCCCGATGAAGGACTCCGGCTTCGTGCGCGACATGGAGCGCGCGAGCGATCGTCACGAACGTCGCCATCGCGCTGCGCACCTCTTCGACCGTCGAGGTTCCGGTCGACGAGACGGAAGGTTGTGGACTTGGGGCCGCGGGGGTGGCTGAGGAGCGGGTGAGGTCGACGTGGGTAGAGGGCAGGCGGGTCGACGGAGAAGCGCCGCGGCTCTGCGCAATCTGCCGATCGAGGGTCTGACCCGCCACGTACTGCATCGCGATGAAGGCGGTTCCCTGGGCCACTCCGGCCTCGTAAACCCGGCAAATCGCGGGGTGCTCAAGGCGGGAGGCGAGCACCGCCTCGCGACGGAAGCGCTCGAGCGCGTGGGGGGAGGCTCGGGCCAGGCCGGTCAGGACCTTGAGCGCCACGGTGCGTCCGAGACGGGGATCTTTCGCCAGGTACACCTGGCCCTGACCGCCCTGGCCGAGCAGTCGCAGGAGTTGGTACGGGCCGACCGAGCCAGCTCCGGATTCGGTGGGCGACGGTTCTTCCGGCGCCATCGCGTCGGATACCACGTCCGCGTAAGCCTGCTCGATCGTGACGCGGTGTTCCGGCCACTGGGCTAAGTAGATCTCCAGGGGCTTAGGCCCCGTGGGTGTTCGACAATCTTCGGCGATGCGACGCAGGAAGGCGTTGAGGGCGGCATCGGCGTCCATGGGGGCCGTTATTCGTCGACGAGTTCGTCGAAGAGCGAACCCGGCAAGGAAGCCCTGAGTGCTTGCACCGCGCGGCGGTAGCGGTGGGAAATGGTGTTCGGGAGAGCGCCGAGTTGCTCAGCGAGTTCGACGTTCGAATAGCCCTCGATTCCGCGGAGGATCAAGACTTCCTGCAATTCGGGCTCGAGTTCGCGCAGCGATCGGCCGAGCAGAGACGCCGTTTCACAGGACTCGAGTTGCGAGAGGGCGCCTTGGACTTTGGCCGGGGTCGCATCGCCGCTCTCGGAGTCGTCCGGGAAGCCACGGTTCCTCGGGCGCCGACGGAGGGTATCCCGGATGGTGTCGTTAGCGATCTGCCGCACCGTGGTTGACAGGAATCGTAGGAGTACAGGGGTATAGCGCCCTTCTCGCTCTCTCAGGTCGCGCATTCGCGGCAGCGTGGCGAGCCAGGCCGACGCCACGATGTCGTCGATGCAGGTCCGGTCGGCCACGAAGTTCCCGAGCCGATAGCGCGCCTGCACACGCAGAAAGGGCGAGAAGTGTTGGACCACCCAATCCAAGCTCTCCGACCGACCCTCGATCGCCCGCCGGACGTGGATCGTCGTCAACGGGGTCTCGGGATCGGGGGCCGGGAGGGGGGCAACCATGGAGGGGCCAGTCTATCCCAGGCCAGGGCGGGATCGCCCCGATCCGAGGACCTGAGCGCCCTGAGGATTTTTCCGGTGGATTTCCCATCCCGAATCCGCGCCTCGCCCATGGGACCGAGGTCGGCACCCATTTCGGGGCCGACTTCGTTGGGGCGACGTCGCCCCCGGGACACCCACCCTCTTCCCTGCTCCTCCTGAGGCACTCCATGCGCACTCGTCTGCACACCGCGTTGGTTCTCACCCTGGGCTTGGCTTCCACGCTCGTAGCCCAGAACTTCGACTTCGGCTTCCAAACCATTTTTCCGACCCCCCTCGCCCTGCCTCCTTCGGGGACGGGCGGCGGCACTTGCAACGATGCCGCGTCGACCCGTACCGCGACGCTGTTTCAGCCCGTCAACTCCTGCGTGGCGACGGCGCGCATTTTCATCAACCTGAATCACTCCCGGGCCGGGGATCTGCGCATCCTCCTCCGCCACTGCGGGGTCGAAGTGGTCCTGTATGACCGATCGCAGGTCAGCAACTGCGACCTGGCGGGTCAGTACTTCTTCGATGACAACGCGCCGGTCACCTTCGCGGCGGCAGTGAACGCCACCCCGGGAGCCGGAGTGCTGGCGCCCGGGACGTACCGACCGAGTCAGTCCCTGTCCGCGTTCAACGGGCTGAGCGCCCAAGGAGACTGGGAACTGGTCATCTGCGACGAAGTTTCCGGGAATGTCGGAGTCATCAACTCGGCGACTATCGATATCACCTATCTGACCGCCAACGTGAGTGACACCGGACTGCCCGTCAGTGTGCCGCTCGGTGGCAACGGCTTCAACGTTTGCCAGGAGGGCTTTTCTTCCACCGTCGTCCGCACCGTCAACCTCAACTCCACCGGGCCCATCGGCTATGTCGCGCTGGACCTCGGGCTGACCCACCCGGTCGCGGCCGATCTCCTCATCACGCTCGAACACAACAACATCGTGCGTACGGTCTTCGACGGATGTGGCGGGACCGCCAATTTCGCGGGCAGCTACTTCATCGGGGACTTCCAGCCGTCGCTGTGCACTGCCGCCAATAACAACAACGTGGCTCCCATGGGCAACAACATCCCGGCGTCGGGATACGCACCGAACGAGGCATTCTCGGCCTGGAACAACACGGACATGGGCGGGCCTTGGAAACTCACGATCTGCGACCGCGGCGCTTCCATCGGCTCCACTGGCCAGCTCACGAACTTCAATATCAGGGTGGTTCGTCAATGCGCGCTCAACCTCAGCGTGAGCCAGCCCAATGGCGGTGCTTCGATCCGCGTCACCGCCCGCAACGGTTTTCCGGGCAACACGAACTTCAACGTGTTCACCGGAACCCAGGGCTCGTATCCGAACGGTTGGTTCTACGGCATCGACCCCACCCTGACGGACATCCTCACCGTGCTCTCGGTACCCTCTCCCTCGCTGTTCCTCGGCACCCTGAACGCGTGCGGGCAGCGGAACTTCACCTTGGACGTCGCCCTCCCACCGGGCATCACGTTCTACGGCGTCGCCCTTGAGGTCAATCCGCAGGGCATCGTCGTCGGCAACAGCGCCCCGATCAGCTACACGACGCAGTGAATCACCGCGGTTCGCGTTCGTGCGGCATGACAATCATCCGGGTGATGGGAGTTCCGGCGAGAAGGTCAGAGTATTCGAGAGTCTTCGCAGGGCGGCGAACAGCGGCGCCGACCACACTCGCTTTCCATCCCTATCCACGAGCTTCAGTTCGCTCTGCCCCGGCGATCAGACTTCCCGAATCGACCATCCGCTCAATCTCGCGTGAGCCGACGCGCCATAAACACCCTTGGGGCCAGGAAAGACGTGCGTGGGCGCCGGCTCCACCCCGATGGCCTACTGAAGACGAAAGAGGAGGCCGTTGCTCAGGACGGCTCCGAAGGGGGCGGTGGGATCGGGGGAGGCAAGCTGGCCAACGAGTTGGAATCCGAGGGGGAGTCCGGGTGGAATGGGGGTTGGGAATACGATCAGGCCGGAGCTGTCGGAATTGAGGGCGGTCACGGACTCAGGCGGCCAGATCCACGCAGTTCCCCCCAGGAATGGCGTCGCGGAGAGGGTGGATCCCAGCCCGAGCAGCACCATGGAGGAAGGTGGCAGCCTCTCCATGACGACATGCACGATGCCGGGCGACAACAAACCTTGAACCAAGCGAAATTCCGGCGCTCCCGCCGCTCCCGCCACGAAGCCTCCGAGGTTCCTCCCCGGGCCCAAGTCAATCCGCGCAATTTGGGTTTCCCCCAAATACGGAGGCAGGATGGAGTGGTCTTGAGGCACGCTCTGGATAACCCCAACGACAAATCGTTCATCTCCTGTCCAGTGGTTAGGGAAGAAACCGGCGTCCACGTAGGGGACTCCGGCTAGACCCAGGGGGGCTCCGTCGGGCCCCCGCGACACTTCTTGCCAATGTCCTCCCCTCATGTCCGAGATCACGGTCAAATACCGATCCTGGACCGGGTCGAATCCCGAGATCAAGGCCCGCGACCCGTCCGCGGAGAGCTGCTGGCACCACAGCGTCTGATCCAAAAACTGGCCAGTATTCACTCGCCGCGTTTCCCCGGTAATTCGATTGCGCCATATCAGGCCCGAGCCTGATGGCGCATTCGCTCCCAAGTAATACTGGTAATTGCCACGAAATACGAGGACGGTGGAATCCCCACTCATGATGTAAGTGCGTAGAGCCCCGGACGTCGGACTTCCGGACGCACTGTTCGTTTCCGTCACCCTGAAAACCTCGCTGGTGACAAAGTCCTTGACAAAAATGTCGACCCCTTGTGGGAGAGGGTCATTGGGAACCAATCCGGGACAAAGCGAATCGAAACTCGCGAATCGACCATCGTTTGACACGTCTCCAACCGTTATGGAAAAATCGAATGGCGAACATGGCGGAAGAAGGCGCTCCGGGACAAGATTACTCGTGGATATCCTGTATGATATTACGACATTCCCAAGTTGAGAATCACCAGGTAGAGGGGCCGTCAGAAACGCCGTGGTTGCGACGAACACGTAATCCAGGCTCTCGGAAGCGGACGCGAGACTCACACCGGAGAGCAAGGGGCCGCCATCGTATCTGTAGGTCACCGGGCTGATGGCTGGCTGATCGGGATTGCTGATGTCGCAATAAAAGACGGAGCCTTGCTGAGGAGTCACGGAAGGCAAGGTTCCTTCACAGGCCATTGCCTGGCCATCCGCGGATAGAATCGGATTGATCATGCTTCCGAGTGCGTTGCCGCTACCATCCTTGGTAATCAGGTAGGTCTGATCCGAATTGGTATCGCGGAGGTAGATATCGTAGGTCCCATTGGTATCGAGCGGGTCAATCCCTATGTCGGTCACAAACGCGATCCGATGTCCGTCCCGACTCGAGTGAGTATATCGGGGATAGAATGCAGCATTGATACCACCCTGCACAGGCTGGTCGATGTAGTCCCGCGAGACAACGTCCACGGGGCCGAATGGCACGACCTGACCGAATGAGTAAGGTACCAGAAGTGTCAGCACGCATCCGAGAAGCCACGATTCGTTCCTGGACTTGGTAAGATTTCGTTCCATGCTCATCCTCCGGTTGTGTCGAACACAACCATGGCTCCATGCCGGACGTGAAAACGGAGCCAACGGGAGTCGGACACGATTGGTTCAGCCGAAACCCCGGCCGGGTTGGCACCCCTACTGAACATGCGCATTAGACTCGCTTTGAGTGTCAAGGATATGGCGGTGAGACGCTGCCGTGTGAGTGTGGGCAGTTGTGATTACGTCCTTGGTGAAGTGGGAGTCAACGGGCTCCACCGTGGCGGTGAACTGCTCGGTCTGGGTTGGCGCGTGGCCCCCATCGCGAGTTGGCATCGCGATTTCCAGTGAGAAAGACGTTTCGAGGATAGGGGCCGTCGCCACCAGCTGGCTGCGAAGGAAGACGAACGATCGCATGGAAAGCTCCCACGAGTCAGGACCATTGGACAGCTCACACGGTCACTTGTCAAGGAGCTACACGAGTTCCTCGGAAGTTCTCGACATGAGTCCGCGGCAATTGCGGGTTCGAACGAAGGCGAGGGTCGCGAGCGGAGCGCTCCGGTGGGGCGGGTTCGCCGGAGACCCTACACATGCCCGAGTTCGGGTCCAGCTTCGTTCCCGTTCCGCGATGCCCCGGGAGCGGATTTTTTCGTGGTTGTCGGACCCGGAATTGGCAGCGGTGGAGCTCGAGAGTGAGTGAAGGGGTGAGATGCAATGCGCGCGGAAGTCTCGTGCGGTCCACGGTGGAAGTGAACCGTGACTGTTTGGGGCATGCCGATGGATGATGGTAAGGCCATCGACCAGCGGTAATTGTCGGACCAATGCCTCGCTCTTCGGATCCGTCGAGAGTCCGCGGAGATGGGGTGAGGACAAGGCTCAGGGGAGGCGCGGGAGGAAGCTTTTGGCGGGGACGATGATCGGGTCGTGGCGTTGAAAGGGGTCGGCTTTCACCTCGGGGAGTGAAAGCACGACTTGGAATGCATGGGGGGCGCCGATCTGGTCTTGAAAGTGCCGGAGGTGGGGCGAGAGCCCTTGGTCGTCGGATTTCACTTCGACCAGGAACCACGGGCTCTTGTTTTTGATGACCACAAAATCGACTTCGCGCTTGTCTTTGTCACGGAGATACCGAAGTTCGAAACGCCCGAATCCGCAGTCTTCCCAAGTGTCCACCGCCTTCTTCAGGTGACAGGCCACGAGCGTCTCGACTCGGCGGCCAGGGTCATCGATTCGCGACCAATCCGAGAGGTACCACTTCGGTTCTTTGCGCAGCGACTTGGCCACGTTCTTGAACCACGGGCGAACCAGGAAACCGAAATGGAGGCTGGTGAGGGTAGTAATCCAGCGCCGAATCGTGTCCACGGTGACCGCGAGTTCGGTCGCCAGCGTGCTGTACTGCAACGATGAGCCCGAGTACGCTTCCAGTCGATCCGTGAGGAGTTCGAGCCGATCGAGGTCCTGGATTCGGGTCAAGTCCCGGACATCCTCGCGGACCAGTTGCCGCAAGCGCAGCGACTGCCATCGGTTGTCGAAACGACGGTCGCGCCTCGTGAACGTCTCGGGATAGCCGCCGTGGTCCAGGAGGGCCTGCCAGTCGCGATCCTCGACAGGCCGGGTGGTGCTGCGAGGGCATTCGGGAATCGAAGGATCAGCCAATTCCCCCGCCGAAAAAGGGTGCATCCGGAACAAGAAGTAGCGCCCCATCAGACTGTCGCCGCCACGACGGAATACATCGAGTCGCGAACTTCCGGTCACCACGATGCGCACTCGATCGGCCGCGGAGTCGAAGAGCCCCTTCAGGAACATCTTCCATTTGGCGAACTTGTGGAGTTCGTCGAACACGACCACGGGGACTCGGTCGCTCAGGCGATCGGTTCCGACGCTCGCGAGGATGGCATCGCGCCCGGCCAGGATTGTCTTACGGTCGGCGGGATCGTCCCAGTTGAAGTACCCCCCCTCCGAGGCGAGCGCCCGGCAGACCGTGGTCTTCCCGACTTGGCGGGGTCCGGCCACGAACGCCATTTGACGGTGAGTGGCCAGGTGATCCTGGAGCAGGTCGGAGTACAGACGTCGGCGGTGATCCATGCTCGGACCATTTTCGACACAATCGTAAAAAAGTCCAGACCATTTTACGGAGAAGCGTAAAACGGTCCGACTCGGACTTACCCGGGGATTGGGATTGGATCGTGTGTTCCGGCGCCACTTTTCGGGGTAATGTCACTATCATGCGCCAAGCTGGGAAATCTCGAGCCGGGATCATCTGGGTGATCTTGTTGAGCCTCACCGGGTGCTTTTGGATCTACGCTATGTGGCACAACTTCCGCGACGGCGTGGTGAGCGGACTCGGGAGGTTCGTGCTCTGGACTGCCCTCACGATTTCGGTGGTGCTGTGGATTTCGCGACAGGCACTGGCGGTAGGTGCGATCGATGCTCGAGGCCGGGGTCGGCGAAGGTGGCTCACGCCCGCGGTCCTCATCGAGCCCGTTGTGTGGCTCTCAACCCACGCGTTGGTGGCCGGGCTTTTGCCGCTGCGGGTCGACTTCCACCGATCCCGTTCCGAGCTGGAGTCCTTTGCGAAACAAGTCGTCGGCACTGCGAAAGCCCAGAGCTTCGGTTCGATAGACCCCCTGACCCTGGGCGCCATCCGCGTGCTGACCTGCGAACCGATTGGCTCCGGTTCCGTGCGTTTCACACTGGGGTGCGGTTGAGTGATGGAGGGCGGTCTGCTCGATGCGCCCGATCGAGTGCCCGAGCTTCCGTCCGCGCAGCTCACTCCCCTGGGCGGTCCTTGGTTCCACTGGACCGCCACGCCCGGAGAGTGACGATTTGGGGGGGTACCTCGGGTTCGTTGTCCCCGCGCGACGATAGGATGGGGTCGTTGGAACGTCCCGCGGAGTCGCGAGGGCGGTTCCGGCAAGGGAAGAAGCGAACGCATGCACGACACGCGGCACGCGGAGGTCGGGTCGGGGGAGCAGTCTGAACCCCGCCGATCCAGGGGATTGGCTATGGACGCAGGAATCGCCGCGAGGCAGCGAGGCGCCGGTTCGGGCGCGGCGCTCGGCTGGTGGATGCTCATGTGGACGGGGTGCTTGGTCGGCGGCGCCTCGGCGCAGTCGCTCTCCGTCACCTCCGCCTTGGACGGGGCGTCGTCGCCGTTCATACCGGGGCAGGTTGTCGTCATCGACATCAACGGCTTCGAGGCCTTTCGGCCCTTTTCTGTGCTGATGGGCGACGGGTCGCCGGGCATGGCCCTTCCCAACGTCCAAGGGCTGCTTGGTATCTCGGGAGGCTCGCTGACCTCGATTCCTCTGCTGGACGGCATCGGCCTCTTCGGACCGGCCTCGGGCGTGGTCACGAACCTGGCGGGAGCGGCGCGATTCGTGGTCCGACTCCCCGGTCCTCCCCTGCCCCTCCCCGAGATCTTCACGCTCCAAGTCGTCGCCCTCCAAAATCCCATCGCGAACGGAGCGCTCTTTCGGCTTTCGAACCCCAGCACGGTGGTCTTGGACGAACCGCCGACCTCTCCGGCGATCAGTGGTTTCTCCACCGCCCTTTTGAATGAGGGGTCGCCGGGAGTGCTCACGATCTTGGGGTCAGGTTTCCTTCCGCAGTCCACGGCCCTGCCAGAGGTCCGCTTCACGAGCCTTTGCGATCCGATGCGCAGCGCCGTCGCCACCGGGGTGAAAGTCATCGATGTCGATCCCGGCCCCGGCCTGACCCCCGCTCTCTCGGTGACACCACCTTCGAATCTCGGTGGGTCCACCGCCGCCCCGCTGACGGGCAGCGGCCCCGTCTTGGTAACCGTCGACTATGGACCCAGCGGCCTGTATCCGAACAACCCGGTCAACGGTCGGACGACGACCCCGACTAGCACCTTCGGAAGTCCCCTGTTTCTCGCTTACCAAACCAGTCTCTTGCCCGTGGTTAGCGCGGTCAGCCCGCCGGGTGGATCCCCGACCGGCC
This sequence comes from uncultured bacterium, assembly GCA_902826835.1. Classification (GTDB taxonomy): domain Bacteria; phylum Planctomycetota; genus RBC034. The sequence goes on along the minus strand of CADEGH010000032.1, from coordinate 25,769 downwards.
CCTGCCCGCTGCTCATTCAGGGTGCCAATTTCTTGAACTGCGCGAGGGTGTTCTTCTCGAACGGTGGCCCCGAGATCGAGGCCATCAACGTCTCGGTACTCTCAAGCACCGTGATCACCTGCGGTTATCCGCCTCTGCCGCTCGGCAACCTGGAGGTCATCGTCCGCAACATTGATCACGTGCCGCCCTCTCCCCGGCAGTCGGCCGTGGTCCCACCCCAAACCACCCTCGCCATCTTCAGCATCATGGTGGGCGACCTGAGCGTAGTCGCGATCAACCCTCCCTTCATCGTCGAAGGCGCGGCTGGACAGGTGATTCAGGCCGACGTGACCTGCCCGGTTTCCGGACCGTGGTCGGCGCTCGATCCGGCGTTTGGGTTGCCCACGGCTCGCGTCGGTTCGGTCCTGCTCGGAGTCGAAGCGGCGGTACCCGCCACCGTCACCGCCACTACGATTCTCTCTCCCGGATTGGCTCGGCTGACGATCACCATGCCGAACCAGGCTCCGGGCCTGAACCCCACCGGTCCCGTGATGGCCGGCCGGGGCAACGCCGGCGTCAAACACCTGCAGATCTTCGCGAGCACCTGCGTGAATCCCGGTGCGGTCCCAAGCCGCCTGTTCAGCCAGATCCCGGCCGCCGAACCCAACAACCGGATCATTTACCGCACCGCGGCGGCGCCGACCGTGACTGGATTCGAACCCAACAACGTCGGGCGTGTCGACGGCGGGCAGTTCATGACCTTGCGGGGCGCCAACTTCTTCACGAACGATGTCCTCCTGCCGTCCACCAGTCCGATCGGCCCGTCAATCCAGTTCTCTCAGGGCGGGACTCCCGTCGCCACCGTGGCGGCCTCCATCGTGGATGCCACGACGCTTCAGTTCTTCACGCCCGACTTGACGGGCGCCGGCCTGATGCTTCCCGCCACCCTCGATGTCGCGGTGATCAATCCGGACCAGCAGGTCAACCTCACGGCCGGGACGGCGGACGACTTCGCGATCTATCCAGGCCTGGCGTCGACCACTGCCAATCCGTTTCCTCTCGTCGGGCCCGGCATCGTCCTCGACACCGGACCGTTCAACCTTCCCCAAGTGTTCACCTTCGCCGGGGACGTCGTGATTCCGAGCTCGCTCTTGGTGTTCGCCCAAGGTGACGGCCCCCTCATCATCCGAAGCCGAGGCAACATCACGATTCAGGGCGCGCTCGACCTTTCGGGCGGCTCGATCACCTCGCCCCCTTACTTCCACCCGGCGGGTGGCGCCCGAGGTGCGGACGCGCCCACCCCGGCAACCTTGGCTTTGCAAGATCCGCTCCAAGGCGGCTTCGGCTTCTCCCCCTATGACAGCATGGGCGGGGTGCCGTTTTCGACCTTCGGATCCGGCGGCTTCCACGGCGCGGTCTTGGCGGGTGGAGGCGGAGGTGGCGGCATGGCTGGCGCCGGGGTGAACGGCCAAGCCGGCAATGCCCTCGCCGGCATGGGCGGTCCGGGTCTGACCCTCATCAACTTGCCTATCCCGGTCCTCGGGTCTGGGTTGTTCACCGAGTTCTATGACCCCCCCGGCGGAGCCGGTGGTGGCGCAGGCGGACTCGGCACTCCGCCGCCGTTCAACCCGATCACGATTCCCAATCCTCCCGATCCGGTCGGCTTCCCGGGCCGCGGCGGCAACGGAGGCGGCAGCGTCGTGATCGCCGCGGATGGCATCATCACCCTCGAGGGCTTCATCAACGTCGATGGTGCTCCGGGGGGAACCGGTCAGTTTGCCTTGCTCGGGCCGAACGGCGGTGGCGGGGGTGGCGGCGGGGCCGGGGGCGCCGTCGTCCTTCAGTCGCTGCACGGCATCCGACTCACGAGCACGGCCATGGTGCGCGCCTTCGGCGGAAACGGTGGCGACGGAGCGATGCCATCGCAGAACGACGGAGGGGCCGGTAGTTTTGGCCGCATTCGTTTTGCCGTGCCGACCGGGAGCAACGGTCTGGTCACCGTGCTCGACATCGACCCGCTCGCCCAGATCTTCCCTCTCCCCGAGACCACCGGATTTTGACCATGATGAAGCGCACGCTGTCTATCCTCGGCCTCGGCGTTCTCATCGGAGCCCTCGCGAGCCGATCCTCCGCTCAACTGAGTCTCTCCCTCGACGCGCCACACCCGTCGAGTTTTTCAACCGGCCCAACCGGCTCCAACGCCAACCTGCTCAACGTGATCCGCACCGAGCCGCTGGTGATCACGTTGACTCAGGCTCCCACTCTCCCGTCGCCGCCACCCGGCCAACTCTTGCCACGCCGCATCGGCCTCTTCGTGGGCCCGGAAAACCCCGCGCCCATGGCCTTCCCCGAGGGGCTGCTCTTCTTGGATTTCTTCGGTGCGGTGCCGACGATCGCCCTGATCGACAGTTTCTCAAATCCGGGCGGACCAACTTTCGGCCCACCCCTGTCCGGGCCCTCGAGCCAAGTCGAGTTCACGCTCGGGGCCAATCTGCTCGGGCCCGTCTTCCCGCTGCCAACGCCCACCATGGTGATTCAGGCGGTGGCCGAAAACACGTTGGGGTTCGGACTCCAGCTTTCGAACCCGGTGCGCTTCCAGCTCGTCGACCCCCAGCAGGCCGGATTCCCCCTCGGAATCACCGATCTTTTGCCTAAGGCTCCCACTCCCTTTGGCAATGTGCGCCCGCAGGGACTTGAGATGGGCGGCAACGTGCTCACGATCACCGGTATGAATCTCCCGGCTCAATCCAACTGGCTGCAGTTCCCGCCTACGGTGCGCTTCGGTGGCATTCCTTCCCCCCTCGTCGCGGTGCTCGACAACAACGTGCTCGCCTGTATCGTGCCGCCGACCGCGTTCCCGACCAATCCGCCGTTGACAGCGGCCTGTTTGGTGACGGTCGAGGTGCAGGCCAATCCGGCCATTTCACCCACTGGCCCGAATGTGCCGGCGCCCATTCCTTACCTCTACCTCAGTGGCCTCATTCCCTCCGCCAACGGGTTTTCGATGGCGACGGGAATGCCGGAAGGAGGGGAGGCTCGTGCCCTCCTCGGCCAGAACATTCTGGATGGTGTGCAGCTCGAGTTTGTCTCCGCCGCCAATCCCAGCCTCACGACCATACTTCCAGCCACCGCCGGAGCCGGTGGGCTGACCGCGAATTACACCACTCCGCCATTCTGCACGGGGGACGTGCAAGTGCGGGTGCGGAACTGCGACGAGACCCTGTCCAACCTCGTGACCTTCACCTATGTCCCGGTCCCGCCGATTTCGACGGTCGTCACTCCGACCTTCACGGCGTCTGCGTCGCTCGGAGGTCAAACCTGGGCCGCCGTCAACGATGTGGCCTCGCCACTTTCGATCACCGGGACGGGCTTCTTGACGCCCACGAGCCCCCTCGCCACTGCGAGCACCGTGCCCGCCGGCAGTTTCTTCCCGACCCGGGTCTTCATCGAGGGGACTCAGGAAACCGGACTCGTCGCCAATTCGACGACCACCGTCGTAGGCAACACCCTGTCTAACGATCAGGTCGGACTCGATCGTCCCCGCTTGGGATTGAAGGAGCTCACCTTCCTCAATCCGCCCTGCGTGAACGTCGGGAATGTGTCCCCGCTGCCGAGCCCGGCCTGTCCACCACTCACCCCAAGTTGCACCATTCTGCGGCAGGACGTCAATCCGCCATTGGTCACGGAGATCTATCCCGCGATCGGCCCGGTCTCCGGTTGCACCGGCATTCGGCTGCGTGGCAGCAATTTCTTCGCCCGTTCGACGGGAGTGCGCGACCAAGATTTTACGAGCTTCGCGGGACCAGGCGGGGTCATCACGACGATTCCGCCGGAGATGCTGCTCATTCCCGCGGTCCGCTTCGGCGATCGATTCGCGCCCCGAGTTCGCCTCCTGAGCGAGACAGAGCTCGAGATCGACGTACCCGGGGTCACGAGCGTCTCGAACCTGCCCGTGTCCATCACGGTGTTCAACCCCGACCTGCGTGGCAGTTCGACCACTCTCAATTTCCGCTACGTGCCTTCGTTGACCGACACGACGCGCTTCCTCGAGCCCACCATTCGGGACCTCGACGAAGAGGCCCTCCGCATTCTCGCCGCAGGCATGACTCTGCCGTTGAATAGCGGCAGCAATCCTCCCGGTCTTCAGTTGGTCGTGAATCAGTCGCCGAACACCGACCGCGGTCGCGATCCGTTGCGGAACAGCTTCCAAGGTGCGAGCTACGACTACGTCTTCCTCTTCAACACCCGGCAGCCGACTCCGGCGGGTCCGCTTCCGCCCAACTTCGTGGCGGCGCCGCGGGTGTTCAACTTCCGGAAGATCAACCTGCCGGCAACCCTGACGCTGACTGGGCCGGGCATGGCTCGCTCCCTTCCGATCGATCCCACGCAGTCTGCCCCGGGAGCACTCGTCCCGATTCCCGCCGGCACCACGATCCGGGTGATCGTCAAAGCCCTCGGATTCGACCTGACCCCTCAGGGCCGCGTCGAATTTGATCCGGCGGAGAATCACAGTTTCGTGCTGCAGGCGCACGAGGCGATGTCAATCGACGCCCTTCTGCATCTTGGCGGCGACTGTTTTCTCCCCGAGGCCTACGTGCCCTCCGGGAGCGGCGCGCCGGGCGGACCGTTCCGAGTGCGGGTTGACCGCACCCTGCCTCCGGCTGGCGGAGGGCGAGGCGGACGCGGCGGCGCCTTCTTCCCCGAAGGCCTCACGCAACTCCCCGGGCCGAACTTCGGACTCAGTCCAACCGGCCTCGCGGGAGGGCCGGGAGAATCACCAGCCAATCGTCTGAACCCGATCGGCCTCAATTTGATCACCCACGGCCGTGGCGGAGTCGGAACTGCTCCGATTGGAGTGCAATCCGGCGGAGGCGGTGGCGGCGGTTACGTCACCAGCGGCATCGCGGGGATGTCTGGCTCAAGCCCCGGCGGCGCCGGTGGAATGCCGGTCGGCAACGCTTCGACCTTCGGCGCCCTGGCCGCGATGGCAGCGCCCACCGATGATCGACTGATCTTCGGCGCCGCGGCTACCGACTTCCTGCTGTTCCCGGCGGAGACCGCCCTTGGAACCGGGCTTCTCTACGGAGGATCCGGAGGCGGCGGCGGAGGTGGCGGTCTCGCGATCTTCGTCCCTTCCGTCACCCTCGGAGGGCGAGGCGGCAACGGCGGAGGCTGCGCCGTGCTCGTGTGCAACTGCGTGCTGACCTTCGGACCCAATGCCGCCCTGCTCACGCACGGTGAGGTGGGCCAGCTCGGCGTCGATCTTTTCCCGGTGTACAACGGAGATCCCTCCATCCCGATCAATCTTCCGGGGGCCGGGGGCGGCGGATGTGGCGGCTCTATCCACGCTTTTGCGGTCAGCGACATTTGTTTTGCCCGCGCTCCGGGCCCGCAGTGTCCGCTGCCCGGCGGCGCGCCCGCGATTCCCGGCGGATTCATCACCGCGACGGGAGGTCCCGCCGGCCCGCCGCAACCGATCGCGGTCACGGTGCCGGGTGGCCCGGCCAGTGTGGGGCGCATGCGTTTTTCTGTGAACATGTTTTCACCGTACGTAGCCAACTTCGAGGCCAGTGTCCGTGCGCTCTGGGCCGCGAACGCCGTCGTTCCGTCTCCGCCGGATCTGCCTTCGCTGCCTACGAACTATTTCACCTACCCCTCCTTCTGATGATGCCCGCGAGCGCGCAGCCTTCCCCGAGCCTCGGCGCGCTCTTCCTCCGCTTCCTCCGATTCGGCGTCCTGGCGTTTGGCGGTCCATTCGCTCAAATCGATATGATTCGACGCGAGTGCGTCGAGGAGGAGCATTGGATCTCGCCCGAGGAGTTTCGGCGCGCCCTCGCGGTCTACCAGGCGCTTCCCGGACCCGAGGCGCACGAGATGTGTGTGTACCTCGGGATGCGGGCGCGGGGCCGCCTTGGCGGCTTTCTGGCCGGACTCGGGTTCATGCTGCCGGGAGTCGCGCTCGTTCTCGGCCTGAGCAGTGTTTACTTCGCCGGGGACGGCTGGTCTTCGGCCGTGCGCTCCGCATTCGTAGGCATGCAGGCCGCGGCCCTGGCGCTGATCGCGCGGGCGACGATACGGCTCGGGAGAGACTCACTGCGCGGTCCGGAGCATTTGGCCATCGCGGCGATCGCTTTGGGGGCGTCGACGATCGGCACTCCCGGGACGGCGGTACTACTCGGCTCGGGACTCCTTGGGATGCGGTGGCCGACCGTCCCTCCTTCTGGTGCGCCAACCTCCTCGTCCAAGTCCGTGCGCCTCCGCAATTGGCTGTTTCCCGCCGCCGGAGTTGGTGTTTTCCTGCTCACGTGGTGGTTGACGGAAACCTCTCTTGCCACCAGCTCCTCCGCATCTCCTGCCACCCTGAGTCGACCCGATCTCCCGGATCTCGGACTTCTCGGGCTCAAAGCCGGTCTTCTGACGTTCGGCGGCGCCTACACCGCGCTCCCTCTTCTTCGGGAGACCGCGGTCGTGTCGTCGGGCTGGTTGACCGATTCGCAATTCCTGGACGGCCTGGCAGGGGTCAGCGTGCTGCCTACTCCCCTCATCACGGTCGCCACCTTCGTGGCCTATGCCGGAAGCAGCCTCGCGGCGGCGCTCGGGGTGACCATGCTCGTTTTTGCTCCTTCGTTCCTGATGACGATTCTCGGTCACGCTCCGCTCGAATCCTTGATTCAATCGAAGCGGCTACGCCCGTTCCTGGACGGAGTAGCAGCCGGGGTGATCGGTTTGATTACCGTCACTCTTATCCAGCTCACGCGCGGATTTACTGCCAATGTGCCCTTCATGGCGCTCGCCTCCGGGAGCTTGATTGCCCTCCTCCTTCTGCGCTCCCGTTATGCGCCGATGTTCGTCACCCTCATCGCGGCGATCATCGGCCTCCTGGTTCTGTGACCTGTGTCTCCGGCCATTGTCGGGAGCCATCCGAATCTCGCCGTCGTATCCAATGGGCCGTTGTCGACCGCCCACCGCGAATTCGCGCATTCTTCGAGTTTCCAGTCGGCACCAATGCCAAGAATCCGCCAGGGATCGCCTGCCCGACTCCGTCCGCCAGTGGGTGGAGTCCTGCCTGGTGCCCTCGAGTTCAACGCGTAACTGATCGATGGAACGATGGACAGACCAACCGAGACGTCATCAGAGGGTGTGGGGGCCACTGATGCTGGTGATCTGAATACCCATCGGCGAGGTAAGGTCGAGCCAAGCGGCTTGGAGGGTGAAGACAAGTCCGGCGGCCGGAGTGGGAGCCTGGAGATTGTCTAAATTGAAGGAAGACAGGATCGGCGTCGGTCCGCCAAAGGTCGGGAAGGCGGCGCTGGCCCGGAGAGTTTGGAACGATGGAGGACCAAATGCCCCGAGCGAGTCGACGAGAGGTACGATGATGCCGGGAGCAATGCCTAGGGCCACATCAAAGCCCGGCGCCAAATTGGAAGTGGTTGCGGGCCCGGGATTCAGTACGGCCACGAGGACAAAGGGAGTCCCATCGGGGGTGATCGCATCGACCGACGCTGCAAAGAGTTCGCCGGGGGCTGGTACCGGGGGAGTCAATCGGGCCGCGCCCCGATTGTCCAGGGTTGGAGTCGATCCCACTTGGAGAGCGACGGCGTTGGAAAACAGAATCCCACTGGGGTGCTGGACGACCACGGAAAGGGAATTGGGTATCTGGACACCCGGAACGCCAGGTCCGATCTGAGCTACGATCTCATTGGAATTCACGAACGTGGAAGGAACGACAGCTCCGTTCACACGAACGACCATGCCCGACACCAGTCCGAGGCCCCCAACCGTCACCGATACGGGGGTCGAGAGCGGGGAAATTACCGGGACTGAGTTAGGCGTCAGAATCGCCAGGGCAAAGCCCCCCACCAGAGCGCCCAGAATCGGAGTCTGTCCACCGCCAGGACCAGGATTGACGAGCCGAATACCGAGAACGCGCTGACTCTGGAGATAGGTCCCTCGAATAAGGAACGAGAGATCCGTAGTCGTGCGATCGACAATTACCATGCCCGGTCCACTGGCGGGAAGCGGTTGGTCGTCGATCCACACTTGCGTCTGGAAACAGATGCCAACGCCGGACATCGTCACGAGGTGATTGGTGGCCCCCGTGGGGATCGGAATGCCGAGCACGTTCGAGATCAGGAGAGGCGGGTTGGTGAAGCTGAGCGCGAATGGAATGGCGGGCGAAGGACCAGGATTGGTCAGAACCAGACTGTGACTACCCGGCAGGTTGATTCCAAATTCCGGAAGAGTGACGGAAAGCGAGGTCGGCGTTTGGCCGCTCACCACAACGGGTAGAGTACCAATCATCGCGGTGACGCTTGGGTGAAATCCCGACCCGGTGATGGTGAGAGTGCCACCCTGGGAACAAAACAGCGCCGTGCCGTCAGGGCTGACGCTGTTGATGACGGGCGGCGAAGCGGTGATCGTGACGTCTCGCGGGCTCGATGTCAGCCCGCCAGGAAGTGTGTTGACGACGCGGACACTCACGCTGCCGAGGTTCAAGAACTGGGCGCTAGGTGCGGTGACGAGGATTTGGATGGGATTCACGGACGAAGGAACGAGCCCCGTCGCCGTGCCCACCGTCACCCGGCAGGCGGAATGAAAGCCCGTGCCGTTGATCGTGAGCACCGGATTGCTGGTTCCGGCTGGTATCAACGCCGGGCTGATGCTCGTTATTTGAGGTTGCGCCGCGACGACGGTGAAATTTTGGGCCGCGGTCGTGCCCCCACCGGGTGCGGGGTTCACGATCCGGACTTGACGCGCTCCCAACACGGCGGTGATCGATGTCGGCAGCGTGGCGAGCAACGTGCCGTTGGAAAATGTCGACGGGATTACCACAAATGGAGCCGGCCCGACTTCGACCACACTCTCCTGGACCAATCCCCCGCCGGAGAGGCTCATGAAAACCGGGTTATTGGTCTGGGTGATCAGACTCGGGTTGAAAGCGAGCAAGAACGGCGTGGGGTTTGCAATCGTCAAGTTGATAGCCGCGGATGTCCCCCCGCCTGGGGCTTCGTTGATCACCGTGACTGCCCGATTGCCACTCGAGAGCAGCAACGAACCGGGGATCTGAGCGCTCAACGAAATCGAAGAGTTGAACGTCGTCGCGAGTGGGGTCCCATTCAATTCGACTACAGAGGCTGGCTGAAATCCCGTACCGCCGAGACTCAAGGTGGCGGAAGCGGCGCCAGTGGTCACTGAACCGGGCGTGACCGAAATCAGCGTCGGGGCCGGGTTATTGATGGTGAAATTGACCGAGGTCGAGGGCCCAGTGGAGGGGGCCGGGTTTTCGACGCGAACCGGGACGACCCCCGCCGTCGTGAACAGTGACGCAGCGAGATTCGCACCGACGAGGGTCGAGCTCAATACGCTGGTCGTGAGCGCCGTACCGTTGAATCGGATGATCGCGCCGGGCATAAAGTTGGCGCCCTGGATCGTCATCGAAATTCCCGAACCGTTGATGACCTTCGAAGTCGGATTCATCGAAGCAATGGTCGGGGTAGGGTTGTTCACGGTGAAGGTCACCGTGTTGGTCGAAGTCACACTGAAAATTGAAAGCCGAACCCTGAGGGCGTGACTTCCGTGCGTGAGGTCGGCGGCGGGAATTGTGGCCGAAAGTTGCGTCGCCGAATTGAAAGTGGTCGTACGGTTGACCCCATCGAACACGATGATGTTTCCAGCGCTGAAGAGCCCCCCGCTGACGACGATGGTCACCGGGTTCGTACCCAAAACCGACGAGCTCGGAGTGATCGAGCTGATCGAGAACTGTCCAAAGAGGCCACCGACCCCGAGGACCACCAAACCGAGCGCGAGTGCGGACCGCATGCGGACTCCTTTTCCGCACCAAGAGGCGCCGCCGCTCCACCCGTTACGTCACCCCCGACCCCCAAAACGCCCCCCCCAAGCGCCCTGATCACCTAGGATGGGAGCGCGGATCACCAGATTCGCCCGCCACCGGCGCCACGCCCCCTCAGGCAACAAGAACAGAACCTCAGAAACTGCCCCCACCTCCGATGTTCGCTCCCGAGATCTTTCCCGAACGCCTCCGGCGCCGTCGCGCCCCCTCATCCACTCACGAACTCCGGGTCGTCTTGGTCAAAGAAAACCCGGACCGGTGTCTGGTCGCGAGGGTAGTCGGGGATGGAAAGGCCGGCGCTTGCCCAAGCATCGAGCGCCAGCGGCCACATCATATCGAGCCTCTCCTCTGGTGACGTCGACTCGGTGAGGTCGTCACTGGGCTCGCGTCCAAGCCAAAAAAGTCGAACCGGCCACTGCGATCGGGCGCGGCGGCGGGCTTCGAGCGAAGACTCATCCATAGGGTGATTCTAACGCTCACCAAACTCGGGTCGGACGTCTCCCGACCATCGGACCCCACGCCTCATTGGGTCCCCGGATCGGGCGAGAATTCGCCCCCTCCTGGCACCCCTCCCATCTCGCGATCTGCAACCATGGTTTCCGAAGGAGTTCCGAGCGGCTGCGGCCCCCGTCCCCGGTAGACTCCGGCATGCGCGCGATCTTGCCCAAGACCTTCTTCCTGCTCGGCCTCGCCCTCACCGCCCCCACCCTCGCCCAGGTGGTCATCAACGAAATCATGGCGGAGAACAACCTGGCCATCTCGGACCAAGACGGCGAGTCCTCCGACTGGATCGAGATCCGCAATGCGTCGCCGTTCGCGATCAACATCAGCGGTTGGTACCTGACCGACGACGCTCTAGAGTTGACGAAATGGCGGTTCCCGAACGTCACGCTGTTCGGTGGAGCGTACGTCGTCATCTTTGCGTCCGGGAAGAACCGCTCCGTGGCAGGGCAGCAGTTGCACACCAACTTCAGACTCTCGGCCGGCGGAGAGTATCTTGCCATCGTGATGGCCGATGGGGTCACGGTCGCCTCCGAAGTCGGTCCCCAGTACCCGCCTCAGCACCCGGACATCTCATGGGGCTATGCGGGTGCCTCGACCACCAATCGGGTTTATCTCACTCCCACTCCCGGCCTTCCCAATGGCCTCGGTACCAGCGGCATCGTCAACGTTGTGCACACCCCGGCCCAGCCGACCGACACGAGCGTGATCACGGTCACGGCCTCGTCGCTGGTCAATCCCGGAATCAGCATCAGTTCGGCGACGCTTCGCTACCGCGTCAACTACGGCGCCGAAGTCGTCGTTCCCATGACCGCGAACGGCAACAACTGGTCCGCCACGATTCCCGCCAGCGCTTCGGTTGCCGGAGACATGGTGCGCTGGCGCGTGACCGGCACGGATTCCGCGGGCGGTCTGCCCAAGAACCCGACCTACCTCAGCGCGACGAATTCGCCGGAGTATCGTGGCACGATCATCGCCAACCCGGGAGTGACCTCGGCCCTGCCCATACTGCACTGGTACGTGCAGAATTCGACCGCCGCCATGACCTCGACCGGTACCCGTTGTTCGGTTTGGTACCTGGGCACTCTCTACGACAACGTCGATGTGCGCCTTCGAGGCGGCTCCTCCACGAGTTGGCCGAAGATCAGCTACAAGTTCGACTTCAATTCCGGATACCACTTCCGATACAGCGCGAACGAGGAGCCGGTAGAGGAATTCAACCTCAACAGCACTTGGGGAGACAAGTCCTTCATCCGCAACGTGCTTTCCTACGATCTCTACCGCGACGCCGGCGCTCCGGGTTCGTTCGCATTCCCGATCCGTGTGCAGCGCAACAACGTGTTCCACAGCGTTGCCACCTTCATCGAGCAGCCGGACGTTCGGCTCTTGCGACGCAACAATCTCGACGACTACGGTGCTTTGTACAAAATGTACAACGAATGCACGTCGGCATCTTCCGGCGTCGAGAAACAAACTCGCCTCTACGAAGGAACCGCCGACCTCGCCGCGTTGGTCTCGGGAATTCAACTGACCGGCACCGCCCTTGAAACCTTCCTTTTCGACAATCTCGATATTCCGAAAGTGCTCTCTTACCTCGCCGCCACCTCGATCATGCACGACAACGATCACGTGGCGAAGAACTACTACTTGTTTCGCGAGACCAACACCGATCAGGAGTGGATGTTCCTCCCTTGGGACAAGGACCTGACTTGGGGACGCAATTACACCCTCCAAGGCGGGGTGCTCAACGACACGATCTGGGCCAACGTGGATCCCTACAGTCATCCGCTCCACGGAGACCAAGCGCATCCGAAGGTCGACGGATTCTGGAATCGTCTCATCGACGCGGTGTACCGCGTGCCTCGCCTCCAGGCGATGTACGCGCGCCGCCTGCGCACGCTCATGGATATGCGTTTACAAGCGCCGGGAACTCCTCCCGCCGCCCTCTTCTTGGAGTCGCGCATTGCCCAACTCCAGACCCAAATGCTCGCCGACTGTAATCTTGACCAGGCGGCCTGGGGGGTCCCGAACTACGAAAGCCAAGCCCTGACCTTCACCGCTGCCTCCAACGAGATCTCTACCGCTTTCCTCGCCACGCGCCGTACCCACCTTTACAACACGCACAGCACCAGCTCCGGCGGGATCGTTCCGCCGGCCCAGTCGATACCGACCGGCCTTCGCATCGCGGCTTCCGACCCGAGTCCCTCCGACCCTTCCCGCGCCTGGATCGAAATACGCAACTGTTCCGCCGATGTCGTCGACATCTCCGGCTATTCCCTGGGCGGAGCCATCAATTTCACCTTCCCGGGCAGCACTGTAGTGTCCGCGAACGATTCGGTGTTTGTCGCCGCCAACGTCCTGGGATTCCGCACCCGCACCACTTCGCCTCGTGGTGGAGAGCGCCGATTCGTGGTCGGGCCTTATTCAGGAAGCCAGGGCGCGGGCGGGGTCATCATCCTGCTCACCCCGCAACTCCAAGTACTCGACAGTCTTGGCGACTTTCCATTTAGCCTGACCACCTCGGGCGCCGGGGACGTAAGTCTTCAAGTCAGCGGCGCTGCCCCCAATTCCGAGATGTGGACGCTCATATCGCTCCAAACCACCGGTCCCCTTGGCTGTGGCCCCGTTCTCGGTCTCGGCGCTGATGCTTTTTACTATCTCCTCCTCCCGATTGGCACGCATCCCTTCCACGTGCAGACCAGCTCCACTGGCACTTATTCTCTCGCCGCCGGCCCTGGCTCTCTCCCTCTCGGCCTCACCTTGGACGCCCGTGTCATCGCCTTCGCGCCCGGCGGTGCCCTCCAAGTCTCCGCCCTGAAGCGCGTCACCTTCTGATTGGCGATAGTTCCGTCGGCGGCTCCACACATCGAGGACCCGGGGCCCGTCGTGCCGGAGATCTCCTCGTCACGCGCGAGCCGCCTTCGCCACTGCGTGCGGCAAGAATCCTCGGTGTAGGAGCACACAGCGCGTGAAGAAGCCGAGGGTGGCGTCGGGACCAGCGAGCTCGCGCACAGGGGACGGAAGAAGCGGCCTCTGTTTCGAGGCTTCCTCAACGCTCGCGATGATCGGTGCCAGATAATAATGGTAGTAGCGCCGCCGGAGCCAGACCAGGGCTTCTCGATCGAGCCCGAGGATCTCGATGGTTTTGAGCCCGCGATCGCTCAAGGCGGCAATCGCATACGACTGGAGTCGATCCCACCAGACGTAGGTCAGGTGCGCCGCTGGATCATCGCGACGAGGATCGAGGAGCATGGGCCGCTCCCGCCGACTTCCCTTCTTCCGATCCGGACTCAGGACCGGACTGCGCGGGGCTAGAGGGAACCAGTCTCGCTTCAAATTGTTGCACACCACGCAGGCGAAAAGCAAATTGTCGGGATCGTAAGCCAACCACCAATACCCGGGGTCGATCTGGTCAGCCGACCGCCTGGCCGAGGTCTTTGGGCGGAAGTGTTCGACCGTCGAGTGAGAACTTTCATAGTCGCGCTCGCAAAAGCAGCAGCGCGCCGACTGGGTCTTCCAGAGAGCATCTTTGACGGTGCGACAGCCGTAGATTTCGGCGTCGAAGTCCTTTGACTTCAGTGTGCCGTTCTTGGCGGCGGCTTCGAGCCTCGGAAGCTCGCTCCGCCCGCGCTCGAGGATTGCCCTCGCCTTGTCATCGTTGAGACTTCCGACCCTGAGCACGAGGCGCCTCCTTATTGTTGGCTTTTTTCTTCGCAGGCTGGTTGATCTTCTTTGTCGCTTTTCTCGGACGCCGGACCGGGACAAATTCAGGGGCCCAAATTCCCTCGAGTTCTTTCTGCAGAGTTGAGAGCTCCGAATTCGTCTGTGTACCCTGACGGTTCGGCTTGGCCTGGGACTTAGCGAGAAGCTGCAGGAATCGTCGCTCCTTCTTCACGATATCCGGCGCCATCGCCCGCGACACTCCGAAGTACGCGGAGAGGAGGTCCGACCATTCCATTTTTCCGGGATGCCATTCTCGAGGCTGCTCGGTGACGGTGATCCCACTCCGACGATTCTCGAGTTCGAAGATTGCGCCCGACTCACATCCCGAAAGAACGAGCGGCGAGTGCGTGGTCACCATGAACTGAACCTTAGGGAAAATCTCGTCCAAAATGGGCACAATCAGCCGCTGCCATTGCGGATGGAGGTGCAGATCGATCTCATCGATCAGGACAATCGCCTCGATCTCGTGGCAGGACTCTATACCCTCGTTGCTCTGCATCGCCTGGCCCAGGATGTCCCCGATCAACAGGACGATCGATTGGCAGCCCTGAGGAAGGGCGTAGAAAGGGACCTCCATTTCGGCATCCGCGAGTTTGATACCCAACCTGCTGTCATCAAGGTCCTGGGACAGCCGAAAGAAGCCCCCGTCAGTGGCTTCGATGCGGGTTCGATCGATCCACTCGATCAGAGGTTTTTGTCCGGCCGATGACAGAAGAGCTCCGCGCAGAGCTTGGGTGTAGCGCTCAAAGAGCGTCTCCTGCTTCCGGCTCCGGAACAAACCAGCAAAGTCCGGCCCCAAGAGGGGACCAGGGGCTCCGAAGAGCGTCCCGATTCGAAGAGCGGACGGATCCAGGCTTTCATTGAATTGGCGAGGTTCGAACGAGAAGGAGCGATTCACTCCGTACCCCAAGACAAGGACTTCCGGAGGCGATCCTTCGGCAGTGGCTCCCGACCGATCGACCCACTGGTTGGTTTGCGCCTGCCACTTGAGATCGATGAAGGAGTCCGAGCCGCTCAGAGTAGACTGGATTCTTCCCCGGGGTCCTGGGCGGGCCGTTCGCAGGTTCGCGACTTGACTTCGGAGCTCCTTCGCGGCCAAACCGATTGCGAGGGTTTGAAGGAGGCTCGTCTTCCCGGTGCCGTTGATGCCGGTGAGGATGGTCCAGCGTCTCGGAGAATTCCGGTCTTCGGCGAGAAAAGGCACATCCACGCTTTGGATCAGCCCGATGTCTCGGACTTTGAAGTTCGTGAGTTTCATCTGCCTCGTCAGTCGTGATTCAAGTCGGTCGGCACGTGGGCTCGGCGTCGAAATGCCCGTAGCCACGGCGGCCGACCGACCATAGACTACCGGCGAATGGCGGCAACCAAATTCAAGGTCATGATCGTGGCGAGCGGATCGCACCAGGAGATCGTCCAGGGTGTGCGAGCTCGATTGGACACCGCGGCCGAAATCGAATGGTGGTCGCCGCACGACGTTGAGGTGGGGTCCCGTAACGGATCCACCTGCGCAGCCACCATGGAGGCGCACGATCTCGTGGTGTGGCTCTTGGATACGGGTCCGCTCAGTTACCCGCAGTCAGCAAAGCTCAGGGGATGCAAGACCCAACTGGTGGTCGCGGCGGCTTCGAATGCGCTTCTACTGTCTGAGAAGAACGGGTCGACGGTGACATGGACCCCCAATTCCCGGTCGCAAACCTTGCTCACCCTGCCTGCGAACACGGGCTGGGCCACGCCCGTGATCGAGAAGATCTCATCCTTGCTCAACCTCGGCCAAGACACCCCCTCTGCATCCACCCAGAGCGACCCTGCCGCGAGCGCCGACGGCGCCATACTTCTGCAAGTCTCGGGTTCGCCAACCGGCCGCGGCGCAGAGTGGAAGTGGATCTACAAGATTGCACACGGGGCCATCGAGGCGGAAGCGACGGGCACCTTCCCGAGCGAAGCACGCAGTGCGGATACCCTACAGACCATCTTTCCGGGGGATGTCCTGACTCAGAGGCTTCTCCCGAGACTTGCCCCGGCCAGTGCCGGCCGTAGCGCCAACGTGACGACCAGCGCGGTTCTCCTGCAAGTCGCGATCGGGCCGGCCACTATAGCCCTGCTCCACCTCCCCTGGGACACTCTCGAGTGGAACGGCGTTTCGCTTCGACCGTATTGGCAGGTGGAATTTCTTCGTACTCCTTCGGAAGCACTTCCCAGGGTCGAACTCCGACGCCCCCTTGCATTCGCCATCACCGCCCACCAGTCCACTAACCTCGGAACCCATTCCGCCGTCCAAGCCGTGGAGCGTTTCGTCAGGAAAGAACTGCATTCCTCGTTCCGGCTCGTCTCGCACCAAGCCGATTTTCAGGCGTCCACGCCACTCCGCAGCGAGATTCGAGTCATTCTCGGACCAGTCCGCCGAGCCTTGAACGGTTCGCTGGAATTCAGTCTGGCGGCCAAGGGCGGCGAACAATGGCTCCCTCTATCGGCGTGGGGCCAAGGGGCAGCCCTCGTCGTCGTGCTGGCCTACGGAGTTTGGGGTGAAATCGCTTCGGTCGACCTCGGATCCACCACCACACTCATCCTGCATTTGGCACGCAGCGACGAACGCAACGCCGCCCTGCTTCGGGAGGCTGCCGACCGCGCGCGCACGATCCTCGATCGATTGGTGCAGTCGGCATCGGGGGAATGGTCACCCTCGTCGCTGCTATCGGAAAACGTTCATAGTCGCTTCTGGCGAGCTTCTCGACTGGAATTTGCCGCGGCTTCGCTCGGGCGCGGCCGACTCCCCGATGCTGCGAGCGTGCTGGATCGCATCGAACAACGAGATACCGCCAAGAAGGACTGTGAAACAACCTTCGAGCGCGGTACCTGGGGTACCATTTTAGCTCTCGTGCCGGGCAAGAAATTGGAGGAGGTGCGGAGCATCGCCGAGCACATTCGTCAATTCTTGGACAAAAAGCTCAAAGGCCATGCGGTCGCGCTCGTCCGAATCCCCAGGGCGTTTCTCGAAAGTTCGGATCATGCCTACTCCGACCACCTTTGTGACCATTTGCGCAGTGGGCTGGCACAAGCGAGCGGAGGCGCTGATTTCCGCTCTTCCTTCGGCTCCTTGGTGCGCGGTGCCGCGGCCTCCCACACTCCGGTGGTCCTCATTGCCGACTGGCAAGATCTTCCTGCGGAAGATGGTGATCGCGCCGACTGGATCCAGCAGATTCGGCGGCATCACAACGCACTCCGGGACTGCCTCGCGCAAGTCGCGCTGTTGCCGCGAACCATCTTGCTGAACATCGTCGGCCTCAAAGTCGATGAAATTGACCCCGCCGACTTGCGCTCGAGCATCGAGAACGAAGCGCTGGAGCGCACTCGCCCACGATTGACGACCTCCGTGTATCCGATGATGCAGAGTCCGAGCCTGAAACACGTGCAGGAATGTCTTTACGAGTTCGACCAACTCAAAGGCCGCCAGGACGGGGATCACCCGCCAATTCTTCACGTCATTGCCAAGAAGGTCCACGAACTCGGCGACGGCGATTTCATGCGGACCAAGAACCTCGTCAATCGCATTGTCGATGGCAACTGGGAAGACGCGCTCGGAATACTGAGCGCCGGGCAAGGAGCCGAAGCTTCATGAATATCCCCCAATCAGACCGTGCGCCATTCCGCATCGTTCAGCGCGAGGTCGGTCGAGGTGAGTCCACAATTTCTGCCAAGAAACGCCTCGACCGGAGGCAAGTGCCCGAAGGCCTCCGGAACTTCGGCTCCAGCGCCAAGGACTACGTCTTGGACGAGGGGCTGGAAACCGCCGTCAATTGTGCCATCACGGTCGGGGCGCCTTTGCTCGTGACCGGGAAACCCGGCACGGGTAAGTCCCATCTCGCCCACTATCTGAGTGAATACTTCGGAATCCAGCTCCACGTCTTTCATGTCAAGTCGACCTCGACGGCGACCGACCTCAAATACCACTTCGACGCCGTGGCGTATCTGCGCTACGCCCACGACACGAAGAGCGCTGAACGGACCCAGAGGGAATTCTTGAAAGCGGGTCCTCTGTGGAATGCGTTCAGGGACCGTGAGCGTTCCGTTCTGCTGATCGACGAAATCGACAAGGCTCCCCGTGACTTCCCCAACGACCTCTTGAACGAACTGGATCAGCACGAATTCGATCATCCTTTCGAGCCGAAAGTGAAGATCTCACTGAAGGATCCCACCCGCCCGCCCATCGTGGTGGTGACCAGCAATGCGGAGCGCCGCCTTCCGGATGCCTTCCTTCGCCGCTGCGTCGCGTTTCACATCGAACACAACTTCGAAAAAATGGCGGCTATTGCCCGCCGTCGGCGAGATGCCCTGTTTGGGGAGCTTCCCCACGACGTGTTGGAGGAGGCCCTCCGTCAGTTCCAAAGGGTGCAGGCATTAGGGTCCCTGGAGCGAGAGCCTTCGCTGGCCGAACTCCTGACCTGGTTGGCGGTTTTGGACGCGGGCCAGACCACCCAAGCACAACTAACCGCCGCCCGGCTCCGGGATCTTCCCGGAATCGAGACCCTCGTGAAACTCCAGGACGACCGCGAAAAACTGCCGTGACTCGTGCGCTCACCCTCGCCCTCCTTTTGGAACGGCTCCGGCTTCGCGGGGTGGAAATCGGCGTGCGGGAAATGCGCTGGCTGGACACCATTTTCAACCAGCAGCCCCCGGGCGAATCATCCACCCTGCGGCACATTCTCGTCTCGGTCCTGGCTAAAGATGAATCCTCTCGGCTGCTCGTCGATCGCGAAGTGGTGTCCTGGATGGGTGATGCCGGCGATGCCCTCGCTCAGGGTTTCTTCGAAGAGAAGGCCCCGGTAGCGTCGGTGGCACCCGCGGCACCAATCCGGCAGATTCCGCCATTGCTGGACACTCCCTTGCCTCGCTTTCGCCGACCCATTTCGCCGTGGCGAAGCCGAGCACCGGCCATCTTGGCGGGGGCGGCCCTTTTGGTGCTGGCGCTCCCTTACCTGATCCCTGCGCCCCCCGTCGCGGTTCCCTCCCCTCCGATTGCCGCCGAAGCGCCCCCCGTTGAGCCCGCCCTGACTACTCCCGTCCCGAATGACCTGAGAGTCGAGCCGAACCGGCCCCTCGAACTCCCGATTTGGTACCACGTCTGGCCGTGGGTCGAGGATTGGTTGCCGACGATCCGGATTGTGCCGAGAACTCCGAGCGCGATGACCCTCGGTTTCCTGTCGGGAACCCTGTCCGCCGCTTTGCTCTCGGCGTTTCTTCTCCTTCGGCATCGGGCCCAACGGGTCGTCTACCGCTCGCGACGCAAGCGAGGCCCCCCGCCCCCCGCAATTCTTCTTCCCTGCCCGACCGTGGTCTCTCATCTCCCTTCTGAGACCAAACGGGCACTCATCTGGAACGTGGAGCACTTCGTCAGCGAGGAGTGGACGGAGCGAATCGACGTGGGTTCGACGGTGACCAAGACCGCCCGCGGCGGGGGTGTGCTCACGTTGGTGTACGAGGCGGCTCGTTACCCCAGGGAGGTCTGGCTGTGGCGCGAGGATCATCCGGAAGCGCACCGGGTAGCCCAGGTCGCGGCCGAAATCGCCACGGATTTGACGCGATCGGGGTTGCCGGTGCGCACCGGCAGCTTCCACCGCACCCCCCGAGAAGTCACCTGGGACGACAGCGGCGAGACGTTCACGCCCGCGCACGCGGAAGGGGCGAGGGAGCAGGTCGTTCTCGGCATCCTCACCCTGGGGGAAGGGATCGAGGCTGCCGATCAACACGCCACCGAGCGCTGGGAACTCGAGCCCCTCTGGAATTCGCTCTCCCAGTGGCCGCGGGTTGCGGTGGGAATCGACCGGGAGATCACCACCGGCAAGGTGGCAGCTCTGGACCGGCATCACCTTGTTTGGTGCCCTCTTCGCGATCTGGCCCAGCGGCTGAGCGGCTCGACCGCCGCGATCTCGACGGGGAGAAGGCCGCCCAAAGGCCTCGATACCGAACTTCGAGCCTGGGCCGCCGGGCTCGCGCTTGCCGGTCGACGCTTCACGGACTCCGACGCCCACGCTTTGCGCCGAGCGATGAAACTCCTCGTCGATCCGTGGCGCCTCGAGGAAATCAAATCCCTCACCGGCGTGCGCTCCACGAGTGGTCTCTCCGAATTTCATCCTCGGTTGAGAACGGAACTTCCTGCCTGGCTGATGCAGACCACGGCCTTCGAAGCCGGATTTCCGGCCGATTCCTGGCCAGCCCGAGCTCTCTCGTTCTGGCGGAATCGGCTCAGCGAGGTTCAGAAGGACGAAGACTCCCGGTCTGATGCCACTGCCGATCCCCTGGGTCGGGCGGGCATCGCCTTGGACCTGGCGCTCTTGAACCTGTGGGACAATCCCAACGACGCTGCCCTCTCGTTGCGTGCTTTGGCCGAAGGAGGTTATGCCGAGGTCCTGCGATCCCGGTTGTCCTCGTACTACGCCGCGGACCAGGTGCCTCCTCCTTCTCCGGAATCTACGGAAGACGACTTCGACGGTCACGAGACTCATCCCGTAGTACTCCCTTGGGTGTGGGAGGCACCGTTCCTCGCCGAAAGTTCGCGCGAGATCCTCGGTCACTTGGGTTTTGCCGCGGGGGGGCTCGAACCGACGCTCCGCGTCGTGTGGCCTCAACTTGCGGTGGCCACGCTCGGGCTCGGAGCTGGCATCTGCCTAAGCCTCGCCCTGTGGGCAGGATGGCAGGCGTTCCGACCAGTGCAGTTCGAGCACTTCGGATTGTCCGGGTCCGTCTCTTACACCCAGGGTTTTGGAACCTTGGCGGCCAGGCCGACGGCATGGGTGCGCACGCGAGTCCACGAACGTGCTGTTCCGATGCGGGGGCGATCGGACGTGCAGGTGGACTGGAGCTCGAAACGCGCTGCAAGCGCGGAGTGGTTCGGTGAATCCGTCTGCCTGCGCCGTGGGATCCGGCGAGACCCGCAACGGACGGAGCGACCAAGTCTCCCACGGCAGGTGATCGCCCTCCTCGACTACAGCAAGGAAGATGCTGGCGCTCAGAAGCTCGCCGCCCGGCTCCTGGACGGCGGGAACGTCGATCTCGTGTTCCTGGGCGCGGACGCGACTGACGCACTGGAAGGTTGGTTGGCTCGAGAAGGTCCATTCCATTTCACCGATGGCGCCGTGGTGGTGGTGACCCATGCGTCCAACCGGGCCGAGGCGATTCTGAGCAGGCTTCGAACCGGCCGCACCTCTGAAGCACAGTGGGGTTCGATGGTGGCTGAGCGCGCCGATGTTCTTCTGCAAGAGGCCGACGCGAAGTCCAAGACCAAAGTGGGTTATGGGATCACCGCCAACCTAGAGTCCAACCAATCTTCCAGAGCCCACCCGAGCACTCTCCGACTCAACATCGCTCCCGCCCAGCTCATCGATCTTGCCGCTATCCCGGCCGGCCATTTCTTGATGGGCAGCCCCGAATCGGAGGTCGGGCACGAGAGCGACGAGGGGCCGCAACATTGGGTGACCCTGAGCGGCTTTTGCATCGGACGAACCGAGGTCACTCGTTCGCAGTACGCGTCTGTGGTTGGCTGGAGCGAGGTGTGGGGGCCAGCCGGAATCAACAGCCAACTCCCGGCGACTGGTGTATCGTGGTTGGAGGCGGTGCAGTTCTGCAACGTTCTATCGGTCAAGGAAGGGCTCGAACCGGCCTACGACACGAACGACCTCACTCTCCTCCCTGAACGCTCCGGGTATCGACTGCCGACCGAAGCTCAGTGGGAGTACGCCTGTCGGGCCGGTACGTCGACTCGATTTTGGTCCGGCGATTCGGACATCGATCTGGATCGAGTGGATTGGTACTGGGCCAACTCCCTGGTGAAGCGGGAAGGTCAAGAGGAAGCCCTGCGGTCCGCTCACCCCGTGGCCGAGAAGCCTGCCAACCCCTTCGGCCTTCATGACGTGCATGGGAATGCCATGGAGTGGTGCCAAGACTGGTACCCAGGCACCTACAATCCGCTCCACGCGAAAGAGACGGCAGACCAGCCCAGCGACTCCGTCCGCGTGTTGCGCGGCGGGTCCTTCGGGTTCGTTGCCTGGGGGTGTCGTTCCGCCTTCCGCTTCAGGTGGTACCCCGGGTTCTGGGACGGCTACGTCGGCTTCCGGGTCGTCCTCCCGGTCCCCCCCGAGCCGAATCGGCGCTAGATTCTTGAGCTTGGGTTGTGGTCGAATCCGGCAAGACGGCCGGGAAACGGCCGGATCCGCCGCATCCGGCCCGAACCTGCCGGCTTCTGTCAAACCTCAACTCCAGGGCGTCGAGGGCCCCCCGTCGGCCGTCATCGAACTCGCCAGCGAGAAGCTCGCCCGTACTCGCGGGCGATTCCACGCATTCCGAGCCACTTTCGCCGGGAGGCGTCTTTCCGACTTCTTCCCGAGCCCGGTGATCCCTAGCCGCGCACTGCTGACCTAGTCATCCTCGCGCGAGTGGCGCGTTCAACGCTCGGGCCGCATTTCCAAGAGACCATGAATCGCTCACCTTCGACCAGAATGGCCGACAGGCGGCAATCGTGGCCGACGGGATTAGACTCTGCCGACTTCCAGCACAACCAATGTTCAAGGGCCTAGGGCCTACCCGACTCGGGGGGGACCGGGAGGACGACCCGGAAGCCGACGTAGTCGAGCCTGAGCCCGGGGCTCCACCCGCTGCGGCTGGCGGAACGACACCACCAGGCACCGACCCAGAAGGACCCGCCGCGCAGCACGCGGCCGGAGCCGTTGGGCGGGCCGTCGGGATCTTCCGATTCATGCTCCTCGTAGGCGCCGTACCAATCCTGACACCACTCCCAGACGTTTCCGTGCATGTCGTAGAGGCCGAGTTTGTTGGGAGGCTTTTGGGCAACGAGAACACGGTGACCCGCGCTGTTGTCGCGAAACCAACCGATGCGGCCCAGGTCGGTCATCGAGTTTCCTGACGAATACCGGGTGGTGGTCCCCGCCCGACAGGCATACTCCCACTGGGCTTCGGTGGGGAGGCGGTAACCGCTTCGCGAGCGCACAAGCCTTGCTGAGTCGACCCAGGGCAGCCGGCGAAGCAGGATCGGTCGGATCACATAGGCTGACTTCAGCCCTTCCAGCCTGGAGAGCGCGTTGCAGAACCGGACGGCATCCAACCAACTCACAGCCGCTCTCGGAAGCGCCTTCTCGAGATCCCCGATTGTCCGCTTCGGCTCCATGACGCAATTCCACTGCGATTCGGTGATCGGCGTGGCCGTCAGTTGGAACGCGCTCAGACGAACGGGATGCACTGGGCTCTCATCACCGTGTCGATCCTCTTCGGATGGCGGACTGCCCATCAAGAACGAGCCGGAGGGAATGGTCACCAAGTCGACGATGGTTGATCGGTGCAACCTCGGAGTCGGTTTGATGGCAGTGGCCGTCGGGGCAAACACCCGGGTTGGCCGCGTGGTCAAGGCGGCAATCACGAGCACCATCAAGGCGGTGACCAAAAGCACGGCGACCGCGGTGGAAGCCCAGGTGGGAGCGAACCACCAGGTTGCGGAAGAGAAGACGAGGCCACTCGCCAGAGCCACCGGGAGGGCGCGGCGGTGAGCCGGGGTCGATCGCAGTCGCTGAAGCGCACGAGAGAGCGAGGCGGAAGATGGCGTCCGGGCCCAAACCTGGGCGCCCGCGCGGGAGGGGCGCAATTCCTTGATGCCGAGCCAGACGAGGTGGAAGACGCCGCAGAGGCCCGCGGCCCACGCGACGAGGGCGGCAAGGGTCGTGAGCGGAGGCAGCAGGCGATGGGCTAGAAGTTCCCGGTCGAGATCGAGGCCGAAGGACCCCGACTTCCAGAACGCCCTGGACTGCCAGTAAAAGCTCAGGCCGATCAAGCCGAGCGTGGATTGTCCGACCAGAATCATGAACCACAATAAACGTGATATCGGTTGAGCGGTCGGTAGGTCTCCGAGTCCGACCGATCGGAGTTTGGGCAACGCGATGCGAGCCAACGACTGACGCAGGGCCCAAAGACCGAGGATGCCGACTCCCACGACGAGCGCGCCGATCGTGAGACGTCGAAGGGGTAGGAACCCAAACCCCTGAGTGTCGAATGGCTCTCCCGCCCAAGATTCGAGAGAACGAAAATGTTGATCGAGGGCGTGCACGGCGGCCTCGGCGTTGCCCGCAAACTCCCAGGCAAGAAAGGACGTTCCGCAATTCCGCCAGACCCCACGATCGAGAAGGGTCCAATCCACTAGGCCTAGCAGCGCCAGGACCATCGGGACTGTCAGTCGCACAAAATGCCCTTGGGCATCGTGTCGCATGCGCTTTTGGACCCAGTGATCGAGCGGACGTAGCTGCGCCAGAATCCAGTGGGTTGCGGCATCGACGCGGCGCCAGAGTCGCAAGTCCTTGTGCGTCCGATCCGTCGCGCTCATGCCGGCATCGTAGCCGGTGGCGACCTCAAAGGCGACTCTCGACGACCCTTGTCCGGCAGGCCCCCAATCGTGGTGGACGTGCTGATTCGCACTCCTGGGGTGGATGGTCGATGGTGGGATGACCACCGGATGCCTTGGAATGTTACGGGCGACGGAGAAATGTACCGTTAATGAAAACCGGAACGCTCGCCCGACTGGCTTTGGCGCTCGGATAGAGATTCGCAATTCCGTGGCTGCTCACGTCCCGGCGGAGTCTGCGAAGTGGATGAGCGAGCAGGAGCACGATTCATTGGTGAGGGCGGTGTTCGGGCGGGCCGAGGAGGCCGCAGCTCATCTGCGGGCGTTCTTGCCGGCGGAGATCCTGGAGGCCTTGGAGCTCGAGACTCTGAAGCTCGTGCCGCGGAGCTTTGTGACGGAGGAATTCCGAAATAAAGAGGTGGATCTCCTATTTTCGGTCGGAGCGGCGGAGCGCCCCGGGTTTGTGTACATCTTGATGGAGCACCAAAGTTCAGAGCAGCGGTTCATGGCATTGCCTGCTTTCCTATCTCCTCGAAATTTGGAGGTGGTGGCGAACCGATCACGCCAAAGCCACGACGATTCCGATCATCTTGCCCATCGTCTTGCACCACGGTTCGAAACCCTGGGCCGCCCCCAGGCGGCTTTCGGAACTGATGGCGGGAAGCCCCGAGCTCATCAACCGGCTGCGCCCGATTCTCCCGGAACTGAGGTATCTGGTCACTGATCTCGCGGCCCTCCCCGACGAAGAAATCCTCGCAAAGATCATCAACCACTCGCCCTTGGCAGCACTGACGGCTTTCTTCCTGAAGCGTGGCCGGGATTCAGCATTGGTGGAGAAAATTGCGGTCTTTGCGATTCCGCTCCGCCGACTCCTGACCCGCCCGTCCGGTCATGAGGAACTCGGCTTACTGATAAGATACTTGGAGCGGTTTCGCGACGCGCCCGCGTTGGGTGCGGTTGTCGACGCCATGGCCCGATCCGGAGGCGATGAAGTGGCAGAAGACTTCGTGAGATACAGCGACCTCATGCGAAACCAAGGTCGGGCCGAGGGGATCCAGCAAGGAGTCCAACAAGGAATCTTGCGAGGCGTTGAGCAAGGAGTTCGCCAGGGTGAGTCTCAAGGTAAACTCCAAGCTCTCAGAGACTGCCTCTTGGTGGTCCTCCGCGCCCGATTCGGGGACGTCCCCGAATCGGTGGATTCCAGAATTTCGACGGGAGAACCTGGACAGCTCAGGGCCTGGCTCATGCTCGCCGCCAAGGCAACCAATGCTGAGACTGCGTTTGCCGCGATTGCATCCTTGCCCCAGGGCGAGTCCTAGG
>CADEGH010000031.1 GCA_902826835.1 uncultured bacterium | reverse complement strand
GGCGGATCTGGTGATCCGCGTTCCCATGGGGGGTGGCACGCACGTCGGGAGGGAGCGGGGTGCCATGACCCTGGGGGTGGCGCGCACGTTGGGAGGGAGCGGGGTGCATTGACTTTGGCGGTGCCACGCACGTCGGGAGGGGAGGTACCATGAGCGTCGCATGATCAGCCGTTACGAGAATCCGGTGGTGCTGTATCAGACCCGCGGGGACTTCGTCGAGTGTCAGCACCGCGGAGCATATGTACTGCTCCGGGGAGAGCAGATGATGGCCTCGGCGGGGGAGATCGAGCGACTCTATTTTTGTCGTTCGGGGACGAAGTTCTTCCAGGCGCTACCACCCTTGCTCTCGGGGGCGGTGGATCGCTACGGAGTGACTGCGGACGAACTGGCGTTGATGTGTGCTTCCCACAACGGAGAACCGGAGCACGTTCGCGTGGCAGCGTCCCTCCTCGAGAAGGGCGGCCTCGCGGTTTCCGATCTCGGCTGTGCGCCTCACTCTCCGATGTCCGCCGCCGCGGCGTCGGCGCTGCGAAGCCGGGGCGAAAAACCCACCTCGCTCCACAACAACTGCTCCGGAAAACACGCGGGCATGCTGCTCGCGGCTCGTGCCCTGGGTGAATCGACGGCCGACTACCTCGCGCCCTCCCACGCCGTGCAGCGCGGCATCGTGCAGCTGCTCGCGCAGTTCGCGGAGATTCCCGCCGAGGCGGTGAGAACCGCCGTCGACGGCTGCAGCGCCCCTACCTTCGTCCTTCCGCTGAACGCGACGGCGCGTGCCTTCGCCAACTTCGGTCGACCCGGTCCCATGTTCTCCGAGGCGCAGCGGAGAGCGTGTGCGCGACTCCTCGCGGCGATCCGCGCCCACCCCCACCTGTTGGCCGGAGAGAAACGATTCTGCACCGCGCTGCTCGTCGCGACGGAAGGGCGCGTCCTCGCCAAAGTCGGCGCGGAGGGCTTCTACGGCGGCTGCATTCCCGACGAAGGGATCGGGTTCGCTCTCCACATCGACGACGGCTCCACTCCCGCGAGCGAGCGGTTGTTGGCGGCGCTGCTGCATCGACAAGGGCTGCTCACCACCGAAGAACTCGACCGCTTGCGGGGAATGGTGGATCCCGAGCGGCGCAACCACGCCGGGCGGGTGGTTGGCGCTTGGGTCCCCACGATCGCCTGACCCAGAACGAGCGTCCCGCCCCGAATCGTCTACGATCCTCCGCATGGCGCCACCTCTGCTGCGGATGCACGGCATTCACCACGCCTTCGGCGCGAACCAGGTGCTCACCGGGGTCGACTTCGAGCTGAGGGCCGGGGAAGTGCACGCGCTTCTCGGACTGAACGGCGCCGGCAAGTCGACTTTGATGAAAATCCTCGCCGGAGCCCTGCGCCCGGACCGCGGCACCATTCAGATCGACGGGCAGGACACCCCCCTGCGCTCGCCTCGTGAGGCCCAGGCTGCGGGCATCACCATGATCCACCAGGAACTGCGGTTGGCGATGGACTTGAGCGTCGCCGCCAACGTGGTGCTGGGGGCGGAACCGCGGCGGCGTGGAATCTTCCTCGACCGGCCCGCCGCGCGCCTCGCTGCCGCCGACGCCTTGGAGCGCCTCGGAGTCCACCTCGATGCGGACCGACCAGCCGAAACGCTGCGCGTCGGCGAACAGCAGGCCGTGGAGATCGCGCGGGCCCTCCACCGCTCGAGCCGCATCCTGGTCATGGATGAGCCGACCTCGGCCCTCTCGGATCGCGAAGTTTCGGGCCTGTTCGAACTGATGCGGAAGCTCAAGCGCGAGGGAGTCGGAGTGATCTTCATTTCCCACCGTCTCGCCGAAGTGTTCGCGGTG
This sequence comes from uncultured bacterium, assembly GCA_902826835.1. Classification (GTDB taxonomy): domain Bacteria; phylum Planctomycetota; genus RBC034. The sequence goes on along the minus strand of CADEGH010000031.1, from coordinate 58,021 downwards.
GCGGATCGGGTGACCGTCCTTCGCGCCGGCCAGGTCGCGTTGACGGTGGAGGCCGCGCGGACCAGCCCCGAAGCGGTCGTGCAAGCGATGGTCGGCAAGGAACTCGTCTCGGCGAGCCACGGGAGCACCCCCCGCAAGCGCAGCGGAGTGCCGCGCCTAGAGGTTCAAAACCTGTTCTTGGCCGCGCCGGTGACGGGCGGCCGGGACCGACTCACCGACATCAGTCTCGCCCTCTTCCCCGGCGAAGTTCTGGGGCTCGCCGGTCTCATGGGCGCGGGGCGCACCGAACTCGTCGAATGTCTGGCGGGCCAGCACGGCAAACGCATGCAGGGGTTTGTGCGCATCGATGGGCGACCGATTCGACTCGACTCCATCCGCGGTGCCCAACGGATGGGCATTGCCTTGGTGACCGAGGACCGCGCGCGGCTCGGGGTGATCCCCGATCAAACGGTGCGCGAAAACCTGTTTCTGTCGCGACCCCGGGCGATCCGGGGATGGCTGCGCCAGTCCGAGGAGCGGCGCGCCTACGAAACGCGCCGCGAGGAACTGGGCATCGTCGCCGCCCATCCCGAGCTTTCGATCGGGAGCCTCTCGGGCGGGAACCAGCAGAAGGTGCTGCTGGCCCGGGCACTCGAATCGCAGCCTCGGGTGCTCCTCTTGGATGAGCCGACGCGGGGTATCGACCCGAAGGCAAAAGAGGACATTTACACGCTTATCCGGACGCTGGCGGACGCCGGGACCTCCATCATTCTGGCGACGAGCGAGCTGTCCGAGTTGTTCCGGGTCGCCGACCGCCTGCTCCCGCTGCGCCAGGGCCGAGCCCTGCCGACGATCGAGGCCGCCTCCCTCTCCGAGCGCGAACTTCTGGCCATGCTGGCCGCGTAATCAGGTGTCCCCGTCGTCGCCGATCGCCCCCATTGGGCAGCCCGCGACCGCCGATTCGACCTTGGCGATTTCCGCGGGGGTGTTCGGCTGCCGCACGACAAAGCGATGACTTTCGTCGCGACTCACCGGAAAAAAATCCCCGGCCAGTTCGAAGCAGGTAGTGCAAAGGACACAATCGCGATCGACGTAATAGCGGCCCGGGGCGTTGTCGGAGAATTTCCTGGTCTTGTCGGCCATGGGCGATGGTAGCGCAGCCACTCGCCGCCGCGAGTAGACTGCCGCCGCATGATTCGCATTGGGCGCCCCTCTTTCCCCGCCGCTCACCCCTGGCTCACCATCCTGGCCTGGGTGGGGTTGGCGGGCCTTTCGATCGCTGCTCTCGTCTGGAAGGGCATCGAAACCGACAACAGCATTGATGTCTTCCTCGTGGAGGGCGACCCCGAGCGAGAACGCTTCGAGGCCTTCCGTCGCGAGTTCGGTAGCAACGAGCTCTACGTGGTGGGTCAGGAGGACGCCGACCTGTTGACCGCGAGCGGCCTCGAACGGGGGCGGCGATTGAAGGAGAAGATCCTCGCCGCCGATCGTGATCTGCTCGAGGCCCGAATCGTGAGCCGACCGGTGGTGGCCGAAGTGCGGGCGCTCTCCGATCTCGCGGTGGTCCAGGATCTGGTGGCGCGCGGAAAAGCCTCCGAGGTGGACGCACTGCCGCTCGTGCCCCGGACCTTCCTGGCGCAGGCTCCGCAGGGACGACCGATCGGCTTGATCGTCGTGCTGATCGCCCGGGGCGTCACGGGCAAGGAGCGGGCCGCCCTTTCGGAGCGCATCACGGCCGCGTCCGCGACCGAGCCGATCCCCGGCGGCACCTGGCGCTTTGCTGGCAGCCCGGCGCTGAATGTGGCGCTCGACCAGGCGAGCCGCGGGCAAACGAAGCGCCTGTTCCCGATCCTCTTCGGCGTCGCGCTGCTGGTGCTCGCTGTGCTCACGCGTTCGCTGCGGGCCGCCTTAGTCTTGGCCACGACGGTCGTGGTTGCGCTGCCGATCACCCTCGCGATCTACGCGGCGGGCTTCGGACTGTCATTGAACATGATCACGACGACGATCCCCGCCGTGCTCATGGTGTTGGCGTTTGCCGGCTCGCTGCATCTCTATCGGGCGTTTGCCGAGGAGGACAGGGCCAGTGTGCCCAATCCGCTGGCGGCGGACCGGGCGCGTCGCCATGTCCTCAAGCCGAATCTGATCGCGGCGGGCGCGACGGCGGCGGGCTTCGCCTCGCTGGTGACGTCGAGTCTCGAGCCGATCCGCAACCTCGGGATCACGGCCGCCATCGGAATTCTCCTCATCTGGTTGGTCGCCACGACGCTGCTCCCGGCGATCCTGAGCCTCGGAGTCGTCCCGCGTCGGCGCGTGGATTCAACCGAGCGACCCAAAGCCAAGGATTTCCGCCTGCTGCCGCCGGTGCCGGTCCTGGCGGCGTTTGCCGTCCTGGCCGCCGTGGCCGCATTCGGAGTGCCCAAGCTCGAGATCGAGTCGGCCGCGATCCGTTTCCTGCCGAGATCGCATCCCGTCGTGCAGGACTGGGATGCCCTGCAAGCGGCCGGCTTCGGACTCTCGCCGGTCGAATTGAAGGTGACCGGCCCGGCCTCGAAGATCTTGACAATCCGGGGTTTGCTCCCATTGGCGCAGGCTACCGAGGAGGCTGCGGCGCTGCCGTCCGTTCGGCGCGCCAGTTCTCTCTTGGATGCGCTCAATTACGCGCGCCGCGAGTTGGAGCTGAAGGTTCGCGGGACTCCTCTTGAAGCCGCGGTCTCGGAGGGGCTGTTGGGAGCTGATCAGTTGATCGATAGCTCCTATTCCGGCCCGCTCCGGGCAGGGCTCGCCATGGCGCCGCTCCTACCGGGGATCTTGGGCTTTGGACCCGCGTCCCCACTCTGGGAAAAGTTCCCGGCGGACGACCGGGAAGCCTTCCGCCGATTCTTGAGCGCCTATGTGCGGGTGAATCCGGAGTCGGGCGAGGCGGCCCTGCGCATCGCGGTCGCCACCGCCTCCACCGAAGTGTCCGAGGTCAAGCGGACGCTGGCGGCGCTCGAGCCGATCCGAGCCTCGCTCGATACACCGGGCGCCGACTCCGCCGCCCTGCTCACTGGGCTAGCCCCGATGCTCGTGCGGATGCAGACGTACCTCATCGAAAGTCAGATCTGGAGCCTCGTCTCCGCGGTCGTTCTGGTGATGGCCATCCTCCTCCTCACGCTGCGCTCGCTGCGCCTGGCCTTGATCGGGGCGATTCCGAACCTCTTGCCGATCCTGCTCATGTTCGGCGGACTCGGTTGGCTGGGCCTGAAGCTCGACGTCGCCACCGTGATGGTGGGGGCGATCGCGCTCGGCATCGCGGTCGACGACACCGTCCACATTCTTTCGACTTACGATCCGACGCAGTCGCGCCCGCTGGCTACCCGGCTCGCCCTGCGCGGGGTTCTCTGGCCGGTGCTTTCGACTTCGCTCATGTCCGTCCTTGGATTCGCGGTGCTCGGGTTCTCCGATTTTGTCCCGCTCATGAAGTTCGGCTTGATCACCGCGGCGGCCATGGTGGTGGCGAGCCTCTGCGACTTGGTGCTCCTTCCCGCCTTGCTCCTCAAGTTCGGGCCTAGGCCCGATCGTGCGGAATTCTTCCGGCTCGCCGGGGCGGGAGGGTTCTTGGATCGACTCCTCCGCCGCGAACGAGGCGGCCGCATGTTGCTGCAGCTCGCGACCAGCGCGTGTGCCAGCGGCGAAGGCGGGGCCGGGGAGTCGCCGCGCGACGCCGCCAAGCTGTTCAAAGAAGGGCTCAAGCACCTGCAGACTTGGCTCGGCCAAAACGCGGACCCCGGGGCCAGCGATGCGCGGCGTCGGCAGCGTTACGCCGCCGCGTTGGCCCTGAAGGCGCGCTGCCTCCAGGGTCTCGACCGAGTCGCCGGCGAGGATTCGGGAGCTCGGGAGTGGCGAATCCAATCACGCCGCGAGCTCGCTGGCTTCGAAGAGAAGTGGCGAGCGTTCCCGGAGCCGGTCGTGAGCGCGCTGTCGGTCCGCTTGCGGGCGGAGATGAGGGATGGCGATCTCGAAGCAGCGCGGTCCACTCTGGCCACCATGCAAGGACTGCGTCCGGAGGACCCGCAGACCATCCGCGGCCATCTTCGCGTAGCGACCGCTTACCTCGATCGCTCGAAGACCAAGTCCGGAGCGGAAGCCCGCGCGGACAAACAAATCGGCCTCTCCGCCTATCGAACCTGGGTTGTGACCTCGCGCCCGCTCGCCCCCGAACCTTGGGTGAACCTCGGGCGCGGCCTCGAAGCCCTCGGCGATCCGGCCGGCGCTCAAGACGCCTACGAGAAGATGCTGGCGTGGTTCGAGACCCGGGCCCCCACCGGGCAAGCCGACCTCATCTACAAGGTGCAACGGCGTCTCGCGCGGCTCTACTTGGAACGGGGAGATCGCACCGCCGCACGCGACGTTTACTTCCGGCTCCTTGGGGCCGAGGCGGAAGCCAACCCCTGGTATCAGAGCCCGGACCTGAAAACGCGCATCGAGACCATCGACGCCGGCCGAGCCCTGATCGCGGACACCGAAGAGCTCGAACTTTGAAGCCTCCGCGCATTCCGTGGGTGGTGGGACCGGACCCCACCGGTTTGGTCGTGGCGGTGACCGGGGATCAGATCGCCTACGCCGGCCCGATCCCCGCGCCCAAGTTGACGGGGGCGGAGCACTACGCGGTAGAGGCGGGTCGAATCCGGGCCGGCCATGTGTCCGCGCCTCTCTCCGCCCACGAGTGTGTCGCGGTGCCGGAGTTTGAGGCTCGCCTCGCGGCGGGAATCACCACTTTCTTGGTGGTCGTCGATCCCGCTCGCACGAGTGAGGCGTCCCTCCGCGACTTCCAGCGCGGCGCCCTGAAGGCCAAGGTCCGCGCGGTGGTGCTCTTCCGGATTCGGTCCGGGGACGAACTCGCACCGGAGCTTCCGTCGACCATGATCGACCCGACCGTATCTCGGCTGCGAGCGGCCTGGCTTGCCGACGGCGCCGGAGAAATCGAGTGGGAGGAGAGTGGCCGTCCGATTTTTCGCCAGAATCACCTCGAGACGGCAGCCGGACGGTCCCACGTGGCCGGGCTCGCGTTCGGGCGGCGCCTCGGCGTCCTGGAACTCGGCGGAGTCGGGGATATTTGGGTCGAGGAGGCAAACGGCCTCGGGCCGGCCTGGGTCGCCGGGGAGCCGGTCTTTCGGCCTTCGGGAACAACCCTCTCCAGTCAGATTTGAAAGCGGGTTGCAGACAGTCGAAGATGGAGGTCAGGGGATTCCCACCCCTGCTCAGCCGCCATGGACGACCGCCTGAAGAACTTGGCCGATGCCCTAGGGTGTTTGGTCGATCGAGGTCCCGACGTGGTCGGGATTCGCGAGCGCGAAAAAGCGCGGGTGCGCGACGAAACCCGTCGATCACGCCGTGAGCTTTGGGATCGCGTCCAAGTTCTCCACGAGATTTTGCTCGAAAAGCGCCTTGATGGCACCTACGACGAGGCCGCCGCGCGGGCCGAACTCGGGAAGGCGCGCCACTTGCTCGACGAGGTCGCCGAGCTCTTGCTCGGCGTCCACAAAAGCCTCCTGGATCCGGTCCCGGCCGCCGCGGAGGTCCCGGCCCCCACCCCGGTGGTTCCGAGCATTCCCACGTTGGTGGTGGTGCCTCCGGCCGCCCGCCCCGCAGCACTGGTGGTTCCTCTCCCGCCGCCCGCGGTCGCTCCGCATTCCGATCGTCGGCCCGGGTGGATTTCGGTCGAACGCAGCCACCAAGAGCTCTTGACCCTCCAGGAAAACTCGGAGCGTTTGCCGCCGGGTGAACTGCACGGCCGCTGCGATCTCTTGCTCGCCCGCGCCCGTTGGCTCCAAGACAGCCCCGAAGGCCCCCACCTGAACGAGTCCCAGCGCAAGCACCTGCGCACGCTGTTCGGGTCGGTGCAGGGGCTGCAAAAAGAGCTGAACCTTCCCTATCTCTCCACCCTGAATCGAGACTACACCACCGACTGGTCCTCCTACGTGGGCCGGCTCGAGGCGCGCTACGGCCCGCTCGACGAACGGGTCCAAGACCTCCGGGTGGCGGAGCAAAAAACGGAAGCCCGCCGGCGCGCGGCAATCGCTCAGGCGGCTCGTCGACGCCTCGAAGGCGCGGAAATTCTCGCGCAGCTCAAGCTCTTCCTGCCGACCCTGGTCCCTGCGGAACCGGAGAGTTTGGCCGCCTTCCAGCGCCTGGCCGCCGATGCGGTGCTCGCGCTCGGCAGCCGTGACCAAGATCTGCGCCGGTGCGTGATCGCGCACCGGGCCTATCTCGAAGGTCCGACTTTCCGGGGCCTGCGCGAGGCGTTGCAGGCGGACCTCGCGTTGACGGAAGCGCCCCCGGCGGAGGTCTCCTCGGTCGAAGCGCCGGTGCTCGAGCCCTTGCCCTCCTCGGAAGCCGACCACGAGGAGGCGCTGCAAGGTGCCTTCCCGGTGCAACGAGGCCTGATCCTCGGCGGCACGGTTCGTCCGGAGGCGCGCGACATGCTGCGCGACCATTTGGGTCTCATTAGCCTCGAGTGGTGGGATGGCGCGACCATCCATCGTTACGGCCGGTGGTTCCAAGCGCAGCTCATCGCGGAAAATCCGAGCCTGGCCGTCATCTTGGTGGACCGACTGCCGGAAAAAGACCTCGCCATGATCGAAGCCACGCTCGATCCCGCGCGGGTCGTTCGTGTCTCGGGGGGGCAGTCACTTCCGAGCATTCTCGCGGCGCTGCCCGTCCCGACCTCCGACGCGCACAAGCTCAAGATCGAAAGCGTGGACGAAGCGATTCGCTTGGCCCTTGAGGAGCATCCGGAGGCTTTGGTCGGCTGCTTCAACAGCACTTCCGAAGAGAAGGGCTACCCGTTCCAAGATCCTCCCGCCATCTACCGCGCGCTGGTGTTTCTCGCGACGACTTACCGCGACGCGCGCGCCGGACGGGTGCCTTGTCCGAGCCTGGCCGAGCGGTGTTTTGCGGCCTGCGGCATGAACTACCAGCCTCATCAGTCGGCCACGACGATGGGGCGGTATGCCTCTTCGTACGAGGCGACTTACAAAGGGCAGCGCTACGCGCTCACGGAGCATTTGGGACGCGGCACCAATCGCGATCCTCGCTACTCGGTGCGCATCGCCTTCCGCTACCACCGGGAGGACGACGTCATCTTGCTCGGCTTCCTGGGCCAGCATCAGCGCACGACGATTTCGTAGGCGCGCGAGCGCCCGGATTCCGTTTCCTCAGTAGACAACACAACGCGCCGCGCCGACTCGTTCGGGGTGGGACGCGCGCGGTCCGGAATCCGGAGTGACCGGCCCGAGATCGCGATCGAGGTGGAGGAGCAGGAAGGTCGACTCGTCGGATTGGTGTCTTCGCTCGGGCGAAAAGGACTCCCCGGCGTAGCGGGCGGTCGTCGAGATCCGCACTTCGTCGATCTCCCCCGCGAAGAAATCGGTGGGGCGACCCTGACGATTGGGATCGGCCCCCACGAGCAGCGGCTTGGTGTTGCGGGTTCGGGAGGCGGTCACAAACGCTTTCTTCCCGATCAGTGTCCCGTCGCAGTAAAGGCGGAGTTCTTGGCCATCCCACACTCCCGCGAGGTGGTGCCACACCTTGGGACGCAATGCTGCTTTGACCTCCACGCTCGTGTACTTGCCATCGCCGTGCACGAGGAAACTGAGATCGCCCTCGTCTCCGTAGATCCCCCATTCGCTGGACTCCGTCTTCGCGACGATCGGGCGGCGTCCCTTCCAACTCGATGCATAAACCCACGATTCGACCGTGAACGGGCCGTCCGGAAAATCCGCGGCGTCGGCGGGAATCCGCAGGCAGCCCGATTTGCCATCCAAGAGGAGTCGGCCGTTGGGTAGGCCCGCGCTGTCGGGTTCGGCATCCGCGAGCGCCAGTTCGACCGGCACCAACACGGGTGGCATCGTGATGCGCAGTCCTTCCCCCAAGTAGTCGCGTTCGAGTCGGAACGAGGCGCGGGCGAGGTGATCGAGATTGCCCCCGGCCAGTCTCGAGTAGCGGAATTCGAGTGCCTTCGACTCCTGCGGAAGCAAGGTGGCGTGTTCGTGATCGGGGAGGAATTGCACGCCCGAATCCTGCGGCTCCCCGAGCAGGGTGATCGCGATCGGCTTCCGGCTGGGATTGTGGACGCGCAGCCGGTAGGTGCCTTCCGCGGATCCGTCGAGGCGGAAACTCAGAGGCTCCAGGACCTCGGGGTGGGTGGCCTCGAGGAGCCGATCGACATCTTCGAGACGCTCCGGAGTCATCTGCCGAGGATCCACCACCACCCCTACCGGAATGGCGGCGAGCGAGATCCCGGTCTTGCGCACAGTCACCACATCGAAGTGATGGAGGAGGCCGGCCTTGGGGATCTCCGGGCTGAACTCTCCGCCGGTCGCGCCCAAGGTCACGTACTCGATGCCGTCCTTGACTCCGTCGTAGCGCATCTGGTGAATGTGGCCGGCGAACACCATCTTCACGTTGCCGGCGGCCTTGAGGCGCTCGTGGACGGCGGACCAGTTGGCGTCCGGGTAGCTCTTGCTGATCCAGCGGGGATGGTGGAGAAACACGAACACGTGTTCGGCTTCGCGGGTTGCGTGCAGCGTTTCCTCCAACCACTTCAATTGGGTGTCACTGAAGCGGTTGTAGGCTCCCGGGCCGAATCCGCGGCGCCCGCCGGCCGGATTTTGTTCGTCGGAGTAGAGCACGACAAACGCAGCGGACTTGTGGCGGAACCAATACCACAGAGGACCGAAGTGAGTTTCGTAGTCCGTTTCGTGTTCTTCGGCCGGCGGATTGGTGCCGCGCCAATAGATGTCGTGATTGCCGGGGACTGGATACCAGGGACGCTTCAGCGCGCCCATGGTGTCTCGGTACTCCTGCATCTGCTTCATCCACGCCGGCCGGTCGTTGTAGCCCTGGACGAGGTCTCCGACCGTCATGACAAGATCGGGGTCCAACAGATTGGTGTCGGCCACTGCCTGCGCGAGCACCTTGACTCCTTCCGGAGGTCCGGAAGTGCGATCGCCGAACACCACGAAGTGCCAGACGTCCTCACTGCGGGGGAGAGGGAGTGGCTTCGCGCCGGTCCGCGTCGTCTGAACGTGACCGTCTTGGGCGAATAGGCCGAGCGAAAGGCACGAGGCGAGGAGGAAAATGTTGCGCAGCATGGGTGGCGCAGTCAATCCGAAGCGAGGCGAGGCGGCAAGTGCCCCGCCGTCAATTTTTCGGTAAGCCTCGAGGGCCTTCGGATATCCGCCAAATCGGAGATCCGGCCTCGGCACGCATCAGTTTTGCGGGGTGTCCGAACGAAGATCGCAGAATGTCCCCCCGACCCCTCTGGGCGCTCGTTCTCGCGGTGATTTCATTCCCGGTCTGGTCCCAATCCGGCTCCCTGTCGGATTGGACCGGGGCGGAAAGCTGTACGATTCGCCGGGATTCCGAACTCCTCGCACGTTGGCCTCTCGACGACGAACCGGCCCTGCCGCGACTCTTCCAAAGCGACCGGGAATTGAAGCTCGGCGAGCGGGGGGGAGTCCGACTCGCAACGCACGAGTCAGGCATGTCCCGGGCGGTAGTGCGCGAGCTCGTGCTGACTGCGCCCTTTGATCTTCGGGTCGAAGTCGCATTGGACGCCGGCGCCTCCGCGGGCTTGGAGCTGGTGGACGTGGAAAACGAGGCCGTCCGGAGCTTCGTGCTCCTGAATGCCCGCGTGTTTGGCGACCGCCGCCGCTACGACGCGATCGTCGAACTCGAGCACGGGCAATCCAAACTCGGGAGCGATGCGCAAAAATCGCGGCCTACTCCCGATCCCTTCGTGTCGCTGCAATTCCTCGGCACGCGGGACGAGGCACGTTTCTTGGTCGATGGGCGCCTGATCGACGCGGCGGTGCGTCTCCCGATGAATAAGTTCAGCGTCGCCCTCTTGGCCCGCGAAGGTGGCGCGCGGTTCCGCAACCTGTCGATCGCGGCGCAGCTTCCGGAAGGGGCGGCCAAACGATTCGAGCACGCGGTGCAGATCGCGTCGCAGCCGACGCGGTCGAATCCGCGCTCGCCCAAACGGGAAGTGATTTGGTCACTCCTTGCCCGCGAGCTCGGACAATCCTCCCTGCCGGAACACCGCTGGGGAGAGACTAAGGCCCTGACTGGCAGCGCGAAGGTGGCGTTCGACCGTGGATTTTCGGCGCTCCTGAACGGCGACGCGGAGGTCGCGCACGAGAAGTTCCGGCTGGCTCACAGTCTGCACCCGCGTTCGGTGGTCCTCGGTTATCTGGCCGCCAGTTCGGCGCAGAGTTTGGGCCAATCGGCGGAAGCGGAACGAGGCCTCGCGGCGGTCGTCGCCCTGGATCCGAGTTTTGTCGAGGCTTGGCGCGAACTCGCGCTGGCTCGATTCGCACAAGCCGATCCCGACGGGGCAGCCGCCGCTTTGGAGGGCGCGGAGCGAGCCGATCCGACTGATCCGTGGCTCTGGGTCATCCGCGCTCACTTCGCGACGGAGCGCGGAGATGCGCTCGCGGCGCGGGCGGCGGCGGCACGAGCTCGCGAACTCCATCCCGACTCCGAAGCCTTGGCGCTCTTGGATCAGGAGTGTGCTTCCCATTTTGCGGCGCCGCGTTTCGGACATGCGTTTTTGTCCGCCAACTCCGAAGCCACTGTCCACAGCGGCGGTTCGCTCGCGGAGGCGGATGCGGTCGCGGATCAGGCGGCGCGGTTCCTGCAATTCCTCCAGCAGTGCTGGCCTGGGCCGAAACCCCCCGGAGCGTCGATCACGATCTTCGTGTTCCCGTCCGAGATCGCGCTCCGCGATTTTGTGGTGGATCAAGGGTCGCGGGAGCCCGGTGCTCGCGCCCTCTACCACGAGGGCCTGCGGGCAATCTTGATCGCAAACGGCCCCACGCCGGAGCTCTTCGCCCACAACCTGCGGCACGAGCTGACCCATGCCCACTTTGCGAGGCAGTGGCTGCACACTCCGGCTTGGCTGGCGGAAGGGCTCGCGGAATTGGCCGCAACCTTGATCGAAGGGAGTTCGGAGGGCGGTGCCATCACGAACCCGGTAGTTCCCGGAGACTCGCCGCGGGTGGCGGCCCTGCTCTCGGCCTGCGAGTCCGGATCGGTCCTTCCCCTGGCTACGCTGCTGCGCATGGATCGTGAGACGTTCTTGGAGCCTGAGGGAGCCGCTCTGCATTACGCACAGAGCTACGGATTCATTCGCTGGCTTTTGACGGAGGCACCGGAGTCCGCCCGCAAGATGTACCTGGATCAATGGACCGCGCTGGCCTCGGGTGCGACCATCGCCGCGTCTCACGATCAATCTTGGGGTCGTCTGGATCCGATCGGTTGGGCGCAAATGGAAATTGATTTTTACGAGGCCGTCGCGAAATGGCGGCGCCCGAGCGAGCTCGCTCGACCTCGCTGATCGCCTCGGCCTTCGAATCGGATTCTCCCGAAGCTTCCTCCTTTATTCCCGCTCCGCGCCGTAGGAAGGAATGCCCTGCCAGGCGACGCGAGTCGCGGAGAAAGGAGCGGACGATGCGGAAGCACACCTCAATGCCACGATTGGCAGCGGTGGTCTGGGCAGTCTCGATAGGCCTCTTGGCGGTCGCCGTCAGAGGACAAAGCCCCACCGAAATCGATGCCGGAGCCCTCAATCGAATCGAGGGAGCATTCCTGGAATTCGAATTGGGTCTTCTGCGGCCCCTCGTGCTCTCCGCGAATGGTCGGACGCTTTGGACCATCAATCAGCCCGGCGCGGAAATCGGCGAGTGGCGGCGACGCGAATCCGGACTGCCGCCGGAGTGGCTACGCGGTTTCCCCGCGACGCCTGGACTCGTGAGCCTCCACGCTCGATCGGAGGCGAGGGAATTGTGGGCGGTCGATCGCCTCTTGGGCATGGTTCTCGTCTTCGACATGAATCGTGGTCGCTTGATGCGTGGAATACACGTCGGCGCGGAGCCGCATGGCCTCGCGTTTGGGCCGGAAGGCGACCGCGCTTATGTCACCTTGGCGGGGGAGGACGCGGTAGCGGTCTTGGATCTCCGGGGGCGCTCGGTCGGTGACTACCGGCTGCTCCACAAGATCGCGATTCCCGCTCGTGAGCCGCGCGGGATCGCGGTGGCCCTGGACCGAGTGTGGGTCGCACCCCTGCGCTCCGGCAACAACACCGCGCCGCGGACCCGATCTGGTAATCCGGCCGACACGACCGTCGAATTTGTGAACGCGGCCGCCGGCGCGGAGCGATCCTTGCCCGATCACGATCTTCTGGCCATCACCATCACCGAGGATCCGGCTACGGATGCCTTAGACCTCGCGTCATCGTTCCGGGGATTGGGCACGACCCTCTTCGACGTGGTGCCCCGCCCGGGAACCTCCGAACTGTGGATTCCGAACACCGACGCCTTGAATGCCGAGGTCCACGGCGAGCGCGGCTTCATCCGCGGGCAAGTCGTGAACAACCGAATCACGATCGTGAACGTCGCGACTCGGGCGGTCGAATTCGTGAGTTTGGATCCACGGCCGGAGTCTCCGCGTGCCTGCGCTCAACCCACCGGAATCGCGTTCGACGCGGCGGGCACCACCGCCTACGCCGTCGGATACGGCAGTGATTTGGTGACCGCTCTGGATGCCGCCGCTCGCGAGCGCGTCCGCAATTTCGAGATCCCGAGCGGGGGCGCCTGGCGCGCCGGCCCGCGGTCGGCGGTGCTGGCGGAGGGGGCTTTGCTCGTGCTCTCGAAGAACGACCAGGGGCTCGTGGTGATTGATCCCTCGCGGCCGAGCTCCGCCCCCGTGCGGCTTCCTCTCGGTTTCGATCCGACTCCGGCGGCGATCAAACGTGGACGTGGGCAGCTCATCGATGCCTCCCACTCCGCGAGTGGCACTTCCTCGTGCGCTTCCTGTCACATCGACGGGCACTTGGACGGGCTCGTGTGGGATCTGTCGCTCTTCCTGGATACTCCCGCGGATGGTCGCCCGACGCTTCCGATCGACCGCAAAGGCCCGATGCTCACCCAGTCGCTTCGCGGGCTCTCGGAACTTGCGCCCTACCACTGGCGCGGCGAGAAGCAGGCTTTGCACGACTTCAACGGCGCGTTCGTGGGACTCCTGGAGCGGGAGGCCCCTCTCGCTCCGGAAGCCATGGACGACCTCGTGGCGTACATCCAAAGCCTCGTTCATCCCGCCAATCCGCTGGCCCCGATCGACGGATCTCTCTCGCCCCTAGCTTCCGAAGGCAAAGAGACCTTCCACCGGGAAAGCGCCACCACCTGTGCGGTGTGCCATCGACTCCCGCTCGGTACTCAAAACGAACTGATGTTCGATCTGTTCGGCGGGCCCTCGTCGTCCTTCAAGGTGGCGCCGCTGCGCGCCCTTGCGGACCGGGCCAGTCCGCCAGTCTTCGTCGGTGGCAATTTCGGCCGGAACGGCGAGGTGGCCTCGCTGGGCGGCGGCTTCCTGCACAACGGCGCCCTGCCGTCGCTTGCGAGTTTCCTCGATCACTTCTTCGACTTGGATGCCGCGGAGCTGCCCCCACTCGAGCGATTCCTGCTCGAGATCGACTCCGGGATCGCGCCCGCGGCGGCACGCGGAGCGGAGGTCAATCCTCACGTCGTGGCGAGGACCGAGCTCTTCGCTCTGCAGGCCGCAGCCCATGCCGGGGAGTGCGACCTCATTCTGCTGGGTCACTCCGGAAAGCTGGGCGATTCGGGTTCCGCTCGCCGCCTTTACTCGCCGGCGCAGCGAGCCTTTGTGGGTTCCGATCTCGGGACCGAGGCGATTTCGATGTCGGAGGTGATCGCGAGTGCGTTGGTCGGTGAGTGCTCGTGGCTCGTGTTCGGAGTGCCCCGCGGCATGGGAGCGCGGATGAGCTACGACCGGGACAGCGACGAACTCGCCGACGCACTCGAGCTCTTGATCGGCAGCGACTCCGAGCTGGCGGACAGTGACGGAGACGGGGCGATTGATGGGTACGAATGGCGCCTCGGAGGGAACCCCACGAATCCGGCACTGGGTCCACTCCCAGGCGCGTCGGCTCCGACCATCCTCTCCTCGGAGATCCTGTATCGCACCACCAACTCCGCACGCCTCCGCGTTCAAACGGACCTCCCGAGTGTGCTGGAAATCCGGTACTCCGGATCGCGAGGTCCCACCGTTCTGCGCAGCCCCGCGCTCGGAAGCGGAGCCCGGCTCCACTCCTTCATCGTGGCTGGACTCGGAGCGGGCAGCGCCGTGAACCTCGAGTTGACAGCGCAAGACGCAGGCGGGATAGCCGGTGTCGTCCACACCCTCAGCGTCAGCACGTTGGGGCATCTCGTTCCCGAAGTCGCGCGTGTCGAAGCCATCGACCTCGCGGTCTCCGACGACAGCATCGGAGAGCGGGCCGCCCTGCTCGTCGTGAACGTGAGCAACCGGGCCGGAGTGCCACTTCCTGGTCGCCGAGTGGTGGCCGCGCTCTACGTCACGATGGAGGAGGAATCGCTCCCTCTGCTCATGTCCGTCGATGCGATCACCGACGAGGGCGGCACAGCACGATTTGAGCCCGTGTCGCTCTTGGGACTCAAGTCTGGCGTGATTTCCGCGGCCGTCCTTGATTTGCCATTCGAGGAGCTACCGGGAGTGCCGACCGTGTTCTACGTCGAAGCGCTCGACCGGCAGGTGCTGGCCGTGGTGGATTTCTGAGACTTCCGCTGGGCAGAATTCGGCCCGGCGGTTGGAGGGTTAGATTGGGGCATGCTTCTGCGTCCGACCGACCACTCCCGCGGCGTTCGTCTGGGCCTCCTGATGGCCCTCTTGGTGGGGGTGCTGGCCGCCCTCAACGTGTTCGCCGGCAACCCCGGCAACATGGGGATCTGCGGCGCGTGTTTCCTGCGCGACATGGCCGGCTCGCTCGGCTTCATGGCGAAGGGCCCGCGTTACTTCCGCCCCGAAATCTTGGGACTCTTGCTCGGGGCGTTTGCGATCACGGTGCTGCGCGGTCGCTACGCGGCCCGATCGGGTAGTCATTCCATCGTGCGTTTTTTCTTCGGCGTCTGGATGGGCATCGGCGCGCTCGTGTTTCTCGGATGTCCGTTTCGCATGTTGCAGCGGCTTGCGGGCGGGGATCTGCTCGCGCTATCCGGTCTCCTCGGTTTCCTCGGCGGCGTCCAGATCGGGATGTGGTTCGAGCGCCGCGGCTACAGCGTGGGCAAAACGGCGGTGGTCCACCGAGCCTTGGGTCTTTTACCCCTCCTCCTTGTGGGTGGCTTGGCGGTGCTCTGGTACCGCCGCGCGGGTCTGCTCGGTCCCGGGCCGAACGAAGCGGGGGACCCGCCGCACGCGCCTTGGTTCACGGCTTTGGGGATCGCCACGATTGCGGGCGGGCTCCTGTCATGGACGGGCTTTTGCGCCGTCTCGGGCGCTCGGCAACTCTTGCGCGGGCCGCGCTGGATGCTCCTTGGAGTCGGATGCCTCATGCTCGGCTACGGGGTCACGCTCCTGATCGGAGGTCGATCGTCCTTCGGCGTCGCGACTCCGCCTGGAGCTCATGCCGACCACGTCGCGAGCGTGCTCGCGATGGTGCTGGTCGGGTTGTCGGGAGTCTTGGCGGGCGGCTGTCCGGTGCGCCAAATCGTGATGGCGGGGGAGGGCAATGGCGACGCGTTCATCACGGTGGTGGGAATCGCGCTCGGAGGGGTGCTCGCCCACAATCTCGGTTGGGCGGCGACTCCCTCCACTCCGACCGCGGCGGGGGGAGTGAGCTCGGCGGGATACGCCGCCGTCATCACCGGGATCGTGGCCTCCCTGCTCTACGCGAGCTTGGCCGCCCGTACTCCGAAGACGGTAAACTGACGGCCGCGCATGAATCGCCTGAGTGCACTTTGCCTGGGAGGCCTGTGGCTTCTCTTCCTTTTGATCTTCGATCTGGGCTGGGTCCTCCGTCCCGCGTCGCTCCGTCCCCAGGCCACTCGGATTTTGTCGGAACTCTTTGTTTCCGAAGTCAGCTTCGCGGACGTATCGGCGGCGTGGAATGGCGACGTGCGTTTCACCGATGTTCGGGTCTCCTATCCGGGTCGGCCGCAGGACGAATATCTGCGCGCCGCCGAGCTGAGTATCGGGCTCGACTTCGGAGCTCTCGCCTCCGGCCGCAGTCCCGTGCGCGAAGTGCGCATCCTCCACCCCGAGGCCGTGCTCACCTGGTTACCGGGAGGTGGATTCGATCTCCCTTCCCCGATCCGTTCCGACGCGCAAGCGACGAAGGTCGACGGGCTGCCGCGTCTCGCCATCGACGGATTGGCCCTCCGTTTCCGCAACGCGCCCTGGCTCGCCGAGACCGACACAACCATTCGCCTCCAGGGATTCCGCGTCGACCTCGTGCCCGACGCGCGCAAGGGAAGTGGGCACTACGACTTTGAGGCCAGCGCCAACGATCCGATTGCGGGTGCATTTGCCGCCCACGGTTCGATCGAGGGCGAAGACTTCGAGGTCCACATCCGGCGAGGCGGCTTCAAGACGACGGAGCGGCTGCGCGCCCTGTTGACTCCGGGAATCGCGGACTTGTTGGCCAAGCTGGAGGTCTCCGGGGGAGTCGAACTGCTGGGAACGGTCGCCAAGGATCCGCGGTCGGGTCGGGCGACCTACCGGGCGCGGATGAACCTGGACGGGGCGCGCCTTGCGTTCGGAGGCTGGCCGCAGGCCCTGACGGACGTGCGCGGGATCATGCGCTACGCCGACGGCATCCTCACGACCGATGGCACTCTGCGCGGCATGCTCGAGGATGCTCGTCTCGAATTGTCAGCCCGAGCCGACCTGACCGGCCGGGTGCCCCTCGTCGAGGCCCAGGGCAATCTCAAGGGGCTTGTGTTGAACGACGCGTTCGTCGATCGATTGGGAGCCCTTCCCGACCCCGGCCCCGAGATCCGTCGCCAGCTTCGGGAGTGGCGATTGCGCGGCCCCGCGGATGTCGACTTTCGACTTGGTCCGCGGCCGGATTTTCTCCTCTCGCACGAGTTCTCGATCTTGCCAGAAATCCAGGTCGACCTCCAAGGATGTGAGCTCGTCTACCAGGGCGAAGTCGACCCGGAGACCGGCCAGGCCACGGGGTTTCCCTATCCGCTGCGCGATGTCTACGGACTGGTGCGTCTGAACGACGAGACGATGAGCTTTGAGCCTTTGGTCGCGCGCCAAGAGGGGATGCAACTGCGGGCGTGGGGCAAGGTCGATTACTCCCGTAAGGGGCGGGAAACTTACAGCGCGCACGTGTGGGCTCGCGGCGTCCCGATCGACGATCGTCTCTTGTCCGCGCTCGACGAGGGTACACGCGAGGGAGTGCGAAGCCTACGAGCGCAGGGGTTGGTGGACGTCACCGTCCAAGTGGAGCGCACCGAGTCGGCGCTCGATCGGCCGACCACCAAAGTCGGATTGACGTTGCTGGGCCTGCGGGTTCATCCCGTCTCGTTCCCCTTTGCGCTCGAGAACCTCCGGGGCACCATCGATGCGGAGAACGATGTGGTGCGCCTCGAGTCGGTGACCGCGTCTCACGGCGCCGCCCACTTCACCCTGAGCGGAACGGCAGGCATGGAAGCTCGGGCCGGGGAACTCGACCTGCTCGTGAATGCGCGCGGGCTCGAACTCGGAGAGGATCTTTGGTCCGCGGTCGGCTCCCTGGACGAGGATGCGGCGGCGAAACTTCGAGAGTGGAAGCTGGGTGGGAGCGCCCGGCTGGACGTCCGACTCACCAGTCATGCGGGGCAGGCGACGCCCTACTGTCAGGGCACGATCAACGTGGAGAAGGTCAGTCTCACCCCTCCCGACCTCGGAGTGCGGGTCCACGATATCGAAGGTGGAATCGAACTGTGGATCACTCCGCAGGTTCGCAGCTTCGAGATATTCCCGGGCTTCCGCGGTCGCATTGGGGAAGCCGAACTCGTGGTGGAGCGTGCGTCCGCCACTCTCGGTTCGAAGATCGAGGCCGTGATCAAAGCTCCGAGTTTCCGGCTCGACGATGCCTTTTTGACCGAGTGCGCCGGTCTTTGGCCCGCCCTGCGGGATCCCGCCACCCGTCCGCGCATCGACGGCGTGGTCCGCGACTTCCAAATCCAATTGAAGAGCATGCGAGGTGCTCCCCTCGAGACCAAGCTGACTGGGGAGTTTCGCGATCTTTCGTTTGCGTGGCCGACCTGGAAATCCACCGGTCTCGAGCAGCTCTCGGGTCGGGTCACGTTCAATCAGGACTCGATCTTCATCGAGAAGATCCAGGGTCGCCTCCGACGTCCGGCCGACCTGCCGCCGATTCCGCGCGAACTCATGCCGAGTTCGACCGTGCTCTACGGCTTGGGTTCCGGGATTGAACTCGAAATCGAATCCTGCGGAGTGAGGCGCTCGGACGACCAACCGGGACTCGCGATTTCCGGCCTTCGACTGCGGTCCGTGCCCATCGAGCCGTGGCTCTTGGAGCTGTTCGGGATTCCTCCCGAGGAGCGGCGCCGTTACTGGCTCCCGAGCCTCACCGGTTTCATGGACATCACGGTGGAAGGGGCCAAGATCAAGCGCAACCAGGTCATGCTCACCGACGGGCGCCTCCAGTTGCGAAGCCTCCAGATCGGGCGGCACGAGGAGATCTTCCTCGAAGAGGGGGTGCTCGACGACTGGTACTTCGCCCTGATGCCGGATGGCGCGGCCAGCTTTCGGGGCGCGCTCTCGGCGCGGAACTTCCGTCTGCTCGGCATGCCGATCCCGCGCCTCGAGGGCAGCATCGCGGGAGATGAACACGGGTTTGGGATCGGAGAGATCGGAGGGGTCCTGCTCGGTTACGAAAACGAGCGATTCGATCCGAGGCTCGCCGGCCGCCCTCAACTCCTCGCGCGGATGCAGACGCGGTGGCCCACCATTCGCGAGGATTGGGACTCTCTCTCGGATGGTGAGTTGCGCGCGCTGGTGGAGAGAGTGGAGTTTTTCGATGTCGACCGCTCGCCGCGAGCCGAGTTGTTGAACTTCGTTCCGAGCCTCGGTCTGGCCAGCCGACGGCGTGCCGAGACCCTGGACACGAGCGAACTGCGCAAGCTCGTCCGCGAAGGGCGTGATGTTCGTCCCCTCGGAGTGCTGGCGAGCGAAGGCACCCGACTTTCGATCGATTGGAATCGGGGCAGGCTGGCGGTGGACGGGCTCCTCGATCAAGTCAATCTGGCGGCGGCGGCGCATCACTTCGGAGCCACGACCTCCTCGCTCCAGGGGCGCCTGAAGGCTCGCCTCGGCTTCGAAGGCCAACTCGACGATCTGGCCAGCTACGCGGGCAGTGGCAGAATCGAAGCCGATGCCTACAACCTCTTGGATCTGCCGGTCTTTCTGAATGTGGTCAAGGCCATCGACGTGTTCTCCCTGTTCGGAGGATCGCGCCGCAGTCGCATCGAACTCGACTTCGACATCGCCGATCGCGCCCTCCAGTTCACCTCGGGGATCGTGAAGTCCCGGGACCTCACGATGACCGTTGTCCCGCCGGGTTCGTTGACCTTCGGGGGCATCGTGGACACCCGCCTGGATGTGAGCCACGGGAACGAGATGTCCATTCCTCTGATCGGGGACTTGTTGAACCTGCCCGCCTCCCTCCTTCTCGGGGGGCTCGAAATCCAGGGACCCATCGAGGATCCCAAGGTTTCGAGCCGGTCTTTGGGGTTCGGGGCGCCGGAAGGGGTCCCGGCGGCTGGCCGGCGACCCATCACCAAAGACCCCAAAATCGAAGATCGCTAACCCCGTTCGATCCCGGTCTCGGTTTGGAACTCGACATGCAGGGAAGGGGCGCATAGCCTGAACGCCTCGGCACGGACTTCGTGCCTAACCATCAGGAGGACGTCATGTCACCACTTCGTCGGGGCTTAGCGCCAGCTCTTCTGGCGCTCGCGGCCCTCTCCCAGGCCGGAGGGCAAACTCCCTCCGCCGCCTACCAAGAACACGTCGCGGCCTTCGCGGCCGAGAACGTGTCGGTCAAGGCCGCCTTCAAGGCGCTCACCGAAACGCAGGCATACAAAGACGCACTGGAGGCGAAGGATCGGGATACGCTCAACGCCCTTCGCGAAAAACTCCCGAAGGTCGATCGAGCGGGGTTTGCGAAGAAAGCCCTGACGCTCTCGGAAACCGCGAAGGGCGACGAGCAGGCGCGCTTCCTCACCTGGGCGCTCGAAAACGGTGCGGCTCCCGCGGAGGCCACCGCCGCCGTGGACCGCCTCATCCAGAGCCACCTCGCGTCCCCGGTGTTCGCGGATTTCTGCGCGAGCCAGGCCTTCGCCATGGGCTTGGTGCGAGCGATCCCTGATGGAGGCAGGGCCAAATTGGCCGCCATCGAGCAGCAGGCGCCGTCGCAGACGGTGAAGGCATGGGCCGTGTACGCTCAGGCCCTGGCGACCGGCGGCGGCAAGGACGCCACCGAGGAGGCGAAAGCGGAGCGGGCGGCGCTGATGACCAAGGCGCGTGGTCTCGCCGAAGGGACGGAGTTGGCGGAGCGCATCGACGCGCCCGAGTTCGCAAAGAAACATCTCCAGGTCGGATCGATGGTCCCCGACATCGCGGGCGAGGACTTGGATGGAGTGGCGTTCAAGCTTTCCGACTACCGGGGAAAGGTGGTCGTCCTGGATTTCTGGGGCGACTGGTGAGGCCCCTGCCGAGCCATGTATCCCCACGAGCGGTCGCTCGTGGCGCGGCTCAAGGATCAACCGTTTGCGCTCATCGGGGTCAATAGCGACGCCGACAAAGAAGCCCTGAAGCCCCGCCTCCAGGAGGAGAGCATCACCTGGCGTTCCTTCTGGAACGGCAAGCGCGGCACCTTCGGACCTATTTCCGCCAAGTGGAACGTCAATGGCTGGCCGACGATCTACGTGATCGACAAGAAGGGCGTGATCCGCTTCAAGAACGTGCGCGGGGAAGAGATGGACCAAGCCGTCGACGAACTCCTCGCCGAACCGGGCCACTGAGCCTGATCGCGGCCGGCCTCAGGCCGTTTGCCACCGCGAGGCCAGTTCGCCGACCAGCGCGCGGGCGCCGGCGGGATCCACCGGCTTCGAGAGAAAACGGATGCGCTCGGAGCGATTGAGCGCGTGGTGGATCTCGTCGAAGCTGTACTCGCAATGAGCGGTGCAGACGATCACGTACAGGCGCTGGTCGACGGCCCGCAGTCGTTTGATCGTCTCGACCCCATCCATGCCCGGCGGCATCTGCATGTCCACGACGGCCACTTGATAGGGCTGGCCGCGTTCCAAGGAGTCGCAGAACCTCGAGAGACCTTCCTCGCCCTGGAGCGCGCCGTCCACGGAGTAGTCCGGCCCCTTGTCAGTCGGTCGATCGGAACTCACCCCGAACAAGAGTGACTCGAGCTCGGCCAGCTCCTCGTTCGATTCCCGCTCGGGAGCGAGGATCTTCCGGAAGTCCTCCAGGATCTGCGGATTGTCATCAACTACCAACACTCGTGGGTTCATGGATCTCCTCCCTTGCCTGAATCGGGATCTCGAGCCTAAACCGGGCGCCTCGCCCCGGACCTTCACTCTCGGCACTCAGGGTTCCGTTCAGGGCCTGCGCCGCCAGCGCACTGCTATGGAGGCCGAAACCGTTGCCGTCCTTCTTGGTCGTGAATCCCTGCACGAAGAGCTGCGGCAGATGATCGGCGGCGATTCCCATCCCGGTGTCCGCGATCTCCAGGCGCAATTGACCTTCCCCGGACGTCTGTTCCCGGATCGTGAGGGTTTTGATCCGCACCTCCGGCGCCCCCATGGCCTGGACGGCGTTGCGAATGAGATTGACCAAAATCTGCAAGAGCAGTTGGCGATCGACGGTCAGGCGTAGATTTGGGTCGTACTCCCTGATCAATCGGATTCGACGACGATCGAGATCGACGCCGCTGAGTCTCAACGCGTCTTCGATCAAGTCGTGCAGATAGACCTGCTCGATGACCTGCGCGGAACGAGCCAATCCTTGTTGTCCGCGGACCACCGATTTGATGTGGGTCAGACTGCGCTGCAGGGTGTCGAGTTCTTGGCGTGCCCTGGATTCTTCCTCCGCGAGAGCCGAGGCTAGGGACGCGAGGTAAGCGGGGATCTGTTTGCCGCGGGCGTCGTCGATCAAGAATCGGGGCTCTTTCGCCGCATCACTTGCCAAGACCGCGGCCAGCTTTCCGACTCCGCCGGCTTTGGTTCTCGCCAAGTTTTCGCGGAGCGAGGCGATCGAGACGCCCACGCTGTTCAGCACGTTGCCGACATTGTGGAGCACCCCCGCGGAGACCTCGGCCATGCCGGCCTGCCTCGAGAGATCCAGGAGGCGACGATGATCGCTCTCGGCACGCTCGGAAGCCTGGGCCAGGGCCAGATAAGACTGACGCTGCTCCGCGTGGCGCAACCGGGCGTGTCGCGCGAGCCGGTGCCCGTAGATCGTCACTCCTCCAACCATCATGAAGATCAAGCAGCCGATCAGCACTTCGAACCTGGCGAGGCGCACCACGCCGGCTCGTTGTTCCGCAAAGATCGAGGATTGGATGTGGCGCACGTCGCTGCCGAGCCGAGCCAGTTCGCTGGTCGCGATGGCGAAGATGCGATCCATGCTGGCCATGCTCTCGCTGGCTGGGCCGTATTGGTCGTTGCGGACGTGATTGAGAATCGTCTTGGATTCCGCGACAATCTCGCCCACTCGGGCGCCCAATTGGACTAACTGGGTCCGAATCCCCTGGACGCTCTCCGGATCCGGCGCGCGGTCCAGCTCGTCGATGGCGTGCGCCCTCAGAGCTTCGAATCGGCTCCAATTGGCAGTCAGTCGTCCCTCTTCCCCGTCGGGGTCCTTGGATTGGAAGACTTCGTTGCCGGGGGCGTTGACCAAGGTGGCGGCGGTTTGGAGTTCGCTGTAGCGCCCGAGTCGTTCCGCCCAGGCGGAGTTCGTGGTCACGGCACGTTCGAAACTGCCGCGGAGTTGATGGCTCAGCCCGAGGCTGAGCCCCACGGTCACCAGGTCCACGGCCGCGAGGGCGAAGTAAAGAAGGTGCCAGCGGGGCGCCCGGGGTGGGTCAGGCACGGTGAGTTGCGCGAGTGCCGGCACGGATCCCGTGATGTTGCCCCGCTCCTCTCCCGAGAATTCTCGATCATGACCCATGCCTCAGGATTTCGGCATCCGGAGGAAGGAAACTGCACCTTGCTTCGCGGGTTACCGACTTCCGAGCGTGCGGGCTGACTAGTCCGGCGGGTCGGGCGGCCCCCCCCTGGACACAAAAAAAGTGGCGCGGCCAGTGAGAATTCGGTCCGGATTGGGCCCTCCATGTCAAAGCGGGGCGTGGTGATCGCTGCGCCCGTGGTGGACTCGGGCGGGCGGCACCCGTTCCTCGTGTTCGGAGATCGCGATGCGAACCATCGGCGTCTTGGTTTTGGGATTGGCTTTGGCGGGGGTCCGACCCGGGTTGGGCCAGGCAGCGGTCTATCCGCTTTGGGCCATCAATTCGGATCGAACGGATGCCGACTGGGATCTGGCCACGGTCGGGAACTTCTTGGACCGCTACTACCTCCGGGGCTTGCAGGCGAGCGTGGAGGGTGAGGAAGTCGCGAGTCTCGGCGACATCAACGAGGATGGTCGCACCGACTTCATCGTCGGTCAGCGATTTTCCGGGCGCGCGGCGATCTACAGCGGGAGAACCGTCTGGAGCTTCGAGCCCGGCAATTACCCTGAGATCCGGGGCGACCCCGAACTTCTGAATGAGAAGTCTCCGACCAATCCTGTCACTCCGGAGGCCACCACCAGCAGTTCCTACGGATTCGACGTCGCCAACGTGTTCGATATCAACGGGGACGGCACCAACGAGTACGTGGTCTCGGCGCCCGACAATGGCGGAGCCGTCTACCTCTACGACGGAGCCACCCACGTGAGAATCCAGACGATCGTGAATCAAGGAGCTGCCGGCGGCGTCGTCAATTTCGGTTGGAGCGTGGCGGGGTTGGGCGATGTCGATGGAGGCGGGAAGGGCGACATCGCCATCGGCGCCCCCGAGCCTTTCACCGGGGGGCATGTTTTCATCTTCTTGGGGGAACAGCTCCCGCTCGCCGGAGCCACGATCGCTCAGTCTTCAGCCTTCCAGGCCATCACGATGCCTGCCTATTCGGGGGCGGTTGGCGGATTCGGCGGCTGCGTTGCCGCGGGAGGTGACGTCGACGGAGATGGTGACCCAGACGGACTGATCGTCGGCGCACCCACCACGGATGTCGGGCTCGGCACCTCCGCGCTGGTCGATGCCGGGGTCGCGGTCCTGTACCACTACTTGGGTTTGGGGGCGACGGATCCGTGCACGGGCGTCGCGACCACCACCGCGGGGTTCAAGCTTCGATGTGCGCCGGGCACTTCCAACCCGATCGTGCTCGAGGGCAGGGGGCATTGCTCCCATCTCGGCTTCGACATCAGCCTCGTGGGAATCGTCAACCACGACTTGGTCGTCGATTTCGTGGTCGGGGCGATGGGTCGTAGCCCCCTGGGCAGTGATTGTTTTCCCGACGCCAATGTGGCGCCGGGGACCGCCTACGCGACGTCATGCGGGCCCTCGGCTTTCGACGACGGCTACGCGGAGGTGTACAGCGGGGCGAATGGACAGCTCATCGCGATGAGCCAAGGTCAAGATCAACTGGGGGACCAAGCGCGCTACGGGGCCTATGTCGCCGGTGACATCGACCTCGATGCGGATCACCGAGACTGTGACCTGGATCTCAGCGGCAAGGGCGATGTGCTGGTCTCCTCCTACCGAAGGAAGCCCCTCGGAGGACTCGGGGTGCCGGTGGGCCCGCCCACCTGCGCTTACTTGGACACGGCGGCGGGCTCCCTCAATGTCTTCGACGGAAGCTACGCCGGAGCCAGCGGTCCGCCGTGGGTCAGCCCTCATGTCTGGACCTCGCCTTATTGTGCGCTGTTCACGCCGGGAGGTGCGGTCGCCAACGGCTGGTCGCAAGCCGCGAATTTGGGAGAGGCGCTGGCTTGGCTTCCATGCACCGCGGACTATCCACGAATTGCCTGCTTCGAGCGGGGGCCCGCCGGGGGCCCGCACGAGAACATCCGCATCCTGACCTTCTTCGGCCACGCGACGATTCCGGACGCCGAGTCCCTGACCTCCGCAGCCGACCCCGTGATCAACTGGATGCCGGGCGGCACCTCTTTGAACTGGCCGGATGGTTCCCTGGAGGTCCGACTCAGCGCGACCGCGCACCTCGCCACGGAGATTTTCATCGTCCCGAGTCTCTCTCTGGCCAACGTGTCGACTCCCACCTCGGGTGGAGGCGTCCGCCTCAATCCGCCGATCGCGACGAACTCCGCCGGCAGCTACCCGATCTACCCGTTAGTGTTCACGGGTGCGGTGGTTCCGTTCCCGATTTTCGGCGCATCCCGCATCGATTTCGACGCGACCGATTGGATGCCGATCGTCCCGCCGGGGGCGGCATCGAGCCAGGGGACTCCGCTCTCTTTGCCGTTTAGTATCACTTCCTCTGCCAACACTTCCCGCTATCCCAACCACCCTCTTGCACAGCAGCGGGGTGCCCATCTGTACCTGCAGGTCTTCGAGCTCTACGAAGGTGAGCTGCGAGCGAGCAATCTGCTCATTCTCCGGATGAACCCGGATCAAGCTCTGCCGACGAGCGGGCCTTGCCCGTGAATCCCGCCGAACTGCTTCACTTCCCAATCAGGAAGTGGCAGATGTCGTGGTCGCGCATGACGTAGTCGCGGCCTTCGGTGCGGATCTTGCCGGCGGCCCGAACCGAGGCTTCGGATCCGTAGGCCACCAAGTCTTCGAGCGAGTAGATCTGCGCCCGGATGAACTGCTTTTCGAAGTCGGTGTGGATGACGCCGGCGGCCGCGGGGGCGGTGGTCCCCTGGTGGATCGTCCAGGCGCGGATCTCCTTTTCGCCGGCGGTGTAGTAGGTCTGCAACGAGAGGAGGCGGTAGACCGACTGCACGAGTCGGTCGAGTCCCGTCTCCGCGATGCCGAGTTCCTTCATGAACGAGGCTCGATCCTCGGCGCCCATCGAACGCAGCTCGCACTCAAGATCGCCGCAGATGGGAATCCAGCTCGCGCCGGACTTTTTCGCGCGCTCCGCGACCTGGTTGGCAAGCGGGCTTTTTGCGTCGAGGTCGTCGTCGGCCACATTGGCGACGTAGAGGATCGCCTTCATGGTCAAAAGGCAGAGGGGCTTCAGCGCCTCGACCTCGGTGGCCTTCCACTCCTGGTTGCGCAGCCAGGTGCCGTTTTCGAGCATCGTCTTGGCGCGCGTGAAGGTGTCGAGTTCGAGCACGGCCTGTTTGTCGCCGGTCCGGGCCTTGCGAGCGACGCGGTCGAGCGCCTTGCCGACTGTCTCGAGGTCGGCGAGACAGAGTTCGAGCTCGATGAGCTCCATGTCCTTCGCGGGATTGACGGGCTCCTCGCGCACGACCGTGCTGCCTCCGAAGCAGCGCACCACCTGCATGATGGCGTCGCATTCCCGGATGTTGGCGAGGAACTGGTTACCCATACCCTCGCCCTGACTCGCGCCCGCGATGAGGCCCGCGATGTCCACGATCTTCACCTGCGCCGGCACCACCTTCTGCGTCTGGATGTGGCGCTGGATGGTGTAGAGGTTGGCATCCGGCACGTCGACGATCGCGACGTTCGGTTCGATGGTGCAGAAGGGGTAATTGCCTCGTTCGGCCTGAGCCGAAGTGAGCGCGGAGAAAATGGTGCTCTTGCCGACGTTGGGCAGGCCGACGATGCCGCAGGATAGACCCATGAACGAACTCCGACACGAAAGGGCACAAAGATCGGGCGCGGAGGTAGCCGAGCCCGCTCGGGATCAGCTCGCTTCCGGCGCCGGCTTCTTCTTAGCGCCGCGCTTGGGCTTGGCGGCCGGCTTTTCCCCGTCCCCTTCCTTCGGGGCTTTGGGAGCCTTCGGCGCGCGGGGGGGGAACTCCCACTTCAGCTCGCCGTTTTCGTAGTGCAGGCTGGCCTTGAACTTTTTCCCGCGCATCGAGACGAAGCCGAAGAGCTCGTCGGTCTTTTGGCCGGAGAGCATCTTTCGGATCTGGTCGGCCGGAAGGTAGCGGTACTTGATCCGCTCGGCGAGGCGGAAGTCGCACTCTTTGTCCTTGGCCCGCGGGATGTTCTTGTCGCAGCGATAGCCCTTGCCGTCCCGCTTCACCGGGCTCTTGCACTTGGGGCAGGTTCCCATGAGGGTGCCGTCCGCGATCTCCTCGCGCACCGGGCCTCCGTCATCGACCTCGCCTTCGCCAGCCGCATCCGCGCCGACTTCGGAGAGGTGAATCTCGATTTCGCCGGTCGGGGCGAGCCGGAACTCGCCGGGCGCGCGCGTCCCTTCAAAGCCCGAAAGTGGGCCGACTTTCCCGTCCTTCAGGATCGTCAGGAGGGTCTCGGGGAACAGGTACTTACCCTTCTGGTCCTTGCTGAAGTTGGTTTCGCAGCCTTCGGTGGAGCAGAGGAACGAGAAGGTCTTCTCGATGAGCTTGGACTTGCACGTCGGGCAAATCAACGGCTCCTTCGGGTGGTCGACCGCGAAGATCTCCTCGTTGCCCCCCTCTTTGTCCTTGATCGCCTTGACCATGTCGGCGACCAACTCGCGGGTGGCCTTGTCCCACTCCTTACGCGAGTAATGGCCTTCGGCCATCTGAGCCAATCGGTATTCCCAATTGCCGGTGAGGTCCGGCTTCGCGAGCACGCCCAAGTCGAGGTTGCGCACGAGGCGCACCAGCGTGCAGCCGAGCGGCGTCGGAAGAATCGTTCGACCCGCGCGCCGAGAGAGGCGCTTGTCGATCAGGTCCTTGACGATCGCGGCCCGGGTGGCGGGGGTTCCGAGGCCCTTTTCCTTGAGCGCTTCCAACGCCTCGTCGTCCAGCGCATCGGGGGAGTCTTCCCCCTCCGGCGCTTGCACTTCCTTGCCGGCCGTCTCCATCGCCTTCACCAAGGTTCCGTCGGTGTAGCGGGAGGGCGGCTGGGTTTCTTTTTCGAGGAGGTTCGTCTCGATCGTGGCGACCTTGCCGTCCGGCGGCAGAGCCGGGAGATCCTTCTGCTCGGGCAAAGGCTCCACGGCGCGCCACCCCGCGACGCGGAGGCGGCGATCGCGGGTGGCAAAGAGCTCGCCATTCACGACCGTGTCACGAGCCACTTGATCCCATTCCGCCGAGGGCAAGAACACGGCGAGGAACCGGCGCAGGATCAGCTCGTAGATCTTGCGTTCGTCGTCACGAAGCTGCCCGGGATTCTCACCGGTGGGGATGAGCGCGAAGTGGTCCGAGACCTTGGCGTCATTGAAGACACGATTGCGCACCGCCGGTTTCAGATTGGCAAATCCACCCACCTCGGTCGCGGCCCGGGCGACGGTGGCACCGAAATCGCCCTGGGCGAGGAGCCCCACCGTCTTCGGGATTTCCGGCGCGTAGTCGCTCGGAAGGTAGCGGCTCGAAGTTCGCGGATAGGTGATGGCCTTCTTCGCCTCGTAGAGCGACTGCGCCAAGCTGAGGGTGCGATCGAGGGTGTATCCGAAGCGGCTCGAGGCTTCGCGCTGGAGGCTCGTCAAATCGAAGAGGAGGGGCGGCACCTCGGTGCGGGTCGTGTGCCGCTCGGTCGCGAGTCCGGCGTTCTTGCCGACGCGCGCGAGGATTTTGTCGGCGAGGGCGCGGGTCTTCGTGCGGTCGTTCTTCTTGCCATCCTCGTCCGGACCATTCCAACGTCCGGAGTAGATGCCATTGCCGGTGTCGAAGGTCGCGTCGATTTGGAAGTACGGAGTGGTTTTGAACCGGTCGATCTCCCGCTCGCGGTCGACGAGGAACGCGAGGGTCGGAGTCTTCACGCGGCCGACCGCGAAGAACTGCTTCGCTCGGCCCATGAACTTCTTGGTGAACGCGCGCGTGCCATTCATGCCGACCATCCAGTCGGCCTCGTCGCGGGAGTAGGCAGCGTCGCGCAGGTTGCGATAGTCCTTGGCGTCCTTCAGCGAATCGAAGGCGTTGCGGATGGCGTTGGCGGTCATCGACTGCAACCACAGTCGCTCCACGCCCTTCTTCTTGACCGCCGCTTCCTCGGAAGCGTGCTCGAGGATCAGGTTGAAGATGAGCTCGCCTTCGCGTCCGGCGTCGCAAGCATTGATGATCTTCGCGACGTCCGTCCGGCGGATCTGCTTCGTGAGGTTCTTCAAGAGCTCCGAGCTCTTCCCGGTGGTCTCCCGGGGGGCTCGAGTGAAGCGCTCGGGGAGGATGGGCAGATCGCCCAGGGCCCAACGCTTGAACTTGGGGTCGTAGGTGGAGGGATCCTGGAGTTCCAGGAGGTGGCCCGAGGCCCAAGAGATCACCAAATCCTCGCGCTCGTAGGCGAGGTCCCCCTTCTTTTGGAACCCGCCCAGGACTTTGGCGAAGTCGTCGGCGACGGACTTCTTCTCCGTGATCACGAGCGTCTTTTGGCCTTCCGGCATCCGAAAAATCCCCCGATTCCGGCCTGACTTGCCCCCAAGAACGCGGCCTGGGGCGAGCCCACCATCGGGTCGATCATGGCCCGGCCCGGGGCAACTGTTCAAGGGGGCGGGCGCGGATTGCCGGTTTTCCGCGGGCTGCTCGGCGACCTAAGTCTTTTTGGAAGAAAGACTTAGGATCTTTCTCGGCCGGAAATCAATGCCCGGACATCCGGCAGGAGTCGCCGAACGCGGCCGGGAGGTAGGTCTCTCGGGCGTAATCCATGACCATGCGGTCCGCGCTATAGCGCCACGCCATCGTGACGAAGGCCCAGCGCATGCGGTCGACCCAGCCGGCCGGTACCCGAGCCGCGTCCTGGGCATAAAAGAGGGGGACGACCTCCTTTTCCAAGACCTCGAACAGACCCTGGGCGTCCCGGCGATCTTGCAACTCGGCGTCCTCGTGCGGACCAGGGGCGCGGATGGCAAAGCCGTTCCGGCCGTCGTAGGCCTCCGCCCACCATCCGTCGAGGATCGAACAGTTCAGGGCCCCATTCAGGACCGCCTTCATGCCGCTGGTCCCGCAGGCCTCCTCGGGGCGGCGCGGATTGTTCACCCAGACGTCGACGCCGCGGGTCAGGTGGCGGCCGACGTTGATGTCGTAGTCCTCGATGAAGACGATGCGACCGAGGAAGGGCTCTTCGTGTTGGAGGTGGGCGATCTCTTGGATCAGGCGCTTGCCACCCTCGTCGCGGGGATGGGACTTGCCGGCGAACACCACCTGCACGGGGCGCGCCGGATTGGAGATCATCCGGATGAAGCGCTCGCGGTCGCGGAACATGAGCGTCGCGCGTTTGTAGGTGGCGAAGCGGCGGGCGAACCCGAGGGTCAGGGCCATGGGATCGAGGAGTCGGCTCGCGCGGCTTAGGGCGAGTTCCCGATCGGTGCCGCGCCGCAGTTCCTGCTCGACGTAGCGGCGGCGCACGAAGTCGACGAGCTGCGCCTTCAAGATCTGGTGCGTTTCCCAGATCTCGAGGGGGCTCACTTCCATCGTCTTCAGCCACAGGTCGCTGCGGGAGATCCGGCGCGCCCAGTCGGGGCCGAGATGCCGCTCGAGGATGTTCATCATCTCCGGGGCGATCCACGACCGCGTGTGCACACCGTTTGTGATGTGCCCGATCGGAACCTGTTGCACGCGGCGATAGGGCCAAAGCCCATTCCACATCTTGCGGCTGACGTCACCGTGCAGGCTCGAGACGCCGTTGGCGCGGTGCGCGACCTTCAGCGCGATCACCGTCATGCAGAAAGTCTCGTCGACCTGCTCGGGCTTCACGCGCCCGAGGCCCATGAATTGTTCCGTCGTGAGGCCGAGGGCCTGGCGCATCCAGCCGAGCTGCTCCTCCATGAGGGCGGGCGGGAAGCGGTCGTGCCCGGCCGGAACCGGAGTGTGGGTCGTAAAGACCGAGCGCGATCCGATGCGGTGGCTGGCCTCTTCGAAACTGCGGCCGTTTTGGTCCATCTCTTCGCGCACCGCTTCGAGCAGGGCGAAGGCGGAGTGCCCCTCGTTCAAGTGGAACACCCCGGGTTCGATGCCGAGGGCCTTGAGGGCACGCACGCCGCCGATGCCGAGGACGATCTCCTGGCGGATTCGGCTCGTCTGGTCGCCCCAATAGAGGCGGTGCGTGATGTCGCGAAGCTCCGGCGGGTTTTCCGGCACGTCCGTGTCGAGGAGGAGGAGCTGGGCTCGGCCGACGCGCACCTTCCAGACCGCGGCGGTGACCGGTCGGGCTCCGAAGTAGACCTCGATGCGGACCGGGCGACCCACAGCGTCGGTGGCCGGTTGGATGGGCAGGTCGCGCAAATCGGTCGCGCCGAACTCTTCGCGCTGCCAGCCGTTCGGATCGAGCCTCTGGGTGAAGTAGCCGAGGACGTAGAAGAGCCCGACCCCGACGATCGGGATGCCCAAGTCCGAAGCGCTCTTGAGATGATCGCCGGCCAGGACTCCGAGGCCGCCGGAGTAGAGCGGCAGGGACTCGTGGAGCCCAAACTCGGCCGAGAAGTAGGCGACGGGTTGGGTGACGAGGGTGCCGCCGTAGCGAGCGCCCCAGGTGTCGTGCGACTGGAGGTACTCATCCAAGCGGCGTGCGGCGGCGAGGATGCGGGACTCCAGGGCGTGCGCGCGGGTGCGCTCCGCCAGTTTTTGATCGTCGATCCGGCGGAGGAAGGCCACCGGATTGTGGTTCATGCCGCGCCAAAGATCGGGATCCAAGTCCCGAAAGATGTCCCCCACTTCGGGGTGCCAGCACCACCAGAGGTTGCCAGCGATCGTGTCCAGTCGGGCGCGCAGAGAGGAGGTCGGTTCCATGTGGTCGCGTTCTTACCAGTGTGGGTGCGCGCTCCAAACGTCGCCGAGCGCGCTCCTCTATCGGACGAAACGAGGCCCCGGCGCGAGCGGCGGTCCCCAAATCGACCTTGCCGCTCAACTTTGGGGACGGCGGACGAGGAGCGGGAGGAGCGAAGCGAAGAGGATCACGCCACCGCCGACCCAGGTGCCTAGGCTTGGCGTCTCCCCGTGAACTGCCCAGGCGAGGAGGGGATTCAAGACCGGCTCGATCGAGAGGAGGAGTGCGGCTTCCAGGGCGGGGACGAGCTTCAGGCCCTTCGTGAGCGCGAGATACGCGCACCCGATTTGGAAGATGCCGAGGAGGCCGATGGACGTCCAGGACCAGGCGTCGTGGGTCACGACCGGGAGGGCGAAGGGGAGGGCGGCGACCGCGGTGACCGCGTTTCCCGCGACCACTCCGGAGAGCGAGGGGATCCCCCGCCGTTCGAGGGCGCGGATGCCGATCACCACGATCGCCCAGCCGACGCCGCTCAAGAGGGCGAGTTGGTTTCCGAGTCTCGGATCGGGCGCGCTCGCGCCTCCTTCGCCACTCCCGAGCAAAAGAATGGTGATGCCGATCACGATCAGCCCGACCTGCACCGCCCCGATCCGGCTCCAAGCTTCTTTGAGCAACCAGGGCCCGAGGAAGAACACGAACAGCGGCGCCCCCGCCTGCAAGTAGATCGCATTGGCCGCATAGGTGAGCTTGTTCGCGCTGACGTAAAGGATCATCGTCGCGGCAAACGCCACCCCGACCATCCAGACCAAGGGTGAACGAAGGTGGCGGCCCTCCTTCCGTAGCGCGAACAAGAACACGGCGGCCACCGCCGAACGCAAGCCGGCGATCTGCAAGCTGGTGAATTCGCAGCCCTTGATCAGCGCCCCGCCGGTCGCAAAAAACAGCGCCGCGAGCAGCACCATCCCGCGCGCTTGTTTCACCGAATCGCCCATCCGCCCGTCATAACAGGCGCCCCCCGCCTCGCCCCGCGCTCAGGGAATCGTGATGCTGAGGGCGTTGGTGGTCGAAAAGGCACCGTTGGCGGCGAATGGCGACAGGACGGCGGCCTGAAAGTGAAGCTGCACTCCGTGCAGGCTCGCGGAGTTCGGGATCGGCAGGCGTGCGACCATCGACGTGTCTCCCGAAGCGGAGACGAGGGGCGGTCCTACGACCGGAAGCGCGTAAAGAGGGAGTGTCGGATCCAAGTAAATCGCGCAGCCGCCCAAGCTCCAACTCGCCGAAGCGAGCCCGGAGCAGGCGGCCACGAGCAGCGAGGAGCCGGAGATTACCGGGCCTACACCCAACGAAAACATCGCCTCGCCTACGATCGGTGCGGCTCCGTGAACGCCCAGGGTCGGCGGCAGTCCCGAAGGCCCAGCACAAGCCAGTCCGGCCGTGGCACCTCCCGCCGGAGTGTAGAGGCCTGGCCACACCGTCACCCGGCCCGCCAGGGGGATCCCCCCCACACTCGCGCAGGAGTCTGCGACGGCCATCTCCTCGAAGCGATCGCCGTTCCGATCAGGCACGGCGAGGCGCTCGGTTCCAAACGCAAAGCGCGGAGAGCCGGGATAAGCGGAGGATCCGAGAAGGGAGCCAGTCCGCCCATCGATATGAGCGACTCGCACCGATGGCTCGTACTGCTCGGCGGCAATATCCGCGAGCCCGTCGCCAGTGAGGTCCTCGATGAGGCGAAGCTTCGCGATATGCAGTCCCTCCGGCAAGAGGCAGGACCAGACCAGAGCTTGACTGCCGAGTTCCCGAAGTTCGACGACCGAGGGTGGAATGCCGGGGTTCGGAGCGAGCGCCGGATTCAACGTGCCCGCATACGCGACGCTCCGCACCAATGCCCCCGGAACTGCACTATAGGGTAGAGCCCGCAAGTTGCCGAGGTGATTGAGGCTGTAGCTGAAAGAGAGGGACTGCAACGAACCCGTACTGAAGTAATGAAGCCAGGGCGAAGCGCAGTAGAAATTGTAGTTCAGGCAGCCGTCCGTGGCCGGGATCACCAGAAGGTCGTTGCGACTGTCGCCGTCCTGGTCCGGGATGGTCAGGAGCTCGCTTCCGAAGTGGGCGCCGAATCCCGTGCATCGCCCGAGAATTGCGCCGGTCGCGGCCGAGAGGTTGTAGACATATCCCGGTCCGATGGGCACCGGGACGTACTGAACCCAGTCGAGTCTCGATCCGGACGGTGCGGCGATCAGAAGGTCTCGTCTCCCGTCACCGTCCACATCGTGGCTCAACTGCATCCGGTGGCCGAATCGGGCGTGATTCTCGGGGATCGTGTATTCCTGGAGAGGTGCGCCGGAAGCGCCGCTGAAGATGAAGACGACCCCACTTTTGTAGAACGATGGGGAGTGATCTTCCGGTGCCGAGATGGCGATTTCGCGAGCGGAGTCTCCGTCCAGATCGTCGAGCATGATGGCGGCTTCGCCGAAGGAATTCGTGACTCGGGGGGCGTCGAATCGGCGGATCGCGTGACCATCCACCCCCGAGTAGACGAAGTAGGATCCGCCTGACAAAGTGCCTGGTGCGCTGATCCCCAGATCTTCGATCCCATCCCCGTCGACGTCGAGACGATGCATGCGGAAACCGAACCGATCTCCGGTCGGTCGATTGGGCATCACGAGCGCCGGTGTCAAGGCGGCACCGTCCACGATTTCGATTCCGGTCTCGGACATCGCGTACAGGTCGACTCGGCCGTCACCGGTGAGGTCGTCGACCGTCATGACTTGGAGACCGAACGGCGAGGTGTAGGGGCGATCAATGGAGTCGATCACCGCGCCACTGGCTCCGTCGAGAATGCGGAGGTTGGACTGGGCGGGAAGAGTCGTGAAAAAGTCCTCGAATTCGACGCTGAACACGCCGACTTCGTTACGACCATCCTGATCGCGATCGCCCAGGTCGACCGGGTACGAACTCCATGAGCCCACACTGGCGGTGGTCAACAGGGTGCTTCCGTCGAGAGTCGAGGTAACCAGCAGTCGGTAGGTGTATGGCGAGTTAGGATCGCCGTAAGCCCAATTGACGAGGTCCAGGTATCCATCCCGATCGAGGTCGATTTTGCATTCGGTCAGTGGGGTGCCGACCAGAAGCTCCGCGGAAAGTGGCACATCCAAGAGCGTGGTCCCGTCAATCCCGTCGAGGATGGTCAGGTGACGACTCTGCGCACCCTCGGTTCTGATGAGAAACTCGGGTCCGGCGTTTCCGTTACGCGCAGGGACGAGCATGAGCAATCGGTCCATCGTGGAGTTCAGGGGTACTTCGCGCGCGAGTTGGCCGGAACTTCCGTCGATGATGCGGATCCTCTGTGGCAACCCTGGCGTGAGGAAATCGGGGTAGATCGCGGCAAAGTCGGGTACCCCATCCTGGGTGTGATCGGCCATCTCCGCCCAGACCGAGGCGGCAAAAAAAGTCTGAAGCAGCGACCAGTCGTCGATCCGTCGCACCTCGACTGGGGAGGTACTCGAGGATTGGAAGAGGACCTCTTGGATTCCGTCCTGATTCCAATCCCCGGCCGCCTCGAGGCGCGCGTTTGGGTCGCCCGGGAGATTCCTCCGAAAGAGCGGGATCAAAGTTCGACCGTCGATCACTACCAGGGTCGTTTCCAAAGGCGCGTAGGGGCAGGTCCCGCGAATGGCCCGGCCAGCCAAGTCCCTGGTGCCGTCGCCGTTCCAGTCCCCTACGCTGAAGACTCCCGCGGCAGGAAGAGTTCGGCCACCCTGGCTTCCTTCCAGGACCTGGATGGGCTGGGCCGGCACTCGGACCAGGAATGTGCAGAGAATCAACCCTGCGAGCACCGTTCCGCTTCGAAGCTTCACGTGTTTCTCCCGGCTGCCGTATGCCCTACCCCAACCCGACGTCCCGGTGATGATAAGAGCCTGCCGATGGCCTCGTCAATTGCGATCGGGAGCCGATTTCCACCGATCGCTCAACCGACATCAGGATCAGAGCGTGCCGTTCAGTCCCACCGCGACCGGCGAGCCGCCGGTTTCAGGGAATCGTGATGCTGAGGGCGTTGGTGGTCGCAAATAGTCCGTTCTGGGCGAGGGGATCAAAGACGATGCCTTGGAAATGCAGCGTGAGGCCGGAGAGACTGGAATCGCCCGGGATGGGGAGGAGGAAGGGTCGACCGACCAGGTCGGTCGAGGTCGTCGTGAGGGGAACCACCGGAGCCAGCGGGAAGATCATGCCCGCGGGATCGAGATGGAGAGTGGCGCCGAGATAGGGAAAACCCTGAGGGTCAGCGAGGGTGCCCGCGAAGATCTGGGTGACATGATTCGCGGGGACTCCGCTTATCCCGAGGGCGAAGAGCCCGTTCGGGCGCAGCGGTGCGCCGCCATAGACGGCCAGGATTGGCGCGGGTCCGCTGCTTGCTCCACTCCCAAACCCGACTTGGCTGGTTCCCGCCGGGAAGCCGAGGCTCGCCACGATGTGGACTTGGCCGACATCCGCTACGCCGTTCACGCTGTCGGAAGGGCGCTGGAGTAACCAATCCAGCAGCCCATCCTGATTGCGGTCTGGAAGCAGAGCGTCGCCAACCAACAACTTCGGAGGCGGCAGGAGGCCGGTAAAAAGCTGCGGGGTGGTTTGATTGCCGAGGAGCGCTCCCGTACGTCCATCGAACAGGGATTCGTGATTAATCGAGAACGAGGTCCTGAGTCCAATCAGGATCTCCGGCACGCCATCGCCCTGGAAGTCCCCCAGCGGAAAGGCGACATGCGGGTAACTGAGGACTGGGTCATTATAGACCGCTACGGTCGTCAGGTCGATCGATGATCGGAGGTAGAAGCCCGGCAATGAGCCGTTGTTGGGTCTCTCCGAGAGAAGTTCGGGAAGGCCGTCTCCGTTGAAATCCGACATCGGGTGAAGTGCGCGTCCGCCCATGGGCCTGAATGGGGCGCTGCCTCCGACCGCGAGGCCGGTCCGCGTGCTATGGATGAGCGGTTGTACATGATCTGTGAGTTCGTTGGAGAAGATGTATTGGAACCCGACGACCAGCAGGTCTCGATGCCCGTCCGCGTCGTGATCCGCGACGGGGTGGATCTCCAGTCCGTAACGCGGTTGAGGAGCGGTCATTGTGCAAATCACCGCGCCCGTCGTTGGCGAGACGACAAAGACCCGACCGGGACCAAGCACGGAGGTGGTGTAGGTGAAACTGTTGAACACTGCGGTATGGGGAGCTCCGATCGCGACTTCTTTGATGCCGTCACCGTCGAGATCGGAGAGCAGCGCCATGGACGTGCCGAGCTGGGCATAGGCCAATGCTCCCGGGTGCTCTCGCAGCAGGGTTCCGGTCGAGCCGGAGTAGAGGAACAAGTTGCCGGCCAGCGGGGCGAGCGGGGAGTCGTCGACGGGCGCGCTCACCGCCACGTCCCGTATGCCGTCGCCGGACAGGTCGTCGATCACGAGTAGCGATCGGCCGAAGGAGGTGAGGTCGCGCGGAGCGTCGAATCGTGCCAGGAATGACCCGGTGGCACCCGAGTAGGCAAAGACGCTCCCGCCACTGCGAGTGCCCGGGGCCGTCAGGAACAAATCGAGCACTCCGTCGCCGTCGAATTCTTGTTGGAACACCTTCGTTCCGAATCGGTCACCGGTGGCCTTGCCGACCGTGGATACGATCGGGGTCAGGGTGGCGACGTCGATCACTTCGAGGCGTGATCGACCTTGGTCGTCGTAGACGACGAGTGCATCGGCGAGACCGTTGCCGTTGTGGTCGCTGCTCGGGAAGACGAGGGTCGGTGTCTCCGGCTGCCAAGAGCGATGCGTCGAGGAAATCACCTGACCGGTTGCCCCGGAGCGTAGGGTGATCACGACTCTGGGATATTGGGTAGGAACGTAGTCCGTGCGATGCACGGTCAGCACTTCCGCCCGGTTGTCACCCGTTTGGTCCGGCACGATGGCCGCGGCCAACTCCGGATAGCCGCTTGGTCCGTACGTATGGGACCAGAGGACTGCGCCGTCGGCTCCGGAAAGGGCGGTCAAGAAGCTGACGGAGGCGCTTCCGGAGTCCCGCGTTATCAGGAAATCCCCAATTCCATCCTGATTCCAGTCGGCCGTCCCGGCGTGCAATTCGCGCAGGTAGTTCGAGAAGGTCGTGAACCCGCTCGCGGTCAGCGTGGCGCCCGTCATACCGTCCACGATCGTGAATTGCCGCGGGGAAGTGGGGAACTCCCGGATGTATGCCAATTCCGGAATTCCGTCGCCCGTGCGATCCGCGATGGCGCGCAGATTGCGAAAGCGGGTGTAGGTTTGGGTTCCGGTCGCAAGCGTCCGGATGATCGTGCCGGTAGCTCCGGACCGGATCGTGGTGGCCGCGGCCAGCCCGCAGGCGGAAGTGTGGACGAGATCGGGGACCGAGTCTCCGTTCATGTCGGCGAAAAATCCCGCGAGGTCCACGGGCTCGAAATCCGGATCGCCGTAACAAAATCCCGTCAGGTCGGGGAACACGGCGAGGGTCTGCCAGGTGCGGATGTCCTTCACCTCTCCTCGCAGGTTTGGCGCGACTTCGGCGCACAAGACTTCCGAAACGCCATCGCCATTCCAGTCCAACGCGCTGAGAAAGGCCAACCGCTGGCCCATCACGATCGGAATCTCGCGACGGTGGAGCACGCGGAGGTCGGAACCGCTGCGCACGCTGACTTCGTACCCGACCAATTCTTGGTAGGGAACTGACAAGTTTTGTCCGAAGCCGAAGAAATCGGGAATGCCATCGGCGTCGAAATCCCCGATCATCGCGCCGAGATCGAGTCGAAGCGGCTCTTTCCCCTCGATCCCCTGAATCGTCTGCAAGTACGGCCCTTGGCCCAATGCCGCAGAAGCAAGGAGGAGAGCGACGATCCCGACCCGGACGGTCGCATCGCCAGAAGCATCAGGGGAGAGTCGCATGGAACACAGTCCTTCCGCAGGAGGGGCAGTCCAAATGATCCGATCATCGTAGGGTCAATCACCCTCCGTGGTCAACCCCCGGGGCTGCGGCGGTCAGGATCAGGGAATAGTGAGGCTGACGGCGTTGGTGGAGGAAAAAAGCCCGTTGGGTGCGAGGGGATCGAAGACGATGCCTTGGAAATGCAGCGTGAGGCCGGAGAGACTGGAATCGCCCGGGATGGGGAGGAGGAAGGGTCGACCGGCTAGGCCGGCCGAGGTCGTCGTGAGAGGAAGCACCGGAGCCAGCGGGAAGATCATGCCCGCGGGATCGAGGTGGAGATTGCAGCCGAGGTACGGCCAGCCTTGAGGCGCGGGCAAGGTGCCCGCGAACACTTGCGTCGCGAGGTGGGCAGGCGCACGGCCAATGCCGAG
This sequence comes from uncultured bacterium, assembly GCA_902826835.1. Classification (GTDB taxonomy): domain Bacteria; phylum Planctomycetota; genus RBC034. The sequence goes on along the minus strand of CADEGH010000031.1, from coordinate 19,008 downwards.
CGCAAAGAGGCCGTTCGGGCGCGTCGGTCCTCCTCCATATACACCCAGTATTGGAGCGGCCCCGATGCCACGGGCGCAGCCCGAGCCGAAGGAGCTCGAGCCAACAGGAAACCCCAGGCTCGCGATCACCGTCACTTGTCCGACTTCGCGAACTCCGCCGACGTTCTCCCCGGGTCGCTGGATGAGCCAGTCTTGGAAGCCGTCGCCATTTCGATCGGCTATCAGGGTGTCCCCGAGAACCAGCCGAGGCGGGGGAGTCGCGGAATTGGTCGCATACGCGTGAGATCCGAGCAAAGCTCCCGTGGATCCGTCGAACAAGGAGTCGACGCTTCCGCCCGGAGAGGCACCCGAGGTGGTGAAAATTTCCGAGTTCCCGTCTCCGTCGAAGTCCGCGACGGGCGAGGCGCGCAGAGTCGCGGTGGCGGTAGGGTCGTACAGATAGGCCACGGGGCTCTGGTCGGCCGAGGACCAGATTCGCAGGCCGGGAATCGTCACCAAGGTGGGCGGTCCCGTGAGGATCTCCGATAGCCCGTCCCCGGTCCGGTCGGGAATAACGACATGCGACGATGCTCCCGTACCCGGGAAGTGCGGACCGAACGACAACCACGATCCGGTGCGGCTGCTCCGAACCTCGGTCTCGTAGTACGAGACGATCTCATTGCCGAGAAAGTCCGTGTGCCCGATGACCAGCAAGTCGGCCAGTCCGTCGAAGTCGCGATCGCCGACCAATTCGATCCCGATTCCGAACCGAAGGAGCGGGGCCGACATCGAGGCCAAGACCGCCCCGGTCATTGGCGATACGACAAAGACGAGTCCCGGACCGCGCGGAAGACTGGCATTCGCGAAGGAACCGAAGAATGCGGTACTCGGAGCGCTCACCGCGATTTCTCGAATCCCGTCGCCGTCCACGTCGGAGAGCAGTTTGAGAACGGTTCCCAATTGCCCCCATTCCAGCGTTCCCGGGTAAGACTGCCGCAAGGTGCCGTCGGCTCCGGAGTAGAGAAAGAGATTGCCGCCCAAGTGTGCGAGCGGTGAGTGATCGGAGGGCGCCGCGATGATGACGTCCCGAACTCCGTCGCTGGTCAAGTCATCGACGACGAGCAGACTCGATCCGAAGGAGTCCAGGCTGCGTGGAGCGTCGAATCGGACCATTTCGGCTCCGGATTGCCCTGATCGCACCAGGACGCTTCCGCCCTCTCTGGTTCCTGGGGCCGTCAAGAAGAGATCGAGGACACCGTCGCCGTCGAGGTCCTGCTGATGCACCTTCTCGCCGAGTCGATCGCCGCGGGGCTTGCCTCGACTCGCGCGGACGATTGAAAGGGTCGAGCAATCGATGATCTCGATGCGCCGATCGGACTCCGCGGAATACACGGCGACGACGTCGCCCCGCCCGTCTCCGTTGTGGTCGCCGCTTCGGAGCAATTGGGGTTGGCCCGATTCGTGCCAATCGCGAAGCCTCGTGAGCACGAGTTGGCCCGAGCTTCCGTCCAGGAGTTCATGGCGGCTTCGGCTGATCCCATCCGACAGAATCGTGGCGGGGGATATGACCAAGACGTCGGGCCGACCGTCGTTGGTCTGGTCCGGGACGATCGCGGCGTCGATGGTCGGACTCGCCAATGCGTAGTCGCGGCTCCACAGAAGGCTCGCATCGAGTCCCGAGATTGCGGTCAACCGCTGGCCCGGCCCCGAGGCAGGCTCTCCCGAGGCAATGAAGTCCGGTACGGAGTCTTGGTTCAGGTCGCCGGTTCCCCCGTGCAGGGTCCACGAGGAGTAGGTGCTCCCCAGAGCGGCGCTCGTCACCAGTGATTGGCCGGTGACACCATTAGCGATTACGAGCCGAGATCCGTTTGCGTTGGCATTCCTGGTGTAAGCCAGCTCGGGAACTCCGTCGCCAGTACGATCGGAGATCGCGCGCAGGTTGGGGCGCAAGGTCAATTCCGGAAAGACCTGTGGCAACGTCCAGAGGATTCCCCCGGTCGAGCCGGATCGGACGACGGTGCTGAAGCCGGCATCACAGTGGGCCGAGTGGATCAGATCGGGCGTCAGGTCTCCGTTCATGTCCGCCCAAATGCCTGCCTGCTCTTCCCGCGGGTACGGCGTGCTGTCGAAGCAATACCCGGTCAAGTCGGGCAGGACCGACAGGGTATTCCAGGTTCGCAACTCCCTGACCTCGCCATCCGGAAACGGCGAGTACCGCACGACCAAGACCTCAGACACCCCGTCGCCATTCCAGTCCCCGACCTCCCGAAACGACAGGGTTTGTCCCGGGCTTGCCGCAACTTTGCGGGAGTGAATCACGCCGAGATCCGCTCCGCTGCGGATTGCCAGTTCGTACTCGAGCACCACCGGGTAAGTGGAGAGCACATCCAGGCCGTACCCCAGGAAATCAGGAATACCGTCCGAGTCGAAGTCTCCCACCATCGAACCCAACCCGACTCGCAGTGGTTCTGGTCCCAGGGTCCCCTGAATCGTCTGCAAGGCTTGCCCGGACGCCATGGTTGAGGCCGCCCAGAGGATTCCGGCTACGCGCATGCGGAGAGCCAACCACGAAGGGCCGCGGGAATTGAGAGTCACGGGGAGAACTCCGATTGTCGAACTGAACGACGGAAGTGATCCAGGCACTATAGGGGACTGTCGGATGGACGGTCAAGACCGGCGTTCGGGTGGCTCAACCGGAAAGTGCTTCCAGGTTCGCAAGATGGGGACCCACACACCTTCGAGTCAGTGACTCTGCATTTGGAGCCAGACACGATCAAACTGACCGGCTTTTGCTTTCTCGGCTTCGACCCAGAAGGAAATCAGTCCAATGTCGCCCCATTCGAAACCCGCATCCTCTTCGGTGCTCAGTTCGAAGCGGCCGGCGCTCCGCGACGCTACTTGCGCGGCGGGAATCGGATTTCTGTGATGGACCAGCGGGCGAGATAGCGAGTGAGGGTGACCGTCAGCGCTCCGTCTGGGGATTCGTACTCGAGGACGCAGTGGCTCGGCGTGGCGTCACCGCGGACAAAGTCCAGCGGGGGACGAAGATCGGTCCAATCCCGTCGACGCAGGGCGCGCTCGACCATCTGGACGAGGTCGCGGTCTCCGCCACGGCTCAGCATCGGTCTCAGTTCACCGGTCCCTGGCGCCATCCAGGCGGCCTCGAATCGTGCACGGAGATCGGGGAGAGGGGAGGCCGGATCCGCGGGTGGGGTCCAGAAGATGGCCCACGCGATCACGCCGACCACCGCCGCGCCGAGACCGATCCGCAAGATGAGCCGGCGAGTTCGACCCGCACTCTGTTCTTGGCGGTTGGCCCGCCTTCGCCCCTCCACGCGCTTGCCGGGCATTGCGATCTCCGGCAGGGGTTTGTCCGGAACCGCGGCTGGGGCGGCGTCGCCGAGCCACTCTCTCCCCAGATCGACATCGAGGAGGCCAGCCTCACCCCAGCCGCGATCCCACTCATCGAGGCTGATGGCGCCGAAGGCGAGGTCTCGGGTGAGCTTCGTCGGGAGAAAACTCCGACCGTGTTGGTCCTTGACCTCCGAGTAGTGGCCAAGGCGGCTGACGAGGGTTCCGCCTCGTTTGCGGGCCACCCCCATTCCCAGGCGGCCGAACTGGTTTCCTATGAAGGCGGTGGCCGCGAGTGGATTATCCTGCGTGACGATCCGGAATCGTCGCGTCATGAGTTTCGGGTCGATCAGGATTCGCCCGAAGTCCCGGGGCGTCATGCCCACGAAGTGAGGAGCCACTATTCCACACTCCCACTCCAGTCTGGGTGTCATGATTTGGTCGAGCACTTGCGACCATGGCGCCGCCGCAAGATCCTTGAATCGATCGGATCCGAAGCTGGCCATCGCGACTTGACCGTCGACCTCGGCCAAGTCTTCGAGCAACTCGCAGGCGCGCGGCCCGCCCTCGGGGAACGGTGCATCGGCAGGATCGAGGCCCCACGCGAGCAGGCGCTCCTCGAAGGGCGGGTGGGTGTCGTAGGGGGAGGCGGAAGTCGGGGCGGCGACCGTCGCCAAGGTGTCCAGAGCGAAACCCGTGGCATCGGCCCCGGCCATGTATTGGCGAAATCCCCGACAGAGGGGTGGGGCCAGGCCGTTGCCAAGGGCCGGGGCGTAGTAGTTCGCGACAAAGCTCATCCAATTCGCGCTGGCGAGGCGAACCGCGTTGAGCCCGGCGCCACAGAGTTCCTCACCAACGGTACGGGCGGCCAAGGCATCGGCCGCGAACTCCTGGCGGCGGGAGAGCTCGTTGCTCTTGCGTAGGAAGAGATTGCCGTACCAGACGAAGAAATGCCCGAGGACACTGTCTTTCTGTTTGCAAAGGGTCTCGATCGTGCGGCTGATCGAGGATCGCAAGACGTAGATCAGGCCTCCGAGTCGCGTTTCGCCGCCGATGAAGTGTCCGTACTCGTGCGCGAGAATGCCCTTCAATTCCTCCACGCTGACGCTGGCGAGAAGTGGTAAGCCGAGAACCATCTCTCGACTCCCGCCAATGCCCCAGAAGCCTCCTTGCTGGTAGACCCCCGCATTCACGTCGCCGGTGAGGAAAACCCGGCGAGGCGGGTGCGTGCCGACGGATCGGGCCACGGACTCGATGAGATCGAATAGCCGAGGGTGTCGGGGTCGATCGATTGGGGTGATCCCGCCCGGGCGAGGAGAGGTGCGGGGCCACGCCGCATAGATGATTCCGCATGCGGTGAGCAACCCCACGATCAGGAGTTTCAGGCCCCAGAACTTCTGGTACTGAGCAATGAAGCAGGGCACGCCCACGAGCGCGCCAACAATCACCGCGATGAGCAGGTAGAAACCGAGGAAAAACGCCAGCGCCCAAAACCCGCTTGATGCGGTCGTCGATTTCATTGTCAGAACTCAATCCGCCGCCGACTCGAGTCGGCGGCGTCGATCAGACCACGTCCCAGATGTCGCCGGAATAGATGAGCTTCTTCAGGTCGCCCGGGCCCTTTTGTTCGCGGGCGGCTTGGATTTGCCCGTGGACGAGATCTTCGTAAGTCGGCCGCGCCACCTTGCGGAACACGCCGATTGGCGTGGGCATGGTGGTCTCGTTCATCTGCCCGAGCGAGAACGCGAGCCCGGGATTGTTGACGGTGGGGTCCCAGGTGATGCAGTCGTCGACATTGCCGTCCTGGCCAATCGTCACCGACTCGATCTCGAAGCCGTTTTGGCGCAGGCCCTTCTTTTGGTCCTTGCCATAGAGCAGCGGCTTGCCGGGGCGCAGGTCGATCACGTGGTCGTCCTTCACCTCTTTTTCGGTGAGATGCTCCCACGCGCCGTCATTGAAGATGTTGCAGTTCTGGAGAATCTCGACGAAGGCCGTCCCGCGGTGCGCGGCGGCTTCCTTGATCGTCTCCTGCAGGTGCTTGGCGAACACGTCCACCGAGCGGGCGACAAACGTCGCTTGGGCACCGAGGGCAAGGGCCACCGGCGCGAAGGGATGGTCGACCGAGCCCATGGGCGTCGACTTGGTCACTTGGCCGACCACCGAGGTGGGGCTGTATTGGCCCTTGGTCAATCCGTAGATCCGATTGTTGAAGAGCAGGATCTTCAGGTTGATGTTGCGGCGCAGCGCGTGGATGAAGTGGTTGCCGCCGATCGAGAGGGCGTCGCCGTCGCCGGTGACCAGCCACACGTCGAGCTTCGGATTGCCGAGCTTCACCCCGGTCGCGACCGCAGGAGCGCGGCCGTGGATGCTGTGGAAGCCGTACGTCGACATGTAGTAGGGGAAGCGACTCGAGCAGCCGATGCCCGACACGATGACGGTGTTACTCCGCGAGATGCCGAGTTCGGCAAACACGGATTGCACGGAGTTGAGGATGGCGTAGTCGCCGCAGCCCGGGCACCATCGCACTTCCTGGTCGGTCTTGTAGTCTTTTTTCGTCAGTGTGCTCATGGTTCAGCTCCCGGTGTGATGGTCGATCGCCGCTTCGATTTCGGAGGTGAGGAAGGGACGCCCTTGGACCTTGGACATGGGAATGGCGTCGACCTGGAAGCGGTCGCGGATCACCTTCACCAGTTGGCCGAGATTCAGTTCGGGCACGAGGACACGGTCGAATTTCTTGATGATCTCCCCGAGGTTCTTCGGGAACGGATTCAGGTAACGCAGGTGGCACCAGCCGACCGACTTGCCCGCCTTGGCGGCGCGCTCGACGGGGCCGGCGATCGACCCGGCGGTGCTGCCCCACGAGAGGACGAGCAGGCGGCCGGACTCCTTGCCTACCACCGTCTGCAAGGGGATGTCATCGGCGATGCGCGCGATCTTCTCGGCGCGCGTCTTCACCATGTGTTCGTGGTTGTGCGCGTCGTAGGAAACATTGCCGCTGCCGTCCTGCTTCTCGATGCCGCCGATGCGGTGCTCGAGCCCCGGCGTGCCAGGCTTGACCCAGGGGCGGGCCAAGGTCTTCGGGTCGCGCATGTAGGGCTGGAAGCCCTCCGCTTCGGTGCGGAATTGCACTTCGAACTTCGGCAGATCCTCGATCTTGGGCAACCGCCACGGTTCGGAACCGTTCGCGAGGTAGCCGTCCGAAAGCAGGATGACCGGGGTCATGTGTTGCACGGCGAGGCGGCAGGCCTCGAGGGCGACGTCGAAACAATCGGAGGGGTAGGAGCTGGCGATGACCGCGAGTGGGCACTCGCTGTTGCGGCCGTAGAGGGCCTGCAAAAGGTCGGCCTGCTCGGTCTTGGTCGGAAGGCCGGTCGAAGGGCCGCCGCGTTGGATGTCGATGACCACGAGCGGGAGCTCGGTCATGACCGCGAGGCCCATCGCCTCCCCCTTCAGCGCCAGACCGGGGCCGCTGGTCGTCGTAATGCCGAGGCATCCCGCATAGGCCGAGCCCAGGGCCGCGCAGACCGCGGCGATTTCATCCTCGGCCTGGAAGGTCACCACCCCCATGTTCTTGTAGTTGGAAAGCTGGTGGAGGATGTCACTCGCAGGAGTGATCGGATAGGACCCGAGAAAGAGCGGGAGCCCTGACAGCTTGGAGGCCGCGACCAGCCCCAGCGCGAGGGACTGGTTGCCCATCACGTTGCGGTAGGTGCCGGCTTCGAGCTTGGCCTTGGGGACTTCGTAGCGCTCTTGGAAGACGCCGGTGATGTCACACCAATTGTAGCCCGCCTTCAGCGCCGCCACGTTGGCGGCGAGGATCTCGGCCTTCTTCTTGAACTGCGTTTCCATCCACTTGAGCGTGGGCTCGAGCGGGCGGCTGAAGAGCCAGTAGGTGATCCCGAGCGCGTAGAAGTTCTTGCAGCGCAGTTGGCTCTTCGCGTCGAGCCCGAGATCGGCGGTGGCTTCACGGGTCTGCTTGTTCAAGTCGACCTGGATGACGCGGAACCCGTCCAGGTCGTGCGACTCGAGCGGGTTGTAGGCGTAGTTCGCCTTTTGCAGATCGATCGGCGCGAAGTTTCCGGAGTTCACGATGATGATCGCCCCGCGCTTCAGGTCGTGGAGGTTGACCTTGAGGGCGGCCGGGTTCATCGCGACCAGCACGTCCGGGTGATCGCCCGGGGAGTGGATGTCGAAGGAGCTGAACCGCACTTGGAACGCGGAGACCCCGGGGAGGGTTCCCGCAGGGGCCCGAATCTCGGCCGGGAAGTCCGGGAAGGTCGCGAGGTCGTTGCCGACCAGGGCGCTCGTGTTCGTGAACTGACCGCCGGTGAGCTGCATCCCGTCGCCGGAATCCCCGGCGAATCGGATGACCACCTGGTCTTTTTGGTGAACCGGAGTCTTGGAGTCCGTGGTCGTGGTCGGTGGCGTCATGGGCCGCGAGGTCTCTGCTGGAGTCAGGAAACTCGAAAAAGGCGAGCCGCCCGGGTTGGGAGGCGGGCTATCGTATGCCAGTCCCCTCCGAGCGAGAAGCCCCTTTGAAACCAGCTCTCATCGCGATCTTGGCCTTGACTTGGCTCTGTCTTGGCCACCTCTTTGTTCCCGGCCTGGTCGGTCAGGCCGCGACGGCCGACGTCGGAGGCGTCGGAATCTGGTTCCCCGAACCGCGCGCCCTGAGCGACGGGCTGCGGTTTCGGCCCAGCGGTTCCGAGGTCCGTTCCTACCTGCTCGACCTCGAGGCTTTTCCGAGCGGGGTCACGATCAGCGGCCGATTGGCCGCCGACCGGGACACCCGCTTGGCCTGGGTGTTTGGGCCGGAGCTGGATTCGAGCCTCGGCACAATCGTCGAGGTGGCGGTCACGGATCCCCCGGTGCTGCGAGTCCTGCGGCGGGAGACTGCGGGTGAGCAGGTACTGGCCGAGAAGTCCCTCCCTCCGCGAAAGGAGGGGGAGCCGATCCGCTTGCGGGTCGCCTTCACGACCCGCGCCGTCCAAGTGGAGTACGCCGGGGTGGATGTGCTGGGATCGGTGCGTGTCCCCGGGTCGGCGGCGGATCGGCGTCTCCACTTCGAGCTGCGCTTCGGCGAGGTCGACGCGAGCGATCTCAAGATAGAAAGCCCGACCCCGTTCGTCGGCGGTCTCAAGGTCGATCAGCGCGCCGCCGTAAAGTGGCCCGCGCGGTTGCGGCGCAAGGAGTGGTCGTGGGCTGGGCCGCTGGATCAGGTGGGCGAGGCAGGGCTGACCCAGGGACTGCCGGCGCACGTGTGCCGTGACGTCCTGGCGCTGCGCACCCCTCCGGAGCACGGCACGCCGAGTGGCCCCGCCGAACGTGCCTCCGCGCTGGCCGACCAATGGCCCGAGGCCCGCGGCGCCTCGTTCCTCGCGGGTGCGCGCTGGCTCTTCGACTTGGCCGAACCAAGGCCCGCGCTTCGCTATTTGGACCGGGCACAGGCGCTGCCGCAAAGTTGTGCGCTCCGGGGCGACGCTTATTGGCTTGGCGGCCGCCTCGCTTTGGCGCGCGCCGAGTACGAAAAGGCCCCCGAAGGCGTGCGCGATTCGGGGCTCGCTCTGGTGGCGTGGGCAGAGGGCCGCACCGCCGATGCGCTGGCGCTCGCGGCGGCCGCGCCCACCCGCAAGTGCCGACTCGCCGATCTGCGTCTGCATCTCCTACGGATGGTCGCGAGTCTCGTTCCCGCCGAGGCCGCCTCGGAACGACTCGTCGATTGGCCGGATCTCTCCGTCCGCGGCCAGGGCCGGGTGCGCATCCTCTCGGACCGCGGGCCCGCTGCGGCGTCGGCCCTGCTCGAGGACGCCCAGAGCTTCCTCGCGCACTTGGACGCGATCTTCCCAACCGCGAAGGCGCTGCCGGAGGTCTTGGTGCTCGCGTGTGCGCGCAGGCCGCTCTACAACGAATGGAACGAGGCCCTCGGCGGCACGCGATTCGAAGAGACCACCGCGGTTTATCGCCCCGGCTTTCGGCTCATTCTGCTCACCGACGATGGCGATCGGGCGGTGGTGCGTCACCGGCTCCGCCACGAGTTGGTGCATCATGCGGTGCACGGGGCCGGCCTCTTTCTTCCGCCGGTGTTCGAAGAAGGTCTCTGCGAGTGGGTGGCCTGGAGCGCTCCCGGTTCTTCCATCCAGGGCTTCCGTCCGAGCTTGCCCCTGGGTCGCCGATCCGCCGCCCGCCGCCTCTCCGACTCGCGCGATTCCAAAACCACCGACCTCCTCTTGAGCGAAGTCGGCCGCGACGGCTGGCTCGGCGAAGAAGACTACGTCCTCGCATGGGCAGCGGCGGATCTCCTCGCCAAGGGCAACCACACTTCGACCGAATCCGCCCTCACCGCGTTTTTCGCAGCCGCGCTTCGGGACGACCTCGTGACCATGCGCGCCCTCCTCGACACCCACGCGCCGGCGGGCCTCCTGCGTCAACGATTGAAACTCGCGCTGCGCTGAGCCCGTCGCCCCGAGAACGAGACACCCGCATCATGATGGCCGACCGGGCCTCAGTCTTCGGCGAGCATGACCCTGAGGAGGTCCGAAGGGTCATTCGTGTCCACGAGCTTCCGTGCCGCTTGCGCCACCGCGGCCGGGGCGCCGTGGGGCTTCTCGAGGGCTCTTTGCAACCGGGAGGTGGCCACTACTACGGCCGGATTCGCCAGGCACTGTTTAAAGTCCGTGATCCGCAGATTGACGCGGATGGCGCCGTCGATTTCCCAGGGAATGGAAATCGGAATTGCCCCCGGGACATCGGGCGGATCGGAGGCGTTTGAGGGTGGCCCGACCCGCACGGGTTGCAAGTGCAGGAGCCGGTCGACGACATCGGCAGCGTAGCCGACCACCGGATCCTGGTTGGGTGAGTAGCCGTCGGGCCCAATCCGGCTGAGGCGGCCAAAATCCAACTGAAAGACCAACTCGACTTCCGCATTCGGAACGAACGCGGCCGTTACCGACCCCCTCTGGTCGCTGAACATGATGGCGGCATTGCCAACCAGCTTCTGATGGGTGGGAACATCCACGCAGCCGGTCGCACGGACCGCGAAGAATCGCATGGGTAGGCCTGCGATCGACAGCACGATTCTGCCCAAGCGGAGTTCCGGCAACTGGATTGTGGGCACCTTCGTGGTGGTTCCCGGGGTGGTTTTCAAGTTCTGAATCTCGGTGACCAGGCAATCGCCCACCAAGATTCTGAGCACTCCGAAAGAAGTCACGAGCGTGGGCTCAATGACGTAACGGCCGTCGGAGTCGATTCCGACGGATTTTCTGAAGGACTGGTGAAACTGCTGGCCAGCGGACCGGGGGCGAGGGCCGGGGACGAGCCTCACCCGGGGGGGCGCGTAAGGAGGAAGCGGAGACCACTGCACGAGGACCTCACTGTTGCGCAAGGTCGAAGGCAGGATCACCTTCCCCTCGATCCTCGGGCCTTGTGAGGGGTGGAGGTGCGCCTGGACAACCGCGGGAGATTCGCCGTCAGGATTGGTCGCCACCTCATTCATGATCAAGAGCGAGTAGTCGGGAGCGGCCACCACGAGACTGACCAGGAATCGGCCTCGGCGCGGCACGAAACAGCGGCCATTGCGCCCTTCATAAACCTCCAGGGCCGGAATGAGCTGGTACTCGGCGCCCGCAAACCCGCTGAACGTCGAGCCCGCAAGAGGTGCCGTCGGTTCCGAAATATCGTAGGGCCACACTGCCTTGGAACTCACATAAACGAGGAACGGGGCGCGGATCGCCTCACCGCCACTCAGGGGCTGAATCACGATCCCGCCCGATGCCGATTCCTCGAGTGCGCCGTAGAGCGACGAAAAACGGCTCTGAGTGGGCGGAGCAACCGCCGAAGGGCTCGGCTCGTCCCTGGCTGCCGACGTTGTCAGTGCCGTCGGGGAATTCACGGCTTGCCCCTCGGAGGCTACGGGAACCTCTCTTCGTCCTGAGGAGTCGCCCCCATTCTTGCGGTCGCGGTTCTCGGAAGGCGTCGCATCCGTCCAAAGGACGATCCCGGCTCCTACGAGCAACAGGATGATCAGAGCGCCGACCGCGGCCTTATTCATGGGGCTCCACAACTCCTGCGTTGATGATCAAGACAACCACTGCGAAGACTCGACCGGGATACGACTAACAATCCACCCGCTTGGCGGAGAGGCCTGTTGCCTCCGATCGACCCATGAAGCGTAGCGAGACACTCCGATGCGACCAAGCGAGCGCTTCCGTGCCAACGGCCTTCTTGTGTATGGAATTGGAGGGCGGGTCAAGTCTCGCGTGCGTTGCTTTCTCGCGGCACGGCGGCAACCCCGCCCAAAATGAAACCCATCAACCAGACGCTCTGATAACCTCGACCCCTCTCCATGAATGAAGAGGAAAAACTTCCGCCGACCGAAGCGCTCTCGAAGCCTGAAGGCGGGAACGAGACGACGCAGAAGTGGTCCTTTCCGGAATCGAAACCCGAGGCGACCCCGACGCCGAGCTTGATCGGCGGGTATCGGATCCTGCGCCTCATCGGGCGGGGCGGGATGGGTGCGGTGTACGAGGCCGAGCAGGCGCAGCCGGCCCGGCGGGTTGCGCTGAAGACGTTGTCAGCGGCGCTTCCCGGGCCGGAGGAGCGGCGTCGTTTCGATCGCGAGGCCCGCATCATGGGGCGGCTGCACCACCCCGGGATCGCGCAGGTCTACGAAGCGGGGGTGGCGACGACCGAACTTGGCGCGGTGCCGTGGTTCGCGATGGAGCTGATCGCGGGCGCACCGCTCGACCGGTTTCTCGTGCAGCACCCGCTGGATCAAAAGAGCCGGCTGGAGCTCTTCCTGCGCATTGCGGAAGCCGTGCAGCACGCACACGGTGCGGGAGTCATCCACCGCGATCTCAAGCCCGGCAACATCCTCGTCGACGCCGAGGGCCGCCCGAAAATCCTCGACTTCGGCATCGCTCGCTTGCGCGATCAGGACGAAGCCCCGACCGTGCAGACATCGCGGGGCGAGATCATCGGCACCCTCGCGTACATGAGTCCGGAGCAAACCGAGGGCGACCCGGATCGGATCGACGTGCGCACCGACGTCTTCGCGCTCGGTGTGATTCTCTACGAGATCCTCGGCGAGGCGTCGCCGCTGGAACTGCGGTCGTGCCCGGTCACTGAAGCGATTCGGCGCATCCGCGAGGCACCCCCCGTCCCGCTCGCGGAGGAGAATGTCGATTGTCGCGGCGATCTCGAGACCATCGTGCACAAATCCATCGAGAAGTTGCCGGAGCGCCGCTATGCCTCGGTGGCCGATCTGGCGCAAGACATCCAGCGCTTCCTCCGGAGCGAGCCGATCCTCGCTCGCCCGCCGAGCCTCTTCTACACTTGGTCCAAGCTGGCGCGTCGGCATCGTGGATTGGTGGCGGCGGCAGCGCTCCTTCTGCTCGGAGTGATCGGCACGACCTTCGGATTGGTGGCGGCGGATCGGGCTCGCCACCGGGAAGCGCAGGAGCGGGGCCGCGCCGAATCAGCGGCGAAAGACCTCGAAAACGCACTCGCGATACTCCTGTCCGGGCTCGATCGGGTGCATCCGATGTCGGTCGGGCCGGACTATCCCTTGCGCGCATTCCTCGGCACCTGGAGCGAGCGCATCTCCGGCAGCTTCACCAACGCTCCCGACTTGGAAGTGCGGGTGCGCAACGCCCTGGCCGCCGCGTTCGACGGGCTCGGAGACGCCGAGAAATTCCGGGAGCAGGTCGACACGTTGACGCCGCTGCTCCCGCGCCTGCCCGAGGACCACCCCGATCGCATCGATGCGGGATACCTCTTGGCCGAACGCAAGGAACTCGAGGGAGACTTGCCGGGGGCCGAGGCGCAATTTCGATCCACGATCGCGGCTTTGGAAAAACTGCGTGGCGGTCCGGTGCGGCGCAGTGTGGGCTGGCGATCCGGTTTGGCGGCCAATCTCCGCACGCAGGGTCGATTGAAGGATGCACGGGCAGTCATGGAGGAGCAGCGTGCGTGGTTCGCGGCGAACGGACCCGATTCGCCGGAGGCGCGGAGTTTGGCCGTCGACTACGCTACGCTGCTGCACTTCATGGGACACACGGCGGAAGCCCTGCCAATCCTCGAGTCGGCGTGTGAACAATTGATCGACGAACTGGGCTCTGGGCACTATCGCAGCGTCGATGCCGTGACTTCGCTCGCCCGCGTGCTCTTCGACGAGGGGGATGTCGGGGGAGCCCTCACTCTGATCGACGAGGTGCTTCCGCATGCGCAGGAGAAACTCGGCGAGGATCATCCGGCGCTCGAAGACCTGTACGTGACCCGGCTCAAGATCAATATCAAGAGTGAGGATTTCCAGGCCTCGGTGCTCGATCTCGCCGAAGTCACGAAATTGATGCAGCATCCGAGCCGTCGCCACCACCGCAGCACCGCTCTGACGGCTCAGGAAATCGGGGGACTGGCGATCGAGCTTCGGGTTTATCCCGAGGCCCTATCGATCTACCGCGTGGGTGTCGAAGTCGCGGAGCGGTTGAAGCCGGGCGATCCCGCCCTCACCGCGGCGTTACTCGCGCGCTTGGCATTCGTGCACGCTCGGTTGGAGCAGTTCGAAGAGGCACAATCGCGCTCGCAGTCGGCTCTGAAGCTCATGGAGAACCTGGGCGAACGCAGCGATCTCGATCGTTTGCTGGCTTTGGGCACGGGGGCCGAGGCGGCCGTGGCGCTGAAAAACGAGGAGAAGGCGCGAGCCCTGGCGCTATCGGCATTGGCTCTGGTGCGCGACGACCGAACCTTCGCAGTGTGCGAAAGCCTGCGGATCGTGGAGGCCCTCGAATCCGCGTGGGACTCTGCGAGTCAGACGGAGCGCCAGGCACTCCGCGAACGGTCGACCCGATTGGTGGAACGATTTGGTGCCGCTCAGTCGATGGTCCGCCGCGTCGTGGCGCTGACTGAGAGAGATCCGCGATGACCGCCCGTATCGACTCCCATCAGCACTTTTGGAAGTACGCGGCCGAGACCCACGATTGGATCGGCCCGCACATGGCGGGGCTGCGCCGCGATTTTCTGCCGACGGACTTGGCCCCCGCGCTCACCGCCGCGGGGTACTCCGGGTGCATCGCGGTGCAGGCGGCGGGGACCGAAGCCGAGACCAGTTTTCTCCTCGAACTCGGCGACGCGCACGACTTCATCGTCGGCGTGGTCGGCTGGATCAATCTCCTGCGGGAGCGGGTGCGGGATCGCATCGATCTGTGGGCGCAGCATCCGAAGCTCGTGGGGATCCGCCACATTGCGCAGAGCGAGTCCGATCCTCGGTGGTTGGCGCGGCCGGAAGTGCAGGCGGCGGTCGGGCAGTTGGCGCGGCATCGTCTGAGCTACGACTTGCTCGTCTACGAGCATCAGCTTCCGGCGGCGATCACGCTCGTGCGCGCGGTTCCGCAGGCGCGGTTCGTGTTGGATCACTTGGGGAAGCCCGAGATTCGGGCGCGCGAGCTCGAGCCTTGGCGAACGCGGATCTTCGAGCTGGCGGCCCTCCCGAACGTGGCGGCCAAACTGTCGGGGTTGATCACCGAGGCCGACTGGGCACATTGGACTCGGGACGACCTTCGGCCCTACGTCGAAGTGGCGCTCGAAGCGTTCGGACCGTCGCGGCTCCTGATCGGATCGGATTGGCCGGTCGGCCTCTTGGCGGCGGCGGACTATCGCGCCATCGTGCAACCGCTCGAGGATCTGGTGGCCAGCCTTTCCGCATCGGAGCGGGCCGCCATCCTCGGCGGCAACGTCGCGACCTGGTACCCGCGATTGGGCAACCAGCCTTCATAGAATCTTGGTCCGATCTTTCTCGGGTCCGCGCCGCCCGGCGCGAGAACGACTGTCTATGCCATCTTCGCATCCGGATCGCGTGCTCGGGTCGGCTTTGGATTGTTCGCGGCGGGGAGTGCTCAAGGGGAGCCTCGCGACCCTGGTCGGGCTCTTGGCGGGGCCGAGCACGGCATGGGCACGCGCCCGATCGCCGAGAGCCGGACTCTTGGGCTTTGCCGCGATTCCGCCTTCGACCCTCGATGACGTCGTCCTGCCCCCGGGTTACGTCTACGACATCGTGCACGCGTGGGGCGATCCGATCGTTCCCAGTGGGCCGAAGTACGACCCCACCGCGCGGTCGAGCGCGGCCGACCAGGCTCGACAGGTCGGAATGGAGCACGACGGGATGCACTTTTTCCCGCTCGACCAGGCGGGCAACCGCGGTCTTCTGGTCGTCAATCACGAGGGCGAAGACGACGGGCTTTTGCACGCGAAGGGTCGCGAGGACTGGACGTTGGAGCAGGTCCGGAAGGGTCAAGCCGCGGTGGGAGTGTCGGTCGTCGAGATCGAGCGGAACGGAACTACCGGCAAGTGGGCGGTGGTCGAGAGTCCGTTAGCGCGACGGCTGACCGCCAACACCGAGTGTGAACTCACGGGGCCGGCGCGGGGCGCGGCGCCGCTAAAGTCGCCGCAGTTCCCGGAAGGAGATCGTTCGATCGGCACCCTGGCCAACTGTGCCCACGGCGTCACGCCATGGGGTACCTATTTGACCTGCGAGGAGAACTTCCACGAGTATTACACTCACTCGGGTGCGATAAGCGAGATGGAGCGCCGCTACGGAGTCGGTGACAAGCTCATTCGCAATTGGCACCACGGCGACGACCGCTTCGATGCCGCCAAGTCGCCGTGGTCGGCCAATACCTTCGGCTGGGTGGTGGAGTTCGATCCGAAGCGGCCGGATTTGGCGCCGCGCAAGCGCACCGCGCTCGGGCGGTTCCGTCACGAGAATTGTGCGATCACCCTCGCGAAGGACGGGCGGGTCGTGGCCTACATGGGCGACGACGCGCGTTTCGAGTATCTCTACAAATTTGTGTCGGAGCGTGGGTGGACGGAGGGTCAGGACATCTATCTCGATTCGCCGCTCGACCGGGGCACGCTCTATGTCGCGCGCTTCCATGCGAACGATGTGGGGGAGTGGATTCCGCTCGTTCACGGACAGCGTGGCCTGGATGCGGACCACGGATTCCGCGATCAGGCCGACGTGTGCATCTTCGCGCGGCGGGCGGCCGATCTCGTCCTCGGCGACGATGGCGTGGCCGGTGGTACGCGGTTGGATCGACCCGAGTGGGTGGCAATTCATCCGAAGCGGGGCGAGGTGTTCGTGAGTCTCACCAACAATCACGAGCGGGGAATGCCGGGAGCGCCGGACAAGGCGGTGGATGCCGCAAATCCCCGGGCGGCCAATCAAATGGGGCAGATCGTGCGCTTCACCGAGTCCGAGGGTGACGCCGCGTCCACGCACTTCCGTTGGAGCCACTTCTTGTTGGCGGGGGATCGCCGTCATCCCGATCCGGCGCGCCGCGGGAACATCCGCTCCTCGCGCGCGGACCAAGACTTCGCCTCACCCGACGGACTTTGGGTCGATCCGCGCGGAGTCCTTTGGATTCAAACCGATGTCTCCACCGACATCGTAGGCCGCGGCGATCAAAAGCCCTTCGGCAACAACCAAATGCTGGCGGCTGATCCGGCGACCGGCGAAGTCCGCCGCTTTCTCGTCGGCCCTCGCGGCTGCGAAGTCACCGGCGTCACCTGTTCCCCCGACCTCACCACGCTCTTCGTCAATATCCAACACCCCGGCCAAGCCCCCAACGACCAACCCAACGACCCCCACCGCGTCGACCTCCACTCCTCCTGGCCCACCCTCACCCCCGGCTCCCGCCCCCGCTCCGCCACCCTCGCCATCCGCCGCCTGGACGGCGGCGTGGTGGGGGCGGGGTGATTGTGGTCGATTGGGGAGTGGATGCCTCCGTCAACTTCGGAATTTGTGTTCAATTTGGTCTGTAGTCGCGTTCAGGTACGAAGTGGAGCACCTGACGACGTGCTGCAAGTCCCGGCATCCACGGTGATGACTCCGCTACCCAGGTCCGGGCCATCGTCCATATAGGCGCTCCAAAGTCCGCGCTGCGGATCGAGTGCGACGGTTGGCAGCGCATAGGACTGGCCGTCGTCGGCGTTGGCGGCTACGGCGGGGGCCTGACCACCTGGGGCGGCTTGCACGAGTACGCAGAACCCGGTGCCGATTTGTCCCACGCCGGGGTCGATGTTGATGATGACAACGGATGCCACAAGCCTAGAGACCGGTTTGAATCATGAGATCCAAGGTCGCCTGCGAAACGCTGATGCAAAAGCCCTGGGTCTCGAGCCCCGACTGAACGTAGGCTTGGAGCGCGGCGCGATCAGCCGAAGTGAAGAACTGCGTGCCAGTATTTTTCACCGCGTGGTAGACACACAGCAACGCGTTGAACCGTACCGTCGGATTCGAAAGGGCTGGGTCGATGGCTGGAATCATGAACCGTGCAAGTTCGTGCCTACCTGACCTGTACACGTACATAGTCGCGAAAATCTTGGCCTCGTCATTGCCCGGCAGAGGCAGGAAGCTGTTGAGTACGGTGAGGATCTCGTTGTAATTGCCTTGGTTGTAGCGCGTGACAATCCAGTCATCGATTGCGGCATAGACGGGCCGATCCGCCGGCAAGAACACATTCCAGTGCTCAAGCGGTTTGATCGTCGCAATCTGAGTTCGATCCGGGGCGGTGGGCGTGGAAGCGGTGGGTTTGAAGGCGAGCCAGCCGAGGCCGGCGGAGAGGAGGAGGGAGGCGCAGAGGCCGGCGAGGACGGAGCGGCGGGAGAGGAGGGAGGAGGAAGCGGGCGCGGCGGGGTCGGAAGCGAGGAGATCGGCGCGGGCTTTGCGATCGAAGAAGAGGGCGAGAAGGGCCTCGGCGTTGGCTTCGGTGATCGCGGGCGGGGCGGCGATTTCCCGGCCGGAACGAAGAAAATCTGCGGCGAGTCGAGCGGTGTTGGCGGAGGAGGTCACGCTTCCATTATCGGACAGGGTGAGCTCGACGTGGGAGAGGAGAGTGTTCAAGGCGGGGAGGAAGAGGTGGCGCGCAGTGATGACGCCGCATCGATATCCCACCTCGTAGTGCTGGTTATCGAAGGGGTTGTCCGGCCGGGTGCCCACCGTCTCCGGGATGGGCTCGGAGTCCGAGATTGCGACCAAACTGGCTCGGCGCGTGATGGTGAGGCCAAGAGGTGCCAACGCCGCCCGCGCGGCCCGCAGCGCGGTGGAGCGGCCCTGGGCAATGCCATCGAAGAAGCCCGCGACTTCTTCCTGCGCGGGCTCTTGGTGGTACGGCCCCTCACCCATCATGTTCGATCTTCGAGCAGCCATGGCAGCCTCCGCGTTCCGGGGAAGACCCGGATATCACCACTTTAGTCCCTACCTGTCAAGCTCGCTCCCTCGTCCTCCCCTCCGCCGCTGCTCTCCCAATCTCCCACCGCGCCGTGACAAATAGTCACGCCTCGCACCCCCCTCCTGACTCCGGAGCCGGCGTCCGGCGGATGGGAACGCGGATCACCAGATCCGCCGCGACACCGAGCGCGTAGTCCAGGGGCCGTTCACGGAGCGCCACCGAAGGCTGCGGAAGAGCGGACAGCGCGGCGACTTGGTGTGGCCTCGGCGGGGTCGGTATTCACATGACAATGAGGAGCGGAGGAGATTGGGTGAAGTCGGAACTTCCGTTCTGGAGGTTCCCCGTGAGTGCCATCGCCAGCGGGCGGATCTGGTGATCCGCGGTCCCACCGTCCCACCGACTTTCGCGCCACCCCCAGTGCTGAGGCCCCACGCCCCCTCGCGACATGCGTGCCACC
>CADEGH010000030.1 GCA_902826835.1 uncultured bacterium | reverse complement strand
CCGATGGGGGGCGAGGCGAGGCTCAGGAACGGAAGTTCCGATGCGAGCCAAAGGGGGGCTCTTCGCTTTTCGGAGAAGAGTCGGAAGTGGAGGTGTCGTCACCAGGCCGTCGGTGGCGCTCCGTGATGATCTCTTGGGCTACGGCATCTTGTCGCAGGCGGATCTGGTGATCCGCGTTCCCATGGACGGTGGCACGCACGTTGGGAGGGCGTGGTGTGCGTCGACATGGGGGGTGGTTCGAATGTTGTGAAGTGGGCGGGGGGACGGGGACGGTGGGAACGCGGATCACCAGATCCGCACGCTGCCGATGGGGGGCGAGGCGAGGCTCAGGAACGGAAGTTCCGATGCGAGCCAAAGGGGGGCTCTTCGCTTTTCGGAGAAGAGTCGGAAGTGGAGGTGTCGTCACCAGGCCGTCGGTGGCGCTCCGTGATGATCTCTTGGGCTACGGCATCTTGTCGCAGGCGGATCTGGTGATCCGCGTTCCCATGGACGGTGGCACGCACGTTGGGAGGGCGTGGTGTGCGTCGACATGGGGGGGGCACGCCCCCTGTGTCAGGATAGTTGACGCCTGCTCCGATGGTCGAGGGGGCTGGGTAGGGCGGCGCTGGAGGGGGCCCGGTCGAGCTAAGTTGCGGTCCCGAATGCCTCGATGGGGATTGCGGGAAGGCACTCCCTCCGAGACTCCGATGCCAGATGGATCAACGACGGCGCTTACGGTTGAGTTGCACGGAGTCTCCAAGTCCTACCGCGAGGGAGAGACGGCGAAGCCGATTCTGGTCCAGGTCGATGGATCGCTTCCCGAGGGTGAATTGGTGGTCCTGCTCGGGCGGAGCGGATCCGGCAAGAGCACCCTGCTGAATTTGATGGCCGGGCTCGACGTTCCCGACCAAGGCCGCGTGGTGGTCCTGGGACAGGATCTCTCGACGGCGAGTGATCGCGACCGAACCTTGTTCCGTAGGAGAAACTTGGGCTTCGTGTTCCAGTTCTTCAATCTCATTCCCACCCTGAGTGTCCTGGAAAACGTGCGCCTGCGCCTCGAGCTGAACGGGAAGACCGGCGCGGTCGCGGAGGCCAGAGCGAAGGCCATGCTCGCAGAGGTCGGGCTCTCCGATCGAGCCTCCGCCTACCCCGACCGGCTCTCCGGAGGTGAGCAACAGCGGGTGGCGATCGCGGCGGCGGTGGTTCACGAACCCAACCTCATCTTGGCCGACGAGCCCACCGGGAATCTCGACCTCGAGACCGGGAGAACCGTGATCCGACTGCTCGATCGGCTGTCGCGAGCGGCCGGGCGAACCCTCGTCATGGCCACCCACAGTGCTGAGATCGCGGCCCTCGCCGACCGCATATGGACGATCGAGGGAGGACGCCTCCACGAGTCCAAGAACACGAGACCGGCATGAGCCTGCTCGGGCGGGCCAGCCGCCGCTGGATGCTCACTCATCGCATCGAGACGGCGCTCTGCACCTTCGGCATCGCCCTCGGCGTCGCGGTGGTCTTGGCGATCGACCTGTCCATTCAGAGCGCCCGGCAGGCGTTTGCGCTCAGTGTGGACACCGTGACTGGCCAGGCCACCCACCACATCGTGGGCGGGCCTGAGGGTGTCGGTGAAAGCGAATACACCCGACTTCGCACCGAGTTGGGCTATCGCAACCTCGCTCCTCTCGTCGAAAGCCAAGTCGCCCTGCTTGCCCCCATGGAGGACTCGTTCACGCTTTTGGGGGTGGACATCTTCGCCGAGCGAGGTCTCCGCGAGTTCACCGGACTTCGGCCCGATGTCGATCTCGCTCGCTTCCTCGGTGAACCGGGGGCCGTCCTCCTCTCGAGCCCGACCCAGGCGCGCCTCGGAGTGCAAATCGGGGACCGCCTTCTCCTTAGGGCCGCTGCGCGTCGCGTCGAAGTGACCCTCGTCGGCAACTTCACCGTCGACGACGAGTCGACACGAGCCGCGCTGGACGGGATCATCGTGGCCGATCTCGCCACCGCGCAAGAAGTCCTCGGAATGGAGGGCAGACTCTCGCGGATCGAGGCCCGCTTCGATCGCGACGAAGCCGGGCGCCGCGCAGCGTCGGAACTCGGCGCACTCTTGCCGCCCGATTACCGCGTTACCGCGGCTGGCGAGACCGGCGCTCGATTGTCCGGCCTCCTCGTGGCGTTCGAGAAGAACCTGACCTTCTTGAGCCTGTTGGCGCTGGTGGTGGGGGCATTCCTCATTCACCAGACGATCACGTTCGCGGTCGTGCGTCGGCGGGATTTGTTCGGCCGCTTGCGCAGCTTGGGCGTGACCCGCCGAGAACTGCTGCTCCGCGTCTTGGGAGAGGCACTCGTACTGGGCTGGCTCGGAGTCGGCCTCGGCATCGCGATCGGAGTTGGACTCGCGCGTGGGCTGCTCTCGGGGGTTGCCGCCACCATCAACGATCTCTACTTCCGACTTCGGGTCACGGAGTTGGCAATTCCGCTTTCGAGTCTCCTGAAGGCGACCGCGCTTGGCCTGGTGACGGTCCTCGTCGGTGCCGCCTTCCCCGCCCGAGAGGCCGCGCGTCGCGACGTGCGGCTCGCTACCCAAGCGAGTGTGGTGGAGTCGAGGACTCGTGCTCAGCTCATGGCTCGATGCTGGTTCGGGCTCGCGCTCCTCGCGCTCGGCGGAATCGCGATCGCGGTCCCGTCCCGGGATCTCCTGCCTTGCTATCTCTCCCTCCTGGGGCTGGTGGGTGGCGCCGCCGCGTTGGCGCCCACGCTCACGCATGGGCTGGCGGTGGGATTGCGGACGCTTCTCGGTCGCTGGCTCGGAGCGTCCGGTCGACTTGCGGCGGCGGGTGTGGTGAGCGGTCTCTCACGCACCGGATTGGCAGTGGGAGCTCTCGCGATGGCCCTTGCCATGGCCCTCGGCGTAGGCCTCATGATTCGCTCATTCCGCGGAGCGGTGGTGGATTGGCTCGGACAGACCCTCCAGGGCGATCTCTACCTCTCGCCGGCCTCGACCTCGGCCCGTTTGTCTCCCCAGGAATACCTGAAGCCGGCGCTTCTCGCGGAATTAGCGAATCTCGAGGACGTGAGTTCCTTGACCCTCAACCGAACGGTCACGCTCGAACTCGAGACTGGCCCCACCATGGTCGTGGCCCTCGGACTCGGTGCCGATGATCCCGCCCGCTTCGATCTGATCGAAGGAGACGAGGCCGCGGCAGTAGAGGCGTTCCGCTCGGGGCAGGGGATCTTGGTCTCGGAGCCCTGGGCCTTTCGCCACGGACGTACGCGGGGAGATCGGCTCCGATTGACCGGGGCCGGCGGCGAAAACGGCGCGCGCATCCTGGGAGTGTTCCGGGATTTCACCAGCGATCAGGGTTACGTCGCGGTACCGAGCTCGCTATACCGGGACTTGACACAAGACGAACGCGTAACCGCCTGCGCCCTCTTCTTGGTGGATGATTCGCGAGCGGAGCTTGTGCGGGCCGCCGTGCGCACCCTGGTCGAAAAACACGGCCAGGATGTGATCATCAATACGGGAGGCGGCGTCAAGGAGGTGTCGCTGGAGGTGTTCGATCGCACGTTCCGCATCACCGAGATCCTGAGACTTCTGTCGGCCTTGGTGGCTTTCGCGGGCATCGTGAGTGCGCTGTGTGCGCTCGAAATCGAACGGGCTCGCGAGCGGGCGATTCTGCGCGCCGCGGGCCTGACTCGCAGCGGCCTCTTCGCTCTCACTCTCACCCAAAGCGCGCTCCTGGGCCTGACGGCGGCCCTGATCGCGCTCCCGCTCGGCGTGGCGTTCGCGGCCATCCTGACCGGCCCGATCAACCGCCGCTCCTTCGGATGGAGTCTCGACTTCCGACTGGCCGCGTGGCCTCTGCTCGAAACCACCCTACTCGCGATCTCGGCGGCCTTGCTAGCCGCCCTGTGGCCGGCCCAGCGCATGGCGAAGGCCCATCCGGGCCCATTCTTGAGGGGCGACTGATGCGACGGCCTAGCCTTCTCCCCGTGTGCGGAGCGTTCTGCCTCTCGCTCCTCGTTGCTTGTTCCCGGCCCACGAACTCCGGTGGCCGCGCCGCGTCGATCGATGTACTCGACTTCTTCCGCGCGCCTCGGAGTGGCGACTTTGTCCGGGTGACCGGGCCGCGCCCGCTGCGCTTCCCCGAGGACCACGCAGCACACCCTGATCACCAAATCGAGTGGTGGTATTTCACCGGCAACTTGGGCACCGAGAGTGGCCGGCGCTTCGGATACCAACTGACGTTTTTTCGTCTCGGTTACTTGGCCGCCCCCCTGCCCCGCACCTCCGCCTGGGCGTCCTCGTCGACTTGGATGGCGCATTTCGCGATCACCGACGCGGAGAGCCAAAAGCTGGTGGCTTCCGATCGCTTCGCGCGGGGGGGCGCCGGGTTGGCGGGAGCGGTGTCGCCACCGTTTCGGGTGTGGCTCGAGGATTGGGAAGCCCAGAGCCTGCGTCCGCCGGAATGTCTGCCCCTCCGGCTTCGGGCCCGGGCGGGCGAGTTTGCGATCGATTTGGAACTCGACTCCGAGAAACCACTGGTGCTGCAAGGCGATCAGGGATTCTCGCCGAAGGGCGCCGCTCCGGGGGAAGCGTCCCACTACCTTTCCTACACGAGGTTGGACACTCAGGGCCGATTGAAAGTCGGGGGCGAAGAATTCACGGTGTCAGGCCTCTCTTGGATGGACCACGAGTGGAGCACGGGCGGGCTCGCTCCCGACCTCGCGGGTTGGGACTGGTTTTCTATCCAGCTCGAGGACGGGCGCGACCTCATGCTGTACCAGTTGCGCTCCGCTAACGCGGAGAAGAGCTCCTACTCCGAAGGCACCATGGTCGATCGCCGAGGGGACTCGAAGCGGCTTTCTCTCCGCGACTTTTCGTTGCAGCCGCTCCGGGAATGGAGGAGCCCCCGCAGCGGAGTTTCCTATCCCGTGGAATGGGAAGTCCTGGTTCCGTCGGCGGATCTGCAATTGCGAGTGCGCCCCCTCGTTCCGGATCAGGAGCTCGATCTCTCCGTGCGTTATTGGGAAGGCGCGATCGTCGTGGAATCGCTGTCCGGCCGACCCCTCGGGCGAGGCTACGTGGAACTCGTGGGTTACCGGCGCTGAGCCTCAGAAGCCCGTGAGTTCGTAGCGCACCGCCGATGGGGTGCCGGGGCTGAAGAGCACACTGCTCAAGCCGGCGTTCACGACGCCCGTCCATCCGAAGTCGTAGAGCATCGTGCGCGGTGCGTTGGAGGCGCTGATGGGGCCGACTTGGAAGTTGGATATGCCGTCGTTGCGCGCGCCCCGGCCGGGCGAAACGCCCATGAAGAGCACACCACCGCCCGGGGTGAAGGACGACAAGCCGTCGAGCACGATCGTACTGGCGCTCGTATTGAGTTCGATCGACGGCGAGACCACGCCGGCTCCGTTGTGATACGGCACTCCGGTCCAGGCTACGGTCACGAGCGTCGAGACGCGCGACACGGTGACGCTGCCTCCGGCCGCCGGGTTCAGATCACACCAGAGGCTGATCGAGGGCGGCTCCGATTGGGCCCCGAAGACGGTGGGGGAGTAGCTGATCGTGCCTTGTTCGAACATGACCCGCCCATTCGAGGTCACGTACATCTGCGTGTAAAAGTTCGTGAAGAAACGGAATTGGGATCCGCCGATCTCGGGGCCGGTGAGATCCACTGCGGCTACGGAGTCGTCCCCGAGAGAAAGGCTCAAAGGGGAGTAGGCGTGCACGTTCAATTCGGCAGCCTGCGACCAGCGCACTCCGATCGCGGAAGTGGCGTCCACCCATACCGCCTGGAAGCTGAGGCGAGGTGTGGCGAGTGAGGCGGCCAAATTGAGGGTGAACGACCCAGGCCAACTCTGCATCGTCGGGCCGACGGTGGTTCCGCTGCTCTTCCAGGTGGGGGGATTCACCGCGACGTCGAGGTTCACCATTTGGCCATCCGCGAAGCGGGACGAACCTCCGGCTAGGAGTGTGCCCGTCGAAGTCGCGAGATCCCACTGGGTTCCGGCCGGAAGCCCGCTGGTCTGCACGCGCAGGCGAGCGGTTTTTCCGACGGCGACGTTGGCGACGGCCGGTGAGAGACCGTGAGTCAGCACTCCCTCCACACTCAAGTGATGGCGAAAGCTGTTGGCCTGGTACCCCCGGTACCCGTAGGGAAGTTCAGCGATTCCGGCCGCGACGTTGCTCGCGGTGTCGTAGGTGTCGACCCAGCCGTTGAGCGGCTCTGCACCCCAGCGAACAGCGTCTTCGGTGCCGGTGGGGTCGTTGGGCTCCCCGGTTTTCCAATTGGTGTAGGTGACCGGATCGCCGCTATCCCACTGGTATTGCCCCTCGACCACGCGGTCCGAAAGACCTATCCAGTAGCGACGCCCCGCGAAGTGGGTGCTGAGGAAAGCATCCTCGGCCGCGTCGTTGATCGTCACGAGATGTCCGCCCAACGCTTCCGCGGCCGCGCGGGCGGCCGCGACGCTGCCGCCGGGCGCTACGCGAGTGTAGGCGTGACCGTTCGTCGGATTGACCACGATCTCGCCGTTGATCGCGGGGAAGAGCGTGGAGAATTCTACGAGGCCGTAAATCGTGGTCGGGCTCCCGGTCGCCGGCAGGTCGTTCCAGCCGGTGGTTCCGTTGAGGCCGATCTCGACCCAGTCTTCGGTGGCGCGCGAATTGTTGGGTTCGCCCGGATACCAGTTGGTCCAGGTGACACTTTCGCCGCTGTCCCACCGATGCACCCCCTCCGTGACGGCGTCGGAGAGCCCGATCCAAAGCCTCATTCCACCAAAATGTTTGGCGATGAAGTCGCTTTCGACGCGGTCCCGGATCGACGCCAGATAACCGCCCATCGATTGAGCGTAGGCCTTGGCCGCCTGCGGAGTCATCGCCGCCGGGGTCAGCATATAAGTGTGGCCGTTGGTCGGGTTATAGACGCCGCACGGAGCCTGCGCTCCGAGGCTCGTCGCTAATCCGATCGTGAGTAGTAAGAGGCGGCAGGGGCGGCGTACCATGGTGGACCTCCGGCGTAGGGAGAGGCATCGGAGTGAGCCTCATCTTGTCCTCTTCGTCGAGGCGTGTCCTCAACCTGAGAGGACACAATGTGGCGCCGGAGGGCGCAATTTACGGGGGACTCTCGATAACCGGCGCCGATGCCGGCCAATCAAGGCAAGGGGCGGAACGCGTTATCGAAGACGTAGTCGCCGATCAGATTGCCCTGATCAATACCGGCCGTCTTGTCGAACACCCAGTGGATTCCCAGGTAGATACGGCTCTGCCCGTTTTCTTCCTCAGCTTGGGATAAAGTCGTGAAACTCCTGGGAAGGAGGGGACGAGGGTTGCCCATGTTGTCGACGGTTACGCCATTCAATTCGTCGGAGACGAAAGTGAAGGCGATGTTGTCGGTGCCGTAGAACCGTCGCAGCGTCTGAAAAAGGGCCCCGCCGAAGGTCGCGTGTCCCGATGGGTACGCCGGGAATGGTGGTGTGAAATTGGGTCCAGAGAGGTTGCTCGCCGGCGCACCGAGCGGGGTGCACGTCACATCTCCGACAGTGGCGGGATTTCCGTCTCCGAAACCAGTGGGGCCGGTCCCAGGGTCAGACTCTCGAATTCCGGTGACGGGCCGCCAGTACTGGTAGAAGTACTTGCTCTCCCAAGCACCCATGCCAGCGTCGGCCATAGAGACGTTCGCGAGCGCCAGCAGTCGTGCCAGGTCAATCCCCTCGGTGCCCTGCATGCTCGCGATCAACCGAGTAATTTGGTTGTAAAGCCGGGGCGGCGCACAGAGTGATGGGGTTCCATCGTAGGCCCAATACAGGCCCATCAGCGTCTGCTCTTCGGTCCGAGTCGTGGGGGTGATGATTCCGTCGCCGCCAACCGATTCCACGTCCACATATGCGCCGGTATACTCAGCGCTCGTGAGCGATGGGGGAACCGGGCAACGGAATTGCGAGTTGGATTGGGTAACGAACGGCAGCACGGAGGCCCACTGGCCCCCCAGGGCCAGCGGATGGTTGCTGATCGGATCCTGGCGCCACTGGCCGGGCATCATCCCGGGGAAAAAGTCGATGTTGACTCTCGGTTCGGGGTGGTTGGATCCATCGTTGGCGCGATCCTGAAGAATCGCTGCCGCCGCAACGATGCCAACCGCAATCCCCTCGAACTTACCCGCGACGGGTGGAATCGCATTCAAGTCATCCAGGAGGGCTGCGTCAAGGATGGCGACCTGAGAGGGGTAGAGCGACACCAGGGTGTCGTGGGCGGCTTGAGCTACCGCGGCGCGGGCACTGGAGGTCGGGCTCGCGGTGGGCAGCCCGACGTAACTCTCGAATTTGCGATCGATTGCGTTAGCGGCTTCGAGCATGGCGATGTGGACAATGGCCATCGCTCGCGATGACCGGCATGGGCCCACTTGCTGGCCAAAAATGTGAGGCGGGCCCTGGTTCGACGGCGTGTGGTCTAGACCGCTCGCATCGACGGCCACCTGGTTCCACCGGAGAAGGGCCTCGGTCAAACCACCGTCGGCGACCCCACCCCCCCCTCCGCTATCGCAGCCAGCCAAAGTGATGAGGGCCACGGCAAGCGCACCGCCTGCCAATGTCCGGCCGCGCCCCCGGCGCGATCCTTCGATGCTCAAGAATCCAGGTTGCATGGGTTGCGTCTCTGTTCGCAAGTCGAGTGGTGGAAGATCCCCTCGGAGCTTGGTTCCCTTTGGTGACCCGCTGTCCACGCCGCGCGAAGTTTCCCCGGTGGTCGCGTCGCGCCGGCTCGGCGAGTCCCTGTCCAGATCATACAGTCGGCCAAACTAAGCGCCAAAACTAAGTAGCTTTGATCCTGATGTGTCTATTTTTGAGACAGAGACTCAGTGAGGATCTCGCGCAGCCGCTGGAGGTGCCAGTCCGTCCGAGTGCTTCGGACCGCCTCCGCCTCGGAGAAGGATTCCTCCGCGCGTTCAGTCCTCCCCAACCCGTAGGCGATGCGGGCGTAGAGGAGCGCCACTAATTCGGGGTCGTCCAGCTCGTCCTTCACCAGCTCCACCGATCCCAAGGCAGCTTCGAACTCGCCTTGGACGATGTGCAGCATGGTGCGCGCGGTAGCCACGTGGGCGGGATGCGGGGATAGTGCTTCGAGCTTGGCGATCCCGGCCCGCGCCGCTTCCGGGTTTCGGGCCGCCGGGTCTTTGGCCAAGCACCGAACGTGGATTTCAAGGAGAACCGGAACGAAATTGTCTGGGTCGATCGCCTGGGCGCGCTTGAGGTCGGCTACGGCGACGGACTCCGAAGCGGTCGCGAGGTGCGCGATGGCGGCATTGAACTGGGAGAGATAGCGGGTCGGAAAGAGCGCTGCGGCGGTGGTCGCGCGCTGGGCAGCCGGCGGGAAATTGCCTGAAGCCAGGAGGGCAACGACGAGCGCATCGTGGTTCGCGGGGTCGGTCGGCTCGAACTCGACCGCGGCCTCGTAGTGGGGGAGGGCCGCGCTCGAGTCTCCAGACAAGCGCAGGGCTTGGCCCAAGTCATAGTGGAGATTCCCGCGGTCGGGGAGATTGGGCTCTCGCGCCAAGGCCGTCGCAAATGCATCCGCGGCTTCTCGGTAGCGCTCGCGCTCGAAAAGGAGCAGGCCCAAATTGTTCGGGCCCACTGCCAAACGGGGGAGAAGTTCGGCGAGGCTCTTGAAGGCGGCCTCGGCATCGTCCAGGCGCCCGAGTTTCCAGTGGGAGGCCCCGAGAATCGACCAAGCCCCGGCTTGTCCGCGGTCGAGTTCGAGCGCGCGCTTGGCCCAATTCAATGCCTCGGCAAAGCGCTGCCGAGTGAAGTGCTCCTGGGCCACGTGGACCACGGAATGGGCGTCCTTGGGTCGTATGCGCACCAATTCCTCGTAGAGCTCCAGAGCGATCTTTGCGTGTCCGGCTTGGCTCTCGAGTCCGGCGAGATCGTGCAGGATGCCTAGATGATCGGGACGGAGGGCGCGGACCAGCCACCCCTGCCGAATGGCGGCCGTCAGATCCCGGTCTGGGCCGTCCTTCTCCACCACGAAGAGCTGGAACTGAATTTGGAAATCCGAGGGATGATGTCGGGAGACTTCGCGGAGTAAGTCTAGGGCATCCCGATCGTGTGCGCAGGACACGAGGATGTTGCCTACGATGCGCGCAAGGAAGGGTGCCCCTCGCATTGCTCGCGAATCGCGGGCCAAGCGGAGGACCTCGGAGACATCGACGCTCCGATTGGCGATCATCGCTCGCAATTGCATGCGGTCCGGCGCGGGATCCAATGCGTCCGCGATGGCAATGAGGATCCGGGCGGCTTCGCGTGTTTCGTTGCCCTTTTCCAGGATGGTCGCCCAGTGGGAGACGGACATCGCGATTTCGAGGGCAATGCTGGACTTGCGCAACTCCGCCGCCGAGGAGGTCACCGGGGAATCGAGCACATCCACTCCATAGGCCGCAAAGGCGACTTCATAGCGATGCCGAGCTTCTTTGCGTCGGTCGGCGGCCGACTGGATGACCTGGTCTCCGGAATCCAAAGCCGTTTGTGCCCTCTCCAATGCCACCGCCAAGTGATGGTCTCGCTGATCTTGGGTTCTCGAAGCGCGCGCGGCGGAGAGAGATGCTTCGAGGCCGGCCAAGATTGCGCGGGCGCGTGCCGTCCGATCGCTGGCGAGCTCGGCTCGCTCAAGGCTCGAAAGCGCCGCGCGAGCTTGGTGCACGGCTTGTTCCAAGCTCTCCACCGCGGTGGCCCTGGTCGTTGCCGCCGCGAGTGCGAGGGCCCGATCGAGCTCCGAGTTGGCCGCGTGCTCGGTGGCGACTTGATCGGCAAGCCGGGCCTCGCGCCATTGAAAGCCCACCCACGCGACCGATCCGAGCCCGAGGACGACCGCCAGGGCCAAGGCGGTGACGAGGCGGCGCGCGCGACGATCTTGTCGGGCGCGCTCACGCGCCTCGGCGGCGGCGATTTCCGCCGCCTCCAATCGGCGCGCTTCGCCTCGTTCCCACGCGCGGAACTGATCGAGCACGGACCCCGCGTTGGGCAGTCGCGCGCTCGGGTCGGCCGCGAGGGTGCCACGGATGATGGCTCCCAGCGCGGGGTCCGCCGCGGAGGCCTCCAGACGAGCGAACGCTTCCTCCAGGTTCGCGCCTTCGGCCAGGCTCTTCAGGGTCGTCCGATCCGAACTGGAGTAGGGAGGGGAACCGGTCCAAAGCTCGAGGAGGATGGCACCGAGCGCAAAGACATCGCTGCGGGCGTCGATGGAGGCGATGTCGCCCCGCGCCTGCTCGGGCGGCATGTAGGCGTAGGTGCCCATCACCGACCCGCTCTCGGAAGCCCAGGCCGGGGGCGAACTTCCGGGAGTCGACTCGTTCTCCGGGGTTGGCTCGGAGCGCTCCAAGACCTTGGCGAGGCCCCAGTCCATCACGAAGACCTCCCCGAAGCTCCCGAGCAGGACGTTGCCCGGCTTCAGGTCGCGGTGAATGACGCCTCGCTGATGCGCGTACGCCACGGCCTCCAGGATGCGGGAGAAGACTCGGAGTCGCTCACTCGGTTCGAGAGGTCCGGCCTTCAGCCGTTCGGCGAGGCTCGTGCCGAGCACGAGGCGCATGGTGAAGAAGGGCTCCCCGCCTGACCAAACGCCGAAGTCGTACACCGGCAGGATCGAGGGGTGCTCGAGCTGGCTGGCGATGCGGGCCTCCTCGACGAAGCGCTCGGGTCGGATCCCCCGGATCGCGGCATCCGACCTGAGGACCTTCAGCGCGACGGTGCGGCCGAGTTCCCGGTCCTGCGCCCGAAAGACGACCCCCATTCCACCCCGTCCGAGTTCGCTCCCGATCTCGTACCGTGGGCGGCGGCCCGCGCGGTCCGGGTTCGAGGGTTGGCCGAGCTCCGCGCGACGAAATCCTCGCGCCAGCGCGGCATCCAACGGGTCCACGTCGTCCATAAGGGATAATTCGATGAAACCGGGGCGACCCAGTCGCCATCCAAGGTAGCGTGAACCCCATGAACCGAGTCGCATTTTCGAGCCTGGCCCTACTTTTCCTGCTCGCCTTCACCGCCGCGTGTTCGCCGGTGGCACGGGAGTCGGACGGGCCTACGGCTTCCGAGGGGGAGCGCCTTGCCATGAAGAACGAAAAGCCACCTGTGGCCGCCGGGCAAAAACTGTCCGCGAGTGGCCATGACATCACTCCGTGGACCGCCGCCCAAAAGGAGGCCCGGATCGGCGATCTCGAGCCCCTAGAGCGGGCCGTGACCTGCGACGCGGGAACCGAGCGCGCCTTCACCGGCAAGTATTGGAACAGTAAGGCGGAGGGGGTGTACCACTGCGTCATCTGTGACCTCCCCCTATTCAACAGCGGAACGAAGTTCGACTCCGGCACCGGATGGCCGAGTTTTTTTCAGCCGTTCGACCGCGAGCACGTAGACGAGCACTCGGACGAGAGTCACGGCATGGTGCGCACTGAGGTCCGCTGCCAGAGATGTTCCGCGCACCTGGGCCACGTCTTCGAAGACGGCCCGCGCCCGACCGGCCTTCGCTACTGCATGAACTCGGCGGCCCTCTCGTTCACTCCGAAGAAATGACCCCTTTGGCCCGCGCCACGTAGTGTGCCGCGTGTTCCAGTTCTTCGGCACGGATCACTGCGTGGCCCTCTTGGTCGTCCTCGGCCTCTCGGGCGGGCTCGTCTTTTGGACTCGCGCCGCCCCAGCGCGGAGGGGGACCCCGGCGCGCTGGACTCTGGCGCTCGTGCTTTTGTTCGCGCACGGACTCTGGCACTTCGCCTCCCTTCGCCGCGGCGAGTGGAGCCTCGTCAAGCACCTTCCGCTCCACCTCTGCGACGGGGCGGCGATCATGAATGTCGGAGCGCTCCTCGCGCGGCGGCCCCGACTCATCGAGATCTCGTGTCTTTGGGGACTCGCCGCCGCATTCCCGGCCCTGTTTTCTCCCGACTTGACCCAAGGCTTCCCCGACGTCTTTTTTTGGACGTACTTTCTGAACCACGGGGTTTTGGTCGCCACGCCGCTGCTCTTCGTCTACGGGCTTGGCGAACGCTTGGCGCCGGGAGCGGCCTTCCGGGTCTTCCTGGCCACTAATCTCTGGGCTCTCCTCGCCGGAGCGTTCGATCTCGCGTTGGGTGCCAACTACATGTTCCTGAGACACCCCCCGAGTGCCGGCAGCCCCCTGGACCACTTGGGTCCGTGGCCCTGGTACTTGGTCGTCTGCGAGGTCATCGCGCTCGGGTTCTTCCTGCTCATCGAACGAGTTCTCCCGAAGCGGGCGAGGACGCGCGCATGAGCGCCCTCGCGATCGTGGAGCGACTTCGCAAACGGTTGGACAAGCTGGAGTTCGGCGCGCCGGTCACCGTCGCCTATCAGCCGCTCGACTACGCGGGGGCGTTGACTCGGCAGTACCTCCAGCGATTCGCTCACCCGAACGTGCCCACACTGCTCCTGGGTATGAACCCCGGCCCGTTCGGGATGGCACAGACGGGAATTCCCTTCGGCGAAGTCCGCGCGGTCAAGGAGTTTTTGAAGCTCTCCGGCACCGTGCAGCGCCCGACCAAGGAACACGCCAAACGCCCGATCCTCGGTCTCGAATGCTCCCGCAGCGAAGTGAGCGGGCGACGCCTGTGGGGGTGGGCGGAACGGCGGTTCGGTTCGGCGGCTGAGTTTTTCGAGCATTTCTTCGTCTGGAATTGGTGCCCCTTGGCCTTCCTCGGCGCGAGTGGTGCGAACCTCACCCCGGATCGTCTGCCCAAGTCGGAGCGGGAAGAACTGGAGGTGCAGTGTGACCGTTCTCTCCGCGAAATGGTGGAGTGGCTCCGCCCCACGCTGGTGGTCGGAGTCGGGGGGTTCGCTCACAAGCGGGCTCTCGCGGCGTTGACCGGGCTCGCAGTGCGTCACGGCACGATTCTGCATCCGAGTCCGGCTAGTCCGGCCGCCAATCGCGGCTGGGAGTCGACCATCGAGCGGCAGTTGCAAGACCTCGGGGCGCTCCCTGAAGATCGGCGGCGCCCCTGACTGCACCCACTGAACGACTGGGATATTTCGCCCGACTCCGAAGCCTCCGGCCCATCGATCGGCGGGCGGTGATGTGGGCGTTTCTCTGGAGTTTCCTACTCCTCGCCTTCAATTACCTCCTGCGGCCGATCCGCGACGCGTTTGCCGTCGAAGGGGCAACCTCGGACCGCGTTCAGCTCTTCCGCAACACCTTCCTCGCGATGACGGTGGTGGTGCCGACCTGGTCTTGGCTCGTGTCCCGCTACCCACGCCGCATCCTCGTGCCGCTCGCGCACCGCCTCATCCTCGGATGCCTGATCGTGTTCGCTTTCTTGACCGGCGTTCGCGAGGAGCTCTCCGCGGAGGTTGGTCGGGCGCTCTTCGTTTGGCAAGCCGTCGTCAACGTGTTCTTGGTGGCGGTCTTTTGGAGCACTCTGGCCGACTTGTTTCGCGAAGGGGAGGGGCGAACCCTGTACGGCCTGATCGCAGCCGGAGGGACCCTCGGGGCACTCACGGGCTCCCTGCTGATGTCAGTCTGGGGCAAAGAGGTCGATGTTCGAGTCTGGCTCGCGGTGGGCGTGGTCTTGCTCGAGGGCTGCGTGCTCTGCATGCGCCAATTAGTCTTGGCGATGCACACCTGGCGAACCCTGGACGGGGAAACCTCGGTCTGGGGGGTGGGCGAGCGGCCGCCGGCGTCCGGAGTGACCGAGGGTCTGCGAGCCCTTTTGCGTCGGCCGGTGCTCACCGCGATGGCGGGATACATCTTGGTCGGAACCACGCTTGCGACCTTCGTCTACCTACTCCGCCTCGAGATCGTGAAGGCCTCGGGGTTGGCCACCGCCGAGGTGCGAGAGCTCTTTGCCCAGGCGAGCCTCGCGACCCAGGTCTTGGCGCTGGTCTTTCAGGCCACCATGGCGGGCTTCCTGCTCAACAGATTCGGACCGGGCCTCCTGCTCGGCCTCGTCGCCCTCGCTTATCTCACAGGATTCGTTTCGTATTTGTTGGCCCCGGGACTCGCCGTGATCATCGGGGTCGAAATCTTGACCCGCGCCTCGGAGTTCGGCTTTGGCCGACCGGGACGGGAGGTGGTCTACACCACCGTCTCCCGCGCCGAGAAGTACCAGGCGAAGAGCGCCATCGACAACTGGGTCTACCGGGGCGGCGACCTGCTCGGGGCGTATGGTTTTCAGCTCCTCTTTGCCCGTGGTTTCCTGGCCGTAGAGATCACCGGTCTGGCCGGAGCGGGGGTCGGCCTCGGTCTCGCTTACTGGGTCGGCCGCGCCGTCGAACGAGCGCGAACTCGGGATGCCCACGCGCGCTGAATCGGCTTCAGGAGTGCGCCTCGCCGGATTCCGCGCGCGGATTTCCGGAGTCCTCTTGGGGGGGCTTGTGAAGCTTCCAACCGGCGCCATCGTGTTCGCTGACCAGAGCGATCTGGGCAGCGCTCCCCGCCGACGTGAGCGGCGGGGAATCCGGGGAAGCGCGGATGCTTTCCCGAGGTGAGGTGAAGACGATGCCGACAGCCGCGACTCACGCTCGCGGGCTTCGGTGGTTCGGGAGTACGCGAGAGATGGAGACCCCAGAGTCGACCGGCACCGAGGGTGCCGTCGACCAGCCTCCGAGTCGTCGTGGTCGCGCTCACTATTTTCCGGACGTGACCGACGAGGACTGGAACGACTGGCGTTGGCAGTTTCGCAACCGGGTGACGACGCTCGAAGAGTTGGCCCGACATCTTTCGATCCCACCGGGCGAATGGGATCTGCGCCAAAGTGTGCTGCAGGACTTCAGGATGGGCATCACGCCCTACTACCTGTCGCTCTTTGACGCCGGCAATCAGGACGACCCGTTGTTGAAGCAGGTCGTGCCCCTCCGCGAGGAGTACGAGCACCGGGACGTGGGTCTCGAAGACCCGCTGGGCGAAGAGCAGTTCTCGCCGGTGCCGGGAATCACGCATCGCTACCCGGACCGGGTCTTGATGGTGATCTCGAACTCGTGTGCGATTTACTGCCGATACTGCACTCGCAAACGCATCATGTACGAAGATGCGGTGCCCGAAGTCGAGATCGACCGCATGGTCGATTACATCGCGAAGACCAAGACGGTCCGCGACGTGGTGGTTTCCGGCGGTGATCCCCTCAACAACTCGACGCCGAAGCTCGAAAAGATCCTCGCCAAGCTGCGGGCCATCCCGCATCTCGACATGATTCGCATCGGCAGCCGGGTTCCTGTCGCCATGCCGCAGCGCATCACCGACGAACTCTGTCGGATGCTCGAGAAGTATCACCCGCTGTGGATCAACGTCCACTTCAACCACCCGAACGAGTTGACCAAGGAAGCGGCCGCCGCCTGCGACAAACTCCTGCGCGCCGGGATCCCCCTGAACAACCAGTCCGTGTTGCTCAAGGGGGTGAACGACACTCTCGACACGATGAAGGCGCTCGTGCACGGCCTCCTGCGCATGCGCGTGCGGCCCTACTACCTCTACCAGTGTGACCCGGTGCGCGGCACCGAACACTTCCGCACCACCGTGCAGGCGGGCATCGACATCATCGAAGGCTTGCGAGGACACACGAGTGGGCTCGGAGTCCCGACCTACGTCATCGACGCCCCCGGCGGCGGTGGCAAGGTCCCGGTCTCTCCGCGCTACATGCTCGACTACGACCGCGAAGGCGGCAAAGTCATCCTGCGCAACTTCCAAGGCAAGGTGTACGAGTACTTCGAGCCGCGTGAAGTGCCATCCCCGGTAGCCGTCCACGCGCGCACCGACAGTGGCGAAAGCCATGCCGCTCCGAAGGCCGAGGATCCGTCGGCGCCGGTAGTCGGGAAGAGTTCCTGGGTGCACCGGGGCACCTCCCACAAGAAAGACGCCGAGGCCCAAGGCTCGTGATCGAGATTGGCATCGCGTACGACTTGAAGCCGACGGACGAGGGGACGGCCTTAGGACCCGAGGATCGATTCGAGGAGTACGACTCCGAATCCACGGTGCAGGCGATCGCCGAGAACCTGCGCGCCCTCGGCTATCCGACTCGACTGCTCGGGGGAGGGCGGGCCCTGATCGAGGCTCTGCTCTCCCGCCCGCCCGCCCTCGTGTTCAACATCTGCGAAGGATTCGGCGGCCGATCACGCGAGGCCCATGTTCCTGCGCTGCTCGAGATGCTGAAGGTTCCGGGCACCCACAGCGACCCGCTCACCTGCGCTTTGACTCTCGACAAGGGGCTCGCCAAGCGGGTGGTGGCCTCGGCGGGCGTCCGCACTCCGGCTTTTGTTGTTGCCGAGAGCGCGGAGGCACCCGCGGCGTCTGACCTCCGCTTCCCGGTCATCGCCAAGCCGCTGTTCGAGGGGTCGAGCATGGGCATCCGCAAGAGTTCCAAGCTGGCCGATGCCCGAGGACTGCACGAGCGGGTCGCAGGTCTGCTCGCCGACTACGGTGAGCCGGTGCTCGTGGAGGAGTTCTGCCCGGGGCCGGAATTCACGGTGGGCATTCTGGGGTCGGGGGAAGAGGCTCGCGTGATCGGAGTGATGGAGATCATTCCGAAGAAGGATCGCCCCGAGGATTTTGTCTACAGCCTCGAAGTCAAGCGCAATTGGCGGGAAGAGGTGCGTTACGCCGTGCCGCCCGAGCGCGATCCGGGCCTCACTGCCAGCGTCGGCAAAGTGGCGCTTCAGGCTTACCGGGCGTTGTCGTGCCGCGATGTCGGCCGGGTCGACATCCGGCTCGACCGGGAGGGGCGGCCGAACTTCCTCGAGGTCAATCCGTTGCCCGGCATCAATCCGATCACCGGCGATTTGGTCATCCTCTCGGAGCGGAGCGGACTGTCTTACCGGGACCTTTTGGGTGGCATCGTGGAGAGTGCGCGGCGTCGCCACGGGATTTGACATGCGCGTTTTGGTGTTGGTGAACGACGATGCGGCCGCAGCCGAAGGGGCCGATCGTGCCGCCGTCGAAGACGTCCTCGCGACGGCCGCCGCCATCGAGAGCGAGTTGCGCGCCCTCGGACACCACGCGGCTTGCTTGCGGGCACCGCACGATCTCGCGGAGCTCGTGTCCTTGCTCACTCAGGCGGCCCCCGACCTCGTGTTCAATCAAGTCGAGTCCTGGCGGGGTGCCTCGCGCCACGAGTCCTCGGTCGCCGCGCTCCTCGCCATGCTCCGGTTGGAGCACACCGGATCGACGGCCGAGGTGCTGGCTCTCGTGCGCGACAAAGCCCACACCAAGGCCGTCCTGGCCGCCCAGGGCCTCCGGGTGAGTCCTTCGGTGCGGGCATGGACCGGCGCGGAGGACTTCTCGTCCCTACGACTCCCCGTCATCGTCAAACCCGCTTCTGAGGACGCGAGCCAGGGCCTTTCCCGCGCGAGTGTGGTCTCCGACGAGGCCGCCATACGAGGGCGGGTCTTGGAGTTGGTCGCTCGCTACGACGGGGGAGCGCTGGTCGAGGAATTCTTGCCGGGCCGTGAATTCAATGTCTCGCTCCTTGAGGTCGACGGCGCCCTCGTGACGCTGCCGATTCGCGAGATCGACTTCCGCAATTTTCCGGGCCCGCACGCGCTGTTGACTTACGCCTCGAAGTGGGACCCCTCGAGCGGGGAGTACGAAGCGACGCCGGTGCGCCTAGCCTCGGACCTCGACAAGGTGCTCTCCGCCCGCCTCGAGCGGGACGCCAGGCGGGCCTTTCGCGCATTGGGTTTGCGCGACTACGGGCGCGTCGATTTCCGTCTGGATGCGGCGGGTGTTCCGCATGTGCTCGAAGTGAATGCCAACCCGGACTTCGGACCGACGGCCGGTCTCGCCAGCGCCGCCGCGGCCCACGGGCTCGACTACCGGGAACTCGTGCGCGCGGTGGTCGTCCAGGCGGCACGGCGTCTGCCCTTGGCTCCGGCTTCGACCAGCAAGCCCAAATCCGGCCGTCCTCCGAGCGCCGTCGGGCTCCACGCAATTGCTTCGCACCATCGCGATCCCCTCGCTCGGATTCTGGCCGCAACCGGGGCCTTCACGGCGGAGGAGATCGACGTCGCCCTCGAGTTGATCGACCTCGGCATAGCCGGGAAAGACACCTATCAGTTCTTGGTCGCGGAGCGCGCCGGGCAGGCGGTCGGCTATGCCTGTTTCGGTCCGACCCCGCTCACCGACGGCACCTTTGATCTCTATTGGATCGCCGTCGACCCCGCGCTTCAGGGGTCCGGAGTCGGCCAGGCCCTTCTGCGGGCCGCTGAAGCGGCGATCCGATCCCAGGGCGGCCGCAAACTCCTGATCGAGACCGCCTCCAAACCCGAGTACGCCCCCACGCGGGCCTTCTATGAACGAGCCGGCTACCACGTCGTCGCCCGCATCAGCGATTTCTACCGCGTGGGCGACCACAAGTTGATCTACGAGAGGACGCGTGAGCCATGATCGAGCGGTTCATCAGAGGATCCTGGGACCTCTGCCTCACGGCGCCGCCCTGCTCGCGGTCTCGGCGAACCGTGTGCCGCAGGACTCATGCCTGGGCCGGGCAGCCACTGCCTCGTTGCGGTACCGGCCATGAGTGAGGCCCATTCCAACCACCTGGCTGACGAGCACCTGCTGAAGTGGCAGGCGACCGGAGACATCGACTCGCTCGACCTCGTACTGCGCACCGAGATCGAGACTCTGAAAGCTCGCCTTCGATTTCGGGGTGGGGCTGCCCTCGACGGCTCCTTCGCGGCTTCAGACCTGGCTCAAGAGGCGGTCTTGGGCTTACTCCGCGTGGCGGAGGCTCCGACGTTTCAAAGTCCGGGTGCGCTGCGAGCCTACCTTTGGACGGCGGCGTGGCGGCTACTCCAGGCACGCCTCGGAGCGCGGGTTCGTGCGCCGAAGCGGCGCTCGGTGGAGGAACTCGGAAGTGGCGTCGCCCCGGCGGCGCCTTCCCCGCCGGGATTCGAGGCCCAGGAGCAGGAGTTGGCCCTCCATGTGGCCATGAACCTCCTGAGGGAAGAGGAGCGGGAGCTCCTCGGGCTGATTTACTTCGACGAATTGGACATCGCCGCCGCGGCCGAAAAATTGGGCCTCTCTCGCGACGCGGCCAACATGCGGCTGGTGCGCGCGCGCCGCAATCTCGCCCATAAGCTCAAGGATTGGCGCGGGCGTATCGGGGAGATCTCCTGAGGTCCGGTCGACCGGACGCTCCGAGGATTTTTGAGATTCGACCCACTGCGGAGTTTGCCGACTTTGCAAGCCCGCTTACCGCACTAACTTGCCCGCATGGTCTCCGACGAAGAAGCGAAGTTGATCGAGCGACTGCGCAAGGTCGAACGCCTGGCCGCCTCGACGACCTTCGAGGGCGAGCGGGTCGCCGCCGAGGCCGCGGCCGCGGGTTTGCGCGAGCGCCTCCAGTCCATCAAACCGCCTGAGCTGGAGATTCCCTATCGCTTCAGTTTGTCGGACCAGTGGGAGCGGTCCCTCCTGGTGCAGCTCTTGCGCAAACATCGCCTTGCTCCCTACCGCCGCTCCGGCCAGCGCCGCACCACGGTCATGGTCGACGCGCCCCGCTCCCTGATCGAAAACGTGGTGTGGCCCAAGTACCAGGCTGCCTCGCACGAGCTCCACCGCCACTTCGACGCCGTCGCCAACCGCGTCATCGCCGCCGCCCTCGGCGGCGACGGCTCCGACGTCAGCGAAAAACCCTGACGTGGTGAGGGCGCCGGGCGTGCCGGCATGGGATGGCCGCGCGTTCGAAGGGAGCTCGCCACCAGATCCGGCGCGGCCTAGGCCACGAACCGATCGGCTGAGGACCGGTTCCTCGTGATCACAGCGATTCGGGGAAGCGGGCCCAGGTGAGGGAGAAGCCGAGGGGGGCCGCGGGGTCGAGGAAGACGGCTTGGGCGGTGAGGTCGACGCCGAGAGAGGGGTTTGGGAGGGAGAGGCCGGGAATCGTGAAGGCGCCGAAGACATCGAAGGTGGATCCCGTGGGCGGGCCGAAGATGCCGATGCCGTCCAGGATTGGAATCCAGGGGCCGGGGGAGCCGGCGAGGTCGGTGACCGCGAGCACAAAATTGGAAGTGGGGTCGGGCCAGGGGGTGATGGGGGTGGGATTGCCCGCGTCCACGATGATGGTCAAGGGCGCATCCGGGTAGCCGTACTCGAGGTAGATCGAGTAGGGATCACCGGGGGAGGGCGCGAGGGGCTGGCGACGGAGGGTGCCGTAGTTGGAGCCGGCACCCACGAGGACGGGGATGGTGCCCGAGACAGCAAGGTCCCCGTTGGAGACATTCATGGCGACTCCGCCCAGTCGTTGAGTCTGCAACACGCTCGCCGGCAAATTGGCGGTGAGAGTCGAGGCATCGACGAAAGTGGTGGCGAGCGGAGTGCCGTTGGCGTAAATCACCGACGTGGTCAAGAACTCCGCGCCGATGATCGTGAGAGCGACATCGGGGTCGGTCGGCAGGAGAGGTGGGAAGGAGGCGGGGATTATGCCAACGATGTAGGGAGGCGACAGAGTCAGGCCGAGCGCAGTGGACTCCCCACCTCCCGGAGCAGGCGTGAAGACCGTGAGACTGGGATTGCCCGCGGCCGCCAAGAGGGTCTCCGGAACGAGTACCAAGAGCTCGGTCTCCGAGACCAAGGTGGTGAGCAGGGGAATGCCCTCGAAGCGCGCCTCGCTTGCGCTCGTGAACCGATCTCCGAAGAGCGAGATGAACTGCGCGGGCGAGCCGGCGGTGATCGCGGCGGGCGAGGAAGAGAAGAGCTCGGGAGTCGGCCAAACCACCGCCAGCGGGAGACCACTCGAGGATCCTCCGGCCGGGGCAGGATTGATGACCTCCACGGTCGCGGTCTCCGGAACCGAGAACATGCCTCCCGGCACGGTGACGTCCAACTGCGCGGTGGAGACATAGACGGTGGCGACGGGCGCTCCGTTGATTCTCACTTCGCTGTTGGTCACGAAGGCGCTGCCCAGGACGGAAAAGTTTTGGGGCAATTGACCCGAGGCCACGGTGTCGGGGAAGAGGCTCGTGAGTTGCGGAGTCGGGTTGATCACCGTTAGGTCGACGACATTCGAATCCGGCAGTCCGCTACCCGGGTTGGTGACTTGCACGGTCAGCGTGCCGGACTGGAGGAGTAGGGTGCCGTCGACCAAGACGAGCAGTTCGTCCGCCGATATGAAGGCGGTCGAGGAGGAGAGGCCCGCCACCAGCACTTCGGAGTTGGCGACGAAGTTCGCGCCGTACACGGTGACGAACTGACTGCCGATTCCCGCTTCCACGGAGTCCGGAGTCAGGCTCGCGATTGCCGGAGGCTGAATGGGGGAGAGGGCGACGTAGACCGAGAAATTGGCGAGGAACACGGGAGGGCCGGCGTCGGGGGCGATTCCCACGGCATACCAGCCCGGCGTCAGGAACAGACTGGGATTGACGGTGCCATCGGCGGCGCCCGTCAGAGCGGCGGAATTACGGGGTCGCCAGGCCGCACTCGCGCCGGGTGTGAAGAGCGACCATGAATAACCGGCGGGTGCAAAGCAGGAGAGGTCGTAGGCACCGGCAGTGGTGACTTCGAATTGGGCCAGGCCAAAACCGTAAGTCGGCCCTGAGCCACCCCCCGGCGCGGTGAACGTCTGCGCGAACGCCTGTTGAAGGACGGCGGCCGAAGATCCGGAATAGCGGGCCACGCTGCCATTCGTGGGCGCAATCGTGCCGAGATGGCCGTTCGCAACTACGAAGTCGCCGGTCGCGCCGCCGAACTGCGAAACGCCGGTGCCGAGGTTGATGTCCCAGTCCGACAAGGATGAGACCCCGACGAGATTCCATTGACCGGCGCTGGGGGCGGTCGTGAAGCTCTGGCAGGCATTGGTGATCGAGATTGCGGGGCCGGGGGTCAAGGCGACGGCGCTTGTCGGGTTGCAGACTTGGACCGTGAAATCCAGCGCGCTGCCTGCGGCGCCGCCGTCACGGAAGACGACCAGCACATGACCGTCATTGACGAGGGATGGAGTGGTCACGCTGTTGGAGTTCGTGGTCCCTGAGGCCGATGCGGCCGAGCGTGCGCGCCACGACCCGTTATTGGAGATCACTGCCCACGAAAGGCCCGCAGCTCCGGAAACGGTGATCTGTTTGGATCCTGGGCCGTACCACTGGAATGCGCGGACGACCGATCCCGCGGGCAGGCCCGAGATCGTCGGCTGGCCGATCGTGAGCTGCGTGGCCGCGACATGCTCCATGACGGCGTCGCCAGCGCCCGAGTAGCGGAAACAATTTCCGGTGAACGTGGGTGGTGGCGGACCGTAGTAATGCCCCGCCAGAAAGTCGCAGGAACTCGACCCGAAGGCCGAGGAAAGTGAGCCCACGTTGATGTCCCAGTCGTTGGCGCAGAAGTTGACACCGGGATCGCACTGGGGAGAGACCGCCACCACGTTCCAGGCCGGACCGGGGTTCGTGGACCAGGTCGTGCACGGATTGGAAATGACTTGCGGCGTCGTTGGAGCGAGGCTGGTGGTGGCTCCGGGCGCACAAACCACGGTCATGGTGACGCTGGATCCCGAAGGCCCGCCTCCCGGCGCCGGATTTACGAGGGATAAGCTCAGCGTCCCTGGCAGGGCGAAGTAGGTCGCGGGGATCCACGCTTGCAGCGTGGTGGGACTCTGGAAACTGGTGGCGAGCTCGAACCCCGCCAGGCGGACGCGCGTGCCTTGAACGCCCTGAGAATTCGGCGACCCCGCGTACACGTTTCCGCAGCTCAGGGTAACCCAGAGGCCGGAAGATCCTGCGGCTATCGTCGAAGGAGAGACCGAGTTCACGTACGGCACGTTGGGCGACCCGTACCGACTCTGCAGACCGAGCGCATCCTCGATCGTCATGAAGGTCCGGTTACCCATTTGGCCGGCGAATTGGGTGTACCCGGCGTTGCAGGTGATGGTGCTCTGTCCGTTCGTGCTGAACGCCGTCCCGCCGTAGTGCATGATCGACTGGAAGTCGTAGGCGGTTGGGTTCGTGCTGTTCGCGTGGATGTCGAAATTGACCGCGTTGCTGACGTCGTAGTTGGCGGAGTTGATGGTGACAAAAGTGTTGCGGTCCGAGCGCTGGTGCTCGTGTACGAAACCGAGAGCGTGGAAGAGCTCGTGGATGATGATGTACTTGGTACCCCAGTTGAACATCTCCACGAATTGGCGCCCGCCCACCATGCCGACCGCCGACCGGTTCACGTTGGCGTCGATGAACTCGATGTAGTTCGTCTGGCTCGTCCTCGGGATGAATCCGGCGGAGCAGAGGGCGTCCACTTCGTTCATGGCCGCGATCGCGAGGGTGC
Source organism: uncultured bacterium (assembly GCA_902826835.1). Taxonomy (GTDB): domain Bacteria; phylum Planctomycetota; genus RBC034. Next base: position 46,749 of record CADEGH010000030.1, on the reverse strand, counting down.
GGTTGCCCGCGCTCACGTTGGCATTGAACACGTAGGGAACCTGGTTGTTGGTCCACGCCGTGCCCACCCAAGATCCCTCCGCATGGAGGGCTTCCTCGGGGAGGATCATGTCCTCGGAGACGACAAATCCGGGGGCGATGAGTACCTGGGCCGGGGCGATGGCCGCCAAGAGACCGAAAATGAGGAGACAATTTCCGAGATGGACGCGCATGCTGAATTCCTGGTGATTTGGTTTCAGAAGTACAGGCGCCCACGGGCTCCGGAATTCACCGGGCCCGGCTACTTTTTCCATAATCGGAAGGAGCTTATTCGCGCCCCGCCCAGCTCGTCAGTTTGGCCACGGCTTCCGCCACGGCGGCAGCCTCGTCGCTTGGGAGCAGATCTTCGACCCTCTCCTCTTTGGTCGCGGAAATCACGTCGCGAGTGGCCAGAAGTACGCGGGCTCGGCGGGAAATCTGATCCATGGTTGCGAATCCGGTTCGTTCCCATTCCGAGAGCAGGTCGATTTCGGTTCGAAGGCGTCCGAGTTGATCCCTGAGGACCTGAGCGAGCCGCGCGTTGGTGTTCAGCTCGGCGACCAGTTCGGGAGCGTCCCCTTCGGTCCCCAAGTCCTGCAATGCGACGCCTCGAAGGGTTTCGGCGCGAGCGGCGGCCTCGGCCCAGCGCTTCTGGCCGCGCAGGCAATGGATGAGGTTGACGTAGTGTTCATGGTAGTTCGGTGCGATTCGAATCGCCTCTTCGAGGGGAGGCGTCGCCTGGGCGAAGTCTCCCCGCAAGAAATGCGACAGGCCGAGATTTCCCAGTGCATCAGTATTGTCAGGAGACAGTGCCAAGGCTCGGGTTGCCGCTTCCTCGGCCGCCTCCGCGTCGCGAAGCATGATGTGCACACCGGAGAGGACGCCCCACGCCTCCGCGTACGTTGGCACGAGATCGACACACTTGCGAAGGAAGGGCAGGCTCTCGTTTGCCAAGCCCTGTTTGGCCAGGTGGTGACCGGCGAAGTAGTTCCAAAAAGCGTGATTCGAGTTGTGCAGGCTGACTGTTCGCAAGATCGCCAGGGCCTCTTCGTCCCGATCCAAAGCCGAGAGAGCCGTGATCAGAGTCTCGTAGGGAGTGAGCTGACTCGGATCGATGGAGCTGGCGCTCCTCGCGGCCGAAGCGGCGTCCTCGTAGCGGCCGAGACCCAAGAGCACGCGCGCGAAATCGCTGTGGGCTATGTAGGATTCGGGGCGAAGCGCGATGGCACGCTCGAAGCTCCGAAGCGCGAGATGGACGTCGAAGTCCGCGATGGCCTGGCCAGCGGTAAGGTGGGCTGCAAACGAGTCGGGCCACCTCGCAGTCAGCGCTGCTGCTGCGCTCTTGGCGATTCCAGAGAGCTTGGCACGCCCCGCCGCCAAGGCGAGTTCACGGTGGTAGATCTGGCGGGGACTCTGAGCGAGCAGCACTGCATCCTGGGCTCGTGCCAGGGCTTTGATCGGGGCCTTCGCATCATTGTGTTCACCACGAAAACCCAATAGCAGCGCGTCCACATAGGCGGCGAGAGCGGTCGGTTCGCCTTCAGGTTCGGCTGGGCTCACCCGCACGCTCTCCGGATTGGCAAAAGGCGCGAGATACGCGGCGAGGCGTAGGGTCTCCGGAAGGTTGCGCAGTGGACTTCTCTCGAGGGCGGCCAGGGCTTCTCGCGGGGCTTTGGCCCTGAGGTGGGCGAGCGCAAGACCGACCAGTGCATCGGGGAGGTCCGGGTGATCCTCGGCAATCTCTAAGAAGGCCTTGATGGGAGCGTCGGGAGTAGGGGGATCGTCCAGGAGCAAAAACGCATCGGTCAGGCGATTCTCGAGCGCTTCCGCGGCGGTTCTTTGCCTCGCTTCTCTCAGGTCTTGCCACTTCGAACCCAGGACAAGGACCAATGTCGCGACCAGGATGCCCAAGAGGACGACCGACGCGCGGGCCGGATGCCGACGTGACCATCTCCACATTCGCTCCCAACTGCGGGGCCGTCGCACGCTGACGGGGCGGTTTTCGATCAGAGCTTCGAGATCTGCGCCAAGGGCGTGCGCGCTCGCATAGCGGCGGGGAGTCTCTTTTTCGAGGGCGGTCAGGATGACCGTGGAGAGGTCTCGAGACACGATGGGGTTGCGGATGGCGGGGTCGCCAGGGGGCATGGCGAGGATTGCGCGATAGAGACCAGCCTGGGTCGGGGCTTCGAACGGAAACTCCAAAGTGACGAGGCGATAGAGAATGACGCCCAAGGCATAGACATCGACCCTCGGGTCGGGGCCGGCGCCCGTGGCTTCGATCTGCTCGGGAGCCATGTAAAGAGGGGTGCCGAAACGATCGCCGGCCTCGGTCAGGCGGTGGTCATTCGTGGCGAGGTGACCAGCGAGACCGAAGTCCAAAAGCACGGGGTGGTCGTCGGCGAGGAGTGGCCAGCTCGGTTTCCCGCCATCGGACCGGGTTTCGACCATGATATTGGCTGGCTTCAGGTCGCGGTGGACGACTCCTGCGGCATGCGCGGCGGAGAGTCCGCGAGTCAGCTCGAGCACGAGGTGAAGAACGCCGCGGATCTCATCCGCCGTTGAGGGTGCCTGGGCGTCCGAGAGAATCGACTCGAGGCTTTGGCCCTCGACGAACCTCATGACGAGGTAGGGCGCCTCTCCGTGCACGCCGACATCGAGCACCGGGCAGATCGCGGGGTGATTCAGAGGCGCCAGGTACTGGGCTTCGCGGCGGAACCGCTCGCGGTCCTCGTGGCCCCCGGAGAAGTTCCGAAGGAGCTTGATGGCCACTTGGCGTCCCAGCCGGAGGTCTTGGGCGAGATGGACCTCCCCCTGGCCACCGGCGCCCAGCTTCTTAAGGAGTCGGTACGGCCCAATGGTCAAGGCGTCCTGGTCGGCATCCGGGGGCGACTCCAGCTCCAGTTCAGCGAAGGCACGGCGAAGGCAATCTTCGCGGCCGGGCCACTGCGCCAGGTAGTCGGCGAGCGGCCGGAGTTGGCCCTCGATTCGGTCATCGAGGATGCGTCGCAGGAACTGGGCCGTGATGGCCTCGGTTTCCAAAGTTTCGTTCACGGGTCCCATCTTAGAAGCTAAGGTTCCACCATGGCGACGAGTTCACCGGGAACGATGCAACCGGGAGACAGTACGACGACGGTGGCGCTCAGGAGCGCCGCAGAGGGCGACGTCCGGGGCCTCGGGCACGTGGTGGATCGGCTTCGACCGCTCCTCTTGGAGCAGGCCCGCTACCGACTCGGACCCAAACTCCGGCGGCACTACGACCCCGAGGATCTCGTGTCGGAGGCTTGGCTTCGGCTATTGCCGGAACTCCCGACCTTGGTCAAAGGGGTGGATCGCCCAGTGGGGCTCGTGTTGCGCTGGCTTTCCACCGCCATCTTCCATCGCACGCAAAACCTGGTGAAGAAATTTCTTCGCAGCCCGGGCGAGAGTCCGCCGGTCTTGGAACGCGAGGTGGTGCCGGATCCGACGGACCCGCGGAGCGGCGTGGTGACCGCGGTCGCACGTGGAGAAGAAGCCCGCGTCGTCCACGAGGCGATCCATCAGCTCGACGAACGGGATCGTGAGATCCTGGTTCTCCGCGGAATCGAGCAAATCACCCCGAAGACGGTGGCCGAGCTTCTAGGGATTCCCGAATCCACCGCCACCATGCGGTGGGTACGCGCTTTGAGTCGCCTCCGGGAGCTCTTGCCCGGCCAGGTTTTTGACGATTTGGCTTGAGGTCTCAGCCCGCTCCGGGACTCGAGGGGGGTGGGCCCGGCGGTCGCCCCCACCCCGCGCTGGACTTTTCTCCCGTTCCGCTCGGTTTTCGCGTACGATTCCCGCGTCGCCCGTGGCACATCGGATTCCAACGCGAACAGGAACGATTCATGGCGGATCCCAAATCAGGTTCGGGACTGACGCCCGAGGAATTGTTGTCGCTCGATCTGCGCGGCTACTTCATCCGCCGGGCGGCATTGACAAAGCCGGTGCTCGACCGCTGGCAAAACCGGCTCGAGGAACTCGAGTGGCGTAACGGCGGTACCCTGCCCAAAGGGGTTTGGTCGGTTTGGACTCCGACCATCGACGAGTTCCGCATCATCAACCTTCTGCAAAGCGGCTCCAGTTTCGACGATATGGTCGACTGTCCGGCGTGGCTCGAGGCCGTCCGCGAGGTGGTGCCGCAGCCTATGCGCATGACGGAATGTTATTCGATCACGCGGGGAGCGGGCATCGGTCTGCTCTTGCATTGGACTAGAGCGCCGATCGCGACCTACGGCGTCGTCGCCGGGCAACCCCAGGCGACACACCTCAAGATCGCGATTTGCCTGGAAGACTGTGGTCCGGACGACGGACCGTTTTGTGTGATCGAGGGGTCGCACAAGATCGGCGTGCCCTTTCTGTACACGAAGTTGAATCCGAATTGGCGGGAGACGGACCGGGATCACGAGGTGTTCGAATTCCTGAAGAAGTACGATGACCGGAATCGAGGCATCCCCTGGGAGGACATTCCCGGCTTTCGCGAGCTTTGCACCAAGCGAGGGGACTTCGTTGTCTTCACCGAGAATCTCATCCACGGGGCGCAAGGGCGACGCTCCCCGGGTTTTCGGCGCACGGTCTATGCCGCCTACAGCCCGTTCCATTTCTGCAATTGGCACGGCGTGAGCTACGGCGAAGACGTGCTCGGTCGACTGACCAATCCTCGTCGGGACCTGGTGCGGGAGCCGTTTTGCGGCCATGTCTATTCGCAGGTCCCCCACGAGCACGACGCTTCCCTAGCGCGGGTCGGATTCGATCCCTATCCGAACTCCTTGCAATGGGATCAGCGCTTGCGCAACGACCCCGTGGCGCCGGAAACTTCGGCCGCGCCCGGCTCGTGATTCAGACCGGAATTTCGCGGAGGTCGCCGTAGGTAGCGTCGAACCAACTCTGGACGGACGAAGGAAGGCTCGACGGCAAGTTCGTCGTCCATTCCCACCGCGCGAGTTCGGTGCGCTCCAGCACGACGCGGCGCACGATGCAGAGCTCGCGAACGTCCAAGTCGAGCACGAGTTGCACGTCGCGCAGCTTGACCGCGGCGATGGATCGGCCCGAGATCGTCACCTCGGGCTCGCCATGGCCAGTGGGGACGCAGGGTTTGAGAGCGGCCAGAGCTTCGGTGGGAATGCTCAGCGCAGGAGTTCCGAGACGGTGTCCCGCTCACCCACGAGTTCGGCGTTGGTGGCGGCGATCTTGCTCTTGGCGAAGTCGTTCAGCGGCACGCCGTGGACGACCTCGTAGGTCCCGTAGGCCTTCGTGCGGACGGGCACCGAGGCCCAAACGCCGGGCGTGAAGCCGTAGCTGCCGTCGCTCTCGAGAGCGATCGAGTGCAGGGTCGGACCGGGAGTCGCGAGCGCGCGCACGTGGTCGATGAGCGCATTGGCGGCTGAAGCGGCGCTGGAAACGCCGCGGGCTTCGATGATCGCGGCCCCGCGCTTTCCTACCGTGGGAATGAACGTCTCTTTGAGCCACGCATGATCCGTGACGACTTCGGTGACCGGCTTGCCCCCGATCTTGGCGTTGAAGAAGTCGGGGTACATCGTCGGGCTGTGGTTGCCGTAGATGATGATGTCGGAGATCTCGGTCACGGGTACGCCCGCCTTCGTGGCGAGTTGGGAGGCGGCGCGGTTTTGGTCCAGGCGCGTCATCGCGGTGAAACGGCTCTTGGGCAGGCGCTTAGCCTGGTGGGCGGCAATCATGCAGTTGGTGTTGCAGGGATTGCCGACCACCGCGACGTGGCAGTCGTCCGCCGCCACCGCATCGATCACGCGTCCCTGTTCGATGAAGATCTTGCCGTTGTCCTTCAAGAGGTCGGCTCGCTCCATGCCGGGCCCACGCGGCTTGCTGCCGACGAGCAAGCACCAGTTGGCGCCCTTGAAGGCTTCCTTCGCGTCGCTGGTTTGAACCACGCCGCGCAGGAGGGGGAACGCGCAGTCGTCCAACTCCATGACCACCCCGCGCAGGGCGGCCAGGGCCTTCTCGTGGGGGATCTCGAGAAGTTGGAGGATCACGGGCTGGTCTTTGCCCAGCATCTCGCCGGAAGCGATGCGGGGAAGGAGGCTGTAGCAGATCTGTCCGGCGGCGCCGGTGACGGCGATGCGAAGCGGGGCTTTCATCGAGAATTCCTTGGCGTAAGCGCGCTGGCGCCGGAATGGCATCGGCGGCGGGCGACGCTACGAGGCGCCCTTCGAACCGGCAAGCGCGGGCGGGCCTAGGAATGCGAGGCCGGAATGGGCCGAATCCATGTGCCGGACTCGCCGGCTAGATCGGTGACCCACACGGACACGCCGAGACGAGCGGCGAGTTGGAGCGCCTTCGGTTGGACGGCCCGGGTCCCGAGCGAGAGGGCTTCGGGGATGCTGATCGTCGCGAGCGGCGTGGAACCGTGGGGTCCGAGTTTCGGATCTTGAGCAAATAGCCCCGCGACGTCTTTGACCAGATGCACTTCTGCGGAGAGCGCATGCGCGAGGAACAAGGCCGACAAGTCCGAACCGCCCCGGCCGAGCAGGGTGGGGCGGCCTTCTCGGTCGGCGCCGACAAAGCCCGGGAGGAGGGCCAGCCCCGTGCGCGCGAATTCGGGGTACCAGTGTCCGGGGCTCCAGCGAACTGGATCGGCGTCGAGGACGGCCCCCTCGGTGATCAGCCCGTAGTCGTAGCCCCCCCAGGCGGTGTGGGGAACCGAGCGCGCGTCCAAAGTCTCGCTCAACACTTGCACCGAGGCTCGCTCCCCGTCGCCGAGGGCCAGGGCGAGATCGTGGTCGCGGAGGGGAGGGCGTAGCCGGAGCGCCTGGTCGGCGAGGCGGTCCGTAACCCCGGAAAACGCGGACAGCACGACGACCAGCGGGCGGCCCGTCTGTCTCCGCTTCGAGATGGCGACGGCGACCTCCTGGACCGCGGCGTGATCGCGCAGGACGGATCCGCCGAACTTCACAACCCAAGGTGTGGCGGACATTCCGATGAGGGATCAGGCCCAGGGGCGGGAGAGCACACAGGCGTTCACGCCGCCGACGCCCATGCTGAGTTTGCCGGCCAGGCCCTTCGGGGCAGGACTCGCTTCGTTGAACACGAACCCCTGGTGGACTCCCCGAATTTGGGCGTTCAGCTCGCCGACCGAGAGCGGAGTGGGGAAGAGCTTGCCCCGCGAGAAGCCCAGGTACTGCGCAGTCAGCTCCCAACCGCCGCACGCACTCATTCCGTGTCCGAACGTGCCCTTGCGCGCGGTCACCACCACCGACTCGGGAACCAGATCGCGCAGGTTCTCGACTTCGAGGTAGTCGCCCGGTGTCGCGGTCGCGTGCAAGTCCCAGGTTCCGAGGTCTTCCGGCGTGGCTTTGGCTTGGCGGAACGCGTCGCGCACCGCCGCCTGCGGCCCCTCCTTCGTCGGAGTGATGATGTGGTGCGCGTCCGATGAGACTCCGACCGCGAGGGGTTCGAGCCCGAGCGGGCGGAAGCCTCGCTTCGTGAAGTACTCCCAGTCTCCGAGCACCCAGACCGCGGAGCCGCCCGATACGTGAGTGCCGCGAAGGCCCGAGAGGGGCTTCGAGACCTCGCCGTCGGCGGAGAGCACGCGGGCGCCGTTGAAAGCTCCGACAGATAGAGGATGGGGGGCGGGGTCGGTCGCGCCGATTACGACCGCGCGGGCTTCGCCGCGGCGGATCGCATCCATGCCGAGCTTCAAGCAAACCCCGAATGTGGAGCATGCCGCCACTGGCGCGAAGGCGAGGCCGGTGATTTTGCCGAGCATCGAGATCTGGGCCGCGGGCGTGTTCGAGATATTCCAGAGCAGATTCGGGCTCACCGCTCGCCAGGGCGCCTCCGGGCAGCCCCACTTGGCTTGAACCTTGGTGATGCGCTGCTGCTTCAGGCGGATCGCGGCGAGCTTCGCGCTTTCGACCTCACCGACGACATCGATCGATTCGGCGCTGCGCAATTCGGCGAGATATTCGGCGAGGGCAGGGGAGCGCTCGGCCCAGTACGCATCGAAGGCTTCTTCGGCCTCGTCGCGGGCTTCGCCGCTCAAATTTCCCGGGTGCGGGGGCGCGGTCGGATGGGCGGCACGCAACGCCGCGTCCCCGTCTTGCCATGCGGTCACGAGCGGATTGCGCGCCGGGTCCGCCCAGAAGCGGTTCCACCGCCGCTGCGCTTTCCAAGCTTCGATGGTCGTTCGGGCGATCGTGGGCAAGTTGCCGAGACCCGTGCCCACGTACACATGCGCTTGCTGCCCGAGGCCTTGGAGTTCCTGCTCGAGTCCCGGGTTTTGGCCCAAGGACTGGATGAACGCGGAGATCGCGTAGAGGGACGTGCAGTCCATCTTCTCCACGACCTGGGGGTAGCGGGCCGGGGGAAAGCGTGCGTCGATCCAGGGCTTGTGATCGGCGAAGGCGGCCGGCGGCTCCCCGACCAGGAAGTTGGAGGGGCCGAACCCCCGGAAGGGCGAAAGCCAGCTCTCGGCCTTCTCGAGCTCGGTGGCGAACGCTTCGATGTTCGGGCACTTGGGGGCAACGATGCCCCACCCGAAGATGCCGATGCGGGTCAAGAGTGGGAACCTCCGAACCGGGCCTGGGAGGTCGCCCCGATCGAGGAGGTCCGAAGGGGGTGCCCGCCCGGAAGGCTTGTGGCCCCCTCTGAGCGGAGCGGCATTCTGCCATGCCGTCCGGGCCGAGGAAGGTGGGGGGAGAAGCGACGTAGGTAGGATCGCCGGTCTCGTGGTGGCCATCGCTCCACGAACTGCGCCGGAGTCTGTGGAGATCTGCATGCCAAGTCCGCTGGAACGAACCGATCCCGAACTGTTTTCGACGCTCGTGGCGGAGCGGGTGCGTCAAGACGAAGGGGTCGAGCTGATCGCGAGCGAAAACTTCGTGTCGAGCGCGGTGCTCGAAGCCGCGGGCTCGGTGTTGACCAACAAGTACGCCGAGGGCCTGCCCGGGAAGCGGTACTACGGAGGCTGCGAGAAGGTCGACTTGGCCGAGAACCTGGCGAGGGAGCGCGCGAAGGCGCTCTTCGGTTGCGAGTGGGTGAACGTCCAGCCCCACTCGGGGGCCAGCGCGAACCTCGCCGTCTACCTGACCTTCTTGGAGCCGGGACAAACCCTCCTCGGATTGAATCTGGCCCACGGCGGGCACCTCACCCACGGAAGCCCGGTCAACTTCTCCGGGATCCTCTACAAAGCCGAGTTCTATGGCGTCGAGGCCGAGGGTCCCAATCAGGGGCGCATCGACATGAACCGGGTAGCCGAGCAGGCTCGGCGAGTTCGCCCGAAAATGATCTCGATCGGCGCGAGCGCCTACCCCCGCGATTTCGACTACCGCGCATTCCGACAAATTGCAGATGAAGTGGGGGCCCACCTGTGGATGGACATGGCCCACCCGGCCGGTCTCATTGCCGCGGGTCTCCTCAACAACCCGATGCCGCACTGCCACGTGGTGTCCACCACGACCCACAAAACGCTGCGTGGTCCCCGCGGCGGCATGCTGCTTGTGGGGAAGGACTACGAAAACCCCTTCGGCAAGGTCGCCCCGAAGTCCGGGCGTAAGAAGATGATGTCGGAACTGTTGGACTCCGCGGTCTTTCCGGGCGTGCAGGGGGGACCGCTCATGCATGTCATTGCCGCCAAGGCGGTGGCGTTTGGCGAGGCGCTGAAACCCGGCTTCAAAGACTACGCTCGTCGCGTGATCGAGAATGCCAAGATCATGGCGCAGGAACTGCTCTCGCGTGGGTACCGACTCGTGTCGGGAGGCACCGACAATCACCTGATGCTCATCGACCTTTCGAACAAGAATCTCACCGGCAAGCAGGCGGAGGAGTCTTTGGGGCGCGCCGGGATCACCGTCAATAAGAATATGGTGCCATTCGACACCAAATCCCCTCTGGTCACGAGCGGGATCCGAGTCGGTACCCCCGCCATGACCACCCGGGGATTCGGAGCGACCGAATTCCGCGCCCTCGTGGGATGGATCGATCGGGTGCTCGCGCATCCCGAGGACGTGGAGGTGGCGCGGGTCGTCCACGGCGAGATCCGCGAGCTTTGTCAGCGATTCCCGTTGCCCTGAGGCCAAGCCCATGACTCGATGGTGGAGTGTGCTCGTATTGGCGTCGCTGGTCGCAGGCCAGGATGTCGCCCCGAAGGTTTGGCTCGCGGTCGCACCCTTTTCCTTCCACGCGGCGCTGGAGCCCTTGGTGGCAGCTCGCAAAGCGCAGGGCTTCGTCACTCAGGTGAAGACTCCGCCGGTTTCAGTGGCGCTGAGTGAAATGGCAGGGCCGGTGAATTTCCTCCTGCTCGTGGGGGATGCCCTGTCCCCCGATGAAATGGGGAAGGAGCGCCCGCACTTCGCGCTCGATACGACACCGCGGGAGCTTTATCGCTGGCGCCGTCAGCAATCCCTCCAATATGCCGCGGATCCTCTCTATGCGGATCGGGACGGCGATCTCAAACCGGACTTCCCGGTCGGGCGCATCCCCGCGCGCACGCCCGGCGAACTGGAAACCGTGGTAGCGAAGATCCTCGAGCACGAGGAGCGGGCACCCTCCGCGGACGACCTGCGCCTCGTCGCTTGGGCCTGCGCGCCTGGTTACGGTGGAGTGGTCGACGCCAGTGCCACCAAACTCCTCGAAGGCATGGTCAAAAAGCAGGGCCCCGGGTGGTCCGAACCCTGGCTGCTTTCCGCCGCGGTGGGCGAGCCGCTCTGTGGAGATTTGCCCGAGCAGCCCGAGCTCTTTCTCAAGGCGATGCAGCGGCCGGCGCTGTTTGCGGCAATTGCCGCGCACGCCTCGAAGGACTACGTCTTGGTGACGCGGTCGGGGGGCCGAGCGATCACTCTCCACAAGCGCGGACTCACTCCGTGGACGACGGGACCGGCGGGCCCGCCGCTGGTTCTGCTCGCCTGTGAAGCCGGAGATTTTGCCGGCCCTGAGCGGAGTTTTGCCGAGGAGTGTCTGTTTCTGCGCGGAGGCCCGGTGGCGGCGATCGCGGCGACCACGGAGTCGCATCCTTTCCCCAATTACCTCTCGGGCCAAGAAGTCACGAAGCGCCTGGATGACGGATTCTCCACCGTCGGGGAATTGTGGCATGCGGCTCAATTGGCCGCGCTCACCGCCCGCAGCTTCGTGATGGAGAAAATGCTCAAGGATGTCGAGGGTTCCCTCGAGCCTTCGATCAACGTCGCACTCTTGCGCCGCGACCAGCTCCTCATGTACACCTTCTTCGGCGATCCCGCCACCCGCCACCGCGCTCCTCTCAAACTCGAGATCAGGGTGGAGGCTAATGGCTCGGCTTGGAAGGTCCACGAGCGTGCGGGCTACGACCGACTCGACATCAGTTTCCGACCGAAGACCCGCACCTGGCCGCCTCTCGAGTCCGCGCCCGATTCCCCGGAGTCCGCTCGCGAACTCCTCCGTCGAGCCCAAATCGAATCCCAATTCGATCCCGTGTCGACCCTCACTTCCGAACTCGATTGGTCCTCCGATTCTCTCTCCGAGGGCGCCCTCGCTGGCCCCGGCACCCTCCGCCTCCTCGCCATCGGCCCCTCCAAGCTCGCCGTCGCCACGATCGAAGTCCCTGCGCGCTGAGAACACTTGATCCTGGTCGCCCAATGACCTCCCAAGAACGGGAGCCACTCCCGGTTAAGCGGAGCGGGCCGGACTTTTCATCGGGGCCGTGGATTGCGGTAACGGCTTCGACCACGCCTCCTCCGGGCGATGCTGATGACCGCCCGATAGCGGTGAGTTGGGGGCCACCGACTGCGATTCCCCTGAAGGCTGAATTGTGAGGGCGGTCAAGGTCGAGGGATAAGTCGGAAAATTCCGAGATCGGTGTTCTGTTTGGCGGCCCAACTCCTTTCTCAAGGTGGCGGCGCCTTCTGCACCCTGCCGCCGGGGAAGTCTTATGCACACCTGCACTCGTTGGATTTTGGTTCTTGCCTTCGCGGCGATGGCCTGGGCGCAGCCCGGGCAGCGCTCGTTCTTGGAAGTCCTACAGCCGGTTCAAAGTGGGCCCCGCACGAACCCGGGGGTGACCCCGGCGCTCGTGTGGAGCGAACAGGTCGGGATGGTGGGCGCTAGTAGCCTCATCCTGCTCTTCGATCGCCTCGAATTGGGAGGGCCGGATGACCGCATTCTGATCACGAGCCTGCTCGACGGCGACGTGCAAGTGCTGGATCACTTCGGCATCAAGACTTGGGCCACCCGCAGCGCCCACTTTCGGGGTCCGGTGGTGAACGTCGCCCTCGAACTAGGACCTGGGTCGAGCGGGGAGGTCACGATCCGGGGCGCGGTGGGTCAAGTCTCGCCGGAATCCCCGGAGAATTTGTGCGGAGGAACCGACGATCGTGTTCCTTCGACGGAGGTTCGAACTTGTCGGCTCGTCACTCCCGTATCGGGGGGCTTCGTCTCGTTCTGTACAGGCTGGTTGATCAGCAGCACCTCGACGATTCTGAGTGCTGGCCACTGCGCGTTTGGCGCCGGGGGATTCACCTCGGGAACTGTCGCGGAGTTCAATGTCCCGGCCTCGGACAGCAGCGGATTCATCGTGCCTCCACCGGTCGTTGACCAGTACCCCTTCGATCATTCGAGCCGACAGTTTGCCGACACTGGAGTCGGGAACGACTGGGCGGTCGCTCGACTGCATCCCAACTCCACGGGGCAGACCGCTTTCGATCGCCAGGGGGCGTTCTTCGCGCTCGCGACCTCGATGCCGTTTTTTGTTCCGGGATTCGGGCCGACGGTCCGCCTCACCGGGTTTGGTGACGACACGCAAAACACACGAGCCTTCACCAACCAAACCTCGACTGGAGCTCTCGTTGCCATTGTGGGTGACACCGTCACCCATCACGTTGATTCGGAGGGCGGCAACTCGGGCGGGCCGCTGATTCTCGTGTCCTCCGGCCAGGCGATCGCTGTCCATACCAACGGAGGGTGTGACATTCCGGTCGTTGGGTTCAACTCGGGCACTAGCATTCTCAATGGCGGACTGCAGAATGCCATCGACGACGTGGTCGGGTGTGCCGCCCTGACGCTCGCCGACGGAAATTCCTCGCTGATCAGTTGCACGGACACGATCTTTGATCTCGACCCCGTCGATGGTCGTTGGAACGTCGTCGGGATCACTTCGACGAGCGACTGGGACCTGCGGATCGACGGAATCGGTTCCTTCTTCACCAGTGGAACGTGCGACTTCATTCTGGCCAACGACAATTTGACCGGGACCCTGCCGCCCCGGAGTGGGAGGATGAATCGATTCAGCGGCTCCGCCAACGCACGGGCGACTTTCGATGTCGCGGATGACTTGTCGGTCGGAGTTCCGGTGACCACCACGTGGTCGTCGACCTCAGTGGTCCGAGCCTTCGAGGTGACTCTGACCAACGGCCAGCCCTACGAAATCGCGGTGAACGGAAGCACCGAACTCGGTTGGCGCCTCTATCCGCCCGGCAGCACCAATGCTTGGCGCGCCCGCAGCTCCGCGGCCACGGCATCGGGATCCGCGGGGGGCGCGGTTGCGAACTTCGTCGCCTCTGCATCCGGAGCCCACTGCCTCGTCGTCTTCAAGGATGACGGGGTAGCGAGCGTCTCTCCCACCCAGCTCAGTATCGCTCTCTGCAACGGAGTGGCGCCGATCGTATTGTCAGCGGGGACCGAACAGACCGTGACTGCCGCGTGTTCGGAATTTGTCACCGTGGTCACGGCCGGGGAATGGAATGCCACGGCCGTCTCTTCACCGGATACTTCGGACTGGAACTTGTATCTCGGGACGGCCCAGTCCGTGCTCTCGCCGGGCACCACGGACTTTGTTCTCGCGAACGGCAACCTCGGCGCAATCGCGCCGCTGAACGGGGTCGTCGACCGTGCATCCGGGTCGGGCAGCGGAACTCTGGTCGCAGTTCCTTCAACGACTCTTTCCGTAGGCGTGCAATTCGATGCAACCCTGACCGCGGGGGAGATCGTGGATCTCTACGAGTTCAACGCGTCGACCGCCGGGGTGTACACCGTCCATGTCACGGGCGGCGGCAACGACCCGGACCTGTTCTGGCGTTTGTTTGCGCCGGGCTCAAGCGCCCGGTGGATCCGCCGGTCGGATTCGATCGACAGCGGCTCGGTGGGGAGTGGGGTGGTTTCGAGCCTCAGTCTGGGAGTCGGTATCCATGCCATCGCGGTTTACCGCAACAACGGGCCGACGACCCAGTCCATTTCCTACGGAGTGAACGTGTGTTTCGGCGCCCCCCACGTCGTATTGGGCGGACAGGGCCAAGGCTTCACGATCAACCCGGCGTGCGCCACTTTCGAACTGACTCCCGAGGTCGGCGAGTGGAATGCGGTCGGGTTGGCTTCCGACTCCAACTGGGATCTCGCGATCGGTGATGCCGAGAGCGAACGGACGGCCGCCGTGGAATTCTTGGTATCCAACGGACGTCTCGGCGCTCCGGCGGGAGATGGCTTGGCGATCATCGAGGCGGGGACCGACACGGCTCGGCTCCAACACGCGATCACCTCGGGCCTGCCTCTCGGTTTGACGACATCAACCTCGTTGTCGAGCACGACCGTCCTGCGAATCCACGAGTTCGAGATCGTCACCCCGGGGAGTTACGACCTCGTCACGACGGGCACCGGACTCGAGTTCGGGATATTCGATCCCGGGACCAGTGGTGCTTGGAGGCCGGCGGTGAGCGCGCTGCAATCCGGAGCCCTAGGCGGGACGGTGACCCGCACGCTGGCGGCCGGATTCCATTCCGTAGTTGTCCACCGAACCACCTCCGTGGGCACGACGCTCAGTTACAGCATCCGGGTCGAGCCCACACCGAACCCCGTTCCGAGCTTGAGCTCGATTTCTCCGGCGACTCGCACCGCTGGAACCAGTAGTTTTGTCCTCACCGCCAACGGAAGCGGTTTTGTCGCCAATTCGAGCATTCGATTGAACGGAGTCGGACTCTCCACCACTCTTGTATCGAGCACTCAGCTTCAGGCCACGGTATCGGCGGCCTCGATCGCGGTCGCTGGCACGATCAGTGTCACGGTTTTCACGCCCGCCCCGGGCGGCGGTTCCAGCGCCGGCCAGACCTTGACGGTTTCCAATCCCGGTCCGGGGCTGAACACCATGAGTCCCAATGCGGCGCTGGTCGGATCCTCGGGCGTGACTCTCACTCTGACCGGGACCTCGTTCGTCGCGAGTTCCGTGGTTCGTTGGGGCGGGGTCAATCTCCCCACGACGTTCAACAGCGCTACGCAACTCACCTCGACCGTTTCGGCCTCGCTCCTCGCGACGGCCGGGAGTGTCTCGGTGGTGGTCTTCAACCCGGCTCCCGGAGGCGGCCAATCGAATGGGCTGAATTTCGTGGTCAACAACCCGGCCCCGGTGTTGAGCGCGATCTCCCCGAGTTCGCGCAACGCGGCGACTCCGGCTTTCACCTTGACCGCCACCGGTTCGAATTTCGTGGACGGGTCGGTCGTTCGCTGGAACGGAGCCAATCTCGCGACGACTTTCGTTTCCAGCACTCAACTGACGGCGGCGGTACCGGCGGCCAACGTCGCCCTGGCGGGCAGCGCATCGGTCACCGTGTTTTCGGCCGCGCCGGGGGGTGGAACCTCGGCCGCGCGCACCTTCAACATCAACAACCCCGTGCCAACCCTCGGCAGCGTCAACCCGAATCCGATCCAGGTTGGAGCGGGCAGCGTCAATTTCACGGTTACGGGAACCGGATTCGTCTCCAATGGACTGGCCAGCGTGTCGATCGTGAGGGTCAACGGCACGAACCTGACGACCACTCTCTTGACGCCGACGATTCTCGCCGCGACTCTCCCCGCGAGCTTCACCCAAAGCGCCACGGTCCTGAGCGTGACCGTGTTCAATCCCAGCCCAGTCGGCGGGACATCTGCTTCATTCCCACTCACCATCGCCAACCCAGTGCCGACCATGACGTCGGTCGCCCCGTCCGCCATTCTCTCCGGGAGCCCGCTCGCAAACCTCCTCATCACGGGGAGCGGCTTCGTGCCCTCGACGCTCGTGACTCTGGACGGTCAGAGCCTCCCCACGAGCTTCGTCAGTGGGACGGAGCTCAACGCCACCATCCCGGCGTCCCTGCTGGTGACCCCCCGAATCGCCAACCTGGTGGCCTTCAATGCGGGCCCGGGGGGCGGGACCTCCGCTCCCCGTCCGTTGTCGATCCTCGGCCCGATCCTCAATTCGATCACGCCCACTCTGATCCCGGTCCAAACGCCGACGAGTCCGAGCGTGCCGATCATCGTCTCCGGCAGCAACCTCGGGCCGCAGTCCGTCGTCTACGCGAACGGCGATCCATTGCCCACGACCTTCATCAACGCTCTCACCTTGAGCTGCAGCATCACGCCCGCCATCGAGCAGACCCTGAAACGCGGGGCGGTCGCGATTCACATTGCCAACAGCGATCAGGCGGTTTCGCGCGGGCTCGCCCTCGAGATCGGCGGAGGGGAAAACGAGGGGTTGATCCGCAGGCACCCCCTGAATCCTGCCCCCGGACAGGCCTACTCGGCGGTCACCGAAGGCGGGGTCCCGAACGCGCTCTTCTCGCTCTTCGTCGACACCGAGAATCCGGGCCCACTCTTCCCGTTCGTGGACGGCACCATGAATCAGGTCCTGGCCACGAGCCCGATCGCGGGTTCGAGCGGGCTCGGTTGGATTCCGCTGGTGGACGGCTTTGGTCTCCTTTCGCCCGCGAGTGGGGCCACCCTCGATGCCCAGGGCGGGTTCGTCCTGCCCGGCTTCGTGCGTCCCGACCCCGCGGTCGGAATTTCGATCACCGTCCAGGGTGTCTACCTCGACGGCACCGCCCCGTACGGGTTCCGCTTGACCTGGGCGCGCTTCCCTGATCGTCTGTGAGCCACGCCCGGAGATCTGGCGCGGCGCTCCCATGCCGGCAGGTAGAGTGCCGGCATGGGAGCCTTGCCCAAGTTCGAACGACAAACGCGCAACGCCGTCAAACTCGCGGATGATCTCGCGAGTAGACGGGAGATCTGGCAGAGCCGACCCTACAACCTCGAGTTCGCCACGAACAACGTGTGCAACCTGCGCTGCGTGATGTGCCCGCAGCACGACGGGGTTCCCGTGCAAAAGGTCGAGAGCGAATTTGCCGCCGAGATTCTCGACCAGTTCCTGCCCGAAGGGGGCGTGCTTTCTCCGCTCGCCCTCTCCGAGCCGCTGGCCGGGGATATCGACCTGTACCTGCGCAAGTGCGAGGAGCACGACGCGTACATCAACCTGATCACCAACGCGACCCTGTTCACGGAGGATCGCTTGCAGCGGCTCCTACCGCGGGTCGAGCGGATGTGGATTTCTTTCGAGTCTCCGCGGCCGGAGATCTACGGGAGTCTGCGCATCGGGGCCTCCTTCGCCAAAACCGTGGAAAAGTGCCGGCTAGCGGCCCGCCTCGCTCGCGCGCACCACGTTCCCGTCGCGTTTGTCACGATCCTGATGGAACCAGTTTGGCGCGACCTTCCGGAGTACATCCGGTTTGTCCACGATCTCGGCGGTCAGGCGGTGCACGTACTCGAGCTTCTGCCGAATTACCCGCGCTACGAAAACCACCGGGTCGTGGGCAAGGTGCCGATGTCCGAGTTGGTCGCGTGCCGCGACGAAGCGGCGGCGCAGGCAGCGAGCTCGGGAATCGCTCTGAAATTCGAGATGCCCCCTCCGCTCGGTATGGACTCTCCTGGCGCACCTCCCGCGTTGCGCCTGATTTATCCAGAACTCATCTACCGTCTTCACGGCGAAATTTTCCGCCAGAACGGGCACTTCTGCCACCAAGCTGCGAGCTACATGAAGGTGGACACGGACGGCACGGTATACCCCTGCTGTCGAGCTCCCGCGGAGCTGCGCATGGGCAATGCGCATGAACAGTCGCTCGGTGAGATTTGGAATGGGCCGAAGTACCGGGACTTGCGTCGCCGCTTCCATTCCGGGGACCTCCCGGCGCCCTGTCGAGGCTGCAGCGTGCTCGAAGGTCCAGCGCACTACCGCCGCCCGGAAGACGCTATCCCCGGCGACGAGGCTCCCTGGGGGACGACCCCCGCTCACTCGTAGGTTTTGGACAGGAACTTGATCCAGCCGCCCCGCTTGCGGGGGTCATTGGACTTGTGCGTCCAGTGGATGGTGCCGCCCTTCTCTTTCCAGATGTACTCGCCGCGGAACGCGATCACATCGCCGGGCTGAAGGGGAACGCGCGGGGCCACGTCGATGTTGTGCGCGAACAGCACGGTGAGGTCGCGACCGATCCGCGCAATGAACTTTTGGTGCCGGCTCCCGTCGATGTCGTCGGCGAGCAACTTTTCCACCGTCCCGTCGGCCTCGACCCAAACATCGCTCTTCCCGTCGGCGAAGAGTTTGGGAATCCCACCGTCCCGGAGGGTCGGCTTCGGGGCCTCGGGGAGCGTCGGCTTCGGGTTGGAGGGAGCCGGAGCCGGCAGAGGCGCCGGGGCGGGGGGCGTTCGGGTCGATCTTGGTGGTGACTCAGGCTCGGTCGGCCGGGTGGCACCGGGCGAACCGGGATCTCCCGGAGTCGGCTTGGAATCGAGCAGGCCGTAGCGCTGCCCGAAGTAGACGAGGACAAGAACCAGCAGTGCGCCCGCGGCCTGGAGCCACCGCGGGGATTTGGAATTCGACTGACCCATGCCGTGGTCTTATCAAAGGACCGGGAATATCGCGGGGGGCCACTATCGCGACGCGCGGGAGTCGACTACACTCCAGAGCGAAGGAAAAGTGCGGTCATGAGGCTGACTATTGCGGGCATTTTGTTCGCCGGGCTGTGCGGTTGCGCGGGCACCTTGGATGTCGAGGTGGCCGCTTCTCCGGCGCCCGCCCCGGAAACGAGCTTCGTCGCGGGCTTCGCCAAGGGAGACATCACGCCTCCACCGGGGATGCCCACTTTCGGCTACTCACTGACCGGGCAAGTGGGTCAGGGCTTCCGTCATCGGTTGGAGGTGCGTGCCGCCTACTTCGCGGCCGCGAACGGGGAGAGGTGGGCGATGGCGGTGGTCGACCTGGGCGCGGTGTCCTTGTTGCTCCATCACTCCGTGGTGGCGCGCTTGCCGGCGGCCTGCGGGATTTCGGTCGATCGTCTGACACTCTCGGCGACCCACACGCACGCGGGCCCGGGGGCGAGTTTTGGCTGCCATTATTTCAACCACTTCGGCGCTACCACGCCGGGCTTCGACGAGGCGTGGCTCGAGTGGCTGAGCGGACGCATCGCCCGCACGATCACCGAGGCCTTCGACGCGAGAACCGCGGCGACGATCGCGGTCGGCACCGAGGAGATCGTCGGCCTCACCCACAATCGCAGCCTCGAAGCGCACCTGCACAATCCCGAGGTCAGCGCCCAGCCGGTTCCTCCCACCGCCGATTCCGCGATCAATCCCTCCGCCACAATCGTCCGGATCGACCGTCAGGGGGGCATGCCCTTGGGGATGATCGCGTCGTTCGCCATCCACGGGACGGTGCTTGGCCCGAAGATCGATCTCTACCATGGAGATGTCCACGGAGTCGCGGCGCGATGCCTCGAATCCCGCGTCGCGGATCCGGGTTTCGTGGCTCTGCTCGCCAATGGCGACGAAGGCGATGTTCGTCCCAATCGCACGACGGAGACGGAACGCAGCTTCGAAGGCGCGCGCTCGCTTGGGGAAGACTTGGCGGCGCGAATCCACGCGCGTTACCAGGCGTTGGCAACTCCCGGCGAAGCGACTCTCGCAGTGCGCGCGGACGAACTCGATCTCGAACTCGCCTCGGAAGGACCGGCCCCTCGGCCGTGTTCGAGTGTGCTCGTGGGAGCGCCCGTCATCGGCGGATCGGAGGAAGGCGGGGTCGAAGGGGACGCTTTCAAGGAAGGCACGCGGCGGTGTTCGCCCAGTGGATGCCAGGGTTGGAAGAAAGCCGCGCTCGGCCCCCTCCAGGGAGTTTTCCTCGGCGCGGACTCGTTTCCGAGGCGCACGATGGTGCAAGCGATTCGCCTGGGCTCGGCCGCGTTCTTGGCCTTGCCGGGCGAGATGACGGTGATGATGGGACGGCGCCTCCGCGCCGAGGTGCGGGCCGCGCTAGGGGAACCGGGCGACGTGCGTGCGTGGGCGATCCTCGGACTCTCCAACGACTTCATTTCCTACTTCGCGACTCCCGAGGAGTACGACGTTCAGCATTATGAAGGTGCGTCGACCCTGTACGGTCGGGAGAGTGGACCTTATTTGGCACGCGAACTCGCACGGGTGGCTCGTCAGTGGACGGAACCCTCGCCTGCGCCACGCGTGGGCACTTGGTCCTTCCCGGTCGGCCTGCGGTCGCGTTTCTTGCCTCCAAAGGAGGAAGTTTCGAACCAAACGCCCGCGATATCGGGACTGAACATTGGGCCAGAGCCCACGCTCACGGTGGAATTTGGCACCGCCGGTGCTGCGCCTTATGCAGACCGAATCCCCTGGCTCCGGGTTCGATCGATGGTCCAGCCAACTCGTCAGAGTGACGATCGAGGCCTCGATTTCGAGGTGCGACGTCAGAGCTGGAACGAAAGCGGCCCCCACGCGACGTGGAAGGTGAGGTGGTTTCCCACGGAGGGCTGGCCCGCGGGGAGATCCGTTCTCGAGTGGCTCGGTCCGGATGGCGAGATCGAAGGATCTCTGGAGTTTTCTGTGCCGGGAGGGCAGTTATGAGCAAGGTTCGGATCATGGCAGGGATTCCGGCCGATGGCACCCTCCGCGTGGTGGTATTGACGGAAGCCTCGTTGGTGGTGCCAAACCTCCAAGTGGACTACCGCGAAGACTCGCAACCTTCCAGATTGGTGACGCTCCATGCACCGGCGATGTCGGGCGACATAGACCGGGAGTTTCGGCGACAGGGCGTGCAGATCTTGCATGGCAGTCTCTCCGGCTTCGCTCCCGGCTCGAGGTTGCGTCTGTTTGCACTGGACGGGCAAAGGACTACCCTCGCATACGCCGACGTGGATGTCCCGCCTGCTCAACTCCCGAGCCAAGGCTTGTGCTTCGCGGTCGCGAGCTGCTTTTACAAGGATTTCCAGATGGCCGCGGCCTATCGGAACGCGCTGCAGGCCAATTTCTTGGGCGCGAACGCTTTCAAGCTGTTGATCGGGGACAATCTCTACCTCGATACCGCACACTCCGAAGAGGGGCTCGATACCGGCCCGGTCGAAACGGTCTATCGCTACCTCGATTACTGGTGGAACGACGAGTACGGCAATGTTCTGTCCCATTTGCCGAGCCTTTTCACCTTCGATGATCACGAGCTGTGGAACAACTATCCGGAGAACGTGAAGTGGCTCTCCCGCACGCGGGGGAGCCTGCGCAACGGCTACGAACGGGCGGGGCTTGAGTGTCTCGATCTGTTCCAGTCATCGTTGAATCCCCCTTCCGTGGCTCCGGCGGCCGGCGATCGGAGTTTTGCGACGAGAATCGCGGGGGTTCCCTTCTTCTTTCTCGATATGCGCAGCCGTCGGCAGTTGCGCACGGACGATGCCTCGAGAATGGCTAGCCGCGAGAGTATGGCGGCGTTGGAGACTTGGCTGGCCAATCTGCCGGGACCGGGTGCCTTGGTTCTTGGGCAACCCCTGGTTCAGGGATTCGGAAGCAGCTTCGATTGGCAACCGCCAGACTTCGGGTCCCAATTCTCCGAGTTGTGGAGTCTCTTCGAATCGGCCGCCCACGACATCGTTTTGCTCTCGGGCGATGTTCACCACTCCCGCGTGCTCGAATTGGCGGTCGGTCGGCGTCGGATCTTCGAACTCGTGACTTCACCGGCCAGCCACATCCCTTCCATTTTCTCCGTCGCCGATGGCAGCTTCGGGAGCCAAGAGCGCGGCAAGGTGGGATTTCCGTCTCGGCCCCCTTTGCGCGTGCCTCGAGCTGGCCAAGTGGCTCCCGCCGTCGTGAATTACTGGCTCGGGACGACGGCTCCCAACACCATTGCCCAACTACGCCTCAGCCCGCACGGAGATGGCGGTATTGCGGTCGGTCTCGCTTACGTGGACTTGGGTGCGGGCACCGGGCCGCGCATTGCGGAGTCTGCCACAGCCGAGATGGACGGGAGAACCGTCGCCCCCCGGCACCCTTATGGCCTTATTCCTCATTTGACCGTCTTGCACTGAAGGAGAATCGTGTGCTGTATTCCGAATCTTCACGACTGAAGTCCGAAACCCCGGTGGCGCGGAGCGGACGTCGCGCCGCGGTGGGCGAACCGCAGGATCTCCTGGCCCGAGTCGAAGCCGGCTCCTCGCCGGCCTCGCGGGTCGGTGCACTCCTCTTCGTGGGCGGCTCCTCCTTCTTCGATCATCAAGTCAGGCGGGCCCAGGCCCATTTGCGATTCGACCGCCGGCCGAGCTACTGGTCGCACGTGGCCATCGTGCTGGATTGGTCCGCGAGCGCCAAATCCGCGCGAATCGCCGAAGTTGCGCTCATGCCACCCGAAGGTGATGGACAAAATCCCGAGCGCAACGGAGTCACCGTAGTCACCCTCGACCGTTATCGAGACCGGGCCCGCTACCCCAATCTCGCGGTGGCTCTCCTCGACCCGCAAGGAGTGCCGTTGGTGGAGGGCGCGGCCCCGGCTGCCCTCTTGACCCCGCGCTTGTTCGAAGCGATCCAAACTCCGAATCAGGCACGATTCCGATTCCGACTGTGGGATTGGCTGGCCCCCTGGGCCGCCTACGTGCACGCGCCTGAGCTGACTCAAAATCCCGTGCAGGCCGGCGTTCCCCTCCCGGCGGCGGCATTCTGCGAGTACGCCTACAGCGCGGCCGGGGTGGATCTCGTGCCCGGCTCGACCGCGGTGAGCACGACTCCGGAAATCCTGTGGTCGACGGTGTTGCACTGGCACGATCGCCTGCGCAAGGCGTTGGGGACCGTGCAGCTCTTTGAGGACGTGCGTGATCCCGGCAATACCGCGACGCTCGGGGAAGCGTACGAGCTGAAATGGAAGGGATCGGCGGCAAAGCGTGCGAAGCGGCGCCGCTGATCAGGCATCGTGCGGCATGCTGCCGCGGTGCGAGCGGAGGAACACGAACGGGGTGGCGGGCAAGAAATTAGACACCCTAGACATGTAGACATCGGCGTAGCGCTCGATTTGACGAGCGAGGTGGCTCTTGTCGTTTCCCGTACGGAGCAACAGTCCCCAGCGCCGATTGGTGAGCTCGGTCGAAGATCTCGCGAACGGACCGATGGCCTCGTCCAGGCGCGCGAGCCGCTCCCGCATCTCGCGTTGCCGTCCGCCGAGTTCGCGGGCGGTGGACTCAGGCTTGTCCGCGTAGTTTGATCGCACCCGCTGTTCTTCCAATCGCAGCCAGGCGTGCTCCTGTTCAAGGCTCTCCTTTTCGGCCATCAAGCGCTCGAGCTCGATGCGCTTGTCGTCGAAGTGCCGCAAGGCCCGGACTTCGTCTTCGAGTTCGCGGAGAACGAGGGCGGTGCGCCAGGACAGGGATCGCTTCGAAACGTGCACATCGCCGTAAATGTGGTCGCCGACATAGAGGATGTCATCCCCGCGGATGTCGAGGCCGGCCTCGACGTGAGAGGCGTGCCCGCCACAATAGATATGGCCGCGCTCCACCCGCTGGGCCGGCTTGAGAAGGCCTTCGTCGTTCACGACTTCGTAGAGCGGGGACTTCGTGAAGAAGAAGTCGGGCTTGCGCGAGGAAATGATGACGACGTCGAAGAGCTTGCGCCAGGTGTCGATTTCGCCCTTCAAATAGGGATCGAAGGTCCACGTCATCATCGCGCTCGTGTAGGCCCATTCCGAGTTGGTCACGAGGATGAGTTGTTTACCGGAGTATTTCTGATCGAGGAGTGCCGTGACGGTGTCGCGGTCGCGGTCCACGAATTTGGCCGGATCGGCCATGATTTCTTGTTTGAGGGCGCCTTCGACGTGGGCTTCGTCGATCGTCGATCGCACTTTTTTGTACAACCCGGCGTAATCGAGCTTGTCGCCCAAGCGGCCTTCGTCGAGGCGGTCGACCAGTTGGGCGTAGAGGCAACCCTCCGAGAGCGAGAAGAGAGTGTTCAGGAAGTGGAACTTGGGGTCCGAGAGGGAAACGATGACCGGCTGGTAGATCCGCTGCATGTCCTCGAAGGGGACCGGCTTCGTGCCGTGCATTGCCTGCTTCACGTACCCAAATCGATTGGCTTTGATGAAGTTACCGCGCTCGGTGTCGACGATGAGGCCGCGGATGACCAGCTCGGGATCGAAGCTCAAGTCCTGCACCGGCCATCCGAGTACGAGCAGCTTTTGCCGGGTGACTTCGTAGGCCGCGCGCTCCCACGCCTCCACGTGGTAGTGGATGAGCGTGTAGTCCATGTCGTACCCGATCGCCTTGATGGCGCGCAGGTTGAGGGTGCGGTTGCAGAAGATGCGGCGCTCGGCGGGTGGGACGGGACGCTCTCTCGTCATGATGGGTGGAGGTTAACGCCCGACCCCCGTGGTAGCTTCGGGCCATGCGTACTTTTCTCCTCGGGTTGTGCTGCACGGTGGCGAGTCTGGGTCAAGCGGCGGAGCGCCCGGGGGAGCCCGTTTCGCTGGAATCGAGCGTTCGCTCTGTGGTCAACCCGATCCTCACGAAGGGCCCGTGGCGGGGGCTTCTCGTGGGCGTGCGGCAAGACACGAAGTCCAGCTTCTTCGCCTTCGGTCAGGTCGCCGACGACCCCGCGGTTAAGCCGAGCGAGACCAGCGTTTTTGAGATGGGCTCTATCACCAAGACCTTCACCTCCTTGCTCTTGGCATTGGCCTTGGAAGAAGGTCTGGTTGCCCTCGACGATCCGATCCAGAAGCATCTGCCGGAGGGGGTGAAGGCCCCCGTGACGGGCGAGACCCCGATCACGTTTCTCCATCTCGCGACTCATCGTTCGGGATTGCCCAGGCTTCCGCCCAACCTGCGGCCCTTTGGGGCCGACCCCTACGCAGACTACGATCGCAAGGCTCTCTGGGCCGCCCTCGGGGTCACCAAACTCCAGGCTGAACCGGGGACCAAGTTTGATTACTCCAATTTTGGCACCGGGTTGTTGGGCGAGCTCTTGTCTGTGCGCTTCGGAGTGAGCTTTCGCGAGTTGGTGGCGGAACGGATCGCCAAGCCGCTCGAACTCGGGAGCACTTATCAGCCGCTGGCAGATGCTCCGGTGGATTTGCGATTCCTTCCCGGGCACGCGCAGGCCATGGGGTTTGGCGCCCTCGTGAGGGTCCCGGCTTGGCATTTCCAATCGTTGGCAGGCGCGGGAGCGCTGCGGACTTCGGCTCCCGATCTCTTGAAGTACCTGGCCCTGCAGTGGGGGACCGGGCCCGAGGGATTGGTGCGGGCCGCGGCGCTGCAACTGGTTGACCGGGGCGTGCCGGATCAGAAGTGGGAGGCGGGCCTGGGCTGGCTCCGAGCGGAAGGACGCGACCCGGCTCGGCCCCCCGTGTTTTGGCACAACGGCGGCACCGGCGGCTTTCGGACTTTCTCCGGCTTCGTGCGGGAAGAAAAACTCGCCGTTTGCGTCCTCTCGAATGCCGTGCGCGACGAGGTCGATCAAATCGGATTCGAGTTGATCAAGAATCTCCGGCGGCCCCGCTGATTGGGTGTGAATCGCACTTCCGGCTCGTTTTGGTGGTGGTTCTTGCTCTTGCCGAGCCTGGGCTTGGCCGGGCTCGCCTGGCACCGCCTGCTTGGGGAGGGCGAGTTGGAAGAGGCGCGGTGGGCTATCTCCCGGGACCTAGCCCAAAACGAAGTGTCCGCCCGCCTCGAACGGGCGCTCTTTGAGTCGCCTGCGATTGGCCGACCTTGCCGCTTCGGAGGAGGTGGTGGCCTGGAGTCTCCGCTCCCGGCGCCCAGATTGATCCGCCTCGGAGACTCGGAGCGAGGATGGGTCGCTGGCTTCGACCGCTTGGTGTCTGCGGCATCGACTCCACAAGCGCGCGCGAAGGCCATGCTGGAACTTGCGTTTGCCCGCAGTGATCCGTCGACTCCCGCCGGGGTCGCGGCGGTGGCGGCCACCCGGGAGTTCGGCCTCGCCCTCCAAGCAGGGCAACTCAATCGGGCTCGGGCCGTGCTCGCGGACCTCGAGGCGCGGTGGAGTGGGTATGCCGACGATCGTGGCTTGCCCAGAGCCTTGGCGGCGCGGGCCCTGCTCGTTCCTCACGGTTCGGTGCGGGAAGGGCTGGATTGGCTGCGCAGTCTCGTCCAGGAACCGGTGTCGGGGGATGACTACGCCCGTTTGGCACTTGAGGACACCGTAGCGGAGGAGCTTCGGCGCCGAGCCGGTGCGGCGGACCTCCGGGAGCTCGAGGAAATCCGAAGGTCCAAGGATTCCGCGGCTCCGGAGCGCCGTCTTCGCGCAGCTTTCCACTCGACCTTTCAACCCTGGATCCTGGCGGGTGCTCCGGGGCGAGCGACCGCTGTGGACGGAGGTCCCGGCGAGGATTTTTTCGATCGTCTGTTCTTGCGAGTGAGCGAGACCGGGGTCCAAGCGGGGGAGGCTCGCTGGCTGACCGGAGCGGAATTGTGGACCGAAGCCGGTGGAGGGAGTGAGGGAGCCCGCATCGGCGGAGTCGTGATCGTGGTCGGCCGCATGGCCACCCCGACCGCACTTGCCCTTCGGGGACCTCTCTCCGGATTCGTTCTGAGTCCATCGGAGGCGAGCCGCACTGCCTTTCTCGCGGAAGACCGTCAGTCGCGCTTGCTCTTAGCCGCATTGGCGGGCCTCGGAGTGCTCGCGGTGCTCGCCGCCTCCCTGGCCTTGGCGCGCGCCCAACGAGGGGAGCGGGCGCAGATTCGCGCGCGCGAGGACTTCGTGGCGGCCGTCACCCACGAATTGAAAGCTCCGCTCGCCTCGATTCGGCTCTTCGCGGAACTCATGGAGCGGGACCGCATGGAGCCCGCGCGAGTGCAGGAGTTTGCCGGACAGGCTCGCCTGGAGGCGGAGCGCCTCACGCGGCTCGTGGAATCGGTATTGGAGTTGGCCCGCATCGAACGATCTCCGGATATTCCGGTCCGCAAGACTTCGTGCCGACTTCAGGAATTGGTCTCGCAAACTACCGGTTTGGCCGAGCCGCTGCTCACGTCGCGAGGCTTCGGACTGCGGGTTGCGCCCGTGCCGAGCACGCTCGCGCTCGCGACTGATCCCACCCTCGTGGTGGGAATTCTCCTCAATCTGGTGGAGAACGCGGTGAAACACGCGGGAGAGCCACATCCGCTCGACCTCGTCACCCGCGCTACGCCCGCTGGGATCGAACTCGGAGTCTTGGACCGAGGACCCGGGATTCCCAAAGAGGATCGCGAGCGCATCTTCGAGCCGTTTGTCCGCCTCGGTAGCGAACTGCGTCGGGAACGCCCCGGGGTGGGTCTCGGCTTGGCCCTCGCCGCGCGGATGGCCGGAGCGTTGGGCGGAGATTTGCGGGTCGAAGCCCGCGAGGGCGGCGGCTCGGAATTTTGGCTGCGACTCCCGCTCGAAGGAGGAAACCCATGAAGGCGAGAGTGGAACTACTGCTGGTGGAAGACGAGCCCGCACTCGCCACCGGGCTCGTTTATGCGTTCGAGCGCGAAGGCTACTCCGTCACCCACGCAACCGACGGGCAACTGGCGATGCAAGCCTGTGACCGGAAGGTGTTCGACGTGATCGTCCTGGATGTGATGTTGCCCAAGGCCAGCGGGTTCGAGGTCTTGAAACGACTGCGGGCCGCGAAGCGGCCGGATCCGGTCATCCTCTTGACGGCAAAGGGGCAAGAGGCCGACAAGCTCCAGGGTTTTGACCTCGGAGCGGACGATTACGTCACGAAGCCGTTCAGCCTCGCCGAACTGCTCGCACGCGTGAAGCTGCGCGTCCGCCGCGAAGCGCCGAGGGCAACCGAACGCGTAGCCACCTTGCGAATCGGTTCCCGCACGGTCGACTTCTCGAAGATGGTGATCTCCTGCGGACCGGAGTCCGAGGAGATCACCGTCAAAGAGGCGGACATCCTCCGGTACATGCACAGCCGATCGGGCGAAGCCGTCTCGCGTCGGGACCTGCTTCTGAACGTCTGGAAACACGAACATGCGCCCTCGACGCGCACCGTGGATCAGACCATGCTGCGACTCCGCAAGAAATTGGAACCGGATCCCGCCCAGCCCGCGCATCTGTTGACCGTGCACGGGCTCGGATATCGACTCGAACCCTGACCGCCGGGCGAGTTTTCGGGTGTCACAATTCGTGACAATCGATTGACCGGGCCGTCACGGCAATTCCGCACGATTTCGGCATGATGGGCGTCGAAGTGTGCAAGGAGATTTGTCATGAGTCCGATCGTTGGTTGGTTCTTGGTCCTCGCCTTGGTGGGTCCGATCTTTGCGCAGGAGGGGGGGGAGCCGTCGGCGCGTTCTCTCCTTGAGCGCGCGGCGTACATCCTCGAGCACAAAGGAGACAGAAAGGAGGCGCTCGGAATCCTCGAGTCGGCCGCGGCGAGTGCGGAGCGCACGGGCGACCAGGGCGTACTCTCCGAAGTTCGCGCCCTCATCGCGAAGCTCGAGGCGGCACGAACGGGGGCACCGGCGGCGGTTCCTCCGTCCGATATCGAACAAGGAGTCGCCGAGCTCTTGAGCCGGGCTCTCCCGGAACTCGACGCCGAGGCGAAAACGCTGAGCGCACGAACGCGGCTCCTGCTCGGGCTTTACGGCGGGGACGCCGTAGCGGCCCTCGCGAAGGGGCTCAGCGGTCAGCCGATTCCGGTCCGGACCGCGCACCACGCCGGCTTCCCTTCGACTCCCACCTTCCTGTCGCCGACGCGCGCGCCGGAGCTCTTGGTGATGATCGAGGATCCGCGGGCTCGCACGGCGATTCGGGAGGGGGTCGCTTCGCCCAACTCCCTGGTTCGAGCGTCGCTCGCCGGAGTCATCGGGGATCATCCGGACGACCGGGGCCTCTTGCTCGGACTCCTGGATGATCCGGTGGCGGAGATCCGGAAACGAGCCACGCGAGGCTTGGCGCGATTACAGGACCCCACTCTCGCTTCGGTATTGCTTGCGGCCTACCGACGTGACCCCGGATCGCGCATCGAGTCGTCTCTGTGGACGATGTCCGAATCCGCGGTGATCGAGATGCTGGCCGATCCCAAGCTCGAGGAGTCGGTCGCCGGGGAATTGCTGCGAATTGCCCCGGTTGGACGGATTAAGGACACGCAGTCGCTCGTTCGCACGATCGTCCATCGAATTCCCCATTGGAGGTCCGTGGACACTCGGGGCTTCGCCTGGAAATCGCTCAATCGAGCACTCTCGGACCTGAAGGGAGTTCCCGAAGACTCCGCGGAAGCCTTGCGCAGTCGGATCATGGAGGGGCTTGCGGCAGCGATGAACGCCGGGGAGGAGTCGGTTCGAAGAGACTATTTCGAGGTTATGCACCTCGCTAGTGGAATCGACTTGGCCATCGGGGGGCTCCAGGATCCTCCTTTCGGTTTGCCAATCGCGTTTCCCGACCAATTACGGCCCATCCCCGTATCCTCGACGGACTTCGTCTGGCATGCTTGGGCTCAAGCGTTTCGAACGCTAGAGGAGTCGCACTTCCCGAAGATCTTCGCCGCAGTGCTCGCGCTTCCACCCGAACGCCAGCGTCGACTAGCCCCACTCACCGAGTTGGGGCGGTTCGTCGGGCGGTCGATCAAGGAAGAGTCTATAGCTCAACTCCTGCTCTCGAAACTCGACACCCTGCCTCGGCCCTTGCGCATCGAATGGGAAGATCAATTCGTCGCCAATACGCCGGCGCGGGCTGAGCACGCTCCGCGCTATCTCGACGCATTGATGGACTCCTCTGGTCGCAACTCTCAGGCGGTGCTGACCGCGCTCATTCGGTCCAAGAACGTGGAGCTCGTTCCCAAGATATTGGATGGCCTCGCGAGCGGGAAGTTCATCCATGACTACGGCCGGACGCTCCTCCAGGAGTGGTCGAGCGCCCGACCGGAGACGGCTGCCGCGTGTTTGCGATGGGTCGATGCCGGACTGGGTTTGGAACGCGGCAAGCTCCCCAAGTTCTGGGACAAAGCCGCTACCCTGGCCTGCGAGGTTCTCGGGCCGAAAGAACTCGTCGATTTGGCAGCGAAACACTGGGAGCGGGGCGATCCCGGGCATCGATCGTTCCTGGCGCAGCAGGCCCTCTCCCGCCCCGGACCGGAGGCCTGTGAATGGTCGCTGCGGGTGATCGGGGATTTGCGACCCGTGGAGTCCCTCTATGTCTTGGCACTTCGTCAATTCGGAGCGAGCCTGTTCGAGCCCGGCCTGGACGAAGTGCTGACCGCGGTTTCGGACCACCGGCCCAAAGTGAGGGCGGCCGCCAACGAAGAGTTCACGGCTTATCGCAAGGTGCGCGAGGCCAAGGCCGAGTATGAAGCCTGGAAGAAGGGGCGCGCCGACGCCGACCAGACGATTGCCGAACTCCGCAAGCTCCTGTCGGATCCCAACCCGATGGTGCTCGTAGGCGCCGCCAAAGCCGTGGGAGTCCTGAAGGCGCGGGCCGCCCTTCCCGAACTCGCTCGCCTCATGTCCCACCCGGACGCCTCCGTGGTCAAGGCCGCCCAACTCGCGATCGACAGCATGAACGAACCGACCGAACCGCCCCGGTGATGGCCGGAGGACAGCGGAGTGGGGCCGGTAGTGGCCGATCAGGTCCGGTTCCGAAGCGCTGGTCTTAGGGCCCGAGTTTCTCTTGACGCACCTTCGACTTGGGCGAAGATGTTCGAGCCTAACCGGAGTCCGCATGCTGAAACGCCTCTACGTCGATAACTTTCGTTGCCTCAGCAACTTCACGATGGAGCCGGGACGCGTAGCCGCGCTCGTCGGGGCTAACGGGTCGGGCAAGTCCACGATTTTTGATGTACTCAGCTTCTTACAGGACTTCCTGCTTGAAGGGCAGACGTATCCGAGCGTCGCTTGGCGTAGCTTGACGCGTTGGGTCACCCGGTCGGATCAGTCGCTCGAGCTCGACGTGGAGGCTCCCGGCTTTGGCAGTTTCCGCTACAAGTTGGCCTGCAATCACGACGTCAAGCGCTTTTCGACGGCGACGAAGACGGAAGAGCTCTTTTTCGGCGATCAAATTCTGTACCGATTCGCTGAGGGAGAGGTCTCACTTTATGGAGATCGACCAAGCACGGCTCCGAGAGCGCAATTCCCTTTCAGTCCGAGTCGTTCATTCCTGCCTCTCCTGGAAGAGCGTCCCGACAACCAACTCATCATGGCCTTCAAGAGGTGGCTTTTCGGCCTCTGTTTGTTCCATATCGAGCCTCGCCGGATGGAGCCGTTCAGCCAGCGGGATTCCCCGTCGATTCTGCGGGATGCTTCCAATTTCAGTTCTTGGTACCGGGGGTTGATTCAGACTGATCCGGGACTGCATGAAACCCTCCGAGCTGATCTCTCACCCATCCTCGGTGGACTCGACTCGATCCAACTACTTCGAGCGGGAACCGATGCGCGCTTTCTCTCGTTCGAATCGACACATGCCGGCAAGAAGATTCCGCTCGGGCTCGATGAACTCTCCGATGGTCAGCGGACTTTGGTCGTCCTCTACACTGTGCTCCGCGTCGTCGCTAAGTCCGGAGCAAGCCTTGTCGTTTTCGACGAGCCCGACAATTTTGTCGCCACCCACGAAATCCAGCCTTGGTTGAGCCAGATGCGGGACGCGGCGCTCGATCATGGCTCGACGCTCCTTGTGCTTTCGCACCATCCGGAGGTGATCGATTACTTGGCCCCGGACAACATCCTTCTCTTTCATCGCGACGAGGGTGGTCCAACTAGATCCGAGAAAATGAGCTTCGATGCTTCGCTCGGACTCAAAGCGTCCGAGTTACTGCGATTGGAGCCTCGCAGTGAGCAGGCTTGATCAGGGCCGGCTCGAAGTTTGGTGCGAGGATCGAGAGCACGAGGATTTTGTGCGTCGGCTCTTCGCACTGCCGAACCTGGGGTCCTTGTCCCACCGGCACTTCCATTTCAATCGGGCACCCTCAGGCGATGGGGACGCCAAGAAATGGTTGAGCCTACAGTGTGCGACAATACAAGGTCGGTCACGTGCCGCGCGCCATCAAGTCAATCGCGGGTTCTTGCTGGTTGCGGATGGTGATGGGGACGGATCGATTTCCCGTACGAAGTCGTACGAAGGGTTACTCGCTCGTGCTGCGCAAGACCGAATCGTGATCTGGGCTCCGACTTGGTCGATCGAAACGTGGATATTGGCACTGGCTGGGCAACGCGGAATCGACGAGAGCGAGCGACAGAAGAGAAGCAGGGTGTGGTCGCGGGCCGAACGAGGGGCCATGATGGACGCGGCGGTGGAGAATTGGGTGAATCCCTGTGATTGTCCTTCTTTGCCACTTCCCTCCCTGGATCTCGCCAAGGAAGAACTGCGGCGGTTGCCGTTTGTCCGCGAGTGATCTCGCAGCGGCGCCGGAGAGGCGCTAAATGTCGAATTTCACGCCCTGGGCGAGCGGGAGGTCTTTGGACCAATTGATGGTGTTGGTTTGACGGCGCATGTATTGCTTCCAGGAGTCGGAGCCGGCTTCGCGGCCACCACCCGTGGACTTTTCGCCGCCAAAGGCGCCGCCGATTTCGGCGCCGCTCGTGCCAATGTTGACATTGGCAATGCCGCAGTCGGATCCGGAGGCGGCGAGGAAGCGCTCGGCGGTGATGAGGTCGCGGGTGAATATCGAAGACGAGAGGCCCTGCTCGACGGAGTTGTGGAGTTCGAGAGCTTCTTCGAACTTGGAGTAGCGGAAGACGTAGAGGATCGGGGCGAAAGTCTCTTCGCGCCAGATCTTCATGCCGGCATGGGCCAAGACCACCGTCGGCTCGACGAAGTGGCCGGGTCGGTCGAGTTTCTTCCCGCCGACGAGGATCTTGCCGCCTTCCTGCTTCACCTGTTCGAGCGCGTGCATCATCTGCTGGACCGCGAGGTCGTCGATGAGCGGACCCATCAGGGTCGTCGGATCGAGAGGGTCACCGATGCGCACGCTCCCGTACGCTTTGAGCAAGCGCGCAAGAACGGCATCGGCGATCGTCTCGTGCAGGAACAGGCGTCGCGTCGTCGTGCAACGCTGACCCGCGGTGCCGACCGCTCCGAACAGCACCGCCCGCAGCAAGAGGTCTTGATCACAGTCGGGGAGAGCGATGATCGCGTTGTTGCCACCCAGCTCTAGAATCGAACGCCCGAAACGACTGGCCACCACCTGGCCGACCCGCTTGCCCATGCGCGAGGAACCGGTCGCAGAGACGATGGGAACTCGCGGGTCTGCCACGAGGCGTTCGCCGATCTCGGCGTCGGGGCCGAGGACCAGGCTGAAGAGACCCTCGAGCCCGTGCGCTTTCGCGATCGGCTCCAGCAATCGCTGAGTGGCGAGGGCGCAGAGCGGGGTTTTGGGCGACGGCTTCCAGATCATGCTGTTGCCGCAGACGGCCGCGAGCGCGCTGTTCCAAGACCACACCGCGACCGGAAAATTGAAGGCGGTGATGATCGCGACGATGCCCATCGGATGCCACTGCTCGTACATGCGGTGCACCGGGCGCTCGCTGTGCATCGTGGAGCCGTATAGCTGGCGCGAGAGTCCGACCGCGAAGTCGCAGATGTCGATCATTTCCTGGACTTCGCCTTGGCCTTCGGAGGCGATCTTGCCCATCTCCAGGCTCACGAGGCGACCGAGCTCGGCCTTCTTTTGCCGGAGGACTTCGCCAATTTGGCGGATGACCTCGCCTCGCTTCGGAGCCGGCACTTCCCGCCACTTCTTGAAGGCGGATTCTGCGCCCTGCACGATCTTCTCGTAAGTCTCCGCGTCGGCTTGACGGACCCGGCCCAAGAGTTCACCGGTGGCGGGCGACCGGGACTCCAAAATGACCCCCCGGCAGGGCAGGAAGCCGGCGCCGTCGTGAGCGCCGTCATTGATTTCCGAAAGTCCGAGGGTCTTGACTGCTTCGTGCATTCCGTGGTCTCCGCGAGAGCCGTGATATCCGAACTCGGCCG
The DNA here is from genome assembly GCA_902826835.1 of uncultured bacterium. Taxonomy (GTDB): domain Bacteria; phylum Planctomycetota; genus RBC034. The sequence goes on along the minus strand of CADEGH010000030.1, from coordinate 12,790 downwards.
GGAAAGCACACCGCCCCGGCGTCTATCTCGAAAGAGCTGCGATTGGACCGCGGGGGTTCCGCGTAAGATCCCGCCCCACCTATGCCTGCCCTGGAACTCCGGATCCTCAGCCCGCAGAAACCGGTCGTGTCGGTGCCTCTGGTCGAAGGTTTGACCTTCGGCCGGCACCCGGACAACCGAATCGTCCTTGATGATTCGAAGGTTTCGGGCTTCCACGCTGCAGTGGTCAAAGCTGCGGAGGGAGAACTGGCGCTAGTCGACCTCGGCAGCTTGAACAAGTCCCGGGTCGAGGGAGGACGGATCCTTGAGAAGGACGATTCGGAGTTGCTCCGGCCTGGGGTTCGGATCTTCTTGGGTAAGACGGAGATCCAGGTCGTGCTCGCGGGCGGCACTTTGCAAGAGGCGTCCACGGGGGGGAAGTCCGCCTTCGCGGCGGCGGAGACGGCCCGCGCGCTCCCGCCGGTCCCGCATTCGCCGCCCGGTCGCGAGCGGGCGCATGGCATTTCGACCACCGATTCCGTCCGCGAAGCTTGGGAGGGTCTGCTGCGGCCCGAACAAGCGGAACCTCTCGCTCCCGACCAACAGCGCTCGTTCGTGGCGGCGCATCCGCGGGTGATCGTGGTCCTGCCCACCGAACGGCGCACGGTGGTTCTTGAGCGCCCCTCGATAGTCTTCGGACGCAGCCACCGGGCAGACAGCGGAGTCGACTGTGTCCTCGACGACGAAAGTGTCTCCTCGGTCCACGCGGCGATCACCTTCGAATACGGGCGATTCGTGATCCGCGACTTGGGCTCGCGCAACGGCACCAAGCTCGACGGCCAAGAATTGGCTCCGCGCGAAGTGAGACTCTTGGGTCGGGACGCCCGGATCACCCTCGGCAAGATCGAGTGCCTGTTCATTTTCGACCAGGATCCGACCGGCAAGCCCTTCCCGCTCCAGATTTACGAACACGCGCTCGAAACCTTGGTGGAAGACGGGTCGCTCACGAAGAAGGAAGCGGCGGCGCAAAGCCGGGCCCTGCGCTACGAGGGACGCCATCCGTCGGCCGAGCTGATTCAGGCCGGCCGCCTCACCGTGGCGGCTTGGTCGGCGGCCTTGGTGAAGGCGCCGCATCACGAACGCAACGTGTCGAGCCAGCGCCGCGTGCTGTGGCTCATCTTGCTGGCCGGAGTCGCGGCGGCCGTGGCGGCGGCGTACTATTTCTCTGCGGGCCGGCGCTGATCAGGCGTAGGCTGCGGCCCCCGCTTCGGCGACCGCGTGATCCTGCTCGCCGGAACCGCCACTGACTCCGATCGCGCCCACGACGACTCCGTCTTTCCGGAGGGGAATGCCACCGGCGAAGATCATGATCTTGCCGCCATTTGAAGCGTGGATGCCGAAGAACTGGTTGCCTGATTGGCTGTGTTCGGCCAAGTCCTTGGTGGCGATGTCGAACGCGCGGGAGGTGTAGGCCTTCTTGATCGAGATGTCGATCGAACCGATCCACGCGCCGTCCATGCGGACGTGAGCGACGAGGTTGCCCCCGCTGTCCGCCACCGCGATGTTCATGGGCTGTTTGATCTTGTTCGCCTTCTTTTCGGCGGCGGCGATGATGCGACGGGCGTCGGCAAGGGTGATCATGGCGTGGGCTTCTCGTAGGTCCCGACAATTCGGGGGGGTGGATCCTACGAGAAGCTCGCCCGACTTCACGGCATCATGGAACCGAAGTGGGTGCGGCTGATCGCCGGGATCCCGAACACCGGTTGGCCCGTGAAGAGGTTCTCGAGCGAACCCAGGTCCGTGGCGCGGCTGAAGGTCCCGCCGAAGTGGTCGCTGCTGATCGTCGGGATTGCCGAGGAGGTGGTGACTCCGACCAAGTACTGACGAGTTCCCTCGGGGATGACGAGGTCGTTCACGAAGGGGGCAGCGTGGAAGTGCAGCTCCCGGTTTTCCGGGTAGATGCCGGGGGGGGCGTTGAAGTTCCCGAGGTTGTTGGTGCCGAGGCCGCTGATGATCGGCGGCGCTCCCGCCCAGACTCGGGTAGCGAACGAGGTCCCGACCATGCCGCAGGTGACGTCGAGGTCGAATTGGCGCACTCCGCCCGGGCCGAACGAGGTGAACAGGTTGCCCCAGTCGAATCGGCCGGTGGATCCGCTGCCGATGCAGGCTCGGCCGAATTGTTGGATGGTCTGGTTCGCGAGGCCACCTTCGCCGAGGCAGGTACCGTTGACGCCCGAATTGCGCCAGTCTTCCCCGGTCGAGGCGCCGAGTGGCATGGGTCCACCGGCGGGCCCGGCGGTGTAGTTGAAGTTTCCGGGGGAGGTGATGTAGACGGGATTGACGGCAACCGCCACAGGGAAGGGCAGGGGACGCGCGGAATCCGCGGGTTGGGTGGCAGTGCCCCCGTTGTGCGAGAGCCCGCCGGGGAGGTACTGGAGTCCCACCGCGACATCGAATTGTTGGCCGCCGTTGCGGCAGCCGTAATCGATGAATCCGTTGACCCAGATCGCACCGAAGGTATTCAAGGTGGTGGGGAAGTTGCAGGCGTTGAGGGGGCCGCTAGCCGCGATAGGAATGAGATCGCCGTTCACGAGGAAGCGATACACCCGCACCGACTGCCCGCCGGTCAACGACTCGGTCCAGGTCCGCGCGTACTTGAGCACCAGGAATTGGGTCGCGAAGTCTCCGTAGATCACCGTGGTGTTGGTGGAGGGGTCAAAGACCGTGAACTGGTAAGGCACGACCGCTTGCTCGCAGGTGATGAAGATCGGCGCTCCGATCAGCATCTGCAAGTTGAGCACGGTGAGGCCTCCTCCGACGCAGGTTGTGCAGGCCCAATCTGCGCCGACATCGATGTGAAGGGGGAACGTGGGAAGGCTCGGCGTCGTGACGGTGCCGCAGGCCACGTTGTTCAGGCCGTCGCCCAATACGCAGGGAGGGACGGCATCTTGGTTTTGGGCGACCAGCGGACAGACGAGCAGAGCGCTCGCGACGAGCGCGAGAGTGACCAGGGAACGCATCGGACTTCTCCTTGAAGGGTGCCTTGTGTTTGAGGCGCGAGGAGAGGGATGTTCTTTGGGTGGTGGCAACGCAATAAATGTGGCCACCACGATTTTCTTTATCCGAGTCCGCAGCCGTCCCCGAGACCCGAGGATTGAGAACTTGGGATGGGGAAGAGCAGGCTCGGCAGCAGGGTGATGGAGTTCAGACCGGGAGCTATCGGGGGGTGAACCCGCGGGCGCTGGACAGAAGGAGGTCCCATTGGAACGCGGGACCAGGGTCGAACTTGCCGCGACTGAGATGCCAGTGCGCCAAGACACCCTCGAACCGATCCTGGTCTTTCTCGGGCAAAGTCGAGGTGATCACTTTGCCGGCTCCGTCGGTAGGCGCGCGCAACTTGATGCGGGGGAACTGGGAGGCAAGCGCCGCGGTCAGCCGAGCCAGCGCCGCGTACTGCTCGGGGGTGAAGTCGTACTGGACAAACTTCGAGCCCTGAATGCGGCCGCTCTCGGGCTTGGGCCGGGCCGGTCGCAGTACGAGATCGTCGCGCCACTGGTTGCCCGGCTTGACATGGGCCGGAGGCACGAGGATCACGCCTGCATCGTCTTGGTGGTACCAGCCTTCGAACAACTTGGGAGTGGCCAGCGCGCCGAGGTTGGCCATTTCCACTCCGATGGAGTGTGCGTTCGCCCCCGAGGCTTGGAAGGCTTCCTCCCGCACGTCGAGGGTCTGGTAGATCGTCCCGTCGAGGTCGAGCAGGAAGTGGCAAGACAGTCCGCGCCGATCGTGCAACGCGCGGAAGCAGCGCGTCGAGGTTCCAACCGCGTCGTAGTGCAAGACGAACTGGTGAATCTGGCGGGCGAGAGCGTCGCGCGACCAGCCGTTCTTCTGCACGGCGGCGGCGGTTTTCCGGTCGAGGCGGGTGGGAGCCCGGGTGCCGTACCGCTGCAGACGACCTCGGCCTTCCGGCTCGATGGGCAGGGCCTGCGCGACGCTGAAGCACGTTTCGAGATAGGCGTTGAAGCCGACTGGGTCACTCCAGAGGATCACCGGGGTGCCGATCGAAACGGTCTCCCCGCAGATGACGATGGAGGTCCCCGGCTGGAAGCGCTGGCGGAGGTCCGGGGTGATCTTGGACTCGGGCGCATCGGGACCGAACCAGAACGCGGCCCCGATGACGATGAGGATTCCGACCGTCGCGAGGAGGCTGAACAGCCGGGGTTTGGTCCAAAATCGCGGTTTCGGCACGGCGGCAGTGTAACGGAGCGGAGGGACATCCGACCGAGTCGGCCAAGACCCTCGACAGGAGCGGCCAGAGGCGGCAAGATGAGGGCATGAATCCGGCCCTGAGAGTCGCCAGTTGGTTCTTGGTCGCGGCCGCCGTAAGTCCTGCCCAGGCACCCGCCGGCTACCGGACCGTCCGCGACGAGTACTCCGGCCTCAAGTACTTCGCCCCGGCGGACTACCTCGAGATTCCTCTTCCCCCGACGGAAATGGTGCTTCGCGGCCAATACCGCCGAAAGACCGTCCCCGATGAGATCGCCACCGGCTCGCGGGAGTCGATGATCAAGCGCAACCCGGCGTATGCGGAAGGCCTGCTGCCTCGGGTGGTGGTGTTTGCGTTCACCAAGAAGACGGACGCCAAGCGAGGCTACGCCGGCGAAGCCACGCCCGAAGTCCCCCTGGGGGAGGTCTCGAATCTGCGCGAGCTCCAAGAGCAGCGCAGCCAAGTGGACAACTTCGACGAGTTCCTGAAGGAGAAGCTGACTCAGTACGTGGCGACGCCAGTGAGCGGTAAGGGGGGGCACTACGAGCTGAGTCAGCAGAACGCCAAAAAGGTCGCTATCGGTTACCTGATCCTGAACGAGGAGGGCAACGAGGTCAGCGGAGTCTATGGCGTGACCGTCGAGGAAGCCTTTGAACGGATCCGTCGCACCGTCACCGTGATGGCCGGTAGCCTCAAGCCCTTGGACGCCGCCGATGCGGCGACGTTGCAACGAGCCATCGATCAAATCTACACCACGAGCAAATTGCGTGGCATCGAAGCCAGGAAACGAGCGCGCGCGACGTTAGCCCGAGGCTGGAAAGCGGCCGACACCCCCAATTACATCATCGTGCACCGGTCGCCCGACGAAGGCCTCATCAACAAGATCGCGCGCGACATCGAGGCGATGCGCGAGGTGTACGAAAAACTCTTCCCTCCAGCTCGGCCAGTGGAGGCGGTGAGCGTCGTCCGGGTGTGCCGCAACCGGGGCGAGTTCATGGCCTACGGCGGTCCTCCGACCGCGGGCGGCTACTGGAGCGCGGGCAACGAGGAACTCGTGTTTTACGACTACGAGCAGTCGAAGAAGGACTCCGCCTCCGTCAAAGCCCAGGGAGCGCGCGGATCCGACAAGGATTCTCTTCTCGTTCTGTACCACGAGGCACTTCACCAGTACCTCTACTACGCAGTGGGAGAGATCTCCCCGCACGACTGGTTCAACGAAGGGCACGGAGACTACTTTTCCGGCGCCTACATCCCCGGGCAAAGCACCAAAGTCGTCGAGATCCGGCCCTCCCGTTGGCGCGTCGATATCGCGAAGAAGCAGATGTCCGGCCCGAAGCCGACGATCGGCCTCGAGCAACTCCTCCGGGCGGAGCGCAACGAGTACTACAACCCCGCGAAGATCCGCGACTTCTACGCGGCCGGCTGGTCGCTCGTCTATTTCCTCCGCACGTCACCGAAAGTGAAGGCCCATCCCGAGTGGTCGAAGTTGATCGACCGCTACTTCGACACCCTCAAGGGCACCTATGCCGAGGGCCTGAAAAAGGAGGGTGATGCTCCCTCCCTGGAAGCCAAAATGCGCCTCCAACAGGCCGCCCGCACCGCCGCTTTGGAGGCTCTCATGTCCGGACTCGAGCTTCCACCCCTCGAAGCGGAGTGGCAGGCCTTCATTCGCACCGTCAAGTCCAACTGATAGGCTCCGCCCAATGTCGCACTCCCCACTCCTCCCGGTTCTGGGTGCCCTCTTGATGCTGCTGACCCCGCCCGTGTCGGCGCAGCGAGAGGAGACGCCGATCAAGGACTATAAGCGCGGCGCGTGGCGTCCGCAGGACATCCCGGCCGGGTGGACGGTCAAGATCGTCGGCAAGTACGAGCTGCAGAGCTCGATCGAGGCCGACAAACTCGCGAAGATCGGTGCGCACCTGAACGCGATGCACGAGCTCTACTCGAAGACGTTTCCGACCCGTCGCACCCCGGGCAAGCCGTTCACCGTGAAGGTGTTCGCCAATCGCAAGGACTACCTCGCCTACGGAGCGCCACCCTCCTCGGCCGCCTACTACTCGAAACGCGACAAAGAGATGGTCGGCTACGACACGGGAAAGACCGACGGAGTGATGGATACGGGAACCACCGGTCCTCGCAATCCGATTCGGGATCGCCTTCGGGAACGGTACACCCTCGACACCCTGGCGGTGTTCGCGCACGAAGGCTGGCACCAGTACTTCCATTGGATGTGCCCTTCGGAAGTGCCATTCCCCTCCTGGTGCGACGAGGGCATCGGCGAATACTTCGGCACCGCGCGCAAGGTCGACGGCAAGATGTCGGTTGGAGCGGTGAACGAGTATCGCCTGGGCACGATCCGTGCAGCCATCAAGCGCGACAAACACATTCCTCTCAAAGACCTCGTCACCTTCGACCAGGCCAAGTACTACGAAGTCGCCGACTTGGCCTACGCCCAGGGGTGGTCGTTCGTGCACTACCTGCTCGAACACCCTGAGATCAAAAAGCAGCGGCTGCTCCAGAAGTTCATGAACACCTTCGTCGATCAACACGAGATCGAGAAGGCGGTTCAGTCCACCTTCGCCAAAGTCGACTGGGCCAAGATGGAAGCGGACTGGAAGGCCTGGGTCTCCGCCATGAAGTACGTCGAAGTCGATCCGACCGAGGCGGCGGAAAACGAAGCGGGCGGCGATTCCAAACCCGATCCGAAGCCAGACAAAGATGATCCGGCTCCGCCTCCGCGCGGAGGCGGCAACGAAAGACCATGATGCACAACCAAGAACCCGATCGACGGGAGTTCCTGAGCGCGGCCTCGGCGCTGGCCGCTGGAGCATCCCTGGCCGGCCCGGAACCCCGCCCCAACCGCGGGCCCGAAATCCTGATCCGTCGGCCGCATCCCGCCGTGGTCGCCTCCCACAACGCGTTCCCGCATTGCACGGAAGCGGCGATGAAGGCGATTTTGGCGGGCAAGCCGGTGGTGGACGCGGTCGTCGAAGGCGTGACCCTCGTCGAGAATGACCCCGAGGACCACAGTGTCGGCCTGGGTGGGATCCCGAACGAAGAGGGAGTCGTCGAACTCGATGCCTCGGTGATGGACGGCGCTTCCGGACTTTCCGGCGCGGTGGCGTCGATCCGGAACATCAAGAACCCGGCGTCGGTGGCGCTGCGCGTCCTTCGCTACACCGACCACTGCTTGCTCGTCGGGGAGGGAGCCCTGCGCTTCGCCAAAGCTCACGGCTTCAAGGAAGAAGAACTCCTCACGGACGATGCCCGGGAGATTTGGCTGTACTGGAAGGGCAACCTCAGCTCCAGCGACAAGTGGTTCGCCAAGGACTTGGATCAACTCCCCGCCGGGGCGAAAAAGTGGCTGACCACCACGGGGACCGTGAATTGCTGTGGCGTGGATCGCAACGGCCAACTCGCGGGCACCACCACGACCAGCGGCTTGGCATTCAAGATCCCCGGTCGGGTCGGCGACAGCCCCATCGTAGGGGCGGGGCTTTACGTCGATAACGATGCGGGAGCGGCGGGGTCGACCGGACGCGGCGAAGCCAACATCATCTCCTGCGGAAGCCTGATCGTCGTCGAGGCGATGCGAAGAGGCGCCCATCCCACCGACGCGTGCAAGGAGGCCGCGGAACGCATCGTGCGCCTGACCAAGGCGAAGCACCTGCTCGACGCGCGTGGTCGTCCCACCTTCAACGTCAATTTCTACGCCGTTGACAAACAGGGCCGCACCGGCGGCTTCGCAATCAAGCGCAAGGACACTTACGCGGTCTTCGACGAAAAGGGCAATCGGCAAGTCCCCCTCGACAGCGTATTTGCGGACTGACCGCCAAAGAAAGCACTCAGCATGAACCTGGACGATGTCAAGAAACTGATCCGTGACGTGCCGGACTTCCCCAAGCCCGGCATCGTGTTCAAGGACATCACGCCGGTGCTCAAGAATGCCGCGGCGATGCACCTTGTCCTCGATGTCATGGAGCGCGAGGCCCGAGCTTGGAAGGCCAACCTGGTCGCCGGCCCGGAATCGCGGGGGTTCATTTTTGGAGCCCCGCTCGCCGCGCGCCTCGGGGTGGGGTTTGTTCCGATCCGCAAACCCAAGAAGCTGCCCTGGAAAACCAAGAGCGCGAGCTACGAACTAGAGTACGGCACGGACAGGGTCGAGATCCATCTCGACGCGGCCGGAAAGGGTGACCGGGTCGTGATCGTCGATGACCTGCTCGCGACCGGGGGCACGATGGGCGCGTGCTGCGAACTCGTCGAAGGATTGGGGGCCACCGTCGCCGGCTGTTTGTTCATGATCGAACTTGGATTCTTGCCGGGCCGAGCCAAGCTCCCGGGTCGAGCGATCCATTCCCTCGTCAACTACGCTTGAGCCAGGTTCCTATGCGCAGATCGATCTACGGTTACCTCGTGCTTCTCATGGCCGTACTGGGTGGGGCGATCAGCGTTCCGGCCCAAAACGTGTTCGGCGAGCGGTGGGACATCTACGCGGTGGAGTTGGCTAGGTCGAGGGCGTCGGACGCCCATCCGTTGCAGGTGAAGGGAGTCGAGCGTCGCCTCTTGACCGAGGCCTCCGACGGTTCCGGTCCGAGCACCCTCCGCATCGGCTCGATGGCGCCGGTGAAGCACCTGGAATTGAGCCACATGCCGCAAATCAGGGCAATGCAATTGTCCGCGGAGTGGATCCGTAGTTCCGGCACCTCGAGCTCCGGTCGCACGATTGCGGAGTCGGGAGGGTTGCTCGAATTGCGGGTCGGCCCCCGCCGCACGCGCCAGACCATGATGCTCGTGGCCCTGCCGTGCGGAGTCTCGTCGCCGGAGCCGGTAACTAACTTGGAAAGCCTGATCGATCGAATCGTCACGGCGACCTCGGGGATGATCTCGAAGGGTGAAGTCGAGGCTGCGGGGTGTTTTCTGCCACTCCTGGTCAGGGCACCCTTACTCGATCTGTTGGATGCGGAGCGCGCCAAGCGGCTCAATGAGGACCTGCGAACGCTCTACCGGTTGGCGAATCGACACCCGCATCGAGTGGGTGTGGACTTCGACGGGTCTTTTGTCTCCGGGGACGGACTAGCCTATCTGCCGGCGGTGCGACTCAGGCTCGGCGACCCGGAAGCGATTTCTGTGCTCGAATCCATTGGGACCGAATGGCCGACTTCGGCCGTGCTCCCCGATTTGTACCGATCCCATCCGGACCCCAAAGTTCGGGGGCGCATCGTCGCGCTCTGTTTGAATCCCTCCCTGCAGGGCGAATCCGGCACTCGAGAAATCCTCGAATCCGCCTTGCCCGCCATCGCCGAGGGGTCGGTCGTTTTGCCGGGGTCCGAAGCGGAACGCAGTCTGCTCGAACGGCAGCTTCGAAACCGGGTCGCGCAGCACAAGCTGGCCCCGCCGTTTTTGGCCTTCGGCGGACTGGCTTTGGTGCTCGGGGTTTGGGCGTGGTTTTCCCGCCGGGTGCTCGGGCACTCCGTGAGCTGAGGGTCGCCAGGTCTGGGGGATGGTGCCCTTCGAGCATCTGCCATCCTCCGAGTCCAATGCCCGGGCTCTTCAGGTTCGGCCCAGGGGAGCAGGGCGGCGGAGAATCATGAAGTGCTGGTCATCGAGTCGCCACTCGGACGAATAGCGGCGGCCCTGTCGGTGGATGAGAGCCCGCAGGATGGAGGCGGCATCGTCAATGACCACGCGGTTGTACTTGGTCCAGGGTGGTCCCGTATGTCCTGTCTCGTCGGCGAAGGTCTGGGCGTTGCGACCATCGCCCACTGCCTGAATCACGCGTCCGTCGCCCAGCGCGATCGTCATATGCCCGCGGAACAGAATGATGTCGCAGGGCTCCAGCGCGGCGGCGAGTTCGTCGGGTCGCTCTGCCGACCCCTCGTCGAATTGGACCAGGCTTCGTGCCCAAACGCGGTACACGTCCTTGCTGTCGCCGAAAAAGGCGTATTGCGTGGCGAGGTTGAACAGTCCGGAACAATCGATGCCCGACGAGAGAAGGATCTGGCGTAATTCGGGGATCGACAGATCAGCCGCATCGAGCCAGTCCCGGTCGATGATCGCCGCGGCTTGGGCCGCGCTGCCCTCCGGGGCACTGCCGCCGAACAGGTACGGAATGCCCTCGCAGGAGAGAAGTCTCGCAAGTACGGCGACGCGCGAAGGTGGTTGCGGCGTGCGCCAGTCATCGCTCGTACGCTCGGTGTCGACCACGAGCGAATCGATGGCGAACAGGTCTTTTTCGAAGTAAGGCCGGTAGGCGCACTCGCGGATGCGCACGATGCCCGGAGCAAACGTGTCGACAGAAAAGACGCTGCCTCGCGGCAAGACTTTGGCGATCGCACGATCGACGAGGAGGCGGGGAAGTCCTCCGGCCGAAAGTTCTGCCGCAAGCGCCTCACGCTGGTAGAGCCTCTCCAGGTCCGGCGTGGTGTAAAGCGTGAGGGGTTCCGGGTTGGTGACTGTGCGCGCCGCCACGAGGGCCTTTCATGCTCCGGACCAATACCAGGGCGCGGCGACGATAGCGCGCCGACCCCGGGGCAAGGCTCGGCATGTTATGACCGGGCGCGGTGGAAGTCTCGATCCTCGAACAGCGTCTCGTCCTTCGCCATACCTTCAAGCTGGCGCGCAGCAGTAGCGATGAGCGCGTTTCCTTCGTGGTCCGATTGAAGGATCTCTCGGGGCGGATTGGCTTGGGCGAGGCCACGCCTCTTCACTACCTCGGTGAGACGCCAGCCACGCTGCGGGCCACCCTCGAGCGCTGGAGTTTTGCGGTGGCGGCGCGAGCCTCCGAGTGGGAGGCGGAACTCGATCGAGTGGCCAAGGCCTCGACGACCGAGGATCGTGGCCGGTTGCCCGCGACTCCACTCGTGCGGCTCGGGGAGGCCTTGGCTCGGATCGGTCCGGATGATCCGCCCGCGCGCTGCGCATTCGATGTCGCGTTTCACGATCTCTTTGGCCAGCGAACCGGGTCGAGTGTCGCCTCCCAGTTGGGCGTGGACCCGTCACAAGCTCCCGGCACGGCCTACACCGTCGCCATTGCCGAGATCGCGCAGATGCGCGAGCGCGCGGCCTCCGCAATCGCCGCCGGTCACCGCACCTTGAAATTGAAGGTCGGCGCGTCGGATGGGCCCCGGGCGGCCGACATCGTGGCGGCGATCCGCGAGGTCCATGCGGGACCGCTTCTCGTCGATGCCAATGGCGGTTGGACGGAGGCCGAAGCCGCCGCGGAAATCGCGTCGCTTGAGCGCTACTGCCCCACCTTCGTCGAACAGCCTCTGCTTCGGGGCACTCCGGAGGCGCTCGGCCGGCTCGCCGCTCGCACCTCGATTCCGATCTTCGCCGACGAGGATGTGCTGGATTCGCGCGACCTCGAGCGACTGCCCGACAATCTCGGCGGGATCAACGTGAAACTGATGAAGGCCGGCGGACTCACCGAGGCCACGGCACTGGTGCGCGCCGCCCGCGCCCGAGGCTGGAAAGTGATGCTCGGCTGCATGATCGAGTCGAGCGTGGGCATCACCGCCGCAGCACACTTAGCGGGCACCGTCGACTTCGCGGATCTCGACGGGGCCATGCTCCTGGTCAACGATCCCGCGCGCGGGGCCGTCATCAGCGGCCATGGCATCGGGCTGCCGACCGGTCCAGGCCTCGGGGCCAGCCTCATTCTCTGAGTTGCTCCCGCTTGTCCGAGCCGATGCGTCTTGCGTCAACGGCTCGCGCCGCAACCCGCAGGCCGTGGGCTCGCCGGGTGGACTCAGAATCCCAAAATGAGCCTGAGAGTGTTGTTCAATGAGAGTGGGATGCCGTTTCCTTCCGGGATGACCGTCATTTGCAGGTAGAGGGAGACTCTGAGCTACGCGCCCTTGGCACGAAGCTCGGACTCTCGCGGCCAAGAGTCGCTGGCCCGTGGCGTCTTTCGCCCCCACGAGGTCAGCGCGTGGGCAGGTGACAGAAGCCGCGGGGCGCGCTTAGAATCTCAGGCAAGTGGGAAACGGAAAGCAAACCTCAGAGAGAAAGAAGCCGCGCGCGGTGGTCGGGCCTCCGCGGGTGATACCTCGGCTGGCTCTGCTGGGGTCCCGTTCGAGTGTGGTGTTCCTCGTTGCCCTCGGGGTCACCAGTCTCGCCTTCCACACCTGGCTCGCAGCGCGCACGGTGACGGGAGATGATTCCGGCGAGTTGATCACCGCGGCGGCCACGGGCGGCGTGGCGCACCCGCCGGGGTACCCGCTGTGGACGATGCTGGGGCGCCTGTTCTCTCTTCTCCCGGTCGGGGAGGTGGCGTTCCGGGTCACGCTGGTCTCCTGCGTGTTTGCAGCGCTGACCTCGGTCACGCTCGCCGCGATCGCGTTGGTGCTTTCGGGCTCACGTACCGTGGCGGCCGCCACCGGTCTGGGCTTCGCCCTTCTGCGCGAGCCGTGGTGCCAGGCTGAAATTGCCGAGGTTTACACCTTGGGCACCTTCCAGCTGGCGTCGACTTTTCTGGGTCTTCAATTACCTGTGTGGGTAGATCAGGCCATTTCGCTCGCAGCGTGGTCCCTGTTCGCCCCCAAA
>CADEGH010000029.1 GCA_902826835.1 uncultured bacterium | reverse complement strand
AGGGGCCAGTGGTCGGGGGGAGGGGAGAGTCGGATTGGCCCCCACGGACTTTGGCCGAGCGGGCCGAGCACGGTGACCGCGACCCCGCTCGAATCGTTCGGAAGCGGCCAGCCGGCGGGCGCTTCGCGGGCGGCGAGAGCGGAGCTTCCGCTGGCTAGAGCGGGTTTTTCTGCCCCGTCGAAGATGGCGAACAGGACGGCCGCGGGTCCGCCCTGATTCTGCGCGGCGATGGCGACCACGTTGGCCCCGGGGCGGAGTTTGCCGGTGACATCCCACACGGATGCTTCCTCCCAGGCGGAGGAAGTTCCGATCAGTTCACCGCCCAGCCAAATGGTCGCACCGTTGTCGGCCGCGAGGTGCAGGCGCGCTTTGCGCGGAACCTGCGGGAGCTCAAAGGTCTGCCAGATCCAGGCCTGTTCCTGGGCCCCGATTTCGCCCGAATGTGACCAGAGCCAGTGGGGGACCGGCGATTGGGCAGCGAGGCGATCCATCGGAAAGAGGCAAGTCAACGCGAACGCGGCGGCAACCCGAAACGGCATGAGAACTCCTGGGAGGGACGCAGGTATCGCGTCCGGTCTCTGGCAAGCGCAGAGGATAGGCCGAAACGCCCGCGTTCGTCCAGACGGACGAAGCTCACTTCCAGGGGCAAAGCAGGAGCGTCCGATTGTCGGAGATCTCGAACGGGAATAGCCCTTCTTCGTAGAGCGCCCACAAACCAAGGTGGGGGTCCGAGGCTCCCTCGTCTGCCGTGGTCTGCCAGGCCACACTCACGGCGGCCTGATCCTGGACGACCTCGCCCAGATGGCGGCGCACATTCGGCGTGGTGTCCGGGAGGGTTCGGCTCAGCGCGGAATCGAGGGCGCGTCGGTCGATCGGGAGTGAGCCCGGACGAACGAGCAGGGAGTTGCCCGAACGCGCGAAGACCGGGTGGTCTTCGGCGGCGGAACCGCGGAGCAGGCGATCGGTGGCAGTTTCCCGCAGAGACTCGAGGCTCGCCCACCCTCGGGGCTGGAGCAGGTGCGGCAGCGTTTGCTCGAGGAGCGCGGTGGCCTCGCTCGGCCCGACGATCTCGGTCGGCGCCTGGGCCGTGATTCCCGACCCCGCCCGCAGCGACGCGATGGCGTGGGCGACCGCGAGCTCGGTCCGGTGAGCGAGTCCGAACGGTTCGCTCAACCACCGGATCGCGAGCAGGCGACGGGCCAACGCCGATATCGCGCTCGATCGGGGGCCGGTGTCGTCACGAAGGATCTGCATGATTCGGGCCGTGATAACAGTCGGGGGCGCCGAACTTTCAGATTTCATTCATTGTTGGTCGGAGCATTATCTATCTCGTGAGTTCGCTTGGATTTGGGTTTCAAAGCCGAGCCTCCCCGGGCCGATCATGCCGCCATGGCCCCCCGCAATACCGAGTCTGGCGCTACGCCTCCACTATCCCTCCGCGATCTGCAAGTCGCCACCAAATCCGCCGTCGGCCGCTTCTTCCGGGAAAACCTGGGCCGGGAGCGCAGCTTTACGGTGGCGGCGGTCGATCTGCGCTCCCTCCTGTTCGCGAGGAAGTCCGACGGGATACGGGCTTGGAAAGCGATGGCCCAGGTCATCCTTCCCTATGGCCGGGGTATGTCACGGGTGCTGAGCCATGGCCGACGTCGGGTGCCCCCGGCCCGAGACTCGCTCCATCGACAGCTCTTTCACTGGGCCCGCGAGCTCGGGCGACGCGTGTATTTTCTTGCGCCGGACGGGCTCTTGGCGCACGACACCGCGCAGCGAGCGGCTCGGCGATTCCCTGGACTCAAGATCGCGGGAGCCGACGCGACGGCTTCCTGGCTCCGCGGACCACGCGGCATGCAGGGGCTGAGTGAGGCCCTCCGGATCGCCCGCGCGGAAGTGGTGGTGGCGTGGGCGCAATCCGCTCAAGAGGCGGAGCACCTATTCGAATTGCGGCGAGCCACCTCCGCCGTGAGCTTTGTCTTGGTGATGGGCGGATTGCCCCCGCTGCTCTCGGATCGGGTCGCCTGGGAGCCCCGGGCAGTGAAGAGGATCCGTCGCCGGACCGAACCCTCCACCGTGGTTTCGGCGACTCGCGCTCCGGCGGTGAGCGCAGGACGCATTGCCCATTGACGAGACTCAGCCCTTCGGCGATTTCGCTCGGTACTCCGTGGTGAGGAGGCCGGCGAAACCCCAGTTGTCGGTGTCGACCTCGTCGATAACGATGTGCGTGTGCTCGGGCTTCTTTCCGAGCACCCTCTGGAGGGTCTCCGTGATCTCCCGAACGATTTGAGCCTTTTGGGCGGTGGTCACTCCATCCTTCGTGATCTTGACATTGACAAAGGGCATGCGGTTCTCCTGAGTGTGGGGATCCCGGCTTACCCGCTCCGCCGACGGGCGGGCGCGGGGCGTTGATCGGCGGAAATCACCGCCTCCGCCCCGGTCCTACCAAACCAGGTGACCGAACTGAGTGCTTGCCGCCGGGGCTTCGGGGACTAAGATCGCGGGCGTGTCCCCCCTACCGGGAAGCCCGATTCATCCCACCGCGGTCGTTTCCGCGGAAGCAGAGCTCTCGGAAGGGGTGACGGTCGGTCCCTACGCGGTGGTGGAATCGGGCAGCGTGGTGGGCGAGGGCACCGCGATCCTCGCGCACGCGATCTTGACCCGGTACGCCACGGTGGGCGCAGGGTGCGAGATCCACTACGGGGCGGTGATCGGCCACGAGCCCCAGGACCTGTCCTTCGATGGAGCGCGCAGCCGGGCGGTGATCGGGGACCGCACGGTCGTGCGGGAGTATGCGACCGTCCATCGGGCGACTCGCGAAGGTGGGGCGACCACGATCGGGGTCGGCTGCCTGCTCATGGCTCACTCCCACGTGGCCCACGACTGCAAGCTTGGAAACCAGGTCGTCGTCTGCAACTCAGCCCTCGTCGCCGGGCACTGCGAAATCGGCGATCGGGTGTTCCTCTCCGGCAACACGGTGGTTCACCAGTTTTGCCGGGTCGGCCGCCTGGTGATGCTCTCGGGCACCTCCGGGATCGGCCGCGACATTGGCCCCTATCTGATGGTGGCAGGACGCTCGGAGGTGGTGGCGCTGAACACCGTGGGCATGCGCCGCGCGGGGATCAACTCCTCGGCCCGCACCCGGGTGAAACTCGCGTATCGCGAACTTTTCGGGGCCCGAACCCTGGATTTGGGGCTTCTTGCGGTGGCGGCGATCGGCCGCGAGCACGAGGAGATCGGGGCCATCCACGACTTCTTCTCGCGCCCCTCGAAGCGGGGTTTTTCCCGCCCGAAAGCCGGCCACCCGCTGGGTGACGGCGGCGACTCCTAAAACTTTAGGAATTTTGCGGGGCAGGCGGTCACCTTCCGCGTAAGGCTGCGAATGGGGTGGCGCTTACCGCTGCCTTTCCGCCTCCGCCCTCGCGCTCCTCGGAACCTCCCATGGCTGGCCTCCGCCCCTTCGTCCTCGCGATGCTGTTCGCGGGGTGTCTGTTCGCCCAATCCAAGTCCGACGAGGCGTTCGCGCTGGCGTCGGGTCTGTACGACCGCGGGCTCTTCGAGCGCGCGGGCGCCGCCTTGGAGCAGTTCTTGGAGGCCCATCCGGGGGATCCCCGGTCGGCGCGGGCCGCGCTCTTGCTCGGGCAGTGTGCCCAAGAGACCGGAAACCCGGAGCGAGCGCTGGCCGCTTTCCAGCGGGCGTCGAGCGGATCCGATCCGCTGATCGCGGCCGAGGCCGGACTGCGGGTCGGCGAACTCTTGCTGTCCCGGGGGAAGGCGGGTGACGCCGAAGCCTTTCTCGCCCCATTTGCGAAATCCACCGAAGACCCGAAGCTCCTTGGGTCGCTCCTCTACTACCTGGGCGAGGCGAGGGCCCGCCAGAAGAAAGACGAACTCGCGCGGGAGACTTGGAGTCGGCTGGAACAGGCGTGCCCCGATCATCCCCTGGTCGGGCATGCTGCGCTCGGGTTGGGCGATCTCGAACTGCGGGCGCGTGCCTTCGAAGCCGCGATGGCTCCCCTCGGTCGGGCTGCCGCGAAGGGCAACCCCGCCGTGCAAGCGGAAGCGCGCAAGCTTCTCGGCCTCTGCGCCCTGCGGCTCGGACGGTTGGAGGATGCGGAGCGCGCGCTGCGGGCGGCGGAAAAGGCGGGAGGCGAGCTTCCCCTCGATCTCGTGCTCGGCCTCGCGGAACTCGACGCCAAGACGGGGCGTGCCAAAGCGGCGGGGGAGCGACTCGCGAAGCTGCGCCGAAGCCGACCCGAGTCGGCGACCGTGATCGAAGAGACCGGGGCGCGTCTCCTCGCCGAATGGAAGAACCAGGCCAATCTGGCGGACTCCCAAGCGTTTGTAGCGGCCCTCGGGCGAGAGGCCCTGACCGGTGAACTCGCTTACTGGGCCAATCTCCTTGCGGTCGAAGCCGGGGCTGGCGGCGATGCCTCCGTGGATTCGTCCGCTCTCACCGGACCGCAACTGCTCTCGTTGGCGCAGGCGCGGGCCAAACGCGGAGAATCCGACGCAGCGCTCGGGCTCTTCCTGGCCAGCGTGAAGCGCTCGGAGTCGTCGGCCCACCAGGCGGAGGCGCGGTTCGGTGCGGCCAGTTGTTTGGTCAAGCTCGGCCGGACCGAAGAGGCACGAAGCCTCCTGGTCGAGCTTTTGAAGGGCGACCCGGCTTCCGATCTGCGCCACGACGCGGTGTGGGTGCTGGCCGAGTGTGAGAGGACGCTGGGACGTGCGAAAGAAGCGGTAGCGGCCTACGCGCAGTGCGCGGCGGGAGGAGGCGGACCCCACGCACTCTTGGCACGCTTGCGTACCGCGGAGCTTCAGCTTGAGCTCAAGGACTACGACTCCGCCGTGCAAGCCGCGGAGGCTGTGGTGGCAGAGGCGAAGGGAAGCTCGGAATCGGCCTCGGCACTCTTGGTCTTGGCCCGTGCCCACGAAGCGGTGGGGCGGTGGGCCGAGGCCTTGGCCGCCTACGAGCGTTTTTTGGCGCTCGCGCCCGCGGACGCGCGGGCTCCCGGAGCCTCCCTCGGCGCGGCGTGGGCCGAAGTCGAACTCGGACGACCCATGGACGCCAAGCGCCGCGCTGCCGCGCTCGCGCAGTCCACGCCGGATCGCGAGCGCCGTGGGGAGGCCTTGCTTTTGGCCGCCCAACTGGCGCGCTCGGCGGGAGCCCCCGAAGAGACCGTGGTCTTCCTCAAGGACTTTGACGCCCAACATCCGGCGCACCCACGACGAGACGAGGTCCAATTCGAGCTTGCCTGTGCGTTGGTGCAGACCAAGGCGGCGGAGGCAGCGGAGCCTCTGTGGGTGGAGTTGATCAAACGACCGCGCAAGTCGCCGGTGCGTTGCGCCGCGCTCTACGAGGCTGCGTTCGCGGCGGACAGCCTTATGAAGCCCGATATCGCGCGGGAGCGGCGGGAGCGTTTGGTGCGCGAATATCCCGACCACGAGTGGGCTCCGGACTGCTGGTTCCGCATCGGGGAGGCCCGCTACGCCTCCGAGCAATTTGGAAAAGCGATCCCCGCCTACGACCAAGCGGCGCGCCACTCGAGTGGCGAGTCGATTCGCGACAAGGCGCTGTACAAGAAGGGTTGGGCGTTGCGCAAGTTGAACCAGCCGGCCGAAGCGGCCACCGCCTTTGTGGCGGTCGCGGGTCTCAATCAGTCCGCACTCGCCGCGGAGGCCGCTGCCCTGGCGGCCGAAGACTTGGAGGCCGCTGGTAAGAAACGTGAAGCGGCGGAGTGGTACGCGAAAGCGGGCGCGGGTGATACCCCGTTTGCGGCGGCGGCGCGCTTGCGCCGGCTCATCGTGCTCGAGGAACTGAGGGAATACCCCACCGTCCTCACCGAGGCGCCGCGCGCGCTGGCGGGATCCTCCGATGCGGCGTTGCAGTTGCGGGCACGCATGGCACTCGGCCGCAGCTTGAGTGCGGAGTCGAAATGGGAGCGTGCCCGGGCGGTGCTCGAAGAAGTGTGCGCGCAGTCCCAAGGGGAACTCGCCGCCGAGGCTGGCCTCCTGATTGGCCGCGCGCTTCTCAAGGAGGATCGAAGGCAGGAAGCCCTCGATCGTTTCCTCAAGGTCACCATTTTGTACGCCCACGCTCCGGCGGCTTTGGCCGGGCTCGAAGCGGCCCGCCTCCTCGAGGCGGACGGCGCGAAGGATCAGGCGCTGCGCGTCCTCGAAGACGTGGTGCGCTCGTGGCCGGATTCCGAGGCCGCGAAGGCCGCGGCCCAACGGATCAAAGCCCTGCGTTCGAAGGAGGTGTCCCGGTGAGCACGATCATTCTCCCGCTTCCGCGCTTTGCGGTCCAAGATCCCGGTTCGGCGACCACCCTGCTGGGGGGCAACTTCATCCAGATTCTTGAGAAGGGAGGCCCGGTCCTTGTTTTGATTCTCGTGGGGTCGGTCATCGGACTCGCGCTGGCGTTCGAGCGGTGGGTCGCGACGAGAAAGACGCGTCTCCTGCCGGCGGAACTCATGAACGGATTGCGCGCGGCGACGGAGCGTCGGGACGTCGCAGAAATCGAACGGCTGACGAAGGCCTATGACGGTCCGCTATCGAGGATCATCGCGGCTGGCCTCGAACGCAGAACCCTTGGGCTCGAAGCCACCGAGAAGGCGATGGAGGAGGCGGGAGCGCGGGAGGTGGCGCGCCTGCGGGGCCCGATCCGCCCCATCGCGATCTTGGCGACGATCGAGCCGCTCCTCGGCTTGCTCGGAACCGTGCTGGGAATGATCAGCACCTTCAACGCGCTGCAGAACACCTCGGCCGCGGAGCGGGTGGAGCGGTTGGCGCCGGGAATTGGGGAAGCCCTTTACACCACGGTCGGCGGCCTCTGCGCGGCGATCCCGTTCGTGATCGCGTACCACTACCTCTTGGCCCGCACGAATCGGGCGGCGGAAGCTTGGAGCGAGGTCGGAAGCCGCGTCGCGATCGCGCTCATGCGGGTCGAGCGCCCTGAATTGGTGGCGGCGGCATGAGAATCGCGACGGAACCGGCCGAGGGTGAGGGCTCGGGAATCGACCTCACCCCGCTGATCGACGTGGTCTTCCAACTCCTCCTCTTCTTCATGGTCACCGCGACTTTTCAAAACGACGAGAAGGACTTGAAAATTCGAGTCCCCGCCGCGGAGAACGGCAATGCGGCCGAGGAGTTGCCAGAGACCCTCGTGGTCGGGGTGCGCCAGGACGGTGTGTTCACCGTGGGCTCGGAGTCCTACGAAAAGGAGCCTCTGCGCCAGCTTCTCGCCCGCGCCAAACGCAAGAACGCGGAACAGCGGGTGATCGTGCGGGCCGATCGCGATGCTCCCACGCGTTTTCCGGTGACGGTCTTGGATCTGTGCGCAGGTCTCGGCATCGCGACCTCGATGGCCACGACCGCCGCGGTGGGGAAGTGACACGATGTCAGTGCGGCTGCGGAGACTCTTTCAACGGATCACGCTCTGGGCGACCGGAGCGGTCACGGCGGCGATCCTCTTTCTCATGTTGGGCGGCGATCGCCTCTTCCGCTACGAGATCCCGAGCGACGGATTCGAGCGGTTGGAATCCGGCGAGTACGGCCGCTTGCCTCGTTATCGATGGGTCGAGCGGCCGAGCCCGTTTGCCGCGCCCGCGGGAATCCAAGGTCCGACGGTCGACCCACGCAACGGCGATTGGTACTTCAGCCAACCCTCCGAAGCGGCGGGCTACGAGCTCTGTCGCGCCCGACGGCAGGGTGCCGGATTTCTCGAACCGGAAGTGCTCTTCGAACTGAGCACCAACTTCGATGAAGTCGATCCCTGCTTCGATGGAGAGGGCCGAGCGCTGTGGTTCGCCAGCAATCGGCCTGGTCTGGGCGGCTTCGACTTGTACCGCGCCGAACGTCGCGGCGACGGCTTTGCCGCGCCGACCCGACTCGCGCTCTCCTCGGAATCCGACGACCGGCATCCGGCCCTCTCCGATGCGGCGGAGGTCGTGGTCTTCGCCAGTGCTCGACTCTCCGAGGATGGGGTGCGTTCCGACCTCTACCTGGCTCGGGCGGAGGACGGACGATTCGACCAGGCGATTCCCCTCCTGTCGCTCTCCGAAGTCCGGGCGGATCAGCGCAGTCCGGCTTTCCTCCCGGGGGGCCACGCTCTGGTGTTTGCCACGGATCGAGAGCCTTCACGTGGTGGCTTCGATCTGTGGATTTCCCGCATCGCGGCGGGGGAGTTTCAGCCACCCGCGCCGTTTCGAGAATTCAACTCCGACCAGGACGACCTCGATCCCTTCGTGGCGAGCGAAGGCCGCTTCCTCGGCTTGGTCCGAGGTCACCTCGGAGCGACCACCACCCTCGCCTTCGCGGAGCGGCGCGAGGTGTATCTCCTCGATGTGACGGGAGCGAACACCTGGTCGAAACTCTTGAAGCCTCTCCTCGCGGCGCTGCTGGGTCTCCTGATTTCGTATTTGGCGCTGGCGTGGGATCGTCTGCATCCCTTCGTCAAATTCATCATCCTGTCCCTGATCGTGCACTTGCTCGTGCTGCTCTTCGTGAAGCCCAAGCCGGTGGTGTTGCCTCCGGGCGGCGGGGACCTCGAAGCCATCGCGGTGGCGTGGCTCGGCGGCGAATCCGAAGCGACGGGTCAAGAGCAGGCGAGAGGCGATCAGGTTGAATCAGCGCGTGCCGTGGTTGCCCATGCCACCGCAAAGCCGACGCCCATGCCGACTGAGTCCCAAGCTGCGGCCGAGGCGGTGCCGGAGCGCGCGGTGCCCACACCGACGGCGCCGGCGGCGCGGGACTTGGCGGCTGACTCAAGTGAGGCTCCGGCGATGCCCAAGGTCGCACTGGTGGAGTCCGCACAGCGCAACGAAATCGCGGATGCAGTGATCGCCCCTCGGTCGGACAGGGGATCCGCCGCCCAGACCGAGGTTGCGAGGGCGGCGTCGATTTCGACGCTGGCGGTGTCAGGGGAGCGATCGGCCCCTGCGATGTCCGATTCACCAGCAACGGCCAGCCTTCCGGAGCGATCCACGGAAGGGGCGGTAGCGCCAACGCCCTCCGACCTGGCCGCCTCGCGATCGACTCCGGCAGCCCCGGCTCCCGAGTCCGGGGGAGGAGTTGTCGGTGTTGCCCGGTCCACCGCCTCGGACCTAGGGATTCCTAAGGTGGTGGCCGGACCGTCGAGCGTCGCACTGGCGAACGGGTCGCGCTCGCTGACGGGACCCCATCGCCCGAGTTCAGTCGAGGGAAGTCAGTCGCCCTCCCAGGCTTCCGCCGAGGTCCCGTCTCGCGAGTCTCCGGCCACGCGCGTTCCGGTCGCGCCGGCAATCGGCGAATTGGCCGCAGCACGACCATCTCCTGGCGAGACTCCGGCGCCGCGGGCGGATGGGGGGGCGACAGAAAGCCCCTCGAGCCTGGCTCGATCCACCTCCGCAGAGCCACAATTGGCTTCGAGTGTGGATGGACCCCGCTCCTTGGCGGCCGAACGACCGTCCTCGGTGCGCCTCACGAGAAAGAGCCACGAGAGCGTGCGTGCTTCCGAGCGGGCTTCGGGCATCCAAGTTCCCGAGCGCTCCGTGGATGTCGGCAGCGTGGCGGTCGCCCCAACCGCGTCCGTGTATTCCCAGCGATCCGGGCCGGGAAAACTCGAAGCCGTGCAGCGCGGAGGCGGGAGTGCCGAAACCGAGGCGGCGGTGCTCGCGGGGTTGCGCTACCTCCAGTCGAAGCAGCGCAAGTCCGGGGCGTTTGGTCCCCGCACCTCGCACGGGAAGTACGGTGACTTCCGCATCGGGAAATCGGGGCTCGCGCTGCTGGCGTTCCTCGGCGCGGGGGCCACGCATTCGAACCGCGGCGAATTCCAGACGGCCGTGAAAGGCGCCCTCGACTTCCTGGTGGGGGCGCAGAATCGACGGACCGGGCACATCGGTGACGGCGAGGCCTACGGGCACGGCATCGCGACCTACGCTTTGGCGGAGGCATTTGCCATGACTAAAGACGAGGCTCTGCGAGGTCCGCTCGAAGCCGCGGTGGCGCGCATCCTGCGGGCGCAGATCGCCTCTGGTCGTCAAAAATTGAGGGGCGGCTGGTCCTACTTCTACGCGGACGAGGATCGCGAGTACGACCCGTGGCCGAGACTGTCGATCAGTGCGTGGCAAATCATGGCGCTCGAGTCGGCGCGCCTTTCGGGAATCGAAGTGCCCGAGGAGAGTCTCGCGGCCGCGAAGCGCTATGTGGTGAGCTGCTACGACGAGGAAATGCAGGCGTTCCGTTACAACCACGATCCCCAGTGGTTGCGGGGGGCATACCCGACGCTGCCGGGATCGAACGGCGCGGCCCTCTTTGCCTTGCAGATCCTCGGTGTCAAACGGGACGATCCGATGGTGGAGGCCGCCCGCGAGTACGTGGAGGCACGCCGCCCGGCGGATCGGTGGCGGCGCTACTCCGATGGCGAGTTCGCGATGCAGGGCCTGAACAATCTCTACTACGTCTACTATGCGACGCTCGGGATGTTCGTGCTCGGCGGCGAACCGTGGGATGCCTGGAACCGGGAGATGAGCGCACTCCTCGTGCAGGGGCAGAGCCGAGACGGCTCGTGGAAGCCGGTGGACTACTACGCGGAGTTTTCCGGGGATACCGACCAGGAGCGGCTCTACACCACGGCGTTTGCGGTGCTCACCCTCGAGGTTTACTACCGCTACGTGACTCCACTCCTCATGCAGGCCGCGGCGCCGCGGTAGAGTATCGGGCGCCCTCTCGCGGAAACGGCGCACGATCCGATGGCAAAACGTGCTAGCAAAAAATCACCGTCCGGCTCCAGCCACCGCTTTGTCCTCGTGGCGGAAGCGGGGTTCGATCCGAGCCAGTTGGAATTCCTGGCGGAAGATGGACTGAGTCTTGAGCTGGTGAACGGGCGCGCGGAGATGGTGATTGCGACGGTCGCGCCTTCGGCCGCGACGAGTACCGCGGAGGCAGCCTGGGAGTGGTTGATTGCGCGTGTGGGCCCGACCGTGTCGGTCTTGCCCATCGAGGAGGACTCGAGCGGCGGTTATCCCACGGGCCAGATCGGAGTTCGTTTCGACAAGTCGCACACCGTTTCCGACCTGAAGAAGTTGGCCAAACGGCTGGACCTCGAGTTCCTGGGCAAGAACGAGTACGTGCCTGAACAAGCGACGTTCCGCATCGCGAAACGGAAGTCCGTGTGGATGCCGGGAGTGATGAAGGCCCTCGAATCCCCCGAACTCGGAGTCCAGAAGGCCTGGCCGGAATCGATCCGGCAGTTCAAGCGAGGGTCGGACTCGGACGATCGCGGGGCTTGACGCGGATCACCGGCGGCCCGATCATGATCGCGCGCGGCCCCGAACACTTCGTGAGGTGATGATCAGGCTCGGGCGCGTGGGAGAGAAGCATGCACGTCTACAGCGCTCGCAAAGAGAAGATCTCGCTGGTTCCCCTGGTGACGAATATGAAGTGGGAAGCCGGCCAGCCGCAATTTGCGTTGAGAGGACCGGCCGACGCACCCCGCGCAGCCGCTCCGGTGCGGCGCGCGGCGGAAGCGTTTTTGGGGATGAGCACGCCGGGATTTCGCAGCTTGGCCGGAGACAAGCCGGAGAAGGAACCACCACCGGGGGTCTTCCGCGAGGAAGCGACGGGACTGATTCGGGTCGTGCACAAAGAGGTCGTGATTCGATTCGCTCCTGCGACCTCCGTGCGCAAGCGCAACCTGATCCTCGCCAAGCACGGCTTGACGGTGCGAAGCGAGAACGTGTACGTCGATCACCAGATCGTCGCTTACACGCACGACCCCAAAAAACTGGGGATGCACATGCTCGAGGTGGCGAACGACTGTGCGACCATGGATGAAATCGTGTTCGCCACGCCCAACTTCGTGTCGCAGTTTCGCCGGACGGCCGCCTCCGCGATTCCCCGGCCTCAATGGCATCTCGACAACCGGGGCGCGAGGAAAGGCCAAATTGTGGGCGAGGATGTGGACGCTCGCGGGGCTTGGAAGATCACGAAAGGGCGGCGCACGATCACGATCGCCGTTCTCGATGACGGCGTGGATGTCGATCACCCGAACCTGA
Source organism: uncultured bacterium (assembly GCA_902826835.1). Lineage (GTDB taxonomy): Bacteria > Planctomycetota > RBC034. The sequence goes on along the minus strand of CADEGH010000029.1, from coordinate 59,803 downwards.
AGAAGAACATCCGGCGGAAACCGGACCCGAAGAACCCCCGGGATCTCGGTGGCCGCGACTTCTTCGTCCGGCCTGATCAACCAGAGCATTGGGACCCTCGGCCCAAGCTCTTCCGCTTCCCGTTCGATCAAATGAGCGGCAACGACATCCACGGTACTCCCTGCGCCGGCGTGATCGCCGCCGCGGGAGTCGATGGGGGAGCTCTCGGAATCGCGCCCAACTGCCGCATTCTGCCGGTCAAAATCTTCCACGCGGATGATTTCGCCTCCGATGCCCACGTGGCCGATGCCATCCGTTATGCCGCCAAGTTTGCCGACATCCTCTCGTGTTCGTGGTCCGGCGGATCCAGCGCCGACATCGAACTGGCCATCGAAGATGCCGGGCGCATCGGTCGCAAGGGCCTGGGCTCCGCCGTCTTCTGTGCCTCCGGCAACGAGTCGAGTCCGGTCGGCTTTCCCGCCAGCCACCCCGAAGCCATCGCCGTGGGCGCCTCGACCGATCAAGCCCGCATCGCCAGTTACTCCAACTTCGGCAAGGAACTCTGGGTCGTCGCTCCCTCGTCCGGTGGCATCGAAGACATCTACACCACGGATGTCGGCTATCCCCACCGCGGTTTCAATACCGGCACCAAAGAAGCCGGTGGCCAAGACGGACTTCACACCAATTCCTTCGGCGGCACTTCCTCCGCGACCCCCCTCGCCGCCGGCGTCGGCGCGCTCTGCCTCTCGGTCAATCCCAAACTCACCCGCCAGTCCCTCAAACAACTCCTCGCCGACACCGCCGACAAAATCGGCCCCGACCACTCCGCCTCCACCGGCCACTCCAAAAAGTTCGGCCACGGCCGCATCAACGCCGCCCGTGCGGTTGGGCAAGCCAAGCAAGCCTAGATCTGCCCGAGTTGAGTCGCGAGCCAGGCCTTACGAGCGTGGCCATCTCGGCAGGAGGCGGCCGGTGGTGAGGGAGTAGGTGGAGTAGGCGGGGCCGAAGGCGGAGAGGAGGAGGGATTCTTCGCGGGGGAGGCGGAAGAGGAGGAGGAGTGAGAAAGTGAGGAAGGCGGAGGGACCGGCGAGCCAGTTTTCGAGGAGGAGGGCCTGGGCCAGGCTGAAGAGCAGGATCGCGGTGTACATCGGGTGACGGACGCGGCGGTAGACACCGTGGGTGACGAGTTCGTGGTTGTTGCGAATCTCGAGGGTCTGGGACCAGTTTCGGCCGAGGTCGTGGTGGGAACGCCAGAACAGGTAGAGGGAGAGGGGCAGGAGGATCACGCCCGCGATCGTGCCGGTGGGCGGGAGTGGGTAATCGGCGAATCCGAGCCACGAGGAAAACAAGAAGACGAGCGGAAGAACGAGGGTGCCGAGGGCCACGAGGACGAGGAGGGCGGTCTCGAGAGTCTGCGCGGTGCGGGTCACGACCTGGTTCTTCTTGGTGCGCTCCTTGTACACGGCGCGGATGGCGACGTACGCGACGAAGCCGACCAGAAACGCCCATTGGGGAAAAGTGAGGTCCATGAAGTCTCCCGGATCCAGAGCCTACCGTTCGGGATGATTCCCCGGTGGAGTTCGAGTCGGTGGCACTTCCATTGCCAGCGAATTCCGGGTGGAATCCGCAGTGCGGCCGCCCGACCTGCGAGGAGAGGGCAGAGACGCGATCCGACTTGATTGCACTCGGAGAAAAAAGGCGCGCCTTCAGGTGGAATCAACGGGTCTCTTTCGGGTGGCGAGCCGGCCGCGACGCCTGGCCGATAGAGTCGGGCGATGCACTCGGTGGGATGGAAACGAAGCTTCGACGTCGGCTTGACCGCGCTGGTCGTGGCCTACTTCTTCACGACGGTGGCGGTTTTTCGGGACTTCGGGATCAGCTACGACGAGCGTCTGAATCTCGAGAATGGCGAGCGGATCCTGGACGCGTATCGCGGCGAGCCCTACGAGGCCGGATACCCCACGATGGAAGCCTATGGGGGCGGCTTCGATCTGCCGGCGACGGTGGCAACGAAGTTGATTCCGTGGCCCCGTTACGAAGTGAGGCACTTCCTCAATGCGCTGGTCGGTGTGGTCGGGTTGCTCGCGACCGGGCTCCTGGCGAAGGCCCTCGGGGGCGCTGCGGCGGCGCGCTGGGCAGTGCTGCTGCTCGGGACGCACCCGCTCTGGTTCGGGCACCAATTCGCCAATCCCAAGGACATTCCATTCGCGACTGGAGTGGTGGTGACACTCTGGCTCCTAGTGCGCACGCGAGCCAAGGCACTCGGCCGGGGCGGGAGAGTGAGCCTGCTCGACGATCTGGGATTAGCGGCCGCGTTCGGATGGACCCTTGGAGTCCGCGTTGGGGGAGGGATCTTCGCTCCAGTCATCGCCTTGGTGTACTTCGAGCGTTGGAGAGCGGCCGAGCCCGAGGAGAAACGAGCCGTGGTCGGGCGGTTTCTTCTCTTCGCAGCCTTGGCATGGTCCGTGATGGTGGCGGTCTGGCCGTGGACGTGGAGTTCGCCCTTCCTCCGGCCCTGGCATGCTCTGAGTATTCAGGCCGACTATCCTTGGACGGGGACTGCCCGCTACCTCGGGCGAGACCTGACCGCCGCCGAGATTCCCCGTCACTACTTGCCCCTGCACTTCCTGATCATGAGTCCGGAATCCCTGCTTGTGGCTTGGCTGGGCGGAATAGTGGCATGGTGGCGAGGCAGCAGGGCTGGGCGGGTCTGCTCCCTCGTCGGGTCTGGATGTGCAATCCGCATCGTGGGCCTCGCGGCGGCGTTGCCGCTGATCGTTATCGTCGGCTCGGGACGCCCGGTGTACGACGGGATGCGGCATGGGTTGTTCGTTCTGCCACTGCTCACCGTGCTCGGGGCGGTCGGTCTCACCTCATTGATGGCGCGACCAGGCGCACGAGGAGTTCGTGTGCTCGCGGGCGTGGCAATGGTCGTGCTCCTCGCCTGGAACGTCGCACGCATGGTCCGCTTACACCCGTACCAGGCCAACTTCTATAACTCGCTGGTCGGAGGCCTCTCCGGGGCGGCCGGCCGGTTTGAGGCGGACTACTGGCTCACCTCGTACCGGGAGGCTGGTCTCGAGTTGGCCAAGATTTTGGAGAGAGACCATCCGGCCGGCATCGAAGGGCGGCGGGTGCGGGTGAAGGCTCACCTCGGGGCAGCCGGGGTGGAGGGCGCGCTCCCAAGCTCCGTCGAGATCGTGACGGAGACCATCCTTGCGGATTACCACGTTCTCAGCACCCGTTGGGGGAGGCATGACTCGGTACCGGGAATCGAGGTCTGCCGAGTCGAGCGAGACGGGGTCCTCCTCACGATCGTTAAGCGAGCTCTGCCACCGAGGACCAAATAGTCACGGTTCTGCGCAGGCGTGGGGGAGCAAGAACTCTCGTCTGGAAAAGGACTTAGAGACGATTCCTTGATTGTATTCTAAATTAAATTGAAACTCAATCTCAACTAACTACACTCGGGCTCATGGAGGTTCCCATGAGCAATTCGAGTCTTCGGTGGTCGTTCGGTCGGCGGGTTCGGGGTGCCGTAGGGGCGCTCGGCGTGGTTCTCGCGCTAGCGGACACGGCTCTCGCTCAAGCGCCGTCCCTCAGCCTCTCGGCCTCGGTGGCGGGCTGCGCTACGACGCTGGCGCTGCAGGCTGATCCAGGGTCGTTCTTCTGGATCGGCCTCGACATCGGCCCGGGCCCGGTGGCAGTCCCCGGCCTCGGGACGGTGGCGCTGGACCTCGGTCCGAGCTTCGTCCTTCTGGTCGACAGCCTCGCGCTCGGTTTGACGACCGACGCGGCCGGACTCTGGTCCTCGACGTTCGCTCTCCCGCCCACCCTGGCCGGGACGACGATTTACGTTCAGGCGCTGGTGGTCGGGCCGGGGGGAATCGCGCTCAGCAATCCTCTCGTGGCCAACTTCAGTGCCGCGGCACCCCTGAGCTGGAGCGTGGCAACGGGTGCAGTGCCCGCCGAAACCTGGAGGGGGGAAGACGTCCGCTTCGCCGACTTGGATGGAGATGGCGACTTGGATGTGGCGGTGGCGAACTCGGGCAACGCGTTGCCGGGATCCGCAGGCCTGCAAGTCCTCGTGAATCAGGGCGGCTTACAGGGCGGCGCGATCGGGTCCTACGCGGACGACGTCATCAACGCGCTCAACGGGTTCATTTACCCCTCGCTGTGCGTCGTTCCCGGTGACGTGGATGGAGACGGCGACATCGATCTGTTTCTCGGAACCGACGATGGTGGAACTCCGTCCGGCGCGGTGAACTCGAACAACATGCTCCTGATCAATCAGGGGGGAGTGCAGTCGGGGGTGGAGGGTCGATTCGCTCCCGATCCGAACTTCCCGGGGGGCGGTTACGAGACGCAGTCCGCCGAGTTCGTGGACGTCGACAACGACGGCGATCTGGACCTGATCTGCGGTAACGGGGTCGACCGGGTCGCGCTCCCGCAGCCGTGCGAACTGTTCGAAAACCTCGGAGCGGGGGTATTTAGCCTCTCGGCGGCGCACTTCGCGAACGCCAGTTGGAACCAACCCGGCGAGACGGATGCCATTGTCGCTGGCGATGTCGATGGGGATGGGAGTACGGACCTCGTGCTCGTGCGCGACGGAACCGATCTCCTCCTCGTGAACAACGGCGTCGGCGTGTTCTCGGGCGCGAACCCCGCGCTGTTCCCAGCTCCGTTCGACAATTCCACCGCCGGGGCCATGGGGGATTTGGACCAGGACGGCGATCTCGATGTGTATGTGACCAACATCGGGCAGCCCGATCGGGTGTTTTGGAACCAAGGCAATCTCTCGTTTTCGGTGACGACGATCGCCGCCACCGGCGCCGTGAACTTGCACATGGGCTGCGCGCTCTCGGACCTGGACCAGGACGGTGACCTCGACGTGGTCGTGAGCACCCACCCGGTGGGCGGTCCCCAGGACGTTCCCTTCGTCCAGATCAACCAGGGCGGAGCACAGGGTGGAGCGTTTGGCACTTTTTCGACCAGCCTGCTCACCTCGGCCCCAGCGGAGATTTTCCTCGCGGTCGCGGTTGCGGACGTGGATCAAGACGGAGACGACGACGCGTTTTTCGCGAGCCAGGGATTCTTCGGCATGACCGCCCAAGACTTCATTCTGGTCAACGGGGTTTGTTTCTGATCCGGTGGCGCCGGAGGAGGAGTTCACCTTGAATTTCAAGACGTTGCAAATTGTGGTGGTCGGTCTTGGTTGCTTGTCGCTGGCCCGAGGCCAATCGGAGCGGTGGGTTCCGACTCGAGTCGAACGCATCGCCGTTCCGAGTGCGTCCCTGGGGGGTGCCGTGCTGGGCGGCTCGGCCTACTTTTTCGGAGGCACTACCGGCGCTCCGCACGACTACCGTCCCGAGACACAAACCGCGCGGCTCGAGTCGATGGGTTGGGAAGGGGCGGGAATCGTCGAGCTTCGAGGAGCTCCGCGACTCCAGTCGAGTGCGTTGGTCGCCTTCGGGGGACGTCTTTTCCGCATCGGCGGGCTCGAGGCACGAGGCGTTGGAGACCTGCACTCGACCGCCGAGGTCGCGTCGTGGGCGCCCGGAGAAAGTTCGTGGCGCGCTGAGTCACCCCTGCCGGAGGGCCGCTCTTCCCATGAAGTGGCGGTGTGGGGAGACACCGTGATCGTGGTGGCGGGATGGTCCGTCTCGGGGCGGGCGAAGGACGCGGTCTGGCACGAGTGCATGCTCGCGGGGCGCATCGTCGATGGGCGGCTGGTCTGGGAGAATCTGGGGAAGGCCCCATTCTCGAGGCGGGCGGTGGCGGCGGCCGTGGTGGGAGACGATCTGTTCGTGGTCGGCGGATTGGCGGAAACCGGTGGCCGGAGTTTTGCGGCGGATCGGTACGACCTTCGCACCCGAGCCTGGAGTCCCGCACCAAGACTACCCGAGCACGGGTTTGGCGCTTCCGCGGTGGCCGCAGGCGGGCGCCTCCTCGTGAGCTTGCCCTCGGGACAGCTCGTCGAGCCTCGAGGTGAGGGCTGGGCGACGGTCGGATCGCTCCTCGCCCCCCGCAGCTTCCATCGCCTGGTCGAAGTGGAGGGCGGGGTGATCGTGGCGGGAGGGCGAGGCCGCTCGGGTCTCGTGGCCACCGTCGAACGGTTGTCTCACGCTCCAACCTCCGAAACGCAAATTGCCCATCTCAGCCTCGATTACCCCGGGCGAGCGCGCAATCGCCAGTCGCTCTTGGTGCACGATCGCAAGCTGCTCTTTCTCGGAGGCAATGCGGCTGCCGCGCAGCATGCGTTTGAACCGCAGTCGTTCGTCGACGAGTTTTGGAGCCTGGACCTGACGACGTTGCAATTCGAAGCGCTGCCACCGGCGCCGTCGGCTCGCCAAGCGCCCTTCCTCACGAGTTTGGGGGACAGTCTCGCCGTATGGGGTGGTTTTGGCCACGACGGGACCACTGCCCGCACCCTTGGCGAGGGATTTGTCCTCGACTCCACCGCCAAGACTTGGAAACGAGCGGAGGCCCTGGACCTCGCCCGATCCCAATGTGGCGTGGTTTCCGTGGGCACCACAATCTGGGTGCTGGGCGGCTGGAACTGGCTTGGCCGGGAAGACGATGGCGATCCGTTCGCGGGTACCCAGGAGGTCTTCGCCCGTGACGATGGGCCGACTGCGAGGTGGGCTGCGACCGGGCTCTCGTTGCCCCGGCTCCGTCGAGCTTTTGGCGCTGCGGAATCGGAGGGCCGGATCTACCTCGTCGGCGGCCTTGGACCGCAGTTCACCCCGGTAAGCGAAGTGGATGTGCTCGACATCCAGTCTCGGACCTGGAGCCAGGGGCCGAAGCCGCACCACCATCGGGTCGGAGGCGAGCTGATCGCGGTGGGGGGGCGACTGTTCCTCTTGGGCGGGAGTCGCGAGGGACCCAAGGCCGGCAAGTTCGAGGCGGATCGGTCGATCGAGGTCCTTGATCCCTCGGTGGGGAGGTTCGAACTCCTCATCGAGAACCACGGCCTGCCTCCCGAGCATCTCCGCGCGGTCGCGATCGGCTCGAGACTGCTCTTGGTCAGCACGCACGGGGACGTGTCTGGGACACTTCGGATGGCGTGGGTGGACCCGGGCGTATTACGACCGCTCGAGCGAGCGCTCCCGGCGGCCGATCCGCATCGGTAGCGAGGCTTCGCGAGTGTCTGTCGATTCCCTGGACGCTTGGGTCGCGCCACCGAGCGTTACCATGTCGGCCGCCGCGAAGGCGCGGCGATCAGCCAGAAGAATACAGGGAACTATGAAGTCGAAGCTCTTGGCCAGTATGGCTCTCGTGATGGGACTGTCGCTCGCGCTGATTGCGCAAGGCGACACGGTTTGGCTCGCGAGCGGGGGAGTGGCCGAAGGCCGCATCACGCTCGTGGACGGCGCCGGCGTGGTGGTCCGGGACGGAAGCGGTGGCTCCCGCACGATCGCGTGGAGCGATGTCACGCAGGTGCGGTCGACCACGCCGGTCACCCTCACGCTTTTGAACGGTGACCGCGTTACCGGAACGATCGACGGGATCGTCGACGGTCGCCTGCAACTCCTCTTCGGTTCCGAAGGTTGGATGCGGGTTGGTCCGAACCAACTTGGCACTCCCACTGCCGCAGTCGCCGAGGCCGCCCCGGCCCCGGAAAAGGCGCCCGAGAAGCCTCCGGTCACCACGCCGCTCGAACCGACCGATTGGAAAGGGAAGATCGCTCTCTCCTCATCGATCCGCAGTGGCAATGTCGATTCCCTCCTGGTCGCTTTTCACGCCGAAGCCCAGCGCAACTGGGAGGAGGATAAACTCCTCGCGATCCTGGACGCGATCTACGGCGACACCGAGGGTGAGCGCACCGCGGAATCGCTCGCGGCGCGGCTGCGCTACGAACATTTCTTCAACCGGACCTTCTACTTCTATGCGCAGGCGGACGGGCTCCACGACGAGATCCAGAGCATCGACCTGCGGGTGATCCTCGGCGTCGGTATCGGTGACATGCTCTGGAAGGTCGATGACGACCGGTTCTGGTCGGTCGAAGCCGGCATCTCGGGCATTTACGAGTCCTACACGACCGACGAGGACAGCGAACTTTCACCCGCCGTGCGCCTCGCGACCCAGTATCGCAACATCCTCTTTGATGCCCTGAAGTTTGAACAGCTCCTTGAGGTGCTGTTCCCGTTGAACGACTTCGGGCGCTGGATCGGCCGCTCTCTCACAGTCCTGTCGATTCCCGTCTCGGAATCGATGCGGCTGCGTGCGTCGCTCGAACTCAACTACCAGGCCGATCCGCCGGGCGACACCGACAACCTCGACATCCTGAGTCTCATCGGTCTCGAGTATTCGTTCTGACCGATGGGCGTCCGGGCCCCTGCCTGGACACGACGCCGCCCGTTGACTATTGGGCTCGCAGAGTCACGGTCGCGGTGCCCCCGACCTCGACGGTCGTGGGGACCGGTTCGAAGGTGTGTCCCGCGAGCACGGCCTGCACTCGGTAGTTGCCCGCTGGCACATACTCGGCGGTGAAGGTGCCGTCTTCACCGCTGCCAAACGACCACGCCGGGATGGTCTCGCCGCTCTGGGCATCGATCAGGTTGATCCTGGCTCCCACGATCGGCTGTCCGGCGGCGCTCAGAACGCTACCGGCAATGCGGCCACCACCTTGCAGTTCAATCGGCGGAAGGGTGGTTTTTTCGCCGCGGGCTACCGAAACCGGATGCCTGGTGACGTTGCCGTGATCCTTCGCGCTGGCCACGAGCGCGTATTCCCCGGGCGCTACGTGCGGGATCGAGAACTTCCCGCCGCGGTCGAGCTCGGCGCGCCCCGCAAAAGTGCGGCCGTCGACCAGGAGAACTACCTCGCCCTCCTCCAGCGGTTTCCCGGTACCGGATTGGACGACGGTGCCCTCGAGCGACCCTCCGTCGAGGGTGATGTCCTTGGTGACGATTTCGGCGCCAGTGACGGTGACGGTGTCGTCGACGTTGGCGAAGTCCGATCCCTTGTATGCCTTCGCCACCTGAACGGCGTAAGTGCCGGGCTTGACGTTGTGGATCTCGTACTGGCCGGTCGCGTCGACCACCCCCTGGTAGATCTCGGGAATGCCCGCGTTGGCGCGGGTGTAGTTCGAGAGCGACACCGTCACGTCGGGTACGGGCTTGCCCGCGGCATCAAACACCCGGCCTCGCACCTTGGCGGCTTGGCCGCGTTCACCGAAGTCGAGGGTGGTGACTTCGCCGTCCTTCACCGTCTGCATCTTGAAGTCGAATTTCTGCTCGTTGGCGCTCGCATTGGCGGCGACTCGCACTACGCCCCGCACGCCCGCCGGGACGTGATCGATGCGGTAGTAGCCTTCTTCGTTGCTGTTTGCGAGCTTGGGCGCCTTCTTCTTTTGATTGCGGTCCATGATTCCGATGACCATCAGTTGGTCACCCTTCGATATCTGACCGTTGGCGTCGTAGGTGTGGCCTTCGAGCGAGGCTCCCGTGCTGAGCTTCACCACAATTTCCTGGGGAGGCAGGCCCTTGCCAACTTTGGCGGCCTGCAGGGTTCCCTCCGCGAAGTCGGGGTGGATGGCGCTGAGTTGGTGCGAGCCTTCGGTCAGATCCTCGAGTTTGAAGCGACCTTGACCGTCGGTCTTGGTGGCTCGTGCCATTGGCAGGAAGCCGGCCGACTTGTCGGTGTCCACGGTGGAGGGGAGGAGGTCCTTCTCGCTGAACACGATCGCTCCCGCGATCGGAGTTCCGTCCTTCTTGGTGACGACCGTACCCTCGAGCGGAAATCCCGGAGGCAGGGTGACTTCGACGTCGGTGACCTCGCCGGGCTTGACATCGACTGGGGTGAGCTTGCCCACCGCGTGACCGGGGGCGGTGGCGTAGAGATCGTGCTTGCCGACCTTGACGCCTTCCACGAGACCAAATCCCTCGCGGTCGACCTCGGAGATATCGGTCATGTTGGGCATCATCCAACCGTAGTTGTCGCGGTGGATGTCGAGGGAGACGGCAAAGGCGGTGAGCGCGGCCCCGGTGGCGGCTTTGACCTTGACACGCACACGGCCGACAAGCTGCAAATTGACCGTGTGTTCTTGCCGTGGCGTCGTCAGGGTCAGTTTTTCCGAGAACGAAGCGTAAGGAGCGAGCTCCCCTTCGATTTGGATCGCGCCGCCGGCCAATTCGGCGAAGACGAACTGGCCCTCCGCGTTGGTCTTGCCTTCGCCCAGGACGGTTCCGTCGGCCGATTTCGCGCGGACCGCGAAGCCTTCGACGGGGGTGACCTTCTCCATGAGCGTGTCGACTCCGGTGGTCACCTTGAGCGTCAGGGTCGAGGGTGTGGCGAGGAGAAGATCGCCGGCGTCGACGAGGCGCGCCGCGAGTTGCTCTCGTCCGAGTTTTAGGGTTGCGGGGGTGGCTCCGACCGCGGAGGCAGTCAGCGAGCAGCCGGCGTCAAGGCCCCATGTGGTGAACCAACGGCCGTCTGGACGGCTGGTCGCGGAGGCGACAGTCGCGGGATCGGTGCTGCCGTCGGGATGGATGCGACGGAATTCGACGACGGCATCGGCCACCGGGACGGTTTGTCCGGCGGTCTCACTGGGTTTGAGAATGCGCCCCGTCAGGATCGCTTGGTGTTCGTTGAGAGAGACGCCTGCGAGGCCGCGTTCCGTGAGCCAGGCCAGGAGCGCCTCCGGGTTCACTCCCGAGGCGCTACCCGGGGTGTGAGTCCCGGCAGCCTTCAGATGATCGAGCTGGCGCTCCGCCTCGAGCCGGGCCAACTCGGCCGCAGCCTGAGCATCCTTGGCGGATTCGGATCGACTGAGCAGCGCAAAACCCGCTCCCAATCCCCCCAGTACGACCAACAATCCGATGGCGACGAACTTGGACATGGAGTCAGACCCTCAATGGAAAAGCGGAAAGAACGGCGCCTGGACATTCGCGTCGGGGGAGAAGGATGTGGAAATTCCGAGGGGAGCCCGTTCAGAAGCAGCGGCGGTGCCTCGGCGAGGCCGGAATCAACGAGTCCGGTTGAAGTGGGCTTCCAAGACGTGCGCGACCGAGGCGGTGAGCTTTTTTCCGGTGGGAATGTGAAGGAATTCGTTCGGCCCGTGCGCGTTCGAGTGAGGTCCAAGCACGCCCGTGATCATGAATTGGGCCGCCGGGAAGCGCTCCCCGAGCATCCCCATGAACGGGATGGTGCCACCCTCGCCCATCCAGACGGCTTCACGTCCGAAGAAGGTCTCGGAAGCCTCTCCGACCGCGCGATCCAGCCATGGCGAGAGCGAGGGTGCATCCCAACCCACTGCGGCATGTTCGGCATGGAACTTCACGGTAGCCCCGTAGGGCGGGTCCTGTTCGAGGACGGCCTTCACCGCCTTGGTGGCCTTGGCGGGGTCGCATCGCGGCGGGATGCGCATCGAGATCTTCACCGAAGTGTAGGGTCGAAGCACGTTCCCGGCGTTGGCGATGGCCGGCAGTCCTTCGGCTCCCGTGATCGAGAGGGCGGGCCGCCAAGTTCGGTTGAGGATCGCGTCCTTGGGGTCGGTCGCGACCGGCACCATTCCTTTGAGGAGCGGGAACTTCTCGTACACGTTGGTGCCGAGCACCTTGGCGGCGACCGCCGCTTGGGCGATTCTCTGCTTCGGTATCGCGACGTGCAGGTCTTTGACCTTCACCTTGCCGGTTGCGACTTGGTCGAGGCGGTCGAGCAGGATGCGGAGGACGCGGAAGGAGGATGGCACGATGCCGCTGGCGTCGCCCGAGTGCACTCCCTCTTTCAGCACGCGCACTTCGAGGGTGCCGCCGACGATTCCGCGGAGCGAAGTCGTGCACCACAGTTGGTCGTAGTTGCCGCAGCCGGAATCGAGGCAGATGACAAGGCTCGGCGAGCCGATCCGCTTCTTCAGATGATCGATGTAGGCCGGGAGATCGTAGCTACCGCTCTCCTCGCACGCTTCGATGATGACGACGCAGCGGGAGTGTTTGCCACCGGCTTCGCGCAGAGCTCGAATTGCGGTGAGTGAAGCGAAGGCCGCGTAGCCGTCGTCGGCGCCGCCTCGTCCGTAGAGCTTGTCCTTCTTGAGGACCGGCGTCCAGGGCGACAGGCCTTCGGCCCAACCGCTCATCTCCGGTTGTTTGTCCAGATGGCCGTAGAGGAGGACGCAGTCGTCGCCCTCGCCGGGGATCTCCATGTAAATGACGGGGGTTCGGCCGGGGAGGCGCACCACCTCGACGGTGAGCCCCTCGATCGGCTGCGCCTTGCACCACCCTTGGATCAGGTCGACCGCCCGGTCCATGTGGCCGGCCTCCGCCCACTGGGGGTCGAAGGCGGGCGACTTGTTCGGAATCTTGATGTAGTCGTGCAGGGTCGGGACGATCGTCTGATCCCACACCCCGTTCACGAACTTCTTGGCCGTTGCAGTCTTCATCTTGTTCCTCGGGCCGGATGCTACTGGCCCCCCGGGGGAATGAGGAGGGCGAACCCACTGGAACGGCTCCGCCCGGCCGGGAGGCGAGGGGACGGATTGCCGGTGGCAGGCGGGTAAGCTGGGCTTGACCTGCGGTTCCGAGCCCCTGCCAGCCCGGGATCGGGGGTTGGGAGACGACGATGATTCGCACTTGTACCCGGGCCGTCCTGATTTTGGCCCTAGCCTCGGGGTGGACGGTTGCTCAGGGAGAGCCGAAGGCGCCCGGAGTCTTCGGCGTCACCTTCGCCCAAAGCGGGAACGACACCGTGGTGGCTCGGGTAGCGGAGGGGGGACCGGCCGCCAAGGCTGGCCTGAAGGCCGGCGACATCGTCCAGAAAGTTGGCGACCGCGAGATTTTTTCGCCCCTTCAGGCGCGGGGACTGCTCTACGCCGTTCCGCCCAAAGGCGGGGTCAAGCTCGCGATTGACCGCGGCGGTGAGGATCTCAGCCTGTCCATGGTCGCGGGCACTTTCGAATCCATGCGCAAACCCTACGCCTGGCTGGAGGCGAAGATCGGCGCGCCGGCTCCCGAGTGGTTCGCGGAGAGTTGGACGCTTCCCGAGGAGTGGGAGGCCCCGCCGACCTTCGTCGGTCTCAAAGGCCGCGTAACCGTGATCCTCGCGTATCAGGCATTTTGCCCGTCGTGTTTCACGCACGCGCTTCCGGTTCACGCCGCGCTCGAAAAGCACTTCGAGGCCTCGGACGACATCGTCTTTCTCGGAGCCCACACGGTGTTCGAGGGCTTCGATCACAACACGCCGGCGGCGGCGGTGGAGAAAGCGCGCAAGGCCGGGTTCCAAGGTCCGATCTTCGAAGACGCCCGCATGGACGCGTGCACTTGGACCGAGCTGATTCGCACCACCGGAATCCGCGCTACGCCCTGGACGATCGTGATCGACGCGCAAGGCCGCCTCGCCATCTCCGAGGCCACCCCCTCCGCAGCTAAACTCCAAGAGCGCCTCCAAAAACTCGTCCAAGACGCCACCCCCAAGAAGTGACCGAAGCCTACGCGGGGTGATAGAGTGCCCGCGTGATTCGCACGCTGAAAATTCAGGGCTTTCGGACCTTTGAGACTTTGCGTTTGGAGGGTCTCGGGCGAGTCAATCTTTGCGTCGGGACCAACAACTGCGGAAAGACCGCGTTACTGGAAGCCGTGCGCATCCTTGCTTCGGGCGGGAGGCCCGGTGCTTTGTGGTTGGCTGCGGGTAGATCAGGCCGCCTACCAACCGACGAGGTTGGGAGGGTGCCTCACGATTTGGAAGTGAGCGTTCGAAATCTCTTTCGTGGACATGAACTCGGCGAGCGGGCTGAATTTCGCATTAGCGGGGAGGGCGACCGAGGGCGCACTGAGGTTGTGGCCACGGCGTGGCGCTCAGTTGGGGAAGAACTCAGCGAGACGAGGAAGCCCGTCGAACGCCTTGAGAAGGGAGACTCGACCACGGGCGCCTCGGATTCCCGCCGACACGGCCATCGCCTCATGATAGGTTTCGATACCTACTCTGGCTACTCGTCGTACGCGGTAGGACTAACGCCCACGGGTGGACTCGCGGCCAATGTCTTCGAGAGTCCTGCGGCCGAGTCCCCGCTGGGGGCAACTCCTGCGCAGCTTGTGCCCACAGACTCGATAAGCCGTCTCGATTTGGTTGCGATGTTCGAGGAGGTGGTTCTGACGCCCGATGAACAGGCGATTCTCGATGCGCTCCGGATCATCGAACCAGGTCTGGAGCGAATCGCGCCCATTACCTCCGACTTGCGGCATTCCCCCGCATCCGATCGCGGCGGAATCGTCGTCAAGCTGCGCGGTCAGCCTCAGCGCGTGCCGATTGAGAGTATGGGCGACGGAATGTGGCGGATGTTGGGTGTAGTTTTGTCGATGGTTCGAGCGAGGGGCGGCATCCTCCTCGTGGACGAAATCGACACTGGGCTGCACCACACCGTGATGGCGGACCTCTGGCGCCTCGTCTACGAAACCGCTAAGCGCCTGGATGTCCAGGTGTTTGCGACGACTCATAGCCGAGACTGCGTCGACAGCTTGGCAGCTATCGCCAGGCCGGATGCCCACGAGGCCGGGGAAATCTCGATTCAGCGCATCGAGCGGGGAAAAGACCGCGCGATCTCATACTCGGAAAGAGAAATCGTGATCGCGGCTGAGCGCGGGATTGAAGTGCGGTGAATCGGTCTTTCGAGAGGGTTCTGCTCGTCGAGGGTGATGAGGAGAAGAGGCTCATTCCTCATCTCATGGCGCAGGCAGGTATCGACTGGGGGCCGAAGGGCAGTGAATACTACAATATTCACGTCGCGGGCAGTGTGGACGAGCTGCTGAAACCCGGGACCATCGAGGCTTTGCTCAAAGCACCTGGTTGTGAGACCCTTGGTGTGATCCTGGACGCCAACGACAGTTTTCAGAGCCGTCAAGCCCGCCTCCGCGCCCGCATTCCCGCTCACTACACCGCAAAGGACCAGGATTGGCCGCCGGAGGGACTGGTTTTGCGTGAGCGTGGGTTACCCTCCTTCGGGGCCTGGATCATGCCGGACAATTCGAGTCGGGGGATGGTCGAGACATTTCTCGCTTATCTCCGCCCCGCGGGGAATTCGGACTTGGATCAACTCGCGGAGCGTACCGCGGAAGAAGCGCACCGCCTGGGGGCGCCCTTCAAAGACGTGCATAGGGACAAAGCGAGAATTCACACCTGGCTGGCCTGGCAAGACCCGCCAGGACGGCAATTGCACAACGCGGTGATGGAGAACATCTTCTCGACGAATCACCCTCTCCTCTCCGCGTTCACCGGCTGGTTTAGGCGTCTCTACCAGCTCTGATCGCCTGCCAAGGGCAGGGCTAACCCCTCATGCGTCAGCGGCCCGCGAAGGCGAAGGCGGGGGTGGAGGAGGAGAGGAGCATCAGGCGGCGGATGCGCTCGGCGGTTTGGGGGTGGGTGGAGAAAAGACCGGCGAGGCTTTGGCCGCGCAGGGGATTGATGATGAAGAGGCTGGCGGTGGCGGGAGTGGCGTCCATGGGGATGCCACGCGCGTAGCGCTCGATCTTCTGCAGGGCCGAGGCCAACGCTTCGGGATCGCCGCAGATGCGGGCGCCCGTTTCGTCCGCAAGGTACTCGCGCGAGCGCGAGATCCCGAGTTGGACGAGCGTGGCCGCGATAGGGGCGAGGATGAGCATGGCGAGGTTGCCGGCGCCGCTGCCCTCCTCTTCGTTGTTCTGCGAGCCCGCGCCGAACCAGAGGAACAGGTTGCTGGCGCTGCTGATCACCGACGCGGCAGCGGCGGCGATGGTGGCGACCAGGATGTCCCGGTTCTTGATGTGCGCGAGTTCGTGGGCAATGACGCCGCGCAGTTCGCGGGGGGACAGGATGCGCATGATGCCGTCGGTCACCGCCACGAGCCCGTGGGCGGGATTGCGACCGGTGGCAAAGGCGTTGGGTTGATCGCTCGGCATGACCGCGACCTTCGGCATCGGAATGCCCGCGCGATCGGCGAGCTCTTTCACCATCCGATGGAGCTCGGGCGCTTCCCGCTCCGTCACGATCTGGGCGCGGTGGGCCCGGAGAACCATCTTGTCGGAGAAGAAATAAGCGCCGAAGTTCATGGCGACCGCCAGCACGGAGCAGACGATCAAGCCGCCCTGCCCGATGGCACCGCCGATCCCGATCAGAATGGCGGAGAGCCCGCCGAGGAGCACGATAGTCTTCAGTTGGTTGTTCATGGGGTTCCTCCCCGGGTGGCTGGTCCGATCCGTGAGCAGCCACCTTCAGTCACCAGCAAGATACGAGGCGCGCGGTGTGACGGAAATAGCGAACTTTGGCAGTGATCGTGCGGAAATATCGATAGAACGGCGGAAGCCCAGTCCACTTCGGCCCTTAGGATGCCTGCGCCATGAGAGACCTTCTCCTCGTCAGCTCCTCGGTCGTGCACGGCTACGGCTACCTCGAACAGTGCGAGGCGGACGTCAGGGCGCTTTTTTCCAACCGGAAGAAGATCCTGTTCTTCCCGTTCGCCCTGAAGGATCACGATGCTTACGCCGCCAAGGTTCGCAATCGTTTTGCCGAACTCGGCTTCGAATTGACCTCTATCCACCAGACTGCGGACCCCGCGACCGCGATCAAAGAGGCTCAGGGCTTTTTTGTCGGAGGTGGCAACACCTTCCGGTTGCTCGCCTCCATGCAGAACGCGGGGCTACTCCCGAAGCTGCGCAGTCGGATCCGGGCGGGGGTGCCGTACATGGGTTCGAGCGCGGGTTCGAACCTCGCTTGTCCGACGATCATGACCACCAACGACATGCCGATCGTCTTTCCCCGCAACTTCAAGGCGCTGGAGTTGATCCCCTTCCAGCTCAACGCCCACTATCTCGATCCCGATCCGACGAGCAAGCACCACGGGGAAACCCGGGAGACGCGCCTTCGGGAGTATCACGAGATGAACGAACTGCCGGTGTTGGGCCTTCGCGAAGGGGCTCAACTGCGCGTGCAGGGAGATCGGGCGCAGCTTCGGGGAATCCACGGGGCGCGGTTGTTTCGTCGCGGACGCGAGCCGGTTGAATTTGCTCCCGGGAGCGAACTCAACTTCCTGTTGGCCGACGCCAACGCGGAGTGAGCCCCGCTCCACCGCGACGACTCACCGCGCGGCGCGCTGCTTCAGGAGCGTTTCGAACTCCTGCTGGGCCTTCTTGCTCGACTCGGCGGAAGGCACTCCGATCGTGAGGTTGCGATCGTGCTCGAGGCTGTAGGCGAACTGGAACAAATGGGCCTTGTCGCCGAGGGCATTGGCCTCGACCTTGCGATTCCAACGCAGGATCCCCATCGGCCGTTCGATGCGCAGGTAGTCGGGATCGTCGCTCAGAGTTCCGTCCATTTCGGCCAGGGTCACGCGGAGCGTCTCTTTTTGGTCGGCGTGCGGGACACGATCTTGCAGGAGGATTTCGACTGCCTCGGATTTGAAGTTCTCGAGCGTGAGGCGGTAGGTCAGCTTGGTGACCTTGTTTCCGCCCTGCACGGTCTCCGTGCGATCGACTTGGGTGCGGCTGGTGCGAAGTTGCGGATCGGCGCCAAAGCCGATCACGAATCGTTGGCCACGGGCGATCGAGGGGATCTCGGTCTTGCCGACAAATCGGCCGTCCAGGTAGGCGTTGGCTTCCCCTCCGAGGAGATCGAGTTCGCTCTGGTTGGCGACGGACGCCTCGCGGAAGACCCAATCGCTGAGGAGTGGGGAGGCCACGAAGTAGTGTCTTCCCGGCAGGCTCAGCTTTGCGATGCGCACGAGCTGCTGATCGTGCCGACTCGCGAGGCTCACCCGACCGGAGAGGCGATAAGACACGCTCGGGCCTTCTTCAGACTCCGCCCGCTCGGAAGCCGCCTGGAGCAGGGATTTGTCCTCGTTCAGCTCCATCGTCTGGCATTCGACCGCGAGGTTGTTCAACGCCCAATTGGATTGGAGATTGGCGCCGAGACTGGCGGCATTGAACATGGCGATGTTGGCTAGTTCCTGGCGAGCTCGGATGTCTTTCATGCGCCCTGCGGCGATGGTGACATCCTCCGAGCGGTAGGGATTGGTCGAGAGGCCGCCGATCATGGCCACGTTGAAGGGCGACAATGCGGGAACCTGGGCGTTCATGCCCGGCGTCGCAGTGGAGAGCACCAGTTCGACCTGATCCCATTCCTCGCCGCTCATCTGCTGGATGACGGCGTTGGCCTCGATGGCGACCTTCGAATCTCCGGTGGCTCCCCGCAGGTTGTAGAGCGCCGACCAACCGCAGGCGTCGACCAAGTACGAGAGCTGGAGCTGCACGGGCCCCTCCGTCGTTTTCTCGAGATAGACGAGCGCTTCGCGACGGAGTTTCGGCCCGGCCGGAGCGCGGGCCGCCCGCTCGCGGACGATGGCGTCGAGTTCACGCCGCAGGCGCCGGATCTCGACTTCGGTGTCGAGAATCTCCCCAGTGAGGGCTTTGCGCCGCTCCGCTCCAAAGGTGATGAGTCGCTCCAACACCTCGGCGTTCAGCACGCCCTTCCCGAGGTCCCCGTGCGCGGTCGGCACCACGAATCCGTGGAGGCTCGCGAGGGAGTTGATCTCGGACTCGGCCAGGGACTTCGTGCGCTCCGCGCGATTGATCTGGTCTTGCAGCGCCTCGGCCCGCTCCTCGAGTTCCCGAAGCGCTTCGGTCCCCGCCGCGGCGAGTGGGACTTCCCGATAACGCACCGCCCGCACTTCCGCGCCTTCGGAGGCCTCGGCGAACAGGCTTGGTGACACGACCCGCTCGGGCAGATTTTCGATCAGGACCTCCACGAGTCGGTCCTTGGCCGAAACCGCGATGCTGCGGGTCACGAGTGCCTGGCCGCGGTAAAGGACCACACGGTCCACTTTGCCGACGTTGGCGGGGAGCTGGGCTGCGGACACGAGAGCCAAGGCGGCGACCGCCAGGGTGATTTTGATGAACATGATTGGAATCCTCATCGGTGTCTGGACAGTACTGTTGGCGGGACGATTCGCCTGTCACGAGTCCGTAAGTCGGGTCAGGGCGTACGCCGCCAGGCCCAACCGAGGCCATCCTCGTCGATCGCCAGAATGGTGCGTCCGTTGGCGGAGCTCGCGAGGCTCCGAGGCAAACACCCGCCCAGGCGGCCCTCGAATCGGCGTTCCCCGGTGGGCAGCGCGTACACAACCACGCTGCCTTCGCTTTCTGACGCAACGCAGAGCTCGGAGTTCCCGCCGACAAAATCGAAAATGAAGCTCTCGCCGACGGGCAGGTCGATCACGAGGGCGGGATGGCGGGAGGTCCCGGCAAACACGGAAATGGAGTCTTCGTCGGCCGCGGCGGCGGTTCTCGCGAGCACGGCCGCCCACGCTCCGTTTCGGGCCAGCACCGCTCGGGAGGGGAGACGCTCGGGCGGCACCAAGACCGTCGCGGGGGTGCCCCGGAAACCAAGGAGCCGGGCGCCCGCGTCCGGATCGATGGCGATTCCGAGGTCGCGCCCGTCCGTCAGGGTTGATCGCAGGAAGGCTCGGTCTTGGCGCACCTGCGTGATCAGGGCGCTCTCGACGGCCCACTCGGCCTGTCCAGGCCGCAATCGGAGCAGGCGAGTCCGGGGACGAAGCCCGGTGCCGATGGCGAGCCATTCTCCCGGGGAGGGACCGGCGAAGGCTTCGATCAAGTCCGGATCGGGGATGGCGACCGGCTCGTGGACGAGACCGGAGGTGAGGTCCACCGTGGCGAATTGTTCGCGTCCCGAGGCCAGAATGGTGTCGCCGGTGCCCTCGAAGGCGATCCGTTCGGCCTCGAACGGAAGGTCGACCTCCACGACTACTGAGCGTACCGGCCAGGCCAACACCACGAGCCGACGCCCGTCCGGAACCAGGCCCGCGAGCCGGCGCCCGTCCGGTGAAAAGAGGAGGCACCGGCAACTCGCAAGTGCCGGCTGCGCGAGCTCCGTCAAGGCGCCCGACTCCAGTTCCCAGAGTGAGGGTGTGTCACCGGAGGCGGCGATGGTGCGGCCGTCCGGCGAGATCGCGCCGTGGGGCGAGTGGTGACGGAAATGGGCGCCTAGGCTTTCCGGGCCGAGGGGCTTTCCTGCGGAAGCCGCCGGTGCCCAACGCACCCGCATGGGTGGAGGTGGCACGTCGGCGTTTCCCCCCGAGCAGGCGGCCAAGAGGAGTGACAGGCCCGTGAGTATGGGGAGCAGTGGTGTCTGGTAGTGGGCGGTCATGCTGGCGCCAACGGGACTCGAATTCCGGACCTTGTGCGAACGGGGTCGGTGGGACACTGTCTCGCACCACCACGGACGCATTTTCGGCGTCCTCTCCTCCCATCGCGTCCACAGCCGCGAGTCTTGATTATGGCTACCCGCACTTCGAATTCTCACCGCTGGTCCTTCTTCCGGGCTGGCGGCGTCGACCAGGTTCTCCTGGAATCCGGCGCCGACATCCTCAACCTCGAAAACTTGGATCAAAAGCTCTGGGTCGCGCTGAGCTGCCCGGTCAAGGGGCTCGAGTTCGACGAGCGTACCCTCCAACTCCTCGATACCGACAAGGACGGGCGAGTTCGGGCTCCCGAAATCCTGGCGGCCACCCGTTGGCTGAAGAAGGTTCTCGCCAAGCCCGACGGCCTGCTCGACGGCAGCGAAACCATGCCGCTGTCTGCCATCCAAACCGGCACCCCCGAGGGCAAGATCATGCTCGGGGCCGCCAAGCAAATCCTCGAAGGCCTCGGCAAGGGGGACGAGACGGAGATCTCGGTCGCCGATGCGATGGAGACTGCCAAGATCTTCGGCACCGCCAAACTCAACGGGGACGGAATCGTTCCGCCGGAGAGCATCGACGATGCGGCTCTTCGCAAGGTCGCCGAAGAAGTGGTCGCCTGTATGGGAGGCACTCCGGACCGAAGCGGCAAGGCCGGGTTCAATGCCGCGGCGGTGGATGCCTTCTTCGCCGAGCTGCAAGCCTTCGCGGATTGGCACAAGCTCGCGGAGGCCGACGCCAAGGGAGTCATGCCCCTCGGCGAGGGGACTGCCCCCGCGCACGCCGCAATGACCGCGGTGGCCAATAAGATCGAAGACTACTTCGCTCGCTGCCGGCTCGCGGCCTTCGATGCGCGGGCCCAGGCCCTCCTGAACCAAGCCGAGGCCAAGTATCTGGAAATCGCGGCCAAGGACCTGTCGGTCGCGAGCCAAGATGTTGCTCACTTCCCCCTGGCCCAGATCGAAGCCGGGCGAGCGTTGCCCACCGGCGACAAGCTCAACCCGGCCTGGGCGGGCGCGATGGCGACCTTCCAAAAGCTGGTAGTCGAACCCCTGCTCGGCGCCGACAAGAAGTCCCTTTCTGAAGCCGACTTTGCCACGATTCGTGGGAAGTTTGTCGCCTTCGAGGGCTGGAACGCCACTAAGGGCGGCGCCAAGGTCGCGGGCCTGGGAATCAAGCGGGCCAAAGATCTCTTGGCTTCCAAGGCCAAAGAGCTGCTGCACAAGGCGATTGCCCAGGACCTCACGGTCGCGAAGGAGTTCGAGGGCCTCGCTGAAGTCGAGCGCCTGACCCGCTACTACCGCGATCTCTACCAACTCCTGAACAACTTCGTGGCCTTCGGGGACTTCTACTCACGCAAGCGCCCGGCGGTCTTCCAGGCGGGCACGCTCTATCTCGACGGACGAAGTTGTGACCTGTGCGTCCGCGTCGACGATCCCGGAAAACACGGGGTGCTCGCGACGCTTGCCAAGTCCTATTTGGCCTACTGCGATGTGACGCGCCCCTCGGGCGAGAAGATGACCATTGCCGCCGCCTTCACGGCGGGTGATTCCGATCATCTCATGGTCGGGCGCAACGGTCTGTTCTACGACCGCAAGGGACGGGACTGGGATGCGACGATCACCAAGATCGTCGACAACCCGATCAGCATCCGGCAGGCATTCTTCGGACCGTACAAAAAACTCCTCCGCTGGATTGAGGAGTCGGTGGCCAAGCGGGCCGCCGCGGCCGACGAAGCGAGCACCTCGAAGCTGATCGCGACCGCCCAGGCCACCGGTGAGGCCGCGACCCAGGGCCCGGCTGCCGCGCCCAAGCCCAAGTTCGACGTCGGAGTGGTGGCAGCCTTGGGTGTGGGTGTGGGTGCGATCACTGCCGCGATCGGTGGACTGCTGGAATCCTTCCTCGGTCTCGGGAAGTGGATCCCGTTCGGTGTCATCGGCCTCCTGCTCGCCATCTCGGGCCCCGCGATGCTCATCGCGTGGATGAAGTTGCGCCAGCGCAATCTCGGCCCGATCCTCGACGCCAACGGCTGGGCGGTGAACGGACGCATGAAGGTCAACGTCCCGCTCGGTGGGGCACTCACCGAAACCGCGACGCTTCCGGCTGGCTCGAACCGGTTGCTCACGGATCCCTTCGCGCCGAAGAAGTCGCCGTGGCCGAAGATCATCATCGGCATCTTGTTCCTCGCCGGCCTCTTCTACGCGGTGTGGCGCTGGGAACCGGCTCCGAGCTGGCTCAAGGATGCGCAGGCTGCGGTGCGCAACGTGATTCCCTACACGCCGCCCGCTCCGGCGCCGGCGGCAGCTGAGCCCGAAAAGAAGTGAGTTCGCGGAGCGCGCTCGCCATCCGCGGGCGCGCTCGGCTCAATGCCCGGACCCGCCGTCGCAGGACGGGCAGCTCTTGGCTCCGGCCATCGTGCCGCTGAAGCCGCCGTCGATTAGTCCCTTCAGGATCGCGACTCCCTTCTCTCGCAGGTCGTCGAGGCGTGACTGCACCACCCTCCGTTCCTCCGGGGTCAGGCGGCGGAGCGTGATTCGCCTCTGCATGCTGCGCTCCACAAAATCGTGGAGGACGGAGAGTCTCGTCTCCAAGTCAGAGGTGCGAAGCGACTCCCGCTCGGATGTAGAAAGCCCGGTGCCGAAGGTGTCGGTCGCCTCCTTGGTTCCGGGGAGCTTGGGTCGACCCGCGTAGACCGTGAGGGCGCGCTGGACCGGAAGGCAGAGCGGGCAGCCGGGAACGAAGTGCTGAGGTGCTCCGCTGCCTTGGTCGGAGGCAAGGAGTATCTTCACGTCCTCGGTGGACAGTCCCTCCTCGTAGCAGTTCTCCA
Source organism: uncultured bacterium (assembly GCA_902826835.1). Taxonomy (GTDB): domain Bacteria; phylum Planctomycetota; genus RBC034. Next base: position 36,842 of record CADEGH010000029.1, on the reverse strand, counting down.
AGACGGCGTAGAAAACCTGCCTCGCGACGTCCTCGTGGGTAGGGTCGGGCGCCGGTATGGAGGAGATTTCCAGGAGCGGCCAGGGAACCAAGAAGAGGGGAGCGACGAGGGCGAGCCGCGAGATGTTCATGGGTAGCCTCCGTGATGGGGGGACGGCCCAGGAGTTCGATCGTTAGCTGCCCAAGTCGCCCTAGTCCCGGGCGGTAACACGAAGGGCCGGGACATCCCCTGGATTGTCCCGGCCCCGAGTTGCGAATTTGGCGTTGGTGACGGCTCAGCCACCGCCGCGCAGGTCGCCGCGACGCCGACGCGGCTCGCCCTCGGTGGGCTCGCCTTCCTTCGGGGCTTCCCCTTCCTTGGGCGCCTTTTTGGCGTTGGGATCGATGAACTGGATCTTGCAGCCTTCGGGGACTTCGAAAGTCACGGAGACCCCTTCTTTCATGATCCCGGAGAGTTCTCCGTCCTCGTCGGGCGTCATGTCACTGCCCTTCACGGACATGCTCACGGTGTGATCGTCTTCTTTGCGGCAGTTCTGCGCTTCTACAATCTTGCCCGGGAACTTGATGCGCAGGGTGCGGCGGTAGTCCTCCATGCCCATGTTGCCGCCCATGCCACCACGTCCGCCGCCGCCCGCGCCACCGCGGCCCCCGCCAGTCATCCCACCCATGCGGCCCGACGCCGGAGCCATGAGCACCGCCTTACCGACTTTGGGATCGGGGGTGACTTCGAAACCCTGGACCATCGTCGGCGTCGGCTGGAGCTGGGCCGTCATCCCGCCCATGCGACCCATGCCGCCCATACCACGACGGCGGTTGCGACCTTCGCCTTGACCTTCACCGGCGGCCGCGCGCTCGGCTTCCGCCTTGGCTCGCTCCGCGTCGCGGGCATCGCGCTCCTTCTGGAGAATCGTGCTGATGTCCGTGAACTTCGCCTCGACTTTCACTCCCTTGTACCCCTCGGCCTCGAATGGGGTGGTGCTCACGACCTCGTAGCCGCGAGCTTTGAGGTCGGCGCTTACCGCCTCCGGCTCGAAGCCCTTCAGGAACTTGTCGAACTGCTCGACCGCCTGATCCGTCTGGCCGGCGCCGCGACCGGCCTCTTCAGCCTGGGCGCGCATGTCCTCGATGCGAGTGCGGGCCGACTCCACCGCCTCCAGTTTGTAGGCGGATTCATAGGTGATGGTGCCGCTGCCGTCCTTTTCCAGCACGGCTTTGGTGTCGGTTTTGATGCACCCGGTGAGGGCGGCGGCGGCCAAGGCCACCAAGGCAAGCGCACGGATCATGGTTGGAGACTCCAATTTGGGAAACGAGGCTCGGCGCGAACGGCGAGGCCCCTGGTCGAACCGAGGTCTTACGAGGCAAGTCGCGCGGCCTTTCTCGGGCGCGGCGATCGACTTCCGGTTGCTACAACCCCAGACTATGCCATTCCCATCCACAACCCTCGAACACTTCGCCGATCCGCTCGTGCTGAGGGGCGAGGCCAGGATTCTGGGGGTAGGCGCCTGGAAGGGCACACCCGCCCTGGTCCTGGATCGAACGTGGTTCTATCCCGAGTCCGGAGGCCAACTTGGAGACGTCGGCACCATCGGCGATCTTTTGGTCGTCGACACCCAGGTCGACGCTACCGGGGTGGTCCATCACCTTCTGGGGGAGGCCCCTCCTCCTGATCTCCTCCCCGAGGTGACCTGCTCTGTTGACCGAGCCCGGCGCCGCCTCCACATGGCGCTCCACACCGGTCAGCACCTCCTTTCACGGGCCCTCCAGGAGGTGGCGGGGGCCGAAACCGTATCCTCCCGCCTGTTCGGGAGTGCCTGTACCATCGACACGGATTTGGAGTCGATCGGGGAAAGTCGGGTGGCGGAGGCGGAAGCCCTGGCCAATCGATGGATTGAAGACGACGTACCGGTGCGCGCGTGGTTCCCTTCCGAGGTCGAGTTGCGGTCCCTCCCGCTCCGCCGGGCGCCCAGCGTCGAAGAGCGGATTCGGGTGGTGAGCATCGAGGGATTCGACGTGTCTCCCTGCGGGGGCACTCATTGCACCCGCACGGCGCAGATCGGTCCGCTCACGGTGACGGGCCTTGATCGGGCGAAGGGCAAGATGAGGGTGGCCTTCCTGGCCGGACGGGCCGCTCTGTCCGAACTCAAGTCCCGCTCCGACGAGCTCGTCGCCCTCGGCAAACTGTTCACGACCGGTCCCTACGAAGTCCGTCAGGGCATCGAAAAACTGCGGGGCTCGGTGAAGGAAGCCCAAGAGAGTCTCGGCATCTTCCGGGCGGCCCACGTGCAGCGCCTGCTGGAGCGGATCTTGGCCAGGAACGACGAGCTCTCCGCGGATCGGGTCATTGCGTACTTGGACGGCGAGACGGTGGAAACTCTGCGGGCAGTGGCCACGAAGCTCGGGACCATTCCGGCCATGCAAGCGGTGATCGGGGTGGGGGCTTTCGACGGTGTGACCATCATCGCGGTCAAGGGCGACTCCGCCCCCTTCGACGCGGGCGCCTGGCTCGGCCGCCTTGCCAAGGCCACGGGTGGGCGGGGCGGGGGAAGGCCGGAACGCGCGGAGGGACGATGGCCGGCCGGTGCCGATTTTTGGAGCCTGGCTCAAACTCCGTGAACGTTGCGTCGCTCGTGTCTGCTTTGGCCCCCATGGGACGCGGCGCGTTCGCGAGGATCGGCGCCAACGGAGCGCTCAGACCTCGAAGCGATCCGGTGCAGCAACATGAAGGGACGGCGATTCTCCGGCGGCAATCTCGAGCGTGGGCCAGTCCCGCACCAAGGCCTCGCCTTCCCGGGGATCGAGGGTGAGTCTGACCTCTCTCCAGGCGCGGTCCTGCCCACTGGGCGCAACGCGGATTTCTGTCACGGTGGCCACGATGAAGTAGTGGGACCGAAAGGTGCGACCGCCGGATTCTCTCCGGGTGTGCAGCTCCAGCGGAATGCCGTTCACGACGAGCTTGACAGGCGCTCGGTCCTCGGAAGGACTCCAATCTTGGCCGGTGAGTTCGACCCGCAGCGTGAGGCTCATGCTCCCGAGTCTCTGATCGGGTGGGCGCACGGGGTCATCGCGACGGGCTCGGTACCGGGCGGGCTCAACCCCAAGCCACCGCGCCTTCGGGCCACCAGTACAAGATCAGCATGGCTCCGCCGGTCACCGTAGGCTCGTGCCTCGACCCGACCGGGAGCACCATCCAGGCGGCGCTCCTGCCCTCGAACTGGGCACTCGGGGAGTCGGGGAGGCACAGGCAGACTTCACCCTTCAGGTGGGTGTGCCAGGGCCCCTTCGAGGAATTCATGTACACCGCGTCGATCGAGCAACCCGCGACGTCCTGCTCGGGCTTCAGGACGCGGGAAAATTTCATCCCGGGCTCTCCGCGCTGGCAAATCGTGCCTGCGGCCAAGGCTTCGCGGGCCGCCGTCGCGAGTGCCTCCACGACCGCACCCTCGGGCGGAAATTGGCGATTGAGTTCCGCTTCGGCCGCAGCCGGTTGGGTGAGGTCGAGCCGAACGACCACCTTCGAGACGGGTGCGAGGAGCGATTTCAGATCAGCCATGGTGGATCAAACCTCGAATACCGGCAGTTCGAGCGGCTTCGGCGCATGGCCCTCCGGGAAACCGACCTCCCGGAGTTTCGGCCACGTGTAGATGCCGAGTTCGTGCCCGTCTGTGAACGCGATGCGAAATGCGTACGACCCGATTTCGCCAAGGCTGCGAATGCGCACCCCGACGAAGTCGCGGGTGGTCTTCGGCGCCTCCGTGGGCACGGTGGGAGCACACTGCGCGCACGGGCAAGACGCCCGCAGATGGTCGGGAGGATAGTGGAGCTTCGATCCGTCCGACCAGGAGATTTCGAGCAGTTCGGTGGCGAGAAGACGCGCGTCGGTGGGATGAGGCGGAGGGTAGCTCATGGATCCGACGGTCGATCAGGCCGGCGAGTAGTACGGGTTGGTGCCGGAGGCATGGTCGGTCGTGTCGAGGATCTCGACCACTTCCGGAACTCGTGCTTTCACGGTCTGTTCCACGCCCTGCTTGAGGGTGGCCGTGGACGAAGCGCAACCGTGGCAACCGCCGCCCATCTTCACGTAGACGATGCCGGCTTGAACATCGAGAATGCTGATCGTGCCGCCGTGCATCGCGATCGCGGGGTTGACCTCTTCGTCGAGGATGCGCTGCACCTTTTCGCGAATCATCTCGTCCTTCGGGGTGGCAGCGGCGGTGCCAGGCGCGATCGGCGCGAGGCCGGACTGCAGTTGGGCACGGATGGCCGCTCCCACCTGGCGCGCCAGAGTGGCCCAATCTCCACTGTCCGCTTTTGTGACGGTGATGCGTTGAGCTCGGATCATCACCGACGCAATTCCTCCGAGGGCGAAGATGGCGGCGGGGAGGGGAGAGGACGCGGCGCTGTCGGCAGTTCCGAAGTATGCGGTGCCGTCGATCACGCTGCGATCGACGTCGAAGTCACACTTGTTCGGGTGGGCCTGAGGACGCGCGATGATGCGGATTTCGGGAACGGAAATGCTCATGGTGAGGACTCGGACTGGATCTTAACCACTGGGCCCGGCTTGCCACCCCCCAACTTGACAGAGGGCGGATCCCACCTACGCTTAGGGCGTGGTGATTCCGCCGGAAATTCCTCTTCGCCTACGCGCCCGCTTGGGCCTCGGGGCGTTGAGTTTCCTGCTCTGGGCCTTGCCACTTTGGGCCGCTCTGCACTCTCATCACCACGAACCCGGAGAGCGGGAAGCCCACGGGCACGGCGACTGCGCGGTCTGCGAATTTGCACTTGCGCCGAAGCTCGACATTCCTCTGGAGCGCTCGACCTGGACGGTCGAGGTCCAGGACAAGGCCCTCGATACCGATCCGGTCTGGCACGCGCCCAGTTCTTGCCCCTTCGACCTCCCAAACTCGCGCGGCCCCCCGCGAAGCTCCTGAGCGTTTCATCGTCGGAGGAGCCAGTTCATCGGACTGGGCTTTTGGGTGCCGATTCAGGATCAGATTCAGGGTGCGGGTCTGCGTGGGTGAAATTCGCGTGAGCGATCGCCCGGGCGAAAGCACGTTCCCTGAATTCCCGCCGCTGAAGAGCACCCGGGATCCCACGCACCGGGAGAGGCTCCAACCCTCATCGGATCTTCTCAGGACCCGGTCTCGACTGTCGTCGCGGCCGAAGGAGTGTTGGAATGTCGTTTTTCATTCAGGGGCCGATGGGCCTTCGTGCGATCGTGGGGATTGGTTTGGCGCTCGGGGTGGTTTCTCAGGGGTTCGCCCAATCCGAACCGCGGGAGTGGTACGAGCAGCAGCTTCAGGCCATGGAGCAGCGCTACGTGTCGCGGATCGCGGCTCTCGAATCGCGCCTCCAGGGCGTGGAAGGGGAGTTGCAGAGCGAGCGGGCAGACTCGCAGGACCGGGCGTTGGCGGGGCAGATCGACCGGCTGACGGAGCGCTCCGGGATTCGCGCGGCGAGTCAATCCTCGAGATTCGACAATGCGTTCAACCCGGCGATCTCCGTGCTCGGAGACTTCGTGCTTGGGTGGTCAGACCGCCGTGACAGCTTCAATTCCCTGAACCAGTTCGTCCTTCGCGAAGTCGAACTCGGGTTCTCGGGGCGGGTGGACCCGATCCTCGCCTACTACGTGTACATTCATTTCGACGAAGAGGAAGTCGAACTCGAAGAGGCGTTCGGCGTGCTCGATCAGGGTTTGCCCGATACCTTCAGCTTGAAGTTCGGTCGGTTCAATTCCGACTTCGGCAAACTCTCGCCCATCCATGACGCCGAACTTCCTATGGTGGACAAACCCGGGGTGTTGCAGGAATACCTCGGAGGTTCGCTCCGGGGAACGGGCCTCGAACTGCACCATTGGTTTGGCCTCGGGGAGGCGAATCTCCTGCGCTGGTCGGTAGGACTCCTGAACTCGCCGGATGGGGACTCGCATCCAATCGTCCCGGTGGACTTGGGCGGACACCACCACGAAGAGGGGTTCGACTTCGATGGTATCGGCAAGCGGGGAGTCGACGATTTTGCGCTCACCGCCCGGGTGACGGCTCTGTTCGAACTCGGGGAGGAGTCCACTCTCCAGGTCGGAGCGAGCGCGCTCTGGGCTCCGCATATTCGCGAATTCGAGGAGGAGGAATCTGGCGAGATTCTCGCCTTCGATCGGCACCAGCGAACCTTCGGCCTCGATGCGACCTTCAAGTGGCGCGACGAGACCACCGGGCAGGCGTTCACCTTGGGCGCAGAAGCCTTCTTCCAACGAGCCGAGTTCGAAGCCGAAGAAGCTAAGAAGAAGAAGGAGACGGCGATTTCGGGAGAGGTCTTCGAAGAAGACGCCTTCGGTTTCTACGTGTATGGTGAATACGCCTTCGATTCCCGCTGGTCGGTGGGTGCTTCGGTCGACTGGTTCGAGCGGGCCACCGATGCCTCGGCGGACTGGTGGGATGCGGGCGTTTTTGTCACTCACTGGATTGACGAGTTCAATCGCCTCCGGCTCGAACTGCGGTGGTACGAGGATGACCTCGCGGACGATGAATTCGGAGCCGCGATGATTCAATGGACGACTGTCTTGGGCAGCCACGGCCACGCCTTGAGCTGGTGAAAGGAACTCCATGCGAATCCAACAGCTTTGGGTGGGGTGGCTCGTGCTCGCGGCGTCTTTGGCCGCGCAGCCTCTCCAAGTCGTGACCACGCAACCGGACCTCGCCGATCTGGCACGCCGCATCGGTGGAGAGCAGGTCTCCGTCCATTCCCTCACCTCGGGAACCGAGGACATCCACCTCGTGAGCGTGCGTCCGTCCATGCTCAATCGGGTGCGCAAAGCGGACGTGTTCCTTCAGATCGGAATGAGCCTCGAGCACTCCTGGGTGCCCGCCCTGCTGGACGCGGCGCGGAATCCGCGGGTGCGCCCCGGCGGCGAGGGCTTCATCAATGGCTCCGCGGGGGTCGAGGCGATGGGACGGCCGGCGTCGCTCTCCCGGGCCGAGGGCGTCGATCTCCACCCCGAAGGCAATCCCCACTACAACCTCGATCCCGAGCGGGTGCGTGTTTTGGCCCGCAACATCGCCGCGGGACTCTCCTCGATGCGCGCTGACCAGGCGGCGCAGTTCACCGCGAACCTGCAGTCATTCGAGGCTGAGCTGGACGCCAAGATGGCGGCTTGGCAGGCGACTCTGAGTCCCTATGCCGGCCAGTCCATCTTGGAGACCCACGACACTTGGGTTTATTTCGCGGAGCGCTTCGGCCTGAAGATTCAGGCGAGGCTCGAGCCCAAGCCGGGGGTCGCTCCTAGTGCGGGGCATCTCGGATCCTTGGTCGAACCCGCCAAACTCGCCAAGGTGAGGGTCGTCATTGCCCCCCGGGGCAAGACCGAGAGTGCCGAAAAACTCGCGGAGTTGATCGGCGCCCGAGTCTTGGTGCTCCCGACCTCCAGCACCACGGACGGGGACACCGCGGGTTGGATCGTGTTCATGGACCATGTCGTGAACAGCCTGGCCGCAGGCCTGAAACCGTGAACGTAGCTCGGCTCGAAGTCCGAGAGCTGCAGGCGGGTTACGGGCGCGAGGTCATCGCATCGGTTCCGCAGGCCACCCTGGAAGGGGGGCGGCTTCACGTCTTGTTCGGCGCCAATGGCTCGGGAAAGACGACGTTGGCTCGCACTTTTCTGGGCCTGCTCGCACCGATTCGGGGAAGCGTGGAGTTGACTCCCAAGGGAGGTCGGAGCTACGTCCCCCAATTGCAGGCGTTGCCCATCGCGATCCCGATCACGGTGGCGGAGTGGATCGAACTCGGGCTTCCCGATGGCTGGCCCCGGGAAAAGCGTGGCGGCGCGGCGAGCCACGCGCTTCAGCAGGTCGGCATGGAGTCTTTGGCGCATCACTCCTTGGAGCGGCTGTCCGGCGGCCAGCGCCAGCGAGTCACGGTGGCGCGGGCCCTCGCGCAGGAGGCGAGGTTGTGGATTCTCGATGAGCCTACCTCGGGCATGGATCGGAGGTCCGCGCTGTCGCTCTGGCAGCTTTTGTCCGATCTCGCCCGCGATCCCGCTCGCATCGTGATCGTGATCACCCATGACCACTTCGACGGACCCAAACACGCGGGGCAGACCTGGGTGCTCGAAGACGGCGCGCTTTCGACCCGGGCGGTGAGCCATGGTTGACTGGCTCCGCGATGCCACCGAGCAGATTTGGTCCTTCTACCGAGAGGGTCTGTTCGCGGCGCTGGGCCTCGGATTGGTCGCCCCCCTCCTGGGTGGCCTGATCTTCGCGCAGCGCAGCCCTCTGCTGGGACTCGTCGTGCCGGAACTCGCGGGGATGGGGGTCTCACTTTCGTACCTGTGCTTCCCGCTCCTGGTGACGCTTGGTTGGATCCAGGGGTCCGAACCAGGGGAGTTCGTGCAGACCTTCGGCGCTGGATTGGGGGTTTTGGTCGGCCTGGTCGCGGCGGCCGCGCTGGCTCCGCGCAGCCGAGATGTGGCGACCCCCTTGGCGCTTCTGCTCGTCGTGGCCGGCGCCTTGTCCGAGGTGTTCCTCCTCGAAAGCACGTTCCACGAATTCAGCGAAGAATGGCTGCATCATGGTCGACTCCTCACCGTGCGATCGGGGGGAGCCACGCGGGTCTTGTTGGCAAGTTTGATTCTGGGATTCGCCCTGGTCTGGCTCCGCCGTCCTCTCTTGCGCAACGCCTTGGATCCGGACCAAGCCCGTCTCCTCGGTCAGTCTCGCCGTGCCTGGCTGCTCGTTTCCTACTGCCTACTCGGCGCCTTCGTGTCCGCTACGGTGCCGGTAGTCGGACCGGATGCGGTGTTGCCTCTGCTCCTGATTCCGCCGTACCTCTTGCGCGGGCTCACCCGGACCACCGCGGTATACGCACTGATGAACACGTTGGCCGGCGTGGCTTCGGCGGCCCTGACCTTCTATGTGGCCCTCGCGCGGGACTGGCCCAGCGGACCCGCCCTGGCCTTTTCGGTGATCTTGGTATGTCTCACGATGCGAGGAACTGCCGCGGTCGGGAGCCGATTTCGCCCATCCCCTCCGTCGCCTAAACTGGCCGCATGAGCGAACTCGGTTTTCAGAGCGAACGCCTCCGCCGTGTCCTCGTGGTCGTGGCCTTGACGGGCCTCGGGATCCTCTTCTACTCCACGATTCACCCCTTCGTGACCTCGCTCGTGTGGGCGATGATCCTCACGGTGGCGCTGTGGCCGATTTACCGCTGGCTCCGCAAGCGCCTCCCGGGCCCGGCCACGCTGCCGCCCCTGGCCATGAGCCTAGCAATCCTCCTCCTCATCTTGGTGCCACTCGGCCTGGTGGGCCTTCTCGCGGCGGGGGAGGCGGACGCCCTGATTTCGCAAGTACGAGGTCTCATCACCGGTGAGACCGGCGACCTCGTGACTTGGCTCGGCTATCTCCCGATCGTGGGGGACTCGCTGCAAGAGGGCCTGAAGTCGTTGCGCACCGGGGCCACCGACAAAGGGGCCATCGCGGTGATCCTGGAGCAAAACAAGGACACGCTCATCGGGGTGGCGACCCGAGCGCTCGGCGACATCGTGGAAAACGCGTTCAAGATCGCAGTCTGCATCTTCTCGGCGTTTTTCCTGTTTCGCCATGGCGACAACCTCTCGGAGCAGGCTCGACTCGGGGCTCTGCAACTCGGTGGCAACCGCCTTGCCGAGCTCCTTCCCAAGATGCGGGAAACGGTGCGCGCCGTGGTCTACGGGCTTCTCATGACCGCTCTCGCCCAAGCGGTGGTGGCGGCGTTCGGCTTTTGGGTGGCCGGCGTGGGCTTTCCGCTCCTGCTCGGAGTTCTCACGTTCATCTTCTCGTTCATCCCCTTCGGCCCGCCCCTGGTGTGGATCCCCGCTGCTCTGAGCCTGTTTGCGGATGACCGCCCCGGCCGGGCCATTTTCCTGGCGATCTGGGGCACCCTCGTGATCAGCATGATGGACAACATCCTGCGCCCGATTTTCATCGGCCAGGCCACGCACATGCCGATCTTCTTCGTGTTCGTAGGGGTGCTGGGAGGCCTCATGAGCTTCGGAATGGTCGGTCTCTTCGTGGGACCCGTGACCATCGCATTGGTCTTGGCGCTGTGGAAAGACTGGATTGCCCGCCGAGAAGGGCGCGACGGCGAATTGCCGCTTTGGGCGGCTCGGCCCTGAACTCGCTTGGGAGGCCCGGGCGCCCGGCTAGGATCCGCGCCCGTTCGGAGTGGCGATCTTCGTCCTCCCCGCGGCGAATTTTCGAGTCCACTCCCATGACCATCAAAGTGACCGACATCCGCAAGGGGATGGTGATCATCTACGAGGGCGATCTCTATCTGATCACCGACTTCGAGCACCACACGCCCGGCAACCTGCGGGCGGTGAACCAGCTCAAGATGAAGAATCTGAAGTCGGGTGCGACCTCGGAAAAGCGCCTCTCTTCGTCCACCGTGGTGGAGCGGGCGTACTTAGACCCGAAGAAGTGCCAGTTTCTCTATCAGGACAAGACCCACGGCGCCTACGTCTTCATGGATTTGGAGACGTTCGAGCAGTACGAAATCCAGGCGGACGTGGTGGGCGACAAAATGGTCTATGTGAAAGAGAACCAGGAAGTCACGGTCACCTTCTATGAGGGACAGGCGCTCGCGATTGAGCTTCCGCCAACCGTGATCCTGGAGGTCGCTTACGCGGAGGGCGCGGCCCGCGGCAACACCGTGAACAACAACTTCAAGCTGGCGAAGACCGAGACCGGCCTCGAGCTCAAAGTGCCGAACTTCATCGAGACCGGGGAGCAGATCAAAGTCTCGACGGAAACCGGCGAATTTCAGGGTCGGGCCAAGGGCTGACCCCGCCCCGCCGGATCAGCTCGCTACGTCCGACTCGAGCGCGAGGCGCAGGTACTTTTCGACCTGCTGAAGAGCGGAGCGGTAGCGGTTGCGCTCGGCTTCGACTTCCTTGAATCGGGCGAGGAATTCCCCGAGTTGGGCGGCGGTGGACTCACCGAGCGAGGAAGTGCGCTGGGTTCCTTGACGCAGGATGGCGCGGGTGCCGTAGGCGGAGGTTTCTTCGCCGCCCTCGGCCGCGGGGGCAGCCTCACGGCGGCGACGCCGTGGGCTCTCCGTGATCATGCCGAGCAGCGCTTTCGCGCGCCCGTACATGATGGGATAGATGGTGTGCCCGTCTTTTTCCGCCTCGCGGCGGACGGTGGCGTACTCGGTATCTCCGTTCTTTTGGAGATAGTTCATGATGAACGCCATCGACGGAGAATTGCTGACCTTGTCGTTCATAGGCAGATCGCACGCATCAGTGGGAAAGAGCCCCTAGACTGGGAATCGGGGCGGGACGTACCGAACCGGGCTGATGGAGCCTCAGAGGCCCCACTTCTTTTTGTTGGCGGCCACCTCTTCGGGCGAAGGCTTGTGGTTGTCCTTCTCCTCCGCGTTGGTGAACGCGTCCCGATCTTCGTCGCACTTGGCATTGACGGCGATGTCGTCCTGGAAGGGAGCGGGCACGCTGTCATCCTGGAAGATCGCCTCCCAGGGGCAAGCCGGTTCGCAAGCTCCGCAGTCGATGCACTCGTCGGGCGAGATCATCAACTGGTTCGGATACTTCCCGCCCGGTTCGTTGGGGATGTAGAAACAATCGACCGGGCACTCGCCGGCACAGGCGGTGTCCACGTTGTCGCGGCACAAACGGGTGACGACCCAGGGCATCGCGGCACTCCAAGAACGTACAGTGGTTGGCGCGACTCTCCGCCGCCCGGAATTCGGGAGCGCTTAGAGCCGATAACCCCCACACGATGGCCGAGGAATCTCCGAAGATCAAGCCCTTACCCGTAATGACCCCGAAGCTGCGACTTTTGGCGGTCGGTGACGTCCATGGGGATCTCGACGAGTGCGATCTCGCCTTCTTGGACGCGGCCGCCCCCGATCTAGTGGTTTTTGTCGGCGATCTGGCCGACGAGGACCTCGGAATCGTCAGCCGGTTGGCCGGCTTGAAGCGTGAAAAGGCGGTCATTCTCGGCAATCACGACGCCTGGCGGGCCTCGAGGGGAGGCCCCCTGGACACCGTGCGAAATATGCTCCAACTGTTGGGCAGGGACCACTTGGGGTACGCGACCCGGGAACTCGGCGAGACCGGGTACCGGGTGGTGGGGGCGCGCCCGTTTTCATGGGGGGGTACCCCGGATCCCTGGCCCCGGTTGATTCGCGATCTCTATGGGTTGACCACCGCGGAGGAGTCGGTGGAGCGCCTCGTGACTCTGGGGGGTGCTGAGCCCCTTCGGCCGTTGATCTGGATCGCCCACAACGGCCCCACCGGCTTAGGAATCGAACGCGATGCGCCATTCGGGAGAGACTTCCGCGACCCCGCGCTGGATTTTGGCGACCCCGATCTCGGGACTGCGATCCTCCGACTTTCGGCGCGTGGCGTGGCCATGCCCCTTTGCCTCGCCGGGCACATGCACGATCGGCTGTTTCGCGGCGGCCAGCGCCGCCGGGTGGCTTTCCTCGGGGAGACCCTCGTGGTCAATGCCGCGGTCGTGCCGCGGTGGCGCCCGGTGGAGGGTGAGAAGCTCCGGCATTGCGTCGAGGTCGTCTTGGAAGACGGGGGCGTGAGCTCGGTGGCAGACCTCTGGTACGGCGACGATCAGGAAGTCCGCCGTCGCGAACCCCTCATGACAAGAGGATGCGCAGATCGTCCTCGGTGAGGGCCGAGAGCGGTCCCTCTTCGGCCGCGACGATTGCTTCCGCCAACTCCCGCTTGCGGGCTTGCAGGTCCAAGATGCGATCCTCCACCGTGCCGCGTGCGACCAAGCGATAGGCAACGACCTGGCGCGTTTGACCGATACGATGGGCCCGATCGATGGCCTGGCTCTCGACCGCCGGATTCCACCACGGATCGAGAATGAACACGTAACCCGCGGCGGTCAGATTCAAGCCGACCCCGCCCGCCTTCAAACTGATCAGGAACAGGGGGCAATCCGGATCTTCTTGGAAGCGCTTCACCACCGCACCACGATCCCTCGTCGAACCGTCGAGATACGCATAGACATGCCCACGCTCCCGCAGCGCGGCGCCGACGATTTCGAGGAAGCGCACGAACTGGCTGTAGATCAACGCCTTGCCACCGCCCTCCAAGACGGACTCGATTTCGTCGAGAAGCAACTCGAGCTTCCCACTTTCGCCCTCTGCGGCGCGGGTCGGATCGACTAGTCCAGGATGACAAGCGGCTTGACGCAACCGCAGCAGCGCTTCGAGGACGTGCAGCTTGGCGCTCGGAAGGCCGCCGTCGGCAATCCTGACTTCGAGGGAGCGCCGCGCCTCCTCGCGAATTGCGTGGTACATGCGCAATTGCTCGCGGCTCATCTCCGCGTGGAGGGTTTGTTCGATGCGCGGCGGCAGGTCTTGCGCGACCTCCGCTTTGGTTCGGCGAAGGAGGAGTGGGCGCAACGCGCGAGCGAGGACGACCCGGGCGGGATCTCCCTCTTTGCCCGACAAAAGGTCGAGAAACCTCCGCTCGCCTCCGAGCAGGCCGGGATTGAGGAACTCCATTTGCGCCCACAAATCGCGCAGGCTGTTTTCCACCGGGGTTCCGGTGAGGGAGAGACGGAGATGTCCACGCAATCGGCAAGCCGCTTCGAAGTTCTTCGAGCGCGGGTTCTTGATGGCCTGGGCCTCGTCCAAAAGAACGACACCGAATTCCACCGCTTCGAGCACTTCAATGTCGCGCTGCAGGGTTCCGTAGGTGGTGACCCAAAGGTCGGCCTCCGCAAACTCTGAGGCCTGGCCGGCGCGGTCCTCGCCGTGATGGAGTTTGACCCGCAGACCGGGAGCGAATTTCTGCGCTTCCTCCTGCCAGTTCCACAGGAGGGACTTGGGCGCCACGACGAGCGCCGGTCCGATCGCGGAGAATCCTTCGGGAGGACGCTCTCGGAGTTCCAAGAGAAGCGCGAGGGCTTGAATCGTCTTGCCCAAGCCCATCTCATCCGCGAGGCAACCGCCGATGCGGCACGAAGCCAACGCGCGCAACCACGCGAGGCCCGCCTGCTGGTACGGCCGCAGCGACCCGTGAAAACCCGCCGGGGGAGGGAGTGCTTCGGATCCGCTCAGCGCTCGGAAGGCGTCGCGCAAAACGCTCAGCTCGCGATCAGCCGCGCCGCGGAGCTCCGCGCCGAGGAGGGGCTCCAACAGCACGGCTTGGGCTCGGCGGAATTTGAGCTCCGGGCCACTGTGCCCAGTGAGCGTGAGCAAACGATCGAGTTTGGAGACCCACTCGCGGGGGATCATCCCCTGGGCTCCGCCTCCGAGAGAAACAAAGCGCTGGCCCTCGCGGTGAGCGCGCAGGAGTTCGGCCACCGAGACTTCTCCGCCGCCGTCGAACTCGACCGAACCTTGCAGCTCGAACCAATCGACGCCACTCTTCATGCCCAGCGTGGGGGCCTGGGGTTTTCTCAGCGCGGAGCCGTCGACCTCCACGACCCATTGATCTTCCATGAGCCGGGCGCACAGGGGTTCGAACTCGGAGCGCGCCAGGAAAAATCGTCCGTAGGTGTTCTCGTCGCGCTCGACGCCGGGTCGTGCCGCGAGATCCGCCACCTGTCTCGACTCCTCGTCGAGATCGCGACGCAGTTGGGTGCTTGAGTCGGGCGCGAGCATCAGCCGCGCGCCACTTTCCGGTGAGACCGGCGTGCCGGCGTACACAAAACTCACCTCGCCGGTCAGCTCGAGGCGTTCGCGCTTGACCCGGAGCCGCGGAATGGGCGATCCGGCAAGGGTGGGCACGGGCTCCGTTTGGCCAGGGAGGGAGAGCCGCGGCAGCGGGCTGCCCGCCGCGAGTTTGCACAACAGGGCCGGCACCTCTTTGGTCTCGAGGACCAGTTCCTTTTTCTTGGCGTGGAATGCGAGCCACTCGTGGGCTCCCAGGGTGTCGACGAGCACGATGCGATCGCCGAGGCGCACGAGGGCGCGGCGGTCGGCGGCGAGGACGGCACGATCGGCAATCGCGACCGGCTGATCGCCACGGAGTACGCCCACCGCGAGTCGGACGCGACCGGCGCGGTCGACCATGGGTGGGAAGGACAGCCAAAGCTCGGCGGCGTTGCTGGGGTCGATCAGCAATGGCTGGCGTTCTCCTACTCCGAACAGCCGGCCTCTTGCGGCAAAGGCCTCGAGGATCCCGATTCGAGTCTCGGGCGGCAGGCTCCACGGTCCCTCCGGTTGAACGAACCCTCCTCCCTGTGCGAGGTGTCTTCGCCCTCCGGCCGCGGCTTCGATTCTCTTCACGAGAGTTCGGTCATCCGCATCTTGCAAGCGCAGGAGGCGATCGCCGTCGATCGCCACCGGACGTAGCGCTCCGTCATCGCCCTTTTCGGCGAGGGCGACGCGGGCCTCGGGGCCGCTCTCGCGTGGATAGACGAGCAAGTAGGGAACCCAGGGCGCGGTGGCCTTCGCTTCGGCCGCCTTCTCCTCCCCCTCGCGCGCAATGAGGAGCAGGAGCGCGTAGAGATGGGCGCAGCCGGTCCCCTTGTTTTCGAGGGTGGGGCAGGTGCACTCGTGTTCGACGCGCCCCTTGGCGTCGCGCCCGAGGTACACGCGGTGTTTGCGCCGGAAGAATTCCGCCTCCGCGGTGTAGCCCTGGTCGCCCGAACCTTCCATGAGTTTGATCTTGGCGTGGCGGACGAGCTCCGCGGCCTCGAGTCTCTCGGGCTCGGCAAAAGCAAACGGCAGGTCTTGGGCTTGGAGGCTCATGGCGGACAACCGGGGGAGGAGTATCCGCGGCTTCGCCGTGATTCACAAAGCCCGAAGCGCCGAGAGTGTGGGGACCGGGGCGAGGTGGGATAGGTCGTAAAACGAAATCGATCACGTTCCATGAACGCGCGGGGCGGAACGGACGATGGAGGCGGCGCGCGGTGAAGGGCCCTTCAGAATCGAAGCTGGATCGACGTGGGCGAGGGTTCCAAGTTCAAGATCTCGAAAGTTGCGGTGGTGGCTTGACCGCTGCTCAAAGCCCCACGGAGGTGAAAGCGACCGCGCGGGAGACTCAGTCGGATTCCGTGCAGCTTGCCCTCATAGCGATGGGTGGATCCGCTGAGGATGGTGCGGCCCTCTACGTTCGTGAGGGTCCATTCCGCGCTTGCGGCTTCGGTGCCCGGAGGCTCGATCAACTCCACCACGAGCTCCACGCCGGGCCTAGCGATCAGCTTAGTCTTGGTGGTGGTTTCCGCGGTGATCGCGACTTCGACCTCCGTGTCCGCGATTCCCTGGCCGCCGAGTTCGAGGAGGGCCGGGCCGACGGGGATTCCCGACGCTCGACCGACCGTCCCTTCGAGGATCAGGCTTTCGCGGGAATGACGACCTCCCCGGGGCATGACTGTCATGGAAAGCATCGCGGGGTCCACTCCCGGTTCGCACTCCACCTCGACTTCGAGAATTCCCCCGCGCTCCAAGACGATGTCACCGACCTCGGCGATCTCCTCGGATCGAACTTCGACGGGCTCGTGGCCGGAGCCGGCGAAACCCTGGGCGTCGGCGCTCAGGAAGTATTTCCCGGGGGGAAGTTGGTCGATCGAGAATTTTCCCGTGGTCGCCTCTACGTGGTCGATGGGCGACGTGTTCGCGCCCTCTTTCCGCGTGGCGACTTGGGCGTGGCCGATCGGGATTCCGTGGCGGTCCACGATTCTCCCTCGGATGCCGCCGAGCTTGGTCGAGAGGCGGGTCACGACGAACTCCAGAGGATCGTTGGAAACCTCGACGCGCTTCCGCTCCGCGAGCACGAAGGTACCTCCGTTTGGAGGCAGAATCTTGACGTGATAGGGCACGGGCAGGGCGTTCTTCAGTTCGAAGGCGCCCTGGTGATCGGACTTGGCGTGGAGGAAGGAGGTCACCTTTTCCGCATAGTGCTCGGCGGCGACATACAGACCTTCGATCGGTTTTCCGGCCTCGTCCACGATGCGGCCGAGAATGGACTGGCCCTTGGTCATGACGACCTCGATGGTCGTGACTTCCGAGTCACGCACTACGACTTCGACCGACTTGTGTCCCTGCTCGCGGCTCTCGAACAAAGCGGAGTAAGTCCCAGCGGAAATGCCCTCGGCATGGAACCTCCCCCGCGCATCCGTACGGACCAGCGAGCCCTCGAGGCTTCCATAGTCGCCGATGGTGACGGAGACCCGCTCGATGGGTTTTCCCGCATCATCACTGACGACGCCTCGGATCTCCCCACCTCGAGTCAGAACGATCTCCACGGTCGTCGTCACTCCATGTGCAGCCACGACTTCTCCGCGGGCGGCGGCAAATCCGGAGGCCCGGGCCACGTAGGGGAGCCTCCCCTCGGCAAAACCCCCGGAGGCGAACGCTCCGTCGGCGTCCGCCACGATCTTCTCCGGACCCGCCGAGGCGCCCCGAGTTCCGGGCGCCACGATGCCCTGGTCTCCGCCCCGGTGTCCGATGAGCACGCGAGCCATCGGCACCGGGCGACGATCGATGTCGACGACTCGTCCGACGATGTTCCCGCCAGTCCCGGGAAAAACGAGCCGTACCTCGTGCACGGAATCGGCGGCACCCGAGCAGGACACCAGCGGCGTAGGAGTGCGCAGAGACTTGCGAGCTCCGACGTACCTCCACGTGCCGGTATCGGCCTCTTCGATCGTGAATCGGCCCGCGGTATCGGACTGAGTGACAAATTGTCCTTCGGTGTCGCCGTTCACTTCGTTCAACCAGATGTCGGCGTCGGGAACCGCGGCGCCGGCTTCGTCCACGACCACGCCGAAGATGCGCGCGGCCCGAGGTATCTCGATGCGCTCACGCTTCCGCTCGCCGGGCGCCAATCGCACGACGCGGTGTCCGCCCAGGAGAGGCCTGATGGTGATGGCGCCGACCGGCAGATCCTCGAGCGTGATGACCCCCGCCTCGTCGGTCCGCACCGATCGGGCGTTCAGGAATGGATCGTTTTGGCCCCACATCAGGAACGACACGGGAGTGAGAGCGGCTGGCTTGCTACTGCGTGCCCACACGACTTCGAGATGCAGGCGACACCGCTCGGTTGCCTCCGCAGCGGGGACATCTCCTTCGAAGGGCCGTGATTCGATCGGGCGTGCCGGGGGTGGTGGCAGGCTCGAACCACGAGTCAGCTCGGCTGGGCGGTGCAGAGGTCCGGTGACTGGTGGCGGAGCTTTCTCGATCGGTGCCGCCGCCCCCGGGTCCACCGTCAACGACTGCCACCACGGCCACGCGAGCACGCCGCCCAAGAGAACCGCGGCGCCTGCGACCCAAAGCTTCGTTCCCGTCTTCATGGTCAACGCTCCCAGCATCCACGGACTCTTCAGGACCAACCACGGCCAGGGAGTCGGATTCCATCCCGCGATGCCCAAAATCCACGCCCCCGCACTGGGTTGAGACGACGGACGCTCGCGACCGAGGTTCGAGCCGAGGATTTCGAGCCCGCGTCGGATGCGGGTCCGCACGGTCTCCGTGGGCACCCCGATTTGTCGGGCGATCGTGCGCGGGGGCCGATCCTCGTAGTACCGAAGGAGGATCGGGGTGCGGTACATTTCCGGCAGCGCTAGGATCGACCTCATCAATCGGCGACGAATCTCCTCGCGCTCCTCGATCTCCTCGACCGAGGGGAGGCGATTGTGGGAGACCGAGTGATTCTCTCTCCGTTGGCGGCGCTCTTGGCTTCGGAGGTCCCGCGCCGCCAGCCGTCGCAACACTCCGGTGAACCAGCCGCGCGAGGCGGATTCGGCGGTCCCGTTCCGGCACGCCGCCAGCCACGCCTCTTGAGCGAGGTCTTCGCTTCCCGAGCTGTCCCAGAGCAGGCGGCGCGCCAGCTTCACCACGAAGTCGTGGCGATGACTGAGGCCTTCGGGGTCGGAGGCGCTGACTTCCATCAACCACTATGTTCCCACGGACGGGGAATTCGGTTCAGTTTTCCTTGGGCCGAACGGGATAGACTCCGGCCAGCCATGGAGGCATCACCCAGGTTTGCCACGACCCAGTGGACGCTCGTACGCCAGGCCCAGTCGGGCGACCCGGTAGGACAGACGGCGCTCGAACTCCTCTGCCGCCGCACCTGGTACCCCCTGTATGCGTTTGCCCGGAGGCGAGGCACCCCGGCGGCCGCCGCTGAAGATCAGGTGCAGTCCTTCTTCGAAAGCCTGCTCGGAGGGAGCGGGCTGGCCGGGGTCAAGCCGGAGCGAGGCCGATTTCGTACCTGGTTGCTGGCGGCGTTTTCCCATCACCTGCAGAAGGAGAGAGAAGCGGCCGACGCCCGGAAGCGGGGGGGAGGGCGCACGGTGATCGCGCTCGATGTCGCCATGGCCGAGCAGCGCCTGGCCTACGGGCCTGCGGAACCCGAGACCCCGGAGCGCGCCTTCGATCGGGCCTACGCTCTCAATCTCGTCCTGGAGGCCAAAGCCGAGCTCCGAGAGGAATGTGAGCGCGAAGGCAAACTCGCTCTCTACGACTCGGTGGGCTTGGAGACGGGGCGCCGCGAGTCGGCAGGGGACCTGGCTTCCCGTGCTCAGTCGATGGGCCTCTCCGAGGGAGCTCTGCGCGTCGCCGCCTTCCGCCTGCGGCAACGCTTCGGCGACATCCTCCGCCGCCGGGTGGCGGAAACTCTCGACGACCAGTCCGAGCTCGCCGAGGAACTTGCGTCGCTCCTCCAGGCCCTCCGCGCGCGAGACTGAGCGGTGGGGGAGTCAGCGCCATTCGCCTCCTTCGACTTCCCGGACGAGCGTGCGGAGGAGGAGCGCGTGACAAGGTCCGCTTCGGACGAGCTCGAGCGCGTGTTGCTCTTGGCCCTCGAGCTTCGGGACCGCGGGGAGCCCTTCGACCTCGAGGCCCTCGCTCCTGGAAGTCCGTCGATCATCCGTCGCGCGGCCGAGCTGTTGCAACTCGACGATGCGATGGAGGGCGGACTTCCTCCTCGTGTGCGTCACGCCGCACCGCCGCCGACGAACCTCGGTCCGTACCGCGTGCTGGCTCCGCTCGGAGCGGGAGGAATGGGACAGGTCTACCTGGCGCGTGAGGAGGGAGCTTCCCGCCTCGTGGCGGTCAAGGTGTTGCCACCTGCGGGCTCCACCGGCGCGCGCGCTCAAGCGCGCTTCGAGCGTGAGGTCCGACTCACCATCAATCTCGAACATCCGCACATCGTTCCGGTGTTCGGTCACGGGATCACTGAAGGCTGGAGTTGGTACGCGATGCGGTGGCTCTCCGGGCCGGATCTCGGCTCGCTGCCGGATCGACTGTCGCCGCGCGATGCGGCCCGCATCGGACTGGCGGCACTCCGGGCGCTCGAGTGCGCCCACCAAGCGGGCGTGGTTCATCGCGACATCAAACCGTCCAACATCATCCTGGATGCCGGAATCCCACTCCTCGCCGACTTCGGCTTGGCTCATCAGGAGGACACGGGGGCTTTGACGACCGACGGGCTCGTGCCTGGGACGCTGGCATTCCTGCCTCCCGAGCGTCTGAATTCGAGCGGCCTTCCGTCCGATCCGCGCTGGGACTTGTACAGCCTTGGGGCGACGCTCTACTCCATCGTGGTCGGGGAGCCCCCGTTTCGAGGCGACACTCCTGCCCAGTGCGTGCACGCGATTCTCCACGCGCCGCTCCGCTTCCCCTCGGTTCGCCGCGAGGACCGGGACTGGCCGGATCTCCTCGCGTGGATGATGGAGAGAGAGCCCGCGGACCGGCTGCCCTCCGCGGCTCAGGCCGCCGCGGAATTCGAGCGGTTCTTGGCGGGGGTTCCCCTCTCGCGGCGGCGCGGGAACCGCTTTTCAAAACTCTGGCGGCGTGCGACGCAGCGCCCGGCGCTGGCCTGGACCACGCTGCTTTCGATCGGACTGGCCCTGCTTTTGGGAGCGGTGCTCGAGCGGAGGCGGTCGGAACGTGTGCAAGAAATCTCTGTAGAGGCGTCGGCCATCACGGCTGCCCTGGAACAACAGGACATCGAGAGCGCGCGGGTCCTCCTCGAATCGGCAAGGACTCGCCACGGCGACCAGCCCTGGCCCCTGCAGAGGGCGGCTCGTCAAGTCGAGGCGTGGGACGCTCTCCTCGCGCTCTCGGACTTGGTGCAAGATCGTTCCGAGGATCTCGATCCGGACGAGTTGAGGTCACGGTCGCAGGCAGTGTCCGCCTATTGGCTTCCCGATCACGACCGACGGCTCGTGCGACTGTCGTTGGCGGCGGCATCGCTCCACGCCGGGAGTGCCACTCTGCTGGAGCAGCATTTGGATGAACTGGAGAGGCACGTGGATTGGGGTGGAGAGTCTCTGGCGACTTCCGCGTTGCGATTCGGAAAGGTGGACTCGCCGCCCGCGCCTCGTACGCAGGATCCCTACGAGGCCGTGTTTGCCGCCATCGGTTTGCGCATCCATGGGGCGGATCCCTCGACCGTCGAGCAGGTCTTGGAATCGGCGCGTGAGAATGAGCCCGGGTCCGAGTCTGTCCTGTACGCGAAGGGGATTCTGTTTCTCCACCAACGGCAGTATCTGGCGGCGGCGGCGACCTTCGAGTCCCTCTCTAGGCTGCGCAGGATGCCTGGATCTGTCCAATATTTCCTGGCTCGTTCCCTTCTCGAACTGGGCGAGCGAACCAAGGCCCGAGCCCGTCTCGCCGCGATTCCTCCCGGCCGCTGGACCGCTCGGGCCCATCAACTGCACGCGCGCATCCTCCTCGCCGATCGCGACGACGCGGATGCCGACGCAGCGATGGAGACGGCCGAAGCCCTCGCTCCGACGTCCCCGAAGGTCCGACTTTCCGCGAGTCGCTATTGGCTCTTGCGCGGCGACCGCCGCCGCGCGGAGCGGTGCCTGTCCGGGCTGGCCGAAGCGGCGCTCACTCCGGTGGACGACGCGGCTCTTCGCCTCTTACAGTTGCAGGGTGAGCTCGGGTCCAAACCGCCGACCGAAGCTTCGGCGAGCCTAGAAGACTGGCTGGATCGGGCTCGCGAGCTGACCGAGCCTCCCGCGGAGCCGGAGACCCGCTCTTCCGCCCTGACTTTGGTGGTGCGGCTGTTGGCAATGCGTGAGCGACGCGTCGATCCCACGGATTTGGCTACCCTCATCGAAAAGGCGCTCGTGCTTGATCCTGACAATACGGCTGCGCACGAGCAGCGGCTGCTGCTCTGCGAGCTCCACGCGGCCGGTGCCGCGGGGAGGGAGCCGAGCGGAGAGTCGGCAAAACGGGCCATCGAGAGTACGGAGGTGCTGCTGCAAGCTCGGCGGCGGGGCCTTTGGTTCGCTTCCGACGAACAACTGGTCTCCGTGATCGAGCGCTCGGCACGTCTCTGTCAGGGTTCTACCGACAGGTCGCGACTTCGGACGCTGATTCAGCGGGTGGTTGATCAGGATCCAAGCCTGACGAATACGGACTTCGAGAGGCTCCAGGGCCTTTGACTGGTCCTCGACCGGTCATAGTTACGCACTAGGGTCACCAAGGGCCGAGTGGTGGGGCTGCCTGGACGTGCAGCGGGAGCGGGCCCCACAGAATCGGATCCAGCGAATTGGGCAGGAAGGCCGGAAGGAGCCCGAGATCATTGCTCACGTTCGTGATGGTGATGGATTGCCCGACAGCTACGAGCCCGGGGGGAAGGGGAAACCGAGTGAAGCGGTGCGAGTAGGTGTCGCCGAGCAGGGTGTGCAACGTCCCCTGGTGAGTGAACTGCAATTGGACGTTTGGACCCGCGGCGCCCCGGAGCGGAAGAAAGACCGCCGTCGAATTCGCCCTGGGCGCGATATTGACTCCGTTCAGGATGAATTGGGGATGTCGGACGCCGGTCCGCGGGGAGCCCAGCGAAAAACTCACGGTGCTGATGCTGCTGAGCGATGCGTAGAAGCCCGTCAACGCAGGGTCTTCCGGGGTGAGAGGACCGGTCTCGAGGTCGTAACTGGCGGCGCGGAAGTGGGGAAGCGTGGCCAACGCGACGGCTTGGAATTCGATGCTCATTTCGAGCTGAAGGGCGATCATGGTAGGTGCAGCCACATCGAAGAAGGCATCGACATCGGCATACGATCCCAGCGTTCTTCTCAGCTCCGTGACGGCCAACACCAGCGGATCGAAGATCGTGGAGTTCGAGATCGAGGGAGTCTCGCCGGAGGACATGGCCCACAAGCAGGACCTCCACTTGGTTTGATCGGAGCCCGCAGAGGGGTCGGGGTAGGCCTGCCAGCCAGATGGGAAGGCGGACCAGGTTTGCGACGTGGTTGACCAGCCGGATTGAGCGGGCGTAGTCGGTAGTAGCAGGGCCTGCGCTTGCGACTTTTCGCCGTCACCAGGTGCCAAGGCCATCAAGAGCGAAGGGAAAGAAGAGAGTGGTGCCAGCAGTTCGTGGTTCTGCCCGAACAACCAGGGGACGTTCAAAAATCCGGCTCGTGCGGCCGGGCGGGACCAGGGCCAGTTGGAGTAAAAGAGGTCGAGTTCGCTGGCCGTCGCGGAACTCGTGGCGGCCGGTCGGACGGAGAGCCGGGTAAGGACCATCACCCAGGTTCCGGAGAGACCGGTAATCCGCACTTCAAACGGCTCGATGCCTTGGGTCGGGGTGAGCGGATCGGCCGGGGCGTGAAGACTCAGGCCCACGCCCGGAATGGCTTGGGCCCAGGCAGAGTCGCCGGCCGTGGCCAAGGCGAGGAGGAGCAGGCCCGCCGAAGTGAAATGCCGCGGCCGGGACCGATGGTCAAAAGTGGGGTGCGGTGAAGTGTCCATGGATGGAGTGCGCGGTTTGGTCGGCGGGTGAGGGTCGAGCTCCGAATCAGGCAGGGACGGCTTTTCCAGGGCAGCGTGACGGGGATTCTCATTGATTCGGGGGCTCTCTCCGCCTCAGCGAGTCCACCTGACGGAGGAGCGCCGCCCTTGATCGCAGGAGGAGACTGCGGGTGGCTTCCGCCGATCTCGCCAGTTCCTGGGCGATCTCCGTGGGGGTTTTTCCCTCGAAAACCCGAAGCTCCAGGGCCCGCTTTTGGTCGGTTGGAAGGCTCGCCAAGGCACGGCGGACCAGTTCCAGCTCCTCGCGGCTGGCGGAGCTCCGGCTCAGCGTGGTCCCCGGGCTCGCGAGGTCGCTGATGTGCTTGGCCGACCGGCGGGGGGTGAGCTCGTGGTCCGGCGAGCGTTTCCCCGCCTGGAGCCAACGAAGTCGATCCTGGATGGTGCGGTCGATGATGGCCACCACCCAACCGACGAGGCTGTTTTGGTCCTGTCCCTGGAAGCTCCCGATCCCGCGGACGACGTCGACCATGGCACTCTGGAGCAGGTCCGAAGTGTTGAAGAGCCGGCGGAGTGGTGTCCCCATCCTTTGTCTGACCGTGCGCTCGAGCCGCTCTTGCAGCCTGCTCAAGACGCGATCCAAAGCAGCGCGGTCTCCGCTTCTCGCGGCGGCGATATCGGGGTCCTCTGAGGTCGCCACGCCGGGAATTCTACTCTCCGATTTCCGGCGCGCCCGTCACGCCTCGACTGTTCCCGCGTCCCTGCCCAGGAAGCCGTGATCGGCTTCGGAAAGGCTCGACGATGATGAAGCGTCTTGGGATCGGCCTCGCAGTGGCCGGAAGTTTGTCGATCGTGGCTTGGGGCCAGAACGGGGCTCCGATGGCCTTTGCGAGCGTGGGGACCCCCCAGGCGGTGCCGCCTCCCGTGGGGGTCGTGGGAGAAACCGGCAGCATGGACATGGTGGCGCGGTGGTACAACTCGTTCCCCTTGTCACGCCTGCTCGAAATGAGCGTGCGCTACCTTCCTCCGAGCTACGTCAGTATCCCGGGGGAGACGGTGACCTTGCTCATGCAGTTCGGAAGCGCGAGTGCGCCGGGGATCCCGTACCAGCAGGCCACCATCTACATCCCCTTGAACGCGCCCCCGATCCAGGTGGAACTTGGGGAAGTGGGGTGGAACGGCCCGGGCGACTCCGCGCCTCCCACCAGCGTAGGCGGCACCGGAGCATTCTGCCCGTTCACGGACCCATCGGTGTGCAATCGAGGACGACGACATTTCATCACCGTCCCGGCAAACCTCAGCGGCGTGGCGCTGACGGCGCAATACGTGATGCACGATTCGGCCCGGAACCGGTACTACAGCAGCAATGCGATCAATATGACGCCCCCTTGATCCGCTGGCCCGAGGCGCTCCGAAAAAATCGCCGCATCCGTGTCGTAACGTCCCTCCCTCGTTCCGCCATAGGGGGGAGGAGTCGGCTCGGCGGTCGACTCGGAGGTGACCAAGTATGGGTGCAAAAACGTGTGCGGTGTGTGGGGCCTTGGTGGGAGAGGGCGGATCTTGCCCCGAGTGCCTCTTGATGATCGGGCTCGAGGATGGAGGCGCCTCGGTCGAGAGTTTCGGGTCGATCGCGGAAATGCGAAACCGGATCCCCGGTTTCGAGATCGAGGCCGAGCTGGGCCGGGGGGGGATGGGGGTCGTCTATCGTGCGAAGCAGTTGCGCCTCGACCGCACGGTGGCGATCAAGATCCTCTCGCGGGAGGCCCTGCGCATCCCCGGATTCACGGAGCGCTTCCGACGCGAGGCCAAGACGATGGCCGGACTCGCCCATCCGAACATCGTCACCGTCTACGACTTCGGCGAGGTCGACGGACTCTTCTACTTGGTGATGGAGTTTGTCGACGGGGCGAACCTCCGCCAGATTCTGCGCGCCGGCCAGGTCTCCGAGGGCCTCGCCGAGGTGATTGTCCTCCAAGTTTGTGAAGCCCTCCACTACGCCCATGGAGAAGGGGTCGTTCATCGGGACATCAAACCCGAGAACATTTTCTTGGATCAAAAAGGGAGAGCGAAGCTCGGTGATTTCGGTCTGGCACGGATGGTCGGAGACGAGGCGCAGAGTCGGCAACTGACCGAGTCGCGGCACGTCATGGGCACTCCGCACTACATGGCGCCCGAGCAGGTGAACGCCCCGAAGTCGGTGGACCAGCGCGCCGACATCTATGCGGTCGGGGTGCTTCTCTACGAGTTGCTCACCGGCGAACTCCCGGTCGGCCGGTTCTTGCCCCCTTCGCATGCCGGGCGGTGCGATCCCCGGCTCGACGCGGTCGTGCTCCGGGCCCTCGAGCATCGTCCGGAGAATCGCTACCAGCGGGTGACGGAGGTGGCCCAGGAGCTGTCGAGGGTCATGAAGGGTCACGACGCCAGGAATGCCGCAGCGAGTACCTCCAGCGTCCGTCCCGTTCGGCGCCCCATCTTCGGCCGGGTTGCGGTGACGGTGGAGCACTTCGTCAGGGACTCGCAGGGTGTGTTGGCGGTGCTGGGTTTGTTGTCCTGCCTGTTGCCGTGGACCAACTTGAATGTGGATTCTTCCCCCGCGGTGGCCAGCGCCGGCGGCTTGGTCGCCGCCCTGGGATTCGGACTGCCCCTGTTCGTGGGGCGGCGCTCGAAGAAACGCTCCCCCGGCGATCCGGTTCCGGTTTTCGCGCTTCCGAGCGGAGCGATCGCGCTCACCGGAGTCCTCATCGCGGCCAATCACCCTTGGGATCGCCCCGGGTCCTTGATGGTGGTGGCGGCCTTCTTGGCCATACTGATCCTCGTGGCGGGAATAGTGCACGCGGTCGTATGGACGGCGCGATGGTCGCGCGAGGAGGGGCACCTGGCTCCCCGTGCGCTCCACGATCTCGCTAGGGTGGTCGTTCTCGTGGTCGCACTCCTGGTTTCGTTCGGGGCATTGCCGTGGGCACCCTGGGTGAAGGTTCGCAACACGATCGGTCCGCCGGACCGGCAAGTGGTCAATATTCAATCCCTGCATGGATTTGAGCACCCCCCGGCCTGGGTAGCAGTCAGCGTGCTCCTCATTCTCAGCCTGTGGATTTCCGTGACTTTCGGCCTGCGAATTCGTCCGGTGGACGGGGCTTTGTGTCTGATCGCCGGCTTCATCGCCTTCAACGCCGGGATGGCTCAGCCTGGATATGCCATGCAACTCGGATCGGGACTCTCGTTGGTGGCGGGTTCCGCGATCGGTCTGCTGGGCCTGCTCATGCTGGTTGCGAGCCTGCTGCCCGAAGCGCCAGCTCCTCCGGTAGCGACCGTTTCTGAGGATTGACCCGGCCTGTTCCCGGTCGGGTCGGTGAATCCGGACGCGAGCCAGTGGGTTCGAATTCGATACCATCTCCCATGGCCTACGTCTCCACCGATCGCCACGTCGTCCGCAGCTACGAACTCGACTCCTACGGCCACGTGAACAACGCCGTCTATCAGCAGTGGTTCGAACACGGGCGTAGCCGACTCCTCCAGGACTTCGGATTTTCCTACAACAACATCGAGGAGAAGTGGGGGGTGCGATTCGTGCTCGTTTCGAGCAAGGTCGATTTCAAAGTCGGTCTTAGCCTCGAAGATCAGGTGAAGATCACGACGACGGTGTCTCGCTTCGGCACCACGTCGGTCGGGTTCCACCAAGAAGTGCTGCGCATGAATGCCGACGGATCGGACACCGTGGCCGCGGTCGCCGAAACCGCCATCGTCTTTACCGACCCGAAGATGGTCGGAGCCGCACCCATCCCCGCCGAATTCCGGCGCCTCTACGGTTGAGGGCAGTCGGCGGTGCGGATCAGGGCCAAGACGACCGAGCCCCCGCGGGCGGGAAGTGAATCCAAGGGACGCGCGAGGTCGTAAGTGCGGTGCCAGATTCCCGCCACCGCGAACTCGGGGACTGCATCGAGGAAGCGGCAGAACTCATCGGGCCGCCACCTTCTTTGAGGGAGACTCGAGCGGGTGACCTCGCGGTGGCCTGCCCGAGTGTGATCGAGGGTCACCTCCATGACCTCGATCGCGGGATCCGCGGTCGGGCGGCGTCGCAACGTGGTGGTGAGTCGCAGATCGCCGCGCGTCGTGGTCCAAGACTCCGGATCGTCGGGAAGGTCGGAGGCGAGGTCGATGCCCAAAAGGAAGGGCGAACCTGGACGCAGGCAATCCGCGAGGCTCTCAAAAAACCGAGTCGCCGCATCGACCGACAGCAAGTAACGGAAGGAGTCGATCAGACAGTGGGCGGCGTCAAACCGGGCTTCGCAGTGGAATCGACCGGCGTCCGCCAAGAACAACGAAGCCGTCGGGGCGCGGGCCTGGGCGATCCGAAGCATGGCGGGGCTCTTGTCGAAGCCGAAGACCGAGTATCCAGCCGATTGCAGTGGCGGCACCAGTCGCCCACTTCCGACCATGGGCTCGAGAATTGCCCCACCCGAAGAGACTCCGGCGCGGCGGAAGAGCTCAAGCAAGAAGGCGATCTCGCGCTCCGGAGAGAACGAAAAGGCCACGTCGTAGAGCTCGGCCTGGTCGTACCAGGACGTCATGCCACGGCTCGATCAGGTGGGAATGAAGAACACGCGGCGGTAGTAGCGGAGCTCATCGATCGACTCGCGAATGTCGGCAAGCGCCTGGTGGGAATCGGCCTTGGCGGGCGCCTGGACCTTGCCCGGGTACCAACGGCGGACGAGTTCCTTGACGGTACTCACGTCGACGTTGCGGTAGTGCAGATGTTCGTTGAGTGTCGGCATGCGACGCACGAGGAAAGCCCGGTCGTTGTGCACGCTGTTGCCGCACAGTGGCGCTTTTCTCGGTTCGACGAGCGGGCGCAGGAACTCGAGGGTCAATCGTTCGGCGTCGGCGTTCGAGGTCGGTGATTGCCTGACCCGTTCGAGCAATCCGGAGCGGGTGAATTGGTCCCGGCTCCAATCGCTCAGGGTCTCCAGTTCTTCGGGTCCTTGGTTGATGACGAGATTGGGCCCTTCGGCCACCGTTTCGAGAGTATTCGTGGTGACGATCGTGGCGATCTCGAGGATGTGGCAACGATCGGAATCGAGCCCGGTCATTTCGAGATCGATCCAGACCAAGAGATCACTGCGAGGCGGCATAGGCGGCGAGCTGTTAACGCTCGGTGAGCTTGCGCTCAAAGTCCCGCGCCACTTCCTCCTGGCGTTTGGAGGCGAAGTACCAGTCGATCGTGCGCTGGAGGCCTTCGGAGAACAGCACCTTGGGCTCCCAACCCAGTCGCTCTCGGGCGAGGGAGTTGTCGGCGACACGGTTGTAGGGGCCGGTGGGTTTGGTCGGGTCGGGGAGGAGCTTCGACGGCACTCCGGTGCGGCGAAGGATTTCCGCCGCCGCGTCGATGACCCGGATGCGCTCCATGGTGCCGAGGTTGATCCCCGACCCGTCGCTCACCTTCTCGGCGGCGAGGATGGTGCCTTCGACGATGTCGGACACGTAGGTCCAATTGCGGATCTGCTCGCCGGTTCCCCACACGATGAACGGATCCTGGCGGATGAACGCGCGGGCGATCATCGCGATGACCGCGTGATTTTCGAGGCACCGCTCGCCGTAGGCGGTGAAGTAACGGACGGAGGCGCAGGGGAAATCGTAGTCGTGGTGGTACGCCCGCAGGGTGAGCTCTCCCATCAGTTTGGCCCAGCCGTAAAGGTCATCGGCGCTGTAGGGTGGCTTGACCATCTCCTCGCGTAAGTAGACCATTTCCTTCGGGTCGGTCTGAAGCCCGGTCGGATACACACATCCCGAGGAGGCGAAGACGAACTTCTTCACTTTGGCCAAATGCGCGGCGCGGATGACCAGACCGTCGAGAGCGAGATTGGTCCCGCACGCGGCCTGGTGGAGATCGATGTAGCCACGTCCGCCGTGGTTGGCCGCCAAGTGGAAGACGACGTCCATGCCCGCGGTGGCGGCCTCCGCGACTCCGGGCGACAGCAGATCCCGTTGAATCAGCTCCACGCGCCGTTGAGCCAGGGGCTGCGCAAGATTTTCGAGCCGACCGCTCGAGAGATCGTCGACCACCCTCACGGAGGCTCCGCGGGCGAGCAGTGCGTCCACGAGGTGGGATCCGATGAACGAACACCCACCCGTGACCAAGACTTTCCGACGGGACCAATCCATGTTCAGCTACTCGGGGCGGGAACGGGAGAACGCAGGCGCACCGTGCGATGGAAATGCCGACGGGCCCAGGCCACACTCGTGCGAGCCACGAGCAGCGAAGCCCAATCGGCGAGTCCGCGAGCGTTCCGATAGAGAAAACCCGACCGGCGTTCGTTCTTGAGAATACCGTGCCGATTGAGCAGGTGATTCTGCAGGAACCGCGCAAATCGGTGTAGCCGCTGGATGTCTGCGGGTTCCAAGTGTTCGTTGCCGATCGAGCCTTCGTGGGCGCTCACGATCTTGTAGAAATCGGGAGTGATGGCTCCCCGGGAGCTCGCCCACTCGTGCAAGGGGGTTCCCTTGAACGGCGTGGCGACGGTGAACTGAATCCAACTCGCGCGCAGTCCGACCCCGAACTCGATGCTGTCGAGAATGGTCTCAACGTTGTCGCCGGGGAGTCCGACGATGAAAAAGGCGAAAGTCGAAATGCCGTGCCGGCGGCACAGTTCCACTTTTTCCGTGAATTCCGGAGGCAGGATGGGCTTCCTGTGGACCCCCTTTTGGATCACAGGGTCGGTGCTCTCGACTCCGAAGTTGATGCCCTTGCAGCCGGCCTTGGCCATGGCGGCGATCGTCTCGGGATCGAGGCAATCGACGCGAGTTTCGCACTTCCAGTCGACCTTGATGCCGCGCGCGACAATGGCGTCGCAGATCTCGAGGACCCGCTTCTGATTCAGGGAGAACATCGGATCCCGGAACAGGATGTGCCGAACCCCGTAGCGCTCGACCAAGTGCTGCATTTCGTCGACGACGTTCCCGGGGGACCGGAATCGCCACTTGAGACCCTGTCCAATCGGGTAGGGGCAGTAGCTACAGCCGTACGGGCATCCCCGCGACGTCAGCATCGGGAGAAATGGCACGCGCCCCGAGGTCGACGACTTCGGGATTTCGTAGTTCTCGATGGGCATGAGGTCCCATCTCGGAAAGGGCAGTTTGTCGAGATCGCGCTCGAAGGCGCGCTCGCCGGTGTCGATCCATCCGTCGCCGCTCCGCCACAACAGGCCGGGGATTGTCTTCGGATCCTTGCCACCTGCCAACTCGGCGATCACCGCGTCCGGTTCCCCCTGAATCGCGAAGTCAAGGCTTCGGTCCGTGCGGATGCGGGCTTGGAGCGAGGGCACGACCGGGCCAAAGAGTCCGAGGCGAACCCCAGGGAACGCGCGCTTCAAAGTCGCCGCCACTTCGAGGTCGAAGTCAATCGTCGGCAGCGAGGTGCGCAGAAGCAAAAGGTCGCACTTCGGAACGCGCTTCGTGATCGCGGTTGTGAGCTGGTCGGGAGTGAATCGCTCGGCTACCGCATCGAGGATGTGCGGATGAAGCCCGGCTTCGGCGAGATAAGCCGCCAAGTAAGGAAGATCGAGGGGTGGGAAGGGCGGCGCCAAGGCGGGGTAGAGCTGACCAAATCCGCCCATGGAATCCTTGTTCGAGGTTTTTCCCGGCGGGCTTGGGCTGTTGATGATCGCGATTTCGAACATTGGCGGAGGTGGGGGAGTTCGAGAGTCTGAACCGTGCGTAGGAGTTTATCTCAGGCCGGAGTGGAAGCGCTCGACTTGAGCCACTCCCAGGTGAGCTTCAAACCGACGTCAAGGCTACGGGGGGAAAATCCCAGGCGGCGGCGCGCCTTTTCGGAGTCGACGGTGCGGTACAAGTCAGGGCTGAACCGGCGGGCCATTCCGTCCGACCAAGTCCCGCCGCGGAGGGCCCAAAGGCCCCGGACGACCCCGCGAGCGAGCGGCAGCGCAAAGGGCATCGTCAGTTCGCGGACGCGGCACTTTCCACCTCCGGCCGCACTCACCCTTTCAATCCAGCGGGAGTAGGGGATCGGCTCCGGACCGCCCAGGTTGTAGATCTCGGTCACCTCCGGGACGATGGTCACGAGACGAGTCATGACCTCGGTGAGATCCTCGATGTACAAAGGATGCACCCAGACCCGGTTGGGTCCGACCCAGCGGAAGCGACGTTTGGCCGAGTCGGCAAAGAACTGTCGCTGGTCGTCACGCCCGGGGCCGAAGATTCCGGTTGGCCGCAGGATGGTGAGGCGCATTCCTTCGTCCGTGCAGATCGCGGTCACGCGTTGCTCGCCTTCGAGTTTGGAGCGTTCGTAGGGCGTTTCGGGAGCGAACGCGCAGTCCTCGCGGTGTGGGCCCTGGTGCAACCTTCGACCGTAGACGCCCGCGGTGCTGAGGTGGATGAAATGCCGGATTCCGGCCCGCGCGGCCGCGTTGGCCAGAGCCTCCGTCCCCTCGACGTTGACTCGGTTCATCTCCGCGGCGGAGCTACCCGCGCGCTCCATGGTTCCCGCTAAATGGAAGAGAGTGTCGACGCCGCGCAGGGCCGGGCCGAGGGTCGGAGGGTCCAAGAGATCCGCGCCCACCCACGAGACTTGCAGCGGCAGACTCGAAAGCGCGGGCTCGCGCCGCAGGAGCAGGCGAACCTGATGCTCGCGGATCAGCCGGGGCAAGAGGGATCGGCCGATGAACCCGGTGGCCCCGGTGACGGCGATGATCATGGCGCCTCTCCAGGAAACTCTAGAGTTCGGCCGAGTCGCGCACTCTCGTAGGCGCGGTCGACCAACGCGGCCACGAGCGCGGCTCGCTCTCCGGCGACCGGAGGAGTTCGCCCTTGATCGAGCGCGGACGCCAGCGCGGTGAGGTGGCGAGCCGTCGCATCCCCAAACACGGACGAGGGATTGCGCGCGACCACCCTTCGCTGCGCGCCGGTCTCAATCCACGCCAGTCCGCCGGCCGCGAAGCGGGTCTCGAGAAAGGGCCTTTTGGTCGAGGCGCGAAGCCCGAGCCGGACCTCGGCCTTTCCGCCGATGGAAGCCCGGAACGAGGCCCGCTCGCCGTCGAGGCGCAGTTCGAAGTAGCGGTGGGCCCCGCGGGAAACCCGGTCCAGGGTGATGGTGGCGGCGCGACCGTCCGGCCACTCGAGAGTGACGATGTCGATCAGGTCGCCCCCGAGCGCGGTGGGGTTGGGAGTGAGGGCCGTAATCCGGGACGGCGGGCCCTCGAAAACGTGCAGGAGGCACTCGATCGGGTGCGATCCGAACTCCCGCAGAGTCCGGCGCTCGCCGCGCCAACCCTCGATTGGGTCGAGTTCACAGGCGGTCTGCCACACTTGCGCGAAGAGCGGTCGTCCCAGCGATTGCCGGACTTGGGGTCGATCCAGGGCGGCGAGGATCGGCATCCACCGGAACTCGAAATTGACCGCGATCATTCGGTCCAAGCTCCGCGCGT
Organism: uncultured bacterium; assembly: GCA_902826835.1. GTDB lineage: Bacteria > Planctomycetota > RBC034. The sequence goes on along the minus strand of CADEGH010000029.1, from coordinate 3,745 downwards.
GTTCCACGATCGCGCGCGAGTCGCTCGCCCCCTGGCCGAACGGCTTTTCGCAGAAGAGGTGGAAGCCCTTTTCGAGCGCTTCCAGGCAGAGAACCCGGTGCGTCGAGGGCGGGCTGGCCACGATCGCCCAGCGCTCCCTCTGGTCTTCCGCACCGGCGGGCCACTCACTCAGGCTGGATAGTGTTCGCGCCGAGCGGACTTCGGAATGGAACCAGGCCCGGGCGGCCGGATCGGGATCGACTCCGGCGATGATCTCGAAGGCTCGCGACCGCTGAAGCGCCGGAAGATGAATCGCCCGGGTGGCGGCTCCGAGTCCCAGGATGATGGCGCGGCGCATCACACGTCGCGGGGCGGGCCGGGGGTCGGCGTGCGCCAGGGTTTGGCGGAGGCGATGCTCTTCGCCAAGGGCAGGGGCTGAAACGCGATGCTGGGCCACAAGAAGATTTCGTTGGTGCACCAGCAGGCGCCCGCCTTGATGTTCCGGCGCAGCGTCTCCGCCTCGGCGCTCTTCCAGATCTCCCGGAAGGTCTTGGATCTCAGATTGCCCAAGGGCGCGTGGGTCTCGCAGAGGGACACGTCGCCGTTGGCATAGACCACGCCCGAAAGCACGCCGGCTTGGCAGGGGATCACCTGCTTTTGTTTCTCGACGGTCTTGATCTTCGCCCACTGGAGCAGAGGCTCAACGATCGACCCGAATCGGCCTTCTTCGCGATCACGCCAACGGAACTGGACGTGTTCCGAGAGTTCGCGGTACTTGAGGAGGTTGGGCCCGAGGAGGCCCGGGTTCTTCCGGTCCCCCCGGATGATCGCCAAGTTGTGGTGATCCATGGCCGGACATTGTGCGTGGAGCAGGTCGGTCAAGTCCCGGATCGAGTCCATGTTTTCGTGGGTGGCGGTGGAGATGGCGTGGATGCGCAGGCGAGGGTCTTCTTTTTGAAGCTCCGCCAGCATCGCGTAGGTCTCCATGGCCTTGGCGAACGACTTCGGATTGCCCCGAAAGCGATCGTGGTATTCGGGCATCCCGTCCAAGGACAGTTCACAGGCGAAGAGCTGGAGAGAGGAATCCTTCAGGAGTTCGCGGAGCGCCTTCTCGGTCTTGTCCGGGAAGTAGCCGTTGGTCGGGACGTAGACCTGCTTGACGCCGTTGTTCTTGACAAAGAGCCGCACGATCTCCGCGAACTCGGGCCGCAGGAATGGCTCGCCGCCCGACAGGTTCAGATTTTCGATCGGGCCGAGTTCGCGGGAGAGCCGCTCGATCTCCTCGAAGGTGAGGTCGTCGCGGCGGTTCAGGTTCTGCCAATAGAAGCAGTGTTCGCAGGTCAGGTTGCAGATCGAGTTGATGAAGAGAATCAGGAACGGTGGCGTGCGTTCGCCGGACCGGTCGCGGGCGCGGAGTGAGAGGCGCGCGTGGCGCCGGGCTCGGGCTAGGAAGGTCATGGGGGTGGGAAGAGGAAGCTGCGCCTCTTGCGGGAAGGTATCACCCGCGGGAGTCGGCGACGCTGGAAAGCCGCAACTTTCGCCAGGTGTCGCGGGCCAGGGCGACCGCGAGGACTTCCGAGGCGTCGATTGCGGGGGAGGCCCCGGCGGCGACCGCGGAATAGGTGCGCCGGATGAGTTCTTTGAGGCCGGGATAGGCGGGCTCGTTGCCCAGGGTTCGGCGCACCAAGTTGGTGGTGGATCGGGCCAGCGTGCGCAGGCTGCGGCCAAACGGAAGCCAAATCTTGGCCTGCGCACCGCTCCCCACGGAGTCCTGGACGCCGAAGCCGTGGAAGAGGTCGGCGCGGAATCCGGCCTGATCGCCATGGATGTCGAGGCGGCACTCAGGGGGGCGCGTCCTCGTGCTGACCGCGATCGTGATCAGGGCCGTCCCGTGCGAAGCGGTGAGGTGCCACTCCCCACGGACCGGGGAAGCCCACTGCCACTCCAGCGTCGCGATCGGGATTCCGAGGATCCGATGGAGGAGGGACAGGGGGTGGGGTGCGACTTCGTCGAGAAACGAATCGACTTCCTCGGGAGAACGACCCTCGGTGCCGCGGCTTGCAATCCGAAACTCCACGCGGGTGAGTTGCCCCCAGGGCGGATGGGCGGAGTCGACGTTGGAAAAGCCGGCCTGGAACCCGAACTGGTGAATCGGGACCAAGTGCACTCGAGCCGACTCCGCCGCTTCGAGGAGACTCGCCGTTTCCTCCGCGGTGTCTACGAGGGGCTTTTCGCAGAGCACGTGGCAGCGATGCGCAAGTCCCCACCGAATCAGCTCCGCGTGGGTGGAGAGCGGTGTGGCGATGTGGAGGAAGGTGCCGGCGGGCGGTTCGAGTTCGTGGAGCGAACGTCGCGACTGCGTACGAAACCGGCGAGCGATGGATTCCGCCCGGCGCGGGTCAGGGTCCACGACCGCGAGGATTTCGGCTCCGGCCGAGCGGGCGTAGTGGGCGTGCCATCGCCCCATCAGGCCAGCGCCGGAAATGATCGCGGTGGGCTTCGCCATGCTGGGCGAAAGATACCAGGCGAGGACTATTTAGGGCTGACTGCCGGAGTGAGTGCCCAACCCCGTCATGCCCCCCGCGCTCCGCGTGGTGATACTCTCCCCGCACTTCCCACCAAGGTTTGTCGATGCCCACCGAGCTGCCCCGAAACCAAGTCGCCCCACCGGCGTCCGAGTCCCGCGGTCCCCGAGACGCCCACCAGGACGAGGCGATGTTGCTGGCTACCTACGCCCGCCTGTCGCCCCTTGCCCTGGGCGCGAGCCTCGGCTTGTGCTCCGCCCTCCTCCTCTTCGGATTGACCGCGGTCTTGGTCATCAAGGGGGGAATTGTGGTGGGGCCCCACCTCGGCCTCCTCTCCCAGTTCTTCCCCGGCTACACGGTGAGCTGGCAGGGGGCGATCGTGGGCATGGTTTACGGCTTTTCCGTCGGTGCGCTGGGCGGGGCAGTGTTCGCGAATTTGGTCAACCTCTCGCACCGAGCCGAGGTGCGGGGTGGTCTGCGCGCAGCGAGATCGCGGGAGATTTCCGATGGCCTCTAATGCCCTTCTGCCGATTCTGGCGCGACGGGCGGCGTTCTCGCTCGCACGGATCATCGGCCTGTGCGCGGCCCTCGCGGTGGCGACTTTAACTCTCATCCTTTGGCTGAAGGGTGGCCCGAACGTTGGCCAAAACTTGAAGCTTCTCGGCCATTACCTTCCGGGTTTCCGGGTGTCGCCACTCGGTGCACTCCTCGGAGGGATCGAAACCTGGGTCGGAGTGACCCTGCTCTCGGTCGGACCCGCGTGGCTCTATTTCCGCGGCGTCTTGGCAACCCTTCGGAGTGAGGGCGCGGAAGCGGTCGAGCGGGATCCCGAGCAAGCGTTGGCGCGCCTCCATCCCCTCTGGTTCGGCGCCGCGGGAGGGACCTTCACTGCCATCCTCTTGGTGGCGGCGACCGCTTGGTTGCTGATCAAACACGAGCCGGGTCGAGAGCTCGGCCCCCATCTCGGCTTGCTGGCCCACTACCTGCCCGGGTACTCGGTTTCCGCGGGAGGCCTCGTGCCCGGGGCAGCGTCGGCCTTCGGCCTATCGGGCGTCTTTTGTGCGGTCGCCGCCGCGCTCTACAACGGCATCGTGCGCCGCGGAGGTCGTCGATGAAACCGTCCGAGCGTCAAGTTGCCATCCTCGGCGCCGGGCCGGCCGGGCTGGCCGCCGGCCACTTCCTCGCCTCCCACGCGGTTCCGCTCCAGGTCTTCGAGCGCAACCCTTATCTCGGCGGACTCT
>CADEGH010000028.1 GCA_902826835.1 uncultured bacterium | reverse complement strand
CGGCACTCATCGAAAGTCAGCCAGCAAACTCTCGAATCATTCTGCGGAATGTAGGGTTCAAACTCTCGAATGCGCGAATTCCCAAGAAATGGTGAGGCAATTCAGCTTGTGAACAGGCCCCGTTCATCCGACAGGGGCATAATCCGACCGCCGAATGGTCATGTGGAATTCAATAAACAGGCTGCTCGCTCACGCACCGCGACGGAAATAGAAGCTCAGCATGCCACCGAGCCTCGTTCGGCGGACCACGCGACCGCGACCGTTCACCGGCTGCTTCGCTTCGATCGGCGACGCACGTGTGGTTCAATCCCTCGAATGACCGAATTCCCAAGAAGTGCCGAGGCCATTCAGCTTGTGAATAGGCCACGTTCATCAGATGCGGGTATATTCCGACCTCCGAGTGACAAGGTGCAATTCAATAAACTGGCTGCCCGCTCACGCGGCACGGCGGAAATAGAGGGTCAGCATGCCACCAAGCCTCGTTCGTCGGACAACGCGACCGTGGTTGTGGCCGACCGGATAGGCCCGAGCGATGAGCTGATTACCGATACCCTGGTGCTTGCGCTCATGGGCATAATGCGAACTGAACGCCGAGAGAGCGCGGTCGAGCGAAGCGGTGCCGAAGAAAATCATCCGCCTGAGGCACTCATCCTTCACGGACTTCACAAACCTCTCGGCGATGGCGTTCCAGTTCGGAGCCCTCGCGGGGCAGCGCACCACGGCGACACCGGCGTCCTTGAGGATCTCGGTGAACCGGTCCTTGAACTTGGAGTCGCGATCGAGGATGAGAAACCGTGCGTTGCGAAGTAAGCCACTGTCGGGGTCGGTGAGGATGTTGGCAACCTCGGTCATGAATACCCTGCTCGGGTTCACGGTCGTGGCGACGATCTCGACGGCCCTGGTCGCATGGTGGATCACGAAGAGGGTATGGTGTGTCATGAGCCCGCGGAGCGTCCTGACCTCGGTCGTGAAGAAGTCCGCGGCGAAGATGGTCGACGCATGAGCCTTCAAGAAGGTCCTCCAAGAAGTTCGCTTGCCGCGTTCCGGGGCAGGTTCGATTCCGTTCCTGCGGAGGATGTTCCGCACGGTGTTCGGCGCCACGGTGTGACCCAGGTTGGCGAGAGCCCCTTGGAGTCGGTCGTAGCCCCATGTCGGGTTCTCCTTGGCCATCCGGACGACGTGGCCGGTGATCGCCTTCATCTCATCCGCATTGCCGTGGCGGCCGGTCTGGAAGGACCACTTCTTCGCGACGAGCTTTCGATGCCAAGCAAGGATGGTGTCGGGACTGACCAAAGTGACGACACCAGCGAGGAGCGCGCGTCCCAGGGCATGACCACGCATCGCGAGGCGGCGGCGTTGGCGGTCCGTGAACCTGAGCCTGCCCTTCCCGAGCATTTCTCGCAGGACTCGATTCTCCTCACCCGGGTTGTCCAAGGCTCCCTGCTGGTGCCGGTTGAGCCAGCCGGTGAGGGCCAGGACCAGGAATCGGGCGGGGAGGGGGAGCAATTTCGTGGCGGAAGCAGCCTACCCCAGAGGCAACGTAAGTGCTGGCGGGGTGGGGTGTTCGAGCGGTTACACCACACGGGCGCCATTCTCCCCCCTGCTCTACCCTCCTCGAATGCGAAATCACTTCGCTACACACGACACGGAAGGAAAGATAGGGGAAGCAGAGTCAGTTCATGACGAGCGCCCGTGAAGGAGAGGTCGCCGTCGCACCGCGCAGGCTTGCGCACTGCATCTCCGCGCTCTTGGGAAGCTGTCGATATAGGATCGAGCAGCAGGCTTCACGAGGTGGTGGAGAGCGGTGGTGGAGGGGAATTCCTACCATGCCAAATTCCCCTTAGGAGGGTATTCTCCTCTCCACCTCATGGCCGAGCACTTTTCGTCGACTTGCTGGGTTGAGATCCAGGGCGCCGCCGCCGGTGATCCGGCGGTGCGGGACCGATTTGCGCGTCGGTATGCGCCGGTGATTCGAGCCTACCTAGGGGCGCGGTGGAATCGTGACCGCCGCTCGCAGGAGATTGAAGACGCGGTTCAAGACGTCTTTGTCGAGCTGTTCAAGGCTGGCGGTGCCCTGCAGCGAGTGGACTCCGAGGCGTCGGGTGGCTTTCGCGGTTTTCTCTACGGCATCACCCGCAATGTCGCGTTGCGCGTCGAGCAGAACCAGGGACGGCGCCGCGAAGTCGAGATGGTGACGGGTTTCTCACAAGTTACCCCGGGCCCGAGTGACGGAGACCTCGCCCAGGTGTTCGATCGGGCGTGGGCGAAGTCGGTGATGAAGGACGCTTGGGAAGTCTTGGAAGAAAGGTCGGCGGCGGCCGGGGAGACCGGGCGCCGACGTCTGGCCTTGCTGCGGGCGAGGACCGAGGACGGAAAGCCCATCCGGGACATCGCGGTCGAGTGGCAGGCGGATCCCGACTTCCTGCACGACGAGTACGCCGCCGCCAGGAAGGAGTTCAAAAAGGCGCTGCGGCAGGTCGTGGAATACCACGTACCGGGCGCCAAGGACCGCGTCGACCAAGAGTGCCAGCGACTCCTCGAAATCCTGAGAAGCGAATGAGCGGGACCGACGACGAGACTCGTTCCGATCTCGACGACTCCGACGAGCTCTTGATGGCCGGGCTGCGGCATGCGGTGCCGGTGCGAAGAGGATCGTCGGAGCGTCCGACTCCGCACCCGAGTTCGCGAACCGATAGCGAAGCGCCCCCTGGCGAGGGTCCGCACCCGGGTCAAGTCATCGGGGATGGCCGCTACCGCCTCACGACGGAGATCGGTCGCGGAGGCATGGGAGTGGTCTACCACGCCGAAGATCTCCAATTGCACCGTCCGGTCGCCATCAAATTGCTGCGCGAGGGAATGGGTGCCAGTTCGGGTCCGGCGCAGCGATTCCGGGAGGAGGTGGAGATCGGGGCGCAGCTCCAGCATCCGGGGATCGTGCCTGTTCACGACGCGGGAGCCACGCGGCAAGGCGCGCCGTATTTGGTGATGAAGCTCGTGACCGGGGAAACCCTGAAGTCGCGGCTCGCGGCGCGAACTCCCGAGGATCGATCGCGCGAGGAATTCCTGCGCACCTTCCTGCACATTTGCCAGGCGGTCGCGTACGCCCACGCTCGCCAAGTCGTGCATCGCGATCTCAAACCCTCGAACATCATGCTCGGTGCGTTTGGCGAGGTCTACGTGATGGACTGGGGTCTTGCCAAAGTCGTGGGCGCCCCGTCGCCGGGGGATCCTCACGACTCGTCCGGGGTCTACACCCGACGGGCGCATGACGATCCTTGGAATTCACTGCACGGGACGGTCGTGGGAACCCCGTCCTACATGGCTCCGGAGCAGGCGCGCGGCGAAGTCGCCAAAGTCGGGGTCTCGGCGGATGTGTTTGCGCTGGGCGGAATCCTGCTCGAGCTCTTGACGGGCGAACCTCCTTATCCCGCAATGGACCGGGAGAGCGCGCAACGGGATGCCGCCGCCGGGAAGATCGAACCCGCGTTGGAGCGACTCCGTTCGCAGGTCTCCGAGGCGGATCTGAGATCGTTGGTCGAATCTTGCTTGGCGCTGGATCCGGCGCAGCGCCCACCCAGTGCGACCGAGGTCGCGATGGTGGTGGCCGACCACCTCGCGGGAGTGGCGCGTCGCCTCGAGGCGGCGTTGGTGCAAAGCGCGGAGGAGCGCACTCGGGCCGAACACGAACGCCGCCTGCGCCGCCGCACGATTCTGCTCCTCACCTCCCTCCTCGTGGCGGTGTGCCTCGGCGCTTCGGTCTGGCTGTGGGCGGAGCGGAGACTCTCCGAGAAGCGCAGCGAAGCCACCTCGGCCCTTCGAGGCTCCATCACACGGGCTATCGAACTGAAGACCGCGCCGGTCTCAGTGCCGTCCGAACGCATCGAGCGCCTCACGGAGGCGGAGGCTATCGTGCGAACCGCCATTCCGGTCGCGAGGGCCGCCGGCGCGGAGCCGCGAACTCTCGACGAGGCCACACATCTGGCCGACGGCCTGCGGGAGGCGGCTACGGTGGCTCGAAGAGAGGCCAGCGAACGGGCGCGGCAGGATGCATTCGTTGCGCAACTCGACGAGCTTCAGACGCAGTTCTTCATGCACCTCGACGCTTCGTCCACTCAGCGGACGATTCTCGCTGCGTTCAAAGAGTACGGCCTCAACTTGGAGGCCTTGGCGGTGAACGATGCCGCGGCTCGCATCCGCTCGAGCCCGATCGCCGAAAACCTGCGGCGAGCCCTGGATCTCTCCCTGAACGGGCTTCGGACGGTGCGGATGGGGCTTCGTGAAGAAGGTCGGCGGATACTCGACATCCTTCTCGCGAGCGACGGCGAATCGCTTCGTTCCGAGGTGCGTCGAGCCGCTCATACCGATGACCGTGAGAAGCTGATGGTGCTCAAGGACGATCCCCGGCTGGCCCAGCTCGGTCCGGGGCCGCGCGGCATGCTCGGGCAGGCGCTCGGACGAATCGAGGGAATCGCGGCGACGCGGGAGCACTTCCTCGAACTTGTGAAGGATCACCCCGACGACATGCTGTCGCACGTCGTCTTGGCCAACATCGAAGCCAAGAATCCCACTTACGGGCCGGTCCGAGCGGTGGGCTGGATGCGAGCAGCCTTGGCACGCTCCCCGAACAGCCCCTCGCTCCGATCCCAGCTCGCGGAGTTTCTGTGGGAGGCGGGATCCCGGAGCGAGGCAGCGGCGGAGGGAGAGCGCCTGATTGTCGACTATCCGGGGGAGTCGATCGCGTGGACCACCTACGCCGCGACGCGAGATCTCGGACGCAGAGACGAAATCCTCCGGGCTTTGAATCGCGCGCTCGAAATCGACTCCGATTCGAAACAGGCTCGCCGCCAACTCGCCATCTATCACGATCGCAATGGCGACTACGAAGCAGCACTGGAGCAATTGACGGCGTTGATGGATCCGGACAATCCGGACGAAGACGACTGGTGCGACCGTGGCGGATTGCTCGGACGGCTCCAACGCTTCGAAGAGGCAGAGGCAGCTTATCGACGGGCCATCGATATGGTCCCCTCGGCGGTGCGGGCGCGAGTCTGTCTGGCCGGCCTGCTTTCCGAACGAAACCGTCCGGCCGAGGCCCTCGAACACTTGACGAAGGTCTTGCGCGAATTCCCCTCGCACATCCAGGCTCGCCACATCCTCTCGCAACAGTACGTGAGGACTCGCCAATGGGCTCTCGCGTTCGAGCAGTACGAAATAGGACTTCGGTACGAACCATCCAATCCCCAGCTCCTCTTCGATCGTTCACAGGTGTTGCGTCATTGGGGGCGATTCGAGGAGAGTAGAGCCGACTTGCGCCGAATCCTGGAAAATCCGGCATGGGGAAAGACCCAGACCGCCGACGTTCCAGCTAGTTTGAGAGTGATAGAGGAAGACATCGCGCTGCAGCGACGCATTGCGGACGTGATCCTTCGCCGCGAGGTGATCGAGAGAGAGCAGGACTACCGCGACTTGGCTATCGCCTCGACCGCCTTCGGTCGTCCCGAACTCGAACTCGCGATTTGGGAGCAGGCATTCTTCGAACGGCCGGACTGGGAGCTCGTCTACGGGGCTCGGGCCTGTTTGCTCGGCATCCGCATGTGGATCTACGAGAGCGAGCGGTTTGAATCCTGCTCGGAAGCGGGCCGAGCCCGGTACCTCGAGGGAGCGCGCCGACGACTGGATCGGATGGTTCTCGCGACCGCCGACGAAAACGAGCGGATCGCCACGCGCGTGTCCCAGGATCTCAGACCTTTCTTGGAGATTCCCGAAACCAAGCCGCTGTTCGACGGGACGGCGCCTGGGCTGTCGGACGCACAACGTCTGGAATGGCAGGGCACGCGTCAGCGTCTCGAAGCAGCGCTCCGGTAATGCCTTCCCCGGGCGGCTGATCCAGGCCCTTGCGGGTGCGAAGCTCCGAGAGGAGTCGGGGGGGAAAATTCCACGGTCCATGTCGGACACGGACGAGAGTTCGAGCGCTGCTTTCGCACTCGATGGACTACGCGCTCACTGGCCTATGGGGTGCGAGTCAGTCGATGCGCAATTCGAGGGTGTTGGTCAGGGAGAAGCCGGCCGCGGCTCCGAGATCCAGGAACATGGCCTGGAAGTAGAGGGTTTGTGACGGGAGGCCGACGGGAAGAACCACTCCGAGCGAGGCGCTCCCGGTGGGTGAGCTCGCAATCGTAAGGAGGGAGGGAATCAGCGGGTCCAGGTGAGCGGTGCACCCGGGTGCGAGGGGAATGGCGCCGTCTCCGAGGCCGGCGGCGAGGAACCCGGCGGCGTTCGGAAGTGCGGAGGCCATGCGCAATTCGAACGCGTGGCCACCGCTCGGAATCCCGAGACCGAGCAGAGACGGGGTCGTCCCGCCGGTGCCGGGACAGCCAGCGTGGGTGGCGAGGGCGCGGGGCCCGTATTCGTCCCCGTCGAGAATTGCGTCGGCGTCGCGATCCCGCGCCAAGCGCTGGCCGGTGCCCGGAAGCACGCCCGTGACCGTGATGGAGGCTTGCCCCGCCAGGGCGAGCGTACGGATTTCGGTCGAGCTGAAGGTCGGCCCGCCACTTTGATCGGGCTCGAAGCGACCCGTTCCGGGGTTGAAGCGCAAGCTGCGTACGATGCCCTGGAGCAGACCGTGGGCGATGAGATCGCAGGCGCCGAGGTTGGCCTGGGCTTCCAGGGTCGCGAGGTCCGCGATCAGAGCGGTGCTGGTGGCGTTGGAGCTGTGAATCGTACGCTGCGTTCCCACGGCGGGTGCGGTGCCGGTATCGAAGCTGAGGAAGTAGGCGGTGAGCGGGCCGATATTGCCGCCGGCCAGGATCGCCGGGGCCACGGTCCCGTCATGCTCCAGTCCGAAGCCGATGACATTTTGTGCGTTGAGCGCGCGCGAGAAGTGGTTCTTCTTGTAGTACCCTCGCATGAAGGGCACGTCCATCGGTTGCTGCCCGGGCCCTTGCGGCCGAATACGAGGGGTAAACGGAGTCGGGAAGGAGTGGCACGAACTGCACGACAGCGTCGGATTGCCGGTCGGGCTCGGAACTTGTTGGAATTGAGCGAGGCCGGTTTGGGGACTGGCTCCCTGGATCGAGACTGGGAACGAGCGATCGAGCTGAAGATTCGGGTTGGCGTGCAAGGTGATCGAATCGACAAAGGCCGTGAAGACCGCCATGTCGCTCGCGCTGATTTGCGAACCACCCATGAGTTTGTCGAACGCGGGATTGAAGGCGGCGAGGTCAGCGCGATCGCCACGCCAGTGGAACGGCGCCGTGCCGGCGAGCCCCCGCATCGATTGGGTCACCATCGGACCCTTCATGGGGTGAACGTTGAAGCTCGGAGCGCCGCTGGGATCCGTGACGGTCATCATGGATCCCGACGGGTCCCCGAGATCCCAAGCGAGTTGATCCACTTCGCCGTCCACATGGCACGACGAGCAGGAGACGGTGCCATTGCCGGAGAGCTTGGCGTCGTAGAGGAACCCTCGTCCTTCCCGGATCGCGGTCGGCACGGAATCGTGGGCTCCGATGGGCACCTCGACCAGCACCGTCTGGGATGTGGTGTCCATCACCATGAGCGTGTTCGAGATGCGGTTTTGGATGTAGAGGCGCCCGGCCGCATCGTCGAGGGCGAGGCCGCGCGGGCCACGCTTCGTGCGCGGCGCGACCGTCGACCCCGTGGCGGGTCCGATGTCGATGCGGGCCACTACCGTTCCCGCGGCGTCGATCCTGGCGATTCGGTCCGTGCCCATGGCGGCTAGCCAAAGGTGCGTCCCGCTCGGATCCATGACCAGCCCGGTGGGCTCGGCGAGGGAGGTCGCGAGGGCGCTCGGATTCGGAAGGAGCGCGTAGTTCAGCCCGGGATTGAGGTCGAAGGGGGTGATCGTCGGCGAAACCCCGCGGACGATGCGTGTGATGCGGTGGTCGACGACGTGGCCGCGCAGATTGGTTTCGAATCGCACCAAGTTGCGGGCGTTGGTATTGGCGACGTACACATCGCCGCTGGTCGGGGAGACCGCGAGGCCCAAATTCACGGTTCCGGCGCGATCGTAGTAACGCACGATGGCCCCGGTGTTGGCGTTGAGCTCGACGACGTCGTGATCGAGCACCTGATAGCGAATGACGCTCGGCGCGAAGGCGGGGTCGGTGGCGTCTACGATGCGGCCGACCTGAGGGGGAGCCGGCAGCGCCGGATTGGTCGGGGGACCTTGAGCGGGCGCCGACGCGGCGGGCACGGTGGTCGTGCGATTGCCGCTGAGCGCAAACGCGGCAAAGACGCGGGAGCGGTCCGCGCTCGTGGCGAGGCAGCGGGGGTTTTCTCCTTGGAGGGCGATGGTCTGCACCACCGTGCGGGTGCTGACATCGATCACGTGTACGGCGTTGGATCTGGAGGCCGTGACGAAAGCGCGCTCCGGGTTTCCGGCGAAAATCACGTCGCACGGTTCATCGGGGACCGCGATCGTGGACACCACATAGCCCAGTGCGAGCGAGACCACGCTGATCGAGTCGGAGACATGGTTGACGACCCACACCTCGTCCGTGGTCCGGGGGCAAACGGACACCGGCTCGACCCCAGCCCGTATTTCCTGAATCAAGAGGGGGAGCGACGGATTGGAGACGTCGAACACCGAAAGCCGGTGATCTTCGGTATTCACGCAAAAAAGGCGCGTGCGATCGGCGGACAATCGCGCCGGATTGGTCTGGGGCGACTCGAAGTGCTGGTGGTTTTGCCCCGGGTATGGGAGTGCCAGCGAGACCAATACGAGAGCCAGGACGGCAAGGCGTGGGGTAGACGGCATCGTATTCCTTGGCCCCCGGGCCCAGGCCAACCACGGCCTGCCGGTGAATGCGTCCGACCCGGGAACTTGGGCCGAAAAACCCTGGAGCAGAGCTCTTACGCCGCGGTGTACCCGGCCTTTCGCGAGGGGCGCCGGCTTCAAGGAAGGGAACGCTCGCTCCCGTAAGGTGAGCCCTTCGTCGAGACCGGAACTTTGGGGCTCGAAGCCAGTCTTTTTCTTCCACCGGTGGCAGGCGGATCTGGTGATCCGCGTTCCCACCGTCCCACCTTCCCACCGCGCCGTGCGCGCCACCGAGAGTCCCCTCCGCCCCCTCGCGACGTGCGCGCCACCGAGGGTTCGCACCGCCCCACCGCGACGTGCGTGCCACCGCCCATGGGAACGCGGATCACCAGATCCGCATGAGACACGAGCGCGTAGTCCAGGGCACCGTCACGAAGCGCTACCGACGGCCTCGTTATTTCGTCCCCGCTTCCGACTGATTGCGCGAGAGCGCACTGCGACCCGGTTGCCGCCATCGGTACTTACGCCCGACGGCTCCGCCTCAACCCTCCATCGGCAGCGGGTGAATCTGGCGATTCGCGGTCCCATGAACCAAGCCCTTCATCGCTGTCGAAACTTTGGGGGCTCGAAGTCAGTCTTTTTCTGTCATCGGTGGCAGGCGGATCTGGTGATCCGCGTTCCCACCGTCCCACCGCCCCCTCGCGACGTGCGTGCCACCGAGAGTCCCCTCCGCCCCCTCGCGCCGTGCGCGCCACCGAGGGTTCGCACCGCCCCACCGCGACGTGCGTGCCACCGCCCATGGGAACGCGGATCACCAGATCCGCATGAGACACGAGCGCGTAGTCCAGGGCACCGTCACGAAGCGCTACCGACGGCCTCGTTATTTCGTCCCCGCTTCCGACTGATTGCGCGAGAGCGCACTGCGACCCGGTTGCCGCCATCGGTACTTCCGCTCGATGGCCCCGCCTCAACCCTCCATCGGCAGCGGGCGAATCTGACGATTCGCGCTCCCATCAAGCAAGCCCCTCGTCGGGGTCGAAACTTGATGGTCTCAGGTCAGTCGTTTCTTGGCATCGGCGGCATGACGATCTGCCGCGACCCAAAATTCCCGCCACCGCATCGTCGTGCTCCAATCGCGTGGCCACGGTCGCTCGGAGGAGCGATCGTCCACGGAAACCTACGGGCCGAAGGGTGGCGGCAGCTCACCATCCGTCTCGATGTTGAATGCTATCCCAGCCCAAAAGACCCGTCCACGGTCGTCGAACTCTTTGGCGAGCTCAAGCATCCCGACGGGATCCGGCTTGACCGTGCCGTTGAAGAGGACGGCACCATTGACCTTGACCACGATCGGCTTTTCGAAATCCACCATCCGCGGGTGGAGGTAGATGCGAAGACGACGGGCATTTTCGCTGATCAACACGAACTGATTGTCCCCGAGGTAGCGGGCGTCGATGGTCTGAATCCGCTGGTCCGGGGGGGTGCCCTCGGCGGGGGGGAAACACCGCAACCAATGCACCGTGGAGGCGGGCAAGGGGCGCTTCGGGTCCCAGCGGTGTTCCTTCTTCCAAGCGGGATTGGTTTCCGCCGATTCGAACGCAAACGGATGGGCACCCATGCGGGCGTACACGCGGGACCGATAAAGCTCTCGGGAGTGCCGGGCGAAAAAGTCGGCCACCTTCGGAACCTCGTCCGCGAAGATCTCGTGTCCGCCCTCCTTCCTCTGGCAGATCCAGGGGTAGCGATGTTCCTTCATCCAGTCCGAGATGATGTCGTTGAACTCGCGGATCTGGTACGGCTCGTTGGTGCCGTACGTCGTGTAACCCGGGACGTTGAGGAGGTTGGTGACGTCTTTCGACTTCACGTAGTCGTAACCCCCGGACATCGGGCTCACGGCGGCGAAACGATCCGGGAATTGGAAGGCGCTGCGCCAGCTCATGTGCCCACCCATGGAGTGGCCGGTCAAGTAGACCCGATCGGGGTCGATGTGGTAGTCGCGCTGCACTTTCGAGAGGGTCGAGAACAAAATGGAGTTGCCGATGTGCATCCAGCCCCGGTCGGTGATCGGCGCCACGAGGATCCATCCGCGTTGCTCGGCCTCGCGAATCCAGTGCGGATCGATCCCTCCGCGCGCTGCGCGCTCGCCGAAGGCGATGTCCCGAGCGGCGCTTCCTCCGTGCACGACCAAGAGGAGCGGATGGGCGCGCTTCGGATCGTACGCTTTGGGAACGTAGATCATGAACTGCGTTTCATGGTCGACGTGGTCGCAGGGCAAAGGAAGCTGGCGCGTGAGTTGGCCGCGTGGCGCCGGTGGGGCCGGGTACTGAAATCGTCCGGCGCGGAGGGCGGCTTCGATTTGGTGCAGGTCGCTCGGAGGCTTGCTACCCAGAAGCCGCAGCGGCAGCGTGGGATCCCCGCGCTCGAAGCGGTTATCCAGCCATCCGTCGACGGCGCGGTGCAGCGCTTCCGGAACGACGACGGGAGCTTGGGCGGGAGCCCTCGACCACCCGAGGGCGTTGAGAAGCATCACCGCGGCGAGGAATGCCAGACGCGGACCGTGATCGAAGTGGAATTGGCCCATGGTCGGCCGAGCTTATCGCGCCCGGCCAGGTCGGCGGCTGAACGGTGTGTCGAGGCTCATTTGGGATCGGAACTGGCGGGCTTCTTGTCGAGTTCTTCGACCAAGCGACTCATCGCGGAGACTTCAGGCTCGGTCGAGCGCAAGACCACGCGATTGGTGTGCACGTCCGAAGTGGCGCGGGCCCCACCGTCCTTGACACGATTGTTACCGAACACGTTGAGGAGGACTCGCTCGACGTTTTGGGCTTGAGCGTGTTGGAGGGTGATCACTCTCGTGGTCAAGTCTGCCATCTCGGCGGGTTCGACCATGATGTCAACTACGGCGACGCCCTCTTTGACGGCGGCAATCCAGTCGGCGCTGCCTCGGACGAGCAGCGCGTTGGTCCGGCCATCCGCCACCAGCGTGTTGGTGGGCTCTGCTTCGGCGGCGCCCGTGTTTTGGCCATCCCGCGATTTCGGCTGGAGAAGCTGCCTTAGTAGTCCTTGGGCATCATGGGCGGCCGCATGTTTGAGCGGAATTCGCTCGATGCGAACGTCCTGGGTCGGTGCCGAGGAAAGATGTGCCGGGGTGGGGGAGGAAGGAGAGGGAAGAAGGACACTGAGGGCCAATGCCAAGGTCGAAAAGATCATGAGGGAGCTCCTGCGTTGCCTCTTGGACGTGCTGGTGTCCACTGGCCTTCCCGTGACCGAGGTCCTTGAGATTCGCTCGGTCGCCTCCCGCGTCGACCCACATTCGCGACCCGCGCTGCACGGGGAATTGGAGAGCGGAATGGTGGGCTGACTCAGTGGAGGGCTGGGGCCGCGAGGGGTTGCCGACAGAAAAAGTCCCGATCGGGAAAATGTGGATAGGAGAGAGCCGCACGCGGCCAATATTTCCTGATCGGGACATTGCGCGGCTCAGGCCACGACGGACGGCGATTATTTCCCGAACAGGAAATTTGAGCCTTGACTCCTGTCCATGAAAGATCTAAATTCCCGATCGGGAAACCATGAGGTCCATCACGAACCCGGCTGAAATCGGCAACTTGGTCCGCAGGGCGCGCCGCGCTTTGAACCTACGGCAGGACCAACTTGCGGGGGCGGCCGGGGTCGGCCTGCGATTCATCGTGGACCTCGAGGCCGGGAAGCCCACGGCGCAAATCGGCAAGGTTCTTCAGGTGCTGGAAGCGGTCGGATGCACCCTGACCATCACACACCCGCAAGTTTCCGATCCCGAGTCTCGCCCGTGAAGCGTCTCTTGCACGTGTGGTGGGAAGGTCGGCAGGTGGGCGTGCTCTCGCAGAACGAACACGGCGATCTCAGCTTCGCCTACACCGATGTGTGGGCATCGGATCCCAAGACCTCGCCGCTGTCGGCCTCGCTACCGAAGCGCGAGAAGCCGTTTGGGCGCCGTGAATGCCGCCCCTTTTTCGCCGGCCTTTTGCCCGACGAGGGGCAACGCGAAAGCGCTGCCAAGGCCTTGGGCGTCTCGAAGGCCAACGACTTTGCGCTCTTAGACGAACTCGGGGGCGACGTCGCCGGTGCGCTCATGCTCTTGCCCGAGGGCATTCCGCACCCAGACTCGCACCCCACCGCGCCGCCGACCCATCTGGACGAAATCCGCCTCGTGGCGATGCTCGATGAGCTGCCGAAACGGCCGCTGCTTGCAGGCCAGTACGGCCTTCGGCTTTCCCTCGCCGGAGCGCAGTCGAAGGTGCCCGTCGTGCTCCACGCGGGAGCCGTGGCATTGCCCGCCCCGGGCCAACCGACCACCCACATCCTGAAGCCACCGATTCCGGACTTCACCGACACGACCGAAAACGAAGCGTTCACCATGCGCCTCGCCGCGGCGGTGGGCCTGAAAACCGCTCCGGTTTCACCCCGCATCGTGGGCAACCGCGAGTTCCTCCTGATCGAGCGCTATGACCGCCGCCGCGATGCGGAGGGAAACCTCCACCGGGTGCATCAGGAGGACTTCTGTCAAGCCCTGGGACACCCTCCCGAGCGCAAGTACGCAAGCGAAGGCGGCCCCACTTTCCAAGCTTGTTTCGAACTTCTGAGGCGGGTCGCCGTTCCGCCTGCCCCCTCGGTGCTCCGCCTACTCGATGCCGCAATTTTCAACGTCATCGTCGGCAACGCCGACGCCCATGGCAAGAACTTCTCGATTCTCTACACCGCCAACGGCCCGGCGCTGGCTCCGCTCTACGACCTTCTCGCGACCACTTATTACTCCGAACTCTCGCCCAAGTTTGCGATGAAGATCGGCAAGCGGACCACGCTCGCGGAGCTCGACCACAAAGGGTGGGCGCTCTTCACCACCGAAGCCGGTCTGGGCTTCCCGTACGTCCGCGATCGTGTGGCGGAGCTCTCCGAACTCGTGATGGCTGCGGCTCCGCAGGTTGCGGCCGCATTGGCGCCGGAAGTCCTGAATCCGAACGCTCTCGATCGGCTCGTCGAGTTCGTCATCGCGCGCGCACGCGCCGCCGGCCCGAGTCCCACGCGCTGAATTCTCGTGCCGTAACAGCCCCGAGAATTGAACACTTCGTGAAGAGGTCTGCTCGACACTCCGGCCTGTCAATCCCGGGCGAGGCGCCGAATGAGCTCGAGCACCGGGTCTTTCCCGCTGCGCCACTCGGCGAAGGTCGGGGCGACTTCGTGGTCGGGTTTCAGGCTGGTGGCGCCCGGCGGGCCCAAATCGAATCGTTTGGTCGAGTACTGGAGCACCAGCTTGGAGTGGGGCAGGGTGAGGGTCTTGAGCTCTCCGAAGTGATTGGGGCTGCCACCGGTTTCGGTCCCCACCCATACGAATCCGTACCGGTTCTTCAGCGATACGGCATTGAGGATCGCGGACGAGAAAGTCTGACGCCCGATGATCGCAAAGACGTTCTTCTTGCTTTGCATGGGCTCGTTCTTGGCCAGTTTGGCGAAGAGCGCGTCCCCGAGCCGCGAGTTGCCGCCCCCGTTGTATTGGAGATCGATTACGAGGGCCCGCACCTTGCCGGTCCCGGTGATCTCGAGCATCCGATCACCGAACGTGTCGAGATCCTGCTCTTTCGAAGTCGAGCAGGAATTGAATTGGATGTAGAGCAGGCCTTCGTCTTCCAACCAGACATGCTGATGCCAGCCGGGACGCTGGGCAGTGGTGCTGCGCTCCGCCGGGGCGGCGAGGGCGTCGTCTTTTTGCCGCTGGCCGACTCCGACTTCGAAGGTGCGCTCGGATCCGTCCGCTTCGAGCACCGTGATCGGCACCACTTCCGGCGAGTCGGTGATTCCGAGCGCCCACAGCGCACGCGGTTGCATCAGCCGCAAGGCGGTGCGCATCCGGGTGTAAGTCTCGTTGTCGGCCGGATCGAGTTCCGAGATGCGCTTGGTCACTGCCTCCATCGTGTTGCCGCCGATCTTCACGATCGGCTTTCCGAGCATCGCGGCGTGTTCCTTCCGCGCCTGAAACGCGAAGTACCCGTCCTTCCAAGTCCAGATGCGGGCGGCGAGGTTCGACTCCCTAAGGGTCGGCAAATCGAGGGCGGTGTGGCTGTCTCGAATCGCTCCGACAACCAAGCCGAGTTCGACCGCGGCCCGAAGATCGTCGAGTCCCTTCAGCCGGGCTTCGGCCGCTTGCACGCGCTCGGCAAATTCCTCGGCGGTGATCACGGTGAACGGATTTTTGTGGCGCTTGGGCAATTCCGACGCGAGCGTCGCGAGGTCGGCTTTCCAGTCGATGGTCGGAGCTGGCTCCTGACTTTGGAGGCAACCCGCGATCAGCAGGGCCGAGACCAGGCACCGGAGCGTTCGCGAGACGGTCGTTCGAGTCGTGGCACCGGTCATGGAACTCCTCGGTGTTGAGCGTGGGTCGGGATGTGGAACCGAGCGCGAAGGGCATCCTATACGAGGTGGGGGATGAGCGGGCTTTTCGCGGATCCTGGCTGGCGCCGAAATGGTAAGATCACCGCGCACATGACTACGGAAGCAGCTCCTACAACCGACCGTGCGTTGTTCCCCAGTGGCACCTGGAAGGGCTTCTACGTTTATCGTGGTGACCCCTCACGCCATCGGATGGATCTCCAACTGACGTTCTCTTCCGGCCTCATCGACGGGGAAGGCGGAGACGATGTCGGCGCCTTCACGATCACGGGGCGCTACGACCAGGACTCGCTCGAGCTCAACTGGAACAAGGCGTACACCGGCAGCCACTCGGTGCATTACCGGGGGTTTCGGGAAGGCCGCGGAATCTGGGGCACTTGGACGATCGGATCCTCCCTCTCCGGCGGCTTCCGCATCTGGCCCGACGGGACGGGAAGCGGTGAATCCGCGGCGGCCCAGGAGGCCCTCGAGGCTCCGTCCCCCGGTGTCGTGGTCGAAGTCCACGCCAAAGTGCAGTCCAAGATCGTTCCGCCCGAAGGGCTCTGATCCGCGAAGCCTCCGCATCTCATTGCGGCGTCCGAGGCGGTCTCCGCGCGCGCACCAGGGCCGGGGCCGTACGTGCTCAGTGTTTGCCGTAGCGCAGCGGGGTGCCAGACCGTTCGGCAAGGATGTAGGACTCCATAGCGCGCATCCTCGGATCATCCGGGGAAATCGGTTTTGAGCGCACCGGATGTTCCAGGCACCAGTTGATCATGTCTCGCAGAAGGACGACCCGCCCCATTTGGACTTGATATTTGGGGTAGGTTTCGGGATGGGTGTTCGCGGCATCCGGATGGCACATATCGCAGGAGACTGCGATGGTGCTGCCGAGCTCTTTATGAGAGTGGAAGATCCGGGCGCCTTCCAGAACGGTGCGGTAGGTCTCGCGTTCCCAGAGGGCGAGGTCGTCGGCGGTGAATGCTCCATAGGTGTGTCCGGGACCCTGGCCGTCACCCATCAGTTCCTGGTTGTCGTGGGGTCTCGGGACGCGGGGGTGGCTGCGACGGACGTCCGCCTCCCAGTTGGCACCTGGGTTGTTCTGCCGCCATTGCGCCATGAGGGAGTCCGCGATGGCCTTCCCTTCGTCGGCCGTCTCGGCGGGTTTGACTTCGATACTCGTCTTGCCGTCACACATGAGGACATTCACCGCGGTGTCGCCGCGAGCATCCCCGCAGGCCGGCATCAGGGTGAGGATGAGCATCCCAAACCCTGCGATCGTTGAAAGCTGGATCCTCTGCACGGGGTATTCTCCTTAGTAGCTCTTCTTGGTGGTGGCAGGCGGCCGGTCCGACTTGCCACCGGAACTCGTGAACACTTTGGACACCGTGATCGGATTGCGATTCCACAGATCGTAAATCTTGTCGACCAGCCCGTCCGCGTGAACGTGCACCTGTCCGGTTCCGCAGCCATCCAGGGGATTGAAGGGATTCGGGCGATTCATCTGAACCGTGATTTCCGGAAGGCCTTGTGGAGCATAGGGCCAAGGCCAGGCCGTCGAAAGCATGCCGTGAAAGTTCAAGTGCTCGATACGTTGGGTGAGCAATTGGTGGGTGTGGCCGTGGATCACGCTCACTGCCTCGAACGGCCTGAGGAGGGCCTGAACTTCCTCGGCGTCGTCGGTCCAGAAGTTCCAGGGCTTGTAGAGTTTGTAGAGCGGAGAGTGGCTGAAGACGACCAGAGGCGTTTTCTTGTCGACCTCTGCGAGGTCCTGGGCGAGCCATGCCCGCTGTTCGTCGCCGACCGTGAAGGGGTTCTGAGCTCCATTGTCGAGACCCGCGACGGTGAGCATGCGTTCCATCGGCGAGAGCTTGCGGGCGGTCCAAAAATCCGCTTCGAGGACGCTGTTCAGCACCACGAAGTGGACGCCCTTGTGGTCGAAGGAGTAACGATCGGCGCCGAACCTCTCCCGCCAGGCCTCGCCCATGTCCAGGTACCAGTCGTGTTCGCCGACCATCATCTTGACCGGGGCCTTGAGCGCGCCGAGTATCTGCGCTCCGAGCTTGAGCTCCGAGGTTTGGCCGAGCTGCGCGAGGTCGCCGCCGAAGAGCACAAAATCGGGGGCGGGATCCTGGGCGTTGATGTCGTCGACCGCGCGGAGGAGAGAGCGGACAAATCGCTCGTTGACCTCCCGGTCGTAGAGATGCGAGTCGCTGATGTAGGCGAAGCGGAAGGGAGCAGCTCCGTTACCGGGGTCGATCTTCACCGGCTGGTAGGAATGCGGCGTTCGGAGGTTCATCGTTGCCGCCGCTCCGAAGCTCGCGGCCGCGACTTTGAGGAAGTCGCGCCGACCGAGGTTCTCAAGTCCCCGGAGTACCGCTACACGGCTCTCCTCGTGGCGGGTTTCGAGACTCTTGATGTGGGGGATGCGGGGCATCATTTGTCTCCACCGCGCGGCAAGACGCGGTCTTCGAACCCGAGTCGCTGGCGACTGGCCGACTCATCGTCACGGAACGGGCGGATGGAGCCGGCCCGTTTGGTTTGTACCTCGATGGCCGTTCCTTGGTCTTCGAGGAGTCGGTAATCGGTCAGCGTGAGGAGGAAGGCGATGACCTGGTTGATCTGCGTCTCGCTGAGCGCCAGGGCCTCGATTCCGCCGTCGAGGAAGGGATTGTCTTCGCCTCCCTTGTTGTAGTGATCCATGACGTCCCACAGCGTGTGCAGGGATCCGTCGTGCATGTAGGGTCCGGTGACTCCGAGATTGCGAAGCTGGGGCGTCTTGAACGAACCGATGTCGCTGCGGTTCTTCGTGATCAGGAAGCGGCCAAGCTCTGAGAGGTCGGTTGCGAGCGCCAGGCGATCAAGGGCAATTTCCGGCGGACCGTTGGCAAGGGCGGACAGCGCTTCTTTGGCCAACCTCTCAAAGTCCCGGGTTCGAGCTGACACTCCGATGTTGTGGAAGGACCCGTCCTGACCGAGGGGATTGCCGGGGTTGATGGGATGGCAGGAAACGCAGCGCGCAGCGCCGTTGAACAGCCTCCAACCCTCCTTGGCGTCGGAGGAGATCGCGTCTTGGTCGCCGCGGGCCCACCGGTCGAAGGGCGCGTCCATGAAGATGAGAGTGCGCTCGAAAGCGGCAATCGCACGTGTGAGATCCGGGTAATTCACCGGGCGCCCGTACGCCTTCTCGAAGAGCGGCGGATACTCGGCGATGGAGGCGAGCTTGTCGACGACGGACGTTGCACTCGGCATCCCCATCTCGATGGGATTCAGGATCGGCATCCCCGCTTGGTGCGTCAGATTCGCAGCCCTTCCGTCCCAAAAGACCGGCCGCACGAGAGCTGCGTTCAGGGTCGTCGGCGCATTACGACGACCCAGCTTGCCCTGAATCCCCTCGGAGACCGGTCGCTGGTCGGTGAATCCGCGAGTCACATCGTGACAAGTCGCGCAAGACACCGTGTCATCCCGGGACAGGCGCACCTCGAAGTACAACTTCTTGCCGAGTTCGACCCGGTCATCGGTCAGCTCCTCGCCTGCGGGAATGGTCCGCTTCCAAATCTCGGCATCAAATCCGACGGGCACTCGCTCGCCGGGGTTCGAGACTCGCAGCTCCGCCAATCGCTCGATCTGTTGGGGAACCGTGGCGTCTCCATGCTCGCCGCCTTGGGCGACCAACCCGTGGCTCAGGGCAAGGAGCAGGAGCAGGGTTGAAAGCCCGGCTCCCGACTCAACCGGTGGCAAAGGGATCACGGCGACTTCTCCGCGAGGGTGGCCAGTGGCGACTACGGGCCGAACCGGAGGCCCGCCCGCAGGATACCGCCCGTGGAGGGCCGGGACGTTGGAGCGACACCACTCAGATGGGCCGCGCCCTACGCATCAGAGCGACTTGGATTTCTTGCCGAGGGTGGCTCTGAGCATCCAGGCCGCCTTTTTGTGGGCATCCTGGCGCTCGACCAGGAAGTCGTTGAGTTCGACAAACGCATCGTCTTCCGCGTGGGGCAGCACTTCTTGGATGCGGGTGACGATGGCCTCGTGGGCGCTCTGCAAGGTCTCCAAGTAACCTTCGGCGGAAAGGGCATCTTCCGGTGGCTGCACGCGGGCCCGCTGGGCGAAGGTCGCGAAGGAAGCGGGCGCGTAGAAGCCCATCGTGCGCAAGTGCTCGGCGATCCCGTCGATCGCGAGGGTCAGCTCCTCGTACTGCGTTTGAAAAAGCTGATGCAGCTCTGGGAAGTTCGGGCCTTCCACGTTCCAGTGTGCACCCTGCGTGGTCAGGTAGGTCGCGTAGGTGTCAGCGAGCAGGTTGGCAAACCCCTCCGCGAGCGAATTCGGCGGCTGGGCTTTCGAGGCTTTCTTGGCCATGTTCATGGTCTCCGCTCAATCCTACGTCAAGACGCTCTACGGACGTTGAGAATGAACAGGCTGCTGGCGCTCGCGCCGGGCCTTCCACCACTCGAACACGATGGGGAGGACCGAAACGACGATGATGGCGAGGATGACGTACTGGAAGTTGCGCTTGACCACTTCGAGGTTGCCGAACACGTATCCGGCGATGGTGAAGATCAGCACCCACGCGATGCCGCCGGTCACGTTGTAGAACGCGAACTTGCCGTAGTTCATCTTGCCGACGCCGGCGACGAAGGGCGCGAAGGTGCGCACGATGGGAACGAAGCGAGCGAGGACGATCGTCTTCGCGCCGTACTTGTCGTAGAACTTCTGGGCTTTGAGCAGATGCTCGCGGTTCAGCAGTTTCGAGTCGGTGCGCGAGAACACCTTCGGGCCGAGGCGGCGTCCGATCGCGTAGTTGACGGCGTCGCCGAGGATCGCGGCGATGATCAAGAGCGGGATCAAGATCCAGATGCTCATCCCGTTGTTGGGTAAGGCGGCCAGCGCGCCCACCGCGAACAAGAGGGAATCACCGGGCAGGAACGGGGTGACGACGAGCCCGGTCTCCGCGAAGATCACCGCGAACAACACCACGTAGAGCCAGGGGCCCATCCACTGGACCCACTCCGTCAAATGGGCGTCCAGGTGCAGGAAAACGTCGGCGAGCTGGCGAAGAGTCTCCATGGCGGAATCTACTCCCGGACCGGCAGGGAGAAAAACTTTCGGATCGCGAGGCCGGCGACTAGGCTGCCAATCCCCAGCAAAACCCACGACAAAATGCGCATAAGGTCGGAGTTTTGGGCGTTGGTCGCGTTGACGACGAGCGCCCAGAGGGTCAGCCCGAGGACGAACACCGCGGGAATCCAAGCAAAGGCGCTCGATTTTTTCAGCGACCGCCGCCACACCGCGACCGCCAAGAGCGAGAGAGCGGCGAGCAGTTGATTGCTCGCTCCGAAGATCCGCCACGCTTGTTCGTAGTCGATGCCGCCGACCAGGATGATCGCGGGGATCGCGAGGGTGACGAGCGTCGCGACGAGCGGCGGGCAGCGGAGCTTCAGAGCCGACTGGGCGAGCTCCTGCAAGAGGTAGCGACCCAAGCGCGTGCAGACGTCGAGGGTGTCGTAGATGAAGGTCGCGAGTGCGAGCAGCCCGAATTGCAGGCCGAGGCCTTTGGGTAGCCCGATCGTCGAGCCGAACTCCGCGATCCCGAGCGCGAACACGAGATTGGGGTCGGCCCGACCGGCGGCGGTGCGCGGGATAGCGTCCTTGGCCAACATTGCGACGGTCGAGAGGGCGATCACCGCGACCACGCCTTCGAGCAACATGGCGCCGTAACCCACCGGGCGGGTGTGCGACTCCCGGTCGATCTGTTTCGAAGTCGTGCCGGAACAAACCAGGCCGTGGAAGCCCGAGCAAGCGCCGCAGGCGATCGTCACGAAGAGAAACGGGAAGATGAGGGGACTGCCCGGGCCGGCCTCCACGAACGCCGGGGCCTGCGTGGAATGGCCGCCGAACAAAAGGCCGATCGCTCCCACCCCGAGGAAGGTGTAGAGGAGCAGGCCGCCCAGAAATCCGCGGGGCTGCAAGAGGTAGGGGAGAGGCGTGACACTCGCGAGGAAGCAGTAAGCGAGGATGATGGCGTACCACGCCTTGAGGGAAGCGGGATCCTCCAAGGCCATCGGGAGTCGAAAGGGGAGGGCTTGGCCGACGCCGATCAGGAGGAAGAGGAGGGCGACCGCGATCGGCGCCGCCCATTTCATCGCCACCCGGGCCTTCGTGACCGCCACTCCGAGCGCCACCGCCAGCCCCAAATAGAGCATCGAGGAGGAAGCGACCGCCGGTCCGGGCACGAGGCTCTCGCCGCCGACATCGAGACTGCCCCGCACGAAGGCGCGGGCGGTCACGTCCGTGAAGTTGATGATCACGAGGAGGAGCGCGAGCCAGATGAAGGTCACAAAGAGCAGGTAGGCGGGCTTGCCCACTTGCTCGCGCATCAACACCGCCACCGAGCGGGCGCCGTGGCGGACCGAGGCCTGCAAGGTCGCAAAATCGTGGGCCGCGCCGATGAAGATACACCCGAAGACGATCCAAAGGAGCCCCGGGACCCAGCCGAAGCTCAGGGTCGCCACGATCGGACCGACGATCGGTCCCGCCGCGCTGATGGCGCTGAAATGCTGCGCCAGCAGGGGGAAGCGGGGGGTGGGCTCGAAGTCGCCGCCATCCCGGTGTTCGTGGGCCGGGGTGACCCTCTGGTCATCCAACTCGAGGGTGCGCCCGAGCCAGCGGCTGTACCAACGGTAGGCGAGGAGGAAGAGCGCGAACACGACGAGCGCGATGATCCCGAGCGGCATGCGCGGGGATTGTAGGCGAGGGCCGCGCTCCGCCTACCGCTTTTCGCGGCGGCGCGATGGTCAGCAGATCAGAGCTGCATCGAGACGACGTTGCTCAGGCGCGCGCGGCTCAACTCCATAGACTGGGGTACCGCGAGGCTTTGGAGGTAGACGGTGATCCCGGCCAAGCGCGGATCCGCGGGGACGAGGACGCTGATCGCGAGCGCTTCTCCGGTTTCGCTGATCGAGCCTTGGAAACCCTGGAAGAAACTCGGATGGGGATCCGGGAAGCTGAGTTCGAAGACCGGATCGGCGTCGAGCGCCAAGTGGCCGATCGAGAGTGGCATCCCCTCATCCATAGAGAGGGAGGCGGCGACGGCGTACACCCCGCCCCGATGATCGGGGGCGAGAAGCCCGAGGGCCACGGATTGATCGATCCCACTGTTCGAAAACTGGATCAGCTCCGGCTGCGAGAGGGAACTACCCACGACGCGGGCCGCGTAGGACTTGGTCTTGAGGATCCCACCCTCGATGACCTCGACGTGCAGCCAGTAGTCGCCGGGAGTGGCATAGGACCCGTCGAAGGTCTGAGCGCTCCAGGTGGCGCTGAGGGCTCCGCCCTCGTCCAGAGGGATCACGACATCGGCGCAAACCTCCGGCGCCCAGACGATTCGACCGCCGGGACTCCCGGCAGTCACCGCGCGGATGATGCACGAATCGGGGAAGTACACGGGCCCGGTGCCGCGATTTTGAATGTCGAGTTGGATCGGAGTCCCCCGCAGGGCGGGAGACGGCGATACCTGCACCGACAGATCTTGGGAGAAGGCCGCGGCCGCGGAAAAAACGGAAGCCAGCACAACCGACAGGACCATGAGCTTGGACATGGGTGACTCCTGGGTTCGCGGGCGGAGGGGACGCCTCGTGTTGCCCCTACTTACGGCGCGGTCAGCGGGATGTGGGGCGGGGTTGGCGATGGGGCGGGTTTTATGGAGAGGGCGAGGCGGAGGTGGGGGGGGCGCGGCGCACTCGCGGTGGAATGGGATCTCTCCATGAGCGGGCGATCTGATTCGGGTTGCGGAGACTTCAAGCTCTGATGGCGCACGAACTTGCGTTCTGGGAGTTGTTGGCACGCTGGAATCGGTGGCGGGCGGATCTTTTGATCCGCGGTCCCGCCGATCCCACCGCCGCAACGCGACATGCGTGCCACCGCCCATGGGAACGCGGATCACCAGATCCGCCTGCGACGCGAGCCAGAAGTCCAGGGCTTCGTCACGAAGCGCTCCCGACGGCCTTCTGATCTCGTCTCCTCTTCCGACTGGCTGGCGCCCATTCGGGCGCAAGTCGATGGACCCACGCAGGCGAAGAGGTGGGGCTGGCGGAGGCCTATCCGTCCCTTTTTTCGGAGCGTGGGGGGCCGGGCTCCGTCCCCATAGACTGAGGTAACCATGGTTCCTTGTTTGCTCTTGATTCTGAGTGCCCTCCCGACGGGAGCCCCCGATGAACAGCACGTGGTCACGATTCTGAATCCCCACGCCCTGCCGCTGCGGTTCTTCCGTCACGAGGAAGAGTCCCAGGAGGAATTGACCAGTCTGGCGACCTCGAACCCGAAGGCGGTCGTGACCTTGCCGGTGGGTCTCTACGAATTGAGGGCGGGGGAGCGCGGCGCGGAGCGGATTCGTATTCCCATTCCCCTCCCGAGGCGGGCCCAGCGTCCCGCATGTCTGGAGATCCTGGTCGAATCGCCCCGCGCCGTCCCCCAACCGGGCTTCATCGAAATCCCGCCGGGGCCGGCCTTGATCGGGGACATCCTCGGGGTGGGCGCGGAGGATGAACGTCCTGCGCAAGTGATCACGGTGCCTCGTTATTGGATCTGCGAACACGAAGTCACCAACGCCGAGTACGCCGAGTTTCTCGGGTCGATGAATCCCAAAGAGGCGGCGGATCTGCTCCAACTCGGAGGTGCCAAGTGCGGCGTGGCGTGGGATGGCGAGAGTCGGCGCATGACGGTGCGCTGGCCCGATCATCCGGTGGTGACGGTGACGTGGGAGGGTGCGAGGCGTTACGCGGAATGGCGGGGTCGGCAGTGGGGCTTGCCGGTTGCCCTGCCCACCGAAGTGCAGTGGGAGAAAGCGGCGCGTGGTCCACTGAGTTGGACGTACGCCTACGGCAATCTCTACACACGGAAAATCGCGAATTGTGAGAGCGGCCAACTCCTGCCCGTGATGGTGCATGGCCACCACGGTTTCGGGCTGGCCGACATGACCGGCAACGCGTTTGAATGGACGGCCGACACCTTTGCCGACCCGCACGGGCTCGGCGTGGCGTTCGGCCGCTTGCGCGGCGGCAGTTTTGTGCTCGATGGCACCTTCGTGCGCAACTCGATGCGCATGCACCAACGGATCGATGTCAAAGCGGACGACTTCGGCTTCCGGGTGGTAATCTTGGAAACTCCCGAAAGAGGCAAGTGACATGAAACCAATTTTGGTTCCTTGGATCCTGGTCGGCCTCGCGGCTCTTACTCCGGCGCAAATGGAGATGCGGGCCACGAATCTCTACGACCCGGTGCTCTTCGCGGCGACGGCGCCGACCGTCAACTCCCTCGCGCCGGATCTCCAACTCGAAACTCTGGACGGACAGCCGTGGCGCCTTGCGTCGCACACCGGTCGTCCCGTCGTACTCATCAAAGGCAGCTTCACCTGACCCCCCTTCCGTCGCAACTCCGCCGGGCTGCGGAGTCTGATCGAACGCTGGGGCCGCACCGTCGACTTCGTGCTCGTCTACCAACGCGAGCCGCACGCCGGTCAAATGGCGTTCGAAAAAATCGACCAACCCACCACGCTCGAGGCCCGTCGTGCCCTCGCGCGCCGCACCTGCCAGGAGTTGGATTGGCAAGGTGAAACGGTGATCGACTCCATGGACGACGCGAGCCGCGCCGCCTTCGGCGACCTGCCGAGTCCCGCCATTCTCATCGATCCGCAAGGCCTCATCGTCGCCAAATTGCCGTGGGCTGAAGCCTCCTCCATCCAATCCAAACTCCTCGCCCACCCCTCTATGAACCCTCCTCTGCGCCTCGTCGACCTGATTGGTCCTGCCCTCGCCTCTCCCCTCCAATCCGCCATCACCTCCCTCACCCACCTCACCACCCGCGCCTGCCGCCCGCTCCGTCGATGACTCCGCGATTCAGGCTCATGACCGCTCTCAGCGAACACAAAATCAAGTGTGGAGGTGCAACCTGCCCGCCGAACCAGGCCTGCCAGTCCGGCCTAACCGCCATTCAGGATTCAAACGGTCACTGGCACTTCACCTGTCCTTGTCAATAGTAGGAGAAATGGTCACATGCTTACGCCCTTGGTTGCGCTAATTCTTTGTTGTGTCGACCCTTCGATCAACACACTGCCGAACGCCACAAACGAGAAACCGTGGGTCGTTCGAGTTGCTAATCCGGTCTTTCTCACTTGGTCGGTCGGATTGCGAGGCGGCACGGTCACCACGAGTATCGAAAACGGAGTGACGACCGTCTCCCAAGAAGGAGGCCAGGAGCATTTTGCTCAGGCATCCTGTCTTCTCGATGCCAGCCTGGCGAACGCACGCGAGGAAGCGATCCCGAGCCTCCCTCATCTCGCCTTGGTCGTGACGGAAATGCCCGGACAGACGCTGGCTACGTTCTCAGTTCGAGGGCTTGCCAACCCGGGAATTCGCCCCGCCAGGGGCGAAGCGACGACCTTCGTGGAGTTCTGGATGCCACCTGCGCACGAGATTGGTGGAATCCAAGAGACCGTACCCAGCTTCGGGATTTTCTCGACCCGATCCGGCGTTGCCACCCTCAACTTCTGCGCGATCGACACCCCGAAGCACCCTGCCCCGCCCTGGCACCTCGGCAAGTCGACGGTCAGCCCGGTCCCAGGAGTGACGGTGACGACCTACTTCGTAGCTTCCGGTCCCTGACCGAGTTCCGCCGACTCCTGCGGCAGGGGGCGGCGCGTTGGGGGTCGATCTGGGCGATGAGCGCAAGCGCCCCCCTCATGGGTTGTGGCGTTGATCGGCCACGAGGTCGAGGCGCGGCTGGTATGGCCATACCGCGGCCAGAATGGCCGCGCGCAACTCCAAGCCTCTACACCCGAATCTCCTCACCCGACCCGGAAGGAAGCGCGCGACGTTGGAGTTCCGTCAACCCGACCAGGAGCACCTACCCTCGAGGGGCAATCCAAGCATGATCACTTCGGCTTCCCTCGCGCCGCCTTGCCGTGCTTGCGCGCGGAGCTGCGAGCGCTGGTCTTCACGGGTCGGATGAGAAGATCTTCGGACTGCTGGTTGGCGGTCGCCGACGCGACATCCCGGTCGTCGACCACGGCCTGCACGACCGAAGGAGGCCCGGAAAGAACGAGCGACTGCAAGTTCGGAAACACGGTGTGCACCGTGCACCGCGACCGATCGACCGGTTTCAGCCGCGACAAGATCTTCGCGATCGTCGCCTCGGTCTCCGCCGCGGTCAGATATTCCCGACCTTCCGGGCTGCGCAGAGTGACGATGGCCTCGATCGCCGACGCATCATCGAGTTCGGCGAGCTGCTTCTCAAGCTTCGGATCCACCGGTTTCGATCGGACATTCATCGAGGACTTCCGCTCAAGATCACTGCATCTCCCTGAGTGTCAGTTCGCACCGCTTCATGGCTGCAATTTTCGATAACGACCGCAAATCGCAACGACCAGGTACATGGAATTGTCCATCGCAGTATTCACCCTGGCACAGGGTGGGGGTGAGCTTGACGGTTGACGAACATCCGAACGGGTCGGGTGCGGAGGGCGAGAGGAACGAGGGATAGGAATGAGGTGAGCAAGAGGACGAGGGCCGCGGTGGGAGACCAGGATTGGGCGACCCACCAAATCAGGCCGGAGAGGGCGAGTCCGCCAGTGATGGAAAGGAGGACGTCGCGGCGACGAGCGGGGGGCGCGCCAGCGGTGCGAACCCGGGCGAGGGGCGCCAAGAGGCGCAGTTGCGCCATGGAGAGCAAACGAGAAACGCGGGAGAGCGATCGAGAAGGAGGACCCCGGAACTCCGCGAGACCAAGCAGGAAGTGGTGGAGGACGCCGCAGATGCCGGCCACCCAGCCGACGACGGACGCGAGGGTGGTCAGGGGAGGGAGGAGAGTGTGGGCAAGGAAGGAGCGGGAGATCTCGATCGGAGCGGCGCCCCAGAAGTGGAAGGACTGAATGACAAAGCTCGCTCCAATCACCACGAGGGTCAGTTGGCCGAGGAGGGTGAGGAGCCAGAGGAGGCGGGAGGTGGGGGCAGGATCAGGCGCGGGATTCTCAAACTGCTTGGTGACCGAGCGCCTGAGCGCCAGCCGAGCGAGCGATTGGCGCAATGCGGAAAGGCCAAGGAGCCCGACGCTGACCACAAGCGTGCCGATCAAAAGCAGTTGGGCAGTTTGAGGCCAGAAGACCTCGCGCCGGAAAATCGGCCCGGCCCAGGGTTCCAGAGTTCGAAAGTGCTGCTGCAGGAAATGGACCGCCGCATCCCC
Source organism: uncultured bacterium (assembly GCA_902826835.1). Lineage (GTDB taxonomy): Bacteria > Planctomycetota > RBC034. The sequence continues at coordinate 47,400 of CADEGH010000028.1, read as the reverse complement.
ATTCCCCGCAAACTCCCACGCAAAGAAGGTCGACCCGGAGCCCGGAAGCAGCCAAAGGTCCAGCACCGCCCAAAACCCGAGTCCCAGAAGCGCGAACACCATTGGCATGACCAAGAAGGCCCGATGCCGCTTCGAGTCGGCCATGATGCGCCGCTTCACCCAGCCATCCACGGGCTTCAGCCGGACCCAAACCCAGTCCGCAGCCTCATCCACCTTGCGCCAAAATCGCAAGCCCCCATGTGCTCGATCCTTCGCGCTCATGCCCCCATCGTAGCGTCTCCCCGCGATCGTCGCCGACATGGTCGAGACCGGTCGAAATCAGATGGAGTGAGCACGCGCGAAGCAACGGGGCGAATGTCACGCGACTTCCGGGTGGAACTGGGCCCTCAGGAGAAAAAGCGAGCAGTGGCGCAGCCGGGGGGGGGGCGCCGCCGATCGGCGTAGTGGCCGCTGCCCGGAGGTCGCGGAGCCTCACCAAGAGTGGTCGACTCGGTCGCTTGAAAATACGGACAGCACGCGGCCGACCGATTCAGTGAGGCGGTTGGGATTGGGAACGGTTCGCAAGAGACAGCGCGGTGGCAGCGAGAAATCCGATCGAAGCCGCGAGGAGGATCCTGGTGCGAGGCGAGATGCTGATCTTGGCCCCGAGGCAACCGCACTTGCCACATGACGCGAAAGTCGTTCCGTATGCAAGCCAAGCCACCGCCAGGAGAATCGTCACGAGAGCCGCGGCCCTCCACCATCGAGAGAGCCAAGTGCCGGATAGAAGCAGCAGCAGGAGACCCTCAGCTACGTAAGCGGCTGGAGGAAGTTGGAAGGTGGCATCATATTCGAAGATCAGCTTGGAAATGCCAAGAGCACAGAGAGCCACGCTCGTGACTGTTCTGAGGATCATTGTTTGTGATCTCTTTCCAAATGAACCTCGACTGTATCATCGCGTTGAACATCGCGACCGACCTCCACGGGCAGGAAACCAATGGCCTCAAGGCTGAACAGGTACGAGCCTCTGGGCAAGTAGAAGGTCTGTCGAGCTTCATGGATGCCGAGCCGGTAGGTTGCATCCTTGGAAGTGACGCGCATGCGGCCGGAAATCGGCAGGTCTTCCGGATGAGTGATGAACTCGCAGCGAAGCTTCACGATGTTGTCGGGAATCTCGATATCGACGACCATGTCCTGTCCGGCACGCAGGTCGATGTCCTTGGCCCCCAAGAGAGCGTGCCAATGCGGTTCGATCGGCCTGAAGCGGTAGTTGCCCGATAGCAGGTCTTTCTTTTCACTGAAGGTTGTGCTCGTCGCTCGAAGCATATCGGGTCGATCGCCATTCCCGAGCGGAATGACATAGTAGTCTATCGAGGGCGGCTCCGGGAGGTTCGTCTTCATCTTCAAAAGGACACTTGCCATGTCGGTTCGCGTACCTGGAAAGTCTCGCCAGATTTCCCAGGTCTCCAGAACCGGCTCTCCGGAGACGACTCTTCGCAGTGAAAAGGTCCGACTCTTCGACAGCCCAGCCCCTGGAATCCCCGCTTCTAGGGTCGCCTGGAGATCGCCATTCCCGCTGAGAGCCGGCGAGGCGATGATTACGATCGGTTTGACCACTCCTTGGTCGCGGAGGGCCTTCTTCAAGGCCCGTTCGTGCTGCGCTACGAGACCGGACCACGCGTAAGATCGCAAAGTGACTTCGCCACTGACCGGCCGTCGAGTGACGACTTCGGGAACGAAGCCCTCTCCAGGGTCGATGGCGCACGCGAGATAATAAAGCTCAGCCAACTTGATGTCTCGTTCCGTCAGGAGGGTATCCACATTCAGCGGTCTCTGGAATTCGTAGTCGAGAGGGATGTAGCTGTCATGCTCTATCCAGCAATACAAGGGCCCCCTAGGGAGGTCGTGGAAGTGTGCCATACCGGCGTCGTCCGTGACCGCGGCATGAATCGAGGCGCCTCCGGGCCCGGGAATCGAAGAAAGAGCGGATTGCGACTGGTAAGTCGCGACAGAGGCTGGGCTCATGCGAAATCGAGACAGGTAGACCCGGCTGTCTCGAATCGGCGAGTTCTCGCGATCGATCGTGCGAATGACTGCTCGAGCTCCCTTCTCCAGGCCCAAGGAGTACTCAATCCCTGCAGTAGGGTCATCGATGTACCCTGGAATGTAACCCGGGAAATCGACAACCAGTCCCAGGATCGACTCGCGGCTCTCGCCGGGATTTGGCAACTCTATCTCGAGCACTCCCGAGGCGTCCGCATGTGCTGTCAGTTCCGGATGGGCAGGTTGTACGTTGCGAGTGCGACCTAGGTAGTACCGGGCGCGGGCCTTCACGATCGGTTCCCCGCTGTTCTGATCGCTGACCCGGATTCGGATCCTGGACTTTCCGGCAATCTCGGGCGCGAAACGCCGCGTCGAGATCACTTCCGACTCTCTGGATCTCTCCATGACGGAAGAACCATCGAGTGACGGAGGCGAGTTTGTTGACGGCAACGACACGGGCCTCGGCATGCTCGTCACCCAGTGAGCGACCCAGGCCCCGAGGAGGCAGAACGCAGCCAGGGCGCCCAGCGCTATCGACCTGTTTCGAGAATTCACAACTGCTCCCTTCGCTGCAACCCTCAGTGACCATGGACTATCGCGATTGAGCGACTATGACGCGTTTCGCCGCTGACGACCGTTGTCGAGCGATCGGGCGTCACGGGCAGACGCAGAATCGCCCGCCTGAAGCGGCGGTGTTTTCACAAGCCTGAGCGCAGGAGTTGTTGACGCATAGTTCTTCCCAGTTTTCCGGGTGGCCATTCCCAAAGGTCCCTACTCCCCCGTAAACAGCTCCCAGGCAGCCGTCAGTAGGCTTGTCGGATCCGTGGCAGACGCAGACGTAGTGAAAGTGATAACCAAGGTCGCTGATTATCTTGGCACCCACGCAGGGAAAATCCGGCGAATTGCAGCCTCCGACGCAGGTGTAGTATTCTTCGACGCCCTGGGCACCAACGGTGACAATCCTCGAGAGTCCGCAGTACGACCCGTCGAATTGAGAAGTTCCGACCGCAAACCAACCGAATGCGACAAAACCGAGTTGGGAGATCAGCAATGCTGACTTTGTCGTAGTTACTCCGGGCGTAGTCATGAGTGATTCCTTTCTGGGTGATCGGCTTGGGGACAACACAGTTGCGTCAAGCGCGTGACGAGGCCGCCAGGCGCTGCCTGCCTGCGCTCAATTTCACGTAACCCTGGTACCGTGGACACAGATGGTACAGTACCGCGAATCGGTTCGCAGTGTCAAGACTATTCTTACGAATGGACCGAAGTGCTCGCGTCGTGAGAAAACTACCGCAGGTGAGGGGGCGAGGACCGGGATCGGGCCTCGCCACCCCGCATTGCCCCTAAAAGGTGCGATGTGGAGGAGAGCGAGCATAGCCCGGTGCACCACCATTGCCGTTCGGACTCGCTGCGGGTGAGCGATGGCTGTCAGGTCCCGCTTTGCGGACCTCGCAGCGGTTCGGCCAGGCTGTCAAGCCCAGACATCAAGACCTGGAAGCTGCGCGAGCGGTTCTGGCGCGTCAACACACGCGCCAGAGCCCGCGCACCGGACACCTTCTGGAACTCGGGGACGAGTTCAGCAAGGGCGGCGGCCGGCTGGTCGACCTCGTCTGGGTCGCGGAAGCGTGCCTTCGCACCCAGGTGACGAAGCGGCTCACGTCCGAAGGCATCTGCGAGCGCGTCCGGTGCACCGAGGTACCAAGCCTCGACCTCCTGGCAGGCGATTCGCACGAGGACGTCCTCTCGGCCCTCATCGCGGCAAAGGGAGACGAGGCGCTTTTTCAGCGCCAAGCAGTCCCCGCCGTCGTTGTCCCGGATCACGCAGAAACGCACCCCGGGCTCGCGCCACGCCCGAAGCTTGCGCGGGATGCTCTTCTCGAGATCTTGCTTGCCCTCGTGCGGCACACACAAGAATTTCAAACTCGGAAACAGACGCGGCAAAAGGCCCTCGAGGAGGACCTTCATCGAGTACTCCTCCAGCAGGAAGACGACACGGCTCATCGCGGGCCGACTCCCTCGAAGAGCCCCTGCTTCCACAGAGTCCCGGGAAGGTCGCCCTCCTTCTGGAGGTTGACCAGAGACTTACTGTCGCTCGCCCGCCGGACGGTGGTGAATCCGTCGTGCTTGACGAGCCAGTAGATTTCGTCGAGCTTCGCGCCGTTCAGAAACTCGGGCGAGTGGGTGGAGACGAAGACCTGGCCGCCGCGGCGGGCGTAATCGCGAAATTCCTCGACCAACTCGTGCAGAAGCTCGGGATAGAGCTGATTCTCGGGCTCCTCGATGGCGAGCAGCGGATGCGGCTTCGGGTCGTAGAGCAGCACGAGGTAAGCGAACATCTTGATGGTGCCGTCCGAGACGTAGCGCGCGATGAACGGATCTTGGAAGCTGCCGTCCTTGAATCGGAGCACAAGTCGTCCGTCCTCGGTCGGCTTCGCTTCGACCCGACTCACTCCCGGGACTCGTTCGCTCATGACTCGCAATACCTTGTCGAAGCGCTCGCGATGGTGTTCGTACAGGTACTGCGCCACCTGCGCCACATTGTCACCGCGAGTCGAGAGGTGTTCCGCGTAGCCCGCCTCGGCACTGGGACGCGCGTCGCTGATGTGGAACTCCGAAATGTGCCAGTTCTCGATCAAACTGCGAAACTCGGCGACGACGCGGAATTCCTTGAACTGCCCAAGCCCCTTGATCGCCAATACGCTCGGATCGTCGAGCACGTGTTCTTTTCGCTCTTCCTCCACGCCCTCTTGACCATAAGCCGCCTCGTTGGTGATCGCGGTGCCGCTTCCGCGTGAGAAGTCCACGAGGTGCCAGGGCTTGCCGTACTGTCCTCGTCGAAATTTGAGGATCTCGCGAGCGACTACGGGCTTGCCCGCTTCACTCTGGATGTCGAGCTGATAGGTTGCCAGGCGCCCTCCGCTCTCGCGGAACTTGACGGTGATGCCGATCGGGCCCTTTTCGCCACGGCTGACGAGTTCCCGAAACCCGCCTCGGCGCGCTACCGCCTGCGCCACGTTTTGGGCGAGCGATTCCTTGAGAAAACTGAAGACGTCGAAGAGCGTGCTCTTTCCCGATCCGTTGGCGCCCACGACCACCGTCATTCGCGGGAGATCGGTGAGTTTCGCGTCGCGGAAAAGCCGGTAGTTCCGGATCTCGATCGACTCGATTTGCATGCGCTACTCCTCCGACTTCCCAAGCAGCACCGCCTGCTCGGGCTTTGGCTTGCCGCCTTCCCGTGACCGGTGGGGGATTTCGGCCACGCCTTGGCGCGGGTTGGTGGCCGGGTGTCCGTGGCGCATCGATCCCTCGCGTGCGTTGATCTGGTGGATGGCCTCGAGAAGGAGGGCGACTTCGGTGAGCGGCTTCATGGGCGTGCGTCCCCTGCGGCCGTAAACCAACGGCGCCGCGGATCGCCGGGGCCGGAGCCTACGACGGCGATGAAGCCCCGCTCCGCCAGCGCCGCAAGGCGGTGTTGGGTCGCGAGAGTCGGGATGTCCGCGTGTTTCGCGATCTCGGCGGTCGAACGACCCTCTCCCTCCGCCACGAAGGAGAGGATGCGAGTGGCTGTCTGACGAACAGCCGGATCCTGGCTGCGGTCGGCACGTGGCGCCCCTCATGGCGTCGGACCAGACCCAGCGACGAGAGCTCCTGGTTGCGGAGGGTGCGGAGCTCCGCAAAACACTCCGAAGCAGCTCCGAAGCCCTGCGCTTCGGAGTTGAGATCCGCCGGTGGAGACCAGGCGAAGGCTCCGAGGTCGATCCGCTGAGCAAGTCTTGCCCTCAGGCTGGCGGAGGATCTCCTCGGGCTTCATGCTGCGCAACTTACTCCGAACGTGGCACGGGGCCAACGAATCGTAGTCGCGCGCGGGGCTTGTGTCATCTCGGTTTCAGAGACTACGCCATGTGCTCGGCGCAGCCTTCACAGTCCCCGAACTCGGCTGAATGGGAACGTTCTCCCTGCCACTCTACGGTCGGGGACCGTGGACGATTCTCACGGACTTATGGCCAGTTCGAGGCGACGACCTCGGACTTCGAAATCGCTGGAGTGCACGGGATCCGTATCCTCGTAGGCGACCAGGGAGTAGTGGCCGTCCGGAAGGAGGAGCGAGTGCCGGTCCCAAGCCGCCAATGGCTCGCCCCAAACCGGCTGTCCGCTTTGGTCCTGGATGACCGCGACGACATGGCGGCTGCCCAACGCGGCACCCGTGATGAGGATGCGCCGACCCGGTTTCAATGAGAGAACCAGATCGTCACTGGGCACAGAGACGCGGGCATGCACGATCTGATCATCGGGGCCACGAGCGGACATCATCCAGTCGCCCGGCCCCAGGGCGTCGATCTTGAACGAGCCATCCGCCTCGGTCGGCCATCGCTCCGAGACATCGGAGAGGCGCGAAGCTCTCGAAGATTCCAATGATGCCCATGTCAAGACGGCGCGTACGGCGGATCCGTCTGCCCCGACCACGCGGCCCTTCAGACTGATCGCTCTACGAAGCCTCAGAGTTCCGAGCTCCGATGTTTCGCCCGCGCGCAAGTCGACAAACCTCCGGGATTGTTCGAAGCCCGGAGCCTCGACACTCATCAATGCCGTTCCCGGGAGCATCGGCTTCGAGAGATAGGCACCATCGGGCTCAACCAGCCGACCCTGGGGATCGCCGCGATAGCGAGTCCCAAGGTAGACGGTCGCTGATGGCAAGGGCCTGTCAGTCTCGTACTCGAGGATTCGGAAGCGAAGCCGCGCTGCCTGAGCGAGGAGTGTCTCGGAATCAATGACAAATTCCACGCTGGTTGTCCCGTTGGCGACTGGTCGGGTCTGGAGAACGGCATCCCCCATGACCGCATGGACGAAGACATCTCCATCCACCGTGATTTCGAGCTTTCCGTCGGGGGCTCTCGCCGTCGAAGGGTCCTTACTCCCGGCTGTGGAATTAGCGAGATAGACGCCGACCTCGAATGTCTCGGGCGCCCGCACCCCTCTTCCAGGCAATTGCCTACCTACGAGGCCGACGGTCGCGACTGCGACAGGAAAGAGGAGAGGCGGAATCTCGCGATCCCGAAAAGCGTCGCGCAGCGGTCGTTGATCAGGAGCCGAGAAGTGCACCTCCGCCGCTCGCGTTGCGTCCATCACGATGTTCTGGCGAAGGACGGGCACTCGAGGATCGAGGTCCAAAGACACGATGCGGGACCGAAACCCCGGCGATCGACATTCCAAATTGACCGGACCGGGGAGCAGTCCACTCATTGCGAACGTGCCGCGGTCAATCGCCGCGCTGACCTTGCCCCCGTCGACATGTGCGGCGCTCACGGTGCCGCGGGTGATGCGCCGCCCTGATGAGTCGTGAACGGTTCCGCAAATCGTATGGCCCAGTGCAGCATCGTATTCGCCCTGAAGGGGCGCCCGATCAAATGGCCTCGATGCCACGGGTGGGCCAGTTCCGTTGTCGATTTCCGCGGTGCCGGAAGACTGGTCTTCGGCGACCTTGACACGATCCTGTCTGTCTCGACAAGCATCACAAATGAATCGGTCGGTCGACGCACCTTCGAAATCGACCAAAACCATGATCGCAAGGGCCACGATCACCGCGGATTGAACGTATACGATTCGGGTCAGGCGACGGGCTCCGAGATGGGGCGAATCCACAGGATGACTCCCGCGTGTTGTATGACGGGGGAAAAGCCACATGCGAGACAATGTCGGCAGCCACCAGGAGTCGCATGGTGGTGATGGGCGCCGAGGCTGCGACGCGTAGCTAATAGAGCGAGGTGGATTGGGTGAGGAGGGGGTCGACTTCGAGGGATTCGTCGCGGAAGGTGCGGAGGGATTGGGTGCGGGCGGCGGGGGAGGGGAAGACGCGCTTCCAGTGGTCGGCCCAATAGTGGGCTTGCAGTTCGAGGGCGGAGGGGATCGGGATGGGGATTTTTTTCAGGGCGATGCGGGCGAGGAGGATGGCGAACTCGTCGTGGGTGAGGAGCCACTGTTCGGCCAGGGAGCCGGAAGGCCACGTGATGCCGGTGGTCGGGAGGGCGGCGGCGGCGGCGCGGAGGGTGGTCACGTCGGTTCTCGCTTCGACGACGAGGGCGGTTTCGAAACCCCGCGTGCGGGCATACTCGATGGCCTCGCGGACTCGCACGGGCTCCATCTGAAAGAGACCACGGGCCGGACCCTGTTGCCACTGAGTGCGGGTGGTCAGGCGAGCACTCTCGTGCCACGCGACATGGAGGAGGAAGCTCTCGACGGTGGAGGCCGCGGTCCCCCCGGGATCCGACCGCGCGAGGACTGCCTTTTGGACGGAGCTGAACTGCTGGACACGACGCGGGGCCGGGGCGCTCAGGTCGATCAGGGGCATGTCGCACCTCCTCGCGGAAGACAGTAGTCGCGAAGCGCCAATCTGTCGATCCGGGCGGACGTTCGCTCTGTCCTAAGTTCGGACAGTGGGTGTTCGCATCGAGGGAGCGAAAGACCTAAGTCTGCGCTGGCAAGGGATTTGGGCGACGTAGCCGGATTGGCACGCGGTCTGTGAAAGGAGGATCGCCATGCACTTCGGCCCGTTTCGTCCAACCCATGTCTGCACGCTCGCGCTTTTCGCGGCGCTCCTCGCCCCCGTGACCCGCGCCCAGGAATCCACCGAGGATCGAGTGGCGGCGTTGGAGCGGGCCCTCACCGAAGAGCGCGCGAAGTCCGAGGCCCAGGCCGAGCGACTCAAAGACCTGGAGCTCTCGCTCGCCCACTTGCGCGGGCAGCAGGAGGCCGCGGCCCTCTCGGCCCTCGACCAGGCGAACCTCGAAGCGGAGATCGAGAAGGCCTCAAACCTCATTCGAGAGGGCTTGCGGCGCGACTTCGCCCCCGAGCCCTCCCGCTTCAGCTTTCGTGGCCAAGGGCGCTTCGTGATGCGCGCCTTCGATGGCGATTCGATCTCCACCGACCAGAGCTTCGAGATCGAACATCTCCTGCTCCAAGTCACCGCGCGGTTGGAAGACGACCTGCGGGTGATTCTGACTCCGGGAGTCTCGCACTCCGGCAGCGTGGCCATGCTCGAAGCCGCGGTCGAGTACGACGTCAGCGATGCTCTGACGATCGTGGGCGGTCGATTCCTCGTTCCGTTCAATGGCGTGCACGCTTGGGCTTATCCGAGCGACAGCTTCATCGAGCCCTACCAAGTCGAAAACGCGCCTCGGCCGTTCATGTACACGCCGTTTTGGGACGAGGGAATCCTCGCGAAGGGCGACCTGTCCTTCGGCGCCGAGGGCGAACACCGCTTTGCTTATTCCGCCTACGTGATCAACGGCTACAGCGCGGAAGGCCTGGCCGGATTTCACAAGCGCACCATCGGCGACAACAACCAGAACAAAACCCTCGGCGCCCGGATCTCCGGGACATTCCGGCTCGACGACGCAACCACACTCGCGGTCGGCCTCGCGGGGCAGATCGGCAAGTCGGACGTGGACGACGAACGGGATTTCACCTCCGCGGAATTCGACATCGACTTCACGAGCGGCCCCTTCTCGCTCTACGGAGAAGCGTTCCACCTCGCCGCCGAGTACGAGGCCGGGGTCGTGGAGAGCCCCGGCGCGACCATCGTCGAAGTGTCCCGCCTCAGTGGCATCAAGCTGCGCCCGCAGTGGCGGCTCGATGACACCTTCACTCTCTTCGCGCAGGCCGACCACCTCTGGGTTCGCCAAGCGCCCCGCTCGGGCGGCCTCCTTTCGGTGTTCGACCTCGAGGACGAGGAGACCGCGATCACCACGGTCATCGCGGGCGTGAAGATCGACCTCTCGGCGTGGCTGAAGTTGCGCATCGAAGGAGGAGCCTTCCTCCGGGATGACGACCTCGGCGATGACATTCCCTTTGTGTCCCTCAGCCTGCACTACTCGTTCTAATGAAGACCCATCAGATCGTCTCCTTATTCGGTCTCGCCACTCTGGGCGCCTGCGGCGTGGGCGGCAATGGCAACGACTTGCCGCCGCGGCCCGCCGACTTCGCGCCGGGAGCGACGATTCCCGGGTTTTTCTACGCCACGCCGAGCGGGAGCCGCGCCGAAGTATCGGCCCGTGCCAGCTACGCGCAGGGCCGATGGGAAGTGCTGCTCGCCCGTGACCTGATTCCCGCCCTCGGGACGGAACGAAGCACCGCACTGGAACTCGATCACGCATTCACGCTCGCCCCCGGGTCCGGAGATCTTGTCAGGGCTCCGGCCGACAAGGGGTCGTCCTCGCTCCAGATTCGCAGCCAGCGCGGAGCGGAGGATCGTTCGGGGCGAGCGACTTCCAACGTGGCGCGCGAGGGCGCGTCATTCGGGGGAGCGGAGGACGTCGACCTCGCAAGCCTTTTGGGCGCGGGAGGCACGACCATTCCGTTCTCAGTGTCTGTCATGGACCAGGGTCGGGGTAGCGGCTCGGGGGAGACTCGCTATCCCGGCCCACTTTTGTTGACGCGCGATCCTTCGCTCACGAGCACGGTGTTCGTGAGCGAGGTGTTCGTCGTCGACTACGGGCCGTCATTCGCACCCGCCTCCGGCAACGACTTCACGGATATCCGGGAGACACGGCCGGTGCCATCGAGCGGCGCGGGATTCGATTTGCGCATCAAGGCCGGGCTCGACGGTGGCAATCGCCTCCACCTTTGGTTCAGTTGGGCGGACAGCTCGGAGAGCCGCCAGCGCGATCAATGGCGCTGGAACGGCTTCTTTTGGGAGCGCTTCGGTCAAGAGGATTCGCTGCGCGTCGTGTTCCCCCTCGCGGGTGCTCGCGCCGGATTCCTCGCCAACGGTGGCTGCGCGTATCTGTGCCACGGCCCGGGGACCGGCCCGCTCGGCGGCCCCGACGTGACCTTTGCCGCGCCCAGCCAGGCGGAGCTCTGCGACCTGTGGATCTTCTCGGCCGGTTCGGTGGGGGTCGTCGATGCCGCGGACGATTGCGTGCTGGCGCCTGATCGCGGCGACACTCCGCCCGAAGCGGCGGCCCGCGCGGCGTGGCGCGGAGATTCCGGCGACGGCTACCGCCGCTGGAATTTCGACGGCGCGAACCAACTCCCGCTGCGCATGGCCGCCCAAGATCCCAATGCCAACGCGGCCGCGATCGGTTTCGGATTGAAGGGCGTCGCCGAGGCGATCCCCTTCGCCGATGCCCTTGCCGGCCTCCCGCCCACTCCGCCGCCGGGGGGAAGTGTGTCGTTCCTCGGCGAAGTCCGCCCCATCCTCCAGATGTGGTGCACCGGCTGTCACCCCCCGAGCGGCGGACTCGACCTGACGACCTGGTCGGGCCTCCTCGCCGGTGGACAGAGCGGCCCCGCCGTCATTCCCGGCAATCCCGATCAAAGCCTCCTCGTTTTGCGCATCAGCGGTGCCCAAGGGCCCCAGATGCCCCTCGGAGGCCCAGCCCTTTCGGAAGCGGACCAGACCACGATTCGCGCCTGGATTCAGGCGGGAGCAGAGAACAACTGATGAGGACCACGCTGTACACCCTTGGCTCCGCCCTCGTGGCTTCGGCCATGTTTTGGGGACAGGAGCCCACCTTCGGAGGGCGCGACGTCCCGGAATCGCGGCGCGCCGATGCGGCCCTGACGACGCAACGCTGCGCCTCCTGCCACTCGATGAACAAGGTCTTCAGGTCCGACCATGTCGGAGCGGAGTGGGGGCCGGTCGTCCTGCGCATGCAGGAAAAAGAGAAGTCCGGCCTGAGTGACGGCGACGTCGCGCGCGTCACGGAATTTCTGACGTGGTGGTCCTCCCCCGAAACTCCCGTCGCAGAGAAGGGGGCCGCGACCAAGGCTCCCTCACCCGCGGCTGCCCCCACGCTCACGGGCACCCTCGGAGCGCGGGAGACCGCGGTGCTCGCGCGAGGAGTCCTTCCGTCGGAGCTTCCGCTGCCGGCCGCGTTCGAACTCGAGGACTTGACCGTGCACGTGGTCGCGCTCGCCCCACTCCGCGCGGGAGATCCGCACCAAGAGGTTTCCGCCCAGCTGCGAGTCGGCTCGAGGGAAGGACGTGTCTCGTTCCGACGCGACCCGAGCGGCGTGGCTCACCAAGAGATGTTGGAGATCCGCAACTGGCGGCTCGGCGGCCGCGGATATCGCCAAGTGGTGGTAATCGCTCCGATTCCCGAGTCGAGCGCCGGCGAAGTCGAACTTGCTCTACTCGTGGTGAGCGACGGCGAGCCACCGTCAGCCAAGTCGCGATTGCGCGAAGCGCTTTCGAAGGCGACGAACAAAGCCCGCAAGGGCAAGGACAAGAGTGGGAAGCGCGAGGACGATGACGACGATGATCGCCGTCGCGAATCCTCGGGCTCCGACAAGTCCAAGAACAAACCCCGGAAGGACGATTCCTGTCCTGTCAATCACTGATTTCGAGACGAGGTACCAAAGTCATGAAGTTCTCTGCGTCACGCTGGTTCTCCAGCTTTGTTTTGGGTGTGGCGGTTTTTGTGGGACTGGGCATCGCCTATTCGGGGGGGCCCCCCGCGGGCCGCACCGGCGCTCCCGGTGAGAGCACGTGTCGGGCTTGCCACGACGACTTCCAGCTCAATTCCGGTTCGGCGTCGTTCACGATCAGCGCGCCAGCGGCGGTGTCGGCCAATGGCACGGTCCCGTTGACGGTGCAGTTTGCGAACAGCGCCACTCCCCGCCACGGCTTTCAGATCACCGCGCGCGGCGGCAATGGCGCCGCGGGCGGCACGTGGAGCTTGGTCAATGCCATGCAGACCCAGCAGAACGGGGCCAACCACGTCAACCACACTTCCAACGGCATCAACCAATTGTCGTGGCCCGTCAATTGGAACCAGACGGCAACCCTCTCGGCCGGTCCGATCACCTTCTACGCCGCCGGCAACGAAGCCGACAACAGCGGCGACGAGGAAGGCGATCGCATCTACACCACGAGCCGCACCGTCTACCGGGCCGAGATTTCCTCGCCCTCGACCACTTGGCCCATGGGTGGCATCTACAACCTCAACCTGAGTGCCCCCGGCCACGCCGGCGAAGCCCACGTCGTGGTGATGTCGGAGAGCGCCCTCCCAACGCCGCTCGGAGGCCCGTTGGTTCTCCCGGTGAATGCTCTCGGAATTCTCGTTCAACTCGGATGGGACTTCCCGAGCCTCTTCCCGAACTTCATCGGGCAGATCGGAACTAACGGCACCTCCACCGCGCAGGTGATACTGCCGGTGGTTCCGAATATCTCGGGCCTCAATCTGCACTTCGCTTTCGTGAGCGTGAATCAGCAGACCTTGCAGCCGACCGAGGTTTCGAATCGGCTCACGGTGGTCATTCAGTAACAACAGTCGAGGCGGGAGTCGGGACCAATGGCGCTCATGCGCATTCTCGGATTGACACTTCTGATCTGGATTCCCATGGCGGCCCAGACGGCGCCGACTTCCGTCAATCGGATTTGCCCGGTCATGCCGGACAAAGAGGTCGACGAAGATTCGATCGTGGTTCGCCACGAGGGCAAAGACGTCCGGCTCTGCTGCAAGAAGTGCAAGGCCCTGTTCCTGGCCGAACCGACCCGTTGGCTACCTCGGCTCCCGCAATTCGGGGGTCGCGAGGGGGCGGATCCGGAGTCACCCGCGGCCGGGGCGAGTGGGCTTGAGTCGGGCGGTGCCGCGGCCGACGGCCCGATCGCGCCCGCCGCGGCATCAGGAATCTCGGACGAGCGGTTGGAGATCCCCTGGCTGTGGCGAGGGCCCTTCGATTGGGGGCACTTGCATCTCCTCATGTTGCACTTCCCGATCGCGCTCCTGGTCGTGGCAGCGGCGATTGAAGGCTGGTGTCTCCTGAAGCGCCGTCCGCTCCACGCCGGTCTCGTGCCGTGGTTGCTTCGCATCAGCGCGCTTTCCACCTACCTCACCGTGGCCTTAGGGCTCCGGCTCGCCGACGTGACACCTCTGGACGACCTCAGTCGAGCGATCCTCGATTACCATCGCCTCGCCGGTCTCATCACGGCCGGTCTCGTGACGCTCGTGGTCCTCTTCGGGCACCTGTCCGCGCGCCGCGGCTTTCGTATCGCTTACGGGATCGCCCTCACGGGCGCGGCGCTCGCCGTCTCCGCGACCGGTCATTTGGGCGGGTTGCTTTGATCGATCATGCTCGCCGATCGGCGGGAATTCGAGCGCCGCTCCCCGCGGATTGGTCGCACCAAGACCCCATCCGCACCGCCGGGAAGTCTTGAATGGAGGGACGCCGTCCGGGTACACTCGCCCTGCCTCGCCCCGTCGATCCGAGGAGTGAACGTGATGACCATGCGCCTGCTCGCCCTCTGCGGCCTCCTGCTTTCGGGATCTCTCCGGCTGCTCGGACAATGCACAGCCAGCTCGAGTTTCTATCAGTCTGGTGGCCTCATGACGACCGTTTTGAGCGGTACCCCCACCGTGACCTCGGCGGTGGTCTTCGACGACGGTAGTGGCCCGCGGCTCTACGTGGCAGGTGTACGAATTGTGACGAGGCTTGGACAGACCACGATGGGTATCGCTCGCCAAGATTCCGGATCCTGGGCGGAAATCCCCGGGATTCCGATTGCGAGTCCGTTCGGAATCGAGATCAATTCTCTCTGCGTCCACGATGACGGAAGCGGGGCGGCGCTCTACGCGGGCGGAACCTTCACCACGATCGGCGGGATCCCCGCGCAGAACCTGGCACGATGGAACGGCACGTCCTGGACCGCCATCAATTACCCCTACACGATCCGTTCCCTCGAATCGGGAGTGGGCCCGGTCGGTGCCGCTCTGCACATCGCGGATGTGGTTCCTTCACCGACACAATTCGGAGCCGCGCGGGTGACCGTGTGGAACCAGGGTCAATTCAGTCTGCTGGGAACATTTTCAGGCTCGGTGGATGACCTCGAGTGCTACGACTCCGGCGCCGGTTCAGAGCTCTACGCGTGTGGTCGGTTCAATCTCGCAGACACGACTCCGATCAACGGCGTGGCTCGCTACCGTAACCAGGGTTGGACGTCGATTGGGAGCTTTCCACAATTCTCCGAGGGCTGGACCATGGCCGTCCATGACGATGGCACCGGGGCCCGGTTGATGATTGCCGGCGGTACCTACGGTCTGGGACTGTCCCAAGAATGGATTGTCGCTTGGAACGGTTTGCAAGCGACGAATATTCTGTCCACGCCAGTCGGATTGGTTCGGTCCATGATTTCGTTTGACGATGGCACGGGGACCAAGCTCTGGGTTGGTGGGCAGTTTCGGCTGGCAACGGGATTGCCGCGCGTCGAAATAGCCACTTACGACGGCTCCGGTTGGAGCGCCCCCGGCGGCGGTCTCGGCATGGCCAACATGTTCAATCCGTTCGGGAGTGGAGTTCATGCCCTCGCGGCCACGACCACCGGGATGCCGACCCTGTACGCGGCGGGGCAATTCACGAGTTCACTCGCCCAGTTTCGGGGGGTTGCCGCCTGGAGCGCGGGGCAGTGGTCGATCACGGAATTCAACCGCACCGTGTACGGCGACGGCATCGAAGCCATGATGGCCCACGACGATGGAAGTGGGGCGACGCTGTGGCTGGGTGGGGCGTTCCAGTTCGCCGGCGGGTATCCGGCCAGTGCGGTGGCCCGCTTCGACGGGGGGACCTTCGTCCCTGCCGGGACGGGGATGACATCAACCAATGCCATCTACTACCCGACCGTCCGTTGCTTCGCGGTCTTTGACGACGGCACCGGTCCGGCGGTCTACGCGGCGGGCAGTTTCGATGGTGCGGGTGGGGCACCCTGCAACAACATTGCCAAGTGGAATGGCACTACCTGGCAACCTCTGGGACTCGGACTCTCCGGCGGCATCGTGTTTTGCCTCGAGGTCTGGGATGACGGTACAGGCCCCGCGCTCTATGTCGGCGGCGAGTTCACTTCCGCAGGCGGGCTGCCCTGCAATCGCATCGCGAAATGGAATGGCGCTGTGTGGACGCCGTTAGGAACGGGGATTCAAGACAATCCTGTGAACCCCGCCGGATACGCCCGCGTGGATGACCTGCAAGGTTGTGTGGATGCCGCTGGTCCCGCGCTCTACGTCGCGGGAACCTTCGGACGGGCCGGCGGAGTGCCGACAACCGGTTTGGCGCGCTACTCGAATGCGTTTTCGTGGACGCCGGGACCGACCTTCACCACGATTGGCGGGGCGTCGGCCAGCGTGATGGCTCTTTCCCTGCACGCCGAGCCGAACACCGCACCCCGCCTCTGGGTCGGCGGCTATTTCGATCGAGTGAACGGTCAGGCGAGTAGCCAATCGTTGGCCCGATTGGATCTCGCGACGACGCCGATGACCGCGAGTTTCCTGCCCGTTCCGTCGGCTCCTTGGAGTAACGTCCGCCGGTTCCTGCCAATCGTGGATTCCACCGGCCCGCGCATGCTCGTCGCCGGATACTCCTCCAGCGGCGGGAGTTCTCCGACGCTCTCGGGTTACTCCCAGGCCGGTTGGGCGCCGGTGGCTACCGGCATGCTGACCTATCCCACCGGCATGGTCGTCTTTGATCGAGGGCTTGGGCCATCCTTGATCCTCGGGTCGAGCGCAATCGGTCTCCCTTGGGCTCCCAAGCTCGCGGAATTCTCCTGCGGGGTGCAAAGACCAGCGGTTCAATTGTTCGCGAACGCGGCGGGAGCTTGGATCCTCGACCGCGGTCTCACCCCGGGTCGGATCTATCACCACCTCATCAGCACCGACCCCTGTCCGATCCTCGGAGGTGGTCCGTTCCTCGGGCTTTGCTCCTCGAACTGGGGAGCCATCATCGACCAGTATTTCCTGCCCTTGGGATACGCGCCCTTCCATTTTCGAGCGCTCGACGCCGCCCCGCACTTCGGCCCCTATTCCGGGCTCACCAACCTGACTCTCGATGTCCTCCTGATCGAAGAGGTGCCCCCGGCCCTGACCGGCGTGGCCGCGGTGCAGCGCGTCGTTCTGCCCTGAGAACAGGTGGACAAATGCGGAGCGGGGCGACGTTGGGTCGCCCCTGAATTCGATTCCGCGAAATTCGGGCACAACTCCGTCTGCTCTGCACTGGATGGGATGCCGGGAATTTCCCCGGTGCAGAGCGAGCTCCTGCTGGAGAGCTCGAGCAGCCTGGCAACCTTGCCAACGGTGGAGCTCGTGTCATGTCTTGTGATTCATTCTCGGGCATTGCGACGGAGATTTGGAACGAGTGGGGCGAAGTCTTGAAGGGCATTGCCGCCGGAGTGGGCGCCACCCAGGGCCTCCCTCCCGACCAGATCTATGCCATGGCCACTGAGTACGAGGCGGCGGTCAAAAAGACGATCTCGCGCTGGAACGACATCGCCGGGAATTCCTGGGCGAAACTCGGCCCCCGGAAACTGCAGCTCGGCGACGCCGAGGAAGGCACGGTCGTGCATCCCGGGGAGAGGACGTTCTTGACCCCCGGCCCTCTGGCTACCGACTGCGTCGAACTCGCCATCAAGAGTCGCGACGGAAAGGCGGAATGTGAGGTGATGGTCTGCGCCCATGGCAAGTCCGGGCGACCGCGCAAGCTTTGGACCGCGAAATTCGCGAGTGGTTCCGGCAATGACGGCGACACCAAAAAGCAGAGGCTCCAAGGGATTCGGGGCATGGTCTTGAGTGTCAATCTGAAGCCGCGGGGTTTGCTTAAGAGCTTCGCTTATCAAGTGAAACTGACGAAGGCCGCCTCGAGGGAACTCGCGGAAACGAGGGGAGACCGCTCATGAACTCGGAGAGACCAGGACCGGGCAGCGGTGGTCCGATCGAATCCGGCCGTGAGCGCCGGAGGCAGGATTCGTCTGCGCAATCCCGCGCCGGCCCCACGACGGCGGAGACGAACGGGGGACACGCGTCGGCGCGGAATTTTGGGCGCGACGGTCGAGCGCCCTCCGCCCCGACGCGAAGGGGGATTCCCGGAATGCGCAGTACGGGAGGAACTCAAGGTCGGGAGATCGGAACCAGCCTCAGACCTCGAGTGAAGGGCAGAATGGGCCAGGAGCTGTCGAGCGTCCTTCGGCCGCGAAGGCCCCGGATGGCGCCGGAGCGAGGAACCGCTCGCGAGACACCTCCGCAGGTGCCGGCAACTCCGGAACCCGGCCCTGAGGCGGGGGTTTTCGAGGTCCGAACCGGTCACCAAATCGTCACCAGAGGTGGCCTCGGAGTTCCCCACTTCCTGCAGACGGACGAAGCGTGGTCGGGGCGCCTCCTCGGGGAAACTGCGACGATTGGAGACGCGGGCAGCGCGATCGTGTGTGTTGCCATGGTGTTGGCTTTCTACGGCCGGGACGTCGACCCAGCGGTTCTCGACGAATGGCTGGACTCCGAGGGCGGCTACCTCGGCGACACAGTCCGCTTCGATGTCGCCTTGGCATGCCGGCAGGACGACCAGACGGCGGAATTGAGCATGGTTCAAGAAGTCACGGCCGACGCCGAAGGCGAGGAGTTTCTGCTGACCATGCTCGCCGAGCGAGTCTTCGCGGGCGCGCCGACGATTCTCCAGGTCTCACGCTCGGGCGACAGGTCCTTGCATCATGTGGTAGTCGTCGGCCTGGACGACCAAGGGCGTCCGCTCATCAATGATCCTTCGAATCCCTCGGCGAACGGGTCGGAGAATCCGGAGGATGCCGAAGCCGGGCTGTTCACCGCGACGGCCGGGTACCGGATCGAGAAGTTGATTCCGCATGCCCACGACGAGGACGGCTGATCGTCGGGAGTGAACCGGATGTGCGCACTCCCGGTCGATTCGTCGTCGATGAATCTCACGGACCTTCGCGCCTAGGATGCTCCTCGGACATGAGCGTGGACAGCCGGGCAAGCCCGCGAGAAACGAGCTTGCGGACGGCCGCCTCGCTCTTGTCCAAGGCCTTGGCGACCGTGGCATAGTCCTGACCGACTATCCGGTGGAGAGTGATGGCATATCGTTGGTCGGAAGGGAGCTCATTCAGCATGGATTCGAGTCGCGCCAATTCTTCCTCGCCCATCGCTTCGCGGCTGGGTGATCTCAGGTTTTCCATGAGAGACGCAAATTCGTTCGACGAAAGCGGCTGGACAGGGCGGCCTTCCCCTCGCTTCTTGGCTCCGAATCGGCGCGCCTTCTCCCTGATCTTGTTCATGGCGTGGAGGAACATCCAGCCGGCAAATGCGGCGTCTCCACGTTCCTCGAAGCCGGCTTGGTCCGCGAGCATTTCTCGACAAACCGACTGGACGATGTCCTGCGTCTCCTCGCGGACACGCAGCGCGGCCCCCAAGTTGACGCGCACGAACGCCTCGAGTTCGGGAAGATTTCGCAGCAGGCGTTCTTCGAAGCGATTAGGATTCGATGGCACGGACAAGGACTCTTCGACCATGAATACCCCGTTCAATCCGGTTTCGACCAGGGCTCGAAGCTCCGACCCGGATGGCGGCATCGAGCCGAGCACGGATCCAATATAATGGACTCGGCGCAGTTCGAGTCCATCGTCGCGCAGGCGCTCGAAGTGCTGGAGCTCGAGGGCCGTGAGGGATACGAGGTGTGGTGTCGCGGTCTGTCCGATCTCGCGCCAGAGGTGGATGCGAGAATTCGGGCTCTCGCGGACGCCGGTCTCTTGGAGCAGGGCGAGATCCCGCCGTCGATCGAGGGGTTCGAGATTCACGAAAAATTGGGATTGGGAGGCATGGGTGTCGTCTATCGCGCCCGACAACTCGCTCCCTTCGAACGGGACGTCGCGCTGAAGTGCCCTCGGCAGGACCGTCTGCATCCGGAGCAGCTCCGTCGCTTCGAAACGGAATACCGGACCTTGGCGCAGCTTGAGCATGCGGCCATCGCCAGAGTCTTCGATGCAGGACGCACCCGGGGTGGCGCCCTGTGGTTTTCGATGGAGCTGATCCGAGGCGAGCCGGTGACCCTATCTTGCAACCAGAGGCGGGCGACGATCGACGAGCGGATTCGTCTCTTCGTCGAGGTCGGCCTCGGAATTGAACACGCGCACCGCCACGGAGTGCTCCATCGGGACATCAAACCTTCCAATGTGCTCGTTTCGGAGGATGCCGGGCAGCCGCGGATCCGGATCATCGACTTCGGGTTGGCGCGCACCCTCACTTCCTTGCCCGATCACCGGGACCACTCCGATGTAGGGGGCCCTCCGATCGGCACCCTCGATTACGCCAGCCCCGAACAGATCGCGGGAAGACCGGGGCGAGTCGACGTGCGATCGGATGTTTTTTCCCTGGGAGTCCTGCTGTTCGAGCTCCTTTCCGGACGCCTACCTCGGACCGTCGCGGATCTCCGCGGCATGAATCGGAACGCAATCGAGGACCGTCTTCGCGATGTCCCTCCCGAGCCGCTGTTCCCGCGGGATGCCCGCCGCGCCGAGGAGTGTGCGCGGGAGCGGGGCTACAAGACCGTCTCCGAGCTGCGGCGGAATCTGCCTCGCGACTTGGAACGCGTCGTGCACAAAGCGGTGGCAGTGGATCCAGAGCAACGCTACGAATCGGTACGGGATTTTTTGTCGGATCTCGACCGATTTCGAGGTGGCTTCCCGGTGCGTGCCGCTCCGCCTCGTTGGGGGTATCGCGCTGGCCGATGGATGCGCCGAAATCGTTCCGCGGTGGCGATGCTCCTCACTCTGATTTCGGTAGTCGCGGTCGCTTTGGCCGTAACTGCCAATCAGGCGCTCGGCTGGCGTCGTACCGTGGACAAGCTCGATCTGTTGGCATCGGCGGACACGCTGGAGGCACTTCTCGAATCCGATCGCAATAATCCAATACCGGCGTTGCCCCACCACCTTCCCCGGCTCCGGGAATTCGCGGCTGAGCTGGATCGCCGAATCGGCGATTTGAGCAATCTGTCGCGCTCCATTCTCGACATTCGCACTGAGCGCATGGGGGGATCCGCATCCGATCACGCGCGGTTGATGGCATTGGAGTCGAGGTTGACGGCTACCCAGGTCATGTTGGAGCTTCCGTCCACGCCCGAGGCCCGGGACGCTCATCGCGTTTACCGGACCGTCGACTTTCTCGAACACAGATCGGCCCGCGCCGAGTCGATCAGCCGAGCGCCGGAGAGAGACGACGATT
Organism: uncultured bacterium; assembly: GCA_902826835.1. GTDB lineage: Bacteria > Planctomycetota > RBC034. The sequence continues at coordinate 26,392 of CADEGH010000028.1, read as the reverse complement.
GGGCCGACGTCCGGGCGCGATTGGCGGCCAAATTCGAAGGAAAGTCGGGCCCGAATCTGCTGTCACCGATTCCGGGTTTGATTCCTCTCGGCCCCGATCCTGCGTCCGGCCTCGAAGAATTTGCGCTCTCACTCGTTGGCGCCGCCCTTCCTCGGCGCCGGGGGGACGGTGCTTTGGAATTGCCGGATCGATTCGCTCCGGTTCTCGTGCTTCTGCCCGGTGGTCCCGCCCGGTTGGGGGTTCAGAGCGAAGACCCGCTCCGTCGCGGGTTCGACTCCATGGCCGAACCGGAAGAAATGCCCGAGCGAGAGGCGACGTTCCCGCCCTTCCTGATCGGCAAGTACGAAGTCTCGAGTGACCAATGGCTGTGCATGACCGGAGAGCGAGTCGATTCCAGTCATTTCTACCAGGACATTGACGACGATTCGGACTGTCCTCGCAACAACGTCTCCTGGCGGACCGCCAACTGGGTGGTACGAGCCTACGGCCTTCGACTGCCTTCCGAGGACGAATGGGAATATGCGGCTCGCGGAGGTGCACCGACACCTTGGTTTACCGGATCGGACCCCATGGCGGCGGCCCCTGCCGCCAATGTCTATGATCAGAGCACCGAGGATCCGCAACTGGCAAAGCGGCTCGGTTTGGCAGGACGCAGGGTTCGGTACTCCGGTCGAGTGGCTCCGTTCTCGGACGGGTGGGTCGTTTCGGCCCCGGTGCACTCCGGATTACCGAATCCATTCGGCCTCCACCACGTGATCGGCAATGTTCGCGAGATTTGCGATGGCCCTTACGTTCGCGAGGACCGCATCGAGCCCGACCAGCGACCGTATCGGGGCGCATCCTGGCACAGCAGCCTTTGGGACGGTCGTGCTTCCGCGCGAATGTCGGTCGATGTCGACGAGCAATCCTCGGCGGGAGGCATTCGCGTGGCCATGGACTGGCCCAAGTGACTGATGACCGCAAACCGGCCTTCGGGCCGAATTCCACCCCATGCAGACAGGATTGACGATGCATCGAGTTCCAATTGGTCTCCTGTTCCTCCTTGGTTCATTGCCTGCGCAAGGGCCGGGAATCCATGCCACTTCCCATCTGGCCGTCAACCTCTCGAGCGGGCCCACCACCGCGTTCTACGTGCGAGGGGCGGAGGCCACGGCGCTGACTCCGTTGAGTTCGCTCGCCCTGCTCCCACCAACTGGAGACCGGGCGCCGACCGCCTTCGACTTTCAGAACCTCGCGGAAAAACTCTCGATGCGGGGCATTCGCGTCCTCGCGATGTCGATCGGACTGGACACCGTGAGGGTCGAGCTCATCAGTACCGGGACGGGAACCGAGGCGGTGGCCGCGGTGGAGGAGGTGGGTTGGATTGCCATGGCCTTTGTCCTCGAAGCGCCGGGTTCAAGTGACGACTCCGACTCGGGGACTGGCGTCTTGTCCTACGTGTTGACCGGGAGCTCCGACCCGGAAGCGGGAACGGTGACGACTCTCGGCAACTCCGCGGAACTGCTTCCGGGGGGCGAGTTTCTGCCCTCGGCGGTGGACCAACATCTGCCCCTCTACATTTTCGGAACCGAGTTCTTGGACGGGGGACTGGAGCCGTCACTGCCCAGGTATCCCACGTTTTTCTTCACCTTCGATCCGGAATATCCACCGAGCGGATCGATCGGCGGGTCCGCTTGGAGTGCCCAGGCAGTCTACCGGACCCAGTGGATGGGCACTCACTGGGGGCCCTTCGAATTGCAGTTCGATTGGGGAGGGATCGACACGACCGACGAGGCCCTGGCGGGACTCGCATTCACTGCCCTCGATGGGCTCGCGGTCGACACGCAAGTCGCTGGATCGACCTCTCCCCATATTCTCCTGTCTCCGAGGCAACCTGCGAGTTCGAGAAACCAGGATCACGAAGTGATCTACGTCGGACCGGGGCTGGACGGAGGCGTGCAAGCTCTGCCCTATGTAGAGGCTGCCCCACTTCCGAAGCGAAAGCGCGTCGGAGCAGCCCTCGATCCGAAGCGGGGGATCGGCGACTTCAGTGAAAACGACCCTGGCCTCGTTTCCGCGCAGGTTGGAACGGGTCCGAATCCGCCCACCGAATTGGATGCCTGTGTCTTCGCGTCGCGCCTCGGCGATCGACGCCGGGATCTGCGAGCGTCCGGCGCCCGTACCGGCAGATTGGGAACCCCGTCCGCGTTTTGGACGCAGTGTGCGTTCCCGACTCGAGGAGCTCCTCTCGCACGTCGCGCCCGCCTCACGTGGTGGCACGAAAAATACGATGCGCCGAGCAAGACTTGGGTCGTGATCGGGAAGGTGCACCGGCGGATGGTGGAGATCTACGACGGCCGAGCCCGCGAGAAGATTGCGCTGCCGGCCAGTCTGCCGGGCGCCGCGCGGTCGTATCGAGCGGTCGCTCATTGGGAGGTGGGCACGCCTGGCGAAGGCGCCATTGGCGCTGCGGCCTTGCGCCGCTCCTACCAGTTGCTCGTGTACTACTGAGCGCTCCCTCGGTCGAGGGGAGGCTCACGCCCTGCCGTCTGCACGGGATCGCGGTCCCGCGGCCCACGGAGAGGGGCCGCGGGGGAGGGGAGCAATCAGCCGCCGCGACGCATCATGAAATCGCGGGGATTGATTTCGAAGGCGGCGTCTTGGCCCTGGGCGCCGAAGCGGAGGACCATCTTGCCGGTGGGGCGCTCGCTCGAGAACTCGAGGGTCGAGGCCGGCTTCTCGCGCTTCGAGAGGGTGCCATCGATCATCTTGTCGCCGCTGAGACGGCCGAGGGCCTTCTCTTTCTTCTCGAGCTCAGCGAGCTGGCCTTCGAACATGGTGACGAAGGAACCCGCCATCTCCTTCATTTCCGGCTTCGCTTCGATCATCTTCTTGATGTTCGCGACGATGCCGTTGAGGGTGGCCTTGTCGGTGGTGACGGTGCTGGCGTCAGGATTCTTGAACGCGAGGCTGCCCTTGTCGCCGTCGAGGTTGAGGAAGAGGCCGTACGCGGTCTTGATGCCGTTCATCTCGACATCGGCGACGCCGACCTTCATGTCCTTCACGGCGCCCTCGGGGAGGGGCAGCGCGAGGGTCGTGATCTTGGCCTTGACGTTGGCGAACGCGGTCTCGACCGGGGGATGAGCCTTGATCGGCTTCATCGTGAAGATGACGGTGTAGGGGCCAAACGCGGCGTGCATCTTCGCGCCGTCGAACTTGACCGCGAACTTCTCGGCCTTCTTGGTGTCGTCCTTCGTGACGCTGTCGGAAGCGATCTCGTAGGTGGGGAGGCCTTCCGCGTAGAAGGTCGAGCCCTGGTAGACGAGCAGGTGGGCCAAGCCCTCCTTCACGTACTTGAGCGCGAGCTTGTAGCTGCCGGGGGTGATGGGGCCATTGGCCGACTCGAGACCGCAGTCGACGGTGCAGCTCGTCGGCAGATTGTTGCCGAAGCGCCACACGGTGCCTTCCTTGATGGCGCCCGCGAAGCCGTCGTTCCAGGTGGGAACGCCGTACTCGACATTCATCGAACCGGCATCCCATTTGGCCATGGCGGTGCCGCGCTCGGCCTGGGGCTGAGCGGTCAAAGCGGCTGCGAGGAGCAGCACGGTGGAGGAAATGATCAGAGTCTTCATGATTGTTCTGCCTTGGAGAAGAGAAAGTGATGGATCGGAACTAACCCCTCGAAGCCGGATCTTGTTCCTCCAGCATGGTGTAGAGCGTGCTCCGCGAGATTCCGAGCAGCTTGGCCGCCCGCTTCTTGTCGCCGCCGGTGAATGCCAACGCCTTGCGGATGGCCTCGTGCTTGACGGTTTCCAAAGTGGGGGGCGGTTCAGCCGCCGAAGGAGACAGGCTTCCTCGTCCCGATTGAAGATGAGAGGAGAGCGCCTGAGCGGAGATCACGGTGCCCTCGGTGAGGAGGGCCGCCCGCTGGACTTCGTTTTCGAGTTCGCGCACATTGCCTGGCCATGGGTGGGATAACAAGACCTCCAATGCCTCTCGCGACAAGTGCTGATTCCTGGCCACTTTAGAGAGGATGTGCAAGACGAGCTCGGGGATGTCCTCTTGGCGCTCGCGCAGCGGAGGGACCCGGATTTCGAAGCCCCGGAGGCGGAAGTAGAGGTCTTCCCGGAACCACGAGACCTTGACCAAGCCGGGCAGGTCCCGGTTGGTGGCGGCAATGATGCGGACGTCCACGCGGTGGGTCTTGGAGCCCCCGAGCGGGCGAACTTCGCCATCGGCGAGGACGCGGAGCAGCCGCGCCTGGTGCTCGGCGGGGAGGTCTCCCACTTCATCCAAGAACAGGGTCCCGCCGTGGGCGAGCCGAAACAGCCCCGGCCTCGCCGAAGTCGCCCCGGTGAAGGCTCCCTTCTCGTGGCCGAAGAGCTCGGCCTCGAACAGCTCCGCCGGAATGGCGGCGCAGTTTTGGACGATGAAGGGTTGACCCACGCGAGCGGAGCTCGCGTGCAGGGCGCGGGCGACCAGTTCTTTGCCGGTTCCGCTTTCGCCGAGCACCAACACCGACAAGTCGGTCTTGGCGGCCCGCTCGATCATGCGCTCGAGCTCGCGCATGGGAGAGGAATGGCCGATCAGTCGCGGCTCCCGGTTTGGATCCGCCGACTTGGCCGCGAGGCCCCGCTGGGTGGCGAGCTCGCGCTTCAAATCGGCGCGCTCCTTCGCGAAGCTGCGCTCGCGACGCAGTCCGCGGATGGCCAACGCGGCCTGATCCGCAAACGCCTCGAGGAGAGGGAGATCGTGATCCGCGAACACGCCGCGAGTCGGCCCGCCGTCCAGGTACAAAGCACCGATGCGGCGGGCTCCATCGCGTAGCGGCACGCAGGCCACGGCGTGGAGATCGTGAGCCGCGACCGAGAGCAGTTGCCGGTAGCGCTGGTCACTGGCGGCGTCGACCACAACCAACGCCCGGCCGTGCGCAATCACTTCGTGGATGACGGAAGTGCTGACGTGGTCCTTAGGAGCCTTCGTGATGCGTCCCGAGCGGGCCTTCGCGAGGGCGAACTCCAACTCGTCGTTGTCGCCAAGCAGGGCGAGCACGGCGTGTTCCGCGCGGGTGAGCTTGAGCGAACTCTCCAGGATGCGGCCGAGGAGCGCGCGCATGGAACTCTCGGAAGTCAGCGCGCGCAAATGCGTGAGGACTTCCGCGAGTTCGTGGGTGCTTTGTCCGCCCCCCTTCGAGAGCGCCTTCAATCTGGACTCGGTCGCGGTCGCGAGCGCTTCGAGATCGGATTTCAGGGCGTGCGTCCGGAAAACGGCTCGACCGCGTTGACTCATGCTTCCCTCGACTTCCTGCAAGGAACGATGGGCGCGCTGATAGGCCTTGAGTGCGGCATGGTTCGATCCTCGTGAAAGATGCGCCTGGCTTGCTCCCCACTCGGCCCGAGTGCGGGCAAGGGATGCGTTTGCGCGTTTGGTCGTGCGCAGCGCACGGGCAGTGACTCGAGCCAGCCTCTCCTGGTCGCAGAACTCGCTCTCGTGCCGAAGGACCAGGGTCGCCGCCCCCGCGCGCACGTGGGCGGGCGAATTCTCCTCTCGAAGCAGATCCTCGAGTTCGGCGACGCTGCCCGCCGCCGCGAGCAGAGCGTCCATGGCGATGCGGACTTCGGCCTGTTCGCCGGCTTTGCGGGCGACCCGCCGCGCGGCGACCCGCGCGCGAGCGCCCCCCCGGACCAGCGCCGCTGCGAGGCGAGCCTCCAGCCGCTCGCGTTTGCCGGGATGGCGCCGACTGAGCAACAGCGCCTCCTTCACGAACCGACCGGCCGCCCGGGGCCGCCCGAGGAGAGCGTGCACTCGCGCCGCCGCGGCGAGCGCCAGGATGCGCGCCCTCGGCCAGGTCTGGGCCGAAAGATCGGGAAGCGCCGAACGCAGCGCCAGCTTCGCAGCGAAGAGCCGCTCGGCGGCGAGCCAACTGATCCCCTCGCTGGCCCCGGCGGCGGCGGCGCGCAGCCGATCACCCAATTCCAAAAAGCTCTGGCGGGCCTCGCGGTGAGCTTGTGCGCCCTGGAGCGGATTGCCCTTTTGGGTGTCGAGGATCCCCCGGTTCGTGACGACCTGCGCGAGCAGACCCAGGTGGCCTCCTTGGGCGAGGAGCGTCTCGGCGCGCGCGAGGAGCGGCCGCGCCCGGTCGGCTTGATCGAGGCGCAGGAGGGCGAGGGCCGCATTGGCTTCCGCGTAGGCTTCGCCGATCGGAAGACTGGCCTCGCGGAACGTCCGAGCGGCGGCCTCGAGTTCCGCCAGGGCCCGGTCGTACCTGCCGCGGCGGAGGTGCAGGAGTCCACGCAGATTGGCGAGGGACGCGGCCAGGGGTGGCGGCGCGGCAGCCGTGTCGGCGTGCGTGGCCAAGAGGCTCTCGACGCCGGCCAAATCACCGGCTCGAAGCAGCGCGAGTCCGAGGCCCACGACGCGCCGAAGGGGTTCTTCCGGGCCGAGTCCCGCCGGTGCGGGCGAGGAAACCAACGAGCGGGCCCGATCGAGGTCGAGGCGGTGCAGCGCGATTTCGAAGGCCAGCGCTCGCGACCAGGGCTCCACCGTGGATGTCGATGGCAACCGCGCGAGTTCGGCTTCCGCTTCCTGCACGAGACCCCGGGTGAGCGCGAGCCGGGCGCGCTCGAAACTCAACTGTGCACGCTCCGCTCCGGTCCAAGCTCCTCGCTCCAGGGCCAAATCGAGGAGGAGTGCCGCGTGACGGGCGCGCCGGTGGCCCAACTCCGCGACTGCCGAGCGCAATTCCTCCATGCTGATGGATTGGCCCGACTGGAGTCGGTGACTCAAGCGATCACCGACGTCCTGCGCGAGCTCCGACCATTGACGATGCAGCGCCGCTTGCGCTGCCGGGTCCAAGGACCGACGAAAGCTCGCGGCCGCTCGGGCATCAGTCCACTGCCACCGAGTTGCACTGCCAATGCCGAACTCGCGAAGGAGTCCCTGCGCCTGAAGGCCGCTCTGGGCCCCTCTGAGCGTCGGCGGCAGGCTCGCGAGCTCGGCGGCGCTGGCCCCTTCCGGCCTGATCGAGAGCAGGGCCAAGAGTGCGCGCTCATTGTCATCGGTGGGCAAACGAAGGGAGAAGAACTCTCCTCCTTCCGGGGCATCGAGCGAGGCTTCGAGCTTTTCGATGTCGAGGCGGAACCCCTGCCCGGTGCGCTCGAACGCGCCCACGCGGCTGGCCTGGCGCAGGCGAGATTCAATCTCCAAGAATTGGCCACCACTCGCCTTGACGAGGCGCGTCGCGGCGAGATGGCGGGAGGCCGTGCGGAGACCGGGATAGACCAGCTCGAGGAGCGCGGCAACGTCGGCGGCGGACAAGGGCGAGAGGAGGAAGCTCGCGTCGACCGGGATCTCGAGGGGAAGGCGCGGAGGAGTGGCGACGAGCAACAGGCCTCGGGAGGGGATGCCGAGATCCCGTCGCGCTCGCGCCGCGCGCGTCCACGCGGCGAGCGCCGCAAGCACGTCCGGTTCTGTGTCGCCGTCCAAGTCCATTGCCAACAGGAACGGCGTGGCTTGAGTGCGATTGGCTAAGACCGCTCCGACCCGGACCGCCAAGGCCTCCTCTTCAGGCCCCAATCGCAGGCCCGGACTTTGGCCGAGAAGGGCCTCGATTTCGGACGACGCGACCCGCAGCGTGAGGAGGCAGGCTCGCGCGAGATCGTGCAGTGAACTCGCACCGCCCAATCGCACCGCCGGGATTCGCAGACGGCGAGCTTCGGCCAGGGCTTCATCCAAAATGCGAGCCTGGGCGGAGGCGCGATCGCCAACCACTGAGAGGGAATCGCGCGAGCCCTGACCGGATGGGAGCGCTGTGAGCGCGTCCCGAATCGTCCGGCGCTCGTCCTCGTGGCCCGCCAACGGCAGCTCGGTGGCGAGTTCCGTCCCGCCTCGCAGACCGGCTTCCCGTTCGAACTGCTCCAGGGCGTCCATCAATTTGGCGGGACGGCGGGCGGGATCGGTCTCGAGGAGCCAGGTGAGAAGGTGTCGCTCCGCCGGCTCCAGCCGCGCTCTCGTGGGGATGCTGCGCGACGGAAACTCGGACCCGGTCAGCGCCTGGAGAATTGTGAGTCCGAGGGCGTACGCGTCGCTTTGCGGACTGGGCGACGCCCCCTGCTGAACCTCGGGGGCCAGGTAGGCGGGAGTGCCGCCGCGGAATTCCTCCGCCCCGACCCGGGTGGCGAGCCCAAAATCCAGCAGCACTGGGCATCCGGCGCTGCGGTCTTCGCGCACGACCCAGTTCTCGGGCTTGATGTCACCGTGGACGATGCCCCGGCTCTGGAGATACCCGATCGCCTCCAGGGCTTGGGCGGTGAGGCGAAGTCGGTCCCTTCCGGTCGCCGTTTGATACGCCGATTCCAGCGACACTCCGGACACCAGCTCAGCCGCGAGCACCGCGGAGTCGGACCCCGGGTCGAGGAAGGCGTCGAGCACGGCCACGATGTTGGGGTGCGAGAGCCCTCGGAGAAGTTCCAGTTCCGCGATCCGCTGGCGGATGACCTCGGGCTTTCGGTCCCGATAGAACTTCAGAGCCACCGGGCGCCCGGAAACTGTGTCGATAGCCCGCCAGACCTCGCTTTCGGCCCCCTCACCGAGGGGGCGCTCTCTGCGGTAACGACCAAGTAGGAGGGGGGCGACGACCGGCATAGGAGTGTCCGAGGTTCGGACAGAGACGGTACGGGGGTAGGGAGGTCGGGGCTTCAAAATTTCCGTCGACCCCCACATCGGGTCGGCAGATTGAGTCTGTAGGGCCTCGCAGAGCAAGTCCTAAGCCAAGCGCTGGCCGCGGTTTGTGAGCAGGAAACGGGTGCGTGTCGTCCCGCGGTTGACCGATCCGGGGGCGAAGGCGTGCGCGGGCGCACGAAAAAATGGGGCCGCGAATTCCGGATTCTCGGTGCGGAACGGAGCTTGCACTGGGCGGCGGCTGGCCCAAGGATGTTGTTGGGCTCTATCCGAGAGCCGGGTCTGGTCCTGCGGAGTCACCCATGCTGCGATTCTCTCCCCTGATCGCGTTGGTCTTCATCGTTGGCTTGCTCCCCGGCCAGGGAGCCGGAACGATCGGATCAACGGGCATTGAGCCCAGCATCGAGTTCCAAGGGGCGGTCGCGGGCTCCGCTTCGGCGTTGATTTTCCACGGGGTCAAGAGTTCCCCTGCTCCAACTTTGTTCTATGCCGTCACCCTGAGTCCGGGCTTCCTTCCGCTGCCGGCGTCGGGGGGCGCGATCCTGGGGGTTGATCCGATCGCCGTCTTCACGGGCTCGGCCCTGGTGGGACCATCGCCGGTGCCCGCCGCAAACCGTTTGGCGATCCCCTTCGTGCCGGCAACGTCGGCCACGGGGATGACGCTCTACGCCCAGGCCGGGAACATCGACCCTGCGGCCTCGAGCGGAGTGGCATGGACGGACGCCACCATGGTGACGTTTGGGGCGGTCGAGGAGCGAAGTCTCGTCCTCGAGGGCAATACCGCCACGAACTTGTCGCTGCGCTATCGCCTCGCCGATGGCACATCCGCTCTGAGTTGGCCCGGGTTCGCGGGAATCGAGCTTTTGGACCTGCAACTCGCGGCGACCCACGAAACCCTGGAACTCCGCTCGGACCTGCCGGTCCGGGAGGAGTTCGAAGGCCGGGCCCGCATCCGCTTTCCAACCGGGGCTCGGCTGTACCACTACCGGGACGCGGCTCAGAACTACGGGTTCTTCATGGTGCTCGGGCAGGGCCGACGGTTGGTTCCGCTGGTGGTGTCCGCGCAAGCGCAGGGATTGAGTCCGTTCGAACCTCTGGTGTCGGCAAGCCCGTTCGCTCCGATCGTCGCGATCCCGCTCGCCGAGGGAATCCCCGAGTACCCGGGCGCCCTGCTTCTGCTCGTGCGGACGGACGGCACCAATTGGCCCGGCCTCGCCTCGCCCGTGAAACCAGTGGCTTTCACCGGCGCCCTTGCCGGCTACGAACCCAAAGAAGAGAGCTTCACGTTCGCGGCTGGTGCCCTCTTCAGCACGGATCGCTCCATCCTCGTGCGGATGAACGAGGACGGCACCAACGCTACCGCCATTCCGTTGCCCCCCTCGGGTGGTCAAGTGCCGAGTGAGGTCGACGATCAGTTGGCTTGGAGTGCCGACGGATCGCGGATTGCCTTCACGGCCGGGCAGGACGACAACGACCGCGATGTCTACGTCGTGACGGCGGCCGGGGTGGCGACGAACCTGACGCAGTCGGCCGGCGAGTACCAAGACGTGAGTTACGGGGACCTCGCCGATGGCGGACGCCTCGCGCTCGCCCCGGACGGGTCCAGAATCGCCTATGTGTTCACGACCGGCGGTAGCAAAGAGCTCTTCTTGAAGGACACCGTCGTGGGGGCTCCAGTGCTCCAGCTCACGACCAATGCGACCTTCGAGGATACGATCGACCAAGAGCTGGGGATCCAGTTCCTTGCGCGCAGCGTGGTCACCTTCAACGCCGGCGCGGGTGCCAATGATCACGATCACTACAAGGTGGTCGTGAATCCCCAGAGCACCGGATTTGCGATCCAAAACGTCACCGGAACCTCGGGCGTGATGACGCCGCCGTTCCTCGCGGGAGCGACTTTGGTCGGCACGCACTTGGCGCGACTCGATGACGGGTCGCTCCTGATGGTCCTGACTCAAGGCGCCGGGCCGCAGCGGCTCGTGCACGCGAGTACCCAGGGCGTTTCCACCGTGCTGGCCACTGGTCTCCTCGCGGCGAATCCCAAGACCGCGGCCTTGGGCGGCGTGGGTTATGTGGTGGCCACGACGACCGGCGCCTCGGTGCTGTGGCGAATCCCCGCCGGGGGTGCTCCCGTCTCTCTGTGGGCCGCCCCGGCGGGAGTGCAGATCCGCAGCTTGGCGTCCGATCCCCGCCAAGAGCGCCTCATCCTCACGGTCGGTGGTCTGGGCCAGCCCGACTCCACCTACGTTCTCGCGGGATCCGCCACCACCCCTTCCTTGGTGGCGGGAATCCCCCCTGCGATCCTTGCCCCCTCGGTCGCCCACCTCTTCTCCGGCCAACGCCTGATTGCCACGCGTCCAGCGTTCGGCCTCTCGCAGCTCTTCCGAGTGGCGCTCGACGGAACCGCGACCCCCATCGGCTCAAGCCCGACCGTCACGATGATGCTGTGAGGGCGGGCTCGACCGGAAGGTCAGCTAAGTCGTGCCCGCAGAGTCGAATCGGCCGCGGACGATCAGAAGCCCTGCCAGGCGTAGTTGGTGTTGGGTTGGGGGGTGAACACGATGCGGTTGAGGGTGCCGGGGAGGAGGGAGGAGAGACGGCCGGTCGCGGTGGTGGCGGTGTAGAAGTCGTACCACATGCGATTGGCATCGCCGGCCACTCCGGTCCCACCGGCCGCAAAGGTGGTGGAGCCGAGGTCGGTGGCGCCGCTGCTGCCGCGGCTGATCCCGAGCCATTGATTGTCGGCGGTAGAGGTGCCCGGATTGCTCGAGATTCCGGTCAGCCCGTCGATCTCCATCACTCCGGTCACTGCGTTCATAGTGATGGAAAAAGACACCGCCGTAGTGATCCCGAAATAGGGGACGGCATTGAAGCTCACCGTAACTTCATTGGGCGCGAGGGAGGCGATGGTCACGGATCCGCCGGTGGCGGGGTTGAGGTCGGACCAGAAGCCGAGCGCCGGACTATCGGTCAGGCTCTCCGCGATCGACGGCGTGAAGTCCGTGTCGCCAGGGCCGAACATCACTCGACCGTTCGAGCAAACGGCCAAGCTCGTGTGGGCCACTCCGAAGAACGGAATCGAGGGCACACAAGTGGTTCCGCCGAGGGGGACGGTGACAAAGCTGTCATCCGTGGCGGGACCGGCGGGCCAGGCTCCGGATGGAGCGACGATGTCGAGTTGGCAGCCCTGGCTGAGTGCGTAGCCGGCGGCGAGCGAGGGCGCGATATTGAGCATCTGGAACGAGATCGTCCCCGCGGCGTTAGTCGGGAGAGGCAGGCTGAACCCGCCGGTCCACGCGGGGAGGGCCGGGGTCGGTCCCAGAGTGGAGAGAAAGATCAAACTCGCGAAGTTCAGGTTGATGACCTGTCCACCGGCGGCGGAGAGGCCGCCTCCGTTCCTCGGAACGAGGGGAAGGAACGAGATGCCCACCTCATAGGCCTGGCCGAGATTGGCATTGCTGCCAGTGCCTGCGAGGGTCGCGCCGGCCCCGATGCATCGCGCGGAGATCGCGGGGGCGCTCGGGGATCCGGCTTGGCCGTCGATCAGCAGGGTTGAGTTGGCCTGGTTGACCTGGAACTCGTGGAGGGGCGGCGGACCGCCGGTGCAACCCAGCGCGGTGAAGGCGGTCTGGAATGCGGCCAGCGTGGCCGACGTGCCGGAGTTCGACCCGCCGGTGCTGGTGCAGCCGCCGTGGGTGTGGATGCCAATCGCGTTCCCGGTCGCCTCCTCGATCACCGGCGATCCGGAATTCCCGCCCGTGGTGTCGGTGGAGTAACGAAGCTGCGTCCCGGTCGGCGCGACGGCGGGGCCGAAGTGAGTTTGAAGCGTCTGATTGGTGACCCCACTGTCGGTGCCGTAGCCCGTGATTCGAATCAAGTTTCCGGCGGCGGGAAGGGAGGCGACCACATTGAAGTGGCCGAACAATGCTGACGGGAGCTCCCCCTGGGTGTTCGCGTTGAGTCGGCAGACTCCCCAGTCATTCCCGACCCCACCATTGACAAAGGCGATCGTGGCCGCGTCGACGGTGAACTGGTAGCGGATGGGCGGGTGCTGGACGGCTCCACCGCTGGTGCTGGGCGGACACATCGTCTCGGCCACGAGCAGCGTGCCTCCGCTGAAACAATGGCCGGCCGAAAGCGCGCAGTTGTTGGTGCTAGCGAGCCAGATCGTGCATCCGGCCGAAGCTGCCATGCCACCCGAAAGAGACGAGAATCGCATCGAGCGAAAGTCGGTCGAGGCGATGCGGTCGTCGGTGCCGCAAATCGACTCTTGGCCGAAGGGATCGCGACCGACCAGCGCTTCGGTCATCGTGACCGAACCGGTCGAGCCCGGGGCCAAGACCAGTTCGATCTGCAATCGGTCCCCGTTGAAGTATCCGGTGGTGTTTTGCCACTTCGCTCGCTCGGTGGCGTCGAGTTCGTGGACCTCACTGGAGAGGGGCGAGCTGACTCGAATCGTGTCGTCGGCGCCGAGACTGACCGAGGAGAACAGCAACCGCAGCGAATCGGCGCCCGGCACCACCGCCAAGTAGCTGTGGACGACGGCGGGTTTGTCGGTGGGGTTGCTGTGCCAGCCCGACTGGTGGACCAGAGGTTCGAGGACTGCCATCGGGGGCGGAGGCACGATGTCCTGGGCACGGACCATCGGGAGTGCAGGCGCGAGGAAGCAGCAAGCGAGCAAACCAAGACAGCGGGGGCGGTTCTTCATGGATTCGAAATCTCGGCAGGGAGGGTCTTGCACGATCGGCCCCGTGGGCCGGCATACCGGACAAGTCCGCCGCAGAGTACACGCTGGAAGCCCCGTGGAGAAAGCCGAGCTCAGAAGACCTTCCGTGATTTCGGGTTCGGCTGCGGGGAAATGCGGGTACGCCCTATCGCTGAAGACCGCAGCGGCTCCCCCTCAGCATCGGGTGCGCATGGAATCGCGGGATCGCTCCGCGGCGGCAGGGGAGGGGAACCGTCCTTCCGAGCGCTCCCAGAGTTTATCGATGTAGGGAATCGCGTCGGGCGTCTGGCAAGCGGTGTCACCGTGATCGACCTCCAATTTGCCAATGCGCTTGGCGGCGGCGCAAGCCGCCTTGCGGAGTCCCGCACTGCGACCACCGATGGCAATCAGGGCCCCGTTCATCGCGCTCTTCACTTCATTGGCCGCGGAGTGGATCGATTTTTCGATTCGATCAAGGAGCTTCGTGAAGGTCTGGTCGGGGGCGGCCTCATCCCGATTGGCCTGCACGCCCACGAGAGTCCAGCCGGCGGCGCTGACCTTCACATCCGACGAGGCCAGCCACTCGTCCATCTTCTTGGCGGCAAGTGGCGACTCCGAAGCGAGGCTCGCGACGTACAGATTGCACATTGGCATTGGGTTCTCGCGAGCCCACTGATCGAGGTCGCCGGGTTGGATGACGGCGGGGTCGGCGATCTTCATCGCGAGATTGCGCGCATCGACATTGGTGGTCGCCCAAAGCCGCAGTGCCAAATCGTGATCAACGCGGATGCGCTTTTGAAGTTTGCTGAGCGTCCCGAAATTGACTCCGAACATAGGCCCTTTGGCGCCATGGCGAGTGTAGGTCTTTCGGGTTGTATCCGAGCCGGCGGCTTCGAGGGCTTTCATGACTTCCTCGAATGTCATCGACGTGGACGACTTCTTCGCGGCACTCGCGGGTGACTGGACCTTGGCCGGGGTCACCTTCTTTGTCGTGGTTCTTCGAACCGTCTTCGCTTTCTTGGTGGCAGCTTGGGGCGACTTTCGGGCGGTTTTCATGGCCGCAGTGTAGCGCCCACGGTCGGGGGACGTGGGTTGAGCTTGGGCGTTTCGCTCGCAGGTCGCGCTGGCCAATTCAATCCATGGTCAGAATCCTTGCCGGCCTCGGTTCGAGTTGGCGTGGGGAGGATGCTCCCACCGTCGGATCGCATCCGCGCGTTCAGCCCTGGTCAGCTGGGGCAGCCGGATGTGTGAGGACTCTCAGCGGGGGGACTGCCCGGGTGGGATTGCCTTCAGCACTCGGCCCGTCGAACAGCCGATCAATTCGATCACGGATGTCCCCTCGGGCACGCCATCCGAGATGGTCGTCCGACGGCCGTTGCGACTCGTTCCGAGCCAGCTTTCGTCGGAGAGGATGGACTGGGCCGAATCCCGAAACACGCAGTAGTAGGCTTCCTCGCTCGGGATGCGTTCGATCTCCATGGGCTTGGCCGGATCAAGGACAATTTTGTCCGGGAGTGAGCCCCCGAGCGGAACCGAGAAGTGCCGAGGTGCGAACTTCTCTTTGAGAATCAAGACGGAGACCGGTTGCTTCGAAATCGCCAATTGGAAGGTCCCGTCCCGCTCCGAGCGTGCGGGAGAATCGCTCGCGTTGGGTCGACCATTTGACCACCCGAGAATGACGGCACCTTCGATGGGATGGCCCTGCGAATCCTGAATGGTCGATCGAAGGGGTTCTCCGGCAGCGGACAATCGAATTTCAAGACCGTCAATCTGATCGGGCGAGAACTCCCGATACTCCGGCTCGCTTCCGGCGGAGCGAAGCCCGAGAACGAAACGGCTGAGCGGCATCGGCAATCGGATCACGAAACGTCCGTCCTCGGCGGACTCACTGAAGATCGCGGTGCTCGCGGTCATGGAGTACTGGCCGTGAATCCAGCCGGTGGCTTGGACTCGTTGGGCTCGGCCGCTTGGAGGAAGCACGGTGAAGGCCACCGTCTTGGTCTTCGGGGGTTCGATATCGATGCGTATCCTCTCCAGCTTCGAGTCGAAGTCGGAGACGCCCACGAGCGTACTGCGATGCCAGCAAGCGATCAGGCGATGCGACCGGGCCGCCGTCGGATTCTTGGTCGAAACCCGGATCTCGCCTTGGTCGGAAGTGACGCCAATCAGCGCGTGAACCCTCTGGCCGGGCGACAATTGGGCATCCAGGGAGAACGAGGCGGGAGGGTGGCTCATGATTGTCCAGCGCAGCTCCGGCGGTTCCGCGAGAATCGACTCCACCGCGGCGTTGGTCCACGGAACACCGTTTCCGTCGACCATGATCCAGTGCTTCGCTGCGATCGGAACTAAACTGATCACGATCGGAATCACCCCCGGGGCGCTCGATGAAAGCACGAGGTTGTTTGGCTCGAATCCGTCCTTTTGGATGCTGAGCGTCGATTTGGGGTCGGTCGACCAAGTCGCCACGCGGAAGGTCCCGTCGGCGCCGCTCTGCGTAAACGCGATCGGCATGGCTCGTCCCGCCAGGTCGAGGGATACCCTCGCACCGGAAATCGGAGTGCCGCGGCCGTGTTCGGTCACCGAGCCCGCGATGACCAGGCCGGAGGGAACACGAACTACGCACGGGTCGGGGATCGGCTGGCCCAGTGTTGCAACGCCGTGATGCGGGTGCCACACGTATAGAAAACGAACCTGCTCGGGATTGACCCGGAAAGAGAATTCGCCGTCCGCACCGCTAGTCGTAGCGAATGCGGAGTCGATTCCACCGCCGGCCAATTGCGGCAGGAGGCTTTCGAAATCCAAGTGCATATCTTCGGGTCCGGTAAACCGCGTGCACGATTGCAGTACCGCGATGACCCGGGCTCCCGGAAGCCCGAGATCGTCCAAGGACGTAGTTCGTCCGCGCAAGACCAATGTGCTCTTATCGGCGCTCGGCGCTTCCTGCTGAGGTGCGAACGCAACCGCCGGCACCTCGTCCCTCTCTCCGCCTTCCCGGGCGGGAATTGGGTCGATGACGCGCAGAGGCTCCACCTCGCGGCCTTGGTCCCGATCCCCGGATTTCGCACCGAGTTCGTCCCGGAGGACGAAGAACGCGACTCCGGAGAGCAACACCGCGAGTAGCGCCACTCCGACCAGCTTGCCTCTGGATCCCGTCATACCCCCCTTGTAGTGCCGATCACGCGATGGCGCAATCCGGCGGGCATGAACTACCCGAGAGTCAGAGTGAGCATGGGGAGCATGCTGCCGGCCCAGGGACCCGATCGCCGCCTCTATTTCCGGGCCGGCACTCGCGCGGCGGGGATCAGAAGCCTTGCCAGGCGTAGTTCGAGTTGGGGAGGGGGGTGAACACGATGGAGTTCAGAGTGCCGGGGAGCAGCGAGGCGAGGCGGCCGGTGGCCGACGAGCCAAGGTAGAAGTCGTACCAGGCGCGGTTGGCATCACCCGCTACGCCGGACCCGCCCGCGGTGAAGGTGGTGGCGCCCAGATTGGTCGCTCCGGAATTGCCGCGACTGATGCCGAGCCACTGATTGTCACTCGTGGCGGTGCCGGGATTGCTCGGAATGCCGGTGAGGCCGTCAATCGTGATCACGCCGCTCTGGGCGTTGAAGGTGACCGAGAAGGACACGGTGGTTGTGAGCCCGGCGTAGGGAACGGCATTCCAACTGATGGTGACTTCGTCCTGGGCGAGCGAGGCAATCGTGATCGTTCCCCCGGTCGCCGGATTGAGGTCCGTCCAGAATCCCACTGCGGGGTTGTCGGTCAAGGACTCGTTCACGGTCGGCGTGAAGTCGGAATCGGTCCCGCCGAACATGATGCGGCCGTTAGGAAGCACCGAGAGGCTCGTGCGGGCTACGCCGAAGAAGGGGATCGAGGCGATGCAAGTGGTGCCACCGAGGGGAACCACGAGCGAGGTGTCGTTGGCGGTCGGACCCGCGGGCCATACTCCGCTCCCGGCGAGGATCTCGAATTCGCAGCCCTGGCTGAGCGCGTAGCCGTCCGGATGCGACGGCGAAGTATTGAACATCTGGAAAGAGATGGTGCCAGGCGATCCGCTCGGGAGGGGGAGCGCGAAGGGCCCGGTCCAGGCCGGCAGGGCGGGAACGGGGCCGAGCGTGGAGAGGAAGATCAGGCTCGCGACGTTGAGGTTGATGACCTGAGTGCCGGCCGCGGGAAGTCCCCCCGCCGAACGCGGAACGAGCGGGAGGAAGGAGATGCCCACTTCATAGGCTTGGCCGAGATTGGCGGCGTTTCCCTCACCACTCAAACTGGCTAGCTGATTCACGCAACGCTGGGTCTTGGCGGCAAAGGCGGGGAAGCCGACAACTCCGTCGACCAGCAGCGTCGAATCCGCTTGGTTCACCTGGTACTCGGGGTCGGGGAGCGGCCCACTGGGGCAATTCAGCGCCGTGAACGCGGTTTGGAAGGCGGCATGGCTCGCGGAAGTTCCGGAATTGGATCCCCCGGTGGTGGTGCAGCCACCGTGCGTGTGAATGCCGACCGCAAATCCCGTCGTGGCGTCAATGACTGGGGAACCCGAATTGCCGCCGGTCGTGTCGGTGGCATAGCGGAGTTGGGTGCCAGTCGGGGCCACGGCCGGACCGACGTGGGTTTGCAGCGTCTGATTGGCGACGCCGCTGTCGGTGCCGTAACCGGTGATCCGAATCGGGTTGCCGGCGGTCGGCAGCGTCGGCATGACGATGAAATTGCCGAACAGAGCGGCCGGCGATTCGCCGAGATTGTTCAGATTCAGCCGGCAGACCCCCCAGTCGTTGCCGATGCCACCGTCGGTGAAGGCGATGGTCGTGGTATCGACGGTGAACTGATACCGGATCGGCGGATGCTGGACGGCGCCGCCGGTGGTGCTCGGCGGGCACATGGTTTCCGCGACGAGCAGGGTGCCGCCGCTGAAGCAGTGACCGGCCGAGAGGGCACAGTCGTTGGTGCTGGCGAGCCAAATCGTGCAGCCGGCCGACGCGGCTACACCGGCCGCTAGGGTCGAGAATCGCATGGACTTGAAGTCGGTCGAGTTGACACGGTCGTCGGCGCCACAAATCGTCTCCTGCCCGAACGGATCGCGGCCGACCAGCGCTTCGGTCATGGTGAAGGAGCCGGTGGATCCCGGCCCGAGAATCAGCTCGACCTGCAGGCGATCGCCGTTGAAGAACCCGGAGGTGTCTTGCCACTTGGCACGTTCGGAAGCGTCGAGAAGATGAACCTCCCCCGTGAGGGGCGAGGAAACCCGCAGCGAGTCACTCGGACCGAGGTCGAGCGACGAGAACAAGAGGCGCAGCGAACTGGCACCCGGGAAGAGCACGAGCTGACTGAACACCGTGGCCGGCGCACTCGTGGGGTTGGTGTGTAACCCGGATTGGAGGACCACCGGCTCCAGCACCGCCATCGGCGGCGGTGGGATGAGGTCTTGGCCGAGGGCGGAGAGCGAAAACAGAGTGGCGACCAGGAGCCCCGGCAGGGGGGCCCGGAAAGCAGGCAGGTTCATGGGGCGGCGATCTCGTGAAAAAGAGGGTGGCGTACCACACGGGCGAACGGACGGGTGAAGGTTCCGAGGAAGCGTAGCGGCCCGAGACCGAGGAAGGGAAGGGACTTCGGCTTTTCGGGTCCGTGGCGACCTGGGTTGGTATGAACCGCCCATGGTGGCATGGCCGCGAATCGTTCGCCCACTCCTACTCCTGGCGCTCGGTCTCGGGGTGCTGGCGCTGGGCGTCGGGATCGGGCGGCCGAAGGTCGACCTGAGGCCCGAGCGCCGAGCCCGCCTCGCCGATTTTCCGGAATTGAGCGGCCTAGCCTATCTGCCAGTCGAGCGAGCCCTTCTCCTGGTGGGGGATGAAGGGGATGTCGCGGTGGCGGGCCTGGATGGCCGGATTCTTCGCCGCCGACGCCACGCCAACTTCGATTTCGAAGACGTGGTCTACGATCCAGAGGCGGGGCGCGTGTTTGCCGTGACTGAGAGCGAACGCCAGTGGTGCGAGATCGGGCTCTCCGATCTCTCTCTGACAATCCTGGGTGCGGTGCCTTGGCAGGGCTCCGACGAGAACATCGGCATCGAGGGCGTTGCGCTCGCGGCAGGAGGCGGGTTTTGGTTGGCCCACGAGAGTCGGCCCGCCGGACTGGTCCGCTTTCGGCCGTCGAACGGGGACATCTCGGACTGGGTCATCTCCGATGCGGCGAGTGTGAGCGGAGTCACCGCACTACCCGAATCAGGGGAGTTGCTCCTGCTCTCGCGCCACCGAGGGCTTCGCCTCCTCGATGCGTCCGGCAAGCCACTCGGCTCCTGGAAATCACTGCCGGGGCGCTTGTTCGAAGCGCTCGCGTGGGTCCCGGGCGAGGGCCTCTTTCTCGGCACCGATGCCGCGCACTCCGAGATCCTGCGGCTTTCCGCGTCGTCCGAATCGGCCCTCCGGGAGCAGTTGCGTGCCAAATAAGGACTTGAGCACCCGCGACTTCGTCCTCTCGCTCGGATCGATCCTCGTCGTCGCGGGGGTCTGGTTCCAATTCGACCTCGGCAGCGCGCGCCTCTCCCAGAGTCACGAGGTGCGGGTGCTCGAAACCGCGCGCGAAATGGAATCCCGCGGCGATTACTTGACCCCCTGGTTTTTGGGGAGGCCACGCTGGCAAAAGCCTCCGCTCGCTTACTACACGACGAGCTGGGTGCAGGACCGGGATGAGCCTCTTCCGTCCTCCGGTCGGCGCTTGGTCGCGGCGCTGGGCGTCATCACGATTCTTGCGCTGGCGTGCCTGGTGGTAACCGTCGAGTCTCGTGCGGTGGCGCGGCTCGCGGCGACCATCTTCGCCGGCGGGTTCCTGGTGATGCGAGAGTTCCGACTCGTCACGACCGACCCGTATCTCACGGGGTTGAGTCTTTGCTCGACGGCCGCCCTCGTCGTGGCGATGCACCGAGTGCGACCAGGTTCCGGGTGGGTGAGGGGGTTCGGGATCGTGGCGCTCTCGCTCGCCTTCCTCGCGAAGGGGCCGCTCGCTTGGCTCCTGGTCGGGCTGCCCGTGCTCTGGCTCGCTCCACGCGAATGGGCGTGGCGCCAACGATGGAAGCGGCTGGGTGTCGATCTACTCGGCTCGCTGGTTCCGGCAGGGATTTGGTTGCTCCTGCTCGCGTGGAAGGCTCCGGAGGCGTTTGCGACCTTCGCGGCCGAATTGCGGGAGCGGGTGCCGGACGCCAATCCCGAGCGAGCGCGTGGGATCACGACGTACGGACTGACCCTCGTCTATCTGGTGATGCCGGCGACGATTCCGTTCTTCGCGGCGCTCTTCACCAAGTCCAGCTGGTCTGACCGCTGGACTCGCTGGTTTGTGTGCGGCCTCGCGTTTTTCTTAGTGCTGGCTTCGAAGAAGGACGCTTACTTGCTTCCCCTGGCCGCGCCCGCGGCCGTGATGGCGGCGAAGTGGTGGATGGACGCGCAGGTTTCCGGTGGACCTGTCTCCTCGGCGCTCGTCTGGGCCCAGCGCCATCTCGTCCCGCTCGCGGCTTTGTTCTTTGCCGGCTGGACCGTCGGGCACCATGGCGTGACTGCGGACGGACGCACCGTCCTGACCGTCTTGGCCGCGGCCCTCGGAATCGCCGGTTTGATGGTCAAGCCTCTCCAGGGCCCCTGGCCGATCGCGAGTCTCGGCATCCTCGTTTCTTGCCTGATCCTGACGCAGTTTCGGGTCCGCAAGCCGGATGATGCCGCGCGCGAATCGCTGGGTTTCTTGGTGCGCGGCGCAAGTCGGCCCGACGAAGTCATGGCCTTCGATCCGCGGGTCGAAGATGCGGTGATCGCGTACTACGCGCGTCGAACTCCCGTAGTTCTTGCGTCGAGTGGGGCGGAGGAACCGCTGGAACCCTCACCTCGGGCTCAGCTGATCCTCATGCCGGTCGGCGAGCCAATGCGACCCGGGTTCAGACGGATCGCGCTGATTCCGAGCCGCGGCGCGGAACTTTGGCGGCGCGACTGATCCCTCGGTGGCGACTGGGTAAGCTCGGCCCCGCATGAAGACCCTCGACTGGATGGTTCTCGCTGCCTACACCGGCGTCATGATCTTCGTGGGCTATTGGGCCTCCCGAGGATCGAAGAGCGGGGACAGCCACTTGCGCGCCTCGCGCAGCCTGCCGGCGTGGGCGGTGGTTTTCTCCGTGCTCGCGACCGAGGTATCGGCCGCCACCTACATCGGGGTTCCCGAGCAGGGATTCCGCGGCGGGTGGACCTACCTCCAATACGCGATCGGCGCGCTGCTCGCCAAAGTGGTCCTGGCCTTCGTGGTCCTGCCGCTTTATTGGCGCCTCAACCTCGAAACGGTGTACGGCTTCCTCGGCCAACGCATCGGGCCCCTCACCCAAAAGGCCGCCGCGGTCGCCTTCCTCGTGGGGAGGCTCGTGGCTTCGGGGGTCCGCCTCTTCATCGCCGCCCTCGCGTTTTGCACCGTCACCAAGACGGAACTCCATCACGCGATCCTCCTCATGGCGGGCATCTCCACCGTCTACACCTTGTTGGGTGGGCTCAAGGCCGTCGTGTGGACCGATGTGCTGCAAGGCACCATCTTCGCGGTGGGTGCTTTGACCGCGATTTGGTTCGGCCTCTCCGAGGCAGGACTGTCGCTCGGTGAATTGTTCTCGCGCGCTCACGACGCGGGCAAACTCGAAGTGATCCGCCTCCAGGATCCCAAGCTCCCGTGGTACTTGTCCACGAGCACCCTCTTCTCCGCGGTGTTCGGGGCGATGTGCCTCGGACTTGCGACCCACGGAACCGATCAGGAAAACGTCCAGCACCTGTTGAATACCAAGAGCGCCAAGGCGTCGCGTTGGTCGATCGTCACCTCGGGAGTCTTCACCTTCCCGATCGTCGCCCTCTTCCTGACAGTAGGAACCGTGCTTTGGGCCTTCCATCTCGAACGCCCGCAGACGGCCTATGACCTGACCGTGGATGCCGACATCAAACGCATCTTCCCGAACTTCATCGTGCACGTGATGCCGGCTGGGCTGCGCGGGCTCGTGTTTGCCGGCCTGTTCGCGGCCGCTATTTCGAGTTTGGGAGCGACCTTGAATGCCACTTCGGCGACTTGGCTCAAGGACATTCGACCTCCGCGGAAGGGCGAGGTGTCGCTCTTGCGCGTGCGTTTGCAAAACCTGGTCTTCGGAGTCTGTCTTGCGGGCGTGGGCTTGTTCTTCGCGGCCCGAGACGGCAATTCCGCCCAATCGCTGATCGACACCGCGCTCTCGGCGATGACCATGATCTACGGGGGGATTCTCGGCATCTTCCTGATCGGATTGCTCTTCCGTCGCTGCCCCACCGACCACTCCGGTCTCATCGCCTTGGGCGTGGGCGTCTACTCGGGGATCTTCCTCTTCTTCCACAAAGACTGGTTGAAGCTCGAACAACCCTGGTTCGCCTGGACCTACAACATTCCAGTGTCGGTCAGTCTTACCCTCATCGTGGCCGCCCTGTTGCCCAAAGCCCCCGCCGCGCCAAAGCTGGCGCGGACTTGAGTCGCCCTCGAGATCTCCATGCACGACCGTTCCCTCTTGCGCCGCGCCGGCCGCCATCTTTGGATCGGGTTCGAAGATCAATCGCTGACCCCGCCGCTGCGGGAGCGCCTCTCCGATTTGCAGCCCGGGGGGATCGTCCTGTTTCGCCGAAACATCCGTGACCTCGTTCAGACTCGCTCGCTAATCGCGGACCTTCGAGATCTTCTGGGCGAGGAGCTCGTGGTCGCCGTCGATCAGGAAGGCGGCCTAGTTGCGCGGTTTCACGAGGGGGTCACCATGTTTCCCGGCAACATGGCCCTGGGGGCGGCGGCCTTCAGGGAACCTTCGTTGGGCGAGCACTTGGGGGAGGAGCAGGGCTATTGGTCGGCCGTCGAACTGCGTGACCTCGGGGTGACGGTGAACCTCGCGCCGGTGATGGACCTCGCAACCGAGGGCGGCAATCCGAGTGCGGGAATCCGCTCCTTCGGCGAACCCGGCGAACTCGCGAGTTCCCTCGGAGCCGCGCTGACCCGGGGCACATTGCGGGGCGGGGTGCATCCCTGCCTCAAGCACTTCCCGGGATTGGGCGATGCCACCGTCGATTCCCATCTCGATCTGCCCGCGATCGCGGGCGGCGATCGGACGCGCCATCTAGATCCGTTCCGGGCCGCTCTGCGCGCGCGGGCGCCATTGGTCATGACGAGCCACGTCATCTACCGAGACTTGGATCCGGACCTTCCGGCCACGCTCAGTCCGCGGATCGTGCAAGGCTTGCTGCGTGGCGAACTCGGATTCGACGGCGTGGTGATGACGGACGACCTCGAAATGGGGGCGATGGCCAAGAACTTCGGATACCCCCGCATCGTTCCCGAGGCCATTCTTGCGGGGCACGATGTGCTTTGCCTTTGCCATCGCGAAGACTTGCAGCGCCTTGCCCACGCCTCCCTGATGACGGCGCTGCGGGATCGAAGCCCGGTCGGGGTCATGCTCGAGCGCAGTGAACCGCGACTGGAGAGGCTGAATCCCCTGCGCCCGGTCGCCGCCCCGGACTCCCGCCGCGCGCTCGCGGTGGCCGAGGCCATCGCCGGCCGCGCCATCACCGTGGTGCGGGACGACCACCAGCTTCTACCTCTGAAGCCGACCTCGAAGACCCTCCTCGTCATGCCGACGCTGCGGGGGGAGACGGGGGTCGAGGATCCGCTGCGTGGTGAGGAAGACGGCAGCGAACTCGAGCGGGCCCTCGCTCCCACCCGGGCGGAGCGGATCCCGACCGACCCGGATGAGGCGGCCATCTCGGCGGTCTTGGAACGAGCGCGCGATTTCGACGTCGTCCTGGTCGCGCTCACCGGAGCGAGGTTCTTGAGCGGCCAGGCTCGCCTTGCGACGCGCTTGGTGACCGAGCATCCCCGGGTCTTGGTGCTCCCGATTCGCAATCCGTTCGATCTCGAGATGTTGCCGCCGGATAGTCGCTATTCAGCGGTGGTCTCGTTCGGGTTTCGGGCGGCGCAATTGCGCGCGCTCGCCAAAGTGGTGTCGGGGCAAGTGCAAAGCTACGGTCGATTGCCGATCACGCTGAAATCGAGGCTTCCATGAACCGGGTCGGAGTGGTGGAAAGTCTGGGGCAGGATGGCATGGGGCTCATCCGCACCGGGGGCAAGGTGACCTTCGTTCCCGATTGTTTTCCCGGCGAAGAGGTGCGATTCGAAGTCGTCGAGTCCGATCCGCATTTCGACCGCGCCAAGCTGGTCGAAGTGCTCAAGCCGAGCGCGGAGCGAAGAGCGAGTCCCTGCCCCCACGATCACGCTGGCGGCTGCGGGGGTTGTCCGCTGCTGACGCTCGATCCCGCGACATCGACGGCCGTCAAGGTCCAGGCCCTGCGCTCCCTTTTGGATACGGCGGCAATTCCCCATTCGGCCTGGCGCGAGGCCCGGCAACTTCCGGCCAATCTCGGTTACCGCAACCACGCGCGTTTCTACGTCGAGGCCGACGGGGCGTTGAGTTATGTCGCGCGTTCGAGTGGCAGCAACAAGGGACGGGGGCGCATCGCGGTCTCCGAATGTCCGGTCTTGGAGCCCCGCCTCGAGCGCCTGCGCCAGAGCCTGGTCGGCAAGCTCCGGGGCGCGCGCGAGGTCGAGATCCGCCTGGGCGTAGGCACTGGCGAGAAGATGACGGTGGTCTACGGCGACGCCAAACCGGCGGGACTGGACCCGGTCGCGATCGAATCGGCCTGCCTGGTCTCGCCCCGCAAAGGAGCGCTCCAAGTCCTGCGCGGGCATCCTTACTTCCACGAGCAACTCCTCGGGCAGCGGCTCCGCATCAGTCACGATGTGCCGCTCCGGGGCAGCACCGCGGGACTGGAGCAGTTGATTGCGACTGTCCTGGCATTGTCAGGGCCGCTGACTCCGGCGACCCGAGTCTTGGATCTCTATGCCGGTGCCGGCGCGCTCAGTGTGACCGCGTTCCGGAGTGCTGGGCGAGTCATTGCCGCCGAATCCCAGGCGAGCGCGATCCTCGATTTCCGAGAAAACGTCCGCGCGCATCGGCACATCTCTCTCCGCGACGGCGCCCCCGCGGAGGTCGTGATCGATTTGGTCGAAAACAAGATCGCCATCGATCTCGCCTACCTCGACCTGCCTCGAGTCGGTCTCGACCCTGCGACCTTCGCGGCCCTCCAGCGCCTTCGTCCTCCGCAGATCCTCCTCGTTTCCGCCGAGCCGAAGACCTTCCTCCGCGATCTCTCCCGCCTCCTCGGCAGCGGCTACACCCTCGCCTCCCTCACCCCTCTCGATCTCCTCCCCGGCACCGCCTCCCTCGAAGTCGTGGCGAGCCTGCGCACCGCCGGTTGAAGGAGTGGTCGTCCCTTGACGAGCGCTGCAGAGAGGATCGATTCTTCATCAGGGTCAGACTACTGGTCCAAGGCCACTCACGAGGCGTTCCCCTACGGACCGTGCTTCGGTGGTATTGCGACCGTCTGGTAGAGTATCTGGTAATACATGACTACAAACAATTCCTCCACAGCCGAAGCTACTTCTGAGATGCAGATCCAGGTGAAAACGGCGATCGCCGAGGCCTATTCGCGGCGTGACCCCGCTCGGCTGGAGCACCTTGCACAAGTTCTCGAAAAGTCTCGAGACTTGGAACGCCGGGGGCTGCTCCGTCGGCAGGAGTACGTAGTGATCCCGCAGGCCGAGCACCTGCGTAAATACGTCTACGGGTCGGAGGGCGGCCGGGTGAGCGATCGGAGCTCTAAGCCGAAGTTCCGGGCTCCAAATTGCCGTAATCCGATTCTTGGCAACGAGTTGAATGTGATTTTGGGGGCGAAAGTGTAGCCAGTAAAATGACTTGCTATTTGTCATTCCTGGCTCATGATACAGGCATGACGCGGCAAGCTGGGGCCATGCACGTGGCCAAGATCGAGGTGCGACGCAAGGGCAAGGTCTACACCTCCCATCTCCTTCGCCGTTCCTACCGAGTCGGGAAGCAGGTCAAGCACCAAACTCTCGGCAATCTCTCTCATCTCCCCGACCATCTCATTGACATCGTCAGGCGAGGCC
>CADEGH010000027.1:57023-77918 GCA_902826835.1 uncultured bacterium | reverse complement strand
GGAGCAGCTTGGTGGCGCCGTCCGCGGAGAGCCCGAGTTTGAAGAGCGGGTTTTTGGTCTCGTCCAAAAGATCCCGCAGCGCCGGCAGAGCCGCCACTTCGCGGAGAACCGCCAGCAAATAGTCGCGGTCGCTGTCGGTCGGGTGCGTTCGGAACCAGCTCGTGTGGCGTTCCTGTGCGCCGCGGAGGACCTTGCCCTCTCCTGCGAGCAGCGGCTCGGGGATCAGTTCGTTGTCCTCGAGGAAGCGAACAAACACCATCGCCAGAATCCAGGCCGCGGCGGCCTGGGTGAGTTCTCCCTCGCGGAAGGTCGCGTAGGGCTCGGCGGTGCGCCCCGCTTCGAGTGCCGCGGCGTGCGCAGCCTTAAGCGGCGCCTCCAACTCCGGCTCGCGGTCACCCCGATCGCGCAGATCGTCTTCGAGTTCGCCCAGGAGCGCGCGCAAGTCTTCAAGCAAAATGGTGCGGTCGATCACGCACGATCTTTCTTCGGCCCGGTCAGGACCCAAGTGAGATCCAGGCGGCGGGTGGGATCTTCCAGAAGTTTCGCCCGCAGCCGCGCCAGAGTCGCCTCGAGCGCTGCGGCATCGAGCCCCTGCGCGGAGGATTGTTCGACCACGCCTCGCGTCGAGGCCACCTTGTCACCCTTCGGAGCGGGTGGCGTGATGAGTCGATACGCCTCCTCCCGCACCGCGGTGATCACCGGCTGGAGCGGGATCACCAACTCGTCCTTCGTGAGCGCCTCGCGGAGGCGCGCGAGCGCGGCGGCGGCCTCGGGCGCCCGTTCGTCCTTCCAATTCGCGAGTGTGTTGATCATCCGCATGGGCTCGTCCGAGAGAGCAGCGCCCAGAGTCGCGGCCGAGGCGAGACTCGCTCCCATCGCCAACAGATCGGAAGTCAATTCGAACTGGGCGAGCTTCGGGATGCGATCCTTGTCCTCCCCGGTGGCGAGGCGCTCGAGCAGCGTGAGCGAGGACTCGGCGGCGGCGTAGCGGAGTGAGGTCGCCTTGGGCACGTCATAGCGCGCGAGGACCTCGGTGAGCCGCTGCCGCAGAGTGTGGGCGTCGCCGCGGAGCAACTCTGCACGGCGTTTCAGCTCGCTCGCCGCCGCCGCGACGGTGGATGGCGCCCGCAGCTTCGGGAGCGCCAGCCCGAACAGCCGGCTCGCGCGGTCCTGGGCGAGTTTCCACTCGGCCTCGGTCGGCAGGACCGCCTCGCGCAGTTCGCAGTCGTCGGGCAAGTCGCCGATCGCGGCCTCGTAGGGAGCGCCGTAGCGGAAGACCGCGCGTTTGGTGCGCTCGGCGAAGAGAAGCAGGATCAAGTCTTGGAGATCCCGCGGGAGTCCGTAGGCCCGGGGCGTGTCGATCGCCGCCCGGAGTTCCGTGACCGGAAGCACCGCACCCGCCCCGCTCGCCAGACGGTTGAAGTGCGAGACCCAGTAGGGGTCGTTCAAGGCAAATGCGTCCTCCCCCATCTGGCCGAGCCTCAGGGCGGCGGCGACGCGGGAGAACAGTGGCCGGTGCTCCTTCTCGATCACCACCCGATTGTCCTCGGTGGCGGCGACGGGCCGCAGAGTGTCGAGGATGCGCTTGGTGGCCGCCGGACGCAGTTCGCCGCCGAAGTCGGGGTGCGCCGGGAAGCAGAACTCGAAGACTTGGCCGAGGAGGTGATGGAAGGCCTCGCGGAGGCTGGAGCCAATCGGGGCCTTCGGTCGGAAGGTCGGCTCGAGGGACTTCAGGCCCTCCCCGGGATCAAAGTTGGTGAGGTCCAAGTAGCGAGGATCGGCCTCGGCGGCGCCGTAGGCGGCTTGCAGGGCGAGCCGGATCTGGGCACGAAGCTGATCGCGCTGGTTCTCGAGCAGGCTCTTGGCGGTGGCGCGGTCCGCGGGGGCGAGGTAGGCGGCGGCATCGTCGAAGACGCTTGGCTTCAGGACGTGCTCGATCGCGACCAGGCGGCCGAGATCGGCCTGAACCTCGCGGGTGAAGAAGAAGGGGATCCAGCAGAAGGTGGAAGTCCGGCCTTCTTTGCGGAGGAATTCTTCGGCCCGATGGACGTCGTCCCGGGGAACGTGATTTTCGACGTCGAAGGGGAAGTCGATCACGAACTTCCAGCCGTTCGGCCGCGCCTTGAGCTCAGAGAGCGGCATCTCGCGGATGTTGCGGAACTGGACTTCGACCTCCCGGTGGGTGCCGCGCCACAGGAAGCGATGCTGGATCGAGAGTTGGTCGGCGGTTTGGATCCCCATCGATTCGAAGAGGATCTCGCGGAGGCGGTTCTTGCGGTTGCCGGCGTTGTCCTGGCTGAGTCCGCGTTCGATCACGCCGGAGAGGTCGACGCCGACGAGTTGGATCTGCACGAGCGCGTTGCCGGTCGAGTCGTCCGCGAGTTTGAGCTCGCCCACGCGCGCGGCCCACTGGCGGCAGCGCTCGAGGAGATCGGGCACCTCCTGGCCGGGGATCGGGGAGCGGATCGAGCCGTGGTTCAGGGCGCAGAGGCGGCGCACCGTGAGGTTCCTCAGAGCCTCGACGTCGGGGACGAGGGCGGCGAGCAAGAGGGTCTTCAGGAAGCGGCCGTTGGCGGCGAAGCGGCGGGCGCGGGGGTCGTCGGGGGGAAGCTCGCGGATCTGTTCCTGGCTGAGCCGGGCCTCCTGTTCGAGCATCGGCAGGAGCTTTTGTGTCCACAGGCGCTTGGCGTTGTCGAAGTGGACGCGGAGACCTTCGGTGAAGGGTTCGTCGCCCTCGGCCATGACGTCGTAGAGGTCGCCGACCGGGACGATGTCGCCGAGGGCGAGGTCCCGGCGGCGGTTCGAGAGGAGTTGGACCATCGCCCGCAGCGCGGTGCGCTCGCGTTGGAGCGCGCCGGAGACCGCGACCAGGGTTTGCACGAGCGCTGGCGAAAACGGGTAGAGGCGGCGGAAGATCTCGGGGTCGGCGTTTTCGGTGAGGAGGACCCGCATGATCTCCTCGCGGAACTTCTTCGTCTGTTGGAAGCTCTCGTCGATCTCGGCTTTGGCGGCGGCGGAGACGGGGGCGAGGATGCGCTTCTCGGCGACCGCGGCGAGGTTGCGATCTTCGAGGGTGATCTTCGAAAACCGCCCTTCCATGTGGCGGAGAGACTCGATCGCGCCGAGTTGCTCGGCGCCGGGAACGTTGCTGCCGATGAGGTCCCGAAGGTCGCGCTGGCGAGCGACAAACGAAACGAGGGGGATCGGACGGCGGGAGTGCTGCGATTCGACCAACTTCGCGAGCTTCTGGCCTTCGCGGGTCACGAACGCAACGTCGGCGATCTGGCCGACCAGCCAAAGGATGAGCTCGTCGAGGAACAGGATGAGCGCGTCATAGCCGAGGTCCTTGGCGTGACGCGTGAGCACTTCGAGTCCCTGGTCGAGGGGCACAAAACTGCTGGTTACGTCTCGGTAAACCGGGAGATGGAAACTGACGATGTCGCTGACCAGTTGATCTCGCCGCTCATCGCCAACCGGGGCGAGCAGGGCCTCTTCGAAGCTCGTCGGATGCCACCTGGTTTCCATCCCCTTCCATTTGTCTTCGACGGGTCTTCCGTTCAAGACCCGAAAGAACGCCTCGTCCCCCATGTTCGCCCGGAGCTGCACCGCGTTTTCGAAGATCTTGTCGGCGAGATACACGGCGGGCAGCGGGCAGCCCGGATGCAGGGTCCGGACGTGATGCACGTAGTGGCCCAAAATCGCCTCTTCCATGCTCTTCGCCCCGATCATGTGGTACGGGACGACCAGGAACTTGCGGGAGTCGAGCCAGGGGGCGTGCGTCGCGATGAGCGGACGCAGGGCCTCGACTTCGCGCACCGCCGGCAGCTTTTGCAGCAGGAGGTGCAAGACGGCCATGAAGTGACTCTTGCCGCTGCCGAAGCTGCCGTGCAGGTACGCCGCCTTGGAGGCTCCGTCGTCGATCGCGGAGCGAATGAGCGCCAGCGCGCGTCCGAAGGCATCGACCAGTTGCGGGGTGACGACGTAGGTCTTCAGGGTCGAGGCGGGATTGTCGACGCCGCTGGTCAGGCGGAGCACGAAGTCGCTTTTGTGGACGTGCTCGGGGATCGAGATCAGGTCTTTCAGGAGCGTCGGCATGGCGGGGCGCCTCAGGCGGGGGTGCGGTGGTGATTTTCGATCCAAGGGAGGGGCACGCGGGCCCATTGGTTGCGCGAGAGAACCGGAATCGTCCGGCCGTCCAGGACCGGGAGTTCGCGCTGTTCATCGGCGGGAATCAGGACCCAGAGTCCGTGGTTCCCGGGCCGATCCCGCAGGCGTTCGACGAGACCGTGGCGGTCGTAGCGGGCGAGCAAACCAAGGCGGTGGACGAGGAGAGTGCGCGGGGTCGCGGCGAGTTCGGGTTCGAGGCTCGCGATGCCTCGATCGACCAGGCGCAGGAGATTTTGGAAATCGCGCGAAATGGGCGCGGCGGCGTCGGCATTGAGCACAACCTCCCAGCGGACTCCGGCGCGGTCGGCCTCGGCGTGCATCGCGCGCAGGAGACGCGCTTCCAAGTCGACTACCTCGATCTCGGGCTCGAAGCGACGGCGCAACTCGCGTTCGGCCTCCGCCAGAGTGCGCGGGTCGGCCATCAGCACGAGGAACCCACCCTCGCGGAGCGCGTGGGTGAGCTTCGCTTCGAAGAGGCGCGCGTCGGCCACTCCGGGGGCGACGCCGGGAGGAGCGCTGATGTCGGTGGTGCGGCGGTGAATGCCGGTGGAAGACGTGGCGAGGGCGGCGCCGCCCCGGAGGCGGAATTGCCCACTCCCCCCCGCCGCAGCGGGATCCCAATCGAAGGGCCAGCCGGCGGCCTCGATGAGCTGCACGAGCGCGGGGGGACCGGGGAGCGGCTCCGACTCGGGGAAGCGCGCGAGGATGCGATCCCGCACGTTTTGCGGCGTGAGGGTGTCGGCACCGAGGAGAGCCCCGGAGGCGAGTTTGAGCGCCCGCGCGGCGGGGAGTCCGCGGGGGTAGAACTCGAGGCGGGGCGAGAGCGCGGCGGTTTTCGAAGCGGCGGCGGCCAGTCGGGGTTGGCGCTGGGGCGAAAGCGCAAGCACGGTCGCCGGTCGGTTGATGCGGCTCAAACACTCTTGCACGAACGCGGCGGAGGGAAGGGGATCGACGGCGGCGAGGCGATCGGCCTCCGCGGCGAGGCGCTGGACGTACTCCGCGAGGTCGGGGCCACCCGCTTCGGGGGTCGCGAGCAGGGCGGTGTGGGGCACGCGGCTCAGGTCCCAGCGCGGGGACGGGGAGGATCGTTCGACTTCGCAGGCGAAGCGCACGAGGGCGAGCGCCTGGCGGGTGCGGAGAGGCTCGTCCGAGGAGGAACCGCGGAGATTATTGAGCATCTGCGCGAGTTCGTGGGCGGTGAGGATGCCGCCCCGGGAACTCAGGACCTGGGCGATCTGCTCGCGCAGGGCCACTTGGGAGGGAAGCTCGCCCAGGTTTTCGCGAGCGGCCTTCACGACTTGGTAGACGCGGGCGACCGTGCAGCCCGCGGCATCGGCGATTTGGCTGGCGCGGGGCCAAAATTCGGAGTCCCCGACGAGACCGAGCCAGCGGGCGAGATATTGGGATTGGGAAGCGCTTTTGCCGGAGGATGGCGGCAGGAGTTCGGCGAACAGCGCGTCGACGCCCGAGGGAGGAGAATTCGGCGAGGCGGGAGCGGGAACCGGCGAGGCGGGCAGGCGGGCCGCGAGTTGGTGGCGCAGGTTCAGAAGCTCGCGGCGGGTCTTGCTGCCGACGCCGCGGAGGTAGTGGAGGCGCGAGTCCGGCAGGGCCAGAAGATCCGTGACGTGGAGGGCCTGCACGCGCTCCAGCGCATTGAGCGCGCGGGTGGACAGCCCGAGTTCGGCGAGGGCGGAGTCCGGGGTCGCCTTGGCGATGAGCTGGGCAGTCGCCGCGGAGTCATCGGCTTCATGGTGGGTGGTGATCTCGGGGCGGTCGAGGTCGGCGAAGATCGAGCGCCAGGCGTGCACCATCTCGCGGGCGTTGTCGAAGCGATCCTTGGCGTTGCGGCGCAGGGCGCGGCGGAAGAAGTCTCGGAGGCCGCCGCGCAGGGAAGCTTCGAAGAGATCGGCGTCGAGGGTGACTTCGTTCGTGATCACGGCCGGGTCGCTCTTGCCGTCGCCGAAGCGGGGCAGGGTACCGGTGGCCATTTCGTGCAGGGTCATCGCGGCCGACCAGCGCTCGGCGGCGTGATCGAAGCGGCGGCGCGTCGGGGTGGAGCTTTGGAAGAAGGGGTCGAGGTAGGGGCGCGTGCCGGCGTACAGGGCTTCGGGCGAGGTAGCGGCGAGCGAGAAGTCGAAGAGGACGAGGCGCAGCTCGTCCTTCTTGCCGCGCTGGGCGATGCCGATGTTGTCCGGTTTGATGTCGCGGTGCGTGAGGCCCTCCTCCTCCAAGTACTCGAGGATTTGGAGGAGGTCTTCGCCGAAGCGCGCCAACAGATCGAGGCCGAGGCGGCCCTCGGAGCGCAGGCGCTGACCGAGGGTGGTCTCCCCGGCCCGATCGAGGAGCAGCCCTTTGTGCGCGCCGAGCGTCACCTCGCCTCGCAAGGCCACGATGAGGTGGTGATGGGCTTTCTTCAGCAGCGCGGCTTCCGCGGCGAGGCGGGAATTGAGCTCGGGCGTGAGTGCGAGCTTCAAGACCTGCTCCCCGTCTTGACCGCTCACCAAGAAGACCACCGCCGAGGAACCCCGGCCGAGGCACCGCAGCACCTGGAATCGCCCTTCGAGGAGGTCCCCCGCTTTG
Organism: uncultured bacterium; assembly: GCA_902826835.1. GTDB lineage: Bacteria > Planctomycetota > RBC034. Next base: position 71,171 of record CADEGH010000027.1, on the reverse strand, counting down.
GCTTCGGTGGGATCGACCGCGGGTTTGGGATCCGGGGCGGTGAGGCGGTCTTCGCACGCGTCGAGATCCGCCAAGAACTCCTCGACTGTTTCGAATCGCATCGACACTTCGGGGTGAGTGGCGTTCTGAACGAGTTGGCGCAGGTACTCCGAGGCGCCCTCGATGGCGCCGGTGAGTTGGAGGCCTTGGCCCTCGCGGAGGCGGGTTTGCAGGTCGACAAAACTGTCGGCCGGGGCGGTGCCGGTGAAGAGGAAATACGCGAGGGCGCCGAGGCCGAAGATATCCTGCGGGGCCGCGTCCTCCTCGCTGGCCAGGAGGGTTTCCGGGGCGAGGTACACGCTGGTCGCATCGTCGACCCATTGGTCGAGGTGGTCGGTGGCGTCGATTCTCGCACTGCCGCTCGTGGTGAGGCCGATCTCGCGGGAGGCGGTTTGCCAATTGAAGATCTTGATCTCGAATTGGCCGCGCTCGCGCGGACGGACGAGCAGGCTCGCGGGCGACAGCGCGCGATGGAAGAGGCGGCGTCCGTGGGCGTAACCGACGGCCTCCGCGACCTTGCGCAGCACGGTCAGTCGCTGGTCCAGGGTGAGTGACGCCCCTTCCGAGGCGAGGAGGTGATCGAGGCGACGCGCCTCCGGATCGTGTTCGAAGAAGAGCGCGGACCCGCGGGCGTCGTCTCGGTAGTCGACGGCTTTGAGGATGCCGGGGTGGTCGATGCCGAGGAGGATCTCGAATTCGCGGCGAGCGGCGCGGGCGACACTGGCACGCTGCTCCTTGGTCGCCCCCTTCGCGACGCCGTACACCCGAACGCGGCGCTGGAGATTGGCAAGGGAGGGGTGGCGAGCGAGGAAGTCCTGGTAGCCCTTGCCTTCGAATAGAAGATCGCCGAGTTCGTAGTCGCCGATCAGGGACTTTTCGGGGGCGGCGCGGATGCCGGCCTTTTGGATGGCCTGGAACACCGCTTTGGCGGTGCGCTGGTCGACAGGGCGGGCCGACGGGGCGGTGAGGGCGCGGAGGATACCCGGGCGATCCGCGCGGTCGCGGAGATGAACGCCGGTGCGGGCGCGATCCGTCAAACGGCAGTCCATGTCGGGCGCCGAAAGGAACACGAGGGCCTCGACGTAGGGAACGCCGCCACTCCCGAAGGTGTGCATCGACTCGAGCAGGCCCTTCAGCTTCTTGGCTTTGCGATTGGCGAGCAGGAGCGGGTTTTCAAGCGCGAGGGAGCGGCGCTCGTGGCGCCATTCCCAGGTGCCGGCATCGCCACTGATCGTGCCGGGTCGGCTCTTGATCTCAATCAGCTTGAGGCCGCTCGGGGTCAAGACGAGCAGGTCGACCTCGTTGATGCCGCCATCTTGGGCGATGAATTCGAAGTTGGACCACGCGCGGTAGGGATCCTCGTCGGGCAGTCCCTCGCGAATGAAGTCCAACGCCTCACGTTCCCAGGGGAACTCCGAGACCCGGATCTCGTTCCATCGATTGGAAGCGGGTTTCACCATCGTCTGTGCGGCGCACGCGGGGCGGATCGTAACACGGGCGGGGCTACCCGGGCCGCTTGATGCTCGAAGGATGAGCGGCTAAATGCTGATCTATGCTGGGTCAACGTGATTTTTCGAAGGTCCATACGCTCATCAATCGCAACTGGCTCGACTATCGGTTTTCGAACGTGGACGACGCCGAGGGATACCTCTCCCACGAGCCGATTTACGGGGCCGGATGTGGACGTACCGAGGGCGGGCACGCTCGCCGCATTCTGAGACTCCACGATGTGCTGGTTCTCCTCCGAGACCTCGGGGTCGGGCCCGGACACTCGGTCATCGACATCGGCGGCGCGGAGGGCTACCTCTCGCATTTGGTGCGCAAGCATCTGGGCAGCAAGGTCACGACCCTGGATCTGTCGAGCATGGCCAGCCTGCGAGCGACGCAGCTCTTCGGAGTGCCGTCCCTCGCCGCCAATGCGTCGCTCCTCCCCTTCCCGAACCAGGCGTTCGACGTGGTGCTGATCACGGAAGTGATTGAACACGTCATTGATCCGATGTCGGCCCTGCTCGAGTGCCAGCGCATCGCCAAGAAATTCCTCGTGCTCACGACCGAGGAATGGGCCGAGTCACCCCGCCACCGCGAACACGTGCTCACGGAGCGGAACATCCAGGGTCATATGGAGCGCAACGTGTTCTGCGAAGAGGATCTCCCCCACCTCTTCGGCAAACACCCGCTAATCCGGGGGCAGCAGCGCTTTCCGAAGGAGGAGCCGGATGCGGCGACTCTCCGGCAAAACGGGGCGGCGGCGATCATGCGAATCTGCGAGTCCCCCGAATTGCACTATTGTGCGGGAACAGTGATGGCGGTCAGCCTCGACCAAAAGACGGCGCCTCTCCCCAAGCGCCCCACCCGGCCGGTCACGGACCGAAGCCTGATTGAATCCCTAGCGGCAGGTGGCGTGCCTGCGTCCTGGCGTCCGACGTCCACCTCGGTTCCCGTCCCGGCCTCGATTGGTGAATCGGTGGTTTGCCCGCTCTGTCTCAGCACCTTGTCCGAAGGGTTTCGATGCATCGGCTGCGCGTGGGCGGCAACGACCACGCCAGTGCTGGATGCATTTGCCTATCGCCCAAATCGGGAGAATCTCGAGATCACCGCCAAGCGCCATGCTTTGCCGCCGGCCCGCATTGCGGCGCTGCGGGCACTGGATCAAAAGTTCCACCTCGAACCCCGCCTGAAGACCTCGTGGGCGGGCGCGGAATTGACGGCCGCCGGGGATTGGACCCTGGACGGCATAGAGCCTCGTGGTGGCGACCGGTTCGCGGCGACCACCAACGACCCCCAGTTCATCTCGCCCTTCCTGGGCATCCCGCTCGCGGACCTCGCGGCCATCGAAGTGGAGATGGCGATCGAGGGGACCCACCGGGACTTCGTCGAGGTGTTTTTCTTCACGGACCGCCAATACTCCTTCGATGCCTCGCTTTCGGCCGGCCTGTGGATCGAGTCGATCCGCGCCGGCACGGTTTCCATCGCGATCCCGGACGCGGTCCGCCAGCGCGGCCAGCACCTCGTCCGCTTCCGCCTCGACCCCTCCTGCACCCCCGACACCACCTTCCGGATCGTCGCCGTGCGCCTGATCCCCGCCAATCGGTAGCCGGGCGCGGGTTCCCTGGAAATGAGTTTGATTGCAAGAAGCGCGCCCGAGTACCATCCTCAGATTGGGGTCGCCTCACCCCAGCCCGGAGAGATACCATGACTCGACATTGGTCTCGGCAGCGAACTTGCGTCCTTTCCGCCTTGATCCTCCTGGTTTCGGTGGCGGCAGGGCAGACGTTGGACGCCCCTTCGGTGGTGCGCTCGAACAACTCCCATTCGATCCTCGATCTGGTTCGCTGGAGCGGCAGTGCCGCGCCCGATGCCCTCGGAATTCGACTCGACATCGGACCGAGCCTGAGCTACGTGTCATTGTCTATCGGTGGCGTGCTGGGCGGATCCAATTCCGGCACCATCTCCCAATACGTCTCGACCGTAGGAGCCATGATCCCCGTTTCGGTGGTAGGCCAAGTGGGCTTCCCGACCGGCCCCGAAGAGGTGGTGGTCGGATTCGGCTCCGACATCTGGCTGCTCTCCAACACGGGAGGGTTCTTCACGGCACCGACTCTCACCACGAGCCTCCCGGGTGAGGCGATCCTCGACCTGGCCCTCGGTCAATTCCAGGGCGTAGGGAGCCCGACCGCGGTCGCGAGCCTGACGGCCGCGCGACTCTCCGTCCATCCCCTCTCCTCAGGTGCGTTCGGAGCACCAATTTCCATCGCCCTTCCCCCGGGGATCGGCTCGACCCTACTCTCGGGCCGCTTCTTCGGGACGGACCAATCGGGCCTGGCCGTAGTCGGCTCCACGATTGAGATCTATCAGATTACCCAGAGCGGGATGGTCCATGTGAATTCGCTCGCCCACGGCGTTGCAAACCCGATGCCCACAGTTGGGGACTTGGATGGCGACGGGGACGACGACATCATCGTGTTCGGCACTTCGGATTACGTCGTGGCGCGGTGTCAGGGGAACTCCCAGTTTTACTTGGAAGCGCCCGTCACCGGGGGCCCGGCCACACAATTGTTCGATATCGACAATGACGGCGACCTGGATGGAGTCTGCTGCAGCAGCGGTGGCGGCGGTCCACCACTGATCCTGTCCACTCCTTCGACTTTCCACATCAGCGCAAATGTCGGGGGCGTTTTTGAGCCCGCCTACAAACTGCCCGGCATGGGCTCTTACCGGCTTGCCGGGGTCGCCGACGTCAATGGCGATGGCTGGAACGACCTCGTGGCGGGGCGCGCGGCCTACTTCGGCCGAGCTACGCTTGCCGACAACCCCTGGGCTCCGGGAACGCTCAATCCCGAACTGTATGGCCAGGCACGCGACCTGGAGGGTGATGGCGACGCGGATTTGGGATTGTCGATCAGCGAGACCCACCTCAACCGGGGCGACGGACAAATGGCGCTCGGGGCCTTGCCGCTGCAAACCCCGCTCCCCGCAGGCATGTCCTACGGAAATCCCTGTGTTCCCGGCGATTTTGACGGCGACGGGCAATTGGATCTGATCGTCGAACTGAGGAGCGGCTTGGTGCCCGTGGGCATGCGCCTGCTCTCCGGCCGAGGCGGCAGCTTCGTGGACCAAGGTCCGATCATGCCGCCGGAGGTGAGCTTCTCACCGTACTTGGGAACCTCGCCGGATCGAGTCCTCGTGGTCGATATCGACCAGGACGGAGATTCGGATCTGATCACCAGGAGTGCGGGCCCCCTGTACTGGTCGCACCTCTGGCTGAACCAAGGCACCGGGATCTTCGCCTTCGGCGCCATGTTCGAAGCCGAGGTAGTCGTGGCCACGGGAGATCTGAACAACGACGGACTCGTAGACCTTCTCGTTTCGGACGGCAGGTTGCGCGCTCGACGTGGTCTCCAGGGCGGCACCTGGGCTCCTTCCGAATCCTTGACCAGCAGCGCAACTTATCCTTATTTCAACTCGGCCAACTCTTTTGATCCGTTCCGGGACTCGGTCGGGCTCGCAGACTTCAATCAGGACGGCGACCTCGACCTCCTGGCCGCGGAGCGCCCGAGCGCCGGGGGAAGTTACCCCACTCTGCTCATCAATGGTGGAACACTTCCGTTTGTTCCTTCCCTCTACCCTGGCGGAATCGGCGCAAACCGGGGCACCAACGGAACGCGCATCATGGTCGGCGACATCAATCTCGATGGCTATCCCGACGCGGTGATCAGCAACCCGTTCAATGCTCCGGTCAAGGGAGCAGGTCTCATCTTCGGGAATGGCAGCCTGGGCCATTTCGACAGCACGCTGGCGGAACAACTCTTCGCGGAGGTCCACGCCCTGGCCGATGTGGACGGCGATGGCGACCTCGACGCCATCGGCCCTTCCATCGTGCAAAACCTCACCCGGCACGGCCCAAACCGAGGGTCGCGCGAACAGTGGGGCACCGGAACCGCAGGAAGCGGCGGCGTCACGCCCTTGCTCGGAGCGACCGCTCCAGTGCTCGTCGGATCGAACCTCGAGCTTCGCTTGGTGGGCGCCGTGGGCGGTGGGCCGGGCTTGGTTGCGTTGGGCACCAACACGATCGCGGTTCCCTTCATCGGGGGCACCCTCCACGTGAATCCCGTCGGGTTCCTGTCCTTCGAGTGTTCCGGTCAACCTGGCGTGGCGGGCGCGGGTGCGGCCGTCCTCCCCATCGGCATCCTGCCACCGTCCCTCGCGGGCATGACCGTGTACCTCCAGGCCCTCGTGGTCGACTCCGGCTCGCCCCACGGGGCCGCCCTCTCCCAGGCCCTCACGCTCGTGGCCGGCTTCTGATCCAGCGGCGCGGCCGGAGTTGGCGCCTCAGGGCACCAACTGGACGACCAGGGGATTAGAGACGAAGTCGACGGGATCCAGGAGTAGGTAGGCCCAGGTGGTGGAGAGGCCGGTGAGGCCAGGCGCTGCCGGAAGGACGAAGAGCGCGTTCCCGGTGCCATGATCCAGGAGCGGCCCGGAAAAATCGATGAACGGCGGCTGGTTGAGGTTCATCAGGATGAAGTTGGTCAGGGAATCGATATTCAGTGGCAAGACGAGGTTGCCAATGGGAGTGCCGGGGCTCGAGCCCGATAGGCTGCCGCCGAGAATGTAGGGGCTCCCCGCCTGAGCGGTTCCCGCGCGGAGGCGGAAGCTGATCCGGGCGCCCGCGGCGAAGGACGGGGTGACCGAGGTCGCGACCAGCGTTTGCAGAGTGTCGAGTCCGGCGATTTGGAGAAGGCCGTCGCCGTATTGCGTCAACCAGAGGTCGCCGGTGACTGGGTCCACGGTGACACCTTCGGCGCCAATCCACTGTGGAACGAGCAAGCTGATCGAGGGATTGGCGGTTCCGCCGACCGGGAGCCCCGTTTGCGGATTGACGTCCAGCACCGAAATCGTGCCCTGGCTGTAGTTGGCAATGAGTAGATCGCCGGCCCGCGGTCCGCTCGGGATGAACGTGAGGCCCTCATTCCCGGCGGGCACTGCGGCATAAAGCGTGGCTGTGCCCATGTTGAGGAATCCACTCCCGGCACTGCTGGTGTTCACGGACCAGATCCCGCTCGACCCGTACGAACTCACGAGGAGCGCGCCGGCATTCGGCAGGCCCGCGGGAACGAAGGTGAGGCCACCGGTACTCGCGGTTTGAATCGGCAGCGGACTCGAATAACCCGTCGCACCATTCCATTGGCCGACCGCGTTGCTGGGATGTTGCGAGTAGAACCACGTTCCATTGCGCTCGGCCAGACCACCGTCGTTACTCGGGGCGGGCGCGAGGTAGACCGGTTGACCGAGACCAAGGATTCGCTGGGAGGTGGGGTCGCGCGTGACCGGAATCGAGTAGAGCGCTCCGGCCGGCGAGTTGGAACCTCCGGCGACGATGAGCTCGGTCGCCGCCGCATTGAACGACACGCCCCCGAGCGGAGTGGGAATGCCCATCAACGTGGCGGACCAAGTCTGCACGGGCTCCAATCCAGGGCCGACGATGGGAGGGAACCCCGGCCCGCCGCCGGAAATCGCCAGACTGACTTCCGCGCTGATTCCCGCGCCAGGATTTTCCACGCTGATGAGGGCCGATCCCGCGGTGGCAATCAGGTTCGCGCCGACTTGGGCGTTCACAGTAGTGCCGTTGACGAAATTCGTGGGGAGCGGCGTCCCGTTCCACCGGAGGATCGATCCCGAGTTGTATCCGGATCCCATCCCCCACAGCGTGAACGAAGCTCCTCCCACGGCAACGGAAGTAGGCGCCAAGGAAGTGAGCGTCGGGGTCAATGCTGGGATCGTGAAGAAGAGCGACTGGGAAGCGCCCACGCCGGGAGTGGACACCGCAACGTTGGCACTCCCGGGAGTCGCGAGCAGACTCGCGGCCACGGTGGCCCGAAGCTCCGTCGCACTGACGAAGGTCGTCGTCAGGCTTCCACCGTTCCAAACGATGACACTGTTCGCGGTGAAGTGGTTGCCCAATACGCGGAGGAGCAGCGCCCCGGACCCGGCCGGGGCGGTCGCCGGAGACAGGGAGCTGGCCACGGGAATCTGCGTGGTCGCGTAGCCGATGCTGATGGAAGGCGAGGTGAGCCCGGTCGGGCCACCGTTGTGGTAAACGACCACGCAATGCCAGCCAGGGGAGAGGTTGTTGATCCGCACCGCCGGCCCCGTGACGGGATAGGGCCCGCCGCTACGACTGGAGGCACTGCGCCAAGACGGGAACAAGCCCGGCCGGTGGAAGTCCCAGAAGTAACTGGAATCCCCTCCCACCGCGATGTCGTAATCCCCTGTGGTGGTGATTTCGAACTCGAAAGCCATGATCATCGGCGTGTAGGAATACCATCCGTTCGGCAGCGTCGAAGTCGGCCCGAACTGGAGATAGCCAGGTGCGCCAAGTGGATTGTAGGGAGAGCAGATTCCGTTGAGGGGACCCACGGTTCCAATGCGCCCATTTGCCAGAACGTAGTCGCAAGTGCTTCCCCCGAACTGCGACACCGCGGTTCCCATCTGGATATCCCAGTCCGTCGTCGAGGAGACTCCGACCACATTCCACCGGCCGGTGAGCGGCGCAATCGAAAAAGGCACGCAGGAGTAGGCGCCCTGATTGATCGTCGTGATGAAATTGGAGGAAACCAAAGCGGCCGGAGTGAAGTCGAAGCACATCGTGATCGTGAACGACTCCGGACCGGGCAGCGGGATGCCGTTGCTGTACACGACTAGGCAGTAGGCGTCCGGCACCACGCCAATCCCGGTCACCGGTGGCCCGCCGACCTGTCCTGATGCCACGACATTCGTCGTCGACGAGCGCCACGCGAACGAGTTGCCCTCAGCGATGAGCTTCCAACGGAGGTAGGTCGGTCCGGCGATCTGGATGGTCCGGGTGCTGACGGCGGCGGCCCCAAAGTGGAAGGCGCGCACGATCGAACCGGCCGGCATCGACACGATGGTCGGCTGGCCATTGAGCATCTCGGTCGAAGTCACGTGCTGTAGGACAGCCGGAGAAACTCCGGAATAGAGGATGACGTTGCCAGTGGTCGGGGTGATCGTGCCCGCTCCGGCAAAGCCACTGCCGACGACGAAGTCACACTCGATTGAGCCCGCGGCGGCCGACGCCGTTCCCATTTGAATGTCCCAGTCCGCCCCGGGAGAGGTGACCCCGACGACGTTGAACGCGTTGTAGGTGGGGGTGATGCTGAACTGCTGGCAAGAGTTGGTGAGCGTGGTCGCGGCGCCGTTGGCGAGTGCCAGAGCACCGGTCTGGCACGTGACGGAGAGACTCAAAGTGCCAAATGGAGTACCCCACGCAGGGGCAGGGTTGGAAATTCCGATCTGGACGTTCTGAGGCAGGGTGACTAATGCGGCCGGGATTACTGCTCGGACCTGCGTCGGGCTCACGTAGGTCGTCGGCAGCGGAGATCCGTTCCAGAGAATCTGGGTTCCGACCACTCCGTTGGGATTGGTGGCCCCCTGAAAGAACCCGGAGCCGAACACGTTGAGCGTGGTCCCTCCTCCGGCGGTCGTGACGGAGGTGGGAGAAATGCTCCCGAGGTTGGGGAAGGTGTTGGTCGAACCGTAGCGTTGGCGCAGTCCGGAAGCGTCTCCGAGACTCATGAAGGCGCGATTGCCGATACCAGGGTTGGCCGCGGTGTTGTTTTGGAAGGCCGCAAACGCTGGCTTGCAAGTGATCGTGTCCGATCCGTTCGACGAGAAGTCCGCGCGACTGTAGTGCATGATCGAGAGGAAATCGTAGGCTGTAGCGGTGGTCGCGCCGTTCACGATGTTGAAGTTGCAGACGCAACTGGAGGACCCGCTGCTCCCGCAGTTAGATCCCGGACAAGCCGACGTGGAGATGTTGCCGTAGTTGATGGTCACGAAGTTGTCTCGATCAGGTCGACTCTGTTCATGGACAAACCCGAGGGCGTGCATGATCTCGTGGATGATGATGTACTTCGATCCCCAACTGACGATGTTGATGGCCTGCGCCCCGCCGGCCCTCCCCACCAAGGAGTTGTTGACGGTCGCGGCGGTGAAAACGACCCAATCGGGCTGAACTGAGCGAGGGATGAAGATGACAGCGCAGACTGCTGAGATGTCGTTCATCGCGTTGAGCACCGCGGCTTGGTTGGCGGCCGACACGTTGGCGTTGAAGGTGTAGGGCACGACTCCGAAGTTCCAAGAATTGGCCGTCCAAGCCGACTCACCGAAGGCCGCCTCTTCGGGCAGAATCATGTCGTCGACCAGCACGTGACCGGGCGGAATCTCGGGCGACTGTGCGACGAGCGTCGAGATCGAGAGGAGAAGGAACAAAGCGGAAGTTGGCAGGCGCATAGGACCTCATTTCGTGTGATTGCGGCACGGAGTGCCCCACGGGAGGTCCAATGCACGAAGTGGGAAAGGGTCACCGGAATCTCGATTTCGATCTAAGATGGGCCCCGATGACGGGGGATTCCTCAGTTTCCGACCAAGACAGCGGCGCGAGCGAGCGCCCGTCCGATGCCCTCTTGGACCGGATCCTCCGCGGGGAGGGGTCAAGCTCGGCTTCGGAGTCCGCCCTTGGGTTGACCGCCGAGGAGTCCGAAGCAGCGGCAGCGCTGGCGCGAGCGATGGGGCTCGCACCTCCTTTGGGAGAGTCCAACACCCTCGCCACCGAACCCGACCTTCCCCTATCCCACGTGGGTGAGTTCCGACTGCTCGCGAAGATCGGTGAGGGAAGCCTGGGGATGGTGTTCCGCGCCGAACAGCCGTCCGTGGGAAGGCAGGTCGCCGTCAAACTGCTGCGCCCCGGTCTTCTGCTCTCGAAGGAGGCGGATCTGCGCCTGGCCCGCGAAGCTCACGCGCTCGCGAAGCTGCGGCACCCGAACATCGTCACCGTGATCACTTCGGGTCAAGACCAGGGAATCCGCTACCTCGCGATGGAGTACGTCGAAGGCGAGGGGCTCGATCATCTGATTGATCGTGCGCGCCGGGGAGAGGCGAAGCTGGCGGTGCCGCAAGTCCTCACGTGGATGGCGGAGCTGGCGCAGGCGCTGGAGGCGGCACACTCGGTAGGGATCCTCCACCGCGACGTGAAGCCCGCCAACATCCGCATTCACGCGCGGGGGCACGCGGTCCTCCTCGACTTCGGTCTCGCCCAGGATCGGCCGGATAGCTCGTTGACGGCAACCGGGGCGTTCCGGGGTTCGCCGCGCTACGCTTCGCCGGAGCAAGTCAGCGAGGAGGGTGCTCCGCTGGATGGGCGCACCGATGTGTACTCGCTTGGGGTCGTGCTCTACGAAGCTCTAACCCTGACCCCACCGTTCGACGGGCGCACCACCGAAGCACTCTTTGCGCGCATCCTGGCGGGCGACCCACCATCGCCTCGGAAGTTGATTCCCGATCTCTCGCGCGAGCTCGAAGTGGTGACGCTCAAGGCCCTCGAGCGTCGCCGCGAGCAGCGCTATGCGACAGCCGCCGACTTGGCGCGTGACCTGCAGGCTTTGCTCGCACTGCGAGAGATTCAGGCCCGCCCGCCCGGCCCGATGCGACGCCTGCGCGCATGGACCCGCAAACACCGGGTTCTCGCCGCCGGAGTGGCGGCCATCGGGTTGGCCCTCTCGGTGTTGGCGGGAACTCTGATCGCCCGCAAGGCCTTGGACCGACGAGCCTTCGTGCGCGAAATGGCGGCGGCGACTTCGGCGGGCGAGCGCGGCGAATTCGAGATCGCTCTATCGGCGTGCGACCGCGCGCTCGGTTTGGACCCCAAAGAGAGTTCGGCGCTGATTCTGCGGTCGAGTTTGGTGCAGCGCCGCGACCACCATCGAGCCTCGACCCTCCTCCGCGAAGCCAGAGAGCTCTTGGCTTCCGCCACCCGATCGCGTTCGACCGGCGAGGCGAAGACTCGCGAGTTGGGGCGGCTGCAGCGAGCGATGAGCGGGCGGACGCTCACCATCGCGGAGGGGGCAATTTTGGCGCGCGGAGGCGGGAGGATCCGGGAGGACCGGATGCGCGTCGAAGCGGACCTCCATGCCGCTCAGAATCGTGCGTTGGATGCGCGATCGATCGCGTCGGACCCTGATGAGGTCTCGGCGCTGCTCGCCGCAATCGCCATGGAGAGGTGGAGGGAGGCCGAGGCGCGTGGCGACACGGAGGCTCAGCGTCTCTTCGAGGCCCAAGTGCGCGAACACGACCGTCCGGGGACGCACGAAGCCGAGTTGCGAGGATGGGGATCGCTGTCGCTCGAAGTGGTGCCGAACGACGCGACTGTGCATCTCTTCCGTTACGAGTCCCAGGCCGATGTGGTCCCAGATGGGGAACTCCGGTTGGTCCCGGTTCCCGTGGGAGATGCGCCGTCGCCCATTCCGGCCGGATCTTGGTGCCTGCAGCCGAACGAATCGCCGGAGGGCTGGACACCGGCCGACTTGGTGACCGCGCTCAATGGTCGGACTATCGGACCAGGGCTTTGGGCTTCGAACGACCGTGGCGATGTCCAGTGCGGGGACTACCTTATCTCTGTGGATGGCAAGGAGGTGCATCTCCTCCGCGATCTCGCATTCCTCGTGAGGGTGCCCGAAAATCCTTCGGTCCCGCGTCGCTTCCGGTTCGATCGTGCCGGCACCCCCTTCACGATCGAGGCAGCCACGCTCACCGAGTTGGGCGTGCAGCTCGGCCCGGCTTGGGAATATGCAAGCCGCCATGGGGGAACCGCCACGGTTTGGGCAGGGTCACGTCAAGAAACTCGGAGCATTCCTCAGGGCCTGACCTTCCGCGGCACGGCGGCACCGCTCTTCCTCATCGAAAAGAACGCGCTATCTGGGAAGGACTTGGTCGCCCGGCAACTCCTCCCCGGGAGTTACCTCGCGCACGTCGCCGCGCCCGGAATGGAACCGCAGCGAATTCCCTTCCGGGTTCTCCGGCAGCGCTCTGTCGTCCTGCGAGCCGAACTGCGCGCCGTTGGTTCCACCCCGTTTGGTTTTTCCTACATCCCGGCCGGACCGGCGATTCTCGGGAGGAGCTACGCCCAGGGCGAGGGCTCAGTCGCCGAAGCCGTCCACTCGCTTCCCGGGTTTTCGATCATGCAGCGCGAAGTCACGACGGGCGCGTGGCTCGAGTTCGTGAACGACCCAAAAGTCGCTCCCGAACATCGCGCGGCGCCGGTTGGCTTGTTGCCGAGCCGAACCCGGGATCACTCCGTGTGGCGCCTGCTCACCCGCGATGAAACCGGTCGGTGGTCGGCACCGCCGCAAGTCCTCGCGATCCCCGCCGGTGGCGTTTCGTTTTTCCAGGCCGCGGCATTCGCCGATTGGAAGAGCGCAAAGAGTCGCGCCGATGGCAATCCCATCACCTACGCGATTCCCACCGACCTCGAGTGGGAAAAGGCGGCTCGGGGTGCCGATGGTCGGCCGTATCCGTACGGCCACACCTTCCATCCGCAGTGGCAAAAGACCGGCCGGGCCACCCTGCAAATGAGCTTCGACATGGGACACCGCTTTCCGATCGACGAGTCGCCTTATGGCGTGCTGGACTCGCTCGGGGGAGTTTGCGAGTGGTGCGACGTTTCCGACGCGACGAAGGGGGAACGGAAGGACCGCAGCCTGCGCGGATCCTCGTGGGCGGTTGCGGATGACCGCGCGCTCTTCAACGAGTGGGTCATGCCACCGGAGTCTGCGCTAGCCGAGGCGGGATTCCGGTTGGTGATCCGCGACCCCCAATAGGCGTCAGCCGATCGTCTTTTCCCAGGCCGCGAGGCGTGCTGCGAGGAGTCTCCGCGCCCGCAGGAGGCGCATTTTTGCGGCGGATTCGGAGAGCCCGAGATCCTGCGCGACCGCCGCGAGTTTTTCCTCGGCGAAGTAGACGCGGTGGATGAGGTCGCGGTCCGCCTCGGGGAGGAGGTTCATCGCCAGTTCGAGCGCGGTGGCCCGTTCGTTGGCTTCGAATTTCGGTTCGACCTGGTCGGCAAGTTCCGCATCAAGCGGGCTCGAGGTGGTGGCATCGAGACTCAGCTTGCGGCGGTAGGGCCTGCGCACCCGCTGGAGAAGCAGTCTCCAAGCCGTGACCCACAGATAGCCACGGAGCGCACCGGGGTCGGCAAATTTCGGCAAATCGTCCAGTTGCAAGAGTCGCAGCACCGCCTCCTGCGCGAGATCCGAAGCGCCGGCGCTCCCACCTAACCACGCACTGCCCTTCGCCACGATGAGGTCGCGCACCATCGTGACCTCCAAGCGCAGGAGTTCATCGAGCGCCTCTCCGTCGCCCTCCTCCTGCCACCGGCGCATGAGCCTCTCGCGCCCACCATCAGTGGGTTCCAAACTCTCAGGGTCGAGGTGCGTCCGATCCGCCATCGGGTGGATTCTACACGGCCGCCTCATGAAAGGCGCGAAGGTCGCCAGGACCTCGACTACCCCCTGCACACCCGGGCTCACGCGGCGAGCCCAAGAACACTGCACCCGCTGCGCCACAAGCGGGTGAGTCCCTGATTCAAGAAAGGTTCATTCTTTGTACATATTCTCTAACGCTGTGACAAACTCGGTGACCCTCTTGTTGAGGCGGTTTTTGGAGTTTTTATAGGCATTCGTACCTCGGAATCTTGTTGCCAGGTCATCCAGTTCGCGCTTCAGGACGAACCCGGATTTCTTGAAGGCGTCGGCCTCT
>CADEGH010000027.1:46711-57013 GCA_902826835.1 uncultured bacterium | reverse complement strand
GCCTGCTGCTGGCTCTCATTGCGAGGTGACCACATACATCCGCGTCTGCCGTGTAGTGCCCTCAGCGACGGGCACGTGTTCGAGCCCTACGGGGACCAGTCCGTGCGGGGCATCCGCATTCACGAACTCAAGGACATCGACAACCCAGACCGTCGCCGACGTTGGCAGCGTCGCATTAGCCGGAAGCGGCCTCTACGGCCCTCCCTTCGGCTTCACTTACGGAGCTCACGGCCGACTCAGAATCCCCGGCTTCGTCAGCCCCAACCCCGCTCTCGGCCTCACCCTCACCCTGCACGGCGCCGACATCGACGCCACCTCCCCCGTCGGCTTCCGCCTGACCTGGGTCCGCGTCTCGGATACCCTATCAGCGCACGGTGAACATGCAGGGCCGCTCCGAGTGATAGGCCCTGCATTGGGGAGCCGGACGAGCCGTACCACCGGAGTCTTGGAGACCCACAACTACTCCTTGTACATGATTTCTAATCCCGCGACAAAGCGGGTCATTCTATCGTTCAGGCGATGCTTGGAGTTCGTGAAAGCCTTGTTGCGGCGAAATTTTCGAATCAAGTCATCCAACTCACGTCGCAGGACAAACGCCGATTTCTTGTAAGTCGCGGCCTCCTGGGCGAGTGCCTCAGCCTGGTCTATTTCGGCGTTGTTCTTCTGATCATCCTTGAGATTCCTCAAGTGCATCCTCAATTTCTCTGCGAACTTTTCTGGAGCCAATAGGTAGGGAACCTCTCGGTCTAATTGGTCTATCATTGCACTAGCCTCGGCAGCACGCGGAGGCGCGGTGAGGTTTTTGGCGAACTGCTTGATCTTCGTTCGACATGCCTGTCTCGCACGGTAGGATTCCAGCTCGAATTTCTTGGCGGCGGACATGAGTTCGGACCAGCTAGGGAGCGCGGTGCTGTCCTGCTTGAACCGCTCAAGGTCTTCCGCCAGCACCCGAGCCTGCTCGGTTGCGCTCTTTGACGTGTCGGTGTCCATCCGAGAGGAAGCGTTGAGCAAGTATCTTTCCATAGTCTGTACGAGTTCCTGCTCAAGGTCATTGATCGTCTTGCGGTACTTCTCCATTTCCGCGTCGCGCAGCTCGTGCGGGTCAAGACTCGAAGACGGGACTTGCGCTCGTATCGAGGACATGACCACGATGGCGGAGACGATCGACACCAGGATGGACCTATCCACGGCAAGCAACAAGGTGCTGATTTCCAGGCGCATTCTTGTAGTTCCTATTTCGGTTTCTTGAGTTCGGATCTTCTTCGGCCCGCCTCGACGGTTCTCGAGTCCGGTCCGCAAGCCGACAGGCAGCGACGCGGGTTGGCTCAGGGCTTGGTGCGATCCGCCCTCCGCAATTGGACCCGGTACTTGACGCCCTCGTCGCGATTATAGCCGTAGGTTTGACCGGGATCGTTGATGCGAAGCGTAACCTTGTCGTAGTCCTTCTCCGCGCGCCATTCGTAGGGCTTGCTCTTCGTCGACGTTCGGACCAAGGTGATGATGTCGAGGGGAGCGTGCTGACCAGCATCGCAGATACAGAGCCGCTTTTCTGTGTCCTTGGACTCATCCGGAGACTCGGCAATCGCTTTGTGTCCAGCCGACCACTTCCCGGTAATGTAGGTCAAAGTGAGCCTCTCGCCCCTCTTGACCGGGCCGACATCGAATCCCATGGGACGCCTCGAGCTAATTTGCGCCTCGATGTCCCTCGCGAAAGGCATCGCGATCAACTCACGGAGAGGGAACAAATCGGCTTCGGTCGACGCCAAGGTCTCAAGGGAGCCTGACTTCTGGGACTTGGCCGACTTCGCCAGCGCTTGCATCGCTGTCACGAACTTCTTCCGGGCCTCGTTCATAGTTTGGCGATGATTTTCATACGCAGTCCTCAGCTCTTCCAGGGTAGGGGGCGTTCCGCACAAGCCGACTTCCTCCGCTTCGCGCGTGACTGATTGGTTGAATTCCAATTTCTCCTGATCCCCGAGCCGAGCAGTGCGGGCAACCGCTTCGATGATCACGGGTACCGCCGCAAGGAACTTCTCCGTCGAGGTGCCTCGCGCCTTCGAATACGTGTCCTTCGCTTCGTCGATCCGCATTTCGAGCGGGGACTTCACCGGCTTTGTGGGTGCGGATCCCCCGTTCTGGGCCGGAGTCAAACCTGCCATCGCGACAACCAGGAGCAAACAGAATGTGAATTTCATTTTATTCCCATCTTCTCGATTCGGGCCACGACGTTTCACGGAAGTCGATCCCAACAGCATTCACGAGACCTTCCGGATCAACCACCCGCTTTCAAATCGCCACCGGATCGTAGCCCCACGACCTCGTTCCGTCAATATCCACCCGCTACCCATGGGTGGGTGGCTGAGCCAGCGCACGCGGTTCGGGCTTGTTGCAGCACCAAGAATCACGACCCGAAAGGAGATCCAAGACCTTGAGTTCAAGGCGAACTCTCCGTTTCTTTTCGTCAATTTTGCAAGACCGTGTCAAATCGTCACGGTTGGTGGGTGCACCCAAGAATCGACGCCCGCCAACGCATCGTGCCTACGTGGCTTCGTCGCTTCAAATCAGGGCGATCGCCTGATGCGACCTACACAGAGCAGATACCGGACCCCCTGGTGGACCCCCTGGTCCCGGTTGTTGGCGTAGGTCTGCCCTGGATCATTGATCCTCAGAATGATCTTGTCGTAGTTCTTGCCTGCACGCCAGATGTAGGGGTTCACCCTCGTTGACACAGGAACCATGGTGAGGATGTCCTTCGGAGCCTCCAAGCTCGAGTCACAAATACAGAGCCGCTCTTCGGTGCCCTTGGATTCATCCGGAGACTCGGTAATCCTTTTGTGCCCAGACGACCACCTGCCTGATTGATAGGCGAGTATCATCGTCTCGCCTCTTCTCATTGCACCAACGTCGAATCCAATGTACTTTCTCGACGTTATCTTCGCCTCGATTACCTCCCATGACAGACCCGTTCCCAAGAAACTCAAGTCCCTGGCAGCCGTAGGAGTCGCCGGGGATTCGGCTTTGGGCTCAGCGGCTGAGGTGACTTCACCACCGTTTGATTCGACGGGATCGGCGGCCGGGAAATGGATGATCGAGGCGGCTCGGTCCGAGTTCTCCATGCCGGGGACTGCCGGAGTTGGAGTGATCGATGGGATAGTCGTAGCGCCCAGCGATTTCGACTTCGTGATTGACGGATGCAGATCCACCGCCTGTACTCGATCTCTCGATAGAGTCCCAGCGAGAGTAGTCGGCACCGCTGATCTAAGGCTTACGCGAGAGCCGATCGCCGTGAGTACCAGACCACAGAGGCCCAGGGCTACCAGCTTGGACGATCTGCCAGGAGCGCGGGACCGCATTTGATTGGTCCGACTTGTTCGGTTTTCGAGATCGGGGATGGTCGATTCGGTTGTGACGGCAGGACTTGCAATGGTAACCAGGTTGAGCCGCCACGCTTCCTTGCCGCCTGGTGTGTAAATGCTGAGGTAGCGACGCAGGGCTTTGATCGCTTCGTGGTGCCGACCGCGCACTGTCGACTCGACCTGACCCGTATCAGATGCGATCTCACAGAGAGGGCGATCTTCGAAGTAATGCTCCATCAAGACATTCGCGTGATTCGGCCCGAGCGACTGCACCGCGCGGATCAACTGGGCTCGCCGGTCCTGGACTAGAACCTCATGAGCGGTGTCCGGATAGCAATCCTTCCCGTGCAAGGTTTGTGACTTGTGGTCCCGAGCCAGGCACCGTTGACGCCGTCGGATCGAATTGGAGACGGTCGACCGCAGAGTCCAGAATCGCTTTCCGGGACTCACTGGACGGGCCTGGTTCTTCGACACTAGCTCACGCAACGCCGCGTCCTGGCGCGCATCATCGAGATCCGCTTCTCCGCCAAGGAGAGCCTTGGCCAACTTGGCGAGTCGGTTTTCGTCGCCCGGGGAAGGATAAACCGGTCCGTTAGAGTTCGGCATCGGAGAGTCTCCACTCCTAAGGGCTCCGCTGACTTACAACGCGTTGGCAACTTTCGAAGAAATTATAGGTGCCAGGTCGCCGGAGTGTCGTCGCTTTTCCGGATCCAGCGCTGCGCCATGGCAACCCCCCAGGCTCGTTGGGCAGTCCCCGTGGAGTCAGAGCTGGGTCTTTTCAATGTAGCCCGAGTAGATCTCAAACTGTTCCTCGGCAACAACTTAGATACCCAGAGGCTAGCGGTTGGTAGTGGCAAAGTCCAAGGCACGATCGTGCGGGCGCTGTTGGATCCGTTCCTTGGTGAAGCCCACCAGCGGCTTTCGAGGCAGCGGCCTCTTTTTCGCGGTGATCCTCATCGCGGGCATGAACCAGGGGGCACCCGTCTTCACGAAGCCGGCTCTCATCGCGAGCATGGTGCTATCGGTCCGCCCCAACCCCGCCCTTGGCATCACCCTCACCCTGCAAAGGCGCCTACATCGACGCCACCACCCCCGTCGGCTTCCGCCTGATCTGGGCTCGCTTCCCCGACTCGCTCTGAGTCCGCCACGGGGCGCGGCGAGGGCAGCCACGAGAAAGGCGCAAAAGCCGCGAAGTTCTCGCCTTGGGCCGGGACGTCGACTAACCTCCGTGGGTCTGGGCACACGTGCGGAGCCCTAAGACGCTGTACTCAGTGCACCCCAAACTGTAAATCCATGATGCAACGAACCCTGCTTTCTTCGCTGCTTGTTCTCTTCAGTACCGGAGTCTGCCTCGCGCAGGCGCCGGGATCGAACTTCCTGCCGATCTCGGTCGGAAGTGGTCCTCAAACCAACCCCACCAACGATCCGATCACCGCCTGGACGGACACGATCGTCTCCCCCGGCGTGGATTCGGTGCAGTTGCACTTCGGGGTGGCCAATCTCCAGAGTGATGGCGACCGGCTGATCATCCAGAGCCTCCAGGACGGGGCGCGGCAGGTTTTCAGCGCGCGCACCCTGCAGTACTGGGAGAACCACACCGCGTGGTTCAACGGATCAGCGGTGCGGGTGTCGTTGGTCTTGGCGCCGGGTTCGAGTGGCGAAGTGACCGTCGATCGGGTGTGGATGCGCATCCCGGATGTGCCGGTCATCGAGACGATCTGCGGTCCCACCGACAATCGAGCGGTGACCACGGACCCCCGTGTCTGCCGCGTGGTGCCCTCGGCGACGGGATTTTGTTCCAGCCCGAGTGGGAGCAGCCCGTGCGGGGCATCCGCGTTCATGATTTCGAGCACCTCGACGGTTCTGACGGCTCGGCACGTAGCCGTGCTTTCCTTCTTCTCCGTGGCGGAGTTCAACGTGCCGCTTTCGACTGCGGCAGGTGCCATCGTGCACCCCGCGCCGGATGATCAGTATCCGATCGACCGCGCGTCGATCGTGCAGTCGGCGGCCAGCGTGGTCGGCGACGACTGGGCTGTGGCCCGATTGCACCCCAATTCCGCCGGCCAGACTGCGGCCGACCAGCAAGGTTCGTTCTTCGCGCTGGCGGGTTCGCTGCCTGCCGTGGGCACGACGCTGCGCATCACGGGCTACGGAGTCGACGATTCGCCGGACCTGACGCGCCACAATTCTTGTCAGACGCATACGGGTCCGCTGTTCGCGGTGGTGGGGAGCACGGTTCGCTACCAGGTCGATACGGAAAACGCGAACTCCGGGTCGGCGGTGCGGAACAACACGACTGACCAAGTGATCGCCATCCATACGAACGCCGGATGCTCGGATCCGGTCGCGGGAACCTCGAACGCCGGAACCAGCATCCTCAATGCCGGACTCCAGGCCGCGATCGCCCAAGTAACCGGCTGCGCTTCGATCACCCTCAACAGCGGTAGCTCCGCACTCGTCTCCTGCACCGACACCATCTTCGACATTGCGCCCGCAGCGGGCCGATGGGTCGGAGTGGGGGTCACCTCCGCCTCGGACTGGGATATCGAACTGGCGGCACCCGGCGCGACCACCACCGTCACCTCCGCGTTCGGCAGCACCACGGCCGATTACCTGATCGCAAACGGTCACTTCGGGACGGTGGACCCGGCGGCCGGGCGCTTGTTCCGCAATTCCGGAACCGACTCGGCACGAGCGGAGTTCCACAATTCGGAAACGATCACAATCGGGACTCCGTTCGCCTCCTCGTGGTCGTCGACTCGAGTCTTGCGCCTCTTCGAGTTCAACGTGACCACCGCCGGGAACTACGACATGTCGGTCTTCGGAGACCCGAGCCTGTTTTGGCGCGTTTACTCTCCCGGGACGACGGATGCGTGGCGCGAGCGCGCGAGTACGACCTTCGTGGTTACGGCGGGGGTAGGTGGTGCGGGCGCGAGCAACGTGGCCCTCGGAACCGGCTGGCACTGCCTCGTCGTCTATCGCAACGGTGGCGTGGCTGCACCTGATCCCATCTCCATGACCGTGGCGGTGTGCACCTCCGGCACCACCACCGCCGTACCAGTAGCAACTGCCACCGCCATCACCGATGCCTGCGACCGATTCACGGTCACTCCGTCCGCGGGAGCTTGGAACGTGGTCGGTATCGCCTCGAATTCGACCTGGGCGGTGGGGCTCGGCCCCGCTTACTCGGGCAGTTCCAGCGACACGCAGTTCGTGGTTGCCAACGGGTTCCTGGGGGGCCTCACTCCGACCACCGGACGCTTTTTCCGGACCGCCGGGACCGCCAGTGCGGTCGCGCAGCATGTCGTTGCCACCGCCGCACTCTCACTCGGAACCAATTCCCAGGTGACCCTGGGACCAGGCAATCTGTTGGAAGCTCGCCGATTCAACGTGACGGCGGCCGGGAGTTACGAAATCAGCGTCACGGGCGCATCCGGTAACGGCCTCTTTTGGCGGGTCTTCGAGCCCGGCACGGGGCCAGGTTGGCGGCCGCGTGGGGACGCCCTTGGATCCGGAAACGCGGTAGGCAACGCGCCCGTCAACGTAACCCTCGGCACTGGCCAGCACCTCTTGGTGCTGTACCGAAACGGGGCGCCCAGCGCCACCCAGACCGTGGTCTTCGCGCAAGTCTGCGCAACCGGGGGTGCCCTCGCCCTCCCCGGAACCAGCGTCACGACGCTGACCGGGCCTTGCCAGACCTTCACCTGCACGCCGACCGCTTCGGAGTGGAGCGTCGTCGGAGTTTCCTCCGCCTCCACCTCGGACTGGGATGTGTTGATGGGCGATGGAGCTTCGAGGAACGGGAGCCCCATCACCGACTTCGTCGTGCAGAACGGCCACTTGGGCGCGGCGTCTCCCACCGGTGGAGTGTTCTCGCGATTCAGTGGCGCGGACAACGCGCGTGGCCAACTGGGGTTCCATGTCGCATTGACTACGAACTCCTCCTACTCTGCCAATTGGCCGGCGGACTACGTGGTCCGCATTTTCGAATGCAACGTTGCGGTCACCGACAACTACGACCTCCGGGTCAGCAACGCCGCGGAACTGTCCTGGCGCCTCTATGCGCCGGGCTCGGGACCCGAGTGGCGGTCGAGAAACTCGGCGGTCGTCGCGTCTGGCACCGGCAACGGCAGCGTCTCCACCAACAACCTGACCCCGGGCGTCTACGGGCTGGTCGTGTTCCGGGACGGCGGGGTCGCCGCCGGGACAGTTCCGTTCGACGTCCTCTTCCGCGAGACGCCCAACCCCGTTCCCACCATCACCTCTTTGAGCCAAACCTTCGCCGCCGTCGGCAGCGCCTCCTTCAATCTCACCGTCACCGGCACGAACTTCGTGCCGGGTGAGTCGGTGGTGCGTTGGAATGGCCTTACGCTGGCCACGGTTTCGAGCAACACCACTTCGATCGTCGCCACCGTTCCCGCCGGTTTCTTGACGACGGCAGGCATCGCGTCGATCACCGTGTTCACGCCAGCCGCGGGAGGTGGATCCTCGGGGACGTTGCCGTTCGAGATCCGCAACCCGCTCCCCGTGCTGAGCTCGATTTCGCCGAACACACGGACGGCGGGAGGAGCGGGCTTCACGCTCACGCTCAATGGCTCGAACTTCAACGCCAGTTCGGTAGCGCGCTGGAACGGGATGAACCTCCCCACCACGCTGGTCAACGCAGGTCAAATGACCGCCACGGTCGCGGCCTCCCTGATTGCCACTCCGGGCACGGCGACGATCACGGCGTTTAGTTCCGGTCCAGGCGGAGGAACCTCGGTCGGCAGAACCCTCACGATCAACCATCCGGTGCCGACGCTCGCGAGCATCAATCCCAACTCGGTCATCGCGGGCGGTCCCGGTTTCATGCTGACCGTGAACGGATCCAACTTCTTCAATCCGGGTTCGGTCATCCGCTGGAACGGCACGCCGCTCACCACCACCTTCGTCAATGCCGGCCAGTTGACCGCGACGGTATCGGCCATGCTGGTCCAGGCCAGCGGCACCGCCAACGTCACGGTGTTTAGTGGCGCCCCGGGTGGCGGCAGTTCCGGTAACCAAGTCATCACCTTGCGGCCGCCCACGGTGTCGCTCCTCGGCAGCACTTCGATTCCCGTGCTGACTCCGATGTCCGCGCCCATCAACCTCTTGATCACGGGGGCGGACTTCCTGCCCTCTGCCGTGGCCTACGCGGACAGCACCCCGCTGCCCACGACGTTCTTGAATAGCGGACTCCTCCAGGCGCAAATCGGCCCGAGCGTGCCGGGCACGCTCCTCATTGGCGGCGTCGCCATTGCGGTTGAAAACGCCCATCTTGCTCCTTCCAATGCCCGCGGCCTCGCGGTCGGCGGGGGCAGCAACCAAGGCACGATCGTGCGGCAGCCGCTGAATCCGTTCCTCGGCGAAGCCTACAAGGCGGTTCTCGAGGGGGCGGCGCCGTTCGCGCCCATGATCCTCATCGCGGACTTGAACCCGGGGGCCCCCGTCTTCCCGGTGCCGGATCCCGCCGCGAACATGGTGCTCTCGGTCCGTCCCGTCGCCATCGGCCAACCGGATTGGCTCGTGCTCTCCGACACCATCGGCCTCTACGGCGCTCCCTTCGGCTTCACCTACGGAGCCGGCGGCCGCCTCGAGATCCCGGGCTTCGTCCGCCCCAATCCGGCCCTGGGAATCAACCTCACCCTGCAAGGCGCCTACATTGACGCCACCTCTCCCGTTGGCTTCCGCCTGACCTGGGCCCGCTTCCCCGATTCACTCTGAGTCTGCCACGGAGCGCGGCGGGGGAACGGCTACCGATTGCCCGATCCCTCGCCGCTGCCTCCACGCGAATCTCAGTAGCCCCGCCCTTCAGCCGCGCGATCCGGGCCCCTCGAACGCGAGCTCCGCAGTCGACGCGGTGGCCGCCCCGGCGATCCAAGCGCGAAGCACTTCAGGCTCGGCGGCCTCGATTGCGACGACGACGTGATCCGGGATAGCGCCGAACCGCGCCGATAGAAGGATCCTCAGCGAATCTCGGAGCCCATCTTGCATCCCGATTCGGACGCCTCGTTCTCGGCCCTCGGCGCGGCCCTCCGCCAGGCCTTCAGACCGTCCTCTTCGGTGCCCCTCCTCCAGTCCCTCCGCACGACCGAGCGCGCGGCCTTCCTCGCGCTGGATGTAGCCACGGGTCTTGGAGATATCCACCACGGCATCACCTCCGACTTGAGACAACGCTTCGATCACTTCATCCATTGCGGGAGCCTCACGGATTCGGTCCGCCTCCGCAGCCCCTGAAAATCTGCCGTCAGGGCGCCGACACTGGTCCCGCGAAGGCCAGCTCCGCGGTGGGCGCGACCGCTGCCAGGGCGATCCACGCGCGAAGAACTTCGGGCTCGGCTGCCTCGATGGCGGCGACGACGTGATCCGGGGCAGCGCCGAACCGCGCCGTTAAAAAGACCCTCAGCGAATCTCGGAGCGCATCTTGTTTCCCGATTCGGACGCCTCGTTCTCGGCCCTCGGCGCGTCCTTCGGCCAGTCCCTCCGCACGACCGAGTGCGCGGCCTTCTTCGCGCGTAATGTAGCCACGGGTTTTGGAGAGTTCCACCACGGCATCGCCTCCGACTCGAGACAGCGCTTCGATCACTTCATCCATTGCAGGAGCCTCACGGATTCGGTCCAGGTAGTTTATCAGCAAACTGAGATCGTCGCGTCCGGCGGGACGATCCAATAGGCGCAGAATCGGGGTCGCCACGAGGGGAACCAGACTGGGCAGGCCCTCGTCGCGACCGTGCTTGAGAAGGAAAACGGTCAACGCGGCCAGCGGAGCGAAGGCGGCGGTGCGGTCGAGAATTTCGCGGTCCTCGATGACCGCGAGATCCGTCACCCAATAGCGCAGTTCCGGAAGGAGGGGACGAAGTCGCTCCATCAGTTCGTCATCGGCATCCAGCAGCTCGGAAAGGACCTTCGGCGCCGTCCAGGGTCGGCT
>CADEGH010000027.1:0-46611 GCA_902826835.1 uncultured bacterium | reverse complement strand
TTTATCAGCAAACTGAGATCGTCGCGTCCGGCGGGACGATCCAATAGGCGCAGAATCGGGGTCGCCACGAGGGGGACCAAACTGGGCAGCCCCTCGTCGCGACCGTGCTTGAGAAGGAAAACAGTCAACGCGGCCAGCGGGGCGAAGGCGGCGGTACGGTCGAGAATCTCTCTGTCCTCGATGACCGCGAGATCCGTCACCCAATAGCGCAGTTCCGGAAGGAGCGGTCGAAGTCGGTCCATCAGTGCGTCATCGGCATCCAGCAGCTCGGAAAGGACCTTCGGCGCCGTCCAGGGTCGGCTTCCGTGGTGGAGCACCAGCGGCAGGATTACTGGCAAGTTCCGCGCTTCGGCGTGGTCCGCCCTCCACCACTCCCAGATCGCGACCAGGTAGGACAGGAGTCGAAGCGCCATGAACCGCTGCTGCGTACTCTGGTGCTCCATCAACAGGTACACGAAGGCCTCGCGCCCGGCCGTCCCGATGCGGAACAGCAAATCGACCTCACTCAGCCGATGGTGCTGATCGACAAAACTGGTCGGAACCAGGTCCAGCCTCGAAAGGTCGAGATTCTCAAGAACCTCTCCCGGCAGAAACGCCCGAAGGTGCGCCACCGCCTCTTCACTGCGCCCAAACACCGCCCGCACCAAATGGTCGTGCTCCTGGTCACTCATTCCCTCCTCTGACTGTTGGCGGGGCCGAACTATCCGAGGGATTTGGATCCCAGTTCGGGATTTTTTCTGAATTGGAGGTGTCCTCAAGGCGCCGGGATGGGAGTTACAGGGTTATCCCCTCCCTTCGGACGGACGAACAATAACCAACCGGGGTGCCCCATGGCTGCTCGCGTCCTCGTCTTGATCTGGGTCCTGGCGACCATCGGCCCGGCTCAGATTCAGCTCTCCCCCAACGTTCCACGGACTCTCGGGAGCAGCATCAACCCGCATGCGTTCACCTTTTCAACCCTTCCCACCAACTTCAACGTCGTCGCGTTGGAGCCGGGCAGCCTCTCGGTCAATGGCGTGGGCACGACCTCGAGCTCCGGCAGCGCGGACTACCAGGTGATGTTCCTCGCCACGATCCCGGGCGGGACGGCTACAGGAGTTGTGAGTGCACCGCCCGGCATTGCACTGCCTCCCAATCCTCCTGGACTGATCAACTACGAAGTCGTTCTCGAACACGCCACCGGTGATTTTGTAGCCGCCAATGCCCTGGTGCCCTCCACCCTGAGCTCCGGCCACGTTGCCAAGGTCCTTCGAATGACCACGACGTCGTCGGGAAACCACGATCTGCTGGTCCTGGGAGATCCCTCGATCCGCTGGAAGATATTCGACGTGGGTGTTTCCAATGTCTGGCGCCAATCCTCCGCCGCTCTCGCCTCCGGCGCAGCTTCGGGAGCTGGTGTCGTCCTCAACTTACCCATCGGGACCTATGGGCTCGTCATCACCAAGAACGCCGGCGTGACAACATCAGACCTGGATTTCACGGCTAGGCTCGCCCCTACGTCCAACCATGTGAATCTCGCCGGACCCGGTAGCTCGGTGGGTGGAATCACGAACGCGTCCCAACAGTTCACGTGCGTGCCCCAACCCTCTCAATGGACTGCGGTGGGGATTCAGGGAAGTCAGGCCAACGGCTACTCGCTCCTGATCGGCAGCAGTGCCTCGGTGACCGGGATCCGAAACACGGCCTACTCGGTGGCGAATGGGCATCTCGGTGCGATCGTGGCGACCGACGGCATCGTGACCCGGTCGGGCACGCTTACCCAGACCAACGCGGGGGTCCTCCATCAATCGTCGGTGTCGAGTGTGAGTCTGGGAGTGCCCGCGGTGGCCAATTGGGCCACCTCCCAACGGCTGCATCTCTTCGAGCTCAACCTCACAAGTCCGACCTTCTGCGATGTGAACGTGACCGGACCGTCCGGCCTCACGTGGTCGCTCTTCGATCCTGGCACAAGCAACCAATGGCGGTCCAAAGACGAAAACCTCGCGACTGCTCCTCTCGGAACGGCCCGCACCAACCTGCTCCTCTCTCCCGGCCGTCACGCCATCGTCGCTTCCAAGACCAGCACGTCGACCATCTCCGGCTCGCTCACTTGCTCCGTCACCCTCACCCCCAATCAGCCCGTGCCGACCGTGATCTCACTGAATCCAGGGTCTAAGGTCGCGGGAGAACCCGGTTTCACTCTCGGCGTGTTCGGCACCGGATTCTCGAGTTCCAATTCGGAGGTGCGCTGGAACGGCACCTCCCTCGTCTCGACCTTCGTGAGCGCGGGTCAACTCGACGCGGTCGTCCCGGCCGCACTCCTGACAACGGCTGGCACCGCGGCCATCACCGTCTTCACCGGACTCCCAGGCGGAGGCCTCTCCTCACCCCTCAGTTTTTCTGTAGAAAATCCCATCCCGACCCTCGGATCCGTAACCTCGGGCGCAATCGTGGCCGGCCAAGGCCCGTTTGCGATCAACCTCGCCGGAGGCGGTTTCAACGCGAGCACCATCGCCAGGCTGGGAGGATCCGACTTGCCAACCGTCTTCGTCAATGCCAATCAACTGACCGCCACCATCCCGGCCGCGCTGGCGACCCTTCCGGGCTCCTTGGACGTCACCGTGTTCAATCCCGGTCCGGGCGGAGGAAGCTCGGCGCCCATCAGTATCGTCGTCGATCACCCACTCCCCATCCTCACCTCGATTTCCCCGAACTCCGTGATTGCGGGCGGCCCTGCGTTCACTCTTCTGGCAAGCGGCGCCAATTTCTTTGCGCCGGGCTCGGTCCTGCACTGGAACGGGACGCCCCTCCTCACAACCTGGATCAGTGACTCGCAACTCTCCGCCGCGGTCCCGAGTTCGCTGATCGCGGCGGCTGGCAGCGCCGCGGTCACCATTGTCAACGGATCGCCGGGCGGCGGAACTTCGCTGCCCCATCCCGTCGAGTTGCGAGCGCCGACGCTCTCCGTCGTTGGCCCCCTTTCCGTTCCCGTGCTCACTGCAAACTCCTCGCCCATCAGCTTGCTGATTTCCGGCGCGGACTTCCTTCCCTCGGCGGTGGTCTACGCCGACAGCACGGCTCTGCCGACTGTCTTCTTCAATAGCGGGCTCCTCCTCGCGACTCTTGGCCCAGCCGTTCCGGGGACGCAGCGCGCCGGCGGGGTTGCGATCGCCATCGAAAACGGTCACCAATCCGCCTCCAACGCCCGCGCCGTCGCGGTGGGGCCTGGCAGCAACCGTGGAACGATCGTGCGGCACCCCCTCGACCCGCTCCCGGGCGAAACCTACTCGGCTGTCTTCGAGAGCGGAGCGCCGCTCGGACCCTTTGTCTTCATCGTGGATGTGCTCAATCCGCCCCCGATCCATCCATTTCCCGACGCCACCGCCGATTTTGTCCTCTCAATCCGCCCATTCGCGGTCGGCCAGCCCAATTGGTTCGTGCTCATCGACAGCATTGGGCTCTACGGTCCCGCCGCCGGGCCCACTCTCGACGCCGCGGGCAACTTCACCTTACCTGGCTTTGTCGCCCCCAATCCGAGCTTCGGGATCTCCCTCACCCTTCAATCCGCCTACCTCGACCCGGCGGCCCCCGTGGGCTTTCGTCTTTCGCACGCCCGCTTTCCCGACGAGTTGTGATCAACTCCCCTCGCTGTGCTCAGCGGTCGTTCGAACCTACTCCCAGCGTGCCGCAAACGTGCGACTAGCCGAATCGAACGAACCGCTCTCGATGACGAGACTCGGAGTGGGGCGTTTGGGTCGAATGCGCGTGGTGATGTCGAGTCCGCGTACCTCCACGGCCCCCGCCTCGAACCCGTGGATGGAGTTGCGGTCGAGATTGACGAGGTTCACATCGCCGGGACCCAAGATTTGATCGATCGTGCGCTCGACCTGAAAGGTGCCTTTTGTCTCGTAGTCGGGGGTTCCCTTGACTTCGTAATTGTTCACCCGACACTCCCCTTCGATGCCCAACGTGACGACGTTGCCGTAGAGGTGCGGATGGGGTCGAATCACCGCCCTCGGCGCGAGCTTCCAATGCAAGACGACGAACGGCTCGCCGGCGTAGTTGTTTCCGATCCAGTGCCCCTTGCCGAGGTCGTTGGCGTTCGCCGGGAATGGAACGGCGCCGAGGCGTACCGCCAAACTGGCGAGGGTGTGCAAGTAGCGGTCCTGCCCGATGATCGACCCGTCCCCGATCAACTGCTTGGCAATCGGCACCGCCTCCGCCACGAACTCCTCCACCGTCCAGGGCTCGAGGCTTTGCGCCCGGAGCCGAAGACTCTCCGCCGCGCGGAGTGGAACCGTCGCCAAAGCCAGGGACGCCACCGCAAGAAACGACCGGCGCTTCACCACCAGCCCATCCGAGGGCGAAACAACCTCTCCCAGCGGCAGCTCTTCGTCGTGTTTCATGCCCCGAGCGTAAGCCCCGCCTTCCGGGCGCCGAGGCCCACCGGGGACGGATCGAGTTCTTCCAGGGCTTAAGTGTAGTGCTTCCGCACCGGTCAGCTGCCGCGCCCCCTGCTTCAACTTCGACCCCGGAAGGGCGACCTCGGCACTCCTCCCGGAATCCAAGTCGAGGGATGCCTCCGGCAGATAAGGACTCGGAATGATGATTCTTCCGAAAACTCGGTACCCAATAATCACCACCCGGAATGGCCCCGATCCCCTATGCTGGAGGGTCCCAAGCCGTCGAGGTCGGCCAATACCAGTGCAGGCCACCCGGCGCCGGAGCTCATCATGTCTTGTGTCATTCCTGCATGGACTTCGCGGTTCGCCGCGGCCCTCCTCGGCCTCGTCAGCTTTGTGCACGCACAATTCGATCTGACCTCTCAGTGGAGCGATACCGCTAATCCGAACGGGCCTTGGTCGTACAACCAAGGCACTTCCCCACTTCCCGCGCAAGCATCATGGATGCCCGGAAGCTACCCCATCCCGCAGCCGTGCTGGGCGGTTTCGGCCAGCGGCCTGGGCCATGTGCCGGTGTGGCTCAAGCAGCGTTCACTACCGTCAGGAGTCTCGGCCTGCGGTCCGGCCCCGATTTCCAGTGTGGATGCCTGTGTAGGCGACGTGATTGTGCACTCCACCGATGCCAGCAGCGTGGGAGGCGCCAGCGCCAACGTGACTTGGACGAGCCCGATTGCCGGGGCCGTCGATATCTGCGGAGGCCTCTGGATGATGCGCGACATCGGTCGCGCCAACACTTGGAGACTCCACAAGAACGGGCTTCTCATTTCCCAAGGGACAGTGTTCAGCGGGGACCCCTACAGCCGCGCGGCCCCGTTCCCGCTCTCGCAGGGTTCGGGCGGATCCGCCTCGCTATCCGGCCTTTCGGTCGCCATCGGCGATGTCATCCGGCTGGATATCGTGAAGGCCTCTTCTGCCGGCGATTTCTGCGGCGTCGCGCTCACGATCAGCCAATCATCGACCGCGCCTACGATTTGCGCCGCTGGAACCGTGGGAATCGGACTGGGCGGACCATTCGATGTCCTCACCATCAACGGAACCGCCGGTTTGCCCGGGCGACGGGTCAACGTGGGCATTGCCCAACCATTCACTTTCGCCGTGCTGCCGCCGCCGTCCAACCCGATGCCCGCGAACTTCGTAATAGCTGGTTACGTCGGGATTCCTTGCACCCAGGACACCACTCCGCTCCCGGGCAGCTTCGGCACCCTCTGCTTCCTTCCTTCCGTGCTCGGCTCCACCAATCCCGGCGCGTTCATGCTCGCCGACTCCCTCGGCCTCGGCATTGGATTCCTGCCCGCCACCCCCACGCCCTGGGGCTTCGGCGTCGGCGGAGTCGGGTTTCCACTTCAGGTGACGCTGCAAGGCTTGATCGAAGAAACCCCCGGCGTCCTCCGCACCACCAACGCCATCACCCTCGCGATTCCGTAGGCTGACCCACCGGTGCACCCTAGTCATCCCTTGCGACTGGCAAAGAGCCGACCAGGGATCGCGAGAAACTCGAGGGGAACCACTTCGACTTGATTGGAGAAATCGTCAGAGCGCTATCCAGTACCAGGACTCGGACGCCCGTTGGACCTCGTCGATCACCACCCGCAGATCACACGAACCGCCTCCATGAATTCCTAACACCAGGTGTTCGAATTTCATGGTGGGCGGGTGCGGGCTCAGGGCCCGGGAATCAGGACTTGGGCTTCTTGGCCCGGGTGTAGTCCAGATAGTGGAGGTTGGCCTGAATGTTGTCGGTGCTCGAGTACACGAAGGCCATGAAGAACTCGGAGATCGAAGCCTTGCGGCGGCGCAGTTCCTCGCAGAGCCGGTAGACGAGGGCAGGGCGGGCCTCGTTCTCCTGCTCGAAGGTCTCCCACCATTTCCGGGCGCTGCCGGTGGTCTGGTCCCAGCCGAGGGCATCACGCTTCGTGGCCTCGATGGCATTGCGCAGTTGTTCCTGACTCCAGTGGCGGGTGTCGGTGATCGCGGCGCCTTCGGGACTCTTCGGCTCCGCCGTCACCGGCGCGGGCCGTGGGGGCAGACCCCGCAGACTCTCCTGCCGCAGTTCGAGATCGAGCCGTGGCCGCGAGGTCCCGCCGCGAATCAACTCGGGCGCCGCCCCCAAGAGGGCCACCTCTCTCGAGATCACGACTTCCGTCACGCCCTCGTCCGCCAGTTCGGACCACCGATAGTCGACCGCATCCACGGCGCGGCCGATGAGCCGATGGAGTCCGCGGGCCCCGGTGCCGAGGCGTTCGGCCTCGCCCGCCAGCGCATCCAAAGCCTCCTCGTTGAAGCGGAGGTCGATTCCGTGGAGCCGCGCCAGCTCCTTTTGCATCGAAAGTGCGGAGCGTTCGATGGACTCGGTGAGAATCGTCCGCAGGGCGCCGCGTGCGAGTTCGTGCAGCACCGTCACGGTGGCGAATCGCCCGACAAATTCCGGGATCATTCCGTAGCGGACGAGATCCTCGGTGCCGGCCTGGGTGAGGGTGCGGAACACCGGCAGATCAGGGACGGCGTCCGACGTCGCGTCGACTCTCCTTCCGAACCCGATCTCGGAGCGCGCCGCGCCGATCCGAGCCTCCACGATCTCGCGCAACCCCACAAACGCCCCCGTGCAGACGAACAGGAGCCGACTCGTGTCGACGGCGGCGTGACGACTGCCTTCCATTCCCTCCGAAACCCGTCCATCCAACAGAGTGAGGAGCGCGTTCTGAACTCCCTCGCCACTCACATCCCGCGATCCCGTCTCCCCGCGCCGGATCTTGTCGATTTCATCGATGAAGACGATGCCCTTCTCGGCCCGCTTAGGATCGCCACCGGCGCGATCCAAGAGCGCACTCACCAAAGTCTCGACGCTGTTCCCCTTGTACCCCGCCTCCACCAGTCCGGCCGCACTACTGAACCCCACCGGCACGCCGAGGAAATCCGCCAGCGTCTTCACGACGTAGGTCTTCCCCACCCCGGTCGGCCCGATGAGCAGGATGTGGTACTTACCCAAGTCCCTCCCCTCGCGCTCCCGATGGGCCTGACTCAAGTAGTGATTGTAAACCGCCACCGCCAAGTCCCGCTTGGCCAACCCCTGCCCATGCACCCTCCGATCCAAATACTCCACCATCGCACTCGGCGTCGGCAAACTCCGCATTTCCGGCATCTCTGGCTCTCCCTCGCCTACTCTTTCGGGGTCCTGGGTTTGAGGCCGAGTTTCTCCCTGAGCCAGGTGGTCAAGGCCTCAGGATGCGCGGGATCCCAACGGTGGGTGATGCCTTCGTCGTGGATCTTCGAAGTTTGGTTGCGAAGAAGATGAATCGCCGCGGCCCGAAGGTTCTCGGTCGTCATGCCGACACGCTCCAGTCGCTTGGGAGTCGATCGTAGTGCCTGCCAATGCAGGACATACTGATCGACATCGGCAGTCTCACCGATACGGCTGTTGGAGAGTGCAACGAACAGCAAGTTCTCGCGCATGTTCTTGGGGCTGTTCTCAAACGCATCCAAGACACTATGCAATTCGTAGACGCAGTACGGGGACCGCCAGTATTTGTCACTGTGAACAACTAGGACCATTTCCGCGCTCTTGGCCTGAAGCATGAATTGCACGATGCTATCCCCGTCGCGGATGGAATCTCGATCTCGCAGGAATTCCAATACATTGGAGTCTGCTCGAAAATCATCCTGCGCTCTATTCACCGGCGCTTCATAGTCGAGGGTAACCCCGGTGTCCAAGAGATCTTCCTGCCCCTGTTTGGGCTGCCACGCGTAGGAAACAAAGATGCGGATCAGATTCGGCTTGGGACCAGCCGGTGGCGATTCGGAAGACGAGGAAAGTGGTGCTCCCTCCGGGAGGTAGCTCGCCACAAACTCCCTCAAGTCCTCTGAGCGAGCCTGGGCATCCCGGCCCGCCACCTGAATCTCGATCCGTCCTCCCAAACCGGCGCTCCCGGCGTTACGTTGATCGAAGTGGAGCATGAGACAAACGTGCTGGCCGTCCTTGTTTTCGAGCGCGAACCCATCGATAGCGTAGAGGCCGTCGGTTCCGTAGTGGTCGCCCAATTTACTGAGAATCGCGTGCCAATGGCCGCGGTGGAGGCGCAGATGTGTGACCGATGTCGTCACCGGGTCCAGATTGCGATCGAACGCCTGCTGGAGGTTGAGTTCCTTCGCGGACGGCAAGTGTTGTAGCGACTTGTAGACGGTGTGCCCCCAGAGACTTTCGGACTTCGAAACCAACTCGATGCAAGTGCCGATTTTCACCATGTAGCTCAGAATGAGCTCCCGCTGGCCTTCCGTGTACTGGGTTTTCCAGGCTTTACCCTCGAGCCACTCGGCAAGGACTTTGGCCGTGAACTGACCATCGGCATTGCGCAGTTCGCGATAGACGCGGCTCTTATCGTCCCGATCGAGCGCCATGTAGATGCCATCGAGCGCCCACTTCTGGCCCACGATGACACGCCGCTCGAAGAGCTCCGGGTCCCAGTAGATCCAACCGCTCCGAGTCAGGAACCCCAAAGTGCGCTCAATGCGATCCTCATTCAGAGCGAACTTCTTGCGCTTCAGGGCCGTAGCCAGGACTTCGAAGTCGTCTGCTCTTGCCGTGATCTCAGCCCGCAGCGCCGCTTGGAACGCCTTCTCGGTGGTCTCCTTGGCCTCGCGGAGCTTACCGTCGGAATTGGGAATCCCCTGCTTCAGCCACCGCGCCACGAGATCCTGGGCGATTTCCCAGTAGGCCGGCACCTCGATCCCCTGAGTGTGAATCACCTCGCCTACGTTGATCATGAGCCAGTCACGAAGATCCGCGAGTTCGCCTTGATTCTCGCCGCCGAGGGAATCGATGAAATGCAGCTTGAGCTCACACCTCCACTTCGGTTCGACCTGATTCTCCCATTGCGCCACCAATCCGGCGACGCGCGCACTCCGCTTCGAGCAAACCACGGCAATGCGCGGATTCCACGGGCATGCCTGCTGGATCAGGTCAATCCAGTATTGAGGGGGCCGCCACTCGTCTTGATATCCGTTGTCGGTGGGGGGAGGTTGCTTGCCATCCTGATCCGGATCCCACACCAAGATGAACACCGAGCCCTTGCTCATGAAAAGGCGGTGCGTGTGGTGATAGATCTCCTGCCCGCCGAAATCCCAAAGCTGAACGTCGACGGGCTCATTGCTCTCCCCCACTCGGGCGTCCGTGGAAAACGGCCAGAACTGAATCCCGTGCGTGGTGCGCAGCTCTTTCGCCGCGTGGGGGTCGCCCTGCGGAATCAACGCCGCTGACAGACAGGTCTTTCCTGCGCTTCCGTTCCCCAACACCAGGACCTTCGCGCGCTTGACTTTTCCGAGGCCACATAGATCGACGTCATCAAAGTACCTCCTCGTTCGCTCGGAGACGTTTTCATCCGGGCTCTCGCCGTGTTCGGTCGACGGAGGAACACGAATTCCCGAGCCATGAAGAAATAGGGTCCGCCCTCCAGTTGGACGGGGCATAGATTCCAGCGATCGAGTGCCGGTCAAGTCCAAGTAGTCCGGCCAATTGGAGAAGCTCGGTAGCCGTTTCACGCTCACCGCATCGCGGAGACCGAGTCTCCTTAGGCTCGAGGGTGCGGATCCGGGTAAGTAACGCAACTCCGGAAGCCGATTGAGGTCGACACGATCCGCAGACCGAGGAAACTTCACGATCTGCTTGAGCTGATCACACCCCGAATAGTTGAGGTGGGTGATCTGGCTCGCCTTGTCGATGATCCCGAGGAGGGCTGGCTCTTCGAGCAACGGGCAATTCTGGATGCTGACGTCCCACAGGTTTGGGTAGGTCGCCGCGAGAGGAAGGGTGGTCAACTCGCGGGCGTCCTCGATGACGAGTTCTTCGAGGTGCTCGCTGGGCAGGTTGGTGACGGACTTCAAGTTTGGGCACTTGCGGATGTCCAAGCTGACGAGGCCGGGCGGGAGTTGTGGAAGTGCCGTCAGGTCCGACCATCCCCACACGTGGAGATGCGTGAGGTTTGGATAGGCCGTGGCGAGGTCGTCGGGCAACTGGCCGTTGCACTCGGTGTCTTCTTTCAGCGACCCCACCACAAACTTGGTGTACTTCGCGCCATGCTTCCGGACTTTCGGCCAATCCGGCGAGTTTTCCTCGTTCAAGACAGGCGAATCTGCTCGCATAGCCTAGTCGTCCTCCACAATCGGCCGTCGCCCTCCGGGCGACGGGCCCTTCCACTCATCCCACTCGATTTCCGGCGGAGCGCCCGTTCGAGGGGGCCGCTCGCGCTCCCTCCGGTCGCCGCTCGGCTTGCCCCCTCGCTCGGGCGCTCCCGCCTCGG
The DNA here is from genome assembly GCA_902826835.1 of uncultured bacterium. Classification (GTDB taxonomy): domain Bacteria; phylum Planctomycetota; genus RBC034. The sequence goes on along the minus strand of CADEGH010000027.1, from coordinate 35,879 downwards.
TCCTGGCGGCTTCTTCTTGTTCGATTACCACCGGACCGGGGAGCAAACAGACGCGGAAGCCTCGGTACCAGTTGCGGATCGCGGGCCTCCCCCCGATACGGAACGCGGAGCGGCAGTCCTCGGGCCAGTTGAACCACGAGCCGCCGCGGACCACACGATCCGGGGGGCTCCCATCAGATCCCGGCACAAGGATCAGGTCGTCGATCCGATCCACCCAAACCCGGTGGGCCTCCTCGCTCCACGCATCCATGCACCATTCCCAGACATTCCCGTGCATGTCATAGAGCCCCCATGGATTCCGAGCGAGCTCTCCTACCGGGTGAGTCTCACCCTCGCTATTTCCCTCGTACCACCCCGCCTCGGCCAACGCCGCCTCGCCATCACCGGTGTAGTACTCCGTCCTCGTACCCGCCCGGCAGGCGTATTCCCAGCGCGCCTCGGTCGGGAGGGTGGCCGCCCATCCCTTCGGCAGGCATCCGCTCTTGGTCAGCCACCGGCAGTACGCGAGAGCCTGCCACCAATAGAGGTTCTCGGCCGGGTTCTGCGGGCGATTCGAGAGCTGATTTTCATGGTCCTCGCCGGACGCTTGGGTCCAAACCGCAAACTGCTTCTGAGTCACCGGAAAGGTCCCTAGCCAGAACTCCTGATTGATCTGGACCCGGTGCCGGGGCTCCTCATTACGGTACGGCCCTCCCCTTTCCCCCATCAGAAACTCCCCCGGCCGGATCCGCCGGAAGAACATCGGCACGCCTTTGGCAACCTGCACCGTCAGCCCATCCGGTTCCACCGCTTCCCTCTCCGCCGACTTCCACCCCGTGGTCAATTCGTGCTTTTTCACTCACCCATCCCATCAACGGGTCTCCCCCCGGCGGGGGCACTCTCGTGGATCATCCGATTTAGCCGCATGGATTCTACGGCTCCCCATCCGCCGGTCGCGATGGCAGGGTGAAGAGGGAGAGGTCGGGAGGTGCTTGGCCGTCGCCGCGGACCGAGGGGCGCTCCGTCGTCGTCCCTCCTCCGTCGCCGCCCCTCGGTCGCGGCGACTCGGCTTCTGGCTTATTTTTTTGGTTTTCTCCTGTTTTGACCACCGGACCGGGGAGCAAACAGACGCGGAAGCCCTGAAGCCAGTTGCGGTCCTCGGGCCTCCACCAGTTGCGGATCGCGGAGCGGCAGAACTCGGGCGAGTAGTTCCACGAGCCGCCGCGGACCACACGATCCGGGGGGCTCCCCCCGCCGCCTGAGGGGTCGCCGCGGTAGGGAGACCCGCGCCAAGCATCGGAACACCATTCCCACACGTTTCCGTGCAGGTCAAAAAGACCCCACCGGTTGGGCACCTTCTCCGCGACGGGGTGGGTGGTCCTTTTGCTGTTGCCGTCGAACCAGCCCGCCTCGTCGAGTGCGGCCGTTCCGTCGCCGGTGTAGTAGTCGGTGGTCGTACGGGCGCGGCAGGCGTACTCCCACTCGCTTTCGGTCGGAAGAGCGGGAACGCCAACCGATTTGCCCGGCGTCAAGTGGGAGAGAAGCCACCGACAGAAGGCAGATGCCTCGAACCAGCTCACATTCTCAGCGGGGTGGTGAGAGAACTCGGGATCACCGGAGCCAAAGCTGTTCCTATGGGGCCTGCGGTCGCGTTCCACAAGTAGTTGGCTGTTCTCAGCGAGCCACGCCGCGTAGTCAGTGGAATTCGTCCATAGGCGCAACTGCCCCTGGGTGACCGGGGTCTCTTGCATCCAGAAGGCAGGGAGATTGGGGATCGACTGGCCGTGGGCGTCGGTTGGGGCGTGGAACTCAACCCAGTGGCGCGGCTCTTCTTCGATGGGACCACCTCGATTGCCGATCAGGCCGCGGCCGGGAGGGATTGGGCGTAAGACCATCGGCCGCACCTCGGGGCCCTCGTTCTCGAAGAGGGTGATGACCGGGAGCGAGGCGACGGCGGGGTCGAGCGGAGGGTGGCGGGTAGTGGGCATGGGCGCGGCGGCGATGGCGGGACATTACCCGGCCATGAAGGGCTCGAGGGGGTGGATGCGGTGCAGGATCAGCCACTCGGCGTGTTCGGCAAGGGCTTCCCGCCCCAGTTGGTGGAGGATGTCGTGGATTTCGGGGAGACGGTCCGGGCGGGGATCGCGGCCGTAAGCCTTGATGAGACACTTGAGGCGGCGGTTGGCGCTGGCAAAAAGGCTCTCCATCGCCCGATAGCGGCGCGCATCCTCGGCGTAGAAATTGCGCTCGCTCCAAGTGAGGGCCAGGGCCCCGCCGAGGATTACGAGGCCCGTCAGAATCAGCCACCAATTGTGGGCGGCGGGAAGGAGCGCGAATTCGAGGGCTCCGATTGCATGAGCCATGAAGTACGGAACAACGGCGATCAGGAGCGCAGAGCCCCACAAGGCAGGTCGACCGAAGAGCCACGCCACGAACGAAGGCGGAGGATCGGAGTCGTGATGCTGGTCGTGGGGGCCGTGCTCGCGCGCTTTTCGCAGCCCGTAGGCCGCCAGTGCGAAGCAGGACAGGCTCAGGAACAACATCACCGCGGAAATGCCGGGGAAGTGATGGTGGATGAACTCATGCAACCACGGTGACGCGGACGAGAGGAATTTCAGGACGATGTTGAGGAGCCCCGCCGCGGCCAGAGACCAACCCCAGTGGTGGAAAAAGTGCCGTCTTCGTTCCGCGCGGCTGGCGCGGGAGCGGTAGAACATTCTCTGATCTACGACCCAGTCTCGACGAGTGTGACTCAACAGGGTTTGGCGATCGACAGGATTCAGGGCATTGAAGTCGGCCGTCCAATGCTCGGTTGGCCACACCACCGACTGAATCGCGGACCTGATCCAATCCAGTTCACCGCGCTGTCTCTGCATGTAGTCCGCAGGCACCGTGGCGGGAACGCCGGCAATACACCATGCCCGCTGAATGCGGAGACCTTCCGACAGGGCGCGCCAGTCGTAGCGGCTACGCTCGGAGTCTGATTTTCGATAGGCGTGGAAGAGGCGCCCGATATTCAGGAGGCTCAGCAGCGCCCCGAGCACGAGCAGGGCTTTGAAGAACTCCTTCCCATCGGTAGGGACCACGCTTGGCGGGGGCTTTGTTTCGGAGTGGGACTCTTCGACGCCCGCCGAGTGCGAACCGATCGGATTCCAGTGCTCATAGACGCCGAGAAGCCCGGCGGCCACGAGAGTCAGGACGAAGAGGGATCGCAACAATCCCTTCCGAGATGCGTCCAAAAAGTCCGCGACCCGGCTGGCGTGCTCCATGCCATCTTGGATCGGGTCCATCTTGCGGATCCAAGCCAGAACCGCCGCAGGCGGAGCCGACGTCGGTGGTTCTGTTTCCTGGTTCAGCGCCGCCGGTCCAGTGCCAGGATCCAACTCGAGGTGAGTGAACCGTCGAAAGTACCGGACTACCCGCCGGCAGAGTTCGTGCCCGTTCTTCCGCCAATTCTCCTTCCGGTAGAACCCCGGCGTCGGTTCAGTCCCTAAAGCGGAGCTGGCGACGGTTGCAGGATCACGTTTGTGACCCTTGCTCTGCACCCATTCGAAAGGGCCTTCAAGTGCGACCTTGAGGGAAGGTGGTCTTGCTACCTCCCAGATCGAATTGCGCTTCGGCTTCGTGGCGGGCTGCTCGCTCCGGGGTATGCACCCCAAGAGCCTGAGCAGGTCTTTTTGGAACGAAGGGGTCTCGTGAAAACCCCACGATTTGAGGTCTCTGGGGTGCATCCACTCGAGCTCACCCCGGCATTCCTGGCTGCCGTCGCCCTTCGTATCGATCGGAATCCGTAAGACGGAACCGGTATCGGCCCAGCCGAAGGCGTTGGGATTCGCAAGCAGTTCGAAGCTGAGACCTTCCAGCTTCGCATGGACGATCGCCTCGCACCCGGGAACGCGGATGTCATGGAAGTCGACGGGAGCGGTGGGCGCCTCGACTTGTTCGGCCTCGCTTATCACTGGTTTCCCGTAAACCGCCAGCAAGAAGTGGCTCGCCGAGGCGATGTACTCCCCCGCGGCACGAAAGCGAATATTGCTTCGGTGTTCGCAATCGCGGTCTCGTGCGGGATCACCGTCTCTCTTGGGATGCAGCCCCACGCAAAAAAGATCGCGACTCTCAAGGAAGCCCTTCTGACCCCGGATGCGATCGCAAAGGTGGCGGAAACGACGCTCCGCCGGCGTAGTAGATCTCCCTACTCCCGAAGGAACGGGGGATTTCAAACGGTCGGGGTGAAAGGTCGTACTTTGGGCGTAAAGGTCGACGGGAAACGGCAGGGGGGCACGAACTGTGACGAGGCCAGGCTTGAGTTGCTTGCCGTAGTCGAGCACCGCCTCGGCAACGATGGTGTCGGCGCCCGGGGCGAGAGAGGTGAGTACGACAATGGGAGTGTTGCCGAGCCCTAGGGACTGCCAGCCGTTTCGGCCGACTTCATGAGGAAAGAAGCGACCAGATTCGGAATCAAGGCGGCCGGACGGCTCTCCGGGCTTCGGGTCGTGGCGAATCCAATCGAGAATCGCGTGGATCCGGTCATAGACTTGCCGGACGGCTGGGGCCATCTTCTCCACCTCGGTCGTGGAGTCCTCGTACCCCGGAATCTTCATCTTGCCGGTCACGCCGATCACGAAGGGGACGCGCGCTGAACTCATAGGCGGATTAGACCCGGAATCGGGGGCCGCGGCAAGTCGGGGCGCGCGGCAAAGCGGGGTCGAAACGGGATCGATCCCGTGGCCCTGGGAGGAGCAGGGTTACCGGGGTGTGGGCCGCCATTGAATCAGGTCCGCCACATCGCCGAGGTCCTGATACGCGCCGCCTCCGAATCGAGGATTGAACCGCCGAACTCGGTTTCGAGTTCGATCACGAATTCCGCACGATCGAGGCCCATGGGGCAAGCCCCCGGAGGGAACTTGGCCCCACGCGGTCGCCCTCCAACCCTCAACGCTTCCGCCACTCGAGGAGGCGCAGTTCCTCGGTCCCCCACTCCTTCTCATCGCCGAAGACGCCGCGGAAGACCAGATGACTGGGGAGCACCAGGTCAGCGGTCGTGACGAAGGTCGCGGACACTCGCTCGCGGCCGGTGACCACTTCGGAGACCAGGGGCTGGCCTTCGAATTCGGACCACTTGAATGAGCGGGAACCTCCTCCGCGGAAATCGACCGACTGCACGAGGCCCCCACCGATGCGAATTCGCTCGTAGGGCCCCGCCGAAACGAGGAACTGCTCGGGCTCGCCCTCGGCCGGCGTGATGGTGGCGCCGGCAAAGACTCGATCGAAGTCGCCGCGGCCCGCGAAGTCCCGCCCGCACCACATAGGCAGACGGTCGATCACGATGCGTCCGAGTGAATCAGCCATGACCGAATCGGGAACTCCCTCGACTTTGGCAGTGACGCCTTCGAACTGCACCCCGTCGAAGCCCTCCAAGTCGAGGACGCCACGGACCTCGCGCACTCCCTGCCACACCCCGTCCTTCCCCGGCTTGGCGACGAAGCGGCACGTAAGATTGGCGCGCAGTGGCCCCGCGCGACGGCCGCGATTCCAAGCCGCGCGCAGTTGTTCCGCTTCCGGTGACGGCACAGGCCCCGCCCTCACCTCAGCGAACCGATAGTCGCCGAAGTTGGCCACCGTCCGCGTGTGCAAGCTCTGGTTCGCGGGGTGCTCATCCACGGCGACGCGAATCGGCCAGACCGTCCCGTCGATCCGCTGGTAACGCCAGTGTTCGACGAGGTCGGGGGCCTTCGATCCGGTCGCGTTGAAGTGACGACGGCTGGCCACGACATATCCCCCCTCGAAGGGCTCCGTTGTCCACTCGCAGCGCATGGATCCTTCCGCCGAGCCGTACCAGTTGTGGCCCACGAATCGGGAGTTCGCGACGGCGAGACGTTGCTTGCGATAGGTGTCCGACCAAGCGGAGCCCTGAAGGCCGAGCACAGCCGACCGCCCCTGACGCAGGAGCACGGGTGCCGACTTTGCGCGCGCAACTTCGAGCGAGGGACGACGGAGATCATCAAACGCCGTAGTCAGGAGCTGGTCGATTTTGGTTCGGGGCATCAAGGAGAGCCAGTTGCCGTCCACGCTGCCAATCAATCCGTCCTTCGCGACGGCGAAACTCCCTTCGAACGCGACAGCGGCGCCGCCCGGTGCCTGATACTCTCCGCGCACTTGGGACGCGAATCCCTCCGTAGCCTCCCAACGGGTCCATGGCGCATAGGCGCTCGTGAACATTTGGTCAGCGGCCATATCGCGGCCGTCCGCCTGGCCCGGGATCACGGTGCACCAATCGACGATCTCGGCCTTTTGAATCCTGGCCCCGCGCGGGGCCGCGACCTCCACCGTGAAGGCCTGCCCCTCCTCCGCCTGATCCGGAGTCGTTTCGTAGCTCAAGTCACTGAAGGTCAGGAGAAGCTCGCCGCGCGCCGGCAGCCTTCGGTGAACCAGAATCGTCTCTGCCGACGGGCGGTCCAGACGGAGCTTGAGGATCACGTCGACGACGCGCTCCACGCGGTTCTTGACCGGAAGCACGGCAATCTCAACCGTAGATCCGCTCTCGTGCCGCCGTTTCTCCGTGCGGGCCGAGCCGAGTTCGCACGGGACCGGCACCGCCTTGGGATCGCCGCCCGCCGCTTCGATCATCCGAATGCTGGCCCCGAGCAGTTCCGCCTTGGGGAGCACCACGAATACCGGATAGGTCTGGGAAGCGCCGGGCGCCACCGGACGACCCTCTCGCCTCACCCACGGTTCGGGAGCCCGATAGACGACCCTCCGTTCCCCCTTCTTGGTGGTGATCTCGAACGCTATCGGCTCGATCGCCGTCCGTCCTCGGTTGCTGACCTTGACCACGATCGTGCTGGCCTGGTCGTGCTTGCTGGCCGACTCGACCGAAACCACCTGGCATTCAATCTGGCCAGGCTCCGGAGACACTTGACCGCCCGCTGCGCCGAATCCCGCTCCGATGGTCAGGATCGCGGATAGAAGGCCCCAGTACGCCCTGCGGCAACCCCGGCTCTCCCGTCGTGTTCGCTCCCTCATCGTGGATTCCCTCATCACCCCCACTTTCGCTCCGGCCCAACCATCGGTCCCCGAGCTCCAGCAGTTTCTCCCCATCCGCCCGCCCCCGGCCATCGTGAGCCCAAAGGGCCCAACTGCATCCTCTGGAGGACTAACTGGAGAGCCGGGCGAAGGTGGCGGCGCCCTCGGAATTCGATGATCACCACCAGTAGAACTCGATCGGTTCGCTCCCGACCTCGCTCAAGTCTTCTTGGGCCACGCGAGTGCCTCCCGGCGCAAGTGCTCGGCGGCTTCGGCGCCTCGCTCGCCAGCGATGGCGAGATCGAGGTACGTCTGGATCGGGTTCGTGCAGATCGCACCGGGTGCAGGCTCAACCGTATCAAGTAGCAGGTCGGAGTCCTTGACCACCGTCACCACCACATTTTCGCCCTGGGACACCGGTGCCAACCGGAGGATCTTTTGCAGGTGGCGGAGACCCTGACTGTCCGCAACGAAGTAGTGCGTGCTGGTTCGCAAGTAGGGCGCAAGCCAGTTTGCCGCCGAGAAGGATGCAAACGCGACTCGCCCCGAGACTCCTTCGGTACGCAATGCCACCCGTGATGCACCCTCAAACTCGCGGCCATGCAGGGCCGTGTAAAAGCGCCGCCGGTCTCGTGACTGCGAGGTGTAGCTCGCTCGCCATGCGTCGAGGAGACCATCGGGGTCCGCGAGGACAACTCCGTCGTTCGAAGTGCGGGCCCATTCTCGATCGATCAGGGCGTTGCGGACATTGCGCGCGCTGCTCGACCACCGGTCTGTCCGCCGTTTGCAGTTCAATGAAGACAGTGCCAAACGCGATTCGGGCGTTTCCGTGGAGGTCGAGATATCCGACGCAGCTGGTCCCCCAGCGCAGCCGGAGCCTCCGCTCCACGTTTCGCTGGCTGCAAGCATTTCAGCATTCGCTGAAACACTTGTTTTCGTGAAAACCCGCGCTCAGACAGACTCCCCTGGCCCCCCCTCGACCTGCCTGAAGCAAATGGCTGATAGTGATTTAGGTCACTTCTCGCGATGCGATTCCCCGGGGGGGTGGCCCATATCAATCTCTCAGCCTGCCTTGGGCCGGCGCCAATTCCCGAGTTCTTGGCCTTGAGGGCAGGTGGCAGATCGCCCGGCAACGGGGGGGCTCAAGAGCTCATCTTACCCGCCGCAGTGCCGGACGTGCGGAGGCGACGCGCATCACTTGCGGGCGGACGCGGGGAGGTCGTAGCGGTCCGCGTTCATGACCTTGTTCCAGGCCGTGACGAAGTCCTTGACGAACTTCGTCGCTCCGTCCGCCGAGGCGTAGACTTCGGCCAGAGCCCGAAGCTGCGAGTTCGAGCCGATTACCAAGTCGACGGAAGTGCCGGTCCACTTCACTTCCCCGCTCTTCCGATCGACGCCCTCATAGGCGTCCTTGCCTTCGCCGACCCGGCGCCAGGAAGTTCCGAGGTCGAGAAGATTGACGAAGAAATCGTTGGAGAGGATGCCCGGGCGGGTCGTGAAGACACCGTGCTTCGAACCGGCGATGTTCACGTTCAAGACTCGAAGGCCCCCGATCAGCGCGGTCATCTCCGGGGCGCTCAGGCCGAGCAGTTGGGCGCGGTCGACCAAGAGTTCGGGCGCGGGGCGGTACGCGGCCCCACGCACGTAATTGCGGAAGCCGTCCGCGGCCGGCTCCAAGACCGCGAAGGACTCCGCATCGGTCATCTCCGCGGTCGCATCGGTGCGGCCGGGAGTAAAGGGCACCCGGATTTCGTGGCCGGCCCGTTTCGCCGCCTCTTCGACTCCCGCGCAACCCGCGAGAACGATGATGTCGGCCATGGAGATGCGCTTGCCACCGGTCTGGGCCTCGTTGAATTCCTTGCGCACAGTCTCCAAAACAGCCAGCGCCTTGGCGAGTTCCGCGGGCTCATTCACCTCCCAGTCCTTCTGCGGGGCGAGACGGATGCGCGCGCCATTCGCGCCACCGCGCATGTCGGACCCGCGATACGAAGACGCGGACGCCCACGCCGTCGCAACGAGCCGGGAGAGCGGCAGGCCGGACGCGAGGATCTTGGCCTTGAGCGCGGCGACATCGCTGTCGGTAACCAAAGCATGGTCGACGGCCGGCACCGGATCCTGCCAGAGCTGCGCGGGAGGCACGTTCGGCCCGAGCAAGCGCGCGCGCGGCCCCATGTCCCGGTGCGTGAGCTTGTACCAGGCACGTGCGAAGGCGGCGTTGAAGTCGGCGGGGTTCTTGTGGAAGCGCTCGGAGACCTTCCGGTATTCAGGGTCGGCGATCAGCGCGAGATCGGTCGTCAACATCATCGGCTGATGCATCTTGTTCGGGATATGGGCATCCGGCACGCTGCGATGCTTGTCGCCCTTGGGCTTCCATTGCTGCGCGCCGGCCGGGCTCTTCGTGAGCTCCCACTCGATCATGAAGAGGTTTTCGAAGTACTCGTGCGACCACTCGACCGGAGTCGAAGTCCAAGCACCCTCGAGGCCGCTCGTGATCGTCTCGGCGCCGTTGCCCTTGCCGAGATTGTTGACCCAGCCCAGACCCTGGGTTTCGATCGGCGCCCCTTCGGGCTCCGGGCCGACGTGCTTACGAGGATCGCCCGCGCCGTGGGTCTTGCCGAGAGTGTGGCCGCCCGCGATGAGCGCCACGGTTTCCTCGTCATTCATGGCCATGCGGCCGAAGGTCGTGCGAATGTCGCGCGCGGCGAGTTTGGGATCGGGATTGCCGTTCGGACCTTCGGGGTTGACGTAAATCAGACCCATTTGCGACGCGGCGAGGGGATTTGCGAGTTCGCGCTCTCCGCTGAACCGCTGGTCGGCCAGCCATTCGCCTTCGGGGCCCCAAAAGACGTCTTCCTGCGGTTCCCACACGTCCTCGCGGCCGCCCGCGAAGCCGAAGGTCTTGAAGCCCATCGTTTCGAGGGCGACGTTGCCGGTGAGAATCATGAGGTCGGCCCACGAAATGGCCGCCCCGTACTTTTGTTTGATGGGCCAAAGGAGGCGGCGCGCCTTGTCGAGATTGCCGTTGTCCGGCCAACTGTTGAGGGGGGCGAAGCGGATGGTGCCATCGGCGGAGCCGCCGCGGCCATCGCTCGTGCGGTAGGTGCCCGCGCTGTGCCACGCGAGGCGGATGAACAGCGGACCGTAGTTGCCGTAGTCGGCCGGCCACCAGTCCTGCGAAGTCGTGAGCATCGCCGCGATGTCCTTGCGCACTGCCTCGAGATCCAGCTTTTTGAACTCCGCGGCGTAATCGAAGTCGGCGCCGAGGGGATTACTGTCCGGAGAGTTTTGGTGGAGAACTCGGAGTTTGAGCTGGTTAGGCCACCATTCCTTATTGGCCAAGACGCCGGCGGGGCTGTCATTTTGGGCCGGGGTTTGGGGGACCGCCGCGGGAGCGGCCACCGATCCCGTCGCACTCATGCCGGTGACCGGGCAGACCGCGGCGCTGCCCGATTGGGCATCGGCCGCCGGGCCATGGTGCTGCGCGAGGGCGGAGCCGGTGAGCGCCGCGGTGGCGAAGAGCGCCAGTGCGGCCTTCCGCCAGTTTGGTTGAGTCGAGAGTGTGATCGGCCGGGCTTCAGCGGAAGCCGGCCTCGCCAGAGGTGTCGATTGCAGTGTCATTGATGTCTCCCTATTGGTGAACGGTTGGACGAGGTCGGTCGACCGCCCCCGTCCGGGGTGCGAATGGGTTGGAAAGTCGATCAACCGGGGGGTGCTGCGGCGGTGGCTTGCCGACACGTCGGACACTTGCCCCAGTAAAGGACTTCCGCCTCGTCGATGAGGAAGCCGCTTTTGGCGGCCTCCGTGAGATTGGGGGCCTGGCCGGGGGCGCAGTCGACGTCAACGACGGCGCCACAGGCGCGGCAGATCGCGTGGTGGTGGGTGTCGCCCGACCTGGGATCAAAGAGCGCCGGTGATCCGGCGGGTTGGATGCGGCGCAGGACCCCCTTCTCGGTGAGTACCCCGAGGGCGTCGTACACCGCTTGCCGAGACACCACGCCGATGTCGGCCCGAACGGCGTCGGCGATGACCTCCGCCGACCCGTGGGGGTAGCGGTTCACGGCCCGAAGCACGGCCAACCGCTGCGCGGTCACGCTCAGGCCGTGGGCTCGAAGGGTGGCGGCGGGATCTGCTTCCATGGCCTCATCATAGCCACAATCTGGATTTTGTCAAGATTCTTAAAGAATCCAGATTATAGGTGATTTTCCCGCAGGCCCTCTGCCTCAGACGTCCCCACCGGCGTAGGCGTGCGGAATTTAAGGAAATCTGAAGTCCCTTCCAACGGGACGGACTACGCGGATCGACCTCCATTCCTTGATTCCCCGGACTCCCCCTCTCAGGCACTCAGGTGCGGGATTGAACCCTCGCAGTCAATGCGCGGGGCACGAACCCCAAGTCCCACTCCCCTGACTACCTTGCTTGCCGGGATCCAATCCACGATGGGTGGCTCGCCGCCCCAGAAGGTGCGGGTCCCGGGGTTGAGGTTGACAACATCGACCGCACCGTCACGCACCTGGCAATTCATCCCAGCCTCGTTGCGGTAACGCCCCAATTCGGGGAGGCTCAAGCCATGATTTCCCGCATGCGCAGTTTCCTGCTCGCGGTCTGCAGTTTCCTCGGCGCGGCCGCCGCGTCGGCCCAGACGGGTGGACAGGAAGTGTCCGCCGATGCCGTTCGGTATCTGGAAGCCGCGCTCGACAAGATCCAAGGAGCCTCGCGCGTTTATTCGACGGACTGGGAGGCCCTGCGGGCTCAGGCTATGTCGAAGATCACGAAGAGCATTGCCAAGACGCCGGCGGACACCTACCCGGCGATCCGTGAAGCGCTGGCGACTCTGGGCGACCGGCATGGTCTGTTGATCGATCCCGCCGCGGTGAAGGGCTTCAACCCGCCCCGCGCTACGGCGGCCACCGGACTGCTCGTCGCGCCTCACCAGTCGACGGTGGCGCAGGTCTTCCCGGGCAGTCCCGCGGCAGCCGCCGGCCTCGCGCTGGGCGACCGCATCGTCGCCGTCGAAGGCGAGCCCGAGTTCGCCAAGTGGCCACGTCGCGAGTTTGACCATCTGTTCCGCAGTGGCCATCGACCGGATGGCAGTGCGGCGCCGCTCGCCCTCCGCGTTCAAAGCGGCACCGCGGAAACTCGCACGGTGCAGGTGCCGCTCGCGAACTTCGATGATTTCCAGGCCCCCTCGGGGCGCCGGCTGGAAGGTGGCATCGGCTACCTCGAAGTTCCGGGCGTCCGCGGCGGTCCCAAGGCCGCGGCTTATGACGATGCGCTGCATGCGCGGCTCGACGAGATGGACGACGGGAGCTTGCGCGGACTCATCGTCGACGTGCGGCGCAACGTCGGCGGATCATTGTGGCCGATGCTCGCAGGCATTGGTCCCCTGGCGGGTGACGGCCAACTCGGCGCATTTACCAGTGCGAAGAGTGGTGCTGACTGGACCTACGACGCCACGCGCGGCGTCGCGACCTCCGCGAGTTACGAACTCGCCAAAGTCGATAAGCCTCATGCATTGCGCCCCGACTTGCCGGTCGCGGTGCTGACGGGCCCGCTGACGACAGGGGCGGGCGAAGCGATCGTGGTTGCATTCTCCGGCCGCGCGCGCACCCGTCGCTTCGGCGAGGGCACCCGCGGGCTTCCCACCTCGAACACCCAGATCCCGCTCGCGGACGGCGCATTACTCGTCATCACGGTCACGGTTCATGCCGATCGCGCTGGCAAGCGCTACGAGGAAGTGATTCCGCCCGATGAAGCTGTCACCACCGACTGGGCCCGCTTCGGCGCCGATGACGACCCCGTAATTGAGGCGGCTTGCCGATGGCTCAAGACCGCGAAATGACCCGAGGTCTGCCTCCTCCGGTGTAACCCCTCGAGCTCTCAGTCCCGTCGGAACTGACACTGGATCACCGAGGCTCGGACTCTCCTAGACACCAGCGCGCGGCCAAGGTTTTTTCGCTCATTTGAGCGTGGATCGCACGGTCCCGAACCACTCACGCCAACCTGCCGCGGCATCCGCCGGCAGGTCGATGGGGATCTCGGCCTTTTGATCCCGATAGGAGTACAGCCGGCGATGAAGCAGGGTGCAGTAGTGGAGCGCGCCTGCGGGCGCGATGGATCCGGCTCGGAGTTTGTCCCGATACTCTTCGAAGTGGCGAATCACCATACTGATGCCGACGGCGTCCCGCAGTTCGAACAATCCCTCGGCCGCTCCTACGCACGATTCCGGATGATGACTCCGAGACAGACGGTCGAAAACTCGGCGCAGGAACGGTGCGAGTTCCTTGCCTTCACATCGCCCCAGGGCGCGAGCGGCATGAACCCCCACCGCCATCTCGGCGCGCAGTTTTTCCTGCTCCAAGAGTTGCTCCGCGCTCGTCTCGAAGCGCCGAGTCGTCCGAGCGCCGTGGGTCCCCCGGCCAAAGCCTCAAGCCGGCTGGATGCGGAATCGGTCCACGATCGGCTTGATCCGGGAAGCCAGCACGGTCCCCGATGCGTCCTCGGAAACCGCCCGGACAACCCCGACCGCTTGCCCAGCGACGACAACGATGCTGCCGGAATCTCCAGGACGGCCTAGCGGCGAAGTGCTCCTCGGTTCAATGACGAGATGCCCGCGAACCGGCTCGTCACCAATCGATCCGTTGAAATCGGCACTCGTGATCAGACCTGACCGCCGGCCGCTACAAGCGCCCACGAACTCCGCGGGAATCTGCTGCGCATGATCGGGCAAGTCGAGAATTCCCTTGATCTGACCGAGACCGTGGATGCCGGAGCCCGCGCTGCGAGTCCCATTCACGCGCACCAGCGCGACATCCATGGCGGGTGTGCGCGCGCGGCTCATGACCTCCCCGATGAGGTTGGTGCCCCCCGCCGGGGACGGCTGATGAACCCCGACACCCACTTGGTCCATGACGACGTGCGAGCAAGTCAGGGCCACCAGCGTCGCGTCTGGGAGGACGAATATGGCACCGATGGTCCCGAAGTTCTGCACCCCGGTTGGTCGGATCGCATAGGCACCGAACAGGGGATCGCGGCGGCGCCGATACGGCAGGGACTCGGCCGCACAAGCCGCGAGTTGAAAGGGAATACTGATCACATCCACGGGGACGCCGCTAATCTCATCGGGAAGTACACGGTTGCCGGACAGATCATCGCTTTCGATCTTCTCGATCACATGAACTCGGATGGCCAGCTGCCCGGTGAGGCGGCCGCCACGCCGCTCCGGTCCGATGTCGACCCCAACTACTCCTCGACGCCTCCGTAGCCGCGCTCCGACCTGATCCAGGACTGCCCGTGCCCGAAGCCACTCCTTCGTGGGTGGAGCCTCGCAAAGACGTTGAACCGAGGTCTTCTTAGCCACCGTGGGCTCCCCTCATTGGGGCGCCGAGTCGAACACCGGAGTCACCCGCTGGCCCGGGCCGACGGCCGCGAGGAAATCCTGAATGCGGTAGATCCGAACTCGAGTGACGGTCTCACCGAGCCTCACAGCCTCCGTCTCAGAGCCTTCGCCTCCGGACGCGGGCTTGAAGGTCTTCGCTGCTTCAGCGAGCTTGGCTACGAGGTCACCAACCGCACCGATCGTCTTGTCCTCCACCTCCAACGAGTACTTCTTCGGGAACTGCTGACCTGGCTCGAACTCGATTGAATTCTTGGCGGTGCCGTTCGCCGGGCGCTTGATATCCACGGCATAGAGTTCAGGAACCGATACCAGCTCGAAGGTGATTTCGGAGACGGAGTGCTCGCCTAGCGACAAGGGCTTCGAATTTGTGCGCACCCCCGGGGCCGTCGAGGGGGCTACTGGGAGCCCTGTGGCGGGATCTGTAGTCGGTGTCGGCTCGGGTTCGGTATCCCGAGCCAACTCCTTCCCGACCAGCGCGTACCTGACAGTCTTCTCCGACACTTTGACGAATTGTGGTCGGTCGACCACAACAGGGACCCCGGAAAAGCGTGCTCCGGGTTGCGGGGCCCCGACATAGGTAGTTTCGAAACTCTCGCAGCCCGGCAGTAGAGTGCCGATGAAAGCCAGCGCGAAGGCAAAACACGGATGTCGCATACTCTGCTCCAATCGTCGACGGCAATGGAATCCGTCGGAGTTGTGAACTCGGTCGCCGTCCAACACCGCGACCAAAGGAGACCCCGGGCGTCAAACGCGACCGGTTGGAGTTTCCTTCATTTCCCTAAGCGGCCGTCAAGGTTCGGGGGCGACAAAATGGCGTCGAATTTTCTCGGGCACTCGGCGCCGGGGGTTCGAAGACGACCGGAATGCAGGCGATTCAGCCCCAATCCCCTGGAGAGCGCCCCATGAAGCCGAAGCCCGCGTGGCCCGCCTCTACCTCCCCGGTCGGAGATCCGGGAGCTTGGTTTCGGCGGGGTTCTCCGGGTGTCCCTCGATCCAAAACACGTCGCCGAAACGGCGAAGGGCCTCTTCGTAGCTGATCTCGATGTCCGCAACCCGGGCAGAATCGCGTGCGATCAGAACACCTACCGTGCCGTCTTCCACGGCATCGCGATATCCGATGAAGAGCACGCTGTGGTAGGACCCTCCCGCGACCGGCCACCCCTCGCGCAGTCGCCGCTTGATTTCCTCCAGGTGCGCGCGCGTGATCCCCGGCTGCTTGGGTAGGGTCTGGATCCAGTGGACTTTCAAGGCATCGGCATGTGCGCCGCCGAGCACACGCGCCGCCTCCAATGCGGACGGTGGAGGAACCAAATCCTGAACGTACGTCGACCGGTACTCGAGATCGCCCTCCGCACAGATCCCGTATTTCGCGAAGCCTTCGAGGCAGTGGTGAAAGAAATCGCCGTCGTCCGTCCTGCCGGTCGCGGCGTTTGTCGCCCAGTTCAGAAACTCCGGGCTGAGACGGACCGCCTTCCCTCTCCGCTTGGCCAGCGCGACCTCCAGCGCTTGGGCGACCACGAACACCGAGCAGGTCCCTCTCGCTCCCTGTCCACGGACCACGAAACCCGACTCCGCCAACGCGGTCGCGAGACTCACGGTGGTCGGCACCGGCGGCGACGGGGGCGGCTCTTGGCTACGGAGGCTCAGGTGGAGACCGACCGCCAAACCAGCGGCAAGAATCCACCCCGCTCCACCGGGCCAGGACGAGCTTTCGCGGGACTTGTCGTTGCGCTTCGGCATGGACAGATCCTATTGGATTCTGCGAACACGGGAGAAAGTCAGAAAAGGAACAGCGCGGCGATTTTTCCTGTCCTCGCGCAATCCGGTTCGGAGATCCCTCGGTAGGGCCTCGACTTTGGAGGGCCTCTGACGATTCCACGAGGGTTGATCATGCTGGTCCGACACACGGTTTTGTTCGTTTGGGCGATCGCCCTCGGAGTGGCGCGGGGCCAGCTCCCCCTGCTGCCGGGTGTCCCGGTCTCCCAGCCAAGTAGCCCCCAAACGGTGGCCATCAGCGTGACGACGGCGCCCCAAAGCTTCAGTGTGGTCCGCATCACCAACTCGGGATCGACCAGCGTCACTCTTGGCGGCGTATCCACCCTCGGCCCCAACAAATTCCTGGTGACTCACGAGAGTGGGTCGACCGGGACGTCGTTCGCCGGGTCGCTCCTCGCTCCCCCGATTTCCAATCCGCTCGATCCTCAAAACCCTCTCAACTACACGGCGATCGTCGAGCACGCGGTGAGCACCAACGTCGCGTCAGGCGCGGCTATCACCACGAGCATTCCCGGAGGCAGCATCCTCAGGATTCTCAAGCTCACGACCATCGTTGCCGGAGCGCACGACCTTATCGTCATGGGCGGGAACGGCCTTACGTGGCACCTGTTCGATGTGGGCGTCTCCGGAGTCTGGAGGAGACATGACACCGCGATCGCAAGTGGCCCCGTCAATGGCACCGGAATCGTCCTGACTCCCGCGATCGGCACTTACGCGCTCGTCGTCACCCGCGGCACTACCCCCATCGCCGATGCGCTTACCTTCACGGCTCGCCTGGCTCCCACCACCACCCATCTGACCCTCCCCGGCGCAGGAACCTCGGTGGGCAGCGTCCGCAATGCAACCCACCAGTTCACCTGCACCCCTCCCGCTTTCCAATGGACCGCAGTCGGTATCCGGGGCACGACGTCTAACAGCTACACCATCCGCATGGACGATGTGGTTGTGGGCAGCGGCCCCACCAGCATCGGATACTTGGTCGCCAATGGGCGCGCGGGCACCGTCAGCCCGACAGAGGGGCTGGTCTTCCGCTCGGGGACGCTGACGCAAGCCAACACCGGTACCTTGCATCAGTCCGCGGTCAGTTTCACGCAAGTCGGATCGTCCGCGTCCGTCAATTGGACGACGTCTCAAATCTTGCATATTTTTGATGTGGCCGTGGTGTTTCCGAATTTCTACGACATCAACATCACGGGCCCGGCCGGGCTCTCTTGGGCGATCTTTCCAGCCAGCCCCAGCAATGACTGGATACCCAATACGGAGGCCCCCATCACCGGGTCGGTTGGGACCCCTCGAACCTTGGTTCAGCTCTCGTCCGGAAACCACGCGCTGGTGATTTCGAAGGTGAGTCCCTCCGCGACCTCGGGACCCGTAGGCTGCCTGGTGAGCACCTCCGCCAATCTCCCGGCCCCGACCCTGAATTCCGTCGCTCCCAATCTTGCGGCAGCCGGGGGCCCGACCTTCACCATGGTCCTCACCGGCACCGGTTTCGTGAGCGGATTTTCGACCGTGCGTTGGGCAGGTACGCCTCTGGCCACCACCTTTATCAACGGCACCATGCTCGAGGCTACGGTTCCCGCCAATCTCATTGAAGCGCCCGGAATGGCCAATGTCACAGTGTTCACCGGCGCCCCCGGCGGCGGCACGTCGGCGCCCGTCACGTTCGTAATCCAAAACCCGACGCCGATTCTCACGGCGGTGTCCGGTGGCCCTCTGGTGGCGGGCGAAGGTCCCTTCGCCCTCACGCTGGACGGCGGCAATTTCAATACGGGAACGATCGCGCGCCTCGGAGGGGCTGATATCCCGACTGCCTTCGTCGATTCCAACCGCGTCACCGCCACGGTCCCAGCCGGGCTTTTGACGACTCCCGGGTCGGTCTCGATTACGGCCTTCAATCCTTCCCCCGGCGGCGGCACTTCGAACCCAATTTCCGTCGCGGTCGAACATCCGGTCCCGGTTCTGACCTCGGTCACTCCCGGTTCGCTGATCGCTGGCAGCGCGAGCACTG
Source organism: uncultured bacterium (assembly GCA_902826835.1). Taxonomy (GTDB): domain Bacteria; phylum Planctomycetota; genus RBC034. The sequence goes on along the minus strand of CADEGH010000027.1, from coordinate 17,697 downwards.
TCGTGATTGCCGACGGCGCCAAGTTCCTCTCGCCGAGCTGCGTCGTCCGCTGGAACGGAACGCCCCTGGCGACCACGCTCGTCAGCGCGACGCAGCTCTCCGCTCAAGTCCCGGCAGGGCTCCTCATTGCTCCCGGAACGGCGACGGTCACCGTGTTCCATGGTGGCCCCGGAGGTGGGCAATCACAGTCACTGAGTGTTGTGATCAAGCCCCCGACCCTTTCCGTCGTCGGCCCGCTCTCCATTCCGGTGCTCACTCTCTCATCCTCTCCGATCAGCCTCCTAATCTCCGGAGCAGACTTCCTCCCCACCGCAACCGTCTATGCGGACAGCACGCCGCTGCCCACCGTCTTCTTCAACGAAGGACTGCTCCTGGCGACGCTTGGCCCGAGCGTTCCGGGTGCGACTCGCCCGGGAGGTGTCGCGATCGCTATCGAGAACGGGCACTTCGCACCGTCCAACGCGCGCGCCGTCGCCGTCGGCCCCGGAAGCAACCGCGGAACCATCGTCCGACACCCCCTCAATCCACTGCCGGGAGAGGCCTACGCGGTCTCCCTCGAGGGTGGCACCGCTTTGGCTCCCCTCGTGCTCTTGGTCGACGCCCAAACTCCCGCGCCAATTCTCCCTTTCCCGAACGCCGCGGGCGACTTCGTACTCTCAGTCCGTCCTTTCGGGACTCCCGAGTCCGGCTGGTTCGTCCTCCTCGACAGCATCGGACTCTTCAGCTCCGCATTCGGCCCGACCCTCGATGCGTCCGGCCGTCTTCTTCTCCCCGGATTCGCCGCCCCCAATCCCTCCTTGGGCATCTCCCTCACCGTCCAATCCGCGTTCCTCGATCCCGCCGCCCCTCTCGGCTTCCACCTCTCGACCCCCCGCTTCCCCGATCAACTCTGAACTCCGCCGCTAAGCGCCCCCCGCCCAATCCCCTTCGCCGTTCACCATTCGCCCCGGCCTTCCCGGGCATCCTGCCCTTCGAGAGATTGAACCACACCGCGTAGGGGCCCCTTGGCTCGACCTCAAGCGTGTCACGCTTCAGGAGTCTTGGTGATCGCTGGCGGTGCATAACCGCTCACGTGCAGGCGGTGTCCGCCCTCGCCGTCAGCAACCAGCGACCAGTCGCCAAACAATCGGTGATCATCGCCGAACAGAGCCCGCTTCCGCTGAACCAAATCATCGAAGAGCAGCTCGTGCTGCCGATTGCCGGTCCTCGCGTTCCGAGCCCGCACCTCCTCCAGGTACTTTCGGTTGCCGCGTTCGGCGTAGACCACCGCGTTCCACGCGAGCCAGGAGATCTTGATCAAGGCTTCGAACTGCTTTCGGTTCGGCGGTTGCCCCCAAGCATCGATCAAGGGAGCCGCAAACTCCAACAAAGTCTCTGAGATTTTCTCGGCCATCCTCGATCCTCACCGATCGACGGCCCGTCGGCAACTCCCCTGGCACAGGGGGCAAGTGACGATGGGGTGCGTCTTCGAAGGTGACCAAGGCATGCTCGGGCACTCGGACTGAGGCTCACCGCCTCGCTCTGCGCGCAACTTGGGGTCGAGAATCTTCGGGGGCGGTGGGGAGGGTGGCAGTCATTGGTTGAGGCGCACTTCTGGGTGGGGCGTCCGGCTCTCATGGATATAGGCCGCAGCTCCAAGGTCGTATGGGAACCGAGCGTGTCAAGTACTCTCATTGCGGGCGATCCGCCCCGCACTGAAAGCCGCGCTGCCCTCACCTCCGGGGAGTTCCAGAAAATGGAGAGGTTTCTCCACGCCACCACATCGGGCAGACGCCGGTTGTTTGATCACCCGATGAACGTATTGAAGCACCGTCACGTTACCCCGATTCGCTTCCGAGCTGTAAGCTCGGTCCCTTAGCGGTCCGCCGATCTAGCCCGATATCGGGAACCACCCCAGAATGCAAAGAACACGGCAACGGCAAGGGCGTACAACCACATCCAGTTGACGCACGTCCGAGAAATCCAGGCAATCATGAGGCAGGAAATGGCCAGCACCGGATGAGCCCACAGCATGCGCTTCCGGTGCCTGCCCTGACCTTCGTTCCTCCAGATTCGACACCTGTGAGCCAGCCACGCGACTAACAGGCTTCCTACCGTTGCATAGCAGGCGATGGTACTGCCGTTGTAAATGGAGTGCACACTGACGGTTAACCCAATTGAATACAGCAGGTCGACCACGGCATGCCAACACGCGTGACTCTTGTCCCTGTGCAGCTCTTGCGTGATCGACAGTGACCACGCCGCGGCAGCGGAGCACCCAATGCATGCCAAGGCGAGGGCGGGTGCGAAACGCCCGATAGCCTGCACTTCCTTCGAAGGAGACACCATGACGGCTGCGAGCGTCCATAAGACGTTTCCAGCGACAGCAGGCCAAAGGAGGCCGTCCAGAAATCGATGGAGGGCCGCGGTCACAGCCTCAGAAGGCAGCGGCACACTTTTGTTGGTGCCCGCTCCGGTCCCAGGCGTCACAGCCGCGGAGTCCACCACACTTTCCGTCGCTTCCGCAGCGATAACGGCCTTCATTCCTGCTGGCTCCTTTCCGACCTGAGCGCCTGGCTCGTGGGGTGTGCTCTCCGGAATCGGATCTGCCATTGCATTCTCCTCGTCGAAGACCGTACCTAACGCATGGCGAATTCCCCAGCTCCCGTTCTGACGGTGTCTACTGCTGAGCGGCGCACGGTGGACAGAGCTGGTTGCCTCGCGATGGGCAGACTACCACGCCGTCGCAAAGACCCGCACCCTCCGCCTCCGCACATCGACGACCAAGAACGGGAAGCCGTTGAGGATTCCCCTGGTGCCCGCCGTGGCACGCGACCTCGAGCAATTGAAGACCCTTCACGGCTACCTCCTCCACGGCGACGGATTCATCTTCCTGGGGCCCCGCGGCAAGCCTGTCCGCCGGGCCTATCGGTGCGCGCTCTACCGCTTCCACGAACTGATCGCCGAGGCCGGAATCGAGGGCACCGGTGTACCGGGGCGCAAGTTGGACATCCACGCGCTTCGCCACACCTTCGCCTCCGAACTCGGCCGTGCCGGGGTAGGCCTCACCCAGGCGCAGGCCCTACTTGGCCACTCCGACCCGCGGCTCACGAGCGCGATCTATTCTCACCTTGGAGTCGAGGACTGGCGCGGGGCGGTCGCGAAGTTGGGGCGAAGTAGCCCTTGGGCGCCCACAACGACACCAGGCGAAACCGGCGCTCCTTTTCAGCGTAGGCCAGAAAGTCTCCGCAGAATTTCAGGAATCTCGTTCGGTTTCACCAACGCTTCGGATGTTTGCAGGTGGCTCGCAGAGACCTGGTCGCGTCGCCACACAACGTCGTGTGACGACGCAAGGCCACGGCTCTACCCTGGAGCAACTCATGTCGAAGAATCTAAAGTTCCTATGCGGCGTGCTCACGTACTGCGCGACGGCAGCGTCGGCGGTTGCACAGTGCGGACCCCCCATCGTGAATCCCGCCAACGGACACGCCTACGTCCGGATCGCTCAACCGATGACCTACCTGGCCGCGCGCGCTCAGGCGGAGGCCCTCGGTGGATACTTGGTCGCGATCAACGACGCCGCGGAGAACGCCTTCATTGTCCAAAACTTCGCGCCCTGGCTGGGGAATCGCCACGACTGGATTGGCCTATCCGATCAAGGGACGCCCGGAATGTTCTTCTGGCTCAGCGGTGAACCCCTTACTTATACAAACTGGATGAGCGGTGAGCCCAACAACCTCGGCGGAGAGGAGTTCGTCGAGATCAACCTCAACCCATCGGGACTGCCAACAGCGAACTTCGGCCGGTGGAATGACAACACGAACCTGGTCCTGAACAACGCCATCGTCGAACTGCCAGGCGCGGCAGTCGTGAATCCGGCCAACGGTCACGTCTACATTCGGACCGCCCAAGCGATGACGTTTATGTCGGCCCGAGCCCAGGCGATGGCACTGGGCGGCTATCTCGTCGCGATCAACGACGCTGCGGAGAATGCGTTCGTCCTTGCGAACTTCCCCATCGGAGTTCCGAACTACAATGCCTGGATCGGCCTAACAGATGAGATCGTGGAGGGGACCTTCGAGTTGGACAGCGGGGAGCCATATAGCTACACGAACTGGGTTGGCGGTGAGCCCAACAACGGTGGAGGCAACGAAGACTACGTCGAGATAAAGGTCAACTTCAACACGACTTGGCCGGGGCGGTGGAACGACCAAGGTTCTGGCCTGAACTTCGGCATCATTGAGTACGCCCCGTCGGGGCCGACGCCAATGTTGAGTTTGCTCGGCTCATCGGGACCAGGCGGCGCCAACCTGTCATTGTGGGCTGGGGGCGTCCCGTGCGGCGGCACCATGGGGGCAACGCTTCTCTCCTTGACGCCGGCGGTGGGAGGTCCCGGCACCGGGCCGTTCTTCGGCCTGCAGCACGATATCGTGACGCTGTCACTCCTCCTCCTCACCCAACCGGGCTTGCCGCCCGCGGTCGAACCGTGGATGTTCGACCTGCTCCTTCCGGGAGCTGCGGCGGCCTACCCATACCTTCCGTGGAACGCGCCTTGGGGGTCGACAGCAGTGTTTGCCACCGGCACGACCGCGGATCTCGCCCTTATCATCTTGACTCCAGTCGGGATCGCCGCCTCGAATGTAGTGCGATTCACATTCTAGCCCGGCGGCTGTAGGATGGCCTCGCGGACGGCGGGATCCGAAACTCCCGCCCATCCCAGCGCAGGCATGGCGGGCGACCTCACAGCGGACCCTTCAGCGTGGATTGCGCGTACGTCCCCCAGCACTTTGTCATGGTCGACCTGGATTCACGCATGACACGAGAACCATCGACGGACCTGGCTCACGCGGAGAGCCCCGCAAACACCTCAGCCTTGATCAGCAGAGCTAAGGGCGGAGACCACGCCGCAACAAAGCAACTGCTCAACCGCTTTGCCGACTTCGCGCGGGCTGCCGTCCGACGTCGAATGGGGCATGCTCTGGCGGTTCAGGAGGGAATCGACGACTTGGTACGAAGCTGTATAGGCGAGGCTCTGGAGTCCTTCCCCGCCTACAGAAAAATCGATGGCGTCTCAGTCTTCGGTTGGCTGTCGACTATCATCGATCGCAAGCTCCACGCCAAGAGGGTGTTCCATCGCGCATTGAAGCGCACTCCGGCAGGCACTCTCCTGAACGGGAGTGCCGCCGAAGGGGCGATTGAAGTCACCCATGCGAGAGTGAGATCCCCGGTCGAAGCTGCTGAGGTCAACGAAGCTGTCGGCCGCCTGCGGATTGTGATGAGTCGCTTCGAGGAGGAGGAGCGCACGCTCGTCATGGCGAGGTTCGACCTCGGACTCGCATGGGACGAGATAGGTGACATTTTCGAGTGCGGCGCAGATACGGCTAGGATTCGTTGCACCAGGCTTTTGCGTCGGATCCGGGAAGCCTACGGCGCCAATTCAGGAACGCCCTATGGATGACTCCGGTGATCGACTTCGGCAGGTTGAGAAGATACTCGACGAAGTGGGGCTGCGGATCGCATCCGAGGGCCCCTTCGACTTCGATGCGGTCCTCCGGGCGCACCCTGAGCTGCACAATGAGCTCGCCCTGGGTCTCGCGGCATACAGGCAGTTTGTCGATGATCTGGCGATCGCGGGAAGCTCGAGCCTTTCGGAAGCGGGTGTGGTTGAGCGCAGGAGCCTGGGCGATTTCGACATCGTCCGGGAGCTGGGCTCAGGCGGAATGGGGACTGTGTATGAGGCAGTGAGACGGACCGTGGGGCGGAGAGTGGCCCTCAAGATCCTCCATTCTGCCCGTGCTCTCGACTTGAAGCAGATCCAGCGATTCGAGCGAGAGGCCCGAGCAGCCGCGATGCTTCGCCATGCCGCGATCGTCCCGGTTCACGAGTTCTGCGTGCTCGACGGAGTCCCATTTCTCATCATGGATCTTGTCGATGGTGAGTCGCTTGATCGAATTCTCTCGCGCGCGAAGGGAGTAGGAGCACGGCGAGCATCCGCTAGCAACGCCTGGCAATTCTCCGCCTCCGCGAACTTCCGCCCCGCAGGTCAGCCGCCGCAGGGACTCCACCAATGGGATACTATGTTCATGGCATGGGCGCTCAAAGTCACGGCGGTCGTCGCCGAAGCGCTTCAGGTGGCACACGAACATGGCATCGTACACCGAGACGTCAAGCCAGCGAACATCCTGATCACACCCACCGGCGAGCCCGTCATCACCGACTTTGGGCTCGCGCATGTCCTCGGATCACCCAACTTGACCGAGGTGGGACACTATCTCGGGACGCCAGCCTACTCCTCACCCGAGCAGACGATTGGACTTCCAGTTGACCATCGATCCGACGTGTATTCACTCGGGGTCACGCTCTACGAAATGCTGGCACTGGCCGTGCCGTTCTCCGGGGCCACCAGCGACGAGATCAAGAGAAGAGTTCTCGCGGGCAACCCGACGCCACTCCGACGCCTCAACCAGGCCATCCCATCCGACGTCAATACGATCGTGCTGAAGGCGATCGAGTTGGACCCGAAACGACGCTATGGGTCCGCCGCGCAATTTGCGGCGGATCTTCGGGCGGTTCTTGAAGATCGCCCGATCTCTGCTCGACCTGTCGGATGGTCGGGCCTCACGCTGAAGTTCCTCCGTCGCCATAAGCCCGTATCCATTGGCGCAGCGGCACTCTTGCTCCTCGCAGCTTTTATCACCACCTCTATGCTGTCGGCGGCGCGCGCACGAAGGGTGCGAACCGCCATCGATTCTGTTCGCCACGCCGTTGACCATATCGCGATTGATGAGCCCGAAATGGCCTTCGTAGACATCGGCAGTGGGTGGGCGGTCGCTAAAGATCAAGAAGAAGCCCACCTGGCTGTGCTCAAAGGGGCACGGATCCTGCTCGATCGTGGCTTTCACCGGACGGCCAGTCGTCTCGCAGGGCTCGTCGTGACTCGGAATCCGGGGTCGCTGGCGGCAATGGCTGCACACACTATCCTGCGCGACTGCGCATTCATGAGCCTGGACATAGTGGCCGCCCGCAATCACGACGCTCAGCTCCCTGTCAGCGCCCCGAGCCTGACAGGTGATGTTGTGCTATCCGCTCGCCTCGATCCCGGCCTGCTGGAAGCCCTCTCCCCCGCCATCTCGGACCTGGGAAGCTGGTGCGGTATTCCGGGTGCGCGCGCGGACTTCGCGACCATCGCGCGCCATGAAGACCATCACGTTCTCGTGACCGTCGAGGATCTCGACGCGGAGTCAGGCACCGGCACGGTACCGGTGCGAGTCTGGAATCTGAGCGGCCCCGGCAGTCCATCCGTCCTGGCGTATCCGCTTGATCGTTCCCCCAAAGGCATCCCCGCCGATGCGCGAATCGTAAGAATTGCCGCCTGGTCGCGCAGCCAATCCGAACCCAGTTTCCTGTTGGTTGCGGCCAATCGGATTCGAGCCGAACACACGCCAGGTCCAAGAAGCGAGGGCTTCCTTGCTGCTTGGAAGCTTGATCGCGACGGCCCCGCTGCCGAACCCGAGTGGACTTGGTCGTGCGGCGAGCGTATCGCCGACCTCGTGACCGGCGACCTGGACGCGGATGGAACGGAGGATCTCGTGCTCGTCACTGGCCCAGGACGTCGCCGCATAGTCGCGGTGCTGTCGGCTGGTTCCGGATGGCCCAGGGACAACGTAGGAATCTATAGGGGTGACGAGCCAGGTCCAGGCGAAGATATCTCAACGGTCCTTGTCGATCCTGGAAGCCCCGGTCGGGAAGCACGCCTTATGGTAGGTACTTGCGGCCACCGACGATTTGCTCTCTTTGAATACGCCCTGGTCGCCGGGGTACTCAAGCAGGCTCATGATCCTCTGCCCATTGGAGTTATCGGCGGCATGTCGGTGATTCCCAGAACAGGGGGCGATGTGGACGAACTTGTTGTCGGGAGGTCCTACACTCCTACGGGGGTGAACGGAGATGAGCCCCTTCCCCCCGGCCTGTTTCTTGTTGACCAGACAACCACCCAACTTAAGCCTTGCGGTCCCACTGTTGAAGATCCTATTTTGGCAGCGCTCATTTCGCGTCCCTGGTGCGCGTTCGATTTCATACGAGCTGGACGGTCGGCATCCAATGCGCGGGAGCCTTTGGTTGTCGCCGGCATTCGAACCAGAATGCCTCATGGTGAAACTGGGTTGATCGAACGGCGCGATATCTTCGTCGCCAACATGGCCAGGAAGTCCCCATCTCTACTGCTTTCTCCTACGATTAGCCATGAAGCGATTGTGGGAGACCTCGATGACGACGGAGACTCCGAGATCGTACTTATCAGGCCGTACGCGATCGCCATACTTGGCTTCACCGCCGTCAGTGGACCCCTTGCACAGGCGACGGCCTCAGACCGGGCGACCATACGCAGCGTCCAGGTCGCAGAACGGCCAGACGCCATCGCGGATGCCTGGCTCCAGGTCGCACTCGCACCAGACGGGCCCCGGGAACAGAGAGAACTCCTCCTCCACGCAGTCATCGATGGCCTGGTGACGATCGGCCGCACCCGCTACGCGCGCAAGCTCCTTGACACGGGCGGCGAGCATGTAGGACTCGCCGAATGCCGCCTCGCGGGAATGCGTGGGGACCTACACCTCATCGAAGGCGACTACACAGCCGCAACTACAGCCTACGCGCATGCCGATTCATCCAGCAAGACGGTCGGTTTGGGCCCCCTGTTGGAGCTTGACCTTGAAGGGCGGAGGCGGCTCGCCAATAAACTCTCGCGCCTGCGGGACGAGGACGGCATCATCGAACTGGGCGAAACAAGTTGGTCTTCTTCAGCTGAACTTTCGATGCCGACATTTGAATACGACCACGCCGCAATGCGGGCGAAGCGCTCCATTGACGACCGCGATAAACCGTTCCTTTGTTTCCGCGGTGCAGCTGGCCAATCCGTTCCGTCTGGATCGATGGTCCTTTCCTCGATCAACGCCGCCGCCGGGCTCACCACTTGGGACGGTCGCAGTCCAGTTCGCATAACTGCCGACCTCTTGGTTTCCCGCATTGACTTTGCAATGAGCCTGCGGATCGGCCTGGCGAAGATTATTCCGGATAGCCAGCAGCAACCGCCGTTCGGCGAGTTCATCACTGGTTTCGATGTCGGCCACGCGAGAGACTCACGAGAAGTTGATGACGACAGATATCCAATGCGAATCATGCTTAATGGACTATTTTCTGACAAATCCTTCGTCACCGACTTGTTCTGCCCTGATATGATCATAGGAAGGGTGGTCACCATAGACTTTGAGTTTGTTCCGGAGATCGGACTCGCTCGCCTTGAAGTCTGGAACAAGCATAGGCGAGCACCCAATAATCATGTCGCACGTCTACTCGCCCAGGGTCTGAATCGCACGCCTCAGGGCTTCGCCGAGCTCGCCATACGGATGACCTCTGATGACGCCGGCGATCCTACAGATCCCGATGTCCCGGCAGCCCAGCGGAAGTCCGAGGTCATTGTAGATCGCGTTCGTTTCGTCACGATTCCGGAATGACATGACGAGTTGTCCCCGGCACTTGGGTCCATCGCTTCCACCAGCTGCTCAACGCAGCCGGGATTTCGCACACCGACGAGATCGGTCGCAATCTCGACATCCACACGCTGCGCCACACCTTCGCTTCCGCACTTGCTCGCTCGGGCGTCGGCCTTACGCAGGCCCAGGTGCTGCTCGGGCACTCCGACCCACGGCTCACGAGCGCGATCTACACCCACCTCGGAGTGGCTGAGTTGCGAGGGGCGGTGGGGAAGCTGGGATAATGGGATCGGTCAGTATTTGATGATCCAGTTCACGGCGACGTTTTGGGGGCGGGTGTCGCCCGGTCCAGGTGCGAACGGATGAGTGACACTTCCGCGAAGGTGAGTGTCAATATTTCCGGAAACGATGAAATTATATCCAGACGCAATAAACTCGACTCTTTGGTTGTCTGCGACAGCTACAATCGGGAATGCGTTAAATCGGGCATCGACAGCAGAGTCATGCTGCACCGAGCCCATCCCACCAGCCTGCGGAAACCGTTCCGCTGTGTCAGCCCAGTCGTCAGACCTGGCGTTATTCGCCCCTCGCAGGAACATGCCGCGGAGGTCGGGTAGCTTGGACACAGGCGTTCCGTTCACTTTTGTCGTAGGCCAATAATTTCCGAGTGTCTCCCTGAGTCTCTTGAACTTGCCACTCCCCTGGGCTCCGGATAGCCTGGCATCGATATTGCCATTTCGATTGAATACGCTATCGTCATCGAATGCGCGACCGTCGCAGATGAGCCATGGATTGGGATCCGTGTGTCCTGTGAAAGCGACAATGGTTCCCGATGGATATTGAGAATCAATAACAATGCCAATCGAAGCAAGCTTATTCAGCAGCTCCGCTCCATCCTTGGATTCCTTCATACGATCCAGCATTGCAACAACACTTTCGATCTTTTTGGGGTCGGCCTTGACTATCGCGAGTGTCCTCTCAAGATCAATGATGTCATCCTTTACCTTAGATAATTGGTTACCCCGTTCCTTAAGTGCACTTTCTTGAGATGTAATGTCATTCCTAATGTCGCGCATGTCACTATTTGCATCTTTCACCTGATCGGATACCCGGCCGGCATCTCGGATCGAGTCCACAGCTGGTCCGAATAGCGCAGAGGTCATAGCCGCAGTTTGGTCCCTGTAGGTTGCCATCGCCTTTTCCGCCATCGCTCCTGGAAGTACGAATACGACGTACACGATGCCGGATAGCAGCGCGACTGTATTCGTAATCCCGATGGCAGTGATCCACGGCTTGACAACTCTTGCCACTCGGGCCTGGGTCACGAAATGTCGAGCATCAGTTTTTAGGGGGTTGATTTCTGTCATACGCATGTCCGGGCCCGGAGTGATTTGCCGCCTCACGGGCCCCACCACTTCCGCACCACCCCGCCACTAACTCGCCAAGTGGTCGCGATTCCGATGCAACCTGATGCACCGGCGACGCCACAAGTCGGGAGTGGGTTGGGAGTTGCGGAACGGCCCCGATGCGATTCGAACGCACGACCTGCGGTTTAGGAATGCATCGCAGGCCACCCCTCGGTCGGAGACAGTAGTTGGCAGAGGGTACCACTCGGAACCGAGTCCGCAAATCCCGTGGTGGCGGCGGATGGCAGGAGATGGGCAGGAACCCGCCACTCGGGCCCCTTGGGCGAGATGCGATCGGCCGCGTTCCCGGGCCACGGAGTTGCGTTTCGACCACGGTGAGTCGCCAAGCGATGGGCGACTCGGCCCCGCGGTCTGTGGCGGGTGGCGGGCATCGACGCGGTCGCGTGGTCCGCCGAACGCGGCTCGGCGGCATTCTGAGCTTCTATTTCCGGCGTGCCACGTGAGCGGACAGCCTGTTTATTGAATTCCACCTGACTATTCGACGGTCAGATTATGCCCTCGTCGGATGAGCGTGGCCTATTCACGAGCTGCGCAGACTCTGCATTTTGCGGCTATTCGGCCGTTTGAGAATTTAAGCCACACGGCTTCCTTCCCCTGCTCAGGCTGGGTGGTTTTGATTCGACCACGAGTGGCTGGTTATGATTCGTTCGCCAAGAGTTTGCACCACACGTGGGAGAAGGCTATTGCAAATTACGGTTTTGGGACAGGCTTCTAGGGTCGCCATGCTTTGAGGGTGAAAGTGAACGACTCGAACCATAACGTGCCATCCTTCAGGCTCAATTTCTCCTTAGCGATTACGTTATCTGTATAGAGAACAGCCTTGTCCGTGAGTTCAACCAGCTCTGCACGAGATAACGTGAGGAGTGGCCCCTCACACGACTCGCCATCACACTCGAAATAGATCCGAAGTTCAAGCTTGTTACAGTCGGGTGGCACCCAGATCGTCAGCGGCTCCTTAGAGGCCAGGTTGTGCCCTGCCATCTTGTTAGGTGCTTTTTCCTCCATTTTTCGTGCCAATCGCGGATGGCATTGAGAGTATAGTTCGTAACGCATTTCTTGGCCTTTGCGTCTGTCGTGCACCCCACTCGCAGTCAATTGCTCCATTCTTACGTTCACAGGAAAAGGCCGCTGGGCACATCCGAACCACCAGCCAGCTAAGGCCAGTAGGCCAAACAAAATTGCGATCAGGCGTATCCGCATGCCGCTAACCCCAGACGAATGGGGTGCGGGGCCGGATAGTGCGGGCGAATCGTGTTTCGACGCAACTAGAGGCAACTTATCCCGTTGATGCTGGGCGCTCAGCGGTCGCGCCTTCGGGCCTAATTGCTTATCCCGGGCCTTCTTCACCCAGTCCGCATCGATGGCCCCCTCAGGTGCCGCGTTGGGCGAGAGTCCGAATACGCTGAGGGCTACCTGTCGGACCGTCGTGATCGAGTCGGGGGAAGTCGCCTCAAGATCAATGTAGCCGATACTCTTCAGAGGCCCGGGCAGACTATTTTTATCAGCGGACGGCAGGGTAACAACGCTGATTCCCCGACTCCCGCGTTGCCGGTAGACTTGGAGGGCTTCGTTGACCTCATCGCGCTGCCAATGGCCGAGTCCCCGGGGTCCCAGAACGAGTACGAAGCAGCGAGAATTCCATATCGCACTCGCACACTCGGCTGGAAACGGAGCTGCGCGAACAAGGTTCTGGTCGTCAAACCAGACGCGGAAGCCCACGGCCGTCAGAGCACTGACCAGCGCACTAACGGGCTGACGATCGAGGGTGTTGTACGAAATGAATGCATCGTATTCGTACTGGTTTGTGGACATGACTTTCGGCACGGGCCTGCGTGCTATGACGATCCTGCCCAGGACGACCAGCGTAATTATTATAACTAATACTGCGACGCAAGAGTACAATATCCAACGTCGGTCCTTGGAGTTGTCCTCGCCCCCATTGTTTGAAGGAGTTTTAGACTCCCAAATGCTTTCAGGCGTCGGTTCAGACTTTGGCTTGACCTTTGGCTGGTCAGGACGTTCCTCTTCAAGCTCATTGCGTTCTTCCTTGGGAGGTGCCGGGGGCGGCTTCCTGTATTTTACGACCGTGCCGAGCACTTCCTGCGCGTGCTTCACGTTCGATTCCACGATCCCGCCGAAGCCGGAGTTGGACGTACCCGCGTGCCTTCGATAGAGCTTGGCCATGGCGTCAGCGCGCGCGATGATCTCGATCAGTCGAACTCTGAGCGCCTCTATCTCTTGAGCCTGGGACTCATCCTGTTCCTTGGACAAGACTGCTTTCCAGATGTCGCGGGCCGTGTTCGGGAAACCCTCTGCGAACTTCTCGTTATCGACTGCAGCGTTGTATTCGTCAGCTGTAGGTGCTCCTTGGGGCTTTTCGAGGCAACGCACCAGGACCGCATTGACCTGGCTCGAATGACCAAACCAGATGCCGTCGGCTTGCCCCTTGAGCTCGGCAATCGACTGAGCCGCAACGACACCTGCAACGACGATAAAAGTCGATAGCGTTCTCGATAACAAGCTACCAACCCTTCCGTTGGACACAGTCTGCTCAACGATATCTACATCTCCCCACCGACGACAATTACACATCTCCAGGTCGGGGCGTGGCGTCGGCTGGTAGTTACCTCCTGACGGCGGAGCTGTCATGTCTACGATATTCTTTCGCATCTGAGGTAGGGATTCGGGAGCGTCGGAGCATACCGAAGAGCTCCACTCTATCGAAGATAGCGGCACACTAGGTCCATCATCGCGCGGAGTTTCTCGCTGGACTTCGCGGCCCGCTCTTTTGCGGAGCGCGCAGCCGCGTAAGGCCGCGTGCTGGACGGCAGCTTACCATAGCGGAGGCAAGGTATGGGCATCCAGGGAGTACGCTCGGTTGTCATGTCTACGAAATTCCTGCGCATCTGGGGATGGGGCTTCGGGCACGGCCTCGGGTGCAGCGGAGGATGTCGAAGGACGCCAGCGTTGCGAGGATGGCGGCACGCGCGACTCTCCGTGGCGAGCGGGGATTCTCAGCGGATCGTTCATCGCACTCCACCATGGAGAGCGATTGTCTGATCGCCTGTTCCCGCGGGCCGGGAGGTTATCAGAATCCGCCCCCCCCTGAGTAGAGCCTTGGTGGCGATAGGCTGACGACGCATTCCCTTGGACGGGAGCGATCGAGTATCTTTGCGATCTGCGTCTCCGGGCCCGGATAGGCGAAGGAACCCCATCAGGAAACTCGGCGGGACACGAAACAATCGAGAGATCGATCTTCAAGGGTTGCGCCCTACGAAGGTTGTTCATCTGAGTCTGAACTCTCCTCATCCCTAAGCACGGGTGGCTCACTTGTACGCGCCGAATCAGCGGAGCCTCTCTGGGGACCATTCCGGTCATCGGCGCCCCGTTGGACGATGGCAACGCCGAAGAGGGCTGACAGTCCGCCTATCACAAGCAGAACTATTGCTGTTCCGTTGACAGCCAGTTCTTCGACGCGATCCGGCTTACCGGTTTGGAATCCGAGTTTCCCCGGAGAGCTGGGAATCCACCTTGCTTCACTGACCTTGAATGGGACAATATCGCAAATCACGAGCAGAAAGCAGGTCGCTGCAAGGCCGAAACTTGCGAAAAGCTTCCTTTCGTACGCCGTTATTGAGGCATTCGTGGCGGTCATTCCAGTTCTCCCGAGTCGAGGACATGCATTCGTTGGTCCATGACTTCCCGCAGTGTTGAATTCGCACTCCCTCTCCAATCGCTGGGCTGCCAGCGAGGCGTTCCGTGGCACTGGTCATGGGTTCGAGCTGATTTGGCCCTTCGGGTTAGGGAATCGGGTTCGGCTGAGGCTTCCGAGATGCACCACTGTGTCCAAGCTAGCGGCACGCTGCTACTTCCTGCGCGTTGGAAACCAGGGCGGCCCCCTCAGCGCACTCCACCATGGAACGCACTGGGCCGGGCGTCTGTCCCCGCGGGCGGGGAGCGTATCAGAATCCGGCCTGACCTGAGAAGAGGCCGCGACCCATTGCCCCTCCTCTGCATCGTCCGAACCCGCCTTCTCCTCTACGAATCCGCAAGCGTCCCATTCGTTCCCTCATCGGACCTCCCCCGCCGGGCGCCTCGCCCCCCCTTCCCGCTCCGCCTCGACCGGCTCCGGCACCCCCTCGGGAAGGCCGGTCCGGGGGCCGTTTTCGGGTCCGAATTATGTCACCTCGGCGAATCCCGGTGAAACCCTACTTTTCCAGGGTTTCCTGACGAAAAGGGGGGGACTTCTGTCACCCCTATAAAAAAGGGCTCCCGGAAGGCCGTGCCGGGGTTCCCGATGCCTGCCTACGCGTCGGTCCAGCCTGTTAGACTTCCCGTAGCGGGTTCCCTCCAACGCGCGTCGTCGCGCCCCACTCCAAGACCAGCCCGCCTCCCCCGTCTTGGAGCCATCCCCTGTCCGGTCGTCCACCCAAGCTGACCCACCAGCTCACCGCCAAGGTCTGCGAGATCCTGGCGTCCGGCTGCACCTTCGAGGTCGCGGCGGGGTACGTGGGGATCTCGGAACGGACGATCCTTCGGTGGATGAGGCTCGGGAGGAGGAAGGGCACCGGCGCCTACCGGGAGTTCCGCAAGGCGGTGCAGCGCGCTCTCGCCCAGGCCGAGATGCGCGACGTCCTGATCATCGCCAAGGCCGCCGAGAAGCACTGGCAGGCGGCAGCGTGGCGCCTTGAACGCCGGTGGCCCGACCGATGGGGCCGCGTCAATCGTGAGCAGGCGGTCGAAGCCAAGAACCAGCACACCCCCGAGGAGTACGCGAGGGCAATCGCGCAGGTTACCCAACAGATGCGCGACTCGATCCCGACCGCACCCCCGGGTCCGGAGGTTACACCATGAGTCTGACTGTTCAACGCGTTCCTATCCAATCTCTCGTTCCCGACCCGAGCAATCCGAGGCTCCACCCAGAGGGCAACCTGGACGCGATCGTCGGGTCGCTAAAGCGGTTCGGGCAAGCGGAGCCGCTCGTCGTCCAGAAAGGCACCCTACGGCTGATCGCGGGCCACGGACGCCTGACCGCGATGCGCAAGCTCGGCTGGACCGAGGTCGACATCGTCGAGCTCGACGTGACCAACCTCGACGCGACGGCGTTGGCCATCGCGTTGAATCGGACGGCGGAGCTGGCCGAGTGGGACGACGGAGTCCTTTCCCGCCTGCTCGCAGAACTCCGATCCGAGAACGCGATCGACGGCGTGGGCTACTCCACCGACGACATCGACAGGCTGCTTGCGGAGGTGGCGGACGCCGCGATGGGCGATGCCGACGAGGACATCCCTCCCGAGCCCCTGGACACTCCGATTTGCAGAGCCGGGGACTTGTGGATTCTCGGTGACCACCGTCTTCTTGTAGGCGATTCATCGAAGCGCGAGGACCTTGTGCGCCTGCTCGGAGGGCAGCGCATCCACCTCGTGAACACCGACCCGCCGTACAACGTGAAAGTCGAGCCCCGGTCGAACAACGCCATCGCGGCCGGACTCTCCTCGTTCGCCTCGACACACCACCAGTCGTTGGACCTCGCGCGCGACCCCGGGAAGGCAACGCCGACCACCCGCAAGATGCGGGCGAAGGACCGGCCGCTGAAGAACGACTTCATGACCGACGAGGACTTCGAGCGAATCCTTGATCTGTGGTTCGGCAACCTCGCGTTTGCGATGGAGCCGGGCGCCTCGTTCTACATTTGGGGCGGCTACGCCAACTGCGCCAACTACCCTCCGGCCCTCAAGTCAAACGGTCTCTATTTCTCGCAGGCCCTGATATGGAATAAACTTCACCCGGTTCTCACCCGCAAAGACTTCATGGGTGCGCACGAGTGGTGTCAGCCGGCGGGGACAATGGTTGACACGCCGGACGGTTCGGTGCCGATCGAGAGCCTTGTGGACGGTGACCGAGTCGTGGCCTATAGCAAGCACCACAACGCGATCATCGGCAGGAAGCACGGATCAGAGATCGCGAGAACTTCCAGGCCCTTCTCAGGCGAGCTTCTTGGAGTCGTGGTCGGTGGCAAGGTCACCCACTGCACACCCAGCCACTTCTGGAGCGCGAAACTCACGGAGGACGCGTCTCGACTCTGGTGCACCTACCTGATGCGCAGGGGACGATGGTGGCGGGTTGGGAAGTCCATGATGCTCAGTTCCTGGGGATTCGGGTTGAAGCACCGCCTCTACGTGGAGGGTGGGGACGAAGCGTGGATCCTCTCCACACACGCATCGAGCATGGACGCTGCACTTGAGGAACAGTTCATTCTGGCCAAGTTCGGGATTCCGACTTGCACATGGGCGGATGCCCACCACACGAAGGGTCTCCGGCAAATCGACAAGGTCGATCGTGTCTACGATCGATTGGACCTCGACGTCATGGAGGCCAACGCGCTTGACCTCCTGAAGATGAATGGCCGGTATGCTGAATGCCCGCTTGTAACGTCCACGCGAGACCACGTGAAGGTGAGCCGCCGCGTTCCGTTCAAGATCCGGACATGCAACCTGATCGCTGGTGCCATGGCGGTTCCAGTTCCGTCCCGGCGTGGGAAGATCGAATGGGTCCCCATTGACGAAATTGACCGAACAGGGTTCTCAGGCGATGTCTACTCGATGGACGTTGCGCAACACCCCCACTACATTGCCGACGGCATCGTGACGGCAAACTGTTTCTATGGATGGCGCGAGGGAGCCGGTCACGAGTTCTACGGGCCCAACAACGTGACAGACTTGTGGGAATTATGCCGACATCGGCATAATTCCCACTATGCCGACCTACGGATTATGCCGACTAGTGGGAAATTGGCGTTTGCT
>CADEGH010000026.1 GCA_902826835.1 uncultured bacterium | reverse complement strand
GCAGCGTGCGGATCTGGTGATCCGCGTTCCCACCGTCCCAGCCCCACGCGCGCTCCCATCAACCAACCGTTTCCTCCCGAAGTGCGTGCCCCCGCCCTCGCGACATGCGTGCCCCCGCCCATGGGAACGCGGATCACCAGATCCGCCTGCGACTTGAGCCCGTAGCCCAGGTCACCGTCACGGAGCGCCGCCGACGGCCCAATAACCCCATCTCCGCTTCCGACTCTCCTCTCGGAAGGAAAAAGAGCCCCTTTGGCAGGCACCGGAACTTCTGTTTCTGAGCCTCACCTCGACCTCGGTGGTACGTGGATATGGAGAGGGTCCGGATCGGCCGGAGGCTCTACAGGTCTTTGACGGTGGTTTCGACGTGGGACAGCACGGCATTGACGTCGACCTGGAATGAAGGGAGACGGGACGAACCATCTTCGGGAGCGCGCACCCGCTCGGGACTGATCCCGGGGAGCTTGGATTTGGTGATCGGGCTCAGGGGACTCGCCTGCACGAGCAAGTGAATCTCGAGTTCGAGTTCGTCACCCGGGGCGGCCGCGATCGAGAATCGACTTCCGAATCCACTCTCGATTGGCACGAGGTAGGAAGTGTCACTCGACCCCGCCGGGGCCTTCGGCCAAATCCGAATGTTGGGCTCGATGCTGACCTCGAAGCCGGGGGTGTCTCGGAACTTCTTCGCCTGCTTGCGGATTTGCGCAAACAGGGCGAGCCATCCCGTCGGGGAAATCGAGCCGCGGAATTCAATTCCCTTATCGAGGCGGACTTCCATATCGCGATCGATCCCGGAAACGGACTTGGGGAGGTATCCCGAGGCCTGAATCACTCCCGAAAGCGGAGGGCGCCCCATGAGATTGAGGACTCCCGCCTCGTCGGAGATCGCCTCCTCCTTCCAGATCGCGTCGCGCACCGGGGTACCCGCCGCATCCGTCACCACGATCCGAAACTTCTTGACCAGTCCCCGCAAGTCGATGGCCGCGAGACGGGGGTCGTCCACGGGAGCACCGGACTCGACCCGAATTCCCGGCACCCGGTGCAATGGCTGAGCGTCGGATTGGTGTGCGACGGTCTGCGAAGTCACCGTGAGGTCGTAGACGCCACGGGGCACGTCAAAGAACTGAACGCTGTTTTCGCCGACCGGGGCAGAGCCGATCGGTTGGGTCTGGCGCGGATCGGGCGGGACCGGGTTCAAGCGAAAAGATAGATCCAGCAGGGTGATGCCTGAATCGAGGAGGAAGTGCGCGACAAGTTGACCCGATTGGATGACCCGCAGTTCGTAGTCGCGATCCTGTCCCTCAAGAAGGACGGGTGCGCTCGCGTCGTACCCGATCAGTTCAGCATGCAGCCAGACCGGAACGCGGATTTCCGGGCCAAGCAGACTGAAGCGGCCGTCAGCATCGGAGACGACGTTCTCTACGACGACAAAACTCGCCGTCGATGGGAACGAAGCTTCTGCCGACTCGCGGCGCGACAAAATGACGTTGGCTTGGACGGGCTGACCATTGGCATCGAGAGTACGCCCACGAGCGAGTAACTGCGGCGGCGCCACGGTCACATCCCCCAAGTCGGTCTCGTCCCCGATCAGCGGTCCCTCGATCAAGAGTCTCCCGCGCGCGGCATTGAGGGCTGGAACCCCCGCGACGATATGGAGGAGCTGAACCTCGACGGGGAAGAACTTCGCGAAGATCCGATCGGTCGGGATCGAGAAACGGCCATCCGGGCCGGTGCGGATTGGAAAATCCAATCCGGGTGGAGTCGGGCCTTCCGAAACGGACTGGACGCCCATCAGAGTTTGCCCGATCAAGGGTTGGCCTTGAGAATCCACGGCGCGCGCTGTCACGAATTGGATGGCCGGCAGTGCTCCGAGTTGCAGAACGGCGGTCTGACTCTCCTCAGTGGGTCCCTGCCCTTCACTGCGCTGGGTCCGGCCGGGAGCGGAGTGGAGGAGGTGGACCGTGAAAAACTGGTTGAGTTCAACGTGAGGGAACTTGGCTTCGCCTTCGCGGACTATCTGGAGCGCGACCGGTGCTTGATTGACCGGGTGGGAGGGAGCGTGCGCAATGCCGAGTTGAAGCGTGACGCCGAGAGGCCCGCCGTTGGAATCAACCGAGCCACTCGGAGGAAGTCGAACGATGATGCTGCCGCTGGGTGGCAGAGTGAGCTTGACCGGACCATTCCCTGAGCTGTCGCCTACGTTCTCTCGGATGGTCGGATCGAACGGAGCCAACACCATGACCTGGTAGCCGGAAGTGGCCGATTCGCTAGCGGGAAGAAGGCACCGCGCGCGCCCCTCCTCGTTCGTGGTGAACCGGGCAAACACTCCGCTCTGGTGCTTGTGAGAAAGTCCAAGCTCAAGTCCTTGAGCAGGTGCGCCGTTTGCGAGCACCACCTCCACGTCAACCCACCGCGGCGGCTCGAGGTCGACGGTGATCGTCTCGCCAGGGGTGACTTCGAGGGTGCTCACGGACTTTCGGTCGTCCCGGGCGGCTCCCAGAACGATGGTCACGGGAGGCTTGATCCCTTCCGGGAAGGCCCACTGAACCCGGCCGGCGTTGTCGGCCTCCAGCGATTCGGCGGATCCCGACAGTTGGGCCAACGAATCCAGGAACTTCGGATCGAGGGCTCCGAGTTTCAGGGACTCGACTTGATTTTCATCCTCGGTCAGAATCCAGACCTTGGCCCCGGGAGCGGGTGCTCCGGAGTCAGCGAAGCGCACCACGACTTCGAGGGGCGCAAGCGCGCCGGCTTCCTCGATTCTTGTGAACGGCTGAGAGGCCAGGGGCAGATCCGGCGCCAGATGTTGTTCGGTTTCCGGGTTCGGGAGCTGCGATGTGAGGGGAGGAGGGGCCGGGAGGTTGCTGGGCTCTCCGGGAGAGGAGTTCGTCGTTCCTCCACATCGCTTCAAACCGAGCAAGACCAAGACCATCACGATTGCGACCCAAGTCACGAGTGCGGCAGAGGAAATGCGACCGGACTCGAAGGATCGAGGCGAGGGATGGCAAATCACGGTTGTCTCCCGGTGGTGGACCGGCGATGCGAAGTGGCTTCCGCAAGAGAAGCGATTTCCCAGTAGAAGCGTTTCCAGAAAGATTATCCCCGCCTGGAGGACCCGATTCACGACGCGTGATCGAGATTGGGAGGTGCGGTTGCCTCCCGAGGCGAGTGACGCGGGCTCACGGTTGCGAACCGGCCCCGGCCGATGCGACGGCGGGCTAAAAACCAGCGAGTGGCCAGCCTGCGGAGTTTCCGGGTTGTAGTCTCGACTTTGATCTTCCCGAGATAAGGTCGGACATGTTCACTTGCAGTGGCTCCCTCCGACCGGATCGTCCTCGATGAGTTCGTGGGCGCCCGAAGAGCAAAATCCGAAGGTCACGGTGTTCATCCCGACCTGGAACGGGGGCGAGCTGTTCGAAGAGGTGCTGCGGGAGATCAAGGCCCAGGAGACCCCCTGGCCCTTCGAGATCCTGGCCATCGACTCGGGATCGAAAGATGGCACGGTCGAGCGCCTCCAGCGCCACGGAATCCGACTCATCCAAATCCCTAACACCGAGTTCGACCATGGTCTGACGCGCAACCGAGCCGTGCACGAAGCGAGGGGCGAAATCGTGGTCCTCACCGTGCAGGACGCCACGCCGGCCTCCCGGGATTGGCTGCGTACCCTGGTCACCCACTTCGACGATCCGGAAGTGGCGGGAGTCTACTGCCACCAGATTCCGCGGCCGCACTGCAGCCCATTCCTCCGCGAACGCTTGAAGACCTGGGTGCAGGGCGGGGGAATTCCCGAAGTGCGGCAAGTCCAGAGCGCCGAGGCCTTCTGGCGCGACCTCGATCACATCCAGCGCTGGCGGACGATCGCGTTCGACAACGTGGCCTCCGCGGTGCGGCGCTCGACGGCGCTCGAGCTTCCCTTCCCGCGTCGGCGCTTCGGCGAAGACGTGACCTGGGCGAAGGGCGCCATCTTGGCGCGCAAGAAGATCGTGATGGAGCCTAGGGTGGCGGTGATCCACAGCCACGACAACTCGATCTGGTACGAGTTCAAGCGCGCCTATCTCGACCACCAGAATGTGAACAACTTGGTCGGGCTGCGCCTCGCGCCCCGGCTTCGCAACGTGTTCGAGTACGCCGCCGCCCAGACGCGCCACCTATGGTCCGTCGTCTGGAGCGACGACCGCCTCTCTCTCCCCGACCGCCTGCTTTGGTCGCTCAAGGTCATTCCCTTCGCCTTCACCCAAAATCTCGGCCAGTACCTCGGCCCCTTGAGCAACCGCCAAGGCCGCCGCGGCCTCTGGAAACCCTGGGACCGCCTCATGGGTAAGGGGGTTTGATTGACGCTCCGCGAGCTAGGAAAAGACCGGAGTCTCGAGAGCGGATCCGGTTAACCTGTTTGCACCGCGATGAGTGGCCGAAGCTTCGCGATCATTGATGTGGCCTCATGGCAGGTTCGGATGGACGAACCCATGGGGAGCAAGCGTAAGAAGTGGCTGTTTGACCCCGACACCGGGGTTGCTTGGCTGTTCAAGTACCGAAGGCGGCCGGAGTCTGGAGAGGATTGGGCCGAGAAGATTGCCGCGGAGGTGGCGGAGGTACTCGGCTTGCCGCACGCAACCGTCGAGCTCGCAGTCTGTCAGGGGGATCCAGGAGTCATCGTCAAGAACTTCTTGATGGATGAGAGGGAAACCTTGGCCCACGGGAATGAACTCATTCCGGCTTTTTCCCCTGACTACCAAGCGGCCCTGCGCTTCAAGGCGACTGGGCACACCGTTGAACTCGCCCATCAAGTCCTCTCTCGCTTCGACGTGCCCCGAGGATTCGAGTCAAGGGCTGCCATGACGGCAACATCCGTCTTCGCAGGATACCTTCTCTTGGACGCCCTGATCGCAAACTGCGACCGACATCACGAGAACTGGGCCGTGATCCACACTGCAGCAGCCGCCAACGGCGGTCGGCTTTCTCCGACGTTCGATCACGCATCCAGCTTGGGCCGGAACTTGACAGATCGCGAGCGGGAGGCACGGCTTCAAACCAGAGACAGAGGTGGAGACATTCGCGCGTGGACTCAGCGCGCAAGGTCTGCATGGTACTCCCCGGCCGACAATTCTCGCTCACTATCCATGATCGATGCTTGGGAAAGGAGTTCGGCACTCGAGCCAGCCGCGGGGGCATTCTGGCGCGGACGACTAAGCTCGTGTTCTGCCGAGGTCTTGGGCGACATTGTGCATCGAATTCCCGCTTCGTTGATGTCGATCGTCGCCAAGGACTTTGCTCTTCGTATGATGGAAGAGAACAAGCTTCGTCTTCCGTCTTGACCATCCATGCCCAAGGACACCAACACTCTTTTTCTGGCCTGGCAGGACTGCCAACCGGGGACGATCTGGCCGGTCGGGCGGTTGACATGGCTGCCCGAGCAGGGGCGGTTCGAGTTCGCCTACATCCAAGGAGCAGCTCGCGCCCAGGAATTCGGGTTCACGCCGATTGTCGGGTTTCCGCAGCTCGAACGAGTCTACGATTCCCCTCGGCTCTTTCCGTTTTTTGCCAATCGCTTGATGCCGAGTTCTCGCCCTGACTACGAGGAGTATGCTGAGCGCCTCGAGCTGCCCATGCAGGCGGAGCCCACCACTTTCTTGGCACGGAGTGAAGGCCCCCGAATGACGGATCGCTTCGAGGTATTCGGGTTCCCCACGCATGGCGTCGCCCCCAACATCCTCGTTTACCACTTCTTCGTTCGCGGTATTCGCCACCTCGCCGACGCAGAGGCGATCATCCAGTCACTGAATACTGGCACCGAGCTGGTCGCGCGACCAGAGCCGGACAACCTCCGAGACACTATGGCGGTTTGCCTGGCCACTGACCAGCACGCCCAGGTCGGCTGGATTCCGCGGGTGCTTCTCGAGGACTTCCACGATCCTCGGGTTCATCGCGACCAATTGCGCATCAAGGTGGTGCGAGTCAATCCTCATCCGGCCCCCATTCGGCATCGGTTGCTCTGCGCGCTTTCACTCGCTCACGACACGGGCTTCTCGCCCTTCAGCTCGTTCACCTACCAACCAATCTCCCCTGACGCCCAATCCGGTCGGATCAACGCCGACCCCGTCGCCTTGTGATCTTCCGAGGAAACCAATGCCGCGTCGCCCAACCGCTTACCGGCGAAGGCGTGAACTTCGAGGGTCTTTGAGTGTCGGTGAACCCCGGTTCCGAGAGCCGATTCCGTCAGCGCCTCACTCGTGGGTGTGGGAGCCCACGCGCCGGGTGCGTGGGCAGACGGAAAGCCGGGCTCACAACGTAGTCTTTGCCATGTGGAACTGCGTGCGCCTAAGAACAACCACTTCCGAACTTCGGAGTCTTCCATCTCACCGGACCAAGGACTGCACGGCTGAAGCTCGCCAGTGGGGGGGACGCTGACCTCGTGAGAATCTTGGTCATCAATCAGAAGGACGAGGGGGGGGCGACGGCGGCCGCTAAGGACCTCATGGTGAGCCTCGGGGAGCGGGGGCATGAGCTGCGGTACATGCCGGACCGGGGCGGCGAGGCCGAGCTGCGCGCGGAAATGGCGAGCTTTCGGCCGCAAATCTTGCACTTTCATTGCTGGTACGGGAGTTATCCACTTCCGCACGTCGCGACCCTCGCGGCGGAAGTCCCATCAGTCTTCACGGTCCACGACACTTTTGTCGTCAACCAGTACGGGCTCGAGTGTTGGGAGTGCTTTCGCAACGCTTACTGCTTCGGATGTCCGACGCTCGAACCTCTACGGCGCTTCCGTCCGAACTACCGGATGCTCGACCGTTGGCGGAAACGGCGCGTCGGCGCGAAGGCAAGAGTCCATCTGGTCTATCCCTCGCAGTGGATGAAGCGGCGGCTCGCCCGGTCGGAGTGGGCGGCCAAGCCCTCGAGCGTGATTCCCTACGGAATCGACACGGACCGGTTTGCCCCCGGAGCGGCCAGCCGTGACCGTTTCGGCATCGGGCCGGCTCCGACCGTGCTCTTTGTCGGCAACATGTACAGCCCGCACGACCATCGGAAAGGGCTTCCCGATTTGCTCGCGGCCTTCGAGGCCGTGCGACGCGCCGTTCCCGACGCCCAACTCCTCATTGCGGGACGGATCACCGGCGTCGATCTGCCACCCTTCGCTCGTCTGGCGGGCGAACTCGCGCGGAGCGACCTTCCGGACCTCTATCGCAGCGTCGATTTGCTCGTGTGCCCGTCGCGGGGGGACAATCTCCCGGTGGCGGTTTTGGAGGCGCTGGCGTCGGGGCTTCCTGTCGTCGGAACCCGCATCGGTGGCATTCCCGAGGAGATCGGCGAAGGCGAGGGCGCCGCCGGGGTTTTGGTTGATCTGGGCGACGCGGCCGGCCTCGCGACGGGAATCAGTGATCTTCTGCTCGATGTCCAGCGACGGCGCTCGCTTGGCCGGATCGCCCGCGAACGCGCGACCTCGCGGTTTTCGCGCGAGCTCTCCGCCGATCGGCACGAGACCCTCTTCCGCGGCCTTGTCACTCCTTCGACTTGAGTCGCTTCGGCGCGGTGTTCTGCCAGGCGAGGAGCAAGGCCTCCTTCACCTCCTGACGTTTGGCCTTCGCGAGGTGGATCTTGGTGGCCCCGCGCGCTCCCCACGCTCCGGGGATCGGTTCGAACACGGCGGGGCACCGGGCCACGAGATCCGCCTGCTCCGGAGGCGCGAGTTTGACCATGGCCCAGGTCAGGTCGGGGCCGAGAGTGGCGAAGATTTTCCCGCCGACGCGGAAGTCGGGGTGCTGCATGTGCTCGCTTTCCGTGGCCCCTGCGTGGGCGAGCGCCAGATCGCGGTATTGGTCGGGTGTCACCATGGCGGTCTCTACATACCATTTTGCCCGGTCGGCGGACGAGCCGGCGACGCTAGCTATTTCCGGAGGATTCCGTGGAACAAGAAGTGTTGGGTCGAGCTTTGGGCCGCATTCCGAGCGGCCTGTTCATCGTCACCGTGCGGGCCGGGGCGCGGGGCACGGCGTTTCTCGGGTCGTGGATTCAGCAGGCCTCCTTCGATCCGCCCACCCTCAGCGTGGCGGTGAAGGTGGGGCGCTTTGCGCAGGAGCTCCTGAATGCCGGGGCGTCGTTCGCGGTCAACATCGTGCCCGCCGCCTCCGGGCCCCTGCTCAAGCACTTCGGCAAAGGCTTCGGACCGGAGCAGGACCCGTACGCCGGAGTGGCCCACACGCGGGGTTCGACGGGGGTCGAGATTTTGTCGGGCGCGCTCGCGGCGCTCGAATGTCGAACCGTCGGCCAGTGGTTGGCCGGAGACCATGTGCTCTACTTCGGGCAGATCGTGGACGCCCACATGGCGGCAGCGACCGGGGATCCCGCGGTACACCTGCGCAAGTCCGGCCTTCACTACTGAGGGCGGCGACTCGCGAGGATCGGGTGAATGCCCGCAGCGCCGCGCGACGACCGGGACTCAAGTCTCCGAGGCGTCCAGATTTCGTGGCGCCACGAGCACGTTGGCGAGGATGAGTCCCGACACGAGGGAGATCGCGATCAGGGTCATTTGGAACCCGGTCTCGATGCCGCCCAAGACGTCCCGATCGAGGAGGGCCGCGAAGCTGCGGAAGCCGACACTGCCGGGGACGAGCATGAGGATGCCGGGCAGCCGCACCACCAGCGATGGGCGATGCAGGAGGCGACCCCACAGGTTGGAACTACTGCCGACGATGAAGGCGCCGAGGAAGGCACCAATTTCCGGGCCGAGGAGGTGGATGCCGGCGCGTGAGCCGACGACTGCGACCACCCCGGCGAGCACGATCCAGGGTATATCGCGCAGGCGGGATCGCAGGAGGATCGCGTAGCTGATCGGGCCAAGAATCAGGGCGAGCGGGAAGGTCCAATCCGGGGCCAGTGCGGGAGGGTCCGGAAGGGGCGAGGGCAACAGCTCGCCGGCGCGCCTCCCGATCGCCACTCCGAATCCGAGGCCGAGGAAGCTGAGGAAGCTGCCCATGAGGCGCGACGTGCCCGACGCGAGGTGGCGCAGTGCGAGCTCGGTGACCGCGGTGGTGAAGGATAGGCCGGGGAGGAGCACGATCAGGGCGCTGACCGTCAGGGTGTAGGACGAGACGGGGAAGTGGACGGCGGCGACCATGGCACCGAGGGCCGCGACCGCGGCCGCGAAGGGCTCGAAGACGCGATCGGCCCGGATGTGCCGAGAGGTGATCGCGAGGAGTCCGGTGAGGAGTCCGAGTGCGGCCGCGAGTCCTTGCTCGAGCAGATTGGCACCAAAGAAGCGCGCGGCAGCGCCGGAGGCGACGGTGAAGGCGAACGCGGTCAGCCAGGCGGAGAGTGGCTTGGTCGACGACTCCAGGGCAAGCAGGGCCTGAGTTCCGGCAGCGGGGCTGAGTTGGTCGCTCAGGACCGCGTTAGCGATCTCGTCGAGTCGGCAGCGGTTCGCGAGGTGAGGACTGCCGGGTTCGACCCGAAGTAGGCTCGTGTTTTGGTGCGGAGCCCGACCGAACGAGGCGACGATGGAAGTCGGTTCGGCGAAGAGCTGCGCTTCGAGGCCGAACTTCTCGCACACGAGGCCCATGACCAACTCGACTCGGGGCGAGGCGGCCCCGTGCCGGTGCAGCGCCTGGCCGAGCTTGAGCACGAACTCGATGACGTCGTCGTTCACGGGGGAGATTATCAGGGGATCGATGCGGGGATGCCCGTGGACACGTAGAGAAAGGGCGGACTGTCGATGTTGCGATTGGCGATTACTACGCGCGCCGACGATGGCACTGCCGGGGGCTTGATCGGAGCTGTCGTTCCGGGCGTCGAGGGGTCGAGTGAAACGGTACTGAGCGGATCTCGCGATCCGCCATCCCCCAGCGTCAACTCATCAGGGAACGCGAAGGCGGCAGGGTTGACTCAGGGTGAAGCCTTCAGCGGAGGCAGCATCGAGATTGATCATTTGTCCCCCCATCTCGAGGGGACCGCTCGGAGCGAGGAACTGGGCTCCGAACGGGCCCGGGAACGGCACCCCGAATTCAGGCGCCCCTCCGCCATTCAGGAACACCAATCCGGGGGCGGCCAGGTCGACGGCGAAGAGCTGATTGGTGGCCGTGACGATGGCTCCTCCATTGCGGGGAAGAATCATGCCCGCCGACAACACGAGCTCGAATCCGAGTCCCACGTTTGTGCTGGCAAAATTGGCAGTGACCGTGGCACCCACCGTGGCGACCCGCAGCGCCGGGGAGCAGGTTGTCCCGAAGATCAGATCGAGATTGAAGGAGGAGGCAAGAGAGTTGACCTGGTACTGCGGAATCAAACAGGACCCGTTTCCAAAACTGAGTCCCTTCGCGAAGACAACGCCGGCTCCGTGCGCGCCGACCAACGTCGCCGCTCCGGTGTTGGTATCAATCTGGTACAGCGAGCTGTTGTTGGTGTTGGTTCCGTACAGCAATCCCGTTGACGGGTCGAAGCTCATTCCTTGGATGCCCGTGACCGTGGTGGTCTGAACCACCGTGAAAGCTCCTGTGGTTTTGTCCAGCGTCCCGAGTGTTCCCGTACCGAAGAACGCAATGGCCCAGAGGGTGCCCTGTGAATCGACCGCCAGCCCTGTCAGGAGATAAGTGCTGGGAGTGCTGCCGATGAGAGTGGCCACCCCCGCGATGGAAATCGAGTAGAGGGTGTTGTTCTGGTTGACGGCGAAGAACTGGCTCGTGGAGGGATCCCAAGTGATGTCCTGCCAACCGGCTGGCGCTACGGGAGCCACCAGGGTCGGGGCTCCGGTCGCAGTATCGAGTCGGTAGAGGCCCGTGCCTCCGAGGTCCAAGGTGAAGAGGTCAATCCCGTCGTGCGCGAGCCCTGCAGGTGTCCCCACCGCGCCGGTCGATCCGATGAGCGTGGCGGCCCCCGTGGCCGGATCCACGGTGAAGAGCTGGTCGATGTTGGAATCGGCCAGGTAGAGCGTCTGGCCAAGGATGGGGGCAGCCGCGAGCACGAGAACGCCGAGTGACCGAAGCATGGGCGACTCCAGACAGGGAAGTGAAATTGGGGAGCCAATTCAGCTTAGAGCCAGCCGCGAAACCTGTCGAGGGCTGGATGTCGGGCCCGCGGTTCCACGTCGAGGCTGCCCGGAGTCCCCTGCGCCTGAACCTGCCGAGGTTGGGGGAGCGTCGAGCCGCGCGGAGTCCCGGACCTAATCAGCCTCTTCGAGCTCGGAAACCAGGGCTCGGAGGCGTTTGAGCACCCGGTGCTTGGCGATGAACACGGCGTTCTTGGTGAGTTGATGGAGCGAAGCGGCCTCGGCGGGCGAGAGTCCTTGGAGTTGGAGGGCCTCGAAGACCTGCCACGTCTTCGGATCGAACTCATGCCGTGCCCGGGACATCGCCTGGGCGAGAATGGCCGCTTCGAAAGTGTCCTCGAAGTCGCGCCGAAGCGTTGCTTCGTCGACGAGGTTCTCAAGAGGGCCGACGCGGCTTTCGGTCTGGACCGACGCGGTGGATTCGGGGCGACGGTCGCGTTTCTTCAGAATGGTGTTCCAGGCGATTCCGTAGAGCCAACTGCGCAGCTTCCCCTTCTCTTTCGCGAACTTGCCCGACTGGAGGGATTGGAAGAGCTGTTGAAGGGACTCTTGGGTCGCGTCCTCGGCGTCGGAAAGGGAGAGGCCCGCGCGCTTACCGAGGCGAATCACCGGCTCTTGGAAGCGCGAGAGTGCCAGGCTCCAGGCCCCGCTCTCGCCGCGCCGCAGTTGCTCGACGAGCATCGAAGTGGTGATCCACTCGGGGATGGAAGGGCCGGAGGGCATCAGAAACTCAGGGTGACGGGATTCGAGACGAGCCAGGCATCCGGGGCGCTCGCGCGCTGGGGATCGAACGCGTAGGCCTGGAATAGCAGAGAGAGCCCGGGCGCAGGCGGGAACGGCACTCCGAGCGACCATCTGCCCGTGGAGTCAGTCGCAAAACTCGGGTCGGCTGGTCCGAGAAGTCCGAGCCCGTCGAGACCAGCGATCGGAGGCGGAGAGGAGAAGAGCGGAATCCAGACGGAGCCGAAGGGCGTCGAGAAATACGGGCTCCCGGTCGGCAAGTCCAAGGCGAGGGTGAACGGCACGAGCCCAGCGCTGTGTGCAATCGCCGCCGTGAGCGTGGCGGTGGTCGCGGAGTACACGACTTCGAGTCCTCTCCACTGCATCGTGAACACCACACTGGTCGCTCCGACGGAAGTCGCGGAGATGACCAGATTTTGCGCTGGCATCGAAGTGGGCGTGGGCGCCAAGGTCGCGACGCCGGACGCGTCGGTCAGGGTAGTCGTCGAGGTCGGTACGGCGGTGCCCGCGGTGACCGTGAATTGAATCGGCACGCCCGCGAGGGGCGTTCCGTTGGCGTCGGCCAGCCGAACTGCCAACGGAATGAGCAAGGGGGTTCCCGCGTTCACCGCTTGGCCCTGGCCGCTCAGGGCCGTGAGGGTGCGATTGGCGGGGCGAATGCGATTCAAGCTGCCGACGCCGGAGGATGGGGAGTGGATCCAGTACAGCGCGCCGCTAGGCCCGAAGCTCCCATCCGTCGCGCGCGTGATTCCGGTGGCCCAAGCCGACGAGGTGGGCTGACCCGGAACTGGCGTCGCGGGAATCCAGGTCGACCCGGATCGCACGAGGCGGCGAACCTGACCCGCGAAGTGGTCGACGTAAAAGAACGACCCGTCGTAGGCGGAGCCAAACCCGCGGGTCTGACCGGGTTGGTGGCGGAAGACCCCGAGCGCGATGGTCGAGGCCGTGGACGTGATTGGGATTTCGACCAGGGGCGCGGTCGGATTGCTCGGCGCCACGCCGCAGCTCGAAGCCGAGATTCCGCCGGAGGTCCCGATCGGTCCCGGCGTCGGAGTGGACCCTTCGAAGTGCGGCCAGCCGAAGTTCTCGCCGCCACGGGCCAGGTTGATCTCCTCCTTCCAGATCTCGCCGACATCCGCGATGAGAATGTCCGCGCTCAGAGGATCGACTTGGATGCGAAACGGATTGCGGAGTCCGGTCGCGTGGATCAGGGCTTCCCAATCACCGGGCCCACTGAACGGGTGACCGAGCGGAACCAGCGTGGAACGGGGCGGAGGTCCGCCGGCACCGCTCGGGAGTGCGTTCACCTCCAAACGCAGGAGCTTCCCGTGAGGAGTGCTCAGCGCCTGGGACTGACAGCAGGACGCGTCGTCGCCGAGGCTCACGAGTAGCGTGCCATCCGAAAGGAACCGCAGGCTGCCTCCGTTGTGAAGCGAGTTTTGGTCGGGGATGTCGCTCAAGACCAAGTAAGGCGATCCCAAGGTCAGGGCCGTGCTCAGAGGATTGGTCAGGGCGCCTTGGATCTCCCAGCGCACGACCCGCTGGGTCGAGGTCGGCAGGTGGTTGAACCAGGTGTAGAGGTAGGGGCGGGTGGGAAAGGCCGGATCGATCGCGATCGCAAGCAGGCCCTGGCTGTACGACACCGCGAGATCCGGAACTGTCCCGATGAGCGCGGTGCCCTGCCCTTCAACCCACACCTTGATGTTCCCTGGGGCCTGCTCTCCCACCAGCACTCGTTCATCGGGCAGCACGGTCAGCGCAATCGGCCGAGCCAACCCCGGCCCCACCGTCTCAAGCGTAAACCCCGTCGGCACGACCTGAGGCCGAGCCAGCGCCTGCCACCCCATCGCCGCCCAGAGCCCGACCATCGCCACGAACCCCCTGGCACCCTTTGTCCCGAACACCGCTTCACCCCCATCCCAAAGAAACCACCCGCCACCCCGCCGAGCCCATCCCCGCCGGTCCGCGGCTCCCGATCGTACCAGTGAAGCCCGCAAGAATTCTCATCCGAGCTCTCCTCAATCCCGGCGTACCACATGCCTCTGCGCCCCGCTCACCGACATCGAAGCCACCCTGACCAACCCCCTTCAGTGAACGCCGTAGAGCTCTTGGCCGCAATGCCTCCTGGAACCGTTCCTCTTCCCAACACGTCCCGGCTCATCAGCGCATCACCGAGCCGGATTCGAAAGAGCACACACCGAAAATCGCGAGCGCCGGTGATGAGCCGAGGCCCAACCAGGGATCAACCAAAAGACGAGCACACAGTGCAGACTCACCGAAGGGACCCGAAGCCCAATCTCGATACCCAACAAAGCCACCCCTCGTCGGTGCGGCCTCAGTAATAAAGCACAACTTGGTGCGCGTCCGAGAGTGAGATGTAGGGGCCAAGCGCGCTGTACGATCCCAAGGGATCCAGTACACCCCACTGGCCATAGAAGACCAATCCATCCGCGTTCGGAATGAGGGGTAGCGGCAGAGGCGCGGTCGCGGTGTCGTGTCTCACGCAAATTGAGCGACGCCGCTTCGGGAGTGGGAGACGACACGACGCTCACCCCTTCAGCCAGTGCTCCACCGGCCTGCTGAGGAAGTCTTGCAGTGCGATCCCGTCCCCGCCCACGATCAAGGTGCGCTTGGGCTTGAAGGCCGCCGCGAAGTCGTCCAAGCCGGGAAAGGCGACCGGCGCGCGGCCGCTCTTCACTTCGATTGCAACCACGACCTGGCCGGCCCGGAGCACGAAGTCCACCTCGCGGTTGCGCTCGCGCCAGTAGGTGAGCTGGCAGACTCCGCCGGCGGCCGCATTGGCCAGGTGCGCGCCCACGGCGGACTCGACCAGCCGACCGCGAAACTCGCCGTCGGCGCGTACCTCCCGCGGCGAGAGTGCCGATTGCGCGGTCATGAGCGCGGTATTCAAAACCTGCAGCTTGGGGCTTGAGCCCCGCTGGCGCACGGCCTGGCCAGCGTATTTCTGCAAACCCGTGAGCATGCCAGCGTCGGCGAGCAGATCCAGATAGTGCGCCAAGGTGACGGTGTTCCCCGCATCCTGGAGCTGCCCGAGCATCTTGGTGTAAGACAGGACCTGTCCGGAGTAGCGGCAGCCCAGATCGAACAGGCGGCGCAGCAGAGCGGGCTTTTCGATCCGGGACATCAGCAACATGTCCCGCGCGATCGTGGTCTCGATCATCGCGTTCACGACGAAGCTGCGCCACCTTGCCGGATCTTCGATAAGGTGGGCTGCTCCGGGATAGCCGCCGAAGTAGAGGTATGTCTCGAGATCCCAGCCGAAGGCGTCTCGCATCTCGACGAACGACCAGTGCCCGAGGTGGATCGTTTCGAACCGCCCGGCGAGACTTTCCGTAAGTCCCCGTCGCACGAGCAGCGGAGCCGACCCAAGGAGGACCACGCGCACGGGACGGTCATTCTTGGTGTCCTCATCCCAGAGCCGTTTCACGGTCTCGGACCACCCGCTCACCTTTTGGACTTCGTCTATGGCCAAGACAGCGCCAACGCGGCCGGAGTTGGCGGCCATTGCTCGAGCTTTTTCCCACTGGACCGAGAGCCAGGGGGTGGGGTGAACCGCCGGCTCGTCCGCCGAAGCGTAGAGGCAGGGCGTCTCCATCCCGTCCATGACCTGCTGCACCAAGGTGGTCTTCCCGGCTTGACGAGGTCCGGCGACGAACTGAATCAGTCGCCGGGGTTCAGCGAGGCGGTCACTCAGCACCCGGAAGTGCGGTCGCCGAAACGAGGAGGGGTGCGTTTTACTCATGCGTCTTAGTAATTTTACTCAGATGCGTGAGTGGCCATCAGAAAAATCCATAAACTATTGCCATTCAACATATTATGGCGAGTCGAACGCCGAGTGAGAATCGTGATTCCTTCATCGCGAGCCCTCTGCGATCGGGGTGCTAACGCTTTGAAGACAGGGATCTCCGCCTGGCCCATCTATCTGCTCTCAGCGTACACCCACGACAGTTCTCCGCCTCGAACGGAGCGCAACACGACGATGACCCTGTCCATGTCGACCTCCCCATCGAAGTGCGCCACTGGCGCCACCTCTTCGCTCTCATCTGCGACCGCGGTTTCCTCGTCCACGAAGCCGTTCTCGACTCCTAAGGCTCTGACGTCGGGGCCATCCCACCCCGCCAGAGGGTTGTAGATCACGGCAGCTTCGGCGAGCTTCTGATCTCGGAGGTCCCCTGACCCCCGTTGCCCGTGTCGATGTCATTGCGGACTGGGCTCTTCGCACTCGCTTTCCATCCACCGACTCCCTCCACCACCGTGAGACATCCCGGCCAATGATCGCGACGCCACCCCGCTCAGGGAGCGGGACACAAGACACACGGTCAAACTCACTCCAGAGGCTTGGAGCGCACGACTGCCTCTACTTCGGGGATGGGCTACGATCCTCTGATCCTGCGAGACTCGGGTCCAGGGACCTTGAGACCGAGGTGACAACGGGAATCCCATGGACCCGCGACGGTACGAGACGCTGAAGGAGCTTTTTTTGAAGGGCCGCGACCTGCGCGAGCCTGAGCGATCGGAGTTGGTCGCGGGGACCCGGGCGGAGGATCCGGGGCTGGCGGCGGAGCTGGAGCGGCTCTTGGCAGCGGATGGAGAGCAGGAGATTGAAAGGGAAAGGATCGGCCTTGGGGAGGTCGCAGCGAGGGAGGGGGCGCCTTGGGAGGGAGAGGCCGGGCCTGGAAAACCGGAGGCGATCGGTTGGAGGGGTATGGGTACAGGCGGGCAGGTTCCGGAGCGTATTGGCTGCTATCGCATCGTGGGGGTGCTCGGGTCGGGCGGGATGGGAATCGTGTATGAGGCGGAACAGGAGCGACCGTCGAGGCGGGTTGCGCTCAAAGTCATTCGGCCGGAGCTGATCACCAAGACGGTGTTGCGGCGTTTCGAGTTGGAGTCGGAAGTGCTGGCGCGGCTCGACCACCCAGGTATTGCGCGCATCTTCGAGTCGGGAACGACGGGGCCAGACGGCAGCGGCCTCCCTTACTTCTCCATGGAACTCGTGCGGGGCAAGACCTTGACCGAGGCGGCGGCGTCCCGGCAACTCGGTTTGGAAGCCCGCCTCGAGCTCATGGCCAAAGTCGCGGATGCGGTCGACCACGCCCATCGCCAGGGCGTGATCCACCGCGATTTGAAACCCGGGAACATCCTCGTCGGGGAGTCTCTCGAGCCGAAGATCCTCGATTTCGGCGTGGCCCGCTTCGCCGCGGACGGGGCCCCCGAGTCTGCCACCCTGGGCAGCGAGCTCTTGGGCACCGTCGCCACCATGAGCCCGGAACAGGCTCGCGGTCAATCGACGAAAATCGGCCCGTGGACCGACGTCTACGCCCTCGGCGTCGTCACCTTCGAGTTGCTTTGCTGCGAGCTGCCCCATCCCGTCTCCGGAGAATCGCTCCCCGCGGCGCTGCGGATCATCGCCGAAGCGGAGCCACTGCCCTTGAGCCGCTTCCGTCCGGAACTCCGGGGCGATGTCGAGACGATCCTCGCCAAAGCTCTCGCGCGCGAGCCCGCCGCACGCTACGGCTCCGCGGCGGAGTTCGCGGCCGAACTGCGTCGTTTCTTGCGGCACGATCCGATCCACGCCCGCCCTCCGCACCGCCTCTATCTGCTGTCGCGTTTCGTACGGCGCCATCGCGGACTGACGGCAGGCCTGGCGCTGTCGGTCGTTCTGCTCGTCGGCGGCACCGTAGCCACCTCGATTCTCGCGTGGAAGGCGGACGTCGAACGTCAGCGCGCCGACGAAGAGGCACGACGCGCGAAGGAAGAGACCCGGCGCGCTGCCACCGAAGCGCGGGTCGCCGCCGACACGCTCGAGTTCATGACCGGCATTTTTGAAGCCGCCACCCCCGAGAGTTCCCGCGGCGAGACGATCACGGCGCGCACCCTACTCGACCGCGGAGTCCAGCGCATCGATGCGCAGGACTTCCTGGATCCGAGAGTACGTGCACGTCTCCTTTTGGTGATGGGTCGAGCCTACGGCCAGCTCGCGCTGTTCGCGGAGGGCCGCGCCCTCGTCGATCGCGCCCTCCAAAGCGTCGATGCCTTTGGCACTGCCGATGCGACCACCCGCGCTAACGCCCTCGCCGCCATCGCAAAGGTTGCAATGAGCGCCGGCAAACCAGCGGAGGCCCTCGAACCCGCGACCGAAGCCCTCTTGCTGATCTCCGCGGAGGTTCCGGCCGCCGATCCGCGTCGGCTCGCGTTCCTGGTCGACCTCGGCATCGTCCTCAACGCCAACGGGCGCATCGACGAGGCCGCGCGCGAGCTTCAAGATGCTCTTAGCCACCTGCGGACTTTGGAACCCACACCGCGCGACCAGCTCTCTCGCTGCCTGAGCACGCTCGGCGCGATCTTCCTCGAACGCCGCGAACCCTCCGCCGAAGCTCTCCTCACCGAAGCTCTCGCGCTCCGGGAATCCAGCCTTCCTCCGGACGATCCTGACCTCGTAGACGCGCTGAACAGCCTCGCGGTAGCGTCCATGTACGGCGGGCGCTTCGACGAGGCGGAGCGTTTGTTCCGCCGGGCCTTGGCGATCGACACCCAGTCCTTTCCCGAGGCGCACCCTCGCAGACTGCGGCGGATGTTCAATCTCGCGGCATGCCTCGCTCAGCAAGGCCGGGCGGCGGAGGCCAGGCCACTCATGGAAGATGCTGACGCCGCCCTCCAACGCTCGGGTGCTCCCGACCATCCGGAATTCCTCAAAGCCCGCCTGAATATCGTGCGCTTCCTGCGGGAGGCCGGCGCGGTCGAGCGTGCGCTCACGATCAGCACGGAGTGCCTCGCTCTCGCGGAAGGCAAGCTCGGGGAGGGGCACGACCTCGTCGCGGACCATCACTTCGAGGTGGCGTTCACCCTCGCGAAGCTCGGACGCGGCGGCGAGGCACTCACCCACGCGCTGCGCGGCGCCGCCATCAAGGAGGCGGTTCACGGCAAGGATTCTGTGCCCGCGGCGGAGGCGCAGCTTTATCTGGCGGAGTTTCTTCGCACGCTGGATCGACTCGAGGAGGCCGCCGACGCCTTCGACCGTGCGTTCGCGGGGCTCGCGCGGCGTAATCAAAGCGGATTCGAGCGGGCGTATCAGGGCTACGCGGCGACCCTGCGTTCCCTCGAGCGGAGTGAGGAACTGGAACCGCTGCGCAAGCGTTTCGAAGCGGCGAAGAAGGAAATCCCGTGAGTGGCGGTGACCAGGGAGGAGTCGGGCCAGAGGGACCGAGCTCGCCTCGCGAGCCGACTTCGGATCACCGTCTCTCCGAGTCGATCTACGGCGAGCTCAAAGACCTCGCTGGGCGTGTCCTCCTCACGCGAAAGTCGCCGTCCTTGCATGCAACCGCGGTCGTGCACGCGGCTTGGCTGCGGCTTGCGGGAACCGGGTCGTCCGACGTTTGGAGCGAGAGCCATTTCAAAGCCGCCGCCGCCGTGGCCATGAAACACGTCGTCGCCGATCATCTGCGAGCCCGGCACCGTGAGAAGCGGGGAGGCGGGTGGGAGAGGGTGACCCTAGCTGGCATCGCGCTAGAAAAGGGTCGATCCCACGAAATCGACGCCGAGGCCCTGCAGGATGCCCTGAGCCGTTTCGCGGCTCTCGATCCTCGGGCGGCCCACATCGTCGAGTTGCGATTCTTCGGCGGGCTTGCCGAGCCGGCCATCGCCGAAGTGCTCGGAGTTTCCGAGCGCACGGTGAGGAACGACTGGGCTATGGCGCGGGCGTGGCTGCGCGCCGCGCTTGCAGATCCCGGCGCGTCTCCCGCTCAGAGCTGATCGGGGCGGCGGGCCCAGGTCAGGCGGAACCCGTACGGAGCCGAGGCATCAAGGTAGGCGGCTTGGATGGTGAGGTCGATGCCGAACTGCGTGGCGGGCACGACGAAGCCGGGCAGCGCGAACGAACCGTCCGCCAGCAACGTCGTGAAGGTGGGCGAACCAAACACCCCGAGCCCCTCGATCAGAGGGATCAGCGGACCAGGTGATCCCGCGAACGGCGTCACCGCCAAGACGAGATTGGCGTTGGCGTCCGGGAACGCGGTCACCGGCGGCTGCGCCCCGAGATCGACGTAGAGGGAGAACACCGCGCCGGGCACTCCCCCTTCCAGGAGGGCGGCGTAGGGCTGAAGAGGCGCGGGAGCGAGCGGATGGCGCCGGATCGTGCCGGAGTTGTTGCCTCCGTCGCCGACCACGAGCGCTCTCGAGTTGGACACCGCGAGCGGGCCATTGGACACGTTGATGGTGATGCCTCCCGGCTCGCGAGCCTGGAGAATCGAAGCGGGAAGGTTTGCCGTCAGCGTGGAGCCGAGAACGATGGTCGAAAGCGGGACTCCGTTGGCGTACACGACGGCCCAAGGCAGGAAATCGGCGCCCGTGATGGTCAGGGTGACCGGGGGTGACGCGAGGGTTTGGATCGGGATCAGTGGCGGCGCGAGCGACAAGAGGGCCGGGGCGCGCGCGGTGATCGACAGAGTGGTCGAAGGTCCGCCTCCCGGAGCGGGGTTCAGCGCGAACACCGGGATCGAACCGGGCGCGGCGAGATCGGCCGCAGTCAGGAGTGTTTCGAGAGTCGTGGGGCCGAGCAGGGTAGTCGGCCGCGGAGTTCCCGAGATGGAAAGCTGGGTCGCCCCGCTGAAACCCGTGCCGGTCGCGACGAGGGTCTGCGCCGACTGTCCGGCGATTACACTCGAGAGGTTGAGGCTCGACAGAACCGGAATCGGGTAGGTCACACTCAGGTTCGACAGGCCCGAGACGCCGCCGCCTGGCGCGGGATTCTGCACTGTGACCGCGTAGGCGCCAGTCGTGGCGATCGCGGAGGCCGGAACGGCTGCTTGGAGCTGCGTCTGGCTGACCAAAGTGGTGGTCAAGTTGGTGGTTCCGAGCCGAACCACGCTCTGGGCGTTGAAGGAGGAGCCGATCACCGTGAGGCTGAACGCCGGGCCGCCAACCGCCACTTCGGAGGGAGAGATCGAGCTCACCGATGGGACCGGGTTATTGATCGTGAGGGTCAGCGGTGCCGAGGTGCCGCCGCCGGGGGCTGGCGAAAATGCGGTGAGCGACGCCGTGCCACCGGCGGCGATCAGACTCGCTGGCACCGCGACGTCGATGAGACTCGGAGGCAAGGCCGCGACGGTGGTGAGCGGAATGCCGTTCCATTGAATCACTGTCGAAGGCGTGAAGCCTGATCCGATGACGGTCGTGGAATAACCAGGGCCTCCGGCGGTCACCGTGGACTGGGACACGAGAGTGAGCGTGGGGACTGGGTTCAACACCGTGAACGTTAGCGGGTTCGAAGTGCCGCCGCCCGGAGCGGGATTGAAGACGGTGATCGCCGCCGCGATTCCGGTGGAAAAGAGACTCGCAGGCGGGGTGGCAGTGAGCTGATTCGTGCTCACGAAGGCGGTTGGAATCGGAGTCCCGTTCCACCGCACTTGCGCGGCGTCGTCGAAGCCGCTGCCGGTGAGGGTGAGCAGCGGAACCAGCGCCGGCGCGGTCGTCGAGGACGGCGAAAGGGACGAGAGTGCAGGGACTGGGTGGGGGGTCGGTTGCACGCTCGCTGCGCAAGACGCGGCGCCCGTTCCGACTTGCCGGTAGATCACGATTGCGTGGACACCGGGCTGGAGCGGGACGTTCGAAACTCCCGGTCCTCCGACCGACTGCGTCGCAAAGTGCGCTGAAGCGCGTGTGACCCAACTGGCGTTGGCACGAGGGGTGAAGAAGTCCCAGGCCAGACCGGAATTGCCGGTCACGGACAAGTCATAGCGATCGGCCACCAAAATCGGGACCTCGACGATGCGGGCAATCGTGCTGGTGTTGAAGGACAGCGGGAGCGAGACGCCGGGCGTGAGAGTGCTCCGCGACGCTTGCTGGACGAAGCCGGACCCGGTGCCGCTCACGCGGGCCACCGTGGCCCGTCGCATCATGATGGGAGCGAAGTGGCCGTCGGCAATCGCGAAGTCGCAGATGCCCGCCGGGGCCGTGGCGTCCGCGGTCCCCATGGCGAGGTTCCAGTTGGTCGACGCGTCGGAGGTGATCGCGGCCGCGTCCCAAACGCCGGCGGTGGCGGCCAGCTCGAACGTTTGGCAAGGGGCCGTCACGGTCGCCGCGGCGCCCCCACTCGCAAGCGCGAGGACACTCGACGAGCACACGTTGACGGTGCCCGAGGTGGCAGTGGTGGGGAAACTCCCGATGCGGTGGAGGGCGATGCAGTGCCAACCGGGCGACAGGGGGAGATCCATGGGCGGTCCGCCGAGGAGTCCGCTGGCCAAGTGGTCATCGATGTCGATCCAAGCGCCAGAGGCCTGAGGCGCGAACAACCGCCATCCGAGGCCGATGGGGCCGGCCAGTTGGACCGACCAAGTCCCTGCGGTGGGCACGTTGAACTCCATCGCGCGGAAGGCCGCGCCGGCCGGCAGGGTGAACTGCCACGCGGTGTTGACGGCGGACGTCGTGGCCCGCCCCATCTCGGCAACCGCCGGGTCGGCGCCGGAACGCCGAATGAAGGTCCCTTGGCCACTCGGGATTGGGCCCGCTCGTCCGTCGGCAAGGACCAGGTTCGAGGTGGAGTTGGACTGTGATACCGCGGTGCCGACGAAGGTGTCCCAGGTCGACGGCGACGCGAGGCTCACCACGTTCCAGCGGTTGTTGAAAGTGGGGGTGACGAAAACTTGGCACGGATTGGTGACGGTGGTGGGGACGTTTTCTTGAAGGACCAGCGAGGACGAACCCGACGCACATACCGTGACGGAGAACGCCTCGGTGGAGTTGAGGGTGGCGGAGCTCGCGCGATGGACGAGCAGGGCGTGCCAGCCGACGGAGAGAGTGACATCGTTCAGGAGCGATCCGCCGATGCTCGACGCTCCGAGGACGGTCGACGCCTCGAGATCCACCCAACTGGCATCCGCCCCGGGTCCGAGGAGGGTCCAGGGAAGGCCAGGGGTTCCGAGGACGGAGACGTCATAGGGCCCGGCGACCGGTACGTGGAACTCAAGCAAGCGAGCGAGGCGAGAGCCGCTCAGGCTTCCGGTGTACCCGGTGCCGATTGTGAAGGTCTCGGCGACGGCATGCTGGAGGCGGGCGCCGGGCCCGGCGATCTTGCGGTAGGCGGTGCCTGAGGTCCAACTCGGCGAACCGAGCCGGCCGTTGGCGAGGAGTGCCGTGACCTCATTACCCGTTCCGTTGGTCGCGGAATTGGCAATGGAGAGGTCCCAGTCTCCATCCGGCACGATCGTCACCGCGTTCCACTTCCCGGCGCCGAATGCGAGGGAGAACCAAGTGTTGGCCTTGACAATCGACTGACTCACTCCTTCCAGGAGTGAGTAATTGTCCACGATGCCCTGGCCGACGAGGAAGGCGCGAATTGTGGCCCCTTGCAGGCTTGTACCTCCGTTTCCGGTGGTGGGCGGAGCGGTGCAGCCCGAGTTGGTGTTGATGGCGACGACTTGGTCGTCCGCCTCCCCGCCCTCGATCATCACCGGTCCCCCGGAGGTCCCGCCCTCGGTATCGACGGCGTAGCGATAATAATTTGCAGAATTCAGCACCGGCCCGGTGGCGGACTGCTGGGTAAAATTCAAAACGACAGGCCCCGAGTCGGAACCGAATCCGGTCACCCGGACGGTGGCTCCCGGTGCCGGAGCGAAGTTCGCGAGGGCGAACCAGGCGGCCTGATTGGTCGAGGCGGAGACACCGGAGGAGTTGGGTCCGAGCGTCGCAATGGCCCAATCGTTCCCCGACTCCGGGCAGCTCCCGGCGATCGGCAAGCTGATGTCGATCGAGAGCACGGGGTATTGGTGTTGGATGGGGGGCGCGACGATGGCTCCCGAGCCCGTGGACTGCGGGACGTTGAACTGGGCGACCACGAGGGCGCCAGGAGACGACACTCCCGAGGCGCAGCTCGGACAGAAGCTTGGGCAGTTGACGCAGTGTCCGGCGGTGATGATCCTCGAGAATTCACTGACGAGCCAGCCTGTGCAGATGCCGCCGTTCCCGAGGATGCGGCACACGCGACCGTCAGTGCTCGACCCGCGTTCGTCCGGTCCACAGAGGGACTCCGTACCGGCGGGTAGCGGAGGGCCAGCACGCACGAGCGCGATGTCGATCGCTCCGTAGCTTCCGGGCGCCAGGCGCAGGGTGATTGCGACCCGGGTCCCGTTGAACCACGCCGTTTGCCGACGCCAAAGTTGGAGATCTGGTTCGTGGAGCTCCTGCACTTCGCCGTCGAGCAGGCTCTCGACCACTACCGAATCCTGGAGGCTCCCCATAATTGCGGATGCCAATCCGAGTTGGAGGGTGCCGGCAAATGGGACGTCGACAACCGTCGTCCACACATCCAAAGTCGAGCCGGTTTCGTTGATGTGCGGGCCACTCGACAGGGGGTAGGGGATCTCGATTGGCGCTCCCTCCTGCCCGCGGGCGGTGACGTACAGCGTGGCCAGAGCCAGGGCGATCGCGATCCGATTTTTCGAGTTCATGACGATGTCTCCGAGGGCACGCGCTCCCTCGAGCGGGGTCAAACACCGCCCAGA
This sequence comes from uncultured bacterium, assembly GCA_902826835.1. Classification (GTDB taxonomy): domain Bacteria; phylum Planctomycetota; genus RBC034. Next base: position 57,028 of record CADEGH010000026.1, on the reverse strand, counting down.
GGGTTCGTCGCGCACCCCCTTCACGCCGCCCTTGGCCCGACCCGGCAGATTTTTTTGGCCCACTTCTTCGGCTGCGCCACGTGCGCCATGTGCGATGGGTGCTGCTCCACTGGCACCCGGCCCGAGCGTTCCTCCGCCGCTTGGCGTTTTGGCGTCGGAACCAATCCCTCCGGAGGGGGGGGATTACTTGGCATCGGTAGCGGGCGGTCTGGTGATCCGCATGGGGTACGCGCCGACGCCGCCGAGTACCACCACTGAGCTATGCCAACGATGCCCCGGTGCGCACCCCCATGACCTCGCGTTCGCCACACCCGCAGCAATCGCTCGATCGGTTGACCTTAGAGCCACCTGCAGGGCATTGGTGGCTCGGCGCAGGTAGCGGGCGAATCCGGCGCTTCGCGCTCCCACCGGGGAAGCGACCTCGTCGCCACGGGCTTTCGTCTGGAGAAGGGGAGTGCGCGCGGGGCACCACCCTCCCGCGTCGAGTATAGAAATCGGATACGTCAGATCAGCCACTTTGGGGTGTTGGCACCGAGGACCATGGTGGTCGGCACCTTGCCAGTGCCTATCGACCGCGAAGTCGGCCAGGTCGGGGACCCTGCGTGGTACCATTTCACCTCGCGCTGGGCTTTCCACACCACGGATCTCTCCGCCGAGGAGTAGGTCGTCGAATGCGGCAGGCAGGCCCGACCGCGAGAGATTGAGGAACATGCTGTCACCCTCCGCACTTCGGCCTCGCTCGCAGTCTCTCGCAAACTCCGCGTTCTGGTCCCCTTCCTCACTTCCGCCGACGAAGGTCTTCGACACATCCAACTCTGTTGACGACTCGTTGAGGTCATAGACCATGCATACTCCCAGGACCAAGGCCACAGTAATCCTGGCGGTAGTCTCGGTCGCGATTGCCCTGTACTTTCTGCTTCGGTCTCCGGAATCTCGCACCGAATTCCGATCGGATTCCGTTTCACCGATTGCTCCCGTCGTCAACTCGCAGAGCGAGTATGACTCCCCTGATCATTCCGCCGTAGCCAGTGTCCCTTTCGCGAGAGAAGTGGAACTCTTGTTCGTGGACGAGATCTCGGAAGATCCCATCCCCGGCGTCGTGGTGAGTGACCGCGATTCTTCCCTGATCGGAACGAGCCGCATGGACGGCAGGATCTCGGTGCCGCGCGGGGAAAACGAGATCCTCTGCCGCCACGCGGACTATCGAGAGGTGCGCGTCAAGACGCGTGGCCGCAAGAGCGACAGCACCACCATCGTCCTGCAAAGACTGCCAGTCTCGACTGGGAGAGTGGTCGACATTGCGGGGTATCCGGTGCCCTCCGCGACGTTGGTGTTCGAACGAGTTGCCAGACCCGTCTCAAACCCGGATGGGTCGGCATCCGACAGCTCCGAATCCACGCGACCGGAAGTGTCGTCCCCTCCTCTCGGGAACACCACGACCACGGACGCGGACGGTCGTTTTGAGCTCCGACATCCGGATACGGGGTCGTACTTCGTGGCGATCAAGGCGGGCGATCTGCGAGTCGTACATCTCGTGCACAACGGCGCGTACGTGAGGGACAACGCGTCGACTCCCGTTGCCATCGGCACGAGCAACACTTGGGGAATCAAGGTCGGCTGCCCCTGGTACGTCGCCGTGGATTTCACGGGCGCGTGCCCGCACCAAGGCAGCCACGACCTGAGCCGTGGATCCGGAGTTTCGTTCACCTACAACTTCGGCACCGGGACGAACAGCGGCGAGTCTGGCTTGGTAGAGCGGTTGAAGAGTCAGATATCAAGAGCCATCATCGAAGCGGATTCGCGGGAAGTTCCCGATAGGCGCCTGATCATCGTCGTCGCGTTCGCGAGGCCATCCGGCCCATTGTCCACGCGGTCGGATGTCATTGCCAATTGGCCCGGTGGCGGTATCAAACACGTCCAAGGGGAGTTCCTCCCGTTTCACGAGAACTCCAGAGTCGTTTGGACTCGCGCGAGCCTATTCGAAGATTGCGTCGGCCATGCGTACGTCCGCGTCACGGGGCCGGAGTCGTATGTCCTGGAGGCGTCGGGGACTGGTGGAATGCGGGTCCTTCCTTCCAAACGCACTGACAACCAGCACGAGTTCGATGTGGTTGCCGGGTCGTACTTCGTGATCAAACAGCCAGAGCCGGGTTCCTGGAGCGTTGCCGACAATCCCCGCCGTTCCGCCACCTTCGCGGTGTCCGCGGGTGAAACCAAGAGCCTGGACGTCTCGTCCTACCGGTAATCCGACTTCGGCTGCGAGTTCGGGTGGAAAGGAAAAAAGCCTGGCCGGTTCTCCTGCTCCGAACTTCGCGATTGGGCTGTCCGGGAATGGCCTTCGATTGGTGGCGCGCAAGGCGGTCGATTCCAAGCTCCAGATGCGCCTCAAACCAGGTCGCTACAGATACTCCGTGCAAATCGACGGCCAGGCCGAGATACGGAGGTTCGAAATGGCAATCGGGTTCGATGAAAAGACGAAGGTCATCGACGTGGACTGTTTCTGACCGGCGTGTCGAAAATCCAACTATGGGAGTGCCGCCGGTTGTGGCAAAGGGTGGGCGCCGACCTCTGATGTTGAGGCGGTGGGGAGAAGCCGACTCCCGGGATGGGTCCTTCGATCCGACTCCCTGCAGCCAATGCGGGGACTGGCGTTGTAGTTCAGACCGGCCCGATGGGGACTTGGTCGAGCAGAGTGAAGTAGCGGGATTCCATGTCGCGGGCGTCGCCTTGGATGGACTTGACCGGGAACTGGCGAGGGTCGAAGTCGCGAGTGAAGGTAGGGTCGGAGGCGAAGCGTTCGATGGAGGTGGCCAAGGCGGAGGCGTCGCCGACGGGGAAGAGGGCGCCGGTCTTGCCGGGGATGATGTTCTCGGGGAGGGCCCCGAGATCGGAAGCGAGGACGGGAAGCCCGGCCAACGCGGCTTCACGGATGGTGAGCGGAGCGTTTTCGTACCAGAGCGAAGGAATGACCAGGAGATCGAGGCGCGACAACACTTCGGCCGAACGCTCCGGCGTGTAGGGCCCCATCAACGCGATGCGGGGGTTTTGGATAGCCCCGCGCAAACGGTCGGTGTATTCCGCGAACGACGAAAGATCACCCCAAATCTGGCAGGTAATGCGGGGATCCCGGATTCGATTCATCGCCTCGATGAGCACGTGGATTCCCTTGTGCTCAGCGATGGAACCGACGTAGCCCACTCGGAAGAGCAGGTCTTTCTCGCGCGGCAGCGGACGGAAATCGGCGATCGCGTAGCCGTTGTCCGAAACGAGAATTTTGTCCGCCGGGATGAGACCCGAGGAGGCAAACACATCCTTCAGGAACCCGCTCGGGGCGATGAAGAGGTCGACGTCTTTCGCCACGCGGCGCAGATAGTCGAGCCGCTCGGCGCTGGCTTCCGCGTGGGGCCCGAGTTCGGCGGGGACGTGCAAGCGGGCGCGGCGAACCCACGCGGCCGCCTCCTCCGCGACGAGCGCGGACGCCCCCGGGCGAAGCGCCCGCGGAATCAGCGGCGCGTGCTCCGCCTCGATGGGCAAGTGGCCGATGCAGTCCCGACACTTCTCGGGCGCAGGCTTGGCACACACTTCGCCGTCGGCACGGCGCATCTGCCCGTCGCGCGGGCAGAGCAGCCAATAATCGTGCAGCGTGAACACGACGGGAATGCCGCGCGCTTTGGCAATCGTGATGAAGTTGGCGGACCCGTAGTGAAGATGCTGGATATGAACGACGTCCGGACGCTCCTCGGCCAGCACGTGGCGGAAAATCGCATCGGCTTCGGGGCAGTCGTACTGGTCGCGGAAACCCGTCCACGCGTAATTGTGGATGTACTGGTGGATCTTGAGCGGACCGAGGTGACGAATGCTCGTGTCGAAGCGGGGTTTTCCGTGATCGGATTCGGCCGAGAGGATGACCACGTCGTGGCGATTCGAGAGCTCGCGGGCGAGGTTGTGCGTGTAGATCTCGGTCCCGGCGACATGGCGCGGCAAGAACTGATGGACGACCATCAGGACCTTGAGCCGCTCCCCGGGTCGTTTCTTGTGCTTGCCCGGACGGGCGGCGAGGCGTCCGAGGCGCTGCCGTTCGACGTTTTGCAGCGTCTCCAACACGTGGTCGAGGTTGCGGGCGAGCTTCGTGAGCTCGCCCGTGCGCTCGTCCTGTTCGCGGCGGTGCGAGGCCTCGCGTTCGACGAGCAGCGTGCGCAGGTCCTGCTCGCGGCTGGCGGCGTGTTCGAGGAGTCGATGGACTTCCCGTTCTGCCCACAGGAGTTCGTTGAGAAACCCGCCTTCGTTCTGCGGTGAGGCGCCGGAGGCGGTTGCCGGATCGAGGTCGTGCTGCAAGCGGATCGCGGCGGACTTTGCGGCCGCCGAGAGCTTGGAACCCACACTCTCGATCCTCGTCGCCAGGCTGGCGTTTTCCTGCTCGGCGTGCGCGAGCCGGCGCCGCTCCTCCTCGAGGACGCTGAGCAGGTGGCGGCTCGCGGCGCGCTCCGCGGTCAGGCTCTTGAAGAACTCGCCGCGGGTCGCCTCCTCGGAGCGCTGCCTGCGGACGTCGAGATCGATTTGCCGCGCTTGATCCGCGCGCAAGTCGGCCGCCTTGACGTCGAGAGAGGCTCGCAAGATGGCCTTGCGGTCACGGAGGGCGCTGAGTTCGTCCTCGAGGGCGGTGGCGCGCTCCAGTGCCGCGTCGAGTTGGAGCTTCAAGGCGAGTTGCTGGTTTCTGGCCTCGCTGGTCTCTCGAGACGACGAGAACAACCGATCCATCAGCTCGGGAATCTCGAGTCGGGCGCGACGAAGCTGGTCGCGAAGGGCCGGCACTTCGGCCAATTCAGCGCGGGCGCGGGTCAGTTCTTCCTGGACTGAGGCTTGGAGGGCCAGGCCTTGCAGCCGCTGAATCTCCTTGTCCTTTTCGAGGTGGAAATGCTGCATTTCCGCCATCGCGACCTGGGCGCGGGCGAGGTCGTCGCCGGCGTTGCGGGCGTCGGCGCGGGCGATCTCGATGCTTCGTCGCAGGGACTCGGTGGCACGGGTGCGGACCTGCAGTCGACGGCTTTCGAGTTCGCGGCTCACCTGCGGCAGGGCGGCCTGGCTGGACACCACTTCGTGGTATTGCCGGAGGATGTCCTGCGTGTGATCCTCGAAGACCGGCAGGCTCGGGATGCGGGCGCGCCACTTCGTGATCAACTCGGGTTGGTCCAAAACCTCCTGGATCAAGCGAGCCAAGTCCTCGGCGCTCTCCGCGCGGAAGACACCACCGGCTCCGTTGAGGCGTTCGGGCAACGCCCCCCGGTCGGGAACGAGCACGGGCAGGCCGATCAGGAATGCTTCGTCGAGCACGAAACTCCAAGATTCGCTGCACCGCGAAGGGATGATCGCGAGATCATGTTGGTAGCTCGCGAGCTGCGAGGTCGTGTAGGCCCCCCGCATCTTGACGTTGAGACCTTCGAGGAGGCCCTCCACTTCGGCGCGCTCGGTCGGGTAGACCAGTTCGCCGAACAGATCGACCTGAACCTGGCTCTTATCGGGGAGCAAATGCAGTGCGCGGAGGAGAAGGTCGACACCTTTGAGCTTCGAGAGATGGCCCCAGTGGGCGATGCGGAGCCGACCTGGACGGATCTGTTCCTTCGAGCGGTCGCGGCTCGAGATTTTTGCGATCTTCCCGTGCGGGACGACCCGAAAGCGGCCCGTAAGCTCGGGGAAATGGCGCAAGAGTTCTTCGCGGTGGGCGACACTCGGAACGATGAGACGCCGAGCCAAGGACAGCTCCGAACGCAGGTCCGCCCCGAAGAGATCGAGTTCGTCCTTCACTGCGGCATCGGCCAATCCCGGTTCGGAGAGTGGCGCGCAACCGAAGCAGGACTGCGCCCCCTGGGGCAGGCGGCAGAAGGTCTGCTCCTTCACGCGGAACGCGATCGGGCACGAGGTCCACAAGTCATGGAGCGTGGCCACCGCGGGAACGCCGACCGCGTGGCAGGTCTCGATCAGATTGCGCGTCAGCCGGATCCAGTGATGGACGTGAACGAGATCGAAACGCCTCGTCCGGAGGAGTTCCGTCAGGACATTGGCCACATCGGGCGCGAGGCTCTTTTCCCAGGCATCGTTGAACAGCCCGGCCCGGTGGACGCGGTGGACCGGGAGTCCCTCGTGGACACTCGACACCACGCGTGGGGTGCGGAATTCCGGGCCGGCCCCCTCGTGCGACCCGCAAAAGATCTCGACTTCGTGACCCTTGCTCTTCAGCCGCAGCGCCAAGTTTTGGACGTAGGACTCCGTCCCCCCCTGGCACTCGGGTGCAAAGCCGTGGACGACCATCAGGATCTTCATAGGGGGGCTTTGGTCCTCATGTGGTCGCTATCTTGCCACGCCAGGCGCGCCGGGTCAGGGTGGGGCGAGCTCAGGCTTTGGGGAGGCATCCCCCGCGGGTCTTCGTTTGTTCTTCCAGGGTCGGCGCCACGTAGTTCTTGGCGGCGAGCTGGCGGTAAATCTCGACCAGTTCCCGGGCGTTGGCGCGCACCGACTTGATGGGAGGAGGATCGCCGGCCAAGCCCTTCAGGCGATCTGGCGAGGCGGCCAAGTCCACGAGGACGCGCGCAAGGCTTTCCGGGTCGCCCAGTTGGAAGGTCAGTCCGTAGCCGTTGGCGTTCACGAACTCGAGCATTCCGCCGCGGTCGGAGACGATGATCGGGGTCCTGGACATCGCCGCTTCATTCAGCGTGAGGGGGGCGTTTTCGAACCAAATCGACGGCAATACGAGGGCATCGATCCGTTGGAGAACCTCGCTCACGCGCCGGTTGTCATAGCGGCCGTGGAACTGGACCCGGTCGTGGGCGGGGTGCGCTGCCGCCTTGGCCTTCAGCTCGTTCAGGTAGTCGCCGCTCCATCGATTCGGGGCCCCGAACACGTGCAGTTCGAGGTTCGAGGCCCGCTCGGCGGCCCGCAGGAATCCGTCGACCAAGACGTGGACCCCCTTGGTCTTGATGATCGAGCCCATGAAGCCGATGCGCACGCGGGGCGACGCGGCCTTCGGCAGAGCCTTGACGTAACTGAAGTCCATGCCGTTGGCGGAGTGGACGACGCGGTGCGGCGCGAGGTGGTACTCCTTCAGGAACATGTCCCGCAGGAAGGCTGAGGGAGTGATCATCAAGTCCAGGGCGAGCAGCTTCTCCTGGAGTCGATGAAAGCGATGCTCAAACGGGTTCGAGGTGAAAGGAAGGCTCGGCGATTCGGGTTTCGGAGCCAGCCGGGCCGCGAGGGAGCGTTGGGCGGCCCGCAGGATCGCCCGGGGCTTGCGGGCGAAACGCCCCGGAGTCTCGGCATAGCGACGGCGGAAATGCGCCTTGAAGCTCGGGGTTTCCGAGGTGTCCCGGCGCCCCTCGAGGGCCCCAGCCTCCTTCGACTCCTGGTCTTTCCAACCCGCTCCGAACACGCAGGGACCGCACTTGCGGAAGTCGATGGGATCGCAGATCTGGTGATCCGTGTAGCACATGCGCTGGCCCATCGGGCAGGTGGGCCAAAAGTCGTGCAGGGTGTAGACGCCGGTGATCCCGCGCTGCTTCGGGACATCGAGCACGTCGAGTCCGAGCCCCACGATGTGCTGGTAGTGGATGACGTCGGGCTGGACCTCGTTGACGTAGTCCAAAAAGAGCCGGGTCATCTTCGGGTCGGTGTAGGAAAGCTCGAAGGGCGACCATTCGAGGTCGGCGCGGTTCACGAACCGGATGGCCAAACCTTCGCGGTGTTCGTCGTGGATCTTGTACGCGGGGACCTTGGGATCCTGCAGGCGGGCGAACACAAAAACATCGTGGTCCTCGGCCTGGGCCCGAGCGATGTTGTGGGTGTAGATCGCCGTTCCAGCGAGCTCGTAGGGCGGGAGCTCGTGGCTGACGTGGAGGATGCGCATGGGCAGGAATCCGCGAAACCACGGCGGGGACGTGGACTTTGGGAGCGCGAAGTGTCGAAACCTACGCGGACCCTCCCGGCCCGCCAAGCATCGGCCGGGTTCTTCGGGGCCATAAAGAGCTCCCCCCGCGTCGGTTTGCACGGCGGGCTCGGCGTATACTCCGACTCACTCCCCATGCGCATCCTCTTCCCGATCCACGTTTGGCACCCCGAGGCGCGCGGGGGCACGGAAGTGCACGCGCGGGCGGTGGCCAAGGCCCTGACCGCGGCTGGCCACCAAGTCGGTGTCTTCGCCCGCACCGGACGACCTGGACGCCCCGAGTACGAGGTGACGACCGAATGGGACGGGCCGGTCAGCGTCACCCGCATCAACAACACGTGGCGCGACAACCTCGATTTCGAGTGGATGTACAAGAATCGACGCATCCACGAGGCTTTTGCGCGCGAGCTGGATGAGTTCAAGCCGGACTTGGTGCACGTGCATCACCTCACGGGTCTGAGTTCGACGATCCTCGAGGAGGTGAAGCTGCGGAAGCTCCCGCTGGTCTTCACCCTGCACGACTTCTGGACGGTGTGTCCGCGTGGTCAGCGGATCACCCGGGACCTCGAGATTTGCAGTCGGGTGGATCGCACCCGCTGCTGGAAGTGCCTCGGGGGAATGTGGCCGCACATCTTTGGACCGACCTCGACGGATCCGCTCATCGTGGATCGCCGCGGCGACTTGTCTCCCACCACGCTAGCGGAGTGGGATCGGCATATGGCCTACGTGCTCGGCCTCTGCGACCGGCTCATCACGCCGAGCGAGTTCCATCGCGAGCGCATGCTCGATCTGCGCATCGACCCGGCTCGTCTGGTCTCGTTGCCCCACGGCCTGTCGGAGGAGGGGCTGACTCGCGGGCCCCGCGAGTCGCGCCCCATCCGCAAGATCGGTTACATCGGTTCCGTCATCCCCACCAAGGGCGCCCACATTCTGCTCAAGGCGTTTCGCCTGCTCGAGGGCGAGGACTTGGAATTGCACATTCACGGGGAGATCAGCGCCCATCACGAAGACGCTTCCTACGGCAATCGTCTGCGACAAATTGCCGGTAACGCCCCGAACATCCACTTCCACGGTGGTTACGACCCCAGCGAGGTCGGCGATATCCTCGCGGGGCTCGATCTCTTAGTAGTGCCAGCACTTTGGTGGGAGACCTTCTGCCTCACGGTGCGGGAGGGATTGCTCTCCGGGCTCCCGGTGATCGCCTCCGACCTCGGGGCCGTCCGGGAAGCGCTCGACGGGGAGACCGACGGGCTGCTCTTCGAGCCCGGCAATGCCAAGGACCTCGCGCGCCAGATCACTCGAGTGGTGACTGACCCCGACCTCGCTCAGAAGCTGAGGGACCGCGGGGCTTCGGTCAAACGCCTGACGCAGTATCTCCCCGAGCTGTTGAGTCATTACGAGGCGGCTCGTCGGGCCGCGACGGAGCGGGCCGACACGCTCGTAGTGGCTCCCCCTTCGTTCCCGGACGATCCTCGGGCCGCTCGCCCCCTGCCGTTCGATCGGGTGGGAGTTCAAGTGAGTCAGCAAGGCCCGGCCGCGGTGGCGGTCAGCACTCGCCCCCCGACCGGTAGTGAACCCAGTGTCGGCCTCACTCTGAAAATCGCGGAGGGAGCTCGTTCCCTCGGCACGATCCAAGTCGAGGTTGATCTGCGGGCCATTGCCGCGGCGGCCGCGAGCCAGGCCCCGGCTGCCCCCAAGGTGGATTCCGCCTACCCCGACCCTGACGGGGAGGCGGATCCGTCCACCAATCCGAGCCGATTGAGTTCTCCTGGCAATGGAGAGCGCCGAGCCCGCCTTCCGCAGGGTATCGGCCGAACCAATCTCAGCGCGCTCGGTTCTGCCAAGCGCTTGGTTCCCCGCGGCGATGGTGGAAGGCGTGAGGCCTTGGCGGCGCCGGATCTTCGATCCCAAAGCTGGCAGCCGGGCCGTGTCGTGCGCACCAAGACCACGGAAGTGACACGACACGATCCCACTGCGTCGGAGTGATCGGAACGCGGAGGCAAGCGACCGAATCGTCACGCTTCCACAAAAATCGGCGATTTTTCCGACACACACCCAGTGAATTTTCGCCCTCTCCCGAGGCGCGCCGGCGATCTGCGCATCGCGGTGCTCCGATTCCATCGAGGAGAAGACTGTGCGAAGAATTCCCGCTTTCTTGCTGTGGTGTGCCTACTCGGGAGTCCTGGCGGTGAGCCTGGGCGGGCAAGTCCCCGTGCCCGGGCCGGTGAATCCGGCCACTCCGACTCTGGTGAGTCCCCAGTTGGTGCCATGGTTCTATGACCCGGCATCCAGCCGTTCGATCTGGGATCGGCATCGCTACTACGAAGACAATGCCAACACGGTCTTCACGTTGGCGCATGACTTTGTCACGGTGGACGCGTCCCATGGCCAGCCTGCGCACCCCGATGTGTTGTGCTTGAATTTCGCTCAGTTCTGGCCGCCGGAGGGAAGTGCCGCTCCGGTGGGAGGGCGCCAGCTCTGGTGGGACAGCATCTCCAAGAAGGGCCTTCAACTGAACGTGAACTACAGTCGAGCGCTCGTCGATCCGGCCCTGAGCTCGACCTCCCGGTACCTGGACGGGACCTTTTTTCTGGCGATGGATAGTCCGATCAACGACCAGACCACTCCACCCGTGGCTTCTCTGGGCTTCTCAAACCAGGTCATCAGTGCCACGCGGGCCGCCCTCGGGGTGCTCGGGAGCACACTCCTCGCGCCCCATGTCGTCTTGGTTCCGGGGACGGGGGTTCTGAGCGGGCCGGGGCTGGTCGCGACTGGGACACCCGGCCCCTTTGCATCCCTGCAACCCAATACGCCCACCACGGCGATCGCGCCGAACGCCATCTACATCACGGCGAGCGTGGGCTACGCCCTCGCGGACTTCGAACCCAACAGCCATAGCGCAGTGCAGGAGGCATGGCGGGATCGACTCATGGTTTTTGACACGGTCCAGGGAATATGGGCCGACCGCTGGGATTTGTTGCCAGTGGGAGTCGCGGAGGGCAACAGCTCGGGCGTCGCCTTTGCCGACTTCAATGGCGACGGGCGAATGGACCTCTACATCGGCAAATGCGGCGACAACTACGGCGGAGCCCGCAATGTGCTGCTCATCTGGAACCGCATCACCGGCAAATTCGACGATCGCAGCAGTTGGGTGAGTCTCGCGAACGGCCAACCCGAACCCGATGGCGCCACCAACGAAGTCGCGACGGCGGACATCGATGGTGACGGCGACCTCGACATCGCGGTCGCCAATCGGGCGAAGCGGGTGGGTACGAGTCTCGTGCCGGGAATCGAGGCCGAGGACTACTATCTCGTCAATGACGGAACCGGGCACTTCACCGCCGCACCGCTGGCGCCCGGTGTCTTCAGCGATTCGCGCAGCGTCGCCATCGGGGACCTGAATCATGCGGGCGCCATGGAAATCGTCATTGGCAACGCCGGCAGCGAGGGAGTCTCGACGAGTCTCGTCTTGACTGCCGGAGTCGAGGATCACGCGACCGAGATTTTTCGGTCGACGACCACCGCTCCGCTCAACTACTCGGATCAAATGTTGGCGTTCTTCCCGAACGCGAACTTCGAGCGGTCCGTGACCTCGCCGCTGACGCAGCAGGTTCTGCTCGTCGACCTCTTCTCGTCGAGCGCAGTCAGCGGGCCCGACCGATGGCTGCCGGACGGCTGGCTCGACCTCGTGATCGTCAACCATCGGGACATGCTGAAGCACGACCCGTCGTTGGTCTCGGTCCACAATTTCCACGTGCTGACCAATCGGGCGGGCGCCCCCGGGGTCGGATTGGAATACGGAACGGCGTATCCCACGACGTGGGGTCGCACCGTCTGCGTCGCGGACTTCTACCAGCCGGCCGGAACCCCGGCGTTCCCCGAGATGTTCGTCGGGACCGGCAATCGGTATCACGGCACCCTCTCGCAGTTGACGTGGAATCGCGGCAACCAAGGCGACGCCAATTCGCCGTGGGGCGGCTTCGATCAGTCCTATGATCTCCTCCCCGGCACCGAGAAGGGCTACGGTTTCGATTTTGCCGACTACACCGGCAACGGCGCGATGGACGCGCTGCAAACCTCGCGCACGTACAACTACTTGGTGCGCGACATGCTCCAGTCCAGCGGGCACTTGAATCCGCACCTCGATTTCACGAGTCCGGTCAGTCCTGACTTCACCTCGAACGCTCGCGGTCGATTGAAGCCCCGAGTCATGGAAGACGGAATTTTCGACGACTTCGACGGCGATGGAGATCTCGATGCGATCCTCGCCTCCGGCACCGGAACCTCGCCCTCGACCCCACCCGTTTTGGGATACCGCTCTCCCGACACGATCGTCCTCGAGAACGTGAACGGCTCGGGCCCACAGTTTCACCACGACTCGGTGTCGGTTTCGCTCTATCCCCCTCCTTACACGAACCCTGGCCCCAATTCGGTCCTGATCGACAAGAAGATCGACCCTAACTTCCGCATCGCCGGGCCAGCCCCCTCCGCGTTTCCCTTCTTTGCGGCTCATACGCAACTGGCGGATCGGGTGGTTTCGGGAGACCTCGACAACGACGGCGACCGCGACGCAATCGTTCAGTTGTTTGGGTTACGGGATCCGACCCATCCGGCGGGCAACTTCCTGCATCGTCTCGACGCGGCGTATTTCCAGGGTGCCGCATTCGACTTCAACCCCGCCGCCCCGACGACTCCGCTGCTGGCCACGGGTTGGCGCTATCTCAAGAATGTCATCGGTGATCCCGGCACCTTGCCTGGCACCTGGTTCCGCGACGTAGCCGCGGCGCAGATGAATGCGTCGACGGGTGGCTTCTCCCCGCTGTGGAACCGTTGGCTCGGAATGTCGGTGTTGGCCGACTTCGACCTGAACGGAAGGCTCGACCTCTACACGACCATCGGGGCGGCGTTTTCGGCCGCCAACGGCCCCGTGGGTTCCACCTTGCCTCCTTCGGAGCAGAACGTTCAGGAGCTCGCTCAATTGAGCGACCTGCTCTTCCTGAACGGAACGGGTACCGATCCCGTGGGAACTCTGAAGCTGTACCCCACGCTCCTACCCAACCAAGGCGCCGTGGCGGACGTCATTCTTGACAATGCTCCGGGGGCCCAGCCGGGTGACGCAACAACGGATCACGCGGGCTCGCACTTTGTCGCCCAGGGCGACATCGACAACGACGGCGATGCCGATGTCATCGTGACCCACCAAGCGGGTCCGTGGCGCACCAACCTGCCTTGGCTGCTCCTGAACCAGATCAAGCTGCCGGCGGTCAGGAAATTCACCGAGGTCGCGACGGCGCGGATTCCGTTCACCACGATGTCCGGAGTCATCAACACGGCGGCGCCTTCTCCGGATCCGTTCCCCGGACTCACGGTAGACAATGCCCAAGCCGCGACCTTCTTCGACTACGACGCCGATGGCGATTTGGACCTCGTGTGGCTGGTGGCCAAAGACTCCATCCGCGTGCTGCGCAATCGGGGGGAGGACACGAACGGTGACGGCGTGATCGATCTCGCCGACTACCCGGCCCCCGGCTCTTCCTTGCTCGGCCACTTCGAAGATGTCACTCCGATCGTCACTCCCTACTTCAAGACGGCCGCCGATGCCGCGGACATCCAGCCCGTCGATATCGACGGGGACGGGGACTTGGATCTCGCGGTGGACGCGTTCAATGACGGGCCCATTTTCTGGCGCAACGACCAGCTCCACGGGTCGGAGCCCCGGGTTACCGAGATTTGGCCGCGGGTCGGCTCGGTGCGGGTGAAGCCGAACGGCACACCGACCACGATCACGCTCCACGGCGTGCGTCTGGATGGGGTGGTGGCAGTGGAGTTCCGCTACGGCAGTCCGACCGGAGGTGCTTCCACCGTCGTGAATGTCACCACTGGTCTCACGCCGGTCAGTCCGACTCGGCTGCAGGTGACCCTACCCGCGACCCTACCCATCGGGCTCGCTCAGGTTCGCGTTCAACGCCAACTCTCACCGGGTGGCGCGCTCATCTGGAGCAAGCAGTACATCGCGACCTTCATTCAGGGCTGAGCGCGGAAAACGGTCCCCCCTCCCGCCGGCTAGTGCGGGAAGGGGGACTCGTCAGTCACTGAACTTCGAAGTTCGAGGAACCGCCGAGCGTCGAGCTGACGACGACACGGCGTCCGACCAGGGAAATCGCCGAGCTGGCGGTGAAGGTGTACTGGTTGTTCAGGGCATCGAAGGTCATGGGCACTTGGTAATTGAATCCTTCGATGGTGATGAACATCTGAGCAACCGGGGCTTCGCTGCTGTTGGCGACGACGGTCAGGAGGCCGTTCTGCCATTCCGCCGCCTGAACCTGGACGCTGTCGGAGGGGTTGCTGCGCGCGGGGATGGAGGCCGCGAGACTGAAATCGAGAGGAGCTTCAATGCGGACGACGATGTCCATCGTCGAGTTCGAGGACTGGGATTCCGGCAGGGAGGGCGGTTCGACGGCGAGGACGGTGAAGGCGAAAATGCCGTTGCGCGCGCCTTGGAGATTGCCCTGCAAGGGCTGATAGTTGATGGAAAGCGAACCGTCGTAGACGACGACGAGACAGGTCTTGCCGATCAGGTTGACGAGCTCGAGATTCGAAAGCGGCATGACGCCGGGGATTTGATCGAGCTGGCTTTGGGGAACGAGGCCCTGGACAAACGAGGTGAGGGGGAACGGGAGAGCGCCGGTGAGAGCGGCGAACCCGGGCGAGCTCACTTCACCGGTAGGGAGTCGGACCGTGGTGCCGGCACCGGCCGTGCTCCAGGGCAGCCAAGGATTGCCTTGGGTGACCGGGTTATTGTCGTTGATCAGCACGCTCGGGTTGATCCCGAGGAGCGCCGCGGCCGCGTCGATGCTCGAAATGCTCTGGTTGATCACTCGGTCGCTGGCGACGAGGACGAAGATTGGATTACCGACTTCGGCCCGGAGCGCGTTGGTGAGATCCGAGCCGGCGAGCGGGCCGGTTCCCGAGACCACCACCGCTTGGGCTTGGAATTCGGTGCCGATCAGCGCCGGGTTGCTCGGGATGGCGACCGGGAAGGATGCTCCGCCGGTTGCCGAGGTGAAGAAGGGTACGGTGATGAGTGAGGCCAGGTCGAGGGCGAGGTTGCAGCCCGGACCGAGAGCCTGCACCGCGCTGGTCGGCCCACTCAGGCCGAGGATGGCCGGCGCATTCGCGTGCGGGCTCTGCAGGTTGAGGCTGACGCTCTGTCCGAGCGCGAGCGGGAACGGCAGCGCGAGAGTCGAAGCTCCGCACCCGCCTCCGAGGTTGGTGGTGCGCGCCGGCTCTTGGGCCGTGACCGACCCACCCAGGGCCAAGACCATTCCGGTGACGAGCAAGCAAGTTGGGTATCGCAAGGGTGAACTCCTGCTCTCGTTTCGAGTTCCGCGCTCCGCGAAACTCGCGAGGAACGAGAGACAGGGGAAGTTTGGCCGCAACCGGGGGCGGCGACCATTGGGCAATTCACCCTGACCCCTAGGGGTGCGCAGTGCGGAGGACCCGACCAAACTCGAACAAAGGCGCTGTCAATGACAGAACCTGTCTTGAACGGGCCTCAGAGCCAGCCTCGTTCCATCGCGAAGCGGAAAACTTCGGCGCGGGATTGCACCTCGAGCTTGCTCATGAAATTTGACTTGTGGACTTCCACCGTCTTGATGCTGATTTCGAGACGGGCGGCGATCTCCTTGTTCGAGAGCCCGCGGGCGACTTCGATCAGGACTTCGCGCTCCCGCGGCGTGATCTCGGCGCGGTTCTTGGCCGCGCTCGATCCCCGCTTGGAGGGAGTCGTCTTCATGACCTTTTCCGCCACTCCCGGACCCAGGTAGACCTCTCCTCTCAACACCTTGCGAATGGCGTGGTGCAGATCTTCGGCGGCGGATTGTTTGAGCAAGTATCCCCGGGCTCCACTCGCCATGACCTCTCGAATGTAGGCGGAATCGTCGTAGGCCGTGAGAACAAGAATCGGGGACGCGAAGCCCTTGGTCACCAGGCGTTTTGTCAATTCGAGACCATTCAGACCAGGCATGGAAATGTCGACCAAGAGAATGTCGGGATGCACCGATTCGAGGTGCGCCAAGGCGGTTTGTCCGTCCGGGTATTCTCCGACAATTTCGTACTCCCCCGAGCGCTCCAGGAGGGATCGAATCCCCTGTCGAAAGAGAGCGTGATCGTCGACGAGGAGGACTTTGATTCGAGGTGTCGCGGAGTCCATGGTCAGCTCGTGGGGTGAGTCGGCAACCGTACGAATACCGACGTACCTCGACCAGGCGATGCCTCGAAAGTGACGGATCCACCGACCAAGGCGGCGCGCTCTTGCATTCCGCGCAAGCCCAGGGTTGCGCGTCCCTGACCTTCCTCGGTGAGTTTCGACGCGAGCTCGAATCCACGACCGTCGTCTTCGACCACCACGGTGAGGCCACTCGCGTCTTGGATCGCGGTAATGCTGGCATGACTGGCGTGGGCGTGTTTGGCAACGTTGGTGAGGGCCTCCTGAGTGATGCGATACGCGGTGCTCTCGATCTCCTCCCGGAAGCGAGGGCCAGGCAGTCGGCATTCGAAATCGGCTTCGATACCCGTTCGCTTCGACCATTCCTGGACGTGCTGACCGAGAGCCCCCTCGAGCCCCAAGTCGTCGAGGGCGGCTGGACGCAGTTCCCACGCCAACGATTTGGTGTGACGCATGAGCCGAGCCGTCAGCTCGCGCAGACTGGAGCCGATGGCAGATCGAACCTCGGGCGTCGAAGCATCGGTGAGCCGTGCGAGCTCGAGGTTCATGGCCACCAAATCCTGACCCAGTTCGTCGTGTAGATCTCGGGCGAGACGCTGGCGCTCCTTTTCCTCTACGCTCAAGAGCGCGGAAAGGAGCCGGTTCTTGGCCAACTCTGCTTCACGTCTCCGGCTGTTTTCGACCGCCAACGCACTATTGAGGCGGCGAAGGCGCGACGACCGAACGGCCAGCAGGGCCGTCGCGAGCAGGGTCGCGGCGGCGCAAATGGCGAGAATCGTCATGCTCGAACTCCGCAGACGGTCGACTTTTCCGACCAGGGCTTCGGAGGAGCTAGCGAGGAGCCCGCGAGCCGCGATTTGCACTTTGGAGTCCAGCAGGTCTTCGACCTGCTGCCGAAGCTCCAGGAACGATTGTTCGCGCAAGCGCAGCGTCTGGTGCACCCCGATCGCTTGCGGCAGAAGGGCGGCTCCCTCCCGAATGAACTGGTGCATATCCTCCGCACATCGACGCTGCAGTCCGTCGGCACTCAGGGAAGACACCACTTGGAACTCGGTCTCGCACTCCGCCATGGCCTCGAGAATTTCGTCGTGGCTGCCTTGATTCGGATCGACCATGTAGGCGTTGAGGGCGGAAACCACTTCGGCCACGTCGGCCTCGAGCGCCGCCGAGGCGAGGTAGATGCGGGAGTCGGCCTGGTCTTGGGGATCCAAGCTCGGTTGGAGCGTGCGATCCAGGATGTGATCGACTTGGTCGAAGCTGGCGTTCACGCGACGGACTATGTCTCTCCAGACGATTTGGAGTTCGAAGAGTTCGGTGGAGAGCCTCGAGAACTGGCCGAAGAGCTCACTCACTGACTCGTGCCAGGCCGCGTCGGGGGCCAATGCGAGGTATTGCGCCTGAGCCGAGAGGAAGCTCTCTCGATTGATGGCGGCTCGAGCCTGGTGGCGCGGGTCCTCGGTCGCGAGGAACTTCCAAGTGTCGAGGCCGAGTTCGAGGAGGTTGACTTCCATCTCCACGGCGGCGGCGGCGGCCGGTTCTTCGACCCTCAGGATGGTCTGAATTGCCCGTTCGGCGGCAAGCAGGTTGCGAGCGAAGAGAACCCCCGCGGCGACGAGGCTGACCACCACGATGCTGAGCAGGGGCCACTCCCGCCGCAGGAAAGAGGCCGGCGGTGGATCGACCAGGAGGGATAGTCCGCGCCCGGACGCCGTCGTCTCGGAACTCCGGCGGCCCGGTTGGCTGGATTCAGTCATGGCGCAGGCATGGTAAGTGGGCCAGGACCCGGGGGCTCCCTCGGTTCGTCCGGAATGAAAACCGAAAACCCGCCCATTCGGCTTGGATTCGGCCCTTTCCGCAGAGGGCGTTGGTTACCCTCATCCCTCACCCAACTGCCCTTTGAATCCCGCCGGAGTGATGTGATGCGCCTCCTTGGTCCCCTCGTGACGACTTGTCTCCTTGCTGGCCTGGGCCTGGGTCAGGCGGTGGTCTACATCGACGACAACAACCCCGCCAATGGAAACGCGAATGCCATCCCGTTCAGTTTTCAGAATTACACTTCGCTGCATGTCTACCTGGCTTCGCAGTTGCGCTCCCAGGGGGCCTGCCCGGGCGACGCTCTCACCGACTTCGCGGTGGCGCCCGCGGCCAGTGGCCTGTTCACGGGCAACAACTCGATCGTCCAGGTCGGTCATCTCAGTGTGGCCCCGCCGATCGCCGGTCAGTGGACGACCAACCTCGCGAGTCCGGTCACCATCTGGGATACCACGGTCAACGGCCCGCTCAGTTTCTCCTACGGGATCAATCAGTGGAGCTCGCTGCCGGGTTTTGCGGCCGGGAGTTTTGTGTGGGATGGAGTCTCGGACATCGGCGTGATTTGGACGAATGCCACCGCCAGCGTGACGGGCGGATTCACCGCGCGTACGACGAGCACAAACGTCCGCTACGGTGTCGGCACCTTCAATGCCACGAATCAAGTCGCGACGTCTTTTGCCCCCGCGGCCATGAAGGCCAGGCTCACGTTCAGCGGCGGGATCCCTACGTACCAACTCAACCAAGCCAGCGCGGCGTTCGACTTTGGAGGGGTGGTCGGACAGGCCTGCGATCCGGCAGTCGCGACGTCTTGCGGACCGGGCCCGGTCAACGCCAATGTCTCGAGCCCTCTCACCGGCAACGGCTGGGATTTGGTGGCGGATTTGGGCAGCGGCCTGGTGCCCTTGGGTGGAGGCGGATTCTCGTTCGGATCCGCCGGCCAAATCGTCAACGTGAACTTGGGATCACCGACCCTCCTCATACTCAACGGCTTCACCTTCCCACCCTTCCCGGGAAATTTCTCGGTGCCGCTCTCCGCCTTGCCTCCCTTCACGGTGGCAGGGCAGTTCGTGATCCTGGACGCTACTCAGCCGGATGGAGCGCGCTTGAGCTCGGGAGCTGAACTCAGATTCCAGAACGTGGGATCGATCTCCGGGCCCGTGACCAACGACGCCTTCACTGAGATCGTCCTCGGAGCGCCTCCACTTTGTGGCCCTTCCTCCATTCAATTCTATGGAGTCACCTACTCGAGCATTTTTGTCTCCACGAACGGTCGCGTGACCTTCGGGACCGGGAGCGCCTCGGCCACCCCGGGAGTGACATCGGTGCTCAGTAATCCGCCCTTCGTCGGGAATTGGTGCGATCTCAATCAGGCGCTGGGGGGCACGATCAGCGTCACTTCAAGCAGCCCGAACAATCTGCGCATCGACTATGTGGGTGTTCCCTACGTCGGCCAGCCGACCACGGCCAACACCTTCAGCATCGAGTTCGACACCAGTGCCAATTCGATCACGCTCGGGGGACTGAACGGATTGCAGGTCCACCCCACCAGCGCCAACTCGTTGGTCGGGCTTTCCCCGGGTTCCAACGCCTCCAATCCCGGCGGACTCAACTTCGCTCCCCCCAACTCGGCAGCCGGGGCCAACTCCATCACCCCGCACTACAGCTTTGGAGCCGCCGGCACCCTGACCATGGGCCTCTTCAGCATCGTCTTCACCCAAAACGCCGGCTTCGGCTACGACTGGCAGAGCTTCTGAGGTTCGAGCCCATTCGGAAATGCACCAGTGGCGAGCGTTGGTTCACGGGCGGTACCGCGGGCCAACGTCCGGTCCGGCGTACCCGCCGCTCATAGAAACTGCATGATGGTTCCAAGATAATTTGAATAGGCTATGAATCGTGGTCGGGGCGAGAACGATCCTTTCTCTGGAAGAGTCATTCCTTCCCCAGACGTTTCCTCAAATTGGAATACTCTTGCCTAATCGAGTCGGCAAGTTCCTTGAACCTCTGGTCTCTACTCCACGATTCCGCCGATTCCAGCATGTTGGAAATGCGCGCAAGTACAACTTCAGCTTCTGCGGTGGCGGCAGACCGGTCCTTCGCGTCTATCCCATGGCTGTGTATCGTCGTGACCATGACCTTCGCAGACTCGACCGCAATCTTGAGTATCGTAACGTGGTATTCGGGCATACCGATTAGCGAGGGAAATCGTTTCTCCAGGAGGAAGGCGGTCTCTTCGGCATCAATAGGGTGGATAGTTCCATATTTCTCCAGGAACGCGATGGCTTCCGAAGCGCTACTCACTGATCGGCGAGCATCTTCAACCAGTTGTCGGCTGAGCTCGCGAAGTGAGGAATTGGTAGTCTTCCTATTCCGAATGGCTGCAACTACGCATAGTAGCTCATCAGGAGCAATTCTGGGATTTATAGAATTCCCGCGAAAATGGTCCAGGGCCCTTCGAGCATGCCGAGCAACGCTTTTTGCATTCATCGAGCGGCTGAGTTTCTCAAAGAGTCGAAGGGCCTCTGAGTTAATGCCACTAGTGCGCATTGTGACATCGAGCTTTTCCACGGCCTCGTCCGTGTTTCCGATCAAAATGAGCCGGCGGATGGTTTGGTAGGTGTGATCAACGTTTTGTGGGAGGCGGGCTGGAATAATGTAGCGAACGTGTTCGGGACCGACTTCAAAGGTGGGCTCCGGGTTCTCGTTGTCCTGAAGGCGACGCTTGATGGTGGGGAGGCCTTGGCCCTCGACTTGGGCGAGCTGCAGTTCCTTGAGGAACCAGGCGAGGGCGGTGGAGCGCCAAGTCGAGGGAGCCTTGCCTTGTGAGAACTCGTCGGACGGAACGACCCGGAGCAGGCCGCCGGGCGACAGCATTTCAATCCGATCGGAGAACGCGGTGATGCGCACCGGGTTTGGGTTCTGGTAGTCCCGGTGAGCGAGCACGTTGACCATGGCTTCGATCAAGGCTTGTTCCGGGTAACGGACGGAATTCGGGCGGTCCAAGTTGGTTTTGTCGAACTGCGTCACGCATTGAGTTTGGAGCAGAGATCGCAGTTTCGTGGCCTGCTCGAAGATTGTCCCGATGATCTCGTGCCGCTCCGAGTGGGATTCCGAGCGATCGACACCAGGATAAACCGAGTAGAGACTCACCGCGGAGGGGATGAAGCGCTGCACCTCGCGACCGAACAGGAGTATCGCGAAACGGCGAGGTCGTAGGATTCCCGTCAGTGGTTCTTTGACCATCAGAGGGGGAATAAGCGCGTTGATCGGGCGGGTGTCGGAAAGAAAAACGTCGACTTTGGCGTCCTCCGGAACACGCTTGATGCGGTTGAGTACCTCCCGCAGGACTACGAGATCGATGTCGTTGGAGGTGGCAGCTTCAACTGGCTGGAGGTCCCAAGGGGGAACTTCCCCACGCAGACTCAGGAGCTCCAGGAGGACTCCGTTCTTCGCTTCAATGGTCTCGCGGGCATTGCGGATGAAGCAGCCTTTTTCATCCTTCCGATTGGTGAAAGTGTGCGCCTTCAGCGTCGTCGGCTGGACAAACACCAGTATGCGTCGACTTGGGCTCTTGGCTTCTACCTCGAAAACTTGGGGAGTGATCGCCGGAGAAACGAGGTCGCGGCATCGCGTGAGGACTTTCCCTTTGATTTCCTCGAGTTCTGAGTGAGTCAATCCGACCTTGTCGGCGACGACATAGCCGTACTCGTCTTTTCCTTCCGCGACCCCGCAGGCAAGGTAACCGCCCCCGACGTTGGCCAAGTCGTTGGCAAACGCCGAGAGCGTCTTGACCACTTCGTCGATATCGGCCACGCCCTTCTTCCACTCCACCTGCTCGCTTTCCCGGCGAAAGATCAGGTCAAGATCAAGAGAGTTGGACACGGCTGCGAGATCCTCGGAGGCGGCGGGGTGAAGGTCGAGGGACTTTCCACGCCGATGATACCAGCCGCTTGAGATCGAGGCGCGCTCCGCCCGAAGGGGAGGGTGGAGCGCCCGAGGCCGGTGTCACACCAACTCAGTGACGATTCAGGCGGCCGGAGTTGAGGAGGAGGCGGAGTTCGAAAATGGAGAGGGTGAGGAGATCGTCCAGGCCGTCGGCGTTCGCATCGAAGAGGTGGAGCTGGTGATTGCGAGGGCCGTCGGGGGTCCGATGGCGAAAACTGAGGGTGCCGAGGGCGGTCAGGGACCAGGCTTCGTAGTGCGCGCCGGTGTACACATAGAGATCGTTTTTGCGACCATCACCATCCAGGTCGGCGGGGTAAAGCTCCGAATTGCGCAGACTCGGAGGCAAGAGAATCCGTGGGCCGGTGGCGAGATTCGGCCCGAGGTTCTCGAGCCAAAAGCCCTCGACCCGCTCAAGGAAGTCGGGATCTCCATCCTGGTCCATGTCAAAGAGCGTCCATCGACGAGGCTGTTCCGCGGTGGTCAGCGGCCGGAGTGGCTCAGTCGGGCCGAACGCCGGAGGCGAACCGCCAAGCCCCCTCGCCAAGATGCCGGGACTGTCGGATCGCGGGGCGAGATAGACGATGTCGGTGATGCCATCCCGATCGTAATCCCGGATGTCGTACTGGAAGTTGGCTTGGTGGAAGGTAATCCAAGGATTGAAATTCGGCCCCGGCGCGGATTGAAAACCGGCATTGCCATCGTTGAGGAAGATGGCGGATCCCGGGGCGGAGACCAGGTCCAAGTCGCCATCGCCATCGATGTCGCCCACGCCCAATGGCCTCGACGCAAAGATGGGGGAGGCGATGGGAGTCTCCGCAAACCCCACCGAGCTCAAACCGACATGAACTCCCAGGTCCCCGGTGGGAGTGATGACGAGGAGGTCGGAAATCCGGTCTCCGTTGAAGTCTCGCACCGCCAGGAGGATATCGGGAGTCGACGAGTCGAGGTTCTGTCCGCTCACCATCAGGAAGGCTCCCTGGGCGTAGGCATAGGTCTCGATGCGTGATTGCAGGCCGGTGTCCCCGATCCGAGTCACGACCAAACCCGGGATGAGGCCGCTCCCGAGCTCCGCGGAGTCAACCCTGCGGAATGTGGCATTCGCCGCGAGGATGTCGGGGGGAATGGAGTCCTGGTTGGATAGGGCTTGAATCGAGTCGTAGTCGAAAGTGATCAGATCCACGGTTCCGTCATGATCCAGATCATCGAGCGCACCAGGGCCTCCCATGGTCGGGATCGAGGTGCGGGTGAACTCGAAATTAGGAAGCTGGAGGAACACCTCCCCGGTGGTGGGACTGAGCACATCCATGAGGCCGTTGCCATCCCAATCACCGCTAATGGGATCCTCGATCGGCTGGCCGACTCCTTGGTTGAAGGAGGCCAGGACGACCTCTTCCGCGAAAGTCCCGGCCTGGTTTTCGCGCCACCTCAGAATTCCCAGGAGCGTGCTGATCAGGTCCTGGTCGCCGTCGGAGTCCAAATCGCCGAAGGTCGAGGGCAGGTTGGAACCGACCGAACCTTGCTCGAGCCATATGCCCTGCGAATCTCGCCGAAAGATGAAGGCCGGGTTCTCAAACCTGCCGACCGTGAGCACGAGTTCAAGGCTCTGGTCGCCATCCAGGTCCAGGCCTTGGGGCTGGGTGGCGAAGGTCTGATTCAGGGACACCAAAGGTTGATTCAGGAACGCTCCAACCGAAGAAAAAGAAAGCGAACGCACGGTCAAATTTGCATCCGTAACCAAGGCCTCGCGGCGGCCGTCCGCATCGAGGTCGCCGTTACCCCAACGCCCTGGGTCCGCTGGCAAGTCAAACATCCCCAGGGCGGAGACAAAACGTCCTTGCCCCAGGTTCATGAGGAAGCTGACTTGGATGGAACCGCCGACGACGAGGTCGGGAAGCGAGTCGCCGGGCAGGTCAATGACCGCCAAAATGGCTGGATCCAGTCCGACCTCGGATTCGAGGTCATGGGCCGGCCCGGGGGAAAACCGACCTGGCGAGGTTTGGATATAGACGATGAGGTTTCCGTCCCCGTCCTGAACCAAGCTGTCTTTGGGCCCGTCTCCGGTGAAATCCTCGAAGAAACGCGCGTCGGGGTAGGATCCGGGCGGAATCGGGCTCACCCGAGCCGGCCACGGGAAAATGGCATCATTGGTTGAGGACTCGAAGCGCGAGCCTTCGGAATCACATCCGGTGAAGAGTCCGCTCATTACGGCCAGAATCAGGCAAGTCAACCGTCCGTGAATCCTCATATGCGTGTAACTCCGGGATGTCGTGAGGTGGATTCCCAAGGCGAGAGGACCCCTGCTCGCACAGAGTGTGCCGTGCATCGGGCGGGGACTATCCCGAGAATTCCGGCAGCCGCGGCGCTCCTGGATACGCTAAGTCGAAGCCCCCGAGCGATCACGCACCTTGGAATCCAGCGCTCGCCGGAGCGGACAAGCCCCGGCCGAAATCTGAGCGCCCCGCCGGTAGGGCTCGAGAAGGGCGCGGGACTGCTCGGCCAGCGCGCGGCGAACTTCGCGGCGCAGCCCCTTGACCCGGGCGATTTTCATGTGGTCGTATTGTGTGGTCTGGTGGCGCATCCAGGCGATGAGAGCCGCTTCCGCGCGCTTCTCGACGGGAATGCGTTTCGTGCGAGCGACCGTGCCGCTTCCCACCGGCGTCGCGTGTTGGGCCACGACTTCGGCCAGCGCCAATCCCAATTCCGCATGCCGAGGGTGGAAGCCTAAGAACTGAAACACCGCCTGGGCAAAGTCCTCGGCGTAGGCTTCCTCGGCACGGGCGCGACGCTCGCGGCTGGCCGACAATTGGGCGGCGTGTTCCGCGGTGGAGCGACGTTCCGCCACCTCTGCGAGTGCGGCCGCGATGTGCGCCTTTGGGGCCCAGATTCCGCGGCCGAAGAGCTTGCGACCCCGCTTCTCCTGCACGGTCCAGGTCGGACCGGCAGCCTTGACCTTCTTGGTCGCCCAGGCATCTCCGGGCGGCAGGAGCTCCCAGCCGGCCGGGACCGTCAACACCTGTCCATGGCTGGTGCGCACGGTGCCGTCCCGCGGCCCGGGAGCGACGATGAGACTCTCGGTCGTCATGGTGGAGTTTCTACAGGCTCGAATCGGAGGCGGAATCCGGCGGCAATGCGGCGACGCCGTCGATCTCGAGCACTGCGCCGTCATCGAACAGCTCGCGCACGCCCAGTAAGGTCATCGCCGGATAGGCGCAGCCCAGGATGGAGCGCCATATCTTGCCGATCTCGCCGAGGTTCGCCCGGTACTTCAGCACGTCCGTGGTGTGGATCGTGAGTTTGACCAAGTGTTCGGGCCCGCCCCCGGCCGCACTCAGAGTGCCCTTGAGATTTTCGAGCACGACGCGCATCTGACCGACCAAGTCACCGGGATGTCGAATGCGCCGCTCGGAATCGAAGGCCACATGACCACCGAGATGAAGGAGCCGACACCCGGCACTGCTGACCACGCCGTCGGAGTATCCGCGGGGGGCCACGCTGCCGGGGACTTGAACCGGTTGATGGAGGGTCACGCGGAACTCGGTTTCTTGCCCCCGAGGGCGAGCACGGCCGAATAGGCCATGGCGAGGGTGCTGAACAGGAGCGCCGCGTACCAGAAGTTGGAGAGTGCGTCGACGACAAATCCGAACAGAGGCAGGAGCGAGAGGCCGATCAAGAGCTTCGGTCGAAGCGCCGCATCGACCAACACCATGCCTGCCATGCTCGAGCCCACGAGAATCAGGACGCCCAGGCCCCCGATGATTGAGCAGGTCGGAAAGATTCCGCCGAGCTGGTAGGCCTTCGCAACGAGGTAGAAAAAAACGACCCCGGCGGCGGAAACCCCGGCGAATTTCTCCGAGGCGCTGAGGGCTTGGAAGTTGGCTTTGGCGTCGTCCATCGTCGGGCTCCGTTCGGCTGAGCGCCGATCGTAGGAAAAAAGCGGAGCGAATACGAGCGGTCTACGCGCCGAGGCTGCGCTTGAGCTCCGCGACTTCGTGCTCAAGCGCTTCGATACGGGCGAGTAGTTGCGCCGGGGTTGGAGTGGAGCCCCCGACCATCGGCGAGGGAGAGGGAGGTGCGGAGGCCGCCGCCCCGCTCAGCCCGGTACCATCGGGAAGCTCGTCGGGCGCGAGCGTTTGAGTCCAGCGCACATCGCGTTCACGAGGGGCTCGACCGATGTTCTTGACCAAGGGCGGCAATTTCGCCGCGAGCTGGTCGAGGATGGCCTGCATTTCCTCGTCGCTGTGGATCGGGCTCAAGCGGCCGGCGTTGCGGCGCAGCTCCGCCGGTTGCTGAGAACCGCGGAGCAGAAGCTCGGCGAGTACGGCCAAGCCGGCCTTGTCGATGCCCAGTTTTTCGGAGGCCTGATGCCGCCAGCGGCGAACCCGTCCGCCTTCGATGTGCATCGCCCACTTCTTGTTGCAAAGAGAAGTCACCGCACCTTCGACTTCCCAGTCGGCGTAGCTCGTGATGGGGTCGCGGCACGACTTCTGATTGGCCCCGAGCACCAGAGCGTTGAGGGAAAGCGGGTAGGCGTCCGGAGTGGAGAGTTGCTTTTCGATCAGCACCCCGAGCAGGCGTCGTTCCGTCGGATCGAGTTCACTCGACAAAGGAAGCTCCTCCGGCCGAAGCTTAGCGCATTTGGGCTCCTGGCGTCAGCGGGGGAGCAGAGCGAAGAACTGCTCCAGCCGAGATCGGTAGCCCTCCGGATCGTCGACCCACACTTGGCCGTGATCGGACCCCTCACGGACCCAGAGGAGTTTACGGTCGGCCGGCACCGGGAAGGCCCGGTGCATCGCCTCCGCGGTGGACGGCGGCAGGCGCACGTCTTCACTCCCGGAAATGACGAGAACCGCCAGCTCCGGGGAGAGCCCAGACACGACATCGATGGGCCGGACATCCGCGAATCGGAAGCCGTTTTTCCACTCGATGGCGGTGAGTGCCCAAGAACGGAAGGGTTCACCGAGGCTCGGTCCTGGTCGACCGGCCCGCGCCTCCTCGGAAAGCATGCGATGCGCCGTCAAGAGGAGATCGTCCACGGGCGCATCCAGGACCAGGCCCGCCAAGTCGGGAATCTCGGCGGCCGCGAGGACCACCGCGGCGGTGCCGAGGCTGACTCCGAAGAGCACGAGGGGGCGCCGCGCTCGCTCCGGATCGCGGCGCAACCACTGCACGGCGGCGATGACGTCCTGCTTTTCGGTCGCCCCGAAGGTGGCGGGGGCCCGCGCGCTCCCGCCGTGGTTGCGCATTTCCAAGAGCAGCACTTCGGCCCCGAGGTTGCGGAACAGCTCCGCCGGGGCCTCGAGTTCGAGCCCACCCCGAAAAAGGCCGTGCACGAGGACGACGCTGGCCTTGGGTGCACCGCCCACGGGGGGAACGAAGAACGCCCGCAGTTCGAGGCCGTCAAGGGTCTTCAGGCCGATGAGCGCGGCGTCGGCGGAAGCGCGGAGCGCCGGCTCGACTTCGATCTCCCCCTTCGCTTCTTGGCGCAGCGTAGCGCGACTCTGCCGGACCCAGCTTCCGTCGCGGGCGATGCGCGGTCCGCGGTATCCCCGCTCGTCGTGGCGAGTCCCGATGTTGGAGCCTCCGAAGATCCCGAGGGCGATCGGAGCGCCGATGAATACGATGACGGGCAACAGGAGTCCGAGCGCGATCAGCGCCCGCCGCCAAAATCCGGGTCGTGGTCCGAGAGTGATTCTCAAGCCGAGCCAAATCAGGACTGTGATCAGCACCGAGGCCAAGAAGAGGGCGGCGCTGGCGACGAGGATGAAGGTCATGGGGATTCTTGAGGGGGGCGCAACGGCGCGGAGGAAGCCACGAGATCGGCCCAAGCTTGGCGATCTTCGTCTCCGAGTTCAACCGGAACCAAGCGGGCCTTGGCGAGGAAATCCGCGAGCGCGGCGGCCCCCGACAGCCTGGTGAGGCTGGCGATCTTGACGGATGTCGGAAGATCTCCGTGCCACGGACCGGGCGCGCACAGCTCCTCGAGGCGACGAGCCTCGCGGGTGATGAGGTCTTCGAGTTCGTCGAGCGCGGGCGCCGGCAAGCGGAAATTCGGCGTGGCAACCCGCAGTCCGTACGCCGTCTGACTTTCCGGCATTAGGTCCTCCCGTTTCTCCAGCCATTTGGAGAGCAGCCATCCCCCGAGCGTTCCGAGGCCGTGCAGGACAAACAGGGAGCTGCCCACGCGGAAGTGGGGAATGTCGAACTCTCGAAGCTCGGTGGAGACGGCGGAGACTGGGATCGATCGAATGACCGCCCGTGCCAGGGCAAAACTGGTGAGCGGAATCCCCTTCGAACTGAACTGGGGAATCACGTCGCCCCGGCTTCGATCCGTGAGGATGGCCTCCTTGGTGATGGCCACGATCCGTCGGGACTCGCCAGCGAGATGTTGTTCGCGATTTTCGGGGAGATCCACCTTGCCGATCACCTCGCCGGTGAGGCGATCGATGACTTCGACTCCGGGATCGTCGGCGAGGTTGGAGTGGAGGACTCCGCGTTCGTAGCGGGCCTCGATCGACTCCGAGAGCACGTAGCGCCGCCCTCCGCTCGCCTCCAGATGGCCCCGCTCGACCAACGTTTCGAGAATGTCCTGCGCCTCCGCCGGAGCCGACTCCTGCCACAGCTCGGGAGGCACGGCGGCCTCCAGACGAGCGGCGTCGACCCAATGGTGGGCGCCGGCCAGAACCAAGGCCTGCTGCACGATCACGCTCGGACGGAACGCATAGGGAGCACCGTGGAGCTGGCCGGCCTTGGCGGACCGAAACAGCTTGGAAGCGATGATTTCGTCACGGGGCCGGTCGACGGTGTAACCCGCACGGGTCTGACCGGTTCGTCGGTTGCCGCGGCCGATCCGCTGGAGAAGGGAGGCGACGCTCAGCGGCAGCCCGACCAAGAGCACATAGTCGACACTCCCGATGTCGATTCCGATTTCGAGAGTCATGGTGGCGATGGCCACCGCGGCGGGGGCGGAGAGAAAGCGCTCCTCAGTGCGCTCCCGGATGGTCTGAGACAGGGATCCGTGGTGCGGGAAAATGGCCTCGCGGAATCGGCCCTGCTCCCGGAGTTTGCGGGTCAGAGTTTCCACGTCGGCGCGGCGATTGCAGAAGATCAGGATCTTGCGCAATCCGTGCTCGGCCAAAGTGTCGCAGTGACGAACCACGTCTTCGGGGCCACTACCGGGAAAACTGCGTACCAAGAGGGGTCGATTTCCGGGCACGGTGACGATCGACGCGGCGTGCAAATAGCGTCGCGCCAATGCCTCGGGATGATCGACGGTGGCGGACACGGCGAGGCGCTGAATGTGGTGGCCGGTCGCCTGGCGCAGGCGATGCAGTAGGACACGCAAATGGTCGCCGCGGGTGCTGCCGTCGAGGATGTGGATTTCATCCATGACCAAAAGGCGCACCGAGCGCAGCGCCGCCGATCGGCGCGCCAAGAGCGAGTCGAGAGCCTCCGGCGTGGCGATGGCCACGGCGGGGAGCTTTCCACCAACTCGGTCCTTGTGCTCACCGGTGTAGCGTCCGAGGCTGACGCTCGAGTCTTCGAAGCGGGACTGAAGTCTGCGATAGAGATCGTTCGCCAAGGCGCGGGTCGGACTGAGTATCAAGACACGCAGGTCGCTCGAACGTGCGAACCGCACCATTTCCGCGGCGGGGGCGGCAAATGCTTCCGTCTTGCCGGAGGCGGTCGGCGCGCAGATCAGGACATCCTTTCCCTCCATGATCAACGGAATCGCTTGGAGTTGAACCGGAGTCGGCTTCGGGAAGCGACCGAGAAAGACCGGATAGGCGGCCGGGAGCCACTCCGGCAGCGATTTCATGCGTCGAGCGAGCCGAAAATGCGCGCCCGGTCACAGAGCGCGACGGTGGCACGAACCAGCGCGCGGGTCGAGTTTTCGCCGCGTTCGAGAATTGCCGAGAGCGCGCTCGCGATGCCGCGGACCAGTTGATCTTCGGGCCGGTAATCGGGATAGGCCACGCGATAGAGGAGGAAGATGCGCTTGACGAGTTCGACCAAATCCGCCTGGACGAGGGGAGTCAGGAGCACGTCGAGGTGGGGAGCGCGGTAGCGCGAGTGGAGGCCCGTCCAAATCTCCGGCAGAGGGGTCGCCGCGAGTACGACCGCCAAGGGATGGTCATCATCGAATCGTAAGGGCAACGCGCGGTGAACGGCCTGACCACCTTTGTAGAGGCCCTCGGGATCGAATCCGAGTTCTTCGGGCTCGATTGTCGAGGCGGCGAAGTGATCGAGTACGTCTTGGGCCCGTTCGGCCTCGGCAGTGCCTTGCCCCTCGACGTATTCGACTTCGTCCAAGAGCAAGAGCAGCCCGCGGTAGCCCGCGTCCTTGCACCAGGCCGCGAGCACTCCGAACAGGTGCAAATAGACCCGGCCGTAGGTGCGAAAATCCGAGAGCACGAGCGGTTTCGGACCCGGCCAGCGCACCCGGCGGAGGCCTCGCTCGAGCAAGTAGGGATCGGTGGGCTCCCCGAGGAGGTAGTCGGACATCAGGGCCGCCGCTCCTTCGTCGTGGCGGTGTTGGGCCCAAAGGTACGGCGAAAAGAAGCGACTGAATCGCTTTCCATCCGGCGTGTGGTGATCAGCGCTTTCGACCAACCGTTCGAGCAGGGCCAAGAGTCCCACTCCGGCGCCGTCGGGCAGACGGAGGCGGGTGACGAGCGCTCGGAATAACCTCTGCGGCTGCGAAGGGGGAGCCTCGTCGGGGCCGAGCGCAATCCGCGAGGTGACAAATTGGCGCTCGAGCGCGGTGGTCTCGATGACGTCGAGCAAGTGGGTCTTGCCCGCCCCGTAGTCGCCCCAAAGAACGCGCATCCCCCGCCGAGACTCAAGCAGCGCATCGAACGATGCGAGCGCTGCGTCGCGGGCCACCGTGTAGTCGCGGGCGCAACGCGACGGAACCACGCCGAGGCGGATCGCCTCCATCGCTTGGCGTGCATCGGACCGTTCTTCCGACGAAGCGGTCGTGATGCGCTCGCGGATCAGGTTCGCCACCTTGGGCAAATGGGCGGCTGGCGCCCCCGCCGCTTCCGCGGAAAGCGCGAGTTCGGCCCGATCCGTCGGCTTCAGGTCCCGCTGTAAGAACGTTCTCGGTAGGGTGGGCCGGGCGTCGAACCGCACCTTGGCCTTGTAACCCACCACAAGGGCAACCACCGTGCCCTCTCCGAAGCGGGGGTGGATCACCCGCGAGCCGAGCCGGACAGAGTGCATCGTCAAATCTCGCGCTCGCCTTCCATGACGCGCTTGTCAGCGTCACGGGCCGCGCGGGCCAAGCGTTCGATGTCCGCGTCGGAAAGCCTACGTTTGCCTTCGTGGTGCTGGTTGGCGAGCAAGCTCACGGCCGCCTTCACGAAGGTGCGGCGCGAACCGGTTTCGAGCGCGTCCTCCCCGAGAGTGCGGGAGAGGTGTTGCAAATTTTGGAGTTGGAGGTCGGAGTCCAGATCCACCGAGTAACCTCGCTGATAGAGGGCCAGGAGCCTCTCGCCGATCTTGCGGAAGAGCTGGACAGTGGGGAGCGGCAGGTGATCGAGGTCGATGAGGGGGGCGAGCGGAGACTTGGGTCCGAGCCCCGCCGCGTGTTTGAGCCGCTGCTCGAGCGCCGGGTATTCCACCACGACCTGCGTCATGAATTCCGGAGGCACGGCGTAGACGAGGAGCACGCCGGGGAACACCGCCTGGCCGCAATGATCGATCATTTGCCGCAGATTGTCGCCGATCGCGCGTTTCTTGCGCTTGGGCAGACTCATCGTGCGGTCCATTTCGTCGAAGAGGAGCACGAGGCCGGGGAGCTCGAGGTGGCGGAGCACCTGCGCGAGGGTGCGCAGGAATCGGAAACCGTTTTCGTCGTTCGGGAGTTCCCGGATGCGGTAGTCCGCGAGTTCGGAAAGCGGGACGGCTTCCCCGCGCAGATAGTCGCCGAGCGTATCCTCGGCGCCGGAATCGCCCGTGGTGGTGGCTTTCAAGAAGGCGACTACCGCGCGGAGGAACGACGTGCTTTCGACGGCGGCTCGGGCGAGTTCGGTTTGCACCCAGTCGGTAAACTCGGCCTTCCCAAATTCTTCGACTCGCGATTCGGCAAATTGGCGGAGTAGATGGTCGAGACCGGGTCGACGGACAAAGGCCTCCTCGCCCGCCGGCATCTCGACCGTGCGGGCC
This sequence comes from uncultured bacterium, assembly GCA_902826835.1. Classification (GTDB taxonomy): domain Bacteria; phylum Planctomycetota; genus RBC034. The sequence continues at coordinate 24,947 of CADEGH010000026.1, read as the reverse complement.
ACTGCCCGCCAAATCCGCGCCGCATCATCGAACGGGCACTCCTTCGGGGACACCCCCACAAGCGCGGTCGCAAATCCTTCCGCCTCGGAGAGCTCTCGCAAGCAATGGAGGAACTGGGTCTTGCCGCCGCCGAAGGTGGCCTGCACGAGCTTGAAGCTCGAGTTGCGGCCGGACTTCATCGGCACCAGATATTCGGTTCGGAGCGTCGCGAGGATTTCGTCCGTGCCGACATTCACCGCCAGAGCTTGGCGCTCGGGTGGCTGGCCCGACTCGCCCATTCGCTGCACGATGTGCGCGGCTGCGGAAGGGAGGAGCGACTGCAAATCCTTCATGCGCTCGCCTCGCTGCGCTGAAAGAAGACGTTGATCTTCTTTTCGCCGACGCCGTGTTCGTCCTCGAAGTACACGGCGCGCTTGTTGTCCTGACCGGACCCACCGGTCGCGACCCCGAGATTCAGTCTCCATCCGCCGTGATCGAGCTTGCGGTCCCGACGGAGCTTCATGATGTCGTAGGCGAAGCGGGCCCGGCCGTAGCCCTGAAAACTCTTGGACTCGGGCTCGATTGCGAACTTTTCGGACTGCATCTGGAGGGCCAGGTGAGGCAGGAATTTGAGGATTTCGACCCGATCCTCGACCTGCTCTTCGGCCGCCTTCGCCGCGCGCCACGCGCGGCGGCAGCGCTCGTGGAACTGCCCGGGATCGAAGCCGGCGTCCCAGTGCTTCATGATCTCCTCGCGCTTGGCGAGGATGTCCGCCGCATCCACTCGGGCAGCGGAAATGATCTTCTGGGCAAACTGGAGCGAGGCTTTTCCGGCTTGAAAGTCGATCTCCACCGCGAACGGCGCGATGCGCAATTTGACGGGGTCATCGCGGCTCGTGACCCCAAAGGACAGTCCTCGCTCCTCGCACATCTGCTTCAAAAGGCGGCCGACCTCGCGCCGCTGGGTCTCCGGCGCTTCGCGGAGCCAGCCTTCCAGTTCGGTGAGCATGTTCAGGAGGGCTTCGTTCCCTCCCTGTACCTTGGGTTTCATTTGCAGGACGGTGCGGGAGAGTTTTTTCCAATCTCCATAGGCACTTTCTTTGGTGAGGGGGCCGAGGAGGCGAGCATTGGCGGTCGACTCCTTCGCGGCAGCGAGGAGGCGTTCTCGTTCGGATTGGACACGCACAGACCAGTTCATGGGGCATCCTATCAACCCCGAGCTGCCCTGCCCGGGCCGTCGCCGCGGCCCGGCGCGTCCGCTTTCCCTTTCCGAATTCCACCAACCCGCCGCTAAGCTCGGACCACCCTGCCAACCGGAGAATCAGCCATGTTCAAGCCCGCTGTGTTCGCGATCGGGTGCGCGCTCGCCACGATCGCGCCCGCCCAAGTCGACTTTGTCGCCGTCAACATCGCCCCCACCCTGGACACCCTCTACTGGGTGGACATCACGAACCCGACGGGGACTCCGCAAACTCCGCCGGTGGCTACGACGGTGGGGAACTTCATCCGTGGTGTCGAACTGATCAACGAGAACACCGGCTATTACGTGGCCACCTCGAGCAGCTCGGGCTCGCCCACCGGCTTCTATCGCATGGAGGACGGCGTCTCGACGCTGGTCGCCCCGTTGCCCTTCACGTCCACCGCGGTGGGCGGACTCAGCTTCGGACCCGGCGACAACTTCCTCTATTGGTCGTCGGATCCGCCCACTGGGGATGACGAACTGTGGACGATCGGACTGGACGGAGTGTTCACCCTCATCGGCCCGATCACGGTGCCGGGCGTGACCTCGGTCGTCATCTCCGGATTGGCGCTCGATCCGATCAGCAACAACCTCTACGCCATCGAGACCGGCATCGACAGCCTGCTCCTCATCGACCAGTCGACCGGAGCGGCCTCGATCGTGGGCCCGCTCGGAGTCGCGATCTCCGCGGTGGGTGGTCTCGATTTTGCGCTCGACGGCACGAACCGCCTGTTCATGGCGAGCCCGACCGCGGTGTACGAAGTCAATCCGGTCACTGGCACGGCTGGTTCGACGCTGGGCAGCCTGCCCAGTAGCACGAGCTCGCTCGCGGCGATTCCGAGCCGCGTCCGGCTACGTTTGCCGACACTCACGCTCGGCGGAACCGAGAATTTGACGCTGCGCGGGGGAGACCCCACGGGATTCTTTGGACTTTACTACTCCTCCAATGCGAGCTTCCTGCCCGTAGCTCCCACTGGCGTGGTTCGAATCGACGTCACCTCACCGTTCTTCAGCGAGATCCTCACCTTTGCCTTCGATCCGAACGGAGAGTTCACGCTTCCCATCAGCCTCCCCAATGACCCCCTCCTCCTGAACCTGACGGGCGTGCTCCAAGCCTACGTCGTAGGTTCGACCACTCCCTCCCTCAAACTCACCAACGCCGTTACGCTCCTCGTGCAATAATGCTCATTCCGGCAGAGATTCGGAGGAGGGGGCGCCCGAGGGGAATTTCCGGCTTGACTCCAAGTCCGACCCCCTCCTAATCTGTCCATTGCTCCGCACGCACGATGGTTCCCGTCCTGCGTCCATCATCCCCACCATTGGCCCTACCTGCGGAGAGGTTCGACCGATCGAGGAGTGTCTCCATGCGCTGGACACAGTGGGTAGCCTTGACCCTCGGCCTGACTGCCATCACCCAGGCTCAGATCGTCATCAACGAGGTCGTCTACGACGATACCCTCACCGATGACCGAGAGTTCATCGAGCTCTTCAACGCCGGGCAGACGACGATCGCCCCCAATTCTCTGACGATCGAGAATCGCGATGCGGGGGGAGTGAGCGTGATGACCACCCTCGCGTGTCCCAACGTCGCGATTCCGCCCGGTGGATTTTACTTGCTCGGAAATGCGGCGGTTCCCGGTGTGCAACAGATCATCCCGATCAACTCGCTCGAGAACGATGAGGAAGTGATTGTGCTCCGCGATGCGTCGAGCGGGGCGGTCTTGGACACGGTCACCTACGAGACCAACCGCCGCGAGATCAACTTCCCAGTCGGCTTGATCGAAGGGGCCGGTCTGTGGGGCAATCATACTTCGACGGATGGCACTGCGCAGTCGTGGTCACGCTTCCGGGACGGGCTGGATAGTGGAAACAACGGGCGCGATTTTGGCCATTTGCCGGCGACTCCCGGCGCCTCCAACGTCCCGGTGGCCGTCAGCTTGCCGTACTTCCATGGGTTTGATTCCCTGCCGTCGGAAACCCCGGTGCCGGGGTGGTCGGCCTCGTTTGTTCCCGCCTTTGTAGTCGATCCCACGGTCTTTGGCGCGGTGGGGCCGGGAGGTGCCCACAACCCGTCCGCGATTCCGCCCTCCCCGCAGGGCGGGAATTGCATGGTCGTCATGGACCCTACGGGCGGTGGGGACACGGCCGTGCTCGCATCCCCCGCGCAGGCGGACGTCATCTTCGAGGCGTTGATCTACTTCGCAGCCGCTAATGCTCCGACGGCCACCGAGTTCGAGTCCTGGTCGATCGGGGTGCGGGGTTCGACGGGCTCGTTCCACAACCACCCGGCGCCCTTCCCCAACCAAGGCACCCAGGTATCAGCCAATGGCAACACCGGCGTAGCCTGGGAGTACATCGCGACGATGTCCGGAGGGACCCTCTACTTCCGTGACGAGGGGGATGGTGGTCAGGACGATCTGACACTCGGCCAAATCGCGATTCTGCCGGGGATGAACGACGGCTGGCAGCGCTTACGAATTTCGTGTCGCGGCAACCTGGTCGAAGGCACGTTTGGTGGCGTCTACGGAAACCCGGCCACTGGAACCACCTTCAGTGGACGCACGGGATTCACCGGAGTCGGCTCGGTCTACGTTGGCTACCGGGAAAATCTCGCCATCAATCAGAGCATGCGGCCACTCACCCTCGATGCGGTGAGTATCGCCCCCGCGTTGGTCGATTATCAAAGACCGCAGGACCAAGCAGACCTCACCATGCAGGCGGTGCAAGGCACCGGCTTCGAGCCCGCTGCCTACCGGACCTGCGCCGGCCGTTTCGTGACCCTGAAGCTCGGCACATCTTTGACCCTGCCACCCTACGAAGCGGCGCTTACCCTCTCGCCCCTCATCCCGCTCTCCGGTGGGGGTCTCATTTCGACGATGGGGCAGATCATCAACGTCGACCTCGGACAACCGTCCTTGTTCTTCTTCAATGGAATCAGTGCGCCCTTCTTCCTTCCCCTTGTTCCCTTCGAGTTGAAATTCCCCCTCCCCGCGGCCCCCTTCGACGTTTCGATGCAGGCGATCGTTCTCGACGGTGCCAGTCCCGAAGGATTTGTCCTCAGCCAAGGAGTCGAAATCGAAACCGTCTCCGCGGCGGCCGCTCCCTGCGCCTTGACCGCCTCGGATTGGATCGCAATCGCTCCTTCCATCACGGAATTCGCCTGTCAGTTTTATGCGCCCACGAGTGGGGCGGCGCAACCCTTGGTGTGGATCAACGCACCGGGTGCCGTCTCGACCTTCGTCAATTCCATCGTGACGAGCGGTGGACCCGAAGACCCCATCCCCGACGACTACGCCCTCAATCTCCTCGTGCGAACCCTCGGTGGTGAGGTGTATGTCCTCGGAGCCACGAACCTCGCCTCCGGCCTACCGGGGACGGTGCATTTCATTGAAGGGAGTTTGCCGACCCTTCCGAGCCTGCATGGCATCATCGAAGCCTCGTACGGGCTTACCGGCTTTACAAGCAACGAAGAGAAGAAGAAGGAGAAGCAGGCACCGGCAGCCACGGCCGAGAAATGGAAGGAGGAAGAATTGATACCCAAGCCGGTCAAGGCCGGACCATTCACGGGTATCACCCTCATCATTTATCAAGATGATCCGGGGGACGACTTCCTCAAGAAGTACGCCGAAGCGAAAGCCGCTTCGACCGGCGGGGAAGCGTTCCCGGCCAACGGGCTCAATTCGATCATCAACAAGCTTCGCGGCCTCTACGGGCAATGCAAGAAAGTCGATTGCCTGATCCTGGCCGTGCACGGGAGTCCCGGTGGCTTCCGAATCGGCCCGAAAGGCACTCCCTTCGAAGGGCCGACTCGGGTAGGGCGCCACGAAGGTCAAATTTCTCCGGAGGCGTTTGGCGAGGCCATTCAGTGCTACCTCGGCGCCACTCCCGCGATCAAGTTGCTGTCGTGCTCGACCGCCCTCACCGAAAACGCGACGACCGGGAACGGCGGTCAATCGCTCCAAGACATTGCCGACAACGCCTGCGTGACCATCACGGGGTCGGACCAAGTCGTGAATTGGCGCAAGAAGCCGGCCCCTAATCCCAACTGTGTCCGCGAACCGAAGACCCATGGAAACGTCTGGCGGGCGCAGAAGAACAATCCGCCGCCTACCATCATCACCCCCGCCACGGTTCCGCCCGCCGCCAAGAACTGCATCGATCCATGAACTCGACCAAGACGCGACAGTCTCTCGGATGTCGGCCCGCGATCCTCCTCGGCGGAGTTCTCTCCCTGTCTATCCCAGGATGCCAGCGAACGGAGTCGATCACGATGCCCGAAATCTTGGATATCGCGAGTTTGGCTTCGGAAGCGGAATGGAAGACCGCTCAGGGGTCGATGGAAGCGTTTGCGCTCGCTTCCGAATCGGGCGCCGCCGGCTCCGGTCTTCGCGCCCGGCCGCGCGCCTGGATCACGGACCAGACTTTGGTCCGCGGGCTCGTGGACTCAGTGCGGATAGCGGAGTTTCAGGATGAGCGACTCTCCGCGGATCCCACTCCACTCCTCCTTTTTCGTACCGGACATCGAGTCCACGCGGTGAGGATCGCGGCGGCCACTGAAACCCAGGATGGGCACGTCCTCTTTGCCGACGGCATTGCCCCGGCCACTCCGGACCTGAAGCGCGTCTTGGCCCTGGCCTACGGTCTCCAGCGATACACCGTGTTCACGACTTGGTAGATCGCGAGGCGCGGAGCCACCGAGTTTTTTGGCTGGCCCGCGCCCACCTACGGCAGACGAAACGGGCGGCGGGGGTTGACGACCGCCGACTCCTCGAACTCGGTGACCGCGATGTTCACGTTGATCGGGAGATTCTCGATCACTTGGTGGTGTCCGGAGCCACACCAGTCGATCTCCAGTTTCTTGATGCGGTCCGCTCGGCCGACGCCGAGTTCGAGGCGCAGTGATGAAGCTCCGAAACCTCCGCTTTGGCCGACTCTCCCGTAAATCCGCCGAGGCTGTCCACCTTCGGAAACCGTGAGACACACCCGAGTGCCGAGCGCGCTGCGATTCGACTTGGTTCCAACGAGGCGGAGGGAAACGGAGTTCCGGGGGCTCCCGGGATTTTCGAAGCAGGCGTTGGCCGAGCGATCCGCGACGTAAAAGCCCCCCATGTGGGCGAAGATGTCTATATCCCCGTCGTTGTCGAGATCGCCGAAGGCGACGGCGTGCCCTTTTTGCAGATGCCCGGTTCGGGAAGGAACCGTGACGTCCACGAATCGGGAGCCTCCTTCATTGAGAAAAAGGACATTGGGCACGAGATAGTCGAGGCCAGGAAAGCCGGTGCCCAGGTAGATGTCGGGATATCCGTCGTTGGTGAGGTCGCCGAAGTTGGCGCCCATCGGCATGTGCACCTGGTAGAGGCCGACCTCGCGGGTGACATCGACGAAGGTCCCGTCGCCCGTGTTGCGATACAGGGTCAGGCGCTCCACGGCGGACGGCTGTCCCAAGCGATCGGCAACCAGACTCTCGAACTCGAGCGCCCCGTAGCCCGCCACGTAGAGATCCAGGTATCCGTCTTGGTCGTAGTCGAAAAACCAGCTTCCGAAGGTGCGGTCGAGCGGTGGATGGTGCGCGACCCCGAGTGCGGTCGCTCTGTCCTCGAAGCGGCCATCTCCGAGATTTCGATAGAGGTGATTCGGCCCATCCATGATCGAGATGTACAGATCCTGATCGCCATCGCAATCGTAGTCGCCGAAGGCGACTGATTTCACGTCGCCGTTGGCGTCGATCCCGGATTCGGAGGTGATATTCCGGAAAGTGCCGTCCCCCTGATTGCGATAAAGGAGGGTCGGAACGGTCTTGTTGGGGGCAATGCGTTCGTTGCCGACGAAGAGATCCAAATGCCCGTCCTGGTCCACGTCGGCGAATGCCGCGGCGGCGTTCGGATACGCATCGTCGGCCAGACCAGCGGCCTCGGTGACATCCTCGAAGGTGCCGTCCGCGCATTGCCTGAGCAGGGAGTTCCTTTGGCGACCGAACGCGCGCATCCACGCGCCGCGGATCACGTAGAGGTCGGTCCGTCCGTCATTGTCGTAGTCGCCTTGGATCAGATTGAAGCCGCCGGTTTGGTTTGCGATTCCCGTGGCTTTCGATTGGTCTTCGAATCGGCCGTCCCCGAGGTTGCGATAGAAACGCATCGGCTCACAGGGATGGTAGCTGCTCGTGACGATGTCGAGATTCCCGTCGTTGTCGAAGTCTTCGAGGATCACTCCCCCCATGAGGTCCACCGTGGCGAGTCCCATGGCGGGGGCCGCGTTGCGGAAGATCGGGATCTCGGTTCCCGCATTCGGCGGGGTCGGTTCGATGCGGAGCTCCGCTGGCAACCCACTCGGCCAACTCCCCATGGCCATGTGGGCGAGGTTCAAAAGCCACCGCGAAACAAGGTCTTCAGGATCGATGCGCAGATTCTCCGCGAAGAGGGTGGCCGCACTCCGCGCGCAATCCGCGACCTTCCAGACTCCACCTCCACTGAGCGGATAGAGACAGGATTCCGGGCCGTGGGCGGCCACACAGTTGTCGAGTTCACCTCGCCTGAGCCACGCCGTTCCGAGCGCCCGCCGTAGCCGAACGAGTTCCGCCTCGGAGCGCCCTTGGTCTCGGCCGATTTGGAGCGCACTTTCGAGCACCGCGAGCGCTTGCTCCACTTCTCCGGTGTTGAGCAGGCAGGTTCCGTACTCGAACGCCCACCTGGCCCACTGCTCATCCTGGGGGCTCGACTTGAGAAACAGCCCCTCGAAGTGGTTGCGCAGGGCCGTGCCGAGGAACGGGTCCCGACCATGTCCCACCCACGCACACCCTTCTTGCAAGCTCTTCACCCGGGGGCGGATCCACTCCTTCCAGCGTGCGAAGCCGTAGCCTCCGATCCCGATCAAAATGACGGCCACCCCGAGACTCGGCCACCAAAGCCCTCGGGGCCACCTCCGGCGAACCGCCGGCACGAACAAAAGTCCCCCCGCGACCACTCCGATCCCCTGCGCAACCCGAATGACGACCACGTAGAGCTCGTTGTAGATGAACTCGTTGACCGCGTACCCCGCTCCGATGGTCGTAGGGTTGCAGATCAGTGCTGCCCCCAAGATCAACCCCGGAAGCAGCCAGCCGCGCTGCCTAGGCGATCTCGCGCAACGATCTCTCGATGCGTCCACCGGCTCGTGTTCCATGCGGTGCCCACGGTACCGACTCCTGACGATTCTGTGGATCTCACCGCGAGAATAATCGACTTTGGATAACGGCTGCGTAGCGGGCCGATGGTGGCACTCACGTCGGGTTGTGGCGGCGGGACGATGGGAACGCGGATCACCAGATCCGCCCGCCACCGATGAAGGGTCGAGGCACAGCTCCGGCGCGAAAGTACCGATGTCGGTCACTACCCGTGCCGCCCAAGACCTGCGTCCACCATCATTTCGACCTCGGACGGGGAGTGAGCCCTCCGTCTCACAGTCAGTTGAGCCACAGTTTCTCGACGGGTTCGCCTCGCATGGTCATGCACGAGTGGACCCGCTCCCATTTCGTCGGGATTCGTGGTTGCATCTCGACCCTTCTTCGGTGTAGGCTCCGGCCACGATCGTGCTCCAACGACTCTCCAGGCGATTCGGGTCGGAAGACCATGCCGCGGACGGAGGTGTTGGGGCTTGTCGGCGAAAACAGAGGAGGAGTCGATCATGATTTCTACTTGTTCTCATTCCGGGCGTTTGCTTTGCCGCGACCGATTCTCGTTCCTCGCGTGCGGGCTCTTGCTCGCAATGACGATCAATGCGACGGGTCAATGCACGACTCATGAACCGTCCCTGGTCTCCAGGAGCAATCGCGTTCTGATGTTGCCCGGGGATGGGACGGTGTACGAATTCAGCGCGGCTCAAAGCCCCACCCCCCCTCCGCCGGTCCAGGTACCCGGACTGCCGGAAATCAGGCAGGTGGCGATCGGGGCCAGCCATCAAGTGGCTCTCGATACGAACGGAGGCGTTTGGGCGTGGGGAGACAACAGCTTCGGCCAGTTGGGAATAGCCGGGATCAGCTCTTCTTCGGTCCCCCTCCAGATTCCCGGCCTTGCCGGCGTCACGCGCATTGCCGCCGGCTGGAGGCACAACCTGGCATTGACTTCCGCGGGACTTGTGATCGCATGGGGCGACAACCTCGACGGGCAGCTCGGCGTAGGGAGTGTTTCTCCGACGCCGGGACTCCAGGTCGTCCCGGTGGTCGGCACGATCGTGGATGTCCAGGCCGGCTCAGTATTCAGTCTGTACCTGCGCGCGGATGGCGTAGTTCTGGAGGCCGGATCGTATGTGTGTACGATTTTTTGCACTACATCGCTATTGGGCCCCGTGACGCTTCCCTCCGAAGTAGCGGGTGTTGTCGAAGTCCTTGAAATTTTCGCCGGTGAAGGCCATGCGCTAGCGCTCCATGTCGACGGGACCCTGAGCATGTGGGGCGACAATTCGTCCTGTCAGTCCCTGATCAACTCGATATTCATGGATGGACACTGCGCTCCTGGAGTCTTCGTGCCAACGACTCTACCGATAGGGGGTGTTATCAAGGCCGCTGCCGGTGGCAATTTTTCCATCGCGATGACTCATGACAAGGTCCTCCGCACTTGGGGGCACGGATTTCTTTCTCTTCCCGCGGAACTGCCAGTGAATGTCGAGGTACATTCTCTGGCAGCATCTCTGTCGAACGTGATCGCCCTCACCGACACGGGAGCCGTGTACGAGTGGAACCAGACCGACACGGTTATCCCTACGGTCATTCCCGACATCTCGAGCGCTACCGTAGTGACCGCCGATTCTCCCTATGTCGCAGTCATTAGCGACGGTGGCGATGTCAGTGCATGGGGTTGGCACTTCGGAGCTTACCCTCAAGGACAAAACCTCCCCCCGGGCGCGTTAGAAGTCCGTATTGTGTCGCCGCGGGAACCGAATGGGGGGCCCCTTCCTTGGGGCGCAGCCCGCTATCCCAACGGCGACGTATGGCAGTTTGGGATTCTGGATCCCTTCAGTTTGGGGTCTCAGGGATCCCCGATTCGCATGCCCTTCATTTCATCGGCTTCGGCGGTTTCTGTAGCACGAGAGATGATCGCTTGGATTACATCGAACGGGACTGCTCACATCCACATGCCCTGGCTCATCAACCCCATGGAGATTCCCAACGCATCGCCGGCCGCTCGCATTGTCGCCACTCAGTCTCAGACTTACGTCGTTCGCCAAGATGGCGTGGTCGTGAGTTTCAACAACTTCAACACCTCCACTCCGGTGCCCGGACTCTCGGGAATCACGGATTTTTGGGCGGGACGGTTCGTGGACTTCTTGGCACTGAGGTCCGATGGAACAGTAATGTACTTGCAATCCCAGAACGGAGGTCCTCCCGTGCCGGTGACGGGCCTGTCAGGCGTAGTACGGTTGGGCACGGGTGACACACCTCTCGCTGTCAAAGGCGATGGCACGGTATGGCGAGTGGTTGCGGATTCGATGGGGGTATCGGCAGTTCCCATCACCAATCTGAGCCAAGTCGAACAAGTCGCAGGAGCGAGTGACGTGCTCCTCGCGCTGCACTCGAACGGTACGATCACCTCGCAGGGGCCTTCGGTCTTGGGGCTCGGAGGACGTGGCATCTACACGGCACCTCCGATTTTGCGCTACTCGGGTGCAGCTCCCTTCCGGACCAATTGCGAAGTGCAGCCGAATGGCGACGCTCTCTTGCAGGTGACCGGACTGCCGTGTTCGAGTTTGTTCGGAGTGACGGCGGTGTCAGCCACGACTCCGACGGCGCCGGGGCTCGGGCCGGTGGCGGGAATCACACCTGATGCGCTCACGGCTACGCTTCTGGCATCGGCTCCGATCGCCTCACCAGGCCATCCCATTCATTGGACGGTTGGAACCCCGACGGTGTTTCCGCACGTGCCGTTCTTGATCCCCAACGCGGTCACCCAGCCCTTCATCGGCTTGTCTTGGGATATCACCGCCGTCGCCGTGGTTCCCGGCCGCCCGCTTCGCTTCTCCAGCGTCGTTCGGGTGGACTGGTGACGATCGCCGCAGTTTCAGGCCGGAAGCGAGCGTGACTGGTTCGGCTCAGCTTCCGGAGGAAGACCAATGCTTGTCTGAGATGTCCCTGTCGCTATTCGGGTGGCTTGGGCCCTGGGCGGGCGGAGGAGGTGAGGGCGCGGCGGTGGAAGTAGGCGGCTTCGACAGGGGAGCGGGCGTGGAGGGCGGCCCGGAGCCAGCATTGGGTGGCGAGGGCGAATTGGCCGGAGCGCTCGCGGAGGAAGGCTTGGACAGCAGGGCGACCGGGGGAATCGTCCGAGGCATCGGGACAGGCTTCTATTTCGCGGAGAGCGGCGGTCGGGCCGCGCGCCATGCTCAGGGCGATCCACCGGCTTTCTTGGACGGCGGCGGTGGGGGCGACGGCGAGGAGTTGGTCGTAGCGGTGGAGGATCGCGCTCCAGTCCGTGTCGGCGAACGAGGCAGCCATCGCGTGCAGGGAGGCGATGGAGGCCTCGATGTGCCAGCGGGAGAGCGTGGGTCCGACGAGCGATCGTTCGAAGGCGATGAAGGCGCGGCTCAAGAGTTCGCGGTCCCACTGCGAACGATCCTGCTCCTCGAGCAGGAGAGCGGTGTCTCCGCTGATTCGGCGGGCGGGAAGCCTGGCCGCGTGGAATGCCAAGAGCGCCGCCAGCGCGGCGGTCAGTGGGTCGCGCCCTTGCCCGGCATGATCGAGCTCCGACACGAGATGGAGGCTCTCGGCCACGAGTTCGGGGCGCAGAAAAGCATCCTTGGCGGCCGGGCGATACCCCTCCGTGAAGATGGCGTAGATGCAGGCGCGGACGTCCTCGGAGCGTTCGAGAAGCTCGGTACTCGTGGGAAGTTCGAAGGTCGCACCGATGTCGCGGAGTTTTCGTTTGGCGCGCACGAGTCTTTGCGCAATCGTCTCCGGGCTTTTTCCAGTCGCGGTGGCGATCTCCGAGACGACAAACCCGCCGCACTCCTTCAGCATGAGCGGGACTCTCACCTCGGAAGGGAGCGCGGGGTGACAACAGAGAAAGAGCATCCGCAGGGTGTCGTCCCGAAGCGGCTCGGCTTCGGCGATGACGGCGATTTCGGGCGGCGGAGTGGAGCCTGCCGCCTCGTCCGCTGGCGGGCCCGCTTCCAGACGGTGGCGGCGCCACCGATCAATCAGCGACCGACGACCCGCGGTCAAGAGCCATGCAATTGGATCCGTGGGGACTCCCGAACTCGACCATTGGCGACAGGCCCGGAGCAGCGCGTCCTGCGTCGCATCCTCGGCCAAATCCAGCCGCGACGGCCCGACCAGTCGGGTGAGCGCCGCCATCACGGTGGCGGAAGCCCGGCGTAGGTCGAGTCCGGGGGGCTGTATGGGGCTCTCACTCACATTTCATCGATCTTGCGCACGTCGAGGTAGGCGCCGAACTCCACGTGGGGGCAGGTGAGAGCGATGGCGGTCGCCTCCGCGTAGTCCTTGGCTTGGATCAGGTAATAGCCGCCCACGACCTCCGCCGCCTCGGCGTAGGGACCATCCACGACGACCGGCTTCTCGCCGCGCTTTTGGATCCGCCGACCTCCCTCGTCGGAGAGTTTCTCGCCGCCGAGCAGCCGCCCGTCCTTCTGCAGTTTTTCGTTCCAGGCGATGTACTTCCCGATGATCTCCTGCATGAGGGTGGGAGGGACATCGCGGAAGGAGGCGGGGTTGTCGGCCAAGATGAGCATGAATTTGGACATAGGAAGCTCCTGCTTATCACGGTTTGGGAATCGGAACGCCCCAAGGACGGACGACGACTCCGCGAATCGACAGCGCGATCCGGAAAATGACCAGGGATTTTCGATCGAGCAATTGGACCGGGAGCGATGGGAATGAGCCGGGATCTTGCCGTGGAGGGCGGCGGTCCTGGAGGTGAAGAACGCGCCGGAGCCAAGGTTCAAGCGGGGGGTCCCGGCGGACTGATCCTGGGCTTGGCGGCCGGAGGCCGGCCTTCGGATCGTCCTGGGATTGGACACGGAACGGCCAGACCGACTATGCTGTGTCGCATGGTGTCACGACCCGCGCTGCTGTCGTTATGGCTCAGTTTGGCCTGTCTCGTCCCGGGGTGGGCCCAACCGAACCGCAATGTCTGGATCCCCTCCCTTGCGGGAGTGACCGAACTCACCCGAGAAGGCGGGCTGGTCGCCGTCCATCCGTTGCCATTTTGCACGATGGCGATCTCCAGTGAAGGCTGGTGCTCCGCCGCGGTGGCGCGCGATAGTGCGGGGAATATCTATGTCACGCGCAGTGCCCAAAATCCCGGTTCGGGTTCCACCGACATCACAGTCATGCGCAGCGGTGTCGGGGTGGTTGCGACCGTCCCTCTCGCGGCCAGAGTCATCAGCGATCACGACGGCAATCTGTGGACGATCGAAACCCCTCCGTATCTCTCCACCACGTGGACCCTCACCCGCCGTGCGCCCGGGCTTCTGACTTCCCTCGCGACGATCTCGGTGGTCGGCTACTACGTTGAAGTTCTGCCTCACCCGGTAGACGGAATCTGGGTGGCCATCGGGACCACTCCGAATCCGACGTCGCTCCGCCTCGAGCGCCGTAGTGCCAGTGGCGCGCTCTTGGCTTCCCTGAACACGATTCCCGCCGGCCCGACCGCATGGACAAGCGATGCCGACGGCAACTTGTGGATGGTTCAAGGCGGGACGACGCTCCACCGCTTCACGCATCTGACGGGCTCCGTCATCGCCGCGAGCGCGCCAGTTTCTCTGGGTGGGAACGGCTTCTCACTGGTCACGGTCGACGGACGAGGGCTCGTGCATGTGGGCGCACCAGCTGCGGCGGGCATGACCATCGGGACCTTCGGCCCCGCCCTCCAAGTCGTCGGTACGCGCACGGTGAACGTGCCGGCCATTTCCTTGGAAGCGGACCCCCGCGGTGTTCTCTGGTCGCTCGGCGTCGTGAGCGGCGGCCTTTGGATCATCAACGAGGCCACCCCTTCGCCAGTACTTCGGTTGTTGCATCCGACGGGCGTGACTTGGCAGTACGCGTACATTTTCGGCGACTTGACTGGCCAGCGCTACGCGCTCATGACCAGTCGAACCGGGGACCCGGATGGCGACGGCGTGACGAGCTCCCGCGAATATCGCCTCGGCTCGGATCCGTTCGATCCGGCGGATCGACCACCCATCCTCGGTGTCACCCCCAATCCCCTGGGCGGCCTCGACCTGGCTTACTCCGACTTCGGTTCGGCTCCGCTCCAGTATCTGCTCGCCGCCTCCTTCACCTCCAATACCGGCATCGGATTGGGCGCCGGGGGCTCTTCTCCTTACACTCCGCTCGATTTCGATGCGTTGCTTGCTCTGAGCCTGAGCTCGCCCAATCCCCCCTTCCTCGGGTTCCAAGGCCAGCTTGCAAACGGCTTGGGCACCGCGAGACTTCTCCTCCCGCCTGGTCCACCGCTCGGCATTTCCGTGTCGTTCGCGGGTGTCACCTTCGACGCCACACCCCTTCGCATCGTCCGGGCTTCCGAAGCCGTCATTCTCACGCTCTGACCTGCCCCCACGGGATCAGGGAGGGGCGAGACTTACTTGGACCACGCGACGCGGATGCCGACGTCGCCGATTTCGCGGGGGTTTGTGCCCTCACGATTGGGGTTTCGGGAGGCCCCGAGTTCCGCGCCGCGGCCGCTGAGGTCGTGCTTGTACTTGAAGGAACCGCCTAGGGTACCGGTGCCGGAGCGGAAGAGCACCCACTCGGAGACGTTGCCGGCCATGCCGAGGAGGCCGAAGGGCGATCCGCCTTCCAAGGAGTTGACGGATCGGAACGGGGATTCGCCGCGCGTGGTGCCGAAGACTGCCCAATTCGGGCGCGTCGAAAAGTAGTTGGCCCCGGATTTCGGAGTCCCGCCGTCCAGGTAAATCGGCCACTGGGCATTGGCATCGACATAGAGCCCCGCGGCGTTGCGCCACTCCTCGGGGGTGGGGAGTCGCCCACCCGCCCAGAAGCAATACACTGCGGCGAGGTCGCCGACGATGTATCGCACCGGATGATCCGGTTCTGCCGAGGAGCCCGCGTTGTACGTGATCGACTCCTCCACCTTGGCGCTGAGATCGCTAAGAGCACGGCGGAGAACGGCCCGCTCCGCCCCGGACATGGTTTCACGCACGCGGGCTTCGAAGGCCGACGGGTCGGCCTGATACTCGGAAGTGAATCGCTGGAACTGGCTGTAGCTGACCTCGGTTTTCGAGAGGTAGAACTCTGGGCTCGCGCTCGGATTGCGCCAATCGGGCGAGATGGGCATCGGCTCGAGGCCGGTCCGGGCGCGAATCGCGGCGGCGTCGAACACGGCGGCCGGGGTCGGGGTGACGGGTGGCGGATCCGGTCGCACCACCACCGGCGCGGCCTTCACGCGCACTTCGATCGTCGTGCGAGTCGTATTCCCGAGGGTGTCTTGGGCCTCGATGTCGACTGGCCCACCCTGGCCGGCTGCCATGAGGGCGGTGGGCAGGCGCCAGATTTCGGGGCTTTGTCCGTCGAGAGATAGGCGAGCATTGCCAAAGACGGCCTCGGCGCGCGCCACGGTCGAAGGATCGGTGATTCGGATCGACACTGCGGAGGTCGAGCCGACTTCGAAGGGCGAGGTACCGACGGGGGCGATGGTGGGGCCCTTGGCATCGACGAGAACGGAGCGCCGTTCGAAGGGCTCCGCGCTCGCACCCGCTGAGGTGACGGAGATCAAGTCGATTTCAAAGAGCCCCTCACCGGGCAGGTCGAGCTTCCCTCGGAAACTCTTGCCTTGTTCCGCCGGCTCGAGCAGGACCTCGGTCTGAGCCTTGCCTGGTGCGATCACGCGGGCTTTGACGCCCACGACGCTCGGCGCATCGTTGCGCAGGTCGAGTTGCACCACATTGCCTCGAGTGCCCCACTGGTCGCGACCCACGCTCACGAGGGGCCGCCCCTCCTGATCGGTGAGGCCGCGCACTTCGGGTCGATCCTTCGCTTTCAGGATGCGAACCGAGAAACGATGTTTGTTGCCCGCGATGTCCACCACCTCGAAGCGCACGTCCTTCGACTGCCACGCGGCCTCGGCCTTGAGGCTGATGGCAATCTCCCCCGCCTTTCGGGCCATGGTGTGGGCGGGCAAGGGGTTTTCGGCCGTCAGGGCGGACTCGGGGAATCCACCTTCGTCCAGGATTCGGAATTGCACCTGATCGAGGCTGGCGACGCGGAGACCCTCGTTGGCCAGAGCCTGCTCGTCCATGACGATCGGGCGTCCCCCGACTTCGACCGAAACTTTGGGCGGGTCGGCATCGATGAAATAGACGAAGCGGTCGAACACGACCGCATCCGCCAAGACTTGGTCCAAGAGTTCCCGGTGCGACAGCGCGACCGTTCCGCGCTTCCCGGGAAGGTTGTCGAGCACAAACGCCAGGGGAGAGGATCCGGAGAGCTCGCCTTCGATGGTGCGTTCTTCCGGCTCGGTCGAGCCTTCCGAGAGGATAGTCGCCACCAACGAGAATCGCCCCGCGCCCGCCGCGTTTCTCACCTCGACCAAGGGCGACCGCGACGACCCAGTGAAAGGGATGTCGACAAATTGACGGCGCGCCGTGACCGGGGTGTTTCCGAGTTTTTGGAGCGCGATCGACGGCGGCTTGACGACCACGCGCACCGTGCGCGGGGGGGCATCGTTGCCAGCGCGGTCCTTCGCGGCGAGCTTGAGCGTGTAGGTGGCGGCAGCCGCGTCACCGGGCGGCGGTCTCACCACGATCGTGACGGCGCGACCGCCACTGCCTTCGTCTCGCTCGAGTCGTTGAGGGGGCAACGGCAGGTTCGGGGGATCGGTGGTGATCGCCACCGGAGAATCCGCGGCGCCTGACGCGTCTTCGATGCGGAACGACAGTTCGGGGAATCGACCGAGCTCCAAACCCCCTTCTGAGACCGGTATCGACCCCAAAGCCTTGATCTCGACTTTCGGCGGGTGTGCGTCGAGATTCAAGCGCAGACTTCCGGTGAGCGGAGTCCCCCCGGTTTCGCTCGGGAAGAAGTCGACTTCGCGGGAGGCCAATCCGAGATCGCGGTCTTGGAGATCAGGAATCACGACCGTGAATTGTTGACCAGAGCGAGTCATTGCCAGACGCTGGCCGAGCGGAGTCGTCCCATCGCGGACCTCGAGCCAAAGCGCCTCGGCTTCTCCGAGATTCAGGGCCGTCGTCGCGATCCGGACTTGCTTCGCGCTGCGCACGAAGAGTTCGCCGTCGACCAGGCCGACCTGATTGGCGGTGATCGCCTGCAATTGAACGCCGCGCCGCTCCAGGACAAATCGAAGTTCGCTCCGATTGCCGGCCGCATCCGTGACCGCGATCCGCACGGGAAACGGGGTCTGGGCGTCCGGCAGACCGTTCTCGGGCAGGCCCACCGTGGAACCGCGGGCGGGAATGGCCACGAGATGAGGCGCGAGGTCGCCGTAGCGGATCTCGAGTTTGGCTTCGGGCTCGAACGTCTCATCACCGTCCGAGGCAGCCAACCGGAACAGGCTTCCGAGACTCTCTCCTTGATTGAGGACCAGAGGCTCGGCGAGCGGCGGGTCGCCGCTCGTGAGCGTCAAGGCCGGGATGGCGCCGCGGCTAGCCACTTCCAAGCTGATTTGGGGCGGCAGGGTGTCTTGGAGAATCACCAATCCCCCTTCACCCAGCACGACGGCGCGGCCGTCCAGCGTGATCTGCGCCTCCAGGCGGCGGACCCCCGGTTGGGCTTGAGGGGGGAGTCGTAGGGAAGCGGTGTAGTTCTTTCCCCCCTCGATCGGGAGGAGCGGGGAAGGGGTGTCGGAGCCGGCAAGTTGAATCATGAGGCCGGTGCGGAGGGGAGCCCGCGCCAGCTCGAGCCGATCGCTCACGATTTCGACTTCGACCACGGGGTCGGAGCCGGAAGTCCGCACGATGGGCTGGAGCGCGCGGGCGCGCGGCGTCTCGAGTCGGACTGCCACCGTGGCCAACCCTCCACGACCGGCACGGTCGAAGCTCTTGATCGACAGTTCGTCCTCGGACTGCCAGGAGATCGCCGCCCCGGATCCGACGCTCCCCCCGGGCTGGAGTTCGAGGGTGGATTTCGGACCCTCGGGAGTTTCGAACCCGCTCTCCTCATCCACCAGACGGAATCGCAGTTCCTCCTTGCGGAGGACCGCAACAACTCCTTCCGCCCGACGCCAATCGGAGTCGTAAGGGGTCTTCACCTCGACCCTCGGGTCGCGACCGTCGTAGGCCACCGTGAACTCGACCGGATCGCCCGCCCTGGGCGCGACCTTCACCTTCCAAGTGGCGCTTAGAGTTCCCGCGGCTACCGGAAGCGGGATGCGCTTCGTGGCCAGTCCGGCGGGCGTGGCGAGGATGGTTTCGTTCACCGGGGTTCCCTCGCCCTCAGGGGTGAGAGTCACGGTCAAGGTGGACTCGGCTGGGGCCTGGGCCCAGAGCGGCAATTCCGGCTGGCTCAAAAAGTAGGGCCCGGGGCGCGCCGGGTCAAAGCGTCCTTCGGGAAGCGATGTCCCGATGTTGTCCAGCGAGAAGGCAATTTCCGGCGGCGGAGCGGGGCGGTTGAAGAACACGGCCCAGGAGAGCCCCGCGACGAGGAGCGCGGCTACTGCCGCCGCGATTCGTCCGCTCTTCGTACGAAACCAGGGGATGTGGGCCGCGGTCTGATCGGGGAAGACCAGCGCGAGCGCCGCCTCGATTTCCGCGATGTTTTGGAAACGCTCCTCGGGCTCTTTCTCAAGGCACTTGAGGATCAGCCCGTCGAGACCTCGGGGCTCAAGCCCGGGATTGTGCTTCGACGGAGCGTCGGGCTTCGAGGTGCAGTGCTGGTACAGGATCGCGATCGGGTTTCCTTGGAACGGGCCACGTCCCGTCGCCATCATGTAGAAGACACACCCGAGGCTGTAGATGTCGGAGCGGTGGTCGGCGGTCTTGCCGTTGGCCTGCTCCGGGCTCATGGTCGCGGTCGTGCCCTCACCGGCTCCGGCGGGGGCGTTGAGCGTTTCGCCGCTGGCGGCGGCCGCGGCGGTGCGCCCCTCGGCAATGCGGGCGATCCCGAAGTCGGTGATCTTGACCCCTTGCCGACTCACCAGGATGTTTGCGGGCTTCAGGTCGCGGTGGATGACCGGATTGGGTTGTTCATGCGCGAAACGGAGTCCGGTCAGCATGCCGCGCGCGATGTCGCGGAAGCGATCGCCGACGAGCGGGCCTTCTTTTTCGATGATCTCGGCGAGGGTCGGCCCGTCCACGTACTCCATCGCGATGTACGGAGTGCCGCCTTCGGTCCCAGCATCGAAGATCGTGACGATGTTGGGGCAGCGGAGGGCCGAGGAGGCGCGCGCCTCGCGGAGCAGGGCTTTTTTGGCCTTCTCTTCCTCGACCCGGGTGGCGATTTTGATCGCCACTTCCCGCTGGAGAACGGGGTCCCAAGCAAGGTGGACGGCTCCCATGCCACCTCGGCCCAAGAGACTCTTGATTTCGTAGCGGCTGATCAGGTCGCCGGCCCGGAGTTCGACTTCGGTCAGCTTGACCTGCATCGTGTGGTCGACCGTAGGACCCGTGATCCCGCCCAGGTCCTGCAAGTCCCCCTTTTGGAAGAGGTTTTGGACTTCGAGCAGCGCCTTTTCCAGGGCGTCGAGGTTCGGCCGTTCCTCGGGCGCCTTGGCCAGGCAACGCATGATCGTGTCCTGGCAGTCGGCGGTGACGCGCTGGCCCTCCTTGAACTGGCTGATCGGGATCGGCGGATCCTTTTGGATCTTTCGAAAGTCCGGGATGCCGTGGATTTCGAGCGGCACGTAACCCGTCAGCATCTCGTAGAGGATCACGCCGAGGGCGTAGATGTCGCTGGCAAAGGTCAGCTCGAGGCCGCGGGCCTGCTCGGGGGAGAAGTACTGCGGCTTCCCCATGATGGTGAGGAGCTGGGTGACCTGGTCGAGTTCGTTCGCGAGGGACTTCCCGATGCCGAAGTCGAGGAACTTCGGATAGAGCATCCCCGACGACTCTTTGGTGACGATGATGTTGTCGGGAGCGAGGTCGCGGTGAACGATGTTCTTTTTGTGGATCTCCCGCAGGCCGGCGATCAGGTGCAGGCCGATGTGCAGGAAGGTGGGGATCCCCATGACCGACCGGCCACGCCCGATGTAGTAACGGAGTTGCTCCCCCTCGAGCAGCTCCATGGCGATGAACCAGTCACCGGTGTCCGAGCAGGCGTGTTCGCGGAACCCGACCACATGGGGGCTGCCGGACAAGAGCTTGAGGATTTCGGCTTCGCGCTTGAAGCGGCGGAGGTTGCGCTCGGCCTCGCGGGGGGCTCGGGCCAAAAAGTCGCGGCTAAGCACCTTCACCGCGACTTGATCGCGCTGCTTCTCGTCGCGGGCGCGGTAGACGGTGGCCATACCACCACTGCCAAGTCGCTCGTGGAGGGCGTAGCGGCCGTTGACGACCGATCCTTTCAGATCCTCGGACATCAGGTCCGTTTCCCCTGACCGAGCGGGCGCGGAGTGGGCGACTCGGGCGAGCCACCTGGACGCAAACTGTAACTGCCCAGCGCGCGGGAGTCTAACGCCAGCAGAGAGCGCCAAGTGGGCTTTCGCCAGACGGCACGGAACTCAACCGGCAACAAATTCCACGCTTTCAGAGGGCGTTGGCTTGACAGGGGGAGGGTCCCCCTGCATCCTCTCCCTGAACTGAAGGATCGCGCTGAGCCTGCCTTCTCGGGGGCTTCGGCCCGTTTGGAAGGGGCGATGCCTGTGGTCGCCCATGGGAACTTTGCTCGAGACCGCTCGGTGATGAGAACCATGGCCCCATTCCGCCGTTTCGGCCTGCTCTTCGTTTTGGCGCTCGGTACGAACCTGGTCGCCCAGCCAACCGTCGAGGAATTGCTGGACGAAATCCGCACCCTCAGGCAACAAATGACCGAGCAGAGGGAAGAGTTCACGGGCCGCATCCAGGAACTCCAGGAACAGGTCGACACGAGTCTGCGCCAGGAGCTCGAAGAAGAGATCGAGGGCATCGTCGCCAAGAAGAGTCGCTTCTATCGGCGTCCGCCGGTCGAAAGCCGAAAGTGGTCGGACTTGTCGATCTTTGACGCCCTGAAGGGCGGGCTCATGTTCACCGGTCTATTTCGTTCCCGGGCCGAGGTCCGCTTGAACAATGTGGACTTCAACGGTTCGGATCGGGGAATCGACGATGAGGGCTTCCGCATCAACGGCCGATTCCGGCTGGGCTTCGGCGCCGTCTTGGAGCGGGGTAGCGACACCGACCCGGTCATCTCGGCGCTGACCGAGCTTCAGGCCTACGGGACTTTCGCCAACAACACCTACTTCAGTTTTGCGGGGCCGGGCGGCGTGCCGCTACCGACCGATTTCACGATCTTCCGAGAGCCCTTCGAGCAGGTTGGCATCTATCAGGGCTACCTGAGCTTCGAGCGTCTGCTCGATCAAAACGTCTTCGTCAAGGTCGGCCGCCAGGAGATGGTCTACGGGAGCGAGTTCCTTCTCGGCAACAACTCGTTCTACGACGGGACGGTGCACGACGCGATTCGCGTCGACTACGACAACGGCGAGTTTTCGGTCTCCGGTTTCTTTGCCAAAGAGGCGCAGTCCGATACCGAACTCGCGGTCATCTTCCCGGCGCAGGACTTCGATGAGGACTACCTCGCCGGCGTCTACAGTGAGTTCAAACCGGCCGAAAACCTGGAGCTGGACGTCTACGCGCTCTACTTCGACGCGCGCTCGAACTTCACCGATTCCTTCGTGACCCGCTCCACCAACTTCGGTTTCGACGGGGCGCTGAATCCTCCGATCCTCGGCCACTTTTGGACCCTCGGAGCGCGCTTGTTCACGCACTCCCTCGATCTCGGTGGCGACAAACTCTCCATCAACGCGGAAGTGGCCTACCAGTTCGGCAAGAACGGAGTCGTGGATGCCGCCTCCGGCGGGCTCGATGAGCAGCCCATCCACGGATGGGCGACCGAGATCTTCGCCTCCTACCGCCTCGATCCGACCGCCGAGGGCCTGAAGCCCATCTTCACGGTGGGGTACTACTGGGCGGCGGGAGGCGAGAAGAATCCCGACACCGCTAACGGATTCCCGACGAACAACATCGGGTTTCAGCCGCTCTTCATCAACCGACACTTCACCGGGCTCCAAGACCGGAGCGAGATCACGATGCCCTACTTCCCCGGTGGTGGGCGGTACGGCAATCTCGACCTGATTCCGCTCAACAACATGCACATCCTGAAGGCGTCGGTGTCGGTGGCGCCGACTGATCAAATCGAGATCGGCGTGTCAGCCCTCATGGCCATCGTGGCCGACGACGAGGGCTATGGCGACGGCGTGTTCGGCTACGAGATCGACCTCTTCGCGTCTTACCGCTACAGCGAGTTCATCCTCTTCGAGGGTGCGATTGGCTTGTTCATTCCCCAGGAAATCGCGACCGACGCCAGCAACTACTACTTCTTCGGCGGGGCCGACCCGACCTCCGAAGCGGACAACAGCCTGGCCTTCGGGGCCTAC
Source organism: uncultured bacterium (assembly GCA_902826835.1). Taxonomy (GTDB): domain Bacteria; phylum Planctomycetota; genus RBC034. The sequence goes on along the minus strand of CADEGH010000026.1, from coordinate 2,210 downwards.
GTGCAGGCGCTAATCCAGTTCTGATCAGAAATTCGGGCGTTCGAAGAGCGCGGTGTCCCCGGTGCGCTCGGCCCCGATGCGATGCAGGCGCAGGTTGTTGGGATCTCCGGGCGCATCGATGGGCGAGGACGACACGAGCACGAGGAAGTCGCCGGGTTGGGCGAGACCCTGGTCGATCGCCACTTTCTCGGCCTGACGAGATAGTTCCATGCGGCTCGTCAACGGGCCGGTCGGGAGCGGAATCGTGCCCCAGTAGAGATTCATGCGGCGGAGGATCGCCGGGTCGGGGGACAGGGCGTACAGCGCGGCTTCCGGGCGCGACTTCGATATTCCGAGCGCGCTTTGGCCATCCAGGGTGGCGGTCACGATGACCCGAACGTGCAGTTCCCGAGCCAGGAGTTCGGCGGCGCGGCCCACCGCTTCGAGCACGGTGTCGGGGGGGTCCATGGCTTCGCGATGGCGGTACTGGGAGTGCCGCGCGATGTGATCGTCGGCGGCCTCGGCAATGCGGGCCATCATGCCGAGGGCAAGCACGGGGAACTGGCCGCTCGCGGTCTCGGCGCTCAGCATGACTGCGTCGGTGCCGTCGAAAATGGCGTTGGCGACATCGTTCACCTCCGCGCGGGTCGGGCGGGCTGCCTTGGTCATCGACTCGAGCATTTGGGTGGCGGTGATGACCGGCCGCTCGTGGGCATTGGCGAGGCGGATCAGGTCTTTTTGCGCCAAGGGCACCTGCTCGGGATCGAGTTCGACTCCGAGGTCGCCGCGGGCCACCATGATTCCGTCCGATACTGCGAGGATGCCGTGGATGCGGTCCAGCGCCTGGGGCTTTTCGATCTTCGCGATGACGTGCGGTTTGGTCTTGGCGTGGCGGACGAGGGCCTGGACTTCTTGGACGTCGGCGGGTTCGCGGACGAAGGAGAGCGCGACAAAATCGACGCCGTGTTCGAGGCCCCAGGCGAGGTCGATCTTGTCTTTGTCGGTCAGGGCGGGAAGACCTTCGAACTTGGCACCGGGGAGGTTGACTCCCTTGCGGGATCGCAGGTCGCCGCCGCGGACGACCAGACATTCGACTTCGGTGGTCCCGCAGGAAAGGGCCCGCAGTTCGATAAGCCCGTCATCCATGAAGATGCGAGCGCCCGGGGGGCACTGCGAGGGCAGCTTCGGGTAGCTGATTCCGATGCGACCGGGCACGGCGACGTCACTTCCGGCCAGGAGAAAGAGACGATCCCCCTCGTGAAGTGTGAGACTGCCTTGGTCGGCCACGATGCCGGTTCGGATTTTGGGGCCGCCGAGGTCTTGGAGGATGGCGACGGGGCGGTTTTCCTCGGCGGCGAGCCTTCGCACGAGTTCGAGGGTGCGATGGTGCATCGCGTGGTCGCCGTGGGAAAAATTGAGACGGGCGACGTCCAGGCCCGTCTTGATCAACTCGCGGAGCACCCGTTCATTCGCACTCGCGGGACCGAGGGTGGCCACGATCTTGGTTCGGCGCATGGTCATTCTTTCGATGGGGGCGGGGCGGAAGCCTCGGCGGAGAGCCGGATCCTACGACCTCGGCCGCGTCGCCTTCGGAGGCCCACCCCGGTGTCGGGTTGGCTGGCCACGAACACTCCTGACGGGCTGGGTCGACAGGACGGTGGGACGGTGGGACGGTGGGACGGTGGGACGGTGGGACGGTGGGAACGCGGATCACCAGATCCGCACGCTGCCGATGAAGGGCGAGGCGAGGCTCCAGCGCGGAAGTACCGATGTCAGCGAATGGGGTGCGGCTCGTGAGCAGCAGTGAATACGGGAGCGGAGTCGTCATCACCAGGCCGTCGGTGGCGCTCCGTGACGGGGACCTGGGCTACGGGATCTTGTCGCAGGCGGATCTGGTGATCCGCGTTCCCATGGGCGGTGGCACGCACGTCGGGAAGCGGCGGTGGACCACGACATGGGCGGTGGCGCGCACGGCGGGAGGCGGTGGAGTACCACGACGTGGGGGGAGGCACGCGCGTTGGGGGGGGTGCGGTCGGTCGGTGGGAACGCGGATCACCAGATCCGCACGCTGCTGATGTGGGGTTGAGGGGAAGCTCCAGAGCGGAAGTTCCGATGTCAGCGAAGAGGGCGCTCTCTCCTCCCAAGAGGAGAGTCGGGAGCGGAGTCGGGATCGGAGGGCCGTCGGTGGCGCTTCGTGATGGTGACCTGGACTACGGGATCTTGTCGCAGGC
>CADEGH010000025.1 GCA_902826835.1 uncultured bacterium | reverse complement strand
CGTGCCACCGTCCATGGGAACGCGGATCACCAGATCCGCCTGCGACAAGATGCCGCAGCCCAGGTGACCATCACGAAGCGCCACCGACGGCCTGGTGACGACACCTCCCCTTCCGACTCATCTCCAGAATGAGAAGAGCCCCCCATTGGCTCGCATCGGAACTTCCGTTCCTAACTCTCGCCTCGCCCTTCATCGGCAGCGTGCGGATCTGGTGATCCGCGTTCCCACCGTCCCCGTCCCCCCGCCCACTTCACAACATTCGAACCACCCCCCATGTCGACGCACACCACGCCCTCCCGCCATGCGTGCCACCCCCCATGGGAACGCACGCTACGGGTTCCTTTGGAGCGTCCCTCAAGCTAAACCAGAGCTTCGGGGCACCCTGCCGGAGCGCAACCTCTCCTGGCCACGCCGCCCCGGGAGATGAATCATGTCACGTTCCTTCGGACTGCTCATTCTGCGTGTCGCATTCGGCGGAGCCATGCTCTACGTGCACGGCTGGGACAAGTTCTTGGGTCGAGAGACCATGGCAGCCACCTTTCCCGATCCAATCGGACTCGGGCACACGGTCAGCTTTTGGTGCGCGGTCGCCGCCGAAGTCGCAGCCGCCGCCGCCCTGGTACTCGGACTCGGCACCCGCCTCGCCGCCCTGGGCCTCGCATTCACCATGGGGGTTGCGTTCTTTGTCATCCACCAGACCGACCCAATCGCGAAGAAGGAACTCGCGCTGCTCTACCTCGCCGCCTATTCCACCCTCGTCTTCACCGGGGCCGGTGAGTTTTCGCTCGACCACCTCATCTTCGGCAAGAAGCGCGGCCAGAGCTGAATGACCCGCAAGGCCGCGAGTTCCGCGGCGTGACCGGTTCGGCCGATCGATGGATCGGCCCGCGACGACGACTACTTGGGCGGTAGCGGCGTCTCGCTCTGATTCGCCGGTGTGGATGACGGCGGCCCCGTCAGATCCGGCCGCCTCACGAAGGTCGTCGGCGCTTCCGTGTGCAGCTTCAAGAGCCCGACCGCCCCCAACTCCCGGAACTGCCCATCCAGTTCTTTCGCCATCTCGGTCCCGTGAAACGCCTTGGATTGCGTGTACGTCTTGAAGATCAGGGCCAAGAGGAAGTCCGCGCCAACCACGGTGAATGCCAAGCTCGATGCAAGGAGCGCCGTCCCGAGGTCGAAGAGTCGAAGCAGTTCGAGGTTCAGATTCTCGAGCGCGCAGATGAAAAAGAGGACCAGGCCGGCAAGAGTGGAAAGCGCGGCGCGTCTGCGAACTTCGGAAACCCGATTCGTGACATCCGCCGCCGAGCAAGGTGTGATCAGCCGGTCCGCCGCCTTCAAGTACAAAAGCGGCCCCCCGATCAACCCGGCCAGACCAAGCGGGAGCAGCAACGTGCCGGAGATCTGATTCACCACGACCATCACGGTCACGAGCACGATGATGTAGACGGGCGCAGCAAACACGACACCCCACCCCGGCGCCCCGGAGAGCGGAATCAAAGTCTTGAGGACGAGCGAGGAGCGAATGACCCCGTTCATCAGACCCAAGACAATCGGTGCGACCTGGGGCACCAAAATCAGCCCCACCATCAGGCCGGTCATGCGTCCCGCCGCATCGGCCATCTCGCCGGGGAGGCCCGGTGCCTTCGAAAACGCTGAGAAGGGGATGAGCGAAAGCAGGATGGGCGCGATCGTCAGCACCATCCATGCGATACGAGCCGTGCGCCGGGAAGCCTTGAGCTCGGTCCAGTTCATGGCGGCGCGCGCGAACAGATAACAAGCGAGGGGCACCCGCAAGTAGAGAATCGTCATCACCCATTTGATGATGCTCTGCGCCCGCGCCTGAACGATCGCCTGCGGCCCGTCCAAGAGGCCTCCGCCCATGTCCGTACCCAAAACCTCGATCAGGTTGATCAAACCAAGGATGGCGTGCACCGCCATCGCCGCGGCGGTCACCCACAGGATCGCCCGTCGCCAGGACACAAAATCTTGGGCCAAAGGGTCGACGGTGGGTCGACGCGCCCCCGCCAAGAACTGGCGCTCGGCGAACGTCGCCTTCTCCTTCTGAAAGTCACCGGTCAAGGTTCGCCGCACGAAGAGCTTGGCGTCATCCGCCAGTTGGGTGGTGTTCAGATTCGCGGGAAGGCTCATAAAAGGCGCGACCTCGGTCGGGTTCGTGGGACGATGGCGCCCCACCATTTGCGGACTCGACGGTTTTTCTCCCCCAGTGTAGCCCAAGATTCCGAACTCCCAGCGACGCCGTTCCAGGATATAGGGCGCCGTCCAGGGCAAAACCGAGAACTCGGTTCGAACTCGGTCATGAGCGCCGACTTTTTGAAAAGCGTCGCGGTTTTTTCTCCGGGTGGTTCTATACTCCGGATGAACTTTCACCGCCTCCCCTGACCGCCTGGATCCCGTATGACTCGCGTTTGCTCCGCTTGGGCGCTCTTCGTCAGCGCCATCCTGGCTCAAGGTCCCGTCCGGCTCGATCTTTCGCTGCTCAGTGGAGGTGCGAGCACCGTCTCCGCCGCTCCCGGGGCAACGATCACTTACGAGCTTCGGGGCCAACTGACGAACAGCCAGAACCAGGGCCTAGCCCTATTCAGCATCGACCTCGCCTTCACCGGCGGCCCTCTCATGCCGGCCGATGAACCCGCCGTCGGCCCGATGCTGAACTTCGACCGTCCACTCGGACTCTCCAATTCGGACGCGTTCGGGGGGACACCTTCCTCAGGCACCCTGATCCAGGTCGGGGGCGGCCAGAACACCATCAACAATTCCTTCGCCTCCGTCCCCATCGGACCGGTCGTCTTGGGCGTGGCTTCGCCGGGATCACCCGCCGTCTTGCTCACCGGTCAATTGGTCGCACCGATGATTCCGGGCGCCTACACCCTCGCTGCATCCAATCTCTTCGCCAACGTGATTGCCGCCGGCACCACCGGGTTCCCGGTCTGGAAGGTGGCGGAGTGCCAAGCTGGAACCTTCACCGAACTCACCGTGGTCGTCGGGGGTCTCCGATCGGATGTCGCGGTCGTATCCATCACGAGTCCGTCGCCGGTCACCTTCGCGATCGAGTGTGGCTCCGCCAACGCTGGCCGCGTCTATTGGACTCTCGGCTCGGTGAATGGCACCACGCCAGGCTTTTCGATCCTTCCCGTGGGGCTTCCCGTCCCCCTCAATCTCGACTGGTACACCGACTACACCGTGCAGAGCCCGAACTCGGTCATCATGCCCAATTCGATGGGCCAACTCGGCGCGATGGGCACCGCGATGATGACCTTCGAGCTCCCCGCGAACCTCCCACCCGGCGTCGTCGGTGCGGTCCTGCACCACGCCGTGGTCCTGCTCAATCCCATCGACTTCGTGACCAACGCGGTCGCCATCACCCTCATTCCCTGAAGACTCTCTCTTTGGACTCAACCAGGAAAAGCGAAATGAAACTCGGTTCCTACGTGGCCGTCGCCGCTCTGTGCGCAGCGGCCCCGCTCATGGCCCAGTACAACCAACAGTGGATCGCCTACGGCGACGAGTCCGCGCAGCGTCTGGTCGCAGCTGCCAATCTCGGCCTCAGCGATGTCGACGAGAAGGACTACGCCAGCGCCGACGTCGACAAGGACGGCGATCTCGATCTGATTTGCGTCCGCAAAGAGCCGTTCACGACTCCGGGTCGTCGCACCAACGTCCTCTTCATGAACGAGGGCGTGAAAGAAGGCCACGCGCAGGACGGGGTTCTCGTCGATCGCACCGCGCAGTACGCGGTCGATTCCGATGTCCCGGGGGACATGGGATTCCTCACCCCGACGAATGACCGCGACATCGCGTTCGCGGACTTCAATCTGGACGGCTGGCTCGATTTTGCCACCGCGGTCACGATCAGCGACGGCCTTCCCAAGGCCGTCTCGCATCCTCGCATTTACATGAACAAGGGCGCATCCGGGGGAGTCTGGCAGGGTTTCCGATTCGAAGCCGGCCGCTCTCCCCAGCTCTACGTCCTGAATGCCAACGGAACGCCGAACCTCTCCAACCCACAGGCCGGGCGCTTTTGCTCGATCGGAGTCGGCGACGTCACGGGTGACGGATTCCCGGATATCTATCTCGGCGACTACGACAGTGGCGGTTCAGGAACCGAGCCGGCGGGAATCGATTTGAACGACCGCCTCTGGGTCAACGACGGCACCGGTTTTTTCTCGGACTCCTACCAGACGAGAATTCCCGCCGCGGGACTCGTCTCCGCGTTCTCGACGGCCGCCGAAATCGTCGACATGAACAACGACGGTCGGCCTGACGTCGTCAAGGCCACTGGCCTCCAAGATCCCCGGCGCGTCGACGTCATCTACAACAACGGCGCCACCGTCGGCAGCTTCAGCACCGTACAAACCGCCTACAGCTCCCTGGCTCCTTACTTTGTTTCGGTGGGCGACCTCAACAATGACGGACTCAAGGACATCGTCGTCACGGACGACGGAGCCGATCGTTTCCGCCTCGCAGCCAGCATCGCCACCAACGGCATCGTCGTTTGGAATCCAACGAGAACCTTCAACTTTCTATCGGGCAGCTCGGGCGACGGGGAGTTCGGTGGTCAAAGCAAAGTCACCGACCTCAACAACGACGGTTGGAACGACGTCATCATCACCGATGTCGACGTTGATATCGCCGGGTGCAATCGCGTGACGAAGGTGTACCACAACCTCGGGAATGCCCCGACCGTCACGCTGCGCCAGGAGCGCGAGATGACCGGCGGACTCACCGGCCCGGGTTGGCTCGGCGCGGTTGGCCTCACCAGCAGCGAACTCACCGGAGTCTTCAACGTCGAAGCCTTCGACATCGACCGCGACGGCTGGAAGGACCTCGTACTCGGGCGCTGCACCGGCACCAAGGTCATGATGTGCCGTCCTCCGGGGCTCCAGAGCGTCGGCGGCGGCACCCCTGGGTGCCAAGGCCAGCACAAGCTCTCGGGCAATGTGCTCCCTCGACTCAACACGCCCAACTTCGCACTCACTTGCACCAACGCACCGGCCAATGGCTCCGGCTTCCTGCTGGTGTCGACGGTGGCGATCCCCGGTGGATCGGATCTGTTGGGCATCGGAGTGACCTTCTACCTGAATGTTCTCGATCCCGGCGCGATCATCCTGCCGGTCACGGCCGACGCCAACGGACGGATGAGCTTCCCGGTGCCGATCCCGAACAGCCTGCCCCTGGCCGGCTTTTCGATCAACGTGCAGGCGGCGTGGCTTTGGCCCGTCGGCACCTGCCCTCCCGGTCCTTCGCCCTTCGGCTACAGCAGCTCGAACGGTCTCGTCCTCACCTTCCTGAACTGAGCGCCTGATTATGAACCGCTTCGGACTCGGACTTGGTTGCGCACTCTTCTTGGTAGTCACGGGACTTGGCCAGGGGCTCGAGCTCCAGCCTCGTTCCGGCGACCCGCTCCCCGGGCTCACCCCCGCCGAGCTCGATCGGTTCTGGATCGGCCGCGCCGTCTTTGATGCCCCGCTCTCGGTGGCCGAGGGCCTCGGGCCCATCATGAACCAGACGAGCTGCGGCTCCTGCCACAGCGCGGGGGGCATCGGCGGCGCCGGTTCGATCAGCGTGATGCGCTTTGGGCGAGCTGCCAATGGCATGAGCCCCTTCGATCCGCTGGATAGCCTCGGAGGTTCGCTGCTCCAAGCTCAAGCGATTTCGATCGCATGCCAGGAGAGCATCCCGCCCGTCGCCGATGTCACCACGATCCGCGCGACGACCCCCACCTTCGGGATGGGGCTCGTCGAGGCGATCCCCGATGCGACGCTGCTCGCTCTCGCCAACAATCCGCCGATGGGAGTGAGTGGCATCGCGCACATGGTCCCCGCCTTCGAGGACCCGCCCAATGCACCCTTGCGGGTAGGGCGCTTCGGATGGAAATCGCAGGTCCCGACCACCCTCACTTTCTCCGCGGACGCCGCTCAAAACGAGCTCGGTCTCACCAACCGATTCCTGACCACCGATAACGCGCCGAATGGCAACCAAGCGCTCCTCTTGGCCTGCGATTCCGTCGCCGATCCCGAAGACGGGCCCGACGCACAGGGGTTCCACAAGATCGACCGCATGACGGATTTCCAGCGATTCCTGGCCCCACCGCCGCAGTTCCCCCGCGCCGGGACCATGCAGGGCGAACCGATTTTCAATCAGATCGGATGCGCGTCTTGCCACACCCCGACGTTCAACACCGGACCCGCCCCGGAAGCCGCGCTCGCGTACAAAACGATCCGCCCCTACTCCGACTTCCTCTTGCACGATGTGGGCGCGCTGGGTGATGGCATCGTCCAGGGACAAGGAACCGAGCGCGAGATGCGCACCGCCCCGCTTTGGGGACTGCGCTTGCGGCTCTCCTTCCTCCACGACGGTCGCGCCAACCAAGGGGACTTCGCGTTGGACATTGCGTCCGCGATCGCCGATCACGGCGGCGAAGCGTCCGCGTCGCGCGCGGCCTGGAATGCTCTCTCGCAAGCCGACAAGGATGCGGTCATCCGCTTCCTGGACAGCCTCGGTCGCACCGAATTCGACCAGGACGGCGACTTCCAGCTCACCGACTTCGATTGGTTCTTCATCGAGCCGATGTTCACCGGACCCACGCCGAGTTTCACGGTGGAAAGCCCCCAAGCAGTGTCCGATTTCGATGGCGACGGCGATATTGACCTCATCGACTTCGGGTGGCTCCAGCGCGCAATGAGCCGCTGAGCTCGGGGCCTTCTCCGGAGGCCCGAGTTTCCGTAGGACTGGGCGATGCCGCCCCCCTCGCGTGACCCTGCCCGCCGCCGTGCGGAGCGCCGCAGCATTGTCATCGTGACAGGCATGCTGCTCTTCGCGGCCGCCTTCATCGGACTCGCGACTTGGCTCGGCAAGCAGAACCGGCACCACTACCGCCAACCGAAGGCTTTGGCCGGGAGCGCCGAGGAAGCGCAGGTTTCCGAGCGCCTCAAGATCTTGGATGCGGCCTGCGCGCTCGGCCCGATCGGCAAAGCGGAGGCGTCAGCCGAACCGTTGGCCACTCGCCTCGCTCGAACCAAGGGGCCAGAAGCCCGGGCTGATCGGGCCTTGGCGGCGCTGCTCGAGGGCGATCCGATCGCCGCCGCCCATGTCCTCACCGCTCCGCTCGCGACCCCGCGGGAGCGTTTCTTGGCGGCGATTGCGCTGCGCTCGGCACACGCCCCCGAGATGGAACAGGAATCCGCTTGGCGAGCCGTTCTTGGGGACCGCGCTCAGGCTGCCGATGCCCTCGTGGAATTGGCCAATGCGTACCTGAAGCGAAAGGCACCGAAGGATGCGCTCGACTGGGCCGAACGCGCCGTGCGCAGCGCCCCCTCTTGGCCAGAGACGCATCGTGTCCTCGGGCGCGTCTGCTTCGAACTCCAAGACATCGGCCGCGCCAAACAGGCTTACCGCAACGTCCTCCAGTTCCTTCCCGAGGACAACGAAGCGAAGCGCACGATCCAGCGGATCGACGGTTTGTGATCAACCTGGACGAGCGCGCCCGATCCCGAAGTCGCCGAGCGGCCGGGCCCTGGGCTCGGTGGCCGTGAAGATTCCGTACTCCCCCTCTTTGTCGACCAGCACCTGAGCGAAGCTGTCCATGAGCAACGAGCGATGGAGCTCGATCGCCTTGGCCACCATCACGCAGCGTCCGCCCGGTGCGAGGTTGGTCCGCGCCGCGAGGGCAAACGCGAGTGCAATCCGCCCTTCGGAGAAGTAGGGCGGGTTCGCGAGGACCAGTTCGTAGGGACCAACTGGAATGTCTTCGAGGTCGGCCCGAAGACAGACGTCGACATTCCGCAGGCCGTTCCGCACGGCGTTGCCTTGTGCGAGGGCACAGGCGCGGGCGTTGGAATCGACGAGCACGGCCCGGGCCGCTCCCGACTGGACGGCGGCAAGACCGAGGATGCCAGTGCCGGCCCCGAGATCGAGCACGCGCTCGTTAGGCTGGACGCGCAAATGGGCCAGCAACGCCTTGGTCCCGAGATCCAGGCGCCCGTAGCAGAATGTGCCCGGGCGGGTTTCGATCTCGAGGATGCGGTCGCCCCGGGGTATCCGCAGTACGTGGGCATGATCACGAGTCTTCGCGTCAGTCCTCGTGCGGCGCGCACTCACGACCGCCCCTTGCCTTCTGCCGGCAATCTGGACATCGGCTTTGCCGAAGATCCCCTTGGTCATCTCGAGCAGTCTGGCAAAGGGCCCGGATACCGGGATGAGGCACCGGCCCTCCAGGCTCAGCCGATCGTGGGCCGCTTCAATGGACTCGCGCAGCGCCAGCGCCTCGGTTCCGCGGGGGGCGGCGATCAACACCACGTCGAAGGGACCCTCGGGCGGGTCGGCCAAAAGCTCCACCCTTCGGCCCCACTCCCGGTGCTGGCGGGCCGTCCAGGCGTCGAGGTGGTGCTCAATCACCGGAGTTTCCGGCCACCGCTCGGCCAAGAGGGTGCCAATTTCCCCCCGATCATCCCGCAAGAGCAGGGCTCGGCCGGGAGGTTTCGGCAAGAACTCGGCAAGGACGCGGCGCAGCATGGAGGGGGGTCTTAGCTTCGGGCGCTCCGGCTCGGGAGCCCAATCCCCGCGGCGCTGCACATTTCTTCGGGTTGGTGGGCAAGCGGGCGACCGGCGCCAGCCGAGAAGACTGTTAGCCTCGCCCTGGGAGATCCGGCGAGGCTCCCATCCTCCCGGTCCGCCCCGACGCCCGACGAACCGGAGTTCCCAATCGGAGATTCCCGCGATGCGCTGGATGCTGATAGCCCTGTTTTTCGTCGGCTGTGCCGCCGAGCCGGACACCGCCCTGGCCCCTGAAAACGAGCAGAGTCGGGCGGCGGCTCTCCTCCGCGAACAGGCGATTGCCGGGGATGCCGCCGCCCGCCAAAACGCAGTGGACCAGCTCTCCACCATGGGCGACTACGGTGTCGTGAGCGGTGTCCAGCTCTTCGACCACGCCGACATCGGGGTCAAGACGTCCGGCCTTCAAGTGCTGCGGCGGATTGCCGACGCGCATCCGCACGTCCTCGCGCGACTCGAGCAGGGGCTGGCTCACGCAAACCCGCGCGTGCGCAGCGAATCGGCTGCCGCCGCGGCGGCGATTGGTGAACCCGCGGCGAACTTGATTCCCGCCCTCGTGCCGGCCCTCGCCGACGACGATTGGGAAGTCCGCTATCACGCCTCCCGCGCGCTCGGCACGACGGGCTGGCGAACCTATGAGTTCGAGGGCACCCTCATGGCGACCGCCCGCCACGACCTCGACCGGCGCGTCCGCGAGGCCGCCTCCGCCTCCCACGAAGCGGTCCGAGTCGCCTGGATCGGGCACCAAAAGACCCTGCCTCGGACCCACTGAGCGTCCCCCCTGGGAGGTCGACCTCCTTCGGCCTTCGTCATGGCGTATCCTGTCCGCCATGTCCAAGCGATTCTCACTCTGTGCCCTGGCCATGGTCTTCAGCCTGGGCTGCACTTCCAATCCCGTCTCTGCTCCGACCGAAGGAGCCTCGCTCGTGCATGACCACCATTCGCTCAGTCGACCCTCCGAGGCGAAAGTCGTTCATGCCGTCATCGATTGGACCTGCGACTTCGAACAGAAGTGTTTGTACGGGTCGGTGACCTGGAGGGTCGCACGCGCCGAAGGCGGCCCGGGCGTCGTCACTCTCGATACCAAAGCCCTCACGATCGAGAGCGTGGCGGCGGGGCGCGAAGGATCGCTGCATCCGGTTCCTCTCGACCTCCATCCCGAACATCCCGTGTTCGGACGTGCCCTCGTCATTCCTCTCGCTCCCGGGGAGGACCATGTCCGCGTCGACTATCGCACCACTTCCGCGGGAAGCGGGCTCCAGTGGCTTTCGCCCGAACAAACCGCGGAGCGCACGCACCCCTTCCTGTTCAGCCAAGCTCAGGCGATCCACGCGCGGACCATTCTGCCGTGCCAAGACTCACCCGGGGTTCGATTCACCTACGACGCGACGGTGCGGGTGCCCTCGGCTCTGACTCCGCTCATGGCGGCGCGCCAGCTCGGCGCCGATTCGGATGGCCGGACTTTCCGCTTCACCATGCCGGAGCCGATCCCCTCCTATCTCGTCGCCATTGCCGTCGGTCGGGTCGCGGCTGCGGACCTCTCTCCGCGCGTGCGCATTTGGGCGGAACCTTCGGTGGTCGAAGCGGCCGCGTGGGAGTTCGCCGAAACGGAAGCGATGATCCAAAAAGCGGAGGCGCTCTACGGGCCCTATCGCTGGGAGCGCTACGACATCCTCGTCCTGCCCCCGAGTTTTCCGTTCGGCGGCATGGAGAATCCTCGGCTGACCTTCGCGACTCCCACTGTCCTCGCCAAGGATCGCTCCTTGGTGGCATTGATCGCCCACGAGCTTGCCCACTCCTGGTCCGGGAATCTGGTCACCAATGCCACCTGGTCCGATTTCTGGCTGAACGAAGGCTTCACCGTGTATTTCGAGCGCCGCATTCTCGAAGCGCTTTACGGTCGCGCGCGGAGCGAGATGGAGGCGAGCCTCGCGAAGAACGAACTCATCGACGAGATGAAGGACCTGGACCCCGGCGACACGATCCTGAAAATCGACCTCACCGGCCGCGATCCGGATGATGCGTTCAGCAACGTGCCCTACGAAAAGGGTTACTTGCTCCTTCGATCCCTCGAAGAGGCGTACGGGCGCGAAGCCTTCGACGCGTGCCTGCGCACCTGGTTCGACGAGAATGCGTTCCAAAGCCGGAGCACCGAGGATTTCCTCGCGCACTTGGAACGAACGCTCTTTGTCCATCCTCCGCAGAGCGAGCCCTCGGTCGATCTCCACGAGTGGATCCACCACGCGGGCTTGCCGGCCGATGCCCCGAGCGCACAGAGTCCCGAAATCGCGGAAGTGGATCGACTCGCCGCCGAGTATGTCGCGGGACGGGTCGGTCCGGAGACGCTTCCGACCACGAAATGGACCACCCACGAGTGGCTGCGTTTTCTCCGAGCCCTCCCCGAAACCACGGACAGCGCCGCCCTCGCTCGCCTCGATGCCGCGCTGAAAATCACCGAGTCCCGCAATTCGGAGATCCGCATGCAGTGGCTGCTCATGGCGATCCGCGCGAGCTACGGCCCGGCGATGGCCTCCCTCGAGGATTTCCTCTCCTCCCAGGGCCGCCGCAAGTTCTTGAAGCCGCTCTACACCGAGCTCGCGAAGACCCCCGAGGGAAAGACCTTCGCCCTCTCCATCTATCGCCAAGTGCGCGCTCGCTATCATCCCATCGCCCAAACGACGATTGATGCGATCTTGGGCCTTCAGAATTAAGGGACCGACTCGGCCACGAGCCCGAAGCCATCGCTGATGTGAATTCCCCACTCTTGGGGTGTCCGCGCGGTCGCCGCTCGCGATAACTCCAGTCGCAGCGGGGCAGGATATGCGGTGAATTCGCCGGGGGAGGCGTCCGATACGAGCTGCAGTCGGCGGCTTTGAGCCCCATGGCTCACCCGCATCTGACCACTATCGTCGGAATTCTGCGGGTCCGCGAACCCCGACCGGAACCACGATTCCTCAATTTCCCCCTCGAGTTCGTGACTATTTGGCCGGAACGAGGGCACAATTCGAGGCGCCATCAGTCGGCCCCTGCCTTTCCAGGGCGGCAATACAATCGCCTGGGACCGATCACTCAGGGGAGTCAATCTACGCTACCCTTGCACAATCCGCGCCGCTCCCTTAGATTCCGGCCATGCCCCGGAGGAGCCGAGCACGGTCGGGTCTAGTCGTCACCCAATGCCCTGGGTACTCCTATGCCCGCACCCTATTGCATTTCGAGCCTCGCTTTGCCTCCGGCCATTCTGCTCGCCCCCGACCGGATCGAGAAACTTGCGGCTCGACCATCAGAAACATCCGCTCGCGGCGGCGTCCGTATCGATTTCCTTGCCACGCCTTCTTCGACGTGGCCATCCCAGTCCTGACCGCGCCGCCAGGCGCGGTCACTCAGCGCTGCCCGCAACGCACATCGCCTCGTAGGTCGCATGTGCAACCTCTGCCCATCGTGAGATTTTCCTCATGGGCCCGTCCCTATTCGAGTGGATCCAATGGCTGCATTCCGACCCTCATCCAGCACTCCAGCTCTTGGAGAAAATAGTCGGTTGGACTAGGCGCCGCGTCCCAATTTCCAACGACACTGCGGACTTGGTTCAAGAAGTCGTCATGCGACTCTTGGACGGGGCCGGGGACGAACCGCGCACCGATTTGGCATTTCAGCCCTGGGCGCGCAAGATTACCCTCAATCTGTGTCTTGAGGAACACCGTCGGCAGCGCCGATGTTTCCGGTGGAAGTGCAGCATTCTCTCACGAGCATGCATCTCCACTCCTCCCGATCCCGGATGGCACGAAGACGCTTCGGAGGCCCTCGAACTGATGCACTCGGCGTCGGCGCGATTCAAAGAACCGTACCACACCATCGCTCGCGAACATCTTCTCGGGCCGCAGTCGTGGTCCGAGCTCTTGACCACCCTGCAAGATCGACGCACCGTCGGCATTCCGGAGTGCCGCCGGCTACTCCGCGCCACCAAGGAGATGCTCCAATGCGCCCGAGAGGGTGGCGACCCGGAATCGCGCTGGCCACAGCGTTTTCTCGATCGACTCGCTAATCGCTGGTCGAACTGCGGACTTTCGCCGGAGCCACGAGAAAAAAAACGACTTTGTGGCTTACGCGAGACCATTCCGGATCATGATGGTAGTCGCGCGGGCACCGCGATCCCTGACCAGCTCGCGAAAGGAGTGGTCTCTTGAGCGATTCGACAAGTAGGCGTGCGCTATGGCTATCATCGGCGATCGTGGGGTGGATCGTGATCGTCCAAGGCCCGCTGGAGGCGCAACCTCCTGCCCCTGACGAAGACCGTGTCGTGGTCACCAAAGGGATGTTTCCGGGCGTCGATGGTTCGGAAGGTTCGGTCGTCTCCAACGCGTTGGTTCGAGTCGTTGACAGCAATGGGGCAATCGCGACCGCGACGGCCGACGCCACGGGAGCCTTCACGGTCCCCTGCGGACACCTGGAGTACGACAGCTGCACCTATTTGCTAGTCAGCCAATCCTCCGACCAAGGCGAGAGCTGGAGCAAGAGCGCCCCCTTTCACAGCGATCCTCCGCTTGCCGACTTCGCGACAAGCAATTGGGAAACCGTCTACGCGGCATTCATCAAACGGTCCAAGCTCGAGGGCGCGTACATCGATGGACTCCCGGTGTTGGTGAGGCCTCGTGCCGCCGGAATTCGTAGTCGGCGAACCTCCTCGGGTTGGTCGATCCTCGGTACCGCTGGCACCGTGGAAGCGCATTCTCTCGTGCGATTGTCCTCGCCCACCAACCCCACCTTCTGTGCGGAGGCGGATTCCACCGGCCAATGGAGTTTGCACCTTCCGGAGCTGCCGCTCGGCACGATCCTCTTGGTGACCTCGCTCAGGGACGGAATACCGAGCCGCGCGTCCGCTCACGAGCTTCGATGACCATGAGACGTCCTCCGAGATCTGCCGTTATCCTACTTTCAATCATCGCCATCCTGGCCTGTTTGGCGATGTTCCATGATCGCGAACCATCGAAGGAACTGGACAAGCCACCGCCAATTGCTCCCTCTCTCGTGGCCGCGACGACCGAGCCCGATGCCCCGAAACAAACGGAACACCCGCGCTCACTCTCATTCGCAGAATTGAATCTCGAGCCCGCGGAACCGCCGATCGAGAAACCAACCGACAGCGAATGGACCGCTCTCAGAGCCGAGCTCTCCGCCGCAATCTCTCGCCAGGATCATGCCAGTGTCGACACCAATCTCGGCAGGATCGGGACATGGATCGTAGACCGCGGTCGCGGGCCATTCGTTTGGGGCGTGATGACCCATTCGACCGAGGGCATAATGGAGATCCGGGAGGCGTGTGCCTTTGCAGTGCGCAGGTCGCGCGATTCGGCCTGGTCCACGAAGTTGGAAGCGATCAGCACGGATGCGACTTATCCCCCGGAGGTCCGATTTGCCAGTCTTCTGGCGAGTTCGGAGCAGGAGCGCACGGATTCCCCTAGCCCGAGAACCGTGCGACTTCCCTATCTGGAAACCACGCTCCCAAAGCCCCTGCGGGAAGCGACGATCAACACCGTGGTCCGACTGGTGAGTGGACTCGGAACGGAACCGGTGAAACCCTTTGGTGCCAATCCCCATCAGACCTTCCATCGAATGCTCGTCCCCATCATGGGCTGGGTGATTGAAGACCGACCGGAATTGGGATCCGAGCTTGCGGAGCTGGTCCTGGAGGCGGCGCGGAAGAAACCCTCGCTCGGGTTCTTGGCCGGCGCATTCGCAGGCACCGCCTGGCAAGGCGATTTGTTCTTGCGCGCCCTCGCCGACACGAGCGGCGCGGCGCGCCGTAACCTCATCGAATCCTTAGGCACCAATCTCGCTCGTTCGGAAGTCGATCGTCTCTACCAGTTCTGGCGCGAGGCGAAACCAGGTGACGACATGACCCGCGGTACGGCACTGGCCGCGCTCATTGCCAATCGAGCCTTGAGCCCCGACCAAGCCATCGAGACCTTCCGATCCGGGAGCGTCGTGGAACAAACCTTGACTTTGCAGGCGATCGAGAAGCAGCAGAGCAAGGAGATGGTTCGCGCTTTGGTGCTCAGCGCGACCACCGCTCCGGAAGTGCGCAGCAAGTGGGTGCTTCAGAGCATGAAGTCCAAGGAGTTTGCGCAGTCGATTCCCTTGGAGGATGCCACTCGCTTGGTGAATGGCCCCGCCGAGATCAAACTCTCCGGCGGAGCCCTGATGAGTTTCGTTCCCGCCCTAGTCAATGCCGGACGCAAAGACTGCCTGCCGGCGATCGAGTCTCTAACCCAGCGCACCGATATCACCTGGCCTCCGACGCAGCGCGAACTCCTCATCCAAAATCTCGAACGCCTCCGCTCGATGTAGCCTCCGGGAATTCCCTCGGATCGATCACTGACAAGCCAGGAACCGCCGCAATGCGGGATCAGGGAATTCGCTGCGGGGCGGCCGCTCCCTCACCCCCCGCGCGAGCGACGGCGAGGAGGAGTTCGGCGACGGTGAGGGGGCCCACGCCGCCGGGTACGGGGGCGAAGGCGGAGGCGTGGAGGGAAGCGGAGGCTTCGACGTCCCCGACGGTGCGACCGTCGGCAAGGACGTGGTAGCCGACATCGACGACGACGGCCCCGGGGGCAATCCAATCGGCCTGGACGAGTTCCGGCACTCCCGCTGCCGCGATAACGATCTCGCCGCGCCGCACTTCATCAGCGAGGTTCTTGGTCTTGGTGTGACACAGAGTGAGGGTGGCGTCGCGGTGCAAACAGAGAAGAGCCGCCGGACGACCCACCGCAAGGCTGCGCCCGAGGACAACGACGCGACGGCCCGCGAGCGGGATCTCGTAGTGATCGAGCAAGCGCACCACCGCATGCGCGGTGCAGGGAACCGACCGCGGCTTGCCTTGGAACAGAAGGCCCTGATTCTCGGGGTGCAGGCCTTCCACATCGTGCGTCGGAGGGAGAGCCCGGCAGAGCTCGGCCAAAGACCGACCTTCGGGGAGCGGATTTTGCACCTGCACCGCCACGACCCCCGGCTCCTGCGCGCTCGAAACCGCGGCGTCGCGCAGGGCGGCGTAGGAGGTCCCGGCCGGCAGCACTCGCGCCTGCAAAACCACTCCGGCCTTGGCCGCGGTGCGAGTCGTAGACCGAACGTAGGCGACGGCCGCGGCATCCTCCCCGACCTGGAACACCACGAGCGTCGGCGGAGACTTCTGCCGCGCCACGAGGGCGGCAGCTTCGGCCAAGAGTCGGTTGGCGGGTTCACGACCCAGAAGCGGCAGGGCAGGCATGGGCGAACTCCTCGCCCCCAGTCTCCGGGAATTCGCGCGGGATGAAAGACCGGCGCGACCCCCCGCGAGAGGCGAGGCCCACGACCCTCGAGATTCTCGGGTGCGGAAGCGCGCCTTGGCGTCAGTCGAGAGTGACCAACCTTCGAATTGCGGTTCGGCGGAGAGCCTGATCCGGGCCGTCCTCGCCGCGTCCGGAGCGCGACCGAACCTCAACCCCTCGCAACGCGACCCGAGGCCTGTCCGCGGCCCCTCTCGTGGAATGGGGAGGCGACCTCATCGTCCTTCCGAACCACCCCTCCTGGTCTTTAGAGGTGCAACACTCAGTCACCCTCCCAAGCCAGCGAAGCCAGCGCTTCCCGCAGCCTGCGATGTTCGTCGAATGCCCGAACAAAATCGGATTCCCGTCGTCCACCCTTGGCCCGAATGACCGACACCAGAGCCCGCTGATCCTCGGCCTTCCATCGACGAAGTCCGGGGATCGACGCGATGAGAGGAGCCCAGGTCTCGAGCGCACGCCGCTCCGCCGGCCGCCATCCGCGGGCCTCGGCAAGCGGCAAGATCTCACGAAGTTCCTGCACTGACGCGGCGACTCCGGCTTCCCGATCGGCTCCGTAGTCACGCGCGAGTCGATCCGTGACGAGAAGTCCCAAATTGGCGAGCGGGAGTTCGCCGATCACGTCGTGCCGGCGCGGGCCCAAAGAGAGATCCACATTGTGGGCGGCGAGTTTTTTCAGCGTGGCTCGGCTCGATCGATGCGCAGGGTCTTTCCCTATGCGGGCTTCCTCCCGCCGCGCCAACTGTTCGGTCGGCCGATGCCTCGGCGCAAATCCAAGCTTGCGGTAGAACCACCACGCACCGGAGCTGAGGCCTTCCTCGTTCTCGTGCCCGAGCTGGTAGGGATAGATGGTGAATGTGTCCGCGCCGAAGAGATGGTGCACCGTGCCCAAGACTCGCGAGTAGACCCGCGCGGCCTCGGCGCCCCGCCAACTCTCGAACACGTTGAAGGCGATTTCCGCCGAGCCGTAGAGCGCCGAATTGAGGACGTACCCAATCGGCACGCCGTTCATGAGCGTGAGAAATCCGTAGACGGCCTCGAGCATCAGGCGGCGTTCGGGAACAAAACCAATGGCCGCGAAACTGAGGCCGTCCTCCCATCGAATGAGGCGCACATCGTCCTCGCTGCCGTGGACGAAGACATCGAGATCCCGGCTCCGTGTCACCATCGCCTCACGAGCCAGATCGATCAGGCCGCGCCCGTCCTTGGCCGACAGCGACCGGACTTCCCGCGGCGGTTCGAGGGCGGCGCGGCGAAGATCGGGGCGCTCTTTCGGGAAAGGAGTCATCCGGAAATCCGTGGTCATGCCCGGCCAGAACGCACGAGTGCGGCTCGGTGTTTCCGGGCCAGGACGGATCACGATCGGCAGATCGAGATCGTCGTACAGTGCCTCTTTGACCCACGCGTCGGCAGGCAGAGCGTCGAATCGTTGCGCCAACCACGCCGCATCGGTGGTCGTAGCCCCCGCGAGACGTGCGGCCCACTCCTCAAGCGGCCACGCGCATTCGTCGAGGCCCGGAGTCTCGGCGTAGACGCCGAGCAGCCCGAGCAGGCCATCCAGACGTTTGTCCCGATCGAAGTCCGCCCACACGACGCCAATCTTCCGGGGAATGCGTCGCGCCAGCCACGCCGCGGTTCCAAAGTAGAACGGATACTGGATTTCCGTACCGGCAATGCCCGAGTCCTTCAGCGCACGCGCATGGCGCTTCAGATCCCGACGCTCCGCAAATCGTTCGAGCGCCCGGACTACGGTGTTCAGCAGGGGGCGAGAATCGGGGTAAGCGCGGGCATGACAAAGCAGCTCGTGGTAGCGGCGCACTTCGTCCGCCGAGCGGAACACCGTTCGATCGAGCCGGCGCAGCAACGCCAACTTGCGGGCTGCGAGTCCCTTACCGAACTGGGCCTTCAATGTCTCGGCCGCGTCGAGGTTCTTGGTCGATGGGTGGCGCATCCTCAGTCTCCCGCGGCTCCGACTCCGGGCTCGGAGTTTGGCCGCCTCACTCTACCGGTCCGCGGAGACCCCTTTGCCACTCCCGCCAGCGCCGGGACCGCGGCCCCTCCTCCCGCGACCGCGAGCCCCGAGGGACGACCGGGCGCTCAACCTGACGAATCTGGGCCCATTCCCACGGGGGCGGCATTCTCGACTATGATCGGTCGCGAACCCTCCACCCCCTCCCACACCCCTGCCTTTCCCCACTTCAAGAACGCTGGCCTTTTTGGGCCTCGCCCTCGTCGCGGCGATCCTCTGCTACCTCGCTTGCAACGAGTCGGAGAGGACCTCCGATTCCGTATCGACTCCCCAGGGTCCCGAGCGCGCATCGCCCGCCAAACCAACCCCCTCGGCCGACGGAAATCTGGTGCAGGCGGACGCGGTCGACACACGCCCCTATCCACCCACGGAGACTCCACGTCCGGTGGCCCGCCCCATGCGGTGGCAATTGGTGGTGGCGGATTCCGATGGACACCTCCTCCCCGGCATCCTCGTGGAATTCAGGCGACCAGGCCGAATCTCGGCTTCGGTCACGACTGACTTGCACGGGGTTGCCACGCTCGAAGGTGGCGACCCCCTTCCTTCTGCTCCCATCGAGGTGCGACTTCGGGACGGTCCCTTCGAGACCCACGTCGAACTCGACCCGGAGACGACCGAACTCACCTCTCCAACCGTGCTGGTCATGGGCGCAACCAAGCCGCTGCTACTGCCCGTTTCCCGCGACGAACCCAACTACCTCGTCTTGGTCCGCGGCGAGTTGGGCCAGCCCCTGCCGCACGCGCTGGTCACCGCCCACACTTCCGGTCGCATCGACCCCATCGCCTACGCGCTCACCGATGCGGAGGGGGAGGCTTCGCTCGCAGTGTCCAGCGACGTCTTGGATCTCGTTGTCTCCGCCGTGAGCTACGCGGTGACCCGCGAGTGTCGTCTCGAACGATCCCGTGGCCCGGCCGAAGTGCGCCTCGCGCGGGCGCCGACGATCCAGGGAGAGGTGCGAAGCGGGAGTGCGACCGGTCCTTTGGTCACGGACTTCGAGGTCTGTCTCCTGGGCGATCCCGGATCGGCTGCCCGGAAGGACTCCGATCCCGTTTGGCGCCGTTTTTCCGGCTCGAACGGACGATTCGTTTGGCGACCGCCGGAGGTAAAGCACAGCGTCCATATTGGAGTACGTGCAGCCGGCCACGCACCCACCGTTCTCGGTCCGATCACCTTTGGCCCGCTTGGCATCACGGCGACCGTGGTGCTTCGCCCGGTCGAGGCCTCTATTCGCGGTCGAGTGTTGGACCATCACACCGATCTCGCCATCGCGGGAGCGGGTGTCGCCCAGACGGGCTCCGACCGTGAATCACTCTCCCCGGAAATCGGCGCGCGCACCGACGCCGAGGGGCGATTCCAACTGAACGTCGCCGCTCTGGAGCAAGGCACCAGCCTGCGAATTCGCGCGCAGGGGTACCTCGCTCGGGATCTGCCCTTGAAGTTGAATGCGACGGATGGCGGCGTGGAACTCGACCCGATCCGGCTCACCCGGAGTGCTCGCCTCGAAATCGAAGTCACCAGTTCCGAAGGCGCCCCGCTGGGCGGCGACCGCCTGGAGATCGAAAGTGATGAGGGAATCGTCGAACACTTGGTGCCCGAGTCCGGGCGACTCACCCTCGAAGTCGCGAGCGGGGCCGTGAAGCTGGTGCTTTCGAGTCTCTATCCCGACCGCAACGGACTCTCCTGCCGGCGCGATCTCGCCCCCGGTGGGCACACCAAGATCGTCCTGCGCGCGGACGCCTCGCACGGTGTCTTGCGGGGACGCGTGAATCTCGGCGGAGTGGCCACGCTCGGCGTCGAAATCACCCTCACCAATTCGCAGGGCCAATTTGGAACCACGTCGGATGAAAACGGTGAGTTCCAATTCCCCGCGCTGCTCCCCGGTTCCGCGCGCGTTCACGCCGCCTTCGAACGCGACCGCGTCCGCTACTCCGGAAGCGTGGTGATCGAGGTGGTCGCGGGTGACAACCCCACGACCCTCGACCTGGAGATCCGGCGCTGAGCGACCTACTGTGCCGCGCATGATTCGCCCCCTTCTGCGCGCACTCCTACTTCTCGGACTCGGTTGCGGTTTGATCGGCTGCGCGGGTACCGACGCGACGATTCCCGCGGCCCACGCCGCCGAGTCGTCCGCGCGCCCGGTCAGGACACGGACCATCGGAACGTCCGTCGAAGGCCGCCCCATCGAGGCTCGGCATTACGGATCCGGTCCGATCGCCGTGCTGATCCTCGCGACCATCCACGGCAACGAGCCGGCCGGGACGCCCCTGGTCCAGGCGTTCGAAGCCGCGCTCGCAACTCAACCGCACCTGGTCGATCTCGAGCGCTATTCCCTCACGATCGTCGGGGTCGTCAATCCGGACGGCTACGCCCAGACCCAGCGCACCAACCCTCGCGGGGTGGACCTGAACCGTAACTTCCCCGCCGGCAATTTTGCCGCTCGCGCGCGCCACGGCGAAGAGCCGCTCTCGGAGCCCGAGAGCCGCGCTTTGCACCAACTGATCCTCGAACTCATGCCGGCCCGCGTCGTCAGCTTCCATCAGCCGCTGCGCTGTATCGACTTTGACGGACCCGGGGAGGGACTCGCGCGTCGGATCGCGACCCTCTCGGGCCTCCCCTACAAGAAGTTGGGCAGTCGCCCGGGCAGCCTCGGCGCATGGTGCGGGGAGACGCTCGGGATCCCGATCATCTGCTGGGAATTCGCAAGGGGTGAGGAGAAGAAGTCTCCCTCTCGACTCTGGAGTGATTACGGGTCGGCCCTCCTCGGCTTCATCCGCGGGGAGACGGAAGAACCGCGAGGCTGATTCCAGCGCCTGCCGCTCTTGGTGGATTCTTGATACGATTTTGCGGTTTCGCCCCGGCTCCCCCGGTTCCTCCACGGTAAGAATGAGGAGCAGGTCGGGAGCGCGGATCGATGGGTGCCGCTCCTTCTCCTCACGGGGCGCGATCCACCATGTCGACACCAGATCAGGAAGCTGCGGCCGCGATGCCATCGGGGCCCGAGGCCGTCGAGACTCCAGCCTCGCTGGCGATCGAACGATCCCGCAGCCGAACCCGTATGCCGCGTGCCCCTCGCCTCGATCACCCCGAACACTTCCTGAGTCGCGAACTCAGCCAGTTGCAGTTTGTCCGCCGGGTCCTCGCCCAGGCCAAGGACGGGTCCGTGCCGCTCCTCGAGCGGCTCCGGTTTCTCACGATTTCGTGCAGCAACCTGGACGAGTTCTTCGAGATCCGCGTCGCCGGCTTGAAGCAGCAGGTCCAGCACCAGTTGGTGAATCCCGACCCCGACCCTCTGACGTCGCAGGAGACTCTCGCGGCGATCGACGTCGAAGCGCACACCCTCGTCCAAGAGCAATACCAGGTGATGACGGAGATGATCCGCCCCGCTCTGGAAACCGAAGGGATTCGGGTGCTCCCGCGGGCCAATTGGTCGGAAGCGCAACTGGATTGGGTCAGAGACTATTGCCAGCGCGCCGTGCTCCCGGTGCTGACTCCGGTGGGGCTCGACCCGGCGCACCCG
The DNA here is from genome assembly GCA_902826835.1 of uncultured bacterium. Lineage (GTDB taxonomy): Bacteria > Planctomycetota > RBC034. Next base: position 63,050 of record CADEGH010000025.1, on the reverse strand, counting down.
TTTCCGCAGATCCTCAACAAGAGCCTCAATTTCATCGTCTCGGTCGAAGGCCGGGACGCCTTCGGTCGCGGCTCGGGACTCGCCATCGTGCAGGCGCCGCGCATCTTGCCACGCATTTCGCAATTCCCCGCCGCGGTGAGTGGGCAGCGCTACGACTTCGTCCTCCTCTCCTCGATGATCCGTTCGCAGGTGCAGGAGCTCTTCCCCGGGATGGAAGTGAAGGGCTGCTGGCAGTTCCGCGTGACCCGCAATTCGGACCTTTGGGTCGACGAGGAGGAAGTCGACGACATCCTCCACGCGATCAAGGGGGAATTGCCGCGCCGCAAGTTCAGCGCCGCCGTGCGCATCGAAGTGGAGCCGACTTGCCCGGCGGACTTGATCCAGTTCCTACTCGATCAGTTCAGCCTTCAGCGCTCGGATCTCTACCTCGTCAACGGCCCGGTCAATCTCCACCGTTTGAACGCGGTGTACGACATGGTCGATCGGCCGGACCTCAAGTATCCGCCGTTCACCGCGGGTCTGCCCAAACGGTTGGTGGGAGCGAGCGACCTCTTCGAGGAGATCCGCAAGGGCGATCTCCTCCTCCACCACCCGTTCCAGTCCTTCGCTCCGGTCATCGAGCTGTTGCGCCTCGCCTCGAAGGACCCCGATGTGTTGGCGATCAAACAGACGCTCTACCGCACCGGGGCCGACTCGCCCTTGGCCGACGCCCTCCACGAAGCGGCCCAAGCTGGCAAGGAAGTGACTGCGGTCGTCGAACTGCGCGCTCGCTTCGACGAGGCCGCCAACATCGACCTCGCGACTCGCCTCCAAGACGCGGGCGCGAAGGTGGCCTACGGGGTCGTCGGCTTCAAGACCCACGCGAAGATGCTCATGATCGTACGCCGGGAGGGAAACACCTTGAGGCGCTACGTGCATCTCGGCACCGGCAATTACCACCAGCGCACCGCGCGTGGTTACACCGACTTCGGCCTGTTGACTTGCCACGAAGAATTCGGCAAGGACGTCCACGACCTCTTCCAGCAACTGACCGGGCTTGGCAAAGTCGCGAAGCTGCGCCGGCTGTGGCAGGCGCCGTTCACCCTGCAAAAGCAGCTCGTTCAAATGATCGAGGCGGAGACGAAGGCGGCCCGCGCCGGATCGCCCTCCCGCATCGTCGCCAAGATGAATGCGCTCCTCGATCCCACGATCATCGGCGCGCTATACAAGGCTTCGCAGGCGGGGGTTCCGATCGATCTGATCGTGCGTGGCATGTGCGCGCTGCGTCCAGGTCTCCCCGGCGTCTCCGACAACATCCGCGTCCGCTCCGTCGTCGGCCGATTCCTCGAACACTCGCGCATCTTCCACTTCCTCGCCGGCGGAGAGAATGCGGTGTATTTGTCCAGCGCCGACTGGATGCCGCGCAACCTCATCCGCCGCGTCGAAATCGCGTTCCCGATCCTGGATCAAGAGCTCAAAGAGCGCGTCCTCTCCGAGGGTCTCGAACCCTACCTGCAAGACAATGCGCAGTGTTGGCTCATGCGCACCGACGGCACCTACGAAACCGGACCGCGCGATCGCACGCGCCCCTTCGCGGCGCAATCCCGCAACCTCGCTCTCCTCGCCGATCGCACCGGTCCGGTCGCGCCCCGCCTTCCCCGCTCTTGAGCCGGTTGACTGCCCCACCAGTGGCAGAGAGTCCCCGACGGTGGGTTACACCGACAACTTGATCGCAAGATCGAGAAGTGCGGCCTGAAGCACAGGTGGATCGGAACTGATCACTTGCGAAACCAGCGCCAAGTCGACCCGAAAGTACTCGTGCACTAGGATGTTCCGAAATCCAACGATTTCTTCCCACGGAATATCCGGCGCCAAGGCCCGAGTCGGCTCAGGGAGACGCGCCGCGGCCGCGCCGATGACTTGCAGATTGTAGCGGATTGCTTCCCTCGTGCGGCAGTCCCCCGATTCCTGCTTTGGATCAAAGTCAACCGAGTACGCGAGGATCTTTCGAATGGCACTGAGCATATCCGCTGCGATTCGCGGAGAAGGTCGACCTGACATCGATCAGATCCCGCGAGATGTAGGACCAGTTGTCGGGGTCAATCGCCCGACGGGAGACAAGATCGACTCGTCGCCCCAGGAGCCGCTCAAGTTCCCGCGCTAGGGTCATGAACCGCAGACCGATGGTGGGTGGGACCTCGACGAGAATGTCCACGTCACTGTTCTCCGTGTGAGTCTCTCGGGCATACGAGCCGAAGAGCCCCAACCTATCGACTCCGTACCGAGCCCGCAGATCCGGCATCGCGCGGATCAACGAATCGAGAATCATCTGGCGTGATTGGACCATGGCTGAAGCCCTCACCGGGCTACCCGACATTCTACCATGGTTGCGAAAGCACGGGGTTCGCCTCGCCAATCACGAAATGGGCCCGGCATCCGGGCCTCGAGAGGGAGCCCGGTTTATAGTGCCCCCATGGCCACTCCCAAATCGGGTAGCGACAGCACCTGTTGGACGCAGATTCGAGCGGCCGCCGGGGGGTCTTTGGCCGAGCGCGAGCAATTCGTTCGCCGTTACCAGCCGGTCGTGGAGGCCTACTTCGGGGCGAGGTGGCGCGGCTCCCCGAGGCTCGCGGACCTCAGCGACGGAGTGCAGGAGGTGTTCCTCGAGTGCCTGAAGGAGGGTGGGGCACTCGGGGGCGCCGAAAATCGCCGCGATGGCGGCTTTCGAGCCTTTTTGCACGGGATCACCCGCAACGTCGCGGCTCGCATGGAGGCCCGTCACGCCAAGGCAAGCCGCGGCGGCCTCGGGAGCGACCCCGATCACCATGCGGAGGACAGCGCCACCCCGGACCGCACTTTCCTGCGCGAGTGGGCCGGGCTCCTCATGGAAGGTGCGTCGGAGCTGATGGCGGAGCGCGCGCGGATTCTCGGAGTCGCGGCCGAGCGGCGCATCGAAATCCTCCGCCTGCGCTTCGAGGAGAACCTCCCGATTCGGGACATCGCCCCCCGCGTCGAGTTAGCTCCCGAACTCGCCCACAAGCAGTACGCCCTCGCCCGCAAGGAGTTCCAGGCCGCCCTACGCGAGGTCGTCCAATATCACGGCGTGCGTGAGGGGGCCGCCATCGACGAAGAGTGCCATAGCCTCCTCGAGCTGCTCGGTGAGTGAGTCGACCAACACCCGCGCCGACCACTCCGAACCGACGCCCCTCGAGCCCGGGCTTCGCCGCGCGTTTGGGCGCGGCCTCCGCAAATCCGAGTCGCCCGCGACCGCGCCGCGGCCGGAGCAGTTTGACGGTCGCTACGAACTCCTCGAGATCATCGGCCAGGGTGGCATGGGCGTGGTTTGGCGCGCCCTCGATCGTGAACTCGATCGGGAGGTGGCTCTCAAACTCCTGAGGGCCGAACTCGGAGCCAATCCGGAGCGCTGCCGTCGGTTCGTGGAGGAAGCGAAAATCGCGGGCGCCCTCCAACATCCCGGCATCGTGCCGGTCTAGGACCGGGGAGTCACCGACGAAGGCGAGCCCTATTTCACGATGAAGCTAGTGCGCGGGGAGACTCTGAAAGCCCGGCTCGCCACGCTCCCCTCCGCGGTTTCCGAGCGGGCAGCCCTGCTATCCACCCTGCTGCGGGTCGCCGAAGCGGTGGCCGCGGCGCACACCCAGGCCGTCATTCATCGTGACCTGAAACCGTCGAACATCATGCTCGGCGCCTTGGGCGAAGTGTTGGTGATGGACTTCGGCCTCGCCAAACTCCTATCCGATCTCGGGCAAGGAGAGCGCCCTGGTCGCCGCCCAGAACCGTGGTCCTCCCCCTCCGGTTCCGACACCACCCGCACCGGCGCCGTTCTCGGTACTCCCCTCTACATGGCGCCCGAGCAGGCGCTGGGTCAGGCGAGCCGACACTCGGCGAGGTCCGACGTGTACTCGCTCGGGTCCATGATCTTCGAGGTGCTCGCGGGGCGACCCTTCGCGCTCAAGGCGCCGTCCGAGCCGCCGGACAAGGATGCCCATGCCGCCGAGGAGTTCGCCGCGCTGAAAGCCCGAGGTTGGGACGAGGCATTGCTGACCCTCGTACGCGAGTGTGTGGCGACCGACCCGGCCGAGCGGCCTGAGCACGCGGGCATCGTCGCTTCCCGCCTCGCCGCTCATCTCGCGGCCCAGGATGCCGCCCGACGGGCCGCGGAAACCGCCCTGTTAGCCGCCGCCGCGTCCGCGCGGAGCGAACGCCGCGCCCGCATCCTCACCACCACGCTGTTCTCCGTGGTCACGATCGCGTCCCTGGCGGGGGCCTGGGCGTGGTGGATCAGCGAACAGAAGAGCCGCGCCCGGGAAGACCTCGCCAATGCGACTGCCGCCTCGGCCATCCGCCAGTTGGGCATCGCCGCGACGGAGGCCCGCAGCCGGACCACCGACGAGCTCGCGCGTTGGCGGACGGCCGCCGCGAGGTTGGACGGTGCGGCCTCCCCCTGGAATTCGGCCCATGTACGACCGGAGCTTCGCGACGAAGGCGAAGCTCTCACGAGGCAGATCCGAGCCGGACTCGACGCCGCCCTCGCCCGGGAAGCCTCCCACCAACGCGACCTCACGATGGTCGCCGAGTTGGATCGCATCCGGTCGTGGTACGCCGACGTCCGTCGCTACGGCGATGATGATCAGGCCTACGCGGATGCCTTCGGGCGATTCGGTATCGACGTCGATCGAATTCCGGCCGACGAGGTCCGCGCTCGCATCGAGCAGTCCCCCATTCGAGATCGCTTGCTGAATGCCCTGCTCGACTGGTCTCGGGTGCGACTCTCGGTTCCGGCCAAGCGACATGCGCGCGATGGGGCCTACCTCCTGAACATCGCGGGGACCATGATCGACTCCCCCGAACTGCGACACGTGTTCAAGTTGATCGGGAACCGCGATGATGCCGCGGCCCAAGACGCCGCCGACAAACTCGACATGCGGTCCGTCCCGATCACCCATCTGGTCTTCGTCGGAGACTGGCTGCTCACCGCAAAGGCGCCGGGAAAGAGCATCGATTTCTTGAAGCGGGCCCTCGTCCTCCATCCGGATTCCGGGGAAGCGATCGGCAGCCTCGTCTACGCGTGGGCGGAATTGAATGATCCCTCGGGATTTGCGGAGGGGGTCCGCTACCTCATGGCCGCCTGCGCCCTGCGGCCGGACAGCACCTACCTGCGCGCTTGCGTCGGCAACTTCTTGGATCGAAGTGGCGACAAAGTAGGCGCGAAAAAGTGGTTCGACCAGCTCGAAGCGATCATGCCCGACGACCTCCACTTCCTCTACTTTCGAGGGCTCTTCGCGCGCACGGAGGGTGATCTGGAGCGTGCCATCGCGTGCTTCCGCCGCGTTCTCGCACAAGACCCGAAGTTTTTTCCTGCAAAATGTGTCCTTGGCGTCCTGCTCGTCCGGAACAAAGAGACGGCCGAAGGAGAGCGGCTTCTCCGGGGCATCCTCAACACAGTCAACTACGAGGCGCACATGGCCCTCGGACTGTTGAGCGGGGAGCGCGGCGAACTGGCGGAAGCCGAGCACCTCCTGTTCACCGCCAGGAACTTGGCTCCATCCAGATTCGAAGCGGCCTATCTCTACGGCACCTTTCTCGGCAAGCACTTCCGATCCGAACGCGCCGCCCACGAACTTCAGCGTGCGATCACTCTCGCCCCTGCCGACGAACCCTCCTTGAATCGCGAGAAGCTCAACGGCGCCATCGCCGATTGTATTCGGATTTCGGCTCGCTCGGCCGGGTTGGCGGTCGATCTCGAGCGCGCGGCCGAAGTGGTCACAGACGCTCTCACCTGGAGCGCCCTCTTGCGTTGGCTGCGGGACCACGGCCGGGCGAGGGAGGAAGCCGAGACGTGGGAAACGGCCCGCATGCTCGCCCCCAAGCTTCTCGAGCGAGGCTTCGAAGCCTCGGCGGAGGCCTGGGCACTCGCGGCGCAGCAGAGCCCGGAAGATTCCGATCGGCGGCATTGTCACGAAAAAGCCCTCGCCGAACTCCAACTCGAAAGCCAACGACTCTCCGCCCCCGGTTTCGATGCGGAGTCGGCGCGCCGCCGACGCGAGTTTTGGCTCCGGCACCCCGCTTTCGCGTCCCTTCGCCACGACGAACCGAGTGGCGGGGCCACCTTCTTCACGACGTTGCGCCAAAGCCTCGCCACCCGGCCGTAGTTGGCTAAGCTCGGGAATGGTCCGATTCTTGGTCTTCGCCCTGGTGGGCGCCGCGATCGCGGGTTTGCATTGGTGGCTCTGGCGCCGCCTCGGTCGGCGCGCCGAACTTCCACGCGGAGTCGCGACCGCGGTCAAACTGATCCTCACGCTCGGGGCAGCGGCCTTTCCTCTGCTGCTGATGGCGTCCGCGCTCCTCCCTCGCCGCTCCCTCGGTCTCGGCTTCTATCTCCCCTTCTTTTGGATCATCCCCTTCTCCTACCTCCTGATCTTGGGCCTCGTCCTCGATGCGCTGCTCCGGGTGCGTGGCCGGCAGACGGGCGCAGGTGGTGCCGCCGATCCCGAACGGCGGCGATTCTTGGCGCGCGTTGCCGGGTCCACCGCGGCACTCGGGACCGGCGCCATCACCGCCACTGGCGTCCAAAACGCGCGGTACGGACTCGCGGTCGAGGAGGTCCAAGTCCGCATCCGCAACTGGCCCGCCGCCTTCGAGGGCCTCCGCATCGCGCAGCTCACCGATGTGCACGTGAGCCACATTCTCGGCCGGGAGTACGTCGAAGCCGTTGTCGAGCTCACCAATGGGACCTCCCCCGACTTGATCGCGATCACCGGCGACCTCATCGACGCGCGGGTCGACGAGATCGAGTCGGAGATCGCTCCGCTCCGGGGCCTGCGTTCGCGCCTCGGGAACTTCTTTGTCACCGGCAACCACGAGTACTACTCGGGCGAAGTCGAAGAGTGGATCGACCATCTGCGCTCGCTCGGGCTGCGCACCCTCCACAACGAGCGTGTGAGCTTCGGAGACGGCGCCGAGACCTTCGACCTCGTCGGCGTTCCGGATTGGTCGAGACGGAACAAGGAGTTTGCACCGTCGCTCGCGCGGGCACTCGAAGGGAGACGGCCCGAAACGCCCTCGATCTTGCTCGCGCATCAGCCGAAACAAATCCACGAGGCGGCGAAGCTCGGAATCGACCTCCAGATCTCCGGACACACCCACGCCGGCCAGATTTGGCCGATGGGAACGCTGCTCGCCTACCTCGGCAATCCCTATGTCCAGGGGCTGCACTGGCACCAAAGGACCCAGATCTACGTCAGCCGTGGCACTGGGTACTGGGGCATTCCCATGCGGGTCGGCTGCCCCCCCGAAATCACGCTCATCAACATCCGCCGCGCGGATTGACCGCCGACTCGCTCAGGGTGCGAAGGCGAGTCTCCACGCCGCGCTCGGATGCGGCGACGCTCCGCTCACCGCCTGCACAAAGACCTCGAATCCCACCAAAGCCGGTGGCAGCGGTGGCAAGGACCACGCCACGCGGCCCTGGGTATCGGGAAGGCCGACGGTGAGCGTCGAGGCAGGCGGTGTCAGGAGCGGCAACAGCCCCTGCCGCCCCTCGATCGCGAGCGAGACCAGAAGGTGGAGCGGGGCCACTGGCAGATTGGGGCTCGTTTCGACGACAAAATCCAGCGGCGTCGCCACCGAGACCGCGGCCAGAGAGACCGCATCGTCGCCCTTCGCCCCATTCACGTAGATCCGGATCGGCGGCCTGGGCCCGCGAATCTGCACTTCACCGTCCCAGACGAGGTCGCTGCTCGTGAGGGTGGTGTTGTGGACTTCGACCGCGAGCACGTTGCGCCCCGGCCCGAGGTAGCGCCGGGCGTTGGTCAGCGTGAAGGGCTCGAAGGTCCCCGATTCGTGGCCCCGCGCGAGCGTTCCGGACGCTTGACCGATGGGCACTCCCCTCCGCGCGATCTCGACTCCGTTCAGGAACACGACACAGCCGTCGTCGTAGTTGAGCCGCAATCGGAAGTCGGTGACTTCGGCCGGATCATCGATATGGAACTCGTGGCGGCAATAGGCGGTCGCCACGATGCCCTGCACGAGCAGGGGCGTCGCGATATTCAGCGTCGGAGCCCCGTAGCCCAACGGAGCCGGGCCCTGCGACCACGTCGAATCGTCGAAGTCGCGGGTTTGCCATCCACCAAGCGCCGCTCCGGCCTGCGCGCGGTAGCGCCAGGTGGCCCCTCGCGGCAGGATCGTCTGCCAAGGGTCGTCCTCCACCGGAAGGACGGTGGCCGCCATGGGGTTTTGCGCGAGGTCCCGCACGTTCATCCCGAGGATGGTGTGGTTCTCGAGGTGACGGAGCGACGGAAAACGGAGCGTGACGTCGCGCCCGTCCGCACTCAGCGCCGCGGAACTCGGAGGAACCGTTCCGTCGAGTAGGTAGTTACCGAGGGAGAGGGCCCCCGTGGCGAGTGCGGAGTCTTCGACGGGCTCGTCGAACGAAAGCACCACTTCGAACGCCGTGGAATGGGTGCGAGCTCGGACCAGGCGGGGCGGTTCTTGATCGGCACTCTTGCGCAAACTGAATCGATCGAGTTCGGCGCCCGTGGGATCCACATAGCGGCCGCGCAGCAACCCACCCTTCACTTCCAACAGCAGCACTCCCTTGGTGCCACCGAGCTGCCAGGCCATCAGCGGATGGTTGGGATTGGTGTCCAAATAACCGGCGTGTCCGCCACCCGCCCCCGACACACAATAAAGCGTGCCCAATTGCCCCTGGGACTTGTCGTAATCCCGTACGTGGCTCTGCACGATGCCGTGGTTGCGCAAGAGGAACGTGCGTTCCATGACGTGGGAGTGGCCGGTCAGCACGAGATCGACGTTGGCGGCCTCGACGATCGGAACCACCAGGGCCCGCACGTCGAGATCATCGGAGTGAGTGCCGCCGCTGTAGGGCGCACTGTGGAAGTACACGAGTTTCCACGGCTGCGTCGATTGGGCGAGGTCCTGCGCGAGCCACGTCAACATCGGAGATCCCGGGACGAGACTCAATTCCGAGTCGATGGCCGCGAAGTGAATCTGCCCCCAATCGAACGAGTAGTAGGTCTCGACTCCGGGCACCGTTTCCGGCGAATGCCAGGTCGCGAAGTACGCGCTGCCCGAGCTCGTGGTGTAATCGTGATTGCCGGGCACCGTCGAAAAGGTGACCTGGCCCAGCAACCCCTGGTACGGGAGGAAAAACGCGTCGTCGTAATACTGGAGTTGGCCCTCGGGATAGACGAGGTCCCCGAGGTGGAGTACCAAATCGAGCGGCCGCGGATCCTCGTAGAGGGCGGTGGCGAGGATCGTCTCCGGAGATTCGTTGCTGCCGGAATCCCCGAACGCCGCGAAGCGGATGAGGTCCGTGCTGCCGGGATTCGGCGCGGTGCGAAAGCGCAGCGCGGGACCGTCGAGCACCACGCTCGCTCCCGAGCGGAGCCGGTACCGATATTCTGTGTCGGCGGCGAGGCCGCTGATCGCGATCGAATGTTCGATGGCGTTGCCGACGCCGGCAAAACTCGAGGGCCAAGTCACTCCGTCCGTGCCGACGTCCACCGTGACCGGCGCGCTCGTCGCGTAGCGGAAGGTGAGCAGGATGGAATTGGGAGACGGACGTTCGAGGTAGGGGCTGCGGGCAATACGCGGGACCGCGTTCGGCACCGGGGATGGTGGCGTCGGGGTGATCGTCGTCCACGCGGTGAGGCTCAGTCCGAAGGCGGAGCCAGGATCGCCGACCGCTGCTTGGATCATCTCGGGAGCGGCGCCGACCCGGCGGGTCAGCGCCAGTTCCCCCAGGACGGGATCCAAGAACGACGTCGCGAGGAGCGGATTACCGGGGGTCAGGCCGTCCAATACAACCGTCCACGGGAGCGCCGGCCCGATCGATCCGAGACCGGGAACGACGAGCGGGCTGCCCCCCGCGCCGCCCGCGATCAGAAACACCGGCTGACCGGGGGCACCCCGGAGGACCAGCGGGAGAAGAGTGGCAGCCGGAGCCGACACCATTCCGGAACTGCCGCCCACGAGAAGTGTGGCCGCGGCGGAGTTCACCGGCTGGGCCACGAGCGAGGCTGCAAGGCCGAGGGCCAAAGCGGTGGTGAAAATCGCAGGGCCAATCTTGGAGGCGGAGAGGGTCATGGAAAGTGGGCTCTGGAGTCAGGATATCGAGCCTTCGGCCGAGTGGAGGTGTTTCTGCGGACTTCTCGGGGATAGTCTTCGACACCACCCCCCGGAGTGCTTCGTTTGGACCTGGAAATCCGCCCCACCCGTTGGTTTCGCCCGCTTCTCTGGCTGTTCGGGCTGATCGTCCTCGCCCACCTCGGGACACTCTTTTCGATCCATGTCCTGGGCAGAGTGAGCCTCGGAGGCCTCGTTCCTCTCTTCGGACTGGGTGAGGAGGGCAATATCCCCACCTGGTTCTCATCGCTGCTCCTCGGGTCCGCCGCTCTCGCCTGCCTCGGCGCGGCGATCCTCTCCCGGTCGGCCGGACGAGCCTTCGCGAAGACCTGGGTGTTCCTCGGCGTGCTCTTCCTGTTTCTCTCGGCGGATGAAGCGTCGCAGATCCACGAACTCACCGTCGCCCCCCTGCGCCGGGTGCACCAGAGCCAGTTCCTGCGCTACATCGGGTGGGTGCTGCCCTATGCCGCCCTCGCCCTCCTCCTCTCCCTCGTGCTGCTGCGCTTTTGGTGGCGATTGCCCGCGAAGACCCGAATCCTCACCGCCCTCAGTGCGGTCCTCTACGTATTTGGCGCGATCGGAATGGAATTGATCACCGGCTATTACAGTCGCAATGTGCCGGGACGCCCGCTCCTCCCCCTCTTCGTGGCGGCCGAGGAGATCCTCGAAATGGTCGGAGTCGGCACCTTCCTCTTCGCGGTGTTGGACTTCATCGAAACCGAGTTTGGCCCCCTGAGCCTGCGGCTTCGCTCGCGGGGCGGCGCGGCCTAACCTTGGAGCGCCTTCGCGAGGAAGGCCTTCACTTTCTCCCACGCCTCCCCCGCGCACTTGGTGTCGTAGCGGGGATTGGAGGGATTCGCGAACGCGTGTTCGGCGTCGTAGCGGTAGATCTCGTTTTCGATCTCGTTCGCCTTCAGGGTGTTCTCGAAATCGTCGACGGACGGATTGGGAATCGAGCGGTCCTTGGTCCCGAACACGCCACAGACCTTCGCCTTGATCTTGGCCAGATCCTCCGACTCCGCGGTGAGGCGACCATAATAAATGACGGCCGCATTCAGGGTAGGCTCGGCAATCGCGAACTTCAGCGACTGGGTACCGCCGAAACACCACCCCATCGTGGCCCGCTTCTTCGCCAGGATCCGTGGATCCTCCGCCAGACAGGCGTAGGCCGCCTGCATCGTGGTGAGGGACTTGGCCGCATCCACTTTTTTCATCGCTTCCATCGCCTGGTCGGCGGTGGTGGCGACCACCCCCCCATAGAGGTCGACCGCGAGGGCGGCGTAACCTTCCGCTGCCAGGCGGTCCGCCCAGTGTTTGACGTGGTCGTTCAAACCCCACCACTCGTGAATGAGGATCACCGCCGGCAGCGGAGTCTTGCCGTCTTTGGGCAAGCTCAGATACGCCTTCTCCTGACCGAGCTCGATCATGGCCCCCTTCAGCGGCGGCGCTTTCTCACCCTTCAGTTCGTGCAGGGCTTTGAAGGCCGCTTCGTCGATCGGCCCAGTGGGACTCGGAATCGCCGGCGCCTTCGGTTCTTGACTGTACGCCGCCACTGCGACGACCAGCACACTCAGGATCAGTGGGAGGATTCTCATGGGCCCACGATAGCTTGGAGCCAAGGGAGGCGGAGCGCGGTGGGCCTCAGGACTCGAGTTCGCGGTGCACGACTTCGAGGGTGATGCCGACTTCGGAGAGAAGGTCGCGCTCCTCTTCCAGGTCGGCCTCGACCAGCGAGTGATGTTCGATCCAGCCGGGGGGGAAAGTGAGGGAGAGGCCTCGTTCTCCCTTCACGGCCAGGCGCAAGGTCGGCAGCGGCCTCGGGGAGCGTGCACGATTCAGAACCACGGCCAGGCGAAGGAGGATCGAGAGCCGGAAGGCGGGCTCGACCCACGTGGGCGGGAGAATCGAAAATACGTCCGGGTCCAAGCGCCGCCGGTGCCCGCGCACGATGGCGGCAAGCACTTCCTGCTCATCGGTGGAAAATCCGGCGAGATCGGAATTCTGGAGCAAGTACGCGCCGTGCTTCTGGTAGCCCGAGTAGGAGACCACCATCCCTGCTTCGTGCACGCGGGCCGCCCACGTCAGCATTTGGCGCTGCGTGGCATCGGAGAGCTGCCACTCCGCTGTGACTTGCCGGAGCATGCCGGCCGCGGTGCGTTCGACCCGCGCCGCTTGATCGAGATCGACTCGCAAACGTTCGCAAAACCGGCGCACCGTGGCCTCGCGACCGTCTTCGTGGCGCAGACGTCCGAGCAGGTCGTAAAGCACTCCCTCTCGCAAGGCTCCACTCGCCGGGTGCATCCGCTTGATTTCGAGCGCGTCGAAGATCGCGCGCAGGATGGATAGTCCTCCGGGCAACACGGCGGCCCGATCCGCTTTGAGTCCCTTGAGCGCGATGGCGTCGATGCGCTCCGCCCGCAACAGTTCCTTCTTCAAGAGTCGGAGCGACGCGCGGCTGATCCCCGCTTTTGACCACCCCTGTTCGACCGCCACCTCGGCAATCGCGGTGATCGTGCCGGACGCCCCGAGACAACTCTCCCACCCCAGGGTGCGAAACTGCCGCTCCATCGTCTGGACTTCGCGGCGGGCCGCGAGTTCGGCGTCGCGGAAGCCCTCGCGGGTGATGCGCCCGTCGCCGAAAAACCGCTGGCTGTAGGCGACACAGCCCATGTCGAGGCTCTCGGTCTGGAGCGCCTCAAAGCCCTCTCCGAGAATGCACTCGGTCGAGCCGCCGCCAATGTCGACGACGAGGCGGCGGCCCATTTCGGAGGTCTCGGTGTGCGCCACGCCGAGGTAAATCAGGCGCGCCTCTTCTCGTCCGGCGATCACCTCGATCGGAAAGCCCAACGCCGCCTCGCACTTGGCCACGAAGCGGCGGGAGTTCTTCGCTTTGCGGAAGGTGTTGGTGCCGACCGCACGCACGCGGGCGCGGGGGTGTCCGCGCAAGCGCTCGGCGAAGCGCTTCAGCGAAGCGATGGCCCGAAGCTGGGCGTCTTCGCTCAGCGAACCGTCTTCTTGGAGTCCGCCACCGAGGCGCACCGGATCGCGCAAGCGGTCGATGACGATCGGCTCCCGATCCATGGCCCGGGCCACGATCATGTGGAAGCTGTTCGACCCGAGGTCGACCGCCGCGACAATCTCCGACTCGTGGGGACTCACCCGATCTCCTCTCAGCGCTCGAATTCGATGGTGAGCGCGACCTCCTGGTCTTTACGCTTCACCACCAGGGTCTTCTTTGCGTCCCCGCGGCTCACTTGGGCGCGCAAGGAGAAGCGGCTTTCGAGCTTGACTCCGTCGACGCTGACCAGGATGTCGCCGGCCTGCACGCCCGCCTTCGCGGCGACCGAGCCGTCGGCCAGGCTTTCCACGATCAGCGTGTCCTCTTTGAAGTTGGCCCCGAGGCGGCGGCGACTCATCGGCGCCTCGTTGGCGCTGCGCATGTTTTCGCGCGAGAGGAGACCATCGAGATTCGCGGTGCCGTACGCTCCCACCGCCACGACCGTCGCGGTGTGACGCTGGTAGTCCGGAATCGCGATGTCGTAGGTGTCGTACTGCGTGTGCCAGCCGTAAAAGTAGTCGGATCGGCCGGACTGGTTCCAAAAGAAGCCGGGCACGCCCATCGCGAGGAAAGAGCCGTGATCACTGCCGCCCCCGCTCAGGCCTTCGACCTCGTTGACACTGAACTTCATGTCGGGCGACAGTGTGAACACGGGGGCGAAGACCTTCTTGAAGTCGTCGATCTGCGCCTTGGTGCCGCCGATGCCGGAGACGTAGTTGGTGCCGCCGTCGTGCACGTACACCGCCGAGACCTTCGGCAGCACGTCTTGATTGGCTTTCACCCACGCCGCGGATCCGAGCAGACCCTGCTCTTCACCGCTCCAAAGCATGATGCGAATGGTGCGTTTCCCCCGCGCCCCGACTTTGGCGAGGATGCGCGCGGCTTCGAGGGAGCTCGAAGTGCCGGTGCCGTTGTCGGTGGTGCCGGCGGCGCCGTCCCACGAGTCGATGTGCCCTCCGAAGATCACGTACTCGTCCGGCTTTTCCGTGCCCTTGAGGTCGGCGACGACGTTGTAGAGCTGGATCGGGCCTTTCTTGAAGTGATTGCGGATGTCGAATTCGAGTTCGACCGGAGTGCCGGCTTCCAAGTGTTTGCGCATCACGAGGAAGTGCTCTTCGATCACGTTGATGCGGATGTCGGTGGGCAAGCGGTCGTAGGAGATGTCGTAATTTCCGCCGGTCCTGACCAGCGGTCCGCCGGTCGAGCTCACGAGGCCGAGGATCCCGGCGTCCTTGAGGAAGTCGCGGCGGCGATCGCGGAGGTCGGGAGTTGCTGGGTCGAATTCACGCGCGGGCACGAGCACCCAATGCCCGGCGTAGCGCGCCTTCGAGGCCAAATCCTGGTCGGTCATGGGGGCGAGGATCGCTGGGCCCTTCATGCGGCCCTTGGTTCCGGCGGACCACGCAGCGGTGCCAATCGTGAGGGACAGGGATTCCGGCGCGATCATGCGCCCCGACCACGAGCCGCGATTGAATCCCACCGGGAAGGTGCCCCAGGGTTCGAGTCTCGCGTCCCATCCCCAGCTTTGCAGTTGATCGCGGGCCCACTCGCAAGCGGTGGTGAGTTTGTCGGAGCTGGTGAGCCGCGGACCGATGCGATTGACGAGGTAGTCCAGATGCTCCATCACTTGGGATCGATTCAATCCCTCGTCGATGAGCGCGGCCACGACTTCGGCTTCCGTGGATGCTGCCGCGGCGGCCGGAGGCGTCGCCACTACCGTTTCTTGGGCCCACGCCGCCATCGAAAGAGCGACGAACACGAGCCACGTCCAGACCAGGGGGGAAGGTCTCATGAGGATGACTCCGAAAGAGTGTCCGGATCCGGTGACGCCACCGCGGGTGCCGCCGAAAGAAGAGTCAGGCGCGTTTGCGCTTGAGGATAGAACCGCACGAAGCCACCACCGGGCGGGCGCCAGGGTTTGAGTCCCTCGATGCGCACGGTGGCTCCGGCGCGGAATCCGGCGGGGAAGAACCGCGCCAAGTCCGCTTCGGCCCACTTCTGCGATTGAGTGCCCTGCGAGTTCACGAGGGTGAAGCGCCGTTCCAGTTTCTTCCCCATGCGGGCCTCGCCCACGCCGAGCACCATGCCTTGGAGAATCGGGGCGTCGTCCGCGGGCGCTTCGGGAACGACCCGCTTCACGCGCGGACAGGAGTAGGCCGCCGGACAGTACTGGCACCACGCCGAGGGATCGCCATTTTGGGGCGGATAGTGAGCGAGGGGCGCCGGATCGGGCTCGAACGCGGTCGGGTCCGCCCGGGCTCCCTCTTCCTCGGGAATGCTCCGCTCCAAGAGTCGATTCAGGTCGGCGGCAAATTCGTCGAGTTCGGCTTCGGAGGGCACGGCGTAAGTGCGCGGCGCATCGCTGCCCAAAAACCACGCTTCGAGTCCCTCCGGCCGCCCACGCCCCATCGCGCGCTCCATCCACGCGTACGAATTCAACTGCCGGGTGATCTCGGTCGAAAACGGGCTCGTCCCCGCACTGGCCTTGAGGTCGACGATGCGCCTCCCCCCGGTCCACGAGTACACGAGGTCGTATTGCCCCTGAAAATGCCCGGCCGGCACGACTTCGAGATCGCGCTCGCCGCCCGCGTGCCACGGACGCACGGCGGCCCAAGCCTCCGCGACCGATGCGGCTTCGGGGAGACTTAACGCCGCGCCCGTGCGCGGATGGCGGCGCGCGAGGCGCGCCGCGACTTCGGCAATGTGCCACTCGAGACCGCGCCGCACGTACCCCGCGTAACGGGCCTCCGAGAGATCGAAGGGGCCAAGGCCGTTCGGATCGGCCTCGTGGGCGACTTTGGCCTCCGCAAACAGCTTGCGGAAGTGCGCGAGCGCACGCTCCCCCGCCCGCTGCGACAGGGCATCGAGGGTGACATCGGCGGCCGGGGTAGCGTCGAAGGTCCGCTGCAACGCTTCCTGGACCGCATGCCCGACCCGTTGGACCGGGATCGACCAGGCGCGGTGCCAATCCACATATGCGAACCGGTACCAAGCCGGGCAGCGCTCGTAGGTCGCCAGTCGCGAAAAGGAGAGTCTCGCGAAGGGATGTTCGGCAAACCATTCGGCGCTTTGTGGCATGGGAGGGGCATCCTATGGCGGGTGGGTCCGGATGTCACCCACCACGGCTTTGGTGGGGCCACGACCTCTTTCGCACGGGTTGGGGGTCGAGGCGGCCTCGGCGGGGCGGGGAAGCGGCGGCGGGAAGGACGTCGTCAAGCGGTTCTTCAGGTTCTCGCGGACCGCCCGCCGTCGGCGTTCTCGCGGGGCTTAGGCGTCGTAGCCCAGATCTACTTGCCAACCGGCTTCGGAATCCCGAGTCCTTCGAGACCGCCACCGTCGGGCCCTAGTCGGCGCACAGCGGCTCGCCCTTTCCCCCGCTGAGGTCGAGTCGCCGGCCCGGCCTGCGTCCCCAGCACCTTGGCCCGCGAAGTGCTTCCCGATCCCGTCCGCCTCGCTATTTTGTCTTTCGGAAAGTCCGTTTCGCCCCATGCACTCCCTTCTCCGTCCACGGAACCCTCGTCTCTTGCCCGAGAGCCTGCCGGACACGAACCACCGCATCTGGGACATGGTCCTGAATTTGGTCCACCCGGCGGCGCTCTACGTCCTTTTCCAACTCTTGATGATGGACCACCTCGGGAAGGCGCCCCATTTGGCCGCGCTGGGGCCGCTCGAGCCGATTTCGCTGGGCATCTACCTGCTCCAGTTCCTCGGTGCGTGGGCGGTGTTCTACACCGTGCTGCTCCGCGACATGGGGTTTGGGTCGCCCTTCGGCACCATCCTGCTGCTCGGGGCGCTCGCCGGGCTCGTCGGTCAGTACTTCGTTTTTCCGGACCCGCGGCTCGCCGCGCCGCTCCCGATCAATCTCTATCTCGGCGGGCAACTCGGGCTCGCCGCGCTGCTCTGGCCGCTGACGTGGAGGCTTTGGCATCGCCGCCGTCTCGAGTGGGAATCGCGGGAAGCCGCGACCACCTCGCCGCACCCGCCGACCAACTTGGCCATCGTGTGGCTGAGTCCGACCTTGGTCGAGGCGGCCGATCCCGGAGCGAGCGCCGCGAACGCGTGGTTCTACGACACCTGGATCTGGATTGCGGTGCTCGTCCCCACCGTGCTCGCGATCCTGCTCGCGGGGATGAAAAAGAAGCGTGCTCCCGTGTTGCCCCACCTCACCGACAGCTCGTTCGATCCCGAGGTGTTGGAGAGTGAGCTCCCGGTCGTGGTTCACGCGTACCACAGTTGGTCGATCGGGGACCGGGTGATCGAGAACCAGGTCCTACGGCTCGCCGCCGCCACCCAGGGCCGCCTCCGCCCCTACTGGCTGGACTTGGACAAGTGCCCGGACACGGTCGCCCGCTTCCCCACCCTCCAGGAAAAGAGCGTGGCCCTGTTTTCCCGGGGTAAGCTCGTGTGGCAGTCCCTTGGTGTCCAGGACCATCTGACGATCCTGCGGGAAATCGACCCCTTCCTGCCCAAAACTGCGGCTTTGTCTTGAGGTCGCCCTCCGCTAACCTCCCTTCGCTACCGGAGCTTTTGACCCATGGCCGAAGAGACCCTGATCACGACTCAGCGCAAGCGCAAGCCGAAGGAAATGGCGGTCATCACCGACCAGTGCACCGGTTGCGCCGGCTCTCCGACCTGTGTGCCCCTCTGCCCCGTCCAAGACTGCATGAATCTCATCATGGACGAGGAGCACCAACCCTTCGGCTACATCTGGGTCGACCCGCTCAAGTGCATCGGCTGCAAGAAGTGCATCACCAAGGGCCCCGAAGGCATCTGGCTCGACGGCTGCCCCTGGGACGCCATCGACATGACCCCCACCTCCGAATGGGAAGCCGAAAACGGCGTGCTGCCCCACTGAGCGCCTCTTCCGCTGCGACCTGATGCCGGCCTGGCGCATTGACAGCCGGCACTGAAGGCCTAGGCTGGAAGCCGCCCTCGCAGTGCCCCCCCGGAGGAGACCATGGTCGAAGGCCCGGCCGGCCCTAAGAATTCCCGATCCGCGCTCTTAGTCAGCGGAGAGCTCGCCAGAGGCGCGCTGGCGGCGCCAATTGATCAGGTGTGAGGCGTAGAGCCCTTCGCGGCGCAGAATGGCTCCTACGCCCCCGGAGTCGCGGGCCGCATCGGCCTCACGGACGATCGCGAGCTTGTACTCGGCGGTGAATCGGCGTCGGGTGGGACGGGCATCGACCTCGGTGTCCGGCCCGGCCGGCGTGGAGCTGTTTGGGCTCGCAGGGCCACCGGGGGTCGGTCTCATCTCTGGATCTTTCGGTGGCATGGAACGTGGCAACCTCTTCGCCCACTACACTAAACTCTGAGCGGGGGATTGTCTCACGATCGTTGGCACCCAGGGGTCCACCAGACCGATTCCTACAATTCCGAGGGAAAGTCGCACGGCCCCAATGACTACACCTCACCCAATCCCATTGCATTCCTGACCGTCGCTCCGGGGGTGCGTTTCCTGGTTGCCCTGAGCGGCCCCCCCGATCTTCGCAGACTCGCGAAAGACCTTCTCAAAGAAGCCCTTCAGGCCTTTGGCGTAGGCGCCAAGACATCGCTCGGATACGGAAGACTCAAGAGCGACTCCGCCGTTCTGCGCGAGATGAGGCAGGTGCTGCAACCCCCGGTTTCCGCTCCGCCTTCTCCCGACGACCAAGTGAAAGGTCTGCGCGAAGAAATCGCACGAATGGGCAAGGACAAGATCAAGGCCCACATCCCCGACTGGCTATCCCGGATTCAGCGCCTCGACGAGAATGCCGCCGTCAAGAGCGCCCCGGCTGAACAAGCCGTAAAGCGGGCCCTCGATGCCGTCACCCTTTGGCGGACGATTCCCTCCCGCGAACTGACGTCACTCCGCGCGATGGTCCTGCCCATAGAGTGACGCTCACGATCGGTGAACGGCTCCCTATCAGCCGACCGCCATTTTCCTGCACGGACAATCCTGGCGCAGTTGGTGCAGATAAGTCGCGGGTGCGTGGGCAAATTTGGTCCGGTGGTGCTTGCATATGGTTGCCCGAGAGCGCGGACACGCAGTGCGGAACCCGATGGGGACGCGTCGGGCGCCTGCGCAGACTCGTGGCCACATCTTGGCAGAGGCGGATCGTCGATCAACGGAGGATAGCCTCAATCAAGAGCAGTGCTCACGTTCGTGGAGGACGACTGGGCAGGTCGCAGCGTCGCCCGGGAGCTTGATCCCCGCGGGACGCGCGAAGTCTGATAAGCGCGCTTGGCAGGGTCATACCCGGCCGCCTCGACCGCCTGGCATCCGGCCGGAATCTCCTACGACTGACGAGGCAGGGAGATCAGCCTGACAGATCGCGGTTTCACCACGGGACCTGCCCTTCAGTGGCAACCGAAACCCGAAGGTGGTTGCGGTAGTCCTGGGCGAATTGTTCCCGGAAGTGGCGGGACCAAGCCGGGAATCGGCTACCATTCCGGCATGAACCCGATGATGCCATTTAGTCTCCAGTGGGTTTCGCGTCGACTAATCCCGGTACTTTTGACGTCCGCTGCGGCGGCGTCCGGCCAAACCCAAACACTACCGCGCAACTTCGGCACTACCGAGGGTAATGGGGGTGCTACCATTCCGTTCGCCGGCTTCGCGCCCGATCAAAAATGGCAGTGGGTTTACGATTCCGGTGAATTCAGCATCCAGGCCCCCGTCTTGATCAGTCAGCTCTATGTTCGTGCCAGTGGGAATGCGTCCGTATCGGCATTCTCCTTCCCCAGCATCCGAATCGTGATGGCATCCAGCCCTAATGACTATAAAGCGGAGTTTCCTCCCCTCGGGCAGGACATGACCTTCGCCAACAATCTAGCGGAGGATCAGGCAGTCGTTCGGCCGGCATCCCCTTGGACCGGAGGGCCGGTCCCCTCCAATCCCAGCGGACCGGCACCGTTCTTTCCTCTTGGCCTCACCAGCCCATTCCTCTACGACCCGTCATTGGGTCGAGACTTGGTGGTTCAGATCGAGATGTGTGGCAATCCAACGCCCTTGCTCGTGAGCATCGACGCGCACTCGGCACCGGCCGGCTCCACACTGAGGCTCGGGGGCAACATCTACGGTGACAGCGGCGTCGTCGGATGCAATGCGATTTCGCGCACGACGTGGACGCCCAATGACCGTCCCATGATAATCGGCGTCGACTACACTCCCGCGCCATTTTCCCCTCTCTACGAAGTCAACAGTCCAGGCGCTAATTGCGCACTCGTCGGATCGATCAGCGGGGCGTTCTATCCACAAGTCCATACCGGGTGCTCGGGGGAGTCGGGGCAGGTCGATCTCGGTGGCGTGAATGCGGTAGCGTGGGACTTGGGGATGACGGGGTCGTCAAACCTGCTGCCACGGAACGCGGGAGGAATATTGATTCCCTCGTCGGGCCAGGTTGTGAATTTGGATCTCGCTAACCCTGCGTTGACGTTTCTCGGAGGTCTTCAGTTCTCACTCGCTCCGTTGCCCTGGACGATACCATTTGTCTATGGTGCTTCGACTAGTTTGCAGGCACAACTGGTCCGGCTCGATCCCACCAGCCCGGCCGGCTTCTTGCTCTCTGCAGCCTTGCAACTCCGCGGAACTACCGGCACTGGTTCCACGATGATACCGGGCCCCGCCTACGATGACTGGTCAGTCGCTGTTCCGCTGCGATTCGATGCACCCAATTGCCAAAACAGCGGGATGGCTTTCTATGGCACGATTTATTCCACTCTCTACGTGAATTCCAATGGAATCGTCGCATTCGATGATCACATATCGGCAGGGTCTCCGTTACAGTCGACAGCGCAGAACCGGGCCATGGTATGCTGCTGGATGGACATGGATCCGTCCCACCCGGTCAGCGGGCCGATCAGCATCACCATGCCATTGCCCGGCGTCTATTCCGTCAATTGGTCGGGAGTCGCGTACCAGTCGCCGTTCGTAGTTCCCACAACCGCGACATTCGAGATTCAGCTCGACACCGGTTCGGGTGCCATCGGGCTGTTTGGCCTCGCGGGTATTCAGAGTTTTCCCGGTACTATCATGGTCGGAATCTCCCCTGGTAACGGTGCGACCAATCCTGGTCCGGTTCAATTTATGCAGGGATCCCAGACCTTTGCCGGCCCAACAGCCATGGTCTACTCCTATTCATCCCCCATTTCCGCGCCTGCCGCGAGCATGATGATCTTCAATCCCGTCGCTGCGGGCGGATACAACATCTCGGCCTTCTGACTCCACGAGGCTTCACCGCGACCGGTCGCGGAACAAAACGGCAGGGACGAACCGACCCCACGGCCGGATCCGCCACGAGATCGGGCGCGGTTGCGCCTCGACTATGGCCGGTGGGACTTTCGGATGACAAGTTTGAGGCCGGACCAGGTGTCGTCGACGGCGCAGACTTTGATGTCGACGAGGTTTTTGGGGAGGACGAGGGAGCGGATGGTGTCTTCGGTCACGTCGGTGGGGACACCGGAGGCCTTTTTGGGCCAGGAGATCCAGAGGGCGCCGTCGGGGTGGATTTGCTGGGGGGCGCGCTCCAGAAAGGAATCGAGATCGGAGCGGGACTTCGTGAAAAAGTGGATGATGTCGACCGGCGGACCCAACCGGGAAGAAACGGTGGCGCTCTCGGGAAGCGGGGCCAGAAGAGCCTCGTAATCGGCGGGAGCGCCGCGGACCCAGACTCGGGACCCGGGTTTGATGCCGAGCTTTTTGGCGAGGGGAGTACCGGAATAACCTGCCATGGATGGCGTGCTTTCGTGAAAGAGGATTGACGACATCGACGTGCCGGGTGACGAAGACCTCATCCGAATTCCCGGAATGTGCGGGCGGGGTCGCGATCGATGCCTTGGACGAGTCCGTGATCAGCCATCAGTCGACATCATAGTCGCAGTCGCAACTGATGGCTTGCCCCAAGCAGGCGGGGCACCGTTCGACGTCACAGCCGATGACATGGAATTGCCCCTTGAGCACCGCACAATCGTGGCAGGCCCCCTGGTCGGCCCCCCAATCGCCCTCCTCGCTACCGAAGCGGATGCGATCGTGCTCGATTCCACCGATGCTGACCATCGGCATTTCCTGCGACTCCTGGATCCGCTCCGGCCAACCCTCGGCCATCTCGATCCCTTGGTAGACGACACGTCGGTCGGTCATGCTCATCCTCCGAGTTACCGGGCGGCGTCAGCGCGCGGCTCCGATGCCTCGACCAGTACAAGGCCGGGAGTCTGGAAACGACCCGGCGGCCATCTGTTCGCTTCGTCAGCTTAGCGTCCGGCAGCAGATCATGCTGTCCCCATCCGGGTCGGGGCCCGATGGCCAATCACCCGCGGAGGAAAAAATGCGGGAGACCACCGAAGGATCGCGCCGATCCCGGACAAGATAGAGATGACTATGGACCGAGCGCCCGATCGAACCGGGGACTCTGACGGGAACGACGAACCGGCGCTCCGGGCGGCGGTCCTGCGGGGGGACGGTGCGGCCTGGGAGCTTCTCTACGAACGGGCGCGAGCACCGGTTCGAAGGTGGCTCGGACGCCGGACCCAGGGCTCCGAGTTGGATGACCTCGTGCAGGAGACGTGGATGGTCGCAGTCAGGAAGATCGGCGGTTTCGACCCGAAACTCGGGACCTTCACGGGCTGGATGCTCGGAATCGCCGCTAAGACCGCCTTGGCTCATCGTCGCCATGCCAAGTTGGATCGCCCCGAAGCGTGGATCGAACCAGGCGAGCCTGGACAAATTCGGAGTGACGGATCCGCGGCGTCGTCCTCACGGAGATCGACAACCGAGTCAAAACAGGATCTCGTTCAGGAGACCCTGCGGGCCCTGCCGCCGCGCTACCGCACCGTGCTTCAAGCCAAGTACGAGTTGGGGCTCCGCGTCGACGAGATCGCGAGTCGCTGCGGATCCACCGCCAAAGCCATCGAGTCGCTGCTGACGCGAGCTCGCGACGCCTTCCGCGCGCTCTACCACCCGGATGAGGATTCACCTTGACGCCCCGACCGACTTCCGAACCCGACGATCTCTCGAATCTCTTCGTGAGTCGGCCAAATGCCGAAACCGACTTCGCGGATGCCGCCGCGGGCGCGGATCGAGTGACGCTGCTTCGGACCCTCGCCGTGGTCCGTCGCCACGGGATCAAACGCAGAATGGCGGTGGGCGCAGCAATCGCATTCATCGCCACCGCGAGTTTCGGAGTAGGGAGGATCACCGCATCCCGAGCCATCGGAAACGAATCGGCGAGCGAGAGCGATGTCCCGAGGCGGGGCCTGGACCAGGATCGACCCGGTCCATCCGCATCGAACATCGAATCGCGCGATTCGGAGTCGGCCACCCTCTTCGACCGGGACATCGAGGAGGCCGCCCGCATCCTGAAACAACGCGGAGATCGATTGCTCTACGAGCAGTCCGACCTCGGCGGAGCCCTCGAGTGCTACCGGCAGTACCTGGAGATCAAGACCTCGACTCGCACCCTGCGAGCCGAAGTCGACGACTCTTGGTTGTTGGCCAAACTCAAAGACTCACACTTGGAGAAGAGACCATGATTTCCAATCGCAGCGTGCCCGTTGCAATGATCTCAGTCTGGTTGGCAATGGTCTGTCCTGCACAGGAGGAGACGCGCACCGGAGGATCCGCGCACCCCAAGTCGGACCCGGCACCCGGCAATCGACTCACTCCGCCCCCTCAATCGGGTGAGGCGAACACGGGATCGGGCTCAACCGCGGCGAGAAACCCGTCGATGGCTTCGCTCGAGAGCATGATCGAGCAGGCCATGCATCGCAATCCGGAGATTCGCCTGGCCGAGGCCAAGCTCCGCCAGGCCGAAGCCGAGCTCGAGCTGGCGCGGCTCCAGGTCGTCCAAGAGATCACGGAGTTGCACGCTCAAATCGGGAGTCAAAAAGCCAAGCTGGCTGCCGCCAAGGACCACTATGTCCGCATCGAGAAGCTCGCCGAAGCGGGGAGCGCTTCCAGCACGGAGGTCGCCAACGCCCGCGTCGCCATGATCGAGTGCGAGCTGACGATGGTGAAGCTCGAGTCGATGGCCCAGCTCTTGGTCGGAGAAGGCGCTCCCCGGTTGACGGACCGGTTGTCGCAGGAGTTCAGCGCTCGAGCATTCGAAGCGAAGAAAGAAGCCTCCGCCGCGCCCCCAGCTCCGCTGCCTCCTGCAATTGTGGAACTTCTCGCGGAACCAACGGACCTCGCGCAGGCCATGTCCTTGGACGACATCGTCGCGGAATTCAAAGCGCGTGGAGTGAACACGATTCTGTCGGCAGAGCTTCAAGCGCTGAACCGCCTCAGCCACGGAACTCCTCGGCCATTAGTAAAATTCCGGACCGAGAAGATCGATCTCGGTTTGGTGGCCGGAACGACCTTCCAGGCCGCGCTCTCGGCCTACTGCGATTTGACCGGATGCGTCATCGTCCGTCGCCAATACGGCATCTACATCGGCCAAGTTGCCGATGCCGGCAGCCGCGCAGACTGGATCGCATACCCGGCCGTCCATGCCTCGCGAACCGACGGACGTTGATTGCCGCGGGCTCGCTAACGGTCCGCCCGAGCCGGACCAGGGAGATGAGCAGAAGCGGTCCCGCGGGATTGTGCGAGGTGGTCGACATACCAGCGATAGCCGCCGGTTTCGGAGAAGAACAGGAAGTGCCGATTGCGAACGAGCCACGGCTTCCAAGCGGCGAGCGCATGCTCGAAGTGGGAATCGAGCGGCCCCGCCGTGAAGTAACGATGCAAGATTCGGAAGGCACGCTGCGCGGGTTCGCCACCCGAA
Organism: uncultured bacterium; assembly: GCA_902826835.1. Classification (GTDB taxonomy): domain Bacteria; phylum Planctomycetota; genus RBC034. Next base: position 38,105 of record CADEGH010000025.1, on the reverse strand, counting down.
GTCAAGCCTTGAATCAACGCGTCGAAGAGCCGAGGGTCTCGCAGTGGCACTCCGAGCGCGGATAGATCGGGATCGTGCACCAGGTATCCCTCGGCATTGGGGCTCAAGAAGGGCGCTTCCGCCTCGACCCAGGCCCGCCACGCATCGAGTCCACCCGCAGCGGCTTTCCGTGGCGCGGAGAAGGACTCGTCAAACCACACCTCGAGTTGGAGTTCGGAGGGGACTCCTCGACTCAGGAGGCGCGCCGAAGGAGGCGCGACTCGCTCCTTCACGAATACCGATTCGGTCATCCCAATAGGTCGATCCTGACGGAACCGGGCGATGTAGGCGATGGAATTGACGAGCAGGCCGCGTCCGAATTCGTTCATTTCGGAGGGTGCACACTGAAAGCCGAAGTGGAGGAGATTTCCTTGGCGCCACACCGCGGCGGCCGCGGCGGTCTTGGTATTCACGCCGCCGCAGATGATCTCGCACTCCGGTGACTCAAGTATGCTTGTCGTGTAACTCGTCCAGCCGGCCGGATGCCCGGACGGGTCCGCCACGAGTGGGTAACTGTCGATCTCGGTTTCCTTCAATTCGCTGGCCCAATCCTCCGGGACCGGACGACGCACCGGAGCTCGTTCGAGAATAAACGGAGTCGTGAACACCGGATGATCGCGTAGCCCGTACGCGATGGGCGCCAAGCAGGTTCACCCGGAACCGCCATTCACCTTCCAAATGCAGGCGACGAACAACCCCGCACTCCCGAGGAGTACCGTCGGCGTCTTCCATTGTGCCCGGAGGCCCAGCGGACAGGAAGGCGGTGGCAACTGCGTCTTTTCGCCTTGGTTCCAATCGAGGAGCACGACGTCAGCCGACGTTTGGACATCCGACGGCACCGTGGCGTGGGTCACGGCTTGGACCACCGCGAATCGCGTCGCAAGGAAGGCGACAAAGTCCTCGGTGCGGGCCTCGTGCCCGGCCTCCCCGATGAACAGCACGCGGAGCGGGAGTTTTTCGGATTGGGCCGACAAAGAGGACACGACAACCAGGATGGTCGAGAGAAGTCGATGGGTGGAGTGCATGGAGGATCCTTCGGAGCGAGGACAATCGCACCACGACCCCGGGTTCCTGTCAATTCCGCCCGGCGCTTTCGATGGCCTGAGCGGACCTCGTATCGAAGGGGTGAAGCGCGGCTGGAGCCGCCTGGGCTGTAACCAGTCCCACCCAAAGCCACGCAACCTGACGGCTTTCTCTGCTTCCAGGCACACGCCGCCACGATCGAACGCTAAACTCTCGGGCATGTCCACGCCCTCGACCCCTTGGCATCCCTCGAATCGGCCTTCTCTTCCGGCGGTGCTGCTTGTCATGGTCGCCATGATGGGGCCCGCGATCGCCCAAACGGCGCAACAGCGCGCGGTCCGAGTCACCGCGACCGTGAGTGTGTCGCCTCCGTCCATCACCCTCGCTTGGCCGGCCGATGCCACGGCGACGGGATACACCGTCGCGAAGCGAATCCTCGGCGCCCCCACCTGGGGAACCGCCCAGACCGTGCCGGGGGGCGCCGCCGCCACCGGCTACAGCGACAGCCTGGTCGTACCGGGCACCCGCTACGAGTATCGGGTCGACAAGAATGGAAGCCCGTTTGGCATCGGCATCGTGGCGAGTGGGATTGAGAGTCCCGCAATCCACGATCGCGGCAAGTTGCTCCTGGTCGTCGATGCGACCAAGGCGGCCGGCTTGGGCTCGAGATTGGACCGACTGATTCGCGATCTCACGGGGGATGGCTGGAGAGTGGTTCGCATCGACGTGCTGCCGACCCAAACTGCGGCCAATGTCAAGGCGCTGCTGGCTGCCGAGCGAGCGGCGGACCCCGCAAATGTGCGCGCCGTATTCCTCCTGGGCCGGGTCCCGGTCCCCTATTCCGGCCAGATCGCTCCGGACGGGCACGTCCCGGACCACCTCGGCGCGTGGGCGGCTGACGTTTACTACGGGGAATTCGACGGGCCGTGGACCGACGCGAGTGTCAACGTGACGGGAGCCTCGCGAATCGAGAACCGAAACATCCCCGGCGACGGGAAGTTCGACCAATCGGCCGTCCCGAGTGACGTCGATTTGTGGGTCGGTCGCGTTGACTTCGCGAACATGACCACCTTCGCCGCGAGCGAGTTGACCCTGCTCCAGAACTACCTCGATAAGAACCACGATTACCGCCATAAGGTGATTGCCCCCGCCGAGCAGGCCGTCATCGACGACAATTTCGGGTACTTCGGGGGGGAAGCATTCTCGGCCAGCGGATGGCGCAACTTCAGCTCTCTCCTCGGCCCCGCGAACGTCACTGCGGCTGACTACTTCACGACGCTGAACACTCCTGTCGGACCCGGACACCAGTGGTCGTACGGCTGCGGTGGCGGCAGCTACCAAAGTGCCGGCGGTATCGGGACGACCACGGACTTCACGACGAGCGCCAATCGCAACATCTTCACGATCCTGTTCGGGAGCTACTTTGGCGACTGGGACAGTGCGAACAATTTCCTCCGCGCCCCGCTTTGTTCGGGGTGGACTCTCACTTCGTGCTGGGCCGGACGTCCGCATTGGTCTTTCCACATGATGGGAATGGGCGATCCGATCGGAGCGGCCGCCCGCTACAGTCAAAACGACACCACCGTCGGAGGCGTCGGCACGAGGGGAATTCACATCGCGCTGATGGGGGATCCCACGCTGCGCCAACACGTTCTCGGTCCTCCGACGAATCTGACCGCCACGGCGGTCGGCCCTCTCGCCTCGTTGAGCTGGACGGCATCGACGGATTCGGTCGACGGATACCACGTCTACCGTGCGAGCTCGGCCGCGGGACCGTTCGTCCGATTGACCACGGCCCCCGAGGTCGGCACCACGTATCTGGACGCGACGACTCCGACCCTCACTGCCCACTACATGGTGCGCGCTACGAAGTTGCAAACGAGCGCGTCAGGCACGTACTGGAACCTGAGCCAAGGTCAGTTCTCGACGGCGTGCGCCAACTCCGCGCCCATCGTCCAGATGGTCGGAGCCGGCTGTGGCACCCTCGCGCCCTCGCTCGCCGCAAACGCCCCCACCATCGGCCAGATGTTCACCATGACCTTGAGTGGTGCCGAGCCCGGAGCGATGGCCCAAGTCTTTGCGGGAACGCTCGGCACTCCCACCGATCTCGGCGGCGGCTGCCTCGTCCAGCTCACCCTCCCGTCGCTCGCCCTCTTCTCCGCTCCGACTCTCGACGCCAATGGCGGATGGACCTTCTCCACGTCCCTCCCCAATGACCCGGCTGCCCTCTGCCTCGGCCTCGACTTCCAAGCCATCGTGCTCGAAACCGGCGGCTTCGCCCTCTCCAACGCCCTCCGCCTCGTGATCGGGCAATAGCTCTCTGTGCTCAAGCGCCTCGGGTTAGCCCGAAGTTCCCCGAGTTGACTCGACGTAACTCCTTGCGGGATCTCGGTTTCGAGTCCCGTCACGTCGGCGTCGTCTGGCTACAGCGATCCCGCCAGACCCAAGAGCTCCAAGGCGTTCATCTGGTATCCAGTAGGAGTCGTGGTCATCTCGAATTCTCCCGCCTCGGTTCCCTTCGATCGGACTCGGTTGCGGGCAAGTGTGGCCAGATTTCGCAGCATGCTCTGGAAGCTCTCCACGGGCACGCCATCCGCGTTCTTCTTCGTTGCTGCCTTCTCGCGGGCAGCGTGCGAGCGCTGCGCCTGAGCGACTGGGGATGACTGCTCCATCGGGGCTTCGTCGTCGAAGAGGAGAGGCGCAAGGGATTTCCTCATGTTCCACTCGACGTAGTACGCAAGCATGCACAGGAACACGTGCGAGCGCACTCGATCTTCTTTGTAGTGGAAGATCGGGCGGACCTTGAGATCCACGGTCTTCAGCGACCGAAAGGCGCGTTCGACGCGCGACAGTCGTTTGTAGGTTCGGACGATCTCGTCCGACTTCATCCGGGCTTTCGGCAGTTTTGTTCGGATGACGTAGAAACCGTCAAGGCGCTGCTCCTCCTCGATGGAGGCGATGTTCCTTTCGTAGGAGAATGACTCGTCCTCGATCCTGGTCAGAAAGTGCTTCTCCATTTTGTAACGGGAGAGCAGCTTTCCGGCTCGAATACCGATGCGCTCCTTCCCTCGCAGGCGCCCACGACCGCGCCGCTGCGTCGCCGCCACGACGCGATCCAGGTGCACCTCGGTTGCCCTGAGCAGCGCTTCGCGGTTGCGCGTTCTCTCTTCGGCGAGCAAGGGGTTCCTGCACACGACGAGCCGCTCGCCGGGGTGGTCCGGGGACGTGATCTCAGCGAGGTCACGCTCGTCGAAGAGTGATCGATCGATGCACCCGGCATCGAAGAGGCGCCGGATCGCTGGCGACCGGAGAGCCGTGATCCAATCCACCCCACCAACCGGTTCGAGGTCCTCCCGGATTCGAGCGTCGGTCAGCATTCCGCGATCGCCGACGATGACGACTTGCTTGAGTCCGAACTGGTCTTTCAGCTTGCGAATCTGGGATGCGACTGTCTTCGGGTCACCCGTATTGCCCTCGAAGACTTCGATCGCGATCGGGCATCCGTCCTCGTCGCAAAGAAGGCCGTAGACAATCTGGAGGTTTTCCTTCTTGCCGTCGCGAGAATGGCCCAGTTTGGCCAATGGGCAGCAGCGACCTTCGAAGTAACTCGATGACACGTCGTAGAGGACGAGAGATCCATTGACGAGATGGCGCTTCGCGAGCGCCTGCTGGATTCCGTCTTGGCGCTTGAGGAGCCAATCCATGGCGGCGTAGAGCTCGTCTTCGTCCACATCGCCAAGCTCGAGCATTTCACCGAGAGTGCTCCTCCTGGTCTCGATTCGAAGCCCTCGCGTCGTGTCGAGCTTCGACTGAGCCTCGATAATTCGGGACACGATCATGGCGAGCACAAGATCGCGCTCTCGGCTACGCCGTGGCGCGATGATTTTGTCCAATTCGAGATGGCGCAGTGAACCGAGGACGGCGGCGACATGCCCGTGCGGAAGCGATCGTGTGATCTCGAAGTCGTCGCGAGCGAGTGCGACGGCCTCTCCGCGCAGGCCTCGCCTGACGATGTCAATGAGATGGTCGGGGAGATGAGAGAGATTGCCGAGGGTTTGGTGCTTGACCTGTTTCCCGACTCGGTAGGAACGGCGTAGGAGATGGGAGGTGTAGACCTTGCCCTTGCGTCGCACCTCGATCTTGGCCCCGTGCATGGCCCCAGTTTGCCGCGTCATCAGAGCATTCTAAACAATTCTTAAGAAGTAATAAGTCATGTTACTGGCTACACTTTCACCCCCAAAATCGCATTCAACTCGTTGCCGAGAATCGAGTTACGGCAATTTGGAGCCCGGAACTTCGGGTTAGCCCAGCCACGAGCATTGACCGAATCCACCGAAGTGTCCCCGCGCCTCCATCGATCGCAACTCCCCCGGTTGGATTGAGCCGAGGTCTTCCTCATGGGAGCGCGGATCGCCTGATCCACCCGCCACCGATCGAGTCGGGTTAGCAAGTCCCAGATCGAGAGATCCGACTCTGTGACTCCGAGCATCTAACGCAGGGCGGCGCATCCGCCGCCCCGACCCCCAGCGGGGCATGGGGAATTTTCCGTACTCGGCGCGTAACTCAGGACCCGTTCGAGCCTCCTGGAAGACAGGAGTTCCTCCATGCTCGCACGGCACTTTGTGTCCCTCCTGGCTCTGGCGGCTGGCCTGACTGCCCAGCCGGTCCTGAATTCGATCTCCCCCGACTCGGCTCCGGCCGGGTCGGGTTCCCTGGTCCTCACCCTCAACGGTTCGGGATTCTCGGGACTCAACATCGTGCGCTGGGAGTCCCAAAGCCTCACCACGACGTTTGTCAACACGAACCGGCTCCAAGCCACGGTGCCGGCCACGCTCTTGACCACTCCCGGCAGCTTCAACGTGAGAGTAAGGACCAGCGTCCTCGGCAACGTGCTCTCCAACGCACTGCCGTTCGTGGTCACCAATCCGACGCCAACCCTGAGCAGCATCAGCCCCACGATCGTTCAAGCCGGGCTCGTGAGTGCCAACGTGACCCTGACCGGGACCAACTTCGTCCCGACGACCGTGGCCCGATTCCAAGGCACTGCACTATCGACGACGTTTGTTTCCTCCACGACTCTGACTGCTGCCCTCGCGAGTACGCACCTCGCCACTTCCGGGACCTTTTCCATCACCGCGCAGTCCCCGGCTCCCGGGGGGGGAACCACCGGTTCGCGCAGCCTGACCGTTCAGGCTCCTACTCCAATTCTCTCGCAAATCTCCCCCAATAGTGCCTTAGTCGGAAGCGGCCCGGCCTTCCTCGTGGTGACGGGCGTCGGCCTGCTCAGCAATGCCGTGGTGCGCTGGAATGGCGCGAACCTCCCCACCATCCACCTCAGCAGCAACATGCTCAACGCCACTGTGGCGGCCAATCTGCTCACCAGCGCAGGAACCGCGAATGTGACCGTCTTCGTGCCGAGCCCGGGCGGGGGGACAACTCAGCCCCGAACGTTCACGATCCTGAATCCTCAGCCCACCGTATCGGCATTAACCCCCGCGAGTTTGCCTCTCCTCACCGCGCCGACGATGGTGACGCTCCAAGGCTCCGGATTCGTGCCAACGAGCATCATTCAATCGGCCGGGGGCACGACGTATCCCACCAATTTCCTCTCGAGCACTTCCCTCGAAGCCACCGTTACCGGGCCACTCAATACCGCCGGAACCCTCGACCTCATCGTGCAAAATCCGGCTCCGGGCGGAGGGACCAGCGGACCAGCCACCTTGACGCTGCTGAACCCCGCCCCAATCCTCACGAGCGTGACTCCATCGAGTGTTCCGGTCATCACCGCCCCGACGGTGGTGACCCTCCAAGGCACTGGTTTTGTCGCATCGAGCATCGCGAAGTCGACGACGGGAACCGTCTACCCGACCAACTTCCTCTCGGACGTTGCCCTGGAAGCAACCATCACGAGCCCGTTGAACACCCTCGGGACGATCAGCCTTGTCGTCGAAAACCCCGCCCCCGGCGGCGGAACGAGCGCGCCGGTCGTGCTGACCCTCTCGAATTCGACTCCCACCATCACGTCGATATCGCCGACTCAGCTCACTGCCCTCGACCCGATATCGACGATTACCGTTACCGGCAGTGGATTTCACAACGAAACGCGGTTGTTCTTCAACTCCAACACCGTCCCACTCACGATTCAATCGTTCACCTCGCAGCAAATCGTCGCGACGCTGGCGGCCAACTTCATCCAGGTTCCCAATTTGAGCGGCCAGATCCTCGTGACCAACGGTCAGGGCGGCACCAGCCCCCAGGCCACGTTTCCCTTCCCGGTGGCCGCCCCGACGATGACCATCACCTCGATTTCCCCCTCGACCTTGATTGCGGGGGCCTTGAGCCCGACCGTGGATATATTTGGTCAGAATTTCTACCCCGGAACCACCGTATTGGTGAACGGCAATCCGATCGGAACCACGCGCCTGTCTTCCACGCATCTGCGAATCTTTCCGCCCCAAAGCGTGGTCAATAACGTCGGCACTGTGACCTTGCAGGTCCGGGCGTTCAACCCGCTCAATCTCTCCAACATATCGCCGCTCCAAATCGTTCCCCCAACCCTCCTCAGTGTCTCTCCTTCAACCATTACGCCGCTGGCAGCCAGTGCGCCGCCTCTCACTCTGACCTTGACCGGCATCGGATTCGCGCCCTCCACCACCAATACCTTCGTCTACGCCGACGGCGTCTTTCTCCAGAGCCTGGTGTTCAGTGACACCCTGATCACCTGTCAACTGTCGGGACTGGTAGCTGGTCGAGCCCGAGAGGGCGGAATTGCAATTTCCGTGACAAACGGGTTTGCTTCGCCCTCCAACACAATTGGGCTCCGGTGCGGCACGAGCGACAACCTCGGAACCGTCAATATCAACCCCGTACGCATCTTGGACGGACAGCCATTTTCAGTCTTGGTCGAGGGAGGCGTGCCCCTCGCTCCGTTCTCCTTGATCGCCGACGTCCCCCCGGCGGAGCCCCTCGTTCTCGCCACGACCCCGCCCCAGGTGCTCGGCGTCCTCCAAACCACCTCGGTCGCCCTGATCGATGGCCTCGGGATCCTCGGGCCGGCGACGCCCTTTACCCTGTCCGCCGCCGGAACCGGCACTCCTCCCGGCGGCCAATTCACCCTGCCGGGCTTTGTCGCTCCCCCTTCCCCGGTGGGGTCGCAAATTGCTCTCCAGGCAGCCTACCTCGACCCGTCCTCGCCCATCGGCCTCCGCCTGACCTGGACCTTTTCCCCACTTAGGCTCTGAGGGCCCAAGCTCGCGGTTTGCGATGGACCTGCGGCGAATGGGCCCCTTCCTCGTCGATCCCGGGACGGTCTTAGCTCTATCCCGACGAAACTCGGGGCCGGACCTGCTCTCCTCGCAGGAATAGCGGTCGCACTGAAACTAGTCGGCATTGAATCACACGGTTGGCGCGAAACTCGGAATCACTTCATTCAGTTGACGGGGAATCGTGCGGGCCATCGTCAGGTGCTAACTCGGACCAGACGTCGAGCGGATCTTCGAGATGCGCCCAAGTGGTCGCTCCTGAATTCCATTCCTCGTCCGTCAGCAAGCACCGGTCGAGCTCCTCCTCAAGTGCGGCCCTATCCAACTCGACCCCGATGAGAACGAGTTCTTGGCGGCGGTCTCCGAACTCGCCCTCGAAGTCGGCCAAGATCGTGTCCCGGTCTTCCAGCGGCCAATCATCCTTCGGAATGGCCGACCACCAACGTGCGCCGGGTTCGAGGCTCCCCACCCCCCCCGCCTGCGACCAGACTCCCATGACTTCGGGCCTCGTCGCAATCCAGAGAAAGCCCTTGGAGCGCAGCACCCCTTCCAGGCCTCCGTTCAGGAACTCCGACAGGCGCGCCGGGTGGAATGGCCGACGGCGGCGGTACACGAAGCTGGAAATTCCATACGCCTCCGTCTCCGGGGCGTGCTCGTTCTCGAGTTCCCGAATCCAGCCGGCGGATCGAGTGGCACTCTCCATGTCAAACCGACTGGTGCCGAGGACTTCACTCCCGGATACCTGCCCACGGATGCTGCGAATGATTTTGGCCCCGGGATTGAGACGATGGAGCACCGCCTCCAAGTGGGTGAGTTCCTCTTCCGACACCAAGTCGATCTTGTTGATCACCAACACGTTCGCGAACTCGATCTGATCGATCAACAGAGTTGCGATCGACCGGTCGTCGGAATCGTCCAGGGCAACCCCACGATCCTTCAAGTCTTCGTAGCTCGCGAAGTCGTCGGAGAAGCTCCGCGCATCGACGACCGTCACCAGAGTGTCCAACCGGGCCGAGGACTCCAAGCTCGCTCCCGATTCGTCCACGAAGCTGAACGTCTGGGCAACCGGCAGCGGCTCAGAAATGCCCGTGGATTCGATCAAGAGGTAGTCGAACCGCCCGGCGGCCGCGAGCGCCGCGACCTCCTTGAGAAGGTCTTCACGCAGGGTGCAGCAGATGCACCCATTGCTCATTTCGATCAGTTTCTCTTCCGATCTGGATAACCGCGCATCGCCCCGAGCGACCAACGCCTGGTCGATGTTCACCTCACTCATGTCGTTCACGATGACCGCGACCTTGAGGCCCTCCCGATTCCGGAGGATGTGGTTCAAGAGCGTGGTCTTGCCGGCTCCCAAGAAGCCGGAGAGGAGAGTAACCGGTAGCCGTGAGACGCTCATCGCGAGTTGCCGTGAGTTGGGACTGGGAATCTCCCTGCAAGTGCCGGTACCGCGCTTTCGGTTCCCGATTGGTCCTGAATTTTTTCATAGCGGGGAACCCAGGGCCGTCGATCGGCACTTCCCTGGAAACGCCGAGTGCCGGCCGCAAAGAGACCCACCATGATTTCCATCGAAGATCTGTCGTACTCCTACTCCGGCCTCCCGGCCGTGAAGGGTCTCACCCTGTCCGTCCCGGCGGGCCGGATCTACGCCCTGCTCGGCAAGAACGGAGCCGGCAAGACCACAACCCTGCACCTCCTCCTCGGCTTCTTGAAGCCGCAACGGGGCCGCATCCTCATTGCCGGAGACCCGGCCGCCTCCAAACCGGGCCAAGGTCGCCCCTCCCTCGGGTATGTGCCGGAGAATTTGGCCCTCTATCCGACCTTGTCCGGTTTGGAAAACGTCGAATACCTCGCCCCCGGCAATCCGGGCCGCCGCGACTGCGAAGCAGTCCTGTCGCAAGTGGGCATAAGCCGCGACATCGCCCGCCGACGAGCGGGAACCTACAGCAAGGGAATGCGCCAGAGGGTAGGCCTCGCGATCGCCTTGGCCGGTCGAGCTTCAATTCTCGTTCTCGATGAGCCGACTTCCGGATTGGATCCGAGTGGCTCCGTCGAACTGGCGGAAGTGGTCAGGAGCGTCGTCGACTCCACCCGGGCGGCGCTGATTACCACGCACGACCTCTTCTTTGCGGCCCGAGGAGCCGATCACGGCGGGATCCTCGTGGCGGGCTCGTTGATCCGGGAATTTCCGTTCTCCGGTATCTCTCCCGCCGATATGGAATCGAGTTATCTCGCGTCGCTCGGAATGAAGGCAACCGGATGAATCTGAAGTCCATCGTCTTTCACGAACTGACCTGCCTATTCCGAGCTCCCTCGGCGTTGCGCTCGGCCGCGGTGTGGCTGGTATTGGTGGTCGCCGCCACGTGGCTCTCCTGCTCGCGCCAAGCTCGGGAACTCTCCCAGCAATCCTTCGCCGAGCAGTCATTCTCCACACAATGGGCCGAACAAACGGCGAAGAACCCGCATAGTGCGGCCCACTTCGGGACTTGGATCTGGCAGCCCAGAGCTCCCCTGGAGTGGTTCGATCCCGGGCTGTCTCGCTTCACCGGGCGCGGCACCCAGGCTGAAGCGCACCTCCGCAACGCCGCCACTTTTCGGCCTGGCATCGACCGTCCGGGAGTGGGTGTGCTTCCAGACATATCTCCCTCCACTCTCCTCCAGATCGTCGCGCCACTCCTGGTGATCCTCCTCTGTAATGGGTGTCTATCCGGTGAGCGTGAGCGCCGAACTCTCCCGCTCCTCCTCGTCCCCGGTCGCTCACCCCGGACCCTGATCCTGGGTAAACTCCTCGCGCATTGGTCATTGGTGCTCACGGGCCTCGTCGTGACGCTCGTGACCTCGGTCGTGACAGCCGCCATTCTATGCCAGGGCTGGCCCGATGCCGCGACTCTGGCCGGGCTCGTTCTCGGCTACGCCCTATACTGCACGTTTTGGGTCGGGCTGTCAGCGACAATTTCAATCTTCGCAAATCACCGCCAGACGTCCTTGGCGCTCGGATTCTGTACTTGGATCGCCTTGGTCTTGGTCGCACCGCGCGTCCTCGCGGAGGTGGCGGAGCGAAGGCACCCCGTCGAGCCGGCCGCAGTGTTCGACCAAGATGCCCGACGTCTGCGCCGCGAAGGCCTGGACGGACACGATCCCCAGAGTGAACGCAGCCGCCAATTCACGGCCCGAATCCTGCAGGAGCACGGAGTGACTGATGAAAAGGACCTGCCTTTTTACTTGCCGGGCGTCATGATGCAGGCCGACGAGGAATACGGTTCCAAGGTCTACCGGAAGAAGTACGGCGAGTATTACGAGTCCGCCGCTGCGCAGTCGGCACTCCTTGAGTCTTGGTCGTGGATCAACCCCCACATGAACATGACACGATGGTCGGCCGCCACGACGGCCACCGGCCTGTCCGTGCTGAGCGACTACTCCGAAGCGGTGGAAGAGTACCGGGTAGCCCTGATGGGATTCCTCAACGACGACCTCGCCCGCGGAGTGAAGGCGCACGGGCTACCGTACCGCTCCTCGCGAGAGACATGGGCAAGGGCACCCAAGTTCCGTTGGAGACCGCCTGAAGTCTCGAAGCGATGGCAAGCGCACAGGGCGGACCTCGCACGGCTCGGCGCGTTGGCGCTGCTCGCAATCGCACTCCCGCTCATTCTCGCGTCGAGGTTACGACCATGAAATCCGAATGGCGTCTGTTCCTGCGTGATCGAGCCAACCTCGTGTCCTGGTTCGGACTCGCGGCCACCGTGTACCTGGCGGTTCAAAGCGGGCTCGAGCGAACCGAGCAACGAAAGCTCGCTCAAACCACATCATTCGCGGTAGCCCTGGAACGCGAAGCTCAAGCGGACCAGGCCTGGAAGGCCATTGCTGCGGGAGAGAAACCTCCGGGCCGCGATCCACGCAAGCCTTCCATGGCACGGTGGTTCACTTCTCCAGTCGTGGCTTGGGGCAGCCACGCCTGGTCTTGGCTCGCCGCCAGTGATGACTGGATGCGCCCGGCCTTCTCGGCAAACCTGCTGGATAGCCCAGCCTTCGATCCAGTAGAAATGCGAAGCCCGATCGCCAGGCTGTCGGGTCGCTTCGATCTCGGCTTTGTCGTGGCGTTCTTGCTGCCCCTATTTGTGCTCATCTTGGCGGGCCCCGGCCTCGGATCCGACCGGGATCAGGGGGTGACGCCCCTCTTGCGTATGCGTGGTTCCGGACTCTGGGCCATTTTGATGCGACGGATGTTCGTTCGCATTGTGGCCATCCTCTTGGCACTCTCGGTTCCCACTACGTTTGCCCTCGCTTGGTCGCCACGATCCGAATCCCTCGGCCTGGACCAAGCCCTGCCGGTTCTCGCCATCGTCATCGCCTTCCTCGTGTTTTGGCTGCTCTTCACGGATTGGACGGAATTGGCCTCGTCCACACGCGCCAGCCGATGGGCCAAGTGGATATTGGGTTACGGAATCTTCGCGATCGTAATCCCGACCGCCGCCGATACTGCCGCGAGTGCGCTCCACCCTGAGCCATCCAGGGTTGCCGACATCGTCGAGTCGCGGCGCCGGACTGACAACTGGGAAAATCCGGACTCGCGAGCCACCGAGGCATTCCGGTCGGAGTACCCGGAACTGCAGAGCGTGGCTGCGTCGACCGCCGGCGACGATACGGCGTGGCTGATCACCCAGCAGTCGCTGCGGGCCGATGCGACCCGACTTCACGTGCGGATCGAAGGCGCACACAGTCGACGGCTCGCTTGGATCGCCGCAGCCTCGTGGGCATCGCCCTGCCTCGCCATCCAAGCTGCTCTGGATCGAGCTTCTGGGATCTCCCAGCACGACTGGCTTCGCGTCCTACCAGAGGCCCGGTCCATGATCTGGGAACGCGAGCGCATCCTGGTTCCCGCCGAGGCACGCAAAGACCAATTGACTCAGGCCCAATTCTCGTCCCTTCCCCGCTCCAACGCTACGACGTTCACGCACTCCACGCGCTCATGGCCATGGCTCGGGAGTATGGCGCCCTTGCTCGCCGCAATACTGTTGACCGCGGTTCTTTGCCACCGCACCATCAGCCGAACGACCGCAGTCTCGGGTCCTGCAGACTCGTAGCTTCCATAGTCGCCGGCTGCGCCGAGTAGCGCGCCGGTCAATAGCCCCGGACCGCAACCGCGTTGCTGAGTCGGAATCCGCCGGGCTGAAACTCCACGGCGGCTTGCAGTGCGTATTCCGTGCCGGGACTCACCGGGGGCAATATCACCGGGACTTGCCAGGTTCCGGAGGTATCGGTCAGAAGGGGCGGCCATCCGGGCGGATGCAGAGAGCCCGAACCCAGGATCTCGAATCCCGAACCCGATGGCAAAAGGCAAAGATCGAGTTGGCCGCTCCCCGGAATGAAAGCCGAGCCGAGGCACAGGCCGGAGAGCGCCAGGGTGACCAGCGAGTTCGGCAGGCCTTCGATGCGGAGCAGGGTCGCGTGGGGACCACGATGTTCGAGCCAGTAGGGCCCCGGTTCCGAGAGCGGGGACAAAGGGAGCCCGGAAATAGAACGAGCTCCGACCAGTTCCAGGGTGGCCAGTCCCGGGGTGGGTGTCTGCCCGACGCCGAACTCCCGCTCGGCGACGCGCACGTGGTCGAGGCCAACGTCGCAACCGCTGCCTCCTCCGTGACTCGTAGCTCGAAACCGGATTCGCACGGATTGTCCAGCGTAGGCGCTCAGATCCAATCCGATGTGGTGCCAGAGTTCGTCGGAATAGAACAAGACCGGTGCGATCACGTCCAGCACGATCGGGCCGCCCGGGCCGGAGGGAGGAAACCACTCCAAGTCGACATGCAGGGAGTTCGCCCCCTGGGGAGGATTGGCGTTCCGAATGCAAACCCTGAAGTCCAAAGTCGGGAGGGCCAAAGAGGTCAAGTCGAAACAGGGAGTCCACAGCGACACGGCTGGAAAGTCCCCTTCGTCTTCGACGTAGGCGTATCCGAGGCCGACGCCACCGCCGGGCGCGTAGCCGCCAAGTGGCCCCGTCCCCGGAGTTGGAACCAACCCGGCTCGGAAATACCAATCGGAGTGGGGCCCGAGTGCCTCGCCGGGTTCCTGCGACCAACCCGGAGGGGGCGAAGTCGGACCGGGATTCGGTCCGGAATACAGGGCCGCATCGAAGGTCTCGACATACGGAAACTGATTGATGACGGTGGCCCCGGGCGAGGTCGAAACCGTGGTGGGAGAAGTGTCATTCGCCGGGTTCACGTCCCCCGGTGCCGTCGCCATGGCGGCCAAGCTCCAAGTCGAGGCCCCGCCGAGGTTCAAGGTCGTGGCAAAGGTGAAGTCCAGGCTCTGACCCGGGGCCAATGGAGACGCCGAGAACCAGGTCTCGGAGATCGCCGGCACACCGTTCGACACCAGAGTCAGGACCGTGCTGATTCCCGCAGGGAACGGGCTCAGTGCCTGGTTCTGCACCCGGATGACGACCGGTTCGGCCGCCCCGAAGGTGCCACAGGGCCGGGCGTAAGGGGCCACGACCGCGACACACGCCAGGTCCACGTACACGGGCGCAGCACTCAGGGCGATGTTGTCGATACACAGCCCGTCACTCGGAGCGGGAAAATCGTCGCGCTGAGAAAAACGCAGTTCCATTGCGTTCGTGAACACCATGCCAGGAAAGGAGACCGGATCGATCACGATCGAAAATTCGCGCCACTGCTGCTGCACCCCGGCCTGGTTCCAACTGAGGATCGTGAATTCCTGCTGTCCGTCGAAAACGCTGATTGTGTCCTCGGGGTGAATTTCGTCTCCGAGCTCACAGAGGGCAAAATCGGCCCGAATCCCGAACGCGCCCTGGCTGACGGAGAGACCGTCGAAATGCAGTACGAGCATGTTCGTGACGGCCGTTCCGGTGCTCGACCGGTCCAGACACACGACGGTTGGCCCGTTGCCGCCGGTGCCCGGTGGCGCAGGGGCGGGGATCGCCCCCGCGTCGATGACCCGCAGCCGACCGTTGACTCCATTTGTGACGGCATACGACCACGATGCACCGAGCGCGTTGGCCGGTCCACCGGGCGCCACGGAGAAAGGTGGCGCAAATCCCTCCCAGTTCTCTCGGGCGGGCTGAATCCAAGGAACGACTTGACCATGAACGGACCCGGCGGCAGACAGCAAAACGGCTCCCAGCGCGAGTTGGTAGACCAGGACGGAGCGAGTAAGTCGATGGGCGCAGCTCATGGACAGGTCGACCTCCAATGTCAAGAAAAAGGCCCTGGCGGCGTCCGCGACACCACCAGGGCCAGGGGGAGGAATGGACTCGAAACTCCGATTCGAACCGAACACCATCGGAGGCGTCAAACCGAATGAGTCAACGCGAGCGACCCGAGCTGAGGCTGCTCCCGAAATGTCCGGGCCCTACCATCGCGCGAGCGGAGCCTCACCTTCGAGTGGTCGTTTGTGGGCGTCAGTTCACAGGGGCGGGCTCGAGCAGAGCCGTGAAGTGGTCGGTGATCACGTGGAAGTCTCCAAACGGGCCCCAGGTCAATCCCACGTAGGAGATCGGGAAGCCCACGGTGATCGAGGGAGGCAGGACGATCGGCAGGTTCGGAGTGACCACTCCTTCGTTGTTGGGGTCATTCACTCCGAAGAAATACTGGAAGTTCGTCACTCCGAAGACGGTGAAGTCGTCGGCAATCAGACCGAGTTTACGGCCATCCGGCGCGATCAGATTGCCACCGAAGGCGTTGTTGGCGCCCAGAGAGACCAGAACGAATCCATAGGTGTCCTGGAAGGGCAAGTGACCGATCTCGAAGTGGATGGAGCTGGTTCCCTCGTACCAGTCCCGAATCGTGACGTCGTGAGGACGGTAGCCCCCGACGATCAGATCGAAGACCCCGCTACCGCTCGAGGTCTCCTGCCGCCACGCCATAATGAAGTTGTAGTAGAGCCGGTTGTATGCGAGATCCGGATCCCGAACCGAGAGGATTCCGGGTTCGCCGGTGGAAACGACAGGGTATTCGTCGTGCCATTCTCCACCGAATTCCTGATCGCCGAAAGCCGAAGCCACCCGGGAGAGGGCGGCGGTTCGCTCGAGGAAGGCGATCGCCGTGCCGTCGGGAGTTCCGACCGCGCGGGCAATCTTCGGCGACAGGCCCCGGTCCGTCGGTGACTCCTGGCCGGACAGTTGCTGTTCGGGATCGAACTGGACTCCGTCTCCGGACTCCGCACGCCAGCAATGAGTGCCTCCTGGCAGCATGACGTTCACCCCACCCAGGCCGTCGGATTCGGCATTGTCATCCCAGGTCAGCACAAACTCGGCACTGATGACTTCGAAGTCGAATTCGCCGACCAAGAGCGCGGGGACATCCGTGTGGGGAGCAAGGAGAGTGGGCTGAAACGTAGCGCCCGAATCGAGCGAGGCTCGAAGTTGGAGCGATCGTGTTCCGTCGCCGTCGTCTTGTCGCCACGCGACTCCGACCATTTTCTGATTGGTCCCCGTCCAGGCGAAGCTGCCGTTGACCGCGACGATCGGCGCCCCCGAGACGGAAGCCGGGAGGGCTGCGGTCAAGAGCTCGCTCTCGCCCGCGAGCCAAGTGACTTCCCCGAGGAACCCGACGATACCCCGTCGGAAGTAGACGCTGGAGCGGCCGGAGCGGTCGTCAGTCCAGGCGACATACAGCTCCGCGAGTTGGGAGTCCACACTTTGGCCCAAGACTGCGCCACCGGTGCCCGCCGGCGCGACTCCCCCGTCCGCAACCGGGATCGCGGGCAGGAAGCTCGCGCCACCATCCGGAGAGATTGAGAGGACGAGGTGACCCGTCCCCTGGACATCGATTCGAGTGAGCAAGTAGAGGTAGGTCTGGCCATTGAGCCCGCGCTTGCCAACAAAGGAAAACCCCACGACATCCGCGAGCGCCGGATAGCCTGCCGTACTCACCGCAAGGAGTGGGCCCCAAGCTCCGCCGGAGTGCACGCGATAGCGCAAACGCGTCGAAGCCGAGCCCGAATCGTCATCCATCCAAACGACATACGCGGATCCGCCGACGGACTGAACCGAGTCCCGCTCCAAGCGGCGGGGAATCCCGGCGGTTCCCGCGAGGGGGAAGGAAAGACTCCAACCCGAATTCAGACCAGCGTCGGGAGCGAGGCCACGGCCGTCGTTGGTGCGCGCGTAAACCACCTCGGACGGCGCTTCGCGGTAGGCGATCACCGAAAGCTCGGCGTCGGACGCGAGCGAAAACTGCTCGACGGATCCGGCAACTTCGTCGACGACGAAGGGGACGCGTGCGTAGTGGGACCGTCCCTCGAACACCTGCGCCGACCAGGCGGACGCAAACACAAGGACGACGAACGTAGTTTTCACGGCAGTATTGGCCATCGTAAGCGATCCTCGGCACAGAGGGGAAAGTCGCACCGGTGGCCGGTGCTGCGGCCATCCGACAAGCAAGTGCCGCTCGGTCGAAATCAGTTCCCGGGAATTCTCCTCGCGGGGGAATTGCCGGTGGCAAGCTCAGTGACCAGGACCTCGCAGCTCGCGTCGCGACTGACCCTCGGAATTACACCATGGGCACACTCCCAACGCCTCGGCGTGGGGCATGAGCGCACGGCGAAGCCCCGCGCGAGCCCGGGCGAGCCGGGAGCGCACGGTTCCCACGGGCAGATTCAACCGGCGTCCCATTTCGGAGTAGTCCCAGTCCCCGGCCGCACTCAGCATGAGGATTTCGCGATGCTCCTCGGATAGTCCGGCGAGCGCCGCCGAGACGATCCTCCTCTGCTCTTCACGCTCACACTCCGTGCAGCCGGGGTCGGACTGTCTTGGGCGAGCCAACGCCAGCGCCCCTTCGTGGTGGCAGCGACGCCGCTCACTGCGGGCCGAGTGCAAGCTTCGGTGAACCACCGCCTTGATGAGCCACCCCCGAAGATTGGTGGGCGGCGTGGACAGCCGATTCAGGGCCCATAACGCTTCTTGCACGACATCGGACGCCAAGTCCGAACGGCCGAGGATCCTCGCGGCCGCTCGATGCATGCACGGGAGATGGGGCTCGACGGCCCCTTGAAACGTCGCTCCCAAGCCATCCGAAGCCACGACCGTACCGGAAGACATAGTGTCCCCGGTCGCCCCATGTAGAGAGTATTCCACTGGCAACCCACCGAAACCGCGACCCGGCCAGGTATGGCGCACTGAAAGGAGTGCACCGACGCTGGCATCAAATCGCGCAGATCTGGACCGACGCATGTCCGCGACCCGAAGGCCGCGGTAGCCCGTCACCCGACTGATTGAGGGAGCGACTCGGGCGGACCGCGGGCTTGGGGCCGCTCTATGGGCACCCCGCGAGGTACGTCGGAGGGCAATCGTAGGGGGCGAACGGGGACCAGGGCAACCGGGCAGGGTTCAAACCGAACCGCCGCCGGAACATTCCGCGGGCTCTGTTGGAACTCACAGGAGGGGCATTCCGAATCGGGGGCCGAAACGGAATGCCCCCCGGACGGAGCGCCGTGTCCGTGGGGATGATGATGAAGCAACCCACGGATCACGACGAGTAGGACCACGACCAAAAGCGCTCGCTGCCACCCCTTCGGGGCTTCGGGTTCGAGAGTTTGGTCCTTCGGGAGTCGCATGGGCATCGTCAGGCTATCAACGTAGCCACTCCCTCGGTCCTCCCCAACCGGCGTGGACGCGAGCCCTGCCTGCGGTAACCCGCAGGCTCCGAACGCGTGCGGGAGACTCTTGACCGCGACTCCGCGCCCGAGCCGGGCATGTCCGCAAATTGCCCCGGGACCCATCGGAGTCCGGGAACCGCCTCGGCAGTCACGGTGCGGTATCCCTACCAGGGTCGAATCCGATCATTGCACACCACGTGTGCGGATCACGGGCAGATGCGCAGCTTGCCGGAGGGACCGCTGATGAAGGAGCTGCCTCCGAACGCGATGAAATTGACCGTGACGACGTAATCCCCGGCAGCATTCAAGACACAGGAAGAGAGACAAATCACCTTGCCAGCGGTCTGCGCTGCCACTGCCGTCGAGAATTGGAGCATCACCTGCGCGAGACACTGGCAGGGGTCCATGGAGGTGCTGTTCGTGCCGTAGATGAACTTGTCGAAATGCAGGCTCGCACTCGTGCCGCCTGGCGTGAGGATATCCCCGTGAAGGTCGAATAAGACCTGGGTCGTGGGCAGACAAAGGCAGGCCAACGCACCTGCCGGAACCGTAACCTGCCAGTTCGCCAGGGTCATCCCGCTGCCGGGCACGATCACGGCCTTGGACCAGTAAGTGACGCAGTTGGTGAGCGTGCAGGGAGATCCTCCCAGGGACCCCGTGCCCGCCGTAGTAATTCCCGGGATCGACTGATTGGCGGGCTGGGTCCCGACCCACGACTGCGTGGTCAAGGTCATGGGGCCAGTCGCGGTCTGGGGAAGCATCGTGCCCTGGCCCTCCGCAATCATCAGAGTTCCCAGGCCGGTGGGCGGCACCGCGCCACGGGGCACTCTCGCCATCCAACCACCGGTCGGATTGGGCGCAAGGATGACACGCTCGAAATTGCCTGTGGGGTCCATGATCAGCGTGCAGAAGTCCAGCGGGTTATTCGAGACGGCCGGAAATGACAGGTTGAACGGCGTCTCTTCGACGATGCTGGTCGTCGATATGGAGGGGCCTGCCGCGTAACGAACCACGTTCGAAAATGCCACCAAGGGGCCGAAGCCGGTCGCCATCGCCATCAAGTCGAACTGAAGGCCATTGGGAAGCGAGCCGGCGGGAAGCGTGAAGGGCGCGTCAGGAAATGAGCCCATGCCCGATGGGTAGGACCACGCGAGGGGATTGCCAGGCTGTATAGGCGTAGCGGCCTGACCGAGAAAATCAAAGAAATCGAGATTGAGCCCCAAGAGGGCACCCGCTCCGGCGGCGAGCGAGGTATTGAAACTGACATAGGTCCGGCCGGCCGTGGTGCCCGACGGGATATTGGCGACGGAATAGACGAGAGCCCCCGGAGCGGGGGCGGTTGCGGAGATGGTCAATTGCCCGACTGCGGTAGCGGTTCCCGCCAGGATTACGCACAAGCCGATCGCGACTCCACGCATGGACGACTTCCTTTCGCGAGCGAAAGGGCAGCGGCCCGCTCCTCTCACTCGCTGACTTGGCGCGCACCCCGAAAGTCACCCACGACAGTCGGTCGGAACCTCCGACCTGGAGCCTGTCGCGCTTCCGGGGCCTGCGCTGCCGAGGTGCCCATGTCGTCCCGGCGCGGATCGTTACTCCATTCCCTACCAGATTCCGCTCGTTGGTGCTGAGGCTAATCGGTGGCACTGCACGCGGACGCACCTCGTTCGGACGGATCCAGTGCGCCCCCGTCGGGCTCCCCTTGCGCCTCGGAGCCGTGGAGTCGGGCCTGTGGCCCGCACGCTGCCCGATTGTGGAACCCCACCTGGGACATCCACCTGACAGTCCATGGGATCGAGCCCTCTCGTCGGTCCCGGGACGACCCAGGTGCGGCCTCCAAGAACCAAGTGGCTCAGGTGGCCGGTCCAGCGCCGCCGCTGGACACCTTCCTCGCCTTAGTTATAGCTGCCCACCACGGGCGAACCGCAATTTCTGAAGATTTTGCGCTCAAGAAACGCTTTTTTCGGTTTATTTATCGCCGTCCCATCAAGTTGGTTGCTTTAACCCGGGCTTCCAGACTACCCTTCGACACAAGGTTCCCCCGCGGGGCAAGCGCCCCGATCCCAGTCTGGTCCCGGCTTGAGTCCCAACCCAAAGCTGTTCTTTCCTCCTCGGTCACCTGGAGACCGAGGGCGGCGCAGGTTGAGCAACGGGGCTAGCACCGACACTGCACGGAGTTCAAGGATCTCATGAAGAAGTCTCAGATTGCTCTCTCGATCATCGCCTTGGCGGGCGCGATCACCGCCCAGAGCGTCACGTTCTTGGGCGCCTTCAACGGCCAAAAGGGTGTGATGTTCGCGGTTGACAACATCAGCGCCAGCCCAATCGTCGTCACCGGACTCTCCTCGCGCTTTGCCGCCGCCGGGACCGCCACGGTCGAGATCTACACTGCGGCCGGCAACTTTGCCTCGCCGGTCTCCAACATCAGCGACCCGCTCTTCTGGGGCGCCCCGATCCTGACCCTCCCGGGGTTCGTCCACTCGGGCGGCGCGGTGACGCCGGACACGCTGTCCAGCACCTTGGCGGTCCCGGTTGCCGCCGGCGCTCGCCAGAGCTTTTGGGTGACGTGCACGGCGGCAACTGGCTCGACCGTTTACTACACGACCGGCACCGCTCAGTGGAACGCGACCATCGCTACGGACGGCGTGGTCAACCTCATCGGCGGCAACGGCAAGACTTACCCGCTGCCCGGCACCACTTTTGGTGGTACCACCGCCGGCAGCCAAGGCCGCCTCTTCAACGGCACCGTGACCTACATGCCTGCCGGTCCCAACCAGTACGACACCAACACTCTCGGTGCCAGCCTTGATGCCAATGGCGTCACGGGCAGCGCTTTCACCCCCGCCAATTTCGTCGCTTGCGAGACCACGCCCACGACGGTGACCCTCAACAGCAACGTTGCCGGCGCGCCCTTCGAGATGGCCTACAACTTGTCGTCCTTGGTGCCCCTGTCTGGCGGCGGTCTCCCGGCCGGCACGGCCGGAATCCTCAACCTCGACTTCGCGGGCGGCCTCTTCTTCTTCAACGGCGGCCTCGCGGCGTCCCTCCTCCCCTGGCCCGGCGTCCCGGTCGCGCTGCCGTTTGCCATGCCGATCCTCCCGGCTCCCGGCATCTCGGCTCAGCTCTTCGTCATCAGCGGCGCGGCTCCGGATGGGTTCGAACTCTCCCAGGCCATCAACATTCAGGGCGTGCCCAGCGCTCCCTTCGTCGGCGCCGCCGGCCCGGTCGGTGACGACGTGGCCCTGAGCCTCACCGCCGGCCTGGCCCTGCCCGGCTGCACCGCCATCCCCGAGGTTTCGCTCTACGGCACGATCTACTCCCAGTATCACGTGATCACCAACGGTCGCGTCGTGATGGGTGCGACGGCCAATACGAGCTTCGCCCCGGCGGCGACCTACCTGGCGACGGAAGCTCCCTTCGTCGGCTGCTTCGCGGACTTCAACACGCTCGTCGGCGGGTCGGTCAGCCTCGTGGGAATCCCCGGTGGCCTCCAGGTTGACTACACCGGCATCGGCTACTTCGCCCAAGCCGGTACGGCGAGCACCTACTCCATCATCCTCTCCTCCACCACCAGCGACGTGACCATCTCGGGCGCGAACATCGGACTCCCCACCACGGCGGCAACCGACATGTTCATCGGCGCGCACCCGGGTGGCACCGTCGGGATCGATCCCGTGATGCCCGCGACCTACGTTGGTGCAGGCGTGACCGCGGCGGGTGCCGCGGGCTTCTCGCACGGCCTCTACAGCGCGGACCTCATCCTGACCCCGCTGACGGACGCCGGAGACACCCTCAACTTCAGCTACAACGGCGCCGGCTACACGGTCTCCTACTGATCGTTTCGACCCTAGTTCCGCGCCTCATCTACGAGCGCGGGGCACAAGCCCGTTCGGCCAGCCCGGCCGATCGGGCTTTTTTTGTGGACCGAGGGTTCGCGTTTCTCGTTCACGGTCGGCGACCTGTAGCGAGGTCGCCAGGTCCGCAACCCTGATGCCCTCAGCTCGCTCGGGGACCACGTCACCCGCTTCCCTCACCCGGGGAGGCCGGCAGTTCGGGATCCCATGGGCCGTGAGCAATGGAGCTCCGACTTGCAGTCACTCGACCATGTCGGGGCTGGCTTCAGCCAGAGCCCGCTGCACCGGCGCGAGACCGCCTCAGTTCGAACATCCGCAGCCACGAACCGTAGATCGACACTCGTAGTCGATCACCCCACCCCGGGCATCGAGTTCGACGTGACAGCACTTCGCGACGAGTTCCTTGAGACGACCGCGGGCTCGTTGCACGCGCGACTTCGCGCCACTCGCGCTCAGGCCGAGTTCGCGAGCCCAGTCGAGCTGAGAACGCCCTTCGAGGTCGGCGGTGCGAAGCGCGACTTGATCGTCGGCGCTGAGTCCATCCATCATCCGGACCATACACCTCGAGAGTTCGTGGGCCGCCGAATCGAGCGAAGTTGAGGGGACCGCGGGATCGACCGGCTCGACCTCATCGCTGAGCATTCCCGCGTTACGCCGGGCGCGATAGCGGTCGACGATGGCCCGTCGCGCCACTCGCCATAGCCAAGCCCGGAGCGCCTCCGGCTCGTGCCGCCGCGGCGGCCGCGTGGCCAACTTGCCAAACACCTCTTGGACGATGTCCTCGGCCGTCGCGGCGTCGTTGATCTTGGACGAAACCTCGCGCTGCAAGGCTTCGGCAAAACGGTTCCACGAATCGAGAACCAATTGGGACATGGGAACCACCATACCCGCCACGGCGGTGGCGAGTTCGGAAGGGAGACGGCGGGGCTGGCGGCGAGACGCAGTCATTCCGGAATTTGCGGCCGTGGCTCGCCGCCCCCCCCTCCAAACCGTTTCGCTCAGAGCGTGCAGCAAGCCGGCGGGCAAGCTCCGCCCTGGCCCTGATCGTCACAGCAGCCGGGGGGAGGATTGTCGCAGCAAGCCGGCGGCTCGTCGCAGCAGTTCGGTTCAGGGCAGCAAGCGCCTGCGGGGTCCTTCGCCGGGGAAGTCGGGCCCGAGGTGTGGAACGCCGAAGCCGCCAGCGCGGCCGCTGCCGCCAACAAGAAGAAGCCGAGTCCCAAGGTTCGCAAGGTCATGATGACCTCCTTTCGCCCGACGAGACGGTGCCCGTGGCGAAAAGACGCAGGTCAGGGACTCGATACAGCGAGTTTGGGGATCGAGGGACTCGGGAGAGTGTGGACGACCGACAACACGAGCCTGATCCGGCTCGGGTCGGGAGTCGTCAAGGGTTCGGTCCCCACCACCTCCAGGCTGGGTTCGAGATGGAACTGGTGTCGGTCGATCGACCAACGGTGCAGTTCCACCCCGGGGGGCTGACGCACCTCCTGAATGACGGGGCGCACCTCGCTCGCCGAGGATCCGCGAGACGAGGCAAGCGTCGCCACCGGCGACCAGTGTGGACCAAGCATTTCGAATCGCAGCGATGCGACCTTCAAACTCCCGACCGCGCTCGGGACGTCCGCAACCTCCATCCCCTCGGTCAATTTCCAACTGCGCAGGGTGATTCGCCGCGTAGGTTGGGCGCCGATCCTCGGCCCGATGGCCGGCGGCGCGGGGACCGAAGGGGTGAGTTCTACAGGCGCCGCGTCGCCACGCTTCGACCAGGCGGCCAGAAACGCCGTGATCTTCTCGGACTCCGGGACGCTGATGCCACTCTTTTCCCGCAGACGCATGTCTTCCACGACATCAGCCCACTCCCCGCCCACGTGCCGGGCCTTGATTACTCGGCTCATCGTGTGGCAGGTCGAACATCGCGCCACGACGAGCCCCTCGTGCGCGGCGATCTCGCTCGGAATTCCGGCGAGGTCAAAAGTCTGAGCGGGAAGCACGGAGACAATCAGGAATAAAGCGCCCGAGCGAAGTGCGTGCATAAGAGATCCTCAGTTGTTCAGGGCCCCTTGATCGATCCACTGCGCAATAAGCTGAATTTGTTCGGTGGCGAGGGGAGCGCCCCCGAGTGGCATCCGTGGCATCACGGTCCCCTGGAGACGCTGAATGATCGGGCTCATCGCTGAGTTCCCGGGCAGCACCACCGGTCCATTCTGACTGCCCGCCATGAGGGCATTCCAACTCAAGAGGCTCAGGCCCTCCGAAGAAGGATGGCAAGCCGTGCACCATTCATTGAGAATGGGACGAATCTGCGCCGCGAAGGAGGTCGGCGATCCGGGCGGCGGAGGCGGCGGGGGGAGATTCCCGAGTGCATCGACGAAGGGAATCGCGTCCGGAGAAGTAGCGACTCCCATGGTGAGAAACGCCACGTTGGCGCCGGGATCGGCAAAGCTCATGAAACGCGGGAAGTTCTGCCCGCTCTCGGCATTGTCGGTGAAAATCGAGCCCGGCCCATCCGCGGCGAGCGACGCTCGACCAGAAGCCGTGGCGATCAAGTCGTAGAAACGGGAGCCCACCGTGAGGTCGTCGGCAAATCCCAGGCTTTGCGTCAGACTCGCTCTCCAGTACCAGAGATCGGCGGTTTCTCCGAAATTGCGCGCACTGAAGTGCAACTCCGACGGAGCGCCAATTCCGCCGGTCTGATGGCAGTACACTCCGCACCCGATTGATCCGAACCCCGGGGAGGTGGATTCGCTGCCCCACAACCACCGCAGTTCGTCGTCCTCTCCGGACCTCGACCAGTTGAACCCCGTCCACTCCCACTCGTCGCGCCGAAGATCGGGGTTGGCATCGAGCCAAGATGCGAGCACGAAGAGTCGCTCGCCTCCGTCCGTCCCCGCTTTGATGAGCAAGGCGTTGTCCGCGCCGAGCGAGGGAGTCAGAGTCGACGTGCGGGGATCGGTGAAGTCGGCCGCGGAAGCGGGCAAGAACCCGATGCCGTAGTCGTGCAGGAACACCCCAGATCCGAGCGAGGGGCCCACCAGCGTTGGATCCCGCGTCAGGCGCAGCGGCCCCGCGTATTGGGTCTCCCCCACTCCGTGGCCCCTGGCCCCGTCCGTGATGGACACCGAGAAGGTCGCCCCCGGCCCCCCGAGACTGGATGAGAACGCCTCGCGGAAAAGATCCACGTCCTCGTCAAACTGGACATCGTCCTCCCGAGGCCGGCCCGCCGCATCCCGCGTCACGCGCTTGCGCCGAATTTCCACCACCCACTGAGTGCCCGAAAAGCTCGTGCCGGCTTCCAGGTCGGCCCGACTTTCCGTCGGCTGCCGGTGGAAGTACGCCGGAAGAAAGTTGTTCGCAAAATTGGGAGCGGTACTGGCCCACGCCGGCGGGGCCAGGCCGGTCGCATTAAAATTGGCGAAGTTGAAGGACGCGGTGTTGGCGGCCAGCGGAGCCAAGACCGGATAGCCCGCGGGAATGCCGGAGTCGAAAGTCAACGGCTCGGCAATCAACCGGGCAAATCCGGTGACCGGGGCGGCGAACATCGCGGTGGGATTGGTGTCGCTCGACACCCCGAACGGGGCAACCCCCGCATCGCTCGCGAAACCGGATCCGCCGCCCGACTTGCCCAGCGCCGGATTACCTTGCTTCAAGAATTGGTCGTCCAATCGCCGCGCGGGGGCGGTCGCCGACGCCCGCCATTGCCAAACATCCGTACGGTCATCGGGATTCACCCACGCATGCACCGCCTCGAAACCCATGACGTCGAGCGGCTCGTTCTGATGGCAGGAGACCGCGCATCCGGAACCTCCCGGACGGTAGGCGCGCACACTGTCGTGAATCGGCCAAAACAAGAACATGCGATCTTCGTCCTCGGCGGAGGCCGAGATGGTCATAGGTTCCGATGGGCCCAAGATGCCGTCGCCATTGGTGTCATTCGTGCGATGCGGCTTGCGTACCCAATCGGTCCCGTCCCACTGGAGCACGGGGCCGAACTCGCTGCGCGGAGGCGCCGGGTCGGTCCACCGGAAGGCG
The DNA here is from genome assembly GCA_902826835.1 of uncultured bacterium. Classification (GTDB taxonomy): domain Bacteria; phylum Planctomycetota; genus RBC034. Next base: position 11,296 of record CADEGH010000025.1, on the reverse strand, counting down.
AAGTAGACAAATTCGTCATCGTAGGCCGATTGGGCAAACAGGTTCGTGTTGTTGGCGGTCGGCCATTTCCCCGTCGGCAGGTTGTTGCGGGCCACCATGGGGATGGAGCTGGAACCGACGGTCGACCATTCCGATGGCGAGACTACGCCATCCGGCGTAATGCTGCCGTTGGCCACCCGGCGGGCGACCAAAGTGGTGGCACTGCCGGTGGCACTCGGGTCGGCGGTCCAGCGGACATTGGTCGAGCCGGAATGCGAAAGCCCATCGTTGGCGACGGCAATGCTGAAGGGCACGTCACGCGGGACAGACCGAAGGGCGCGCGAGAGAATGACGGTCCAGCGTCCGTTCTCATGGATTGCCGAGGACGCAACCTCGGCACGACCGCCGGAGGGCAGGGACAACACCCACCCCGGAATGGTGGAGCCGGACGCAAAATCGGAGGGCAGCGTGGGCACGGGTTTCCCCCCGCCACCCAGTCCACAGGTGACCAAGACCAGAGCCGCCGCAAGCATGCTGAGCCAAGTGATGATGCGCATCAGAATGAGGTGAAGAGGCTGAGAGCCAAGAAGGGAATGTCTTTGCCGAGATCCCGATCGCGATCGAAGATGCCCGCTTCGAGTCGGAGCCGACTGTGGGCAGTCAGTTCGACTTCGAGGCCGACGATGCCGGTACGGATCGCAAACTCCTCATCCGAGAGATCGAAGACGCTGAAACGATTTCCTTGGCGCTCCGGCTGGCGCACGCGCAGGAAATCGAGTTGGGCGAACACCGAGAGTCCTTCGAGAAGTCGGTAGCGAGGACGAAACTTCAGTCCCTGGGTCCGGGCGACCTCCTGCACACTCGCGGCGGGATTTTCGAGGACCGCCGCGACGATCTCGGCGTCGCGCGCGAAGGCCTCGAGGTAGAGGCTCAGGTCGCCGGTTCGAAGTTCGACATCGAATTCGAAAGCCGAGAACCCGAGGTCGTCCTCCGCGTCATACTTGCCGTAGAGCCCCGCGGCGCCGAGGGTGAGCTTCGTCGTTTCCCCGAGCCGCAAGGTCGTACTCACACGCGCGCCCAGAGTCTTGTTCTCGTTGTTGTCGCCGATGGTGCGCTTGTGGATACCCGCAAGCCCGAGGGCGTCGAATCCGTTGACGAGATACCCCGCGTAGAAGAGCTCGTGTTCGCCTTCAGATCCGTAGCTCAGCCGGCCAGTCGCCATGAGACCCTCGTCCCACCACGGCGTGTAAAGAAAGGGTGAGGGAGAGTTTTCAGCCAGGAATGGCTCGATGAAGCTGTCGCTCGGGAAAGCCCAGGCGTGGGTGCCACTGAAGGGCACTAAGAAGCGGCCCGCCACGAGTTCGTGCGACTCGAAGGGCTCGTACGCGGCGAAGGCCTCGAGCACGTAAACGCCGCCGTCGTGGGAAATGCCCGGAGACAGTCGCAGGCGAAATCCCTCGTCGACCTCGAGGTCCATATAGAGAATCAGATGTTCGATCTCGAAGCTCTGATCCGTCGAAATGTCCTCGCCGCCGAAGGCCCGCACCACGACTCGGCCTTGGCCGTGTAGCCGGAATCGATCCTGGGCGCGCCGATCCAATCTGGCCACCGGGGCACGTTCCTCGCTAAGGCGCTGGATCTCGATACCCAGCCGTTGGTCGTTGGCTTCGAGTTGGACGCGCAGATCCTCGTTCTCGGTGAGGACGGTCGCGAGCGTCAGCTCAAGTTCTTCGATCCGCCGAGCCTGGGCGTCGTTCCGCTTCGACTCCGACTCGAGGCGCGTTTCGAGAGCGCTCAGTCGATCGGCCGGATCCTGGCCGCGCAGGCCGACAAGGCTGCCGAGGAGCAGCACCACACCCCAGAACGTGCGATTTGGCTTCACCATCTTTTTCCCGGGGGTCAGTGTACAAGACGGGAGCGGAGAGTCGGAAGCGGGGAATCGTGGCCAGCGAGATCGGGACGCGGATGCGATGAGCTTGGGTGGTTGAGAATCTGATGGCTGGGAGGGGATCGTCTGAAGACCCGTGAACGTGGGGGGTGATCCATGGTCGGTGGCATGCGGATCTGGTGATCCGCGGTCCCATCAATAGGAAGGCCCCCCGAGCGGCGTCGCCGCTCGGGGGGCCCGGATTGCGTGAATCCGAATTGGGGTCAGTTAGCCCCGCTTACCGCGGGGGTCGTGCCACCCAGCTCCTTCTTCGGGGCAGACGTGATGCCACCGAAGAGATTGCGGGTGTGCTCGATCGTGACCTCGATCTCCTTGTCCTTGGGTACGCGCCCGGCGTACTCCGTGAAGCCGCCGCCTCAGCATCCGCCGAAGCGACCTTGGCTCAGGAGCCGGCCGTTTGCCTTGTCCGTCACCTTCACGATCGGCGACGTCGCGTCCGGGAAGAAGGAGTAATACTCCTCCCCGCCGCGCCCAAAGTACTTGAGGGAGGTGTAGGGGATCTTGACTTCTCCGCCGGCGATCGCGTGATCGAACTCGACGGAGACCGGACCACCCCACTCCAGCTTGGTGGTTTCGCCATCGCGAACCGCCACCGTGCGAGCGCGACCTTCACGAACGCGGACATTCTCCGTTCCGAGGGAGATGTACCCGCTCTTCAGCGTGTAATCACCGGTAGGAACCTTCATGCCCGTCTTCGCCGTCGCCACGTTGAAGGACGTATCGCCCTTCCCGTTCACGACGATCGCGGCCTCCAGACGACCCTTCGACTCGAACTCCGAGCGCAGGTCGAGAGTGCCGACTTCGCCCGTGTAGGGCTTGACGGCAATCGTGCGACCATTCGCCTGGAAATCCAACTCGTAGAGCTCACCCCCGAGGTTGGCCACGCGCGAGAGCAATCCCGCTGCGTCTCCATCCCCGACAATCATGGCGTCCACGCCGACATCGGCGTAGCTGCCATTGTTGTCCTGGTCGATGATGGTGACTTTCTCACCCTTCACCGTACCGGACAGGACCGTTCCCGAAGCGAAAGTCCACGCGTCGCCCGTCTTCGAGAGACGGACCGCGTAGGCGAACGGAGTTCCGTTCGCGTCCTTCGCCTTGAGAATCTTCAGGTCCTTGATGCCTTTGACTTTGTCATCCACCTTGCCGTCGCCATTGGTGTCGACAGCGAGCGCGGTGCCTTGGACTTCGGTCGAAAAACCGGGTCCGCCAGCATGCGCGATCGGGATGCTGCCACTGACCGGAGACCAGGTCTCCGTCGGCAGGACATAGGTCCACTTCTGGATCACCTTCGGCGCGAGATTGAAACTCTCGCCTTGGGCATCCTGGGCCACGAGCGCACCCGCGAAGGTGAAACTCGCCGCACAGGCCAGAAGGAGACCACGTCGCATCACGTCCATGCGCGTCCTCCTTTCAACGTAGAGCAATCCCAAGCTAGACCGGCGCCGGTCAGAAGTTGCCGAGGATTGCCGTCACGAACTGACCACGACTCTATCCGGTGAGCCGTGGTTTGTAGAGAGATCGTCTGAAATTCGACGGGTCTCGGGGGGAGAATTCTTGGGACGAACCGTCCCCGCCCTAAGTTCTTACGGGGCCAACACTTGCATCCGGAGCCGGGGATCCTGGAAAACGATAAGCTGCATCCGAGGGACGAACTGCGCGGGCAAACCACAGGGGCCGGCGCAGGTTTCCGGGCGGTTTGGCTTTGCGCGCGAGCGCCAACCACTCGTGATAAACGCCCATCGAGCGCGCCGTGTCCACCTCGATATCGCCGTAACGATCCTCGGGTCCGGCCTTTTCGACCTTCGACCACTGGTGCCAGCAGTGCATCCCCGAGATGGGATCGGGCTGCACTCCGAAGGTGAGATTTTGGTGCACTCCGCCGTCGGTCCACCACACTCGCTCGGAGTCCGGGTCGTTGGAGGCGAACGGCGCGACGTCCTGCAGGCGGCGAACCCGGACCTTCCCGTCCTTGGCTTCGTCGATCTCGACGACCGACGATGCCCAACGATCGGTCCCCGGCATGCCGGGCAGACGCCAACGGCCGAGATGGTGCGAGCAGGCGACCACCCCCGGTCGGATTCCCTCCGTGACCCACGCCTTGTTGACGAAGTAGCCAATGCGTGTGGTCACCCGGACCAAGTCCCCGGTCTCGACCCCGAGCCCCTCGGCATCGCGGGGGTGGATCCACACCGGATTGGAGTTCGAGATTTCGTACAGCCACTTCGCGTTCGCGCTGCGGGTGTGGATGAGCGTCGGCAGTCGGAACGTCGGCAAGAGCACGAACTCGTTTTTCGTTCGATCGATCTTCGACGGATGAACGTGGCTTCGGATATACCCCGGCAACGTCTGATCGGCGTGTCCCCACTCCGCCATCGTCGGTGAGTACCACTCAAGCCGGAGCGAGGGAGTCTTGAAACCCGCGGCGGGCTTTCCGTCAACGTCGATCGCCACGAGCTGACCATTCTTCCGCCACACTCCGAGCGCCTCGTCCTTCTCAGCAGACGTGACATCGACCGCGGATCCATAGACGCCGTAGGCCTCCTTCTTCACTTCGAAGGCGGCGTAACGACGCATGTATTCGAGAGGAGTCAGGCCCTTCTCGGCGGCGGCTTCCGGCAAGCCCGGCACGGAGTTTTCGAAGATCCAGCGGTAGTACTCGTCGGTCGTGATCCGCTGGCCGGCGCGGTACGGCGATTCGAAATGGGTGCGAATCCCGAGCGACCCGTCGGGATCGATCGCCCACGAGAGGGCGATCCAAAACTCGTCCTCCTCCCAGACCTCACCCGGGTTCGACTGCCACGTCCACTCGAACTTCTCCCCGCGCCGCTCCCGCTGGACGCGGTGCACCGGCTGGCGGAACGAAATCCACTGACCGGCATGAGTCTCCTGGCTCATGAGGTCGTGCCGTTCGGTCGCGACACCCATCGGCAACACGTAGTCGGCCCAGATCGCCGTCTCGCTCCAGGTGGGCGTGAGGGCGACATGGCACCCCACCATCGCCTCGTTGCGCAGAACTTCGATCCACGTCATGCCGTCCGGGTTTGTCCAAACCGGGTTGTAGACGCGGGTGAAGTAGGTGTCGATGCGACCCCGCCCGTCCTTGATCAGGTGCGGGAGCAGGAAGCTCATTTCGTGGTGCGCGAGCGGCCATTCCGGTGGGAAGAGCAGTTCGCTCCACACTTCCTGTGGCCGCGGCTTCTTGAACGGCGCCGGGACGAACTTGTTGTTGGTGTGGAGATTGGTGCCGCCCTTGGTGCCCACGCTCCCGGTGAGCACACACAGGAATTGCAGCGACCTCGCCACTTGCCAGCCGCCGTGGTGGCCGGCCGCCGCACTGCGCCACACGTGGGTGGCCAAAGCGCCGTTGGCCTTCGCGATTTCCCGCGCCAGCATCTCGACTTGCGTCGCTTCAATGCCGCACTCCCCCGCCACCCATTCGGGGGTGTAGGAAGCGTAGGTGCGGACGAGCAGCGCGCGGAAGTTCTCGAACGTGACCGGTTCGTTGGGCGCCAACGCGCGCAGCGACTCACGCCAGTTGACGTAGCGCCTCACAAACTCGCGGTCCTCGAGCTTCTCGCGCAAGAGGACGTGGACAATACCGAGGATCAACGCTGCCTCGGTGCCGGGATGGGGAGCCAGCCAGTGATCCGCCATCGACGCGGTGTTGCTGAGTCTCGTGTCGATGACCGCGAGCTTGGCCCCCGCCATTTTCCCGTCGATGATGCGCTGCGCGTGGGGATTGAAGTAGTGGCCGGTTTCGAGGTGGGATGAGATGAGCAGGATGAACTTGGCGTTGGCGTGATCGGGCGAGGGTCGATCGCTGCCCGACCAAAGCGCGTATCCAAGACGGGCCGCCGCCGAACACACGTTGGTGTGACTGTTGTGACCGTCGACGCCCCACGACTGGAGCACCCGGTCCATGTAGCCGTCATGGCCGGGCCGGCCGACGTGGTACATCACCTCGGTGCGGCGATTTTCGACCAGGGCTTTGCGGATACGGGCCGCGAGCGTGTTGATCACCTCGTCCCAGCTCGTGCGTTCAAACTTCCCCGTGCCGCGCGGCCCACTGCGTTTGAGCGGATAGAGGATGCGCTCGGGATCCTTGACTTGGTTGATCGTCGCCGGCCCCTTGGCGCAGTTGCGACCTCGCGAACCGGGGTGGAAGGGATTCCCCTCGAGCTTGCGGATCTCGCCGTTGCTCTTGTCGATGTAGGCCACGAGCCCACAGGCCGCCTCGCAGTTGAAGCACACCGTCGGGATCAGCTCGTAGTGCTTCTCGACTTTGCGCGGCCAGGCCTTGGCGTCGTATTCGACCCAATCCCCCCACTTTTCGGGCGGCGGGAACGAGGCCAATTCCGTGACCTGCCAAGGTTCGCCGTTCGGCGCACGGTCGGTGGACTTAACGCTCATGAGTTGGGCACCTTCTGGCCAGCGTCGACAAATCCGCGTTCATACACGAGCAATGCCGCCGCGGCGCAGAGCACCGCGATCACCGATGCGGGCCCACTCAAGGCCGACGGGAATCCGGAGATCACAGTGGGGGCCAGTTCGAGCACGGCCGCGAGGTAGAAAAGCACTCCGGCAATGGCGGGTGCCCCGGTTCCCTTCAGGATCGCGTGCGCCTTCGCAGACTCCGCATCGTGCGCGGGCAGCGTGGCCGAAACCCGGAGCCAGAGCGCATTGATCACCGAGAGGAGGACGAACACGAAAGAAGGGTTGGCCAAACGGTCGGTCGCCGGAGTCGGAAGAAGAATCGCGAGGCCGGCCCCACAAAGGGCGGCCTGCACGAGGAGATGCACAAACAGCCCCTTCTCCTGCCAAAGCGCACGCCCGCGGCACTGCCAGAACAAAAACGCGGTGTAGGCCGATGACATGGCAGCCAGCGGCAAGTTGAGCCACCGGATCCAGTCCGAAAGGGCGGTCGCACCGAACCAGCGAAGGGCGAGGCTCGCGGTTGTGAGTGCGCCGAGTCCCATCAGCACCCAGGTTCCCTTGACCAGCCACGACTTCGCGTTCGGACGGAAGATGATCTTCAGGAAGCGGTCGGGCCGCCCGAGGTCGTGCACCAAGAGGAACCCCGTGATCCCGAGGAACACCAAGGCGACGAGTTCAGGCACGACCGACACGGCGGCCGTCGGATTGGCCGTCGCCCAAAGAGTCGAAAGCAAGGGAGCGACCATCATCGCGCCAGCCGCGATGTTCTTCGTGAGCAAGTAGACCCAAATGTGCCAACCCCAGGCCGGCGGATGTCCGACATCGAGGGAGGCAATGAGATCCTTCGGCGGTTCGAAGCCGCTCGGCACTGGCGGCGGCGGCGTCGAACGATCCGACCACAGGAACATCTTCGGCTCGGTCGCACTGCCCGGCACGAGCGCCTCCTCGAGGGCGTCGACGTACCACACTCGCGGCTTCGTTCCTTTTTCCACCTTGCGCTGGGAGGTGGGCTGTTCCTCGATCAAGCGCGCGATCTTGCTCGCGGGGTTGCTCACGTCGCCCGCAATGATGGCCTGCTCCGGACACACCACGACGCAGGCCGGCTCAAGCCCGAGCTCCGTGCGGTGGGCGCAGTAGTGGCACTTCTCGGCGGTGCCGGTGTCCTCGTTCAAGTAGAGCGCGTCGTAGGGGCAGGCCTGCATGCAGGCGCGGCAGCCGATGCAGGCATCGCGGTCGAGATCGACGATCGCGTCCGGCCGCTTGTGCAGGGCGACGACCGGGCAGATCTCGACGCAGGGCGCCTCGTCGCAGTGATTGCAGCGCAGCACCGTGAAGTGGCGCCGCACCTCCGGGAAGGTGCCCTTCTCGACGTACTTCACCCAGGTTCGGAAGTCTCCGACCGGGACCTCGTTTTCAGACTTGCACGCCACCGTGCACGCATGGCAGCCGATGCACTTTCGATGGTCGATCACGAAACCGTAGGCAGTCATGAGGCTCCTGGTCCGGCAGGAAATTCCTGCGCCGAAGGGTGACCGGAAACGGAGGGAGCGTCAAGGCGCCTTCGGTCAACGGGTGTAGAACATCCACTCTTTGCGGAAGGCCTTGGCCCGAAATTGGCAAGCGATCACGACCCGGTAGCCGGTCCCCGGCTGAAGAGGTGCCTTGGCCATGAGGAAGATGGTGTCGAAGTTCCGCTCGAACTGGGGGACACTGGGCTTCTCCGGAGACGTCACGAAGACCGGGACCTCCTCCTCCCCAATGAAGAGCTGCGCGCTCACTCCCGTGACGACATGGCTCGGGAAGGTGAGGGTGATGGGGTACCCGTAGCGAACCGCTTCGGCTTGATCCATGGACTCGGAGGTGCCCAGTGGATGGGGCGTCTCCCCGCTCATCCAGGACAAAGGCACTCCCCTCTCGTCGGGCGGCGGCCACGCGTAGGGCTCGAACTCCGAAGCGCGATACGTGGTTTGGACGTCCATGCAGGTGGCGCCCTTCGCGGCCCCCATACCTACGGTGGTGAGCGCCGGATTCAGCATGTAAATGCGGTGGAAGAACGAGGTCAGCCACATTTCGTAGCCAGTGCGCATCGAGCCAGTGGACGCGATGACCGAGTTCTTTCCGGCGACCGCGCCGGCGGGAGAGGCGAAGGCTTTGGCGGGATCCTGGTAGTGCGTGAGACCGTGTTCGGAGCAGTAGAGCGCGTGCTCGTAACACGCATCGGAGAGCGAAGGTTCGATCACGACCGGTCCAAATCCGAGTTTGGCCCGACTTTCGTTCAGCATCCTGAGGGTGTCCTGGAAGTCCTCGCCGGGATCGTAGGCTTTGCCGTCCACCGTCGTGAACGGGTTTTGGTCCAAGACCAAGACGGTGAACCCGGCGGGGTCGGGCTGGAACCAAAGCTTTTGGTTGCCGATGGTGACCGGGTCGCGCATGGCCCGAAAGTCGATGGGCTGCCCGGGTTTGGTCCACTGCATCTCCTTCGGCTCTTTGACGACGTAGCCGTCGCTCGCGGAGCCAAAGGCCCCGTCGTTCGACAGATCGAGGAAGCAGAACTCGAAGTTCTTGAGCTTGAAGGTGGTGCCGGACTCGCTCCGGACCATCACCTTGCTTGAGCTCCCGGACACGCTGAACCGGTGGTCGCGTTGCCGCGCCTTGCCGTAGGTCAGCTTGGTGTTGAGCAACCCCGGGAGGATGAACTTCTTGATGTTGTGTTCCGGGCGCGTGCGGAGGGAGAACTCCCCTTCCCGCTTGCCCGGCACGAAGACGACTTCGAGGGGAACCGTCGGGTGGAGGACGAGCCGATTCTGGTCGAGCGGCGCTCCGTCGTTGCGGACATTCGAGGCGATCAGTGGATGGAGCAAACCCGGGGTGGCGCGGTAAACCCCCACGAGCGAGCCTCCGGATTGGGCCGTCGAGAGCCCGATCAGGGCAAAAAAAGCGAGCCAAAGGGTGATGGTGAAACGCACGAGTTGATCCTCGGGGGCGGCCAGTTCGCGACCATTGTATGGCAATCGGCCGACGGTCGCAGCCCGAAGTCGCGGGACTCCTTCCCCCCTTCCCCTCTGACTGACAGAATGCGCGCCGCCCCGAGCGGACTCCGCCGCCCGGGCCTCGGAATCCAGGACCATGGCCACCAACATCAGCGCGCGCGGCAAAGACTATCCCCAGTGGTATCTCGACGTGATCAAGGCCGGCGACCTCGCCGATCACTCGCCGGTGCGAGGCTGCATGGTCATCAAACCGCACGGGTACGGCGTGTGGGAATTGATCCAAAGCCAGCTCGACGCGCGCTTCAAAGCGACCGGCCACGTCAACGCGTACTTCCCGCTCTTCATCCCCATGAGCTTCCTAGCGAAGGAGGCGAAACACGTCGAGGGATTTGCGATGGAGTGCGCGGTGGTCACCCACTCGGGACTTGAGCCCGACGGGAAGGGTGGACTCAAGCCCAAGGGACCATTGGAAGAAGCCCTCATCGTCCGGCCCACTTCGGAGACGGTGATCGGGCATACCTACGCCCAGTGGGTGCAAAGCTGGCGCGACCTGCCCATCCTCGTCAATCAGTGGGCCAACGTCGTCCGCTGGGAGATGCGCACGCGCCTATTCCTGCGCACCATGGAGTTCCTCTGGCAGGAGGGCCACACCGCGCACGAAACGCCCGAGGAGGCCGAGGCCGAGACGCGCCGCATGCTCGATGTCTACGCGGAGTTCGCGGAGTCGGTGCTCGCCATTCCGGTGGTCAAGGGCGAGAAGTCCGAGAGCGAGCGCTTCGCCGGCGCGGATCGCACCTACTGCATCGAAGCGATGATGCAGGACGGGAAGGCGCTTCAATCCGGCACCTCCCACAATCTCGGACAGAACTTCTCGAAGGCCTTCGACATCAAGTTCCAGACGCGTGACCAGAAGGTCTCGCACGTTTGGACGACGAGTTGGGGCGTCAGCACCCGGCTCATCGGCGGCGTGATCATGACGCATTCCGACGACGAAGGGTTGGTGCTGCCTCCCAAGGTCGCGCCAGTCCTCATCGCCATTGTGCCCATCTATAAGAAGCCCGAAGAGCGCGAAGCGGTCACTCAGTACGCGAAGGAGCTCGTGACGCGCCTCGGAGGGCAATTCACCGACCCGGCCGGAAATCTCGTGGCGAACCCGGAGATGCTCACGGCCACGCTCCCCACCGGCCAACGCATCATCCTCGATCTGCGCGACGGTCTGCGTCCCCCCGAGAAATACTTCCATTGGGAGCAGCGAGGGGTGCCGCTGCGCATGGAAGTCGGACCTCGCGACCTCGAAGCGAAGAAGGTGATGGTGGTCGAACGCCCGACGCGCACGAAAGCTCCTCTCGAGTTCGCGAGCCTGGACAGCGCCTGGCTTTCGGCCACATCCGCGCGGCTCCAGGCCGACATGTTGAAGCGCGCCCGCGACCTGCGCACCTCCCGCACCTTCCGCTGCGACTCCTACTCCGACTTCCAGGCCCGCCTCGACGCCGGCGGTTTTTTTCTCATGCACTGGGACGGCACAAATGAAACCGAAGCGAAGATCAAAGAAGAGACCAAGGCCACGATTCGCTGCATCCCGTTCGTCGACCAACTCGACACCGCCGACGGACCGGTCTCCCTGCGCGAACCCGGCACCGACCCCGTCTCCGGCCGCCCGAGCCAGGGCCGCGTGATCTACGCCCGTGCTTACTGACGAGCGGGCGCCTCCCCTACCGCTCCCGCCCTCCTCTCTGGCGCGCTGCAGCGATGGCACCACGGGACCGCGGATCACCAGATCCGCACGCTGCCGATGAAGGGCGAGGCGAGGCTCAGGAACGGAAGTTCCGATGCTAGCCACAGGGGCTCTCTTTCCTTCCAAGAGAAGAGTCGGAAGCGGAGAGGCGGTCACCAGGCCGTCGGTGGCGCTTCGTGATGGTGACCTGGACTACGGGATCTTGTC
>CADEGH010000024.1 GCA_902826835.1 uncultured bacterium | reverse complement strand
GGGGGGGGGGGGGGGGGGGGGGGTGGGGGGGGGGGGGGGGGGGGGGGGGGGGGGTTGGGGGAATGGGGGCGATGAGCGAGAACGAAGTAGGAACGTGGGGGGCTTGGGGACGGCTCTGGCGGACGATCGGGGCGTTGCATCGGCGGGTGCATGTGGTGCGGACGGTGCATGCGCTGCCGTTTGCGGCGGTGGGGGTGCTGGCGGCGCGGCCGGGGGAGTTGCGGGGGAGGGAGCTTTTGTTGGGGGTGCTCGCCATTGTGTTTGGGCGCGGGTATCTGGTCAGCATGAATCGGTGGTTCGGGGCACCCGAGGACGTGGCCAATCCGGAGGTAGAAGCCGATCTGCCGCCGAGTGAACCCACGCCGCGGGTGATTTGGTTGACCTTCGCAATTCACGCTGCGGCCATGCTGGTCTTCTTGGCGTGGATGCTGAAACCGATCGCGGGTTGGATCGCGACGGGGGTGGCGGTGCTGCTCACGGTAGCGGCGGGCGTGCGAGCACGGACGGGACTCGGCCACGCGCTCGTGGGCCTCGGATTGGCGCTCACGCCGCTGGCGGCCTGGGCGGTGATGCGAGGTTCGGACGCCGCTCCCCTGGCGGGAGTCCTTGTGTTCGCGGGCGGGGTACTCAGTTGGGCCACCGGGCTCGACATGGTCTATAGCCTGACGCCGCGGTTGCGCCGTCTTGGCGAACCCGGGGCGTTCGTCAAGGCCCCGATTCTGCCTCTGCTGCAGGTGCGCTGGTTGGGCCGCTCCTTGCAGTGGATTGGGGTGGGGTTGGTGGGGGTCGCGGGACCGGCCATGGGCTTCGGAGCCGCCTGGTACGTCGGCGTTGCGTTGGCGGGATTGGTGGTTTTGGGTGCGCATCGCCTTCAAAGAGCCTCCGACGCTTCGGACGCGGGGCGGGGCTTCCTGTACGCCAATCTGCTGTTTGGACCGGCGCTCTTGGTCGGCGCGTGGTTGGCAAAGTAGGTCTCCCGACCCGCGAATTCCGAATTCGCTTCCGCCCTGGCCACGTCACCGGATTCAATCTCCGGAAGCCTCGTCCGTCCGGATGGTCCGGGATGAACGGCTCGCGGGAGTGCCCACCATGATTTCCACGCCAATAAAGTCGATCGGTTTTCTCCTCCTCGGGGTCGTGATGGTGTGGGGCCAGCCGGGGCAACCACCGGCCATTCCCTATCTGCCTGGACAGTCGATCGGGCCGATTGCGCCGCTGGCGGACCCGGTCTACGAGAACGACTTACTCAACTACGCCCAAGCGTATTGGATCCTCGTGGACTCGGGAGGCATGAACCCGGGCCCGATCCAAAACTTCGTACCCCAAAGCCCGAAGTTCCAGTCCGGACCGATGCCTCCATTTGGCCCGGCCGACCACGATCCGTTTGGCGTCGGCTCAACCCTGTTCGAGAACATCTTTTCGCACCGCCTCCAGCTCGACCCCACGCTCGGCCCGATTTTCACGCTCGATCAGTTGATCGCAACCGATCCCCGGGTGCAGCAGCAGTGGCGCTTTTGGACCCGAACTCATCAGCTCGTCACTGCGGACTTCCTGGATCCGATCGCCCACCAAAAACACATCCAAGCGCTGATCAACGCCTTCACCACGGCTTCGGAGTACGTGACGAACGGAGTGCCGTACTTCGACGCTGTCTTGAGCATCGTCGCCTCGGAGAACACCAAGAAACTCCGTGACGGCTCGCCGCTCACTGGGCCGACTCCGTTGGCGTTGGCCACCTTGCCGCAGTCCGCTCAGAATAAAGATGCCCTCATCCGACAGCGAGCGGTCGTGCTTTCGAGTTTTGGAGGCCTCTACGAATCGGACGGTTCGTGGTTCGGTGGCCATGTCGGATTCGACTGTGATGACTATGCGGACGCGATTGGGCACTACGTTGCCAAAGGGCAACCGGGCCTGACTGCGACCACCGTCAACGTGAAGTGGACGACGACGGGAGGAGCGTCGGAGTCGCACCGCATCACGAAGTTCACTTGCGGCAATCTCTACTGGCTTGTCGATGGCGCATCCGGAGAAATCTCAGGGCCGCATGACATCAGTACACCAGCGGATGCTGGGCCGGTCCTGGGCGACTACGACATCGATCCCGGTCAACCGGTCACGACTCAGGACGATGGTCGTGCATTGGGCAGCCGTCCGAGCCTCGCGGAGCCACCAGCCTGGCACACGAGCCCCGCGCAAGTCGCCCGCTTCGAGTCGATGACTGGTCTGTCCGCCGCCTGCTTCCACTGAGGATCAGGGAGTGCGCGGTTCCCGACCGTGGAGATGGCGCACGAAGTAGTCGAGGGTCCGCCGGTGCGCGTAGGGAGTGCCGCCCGCGCCGTGCCCCGCGCCGGGAACGACCAGGAGATCAAAGTCCTTGTCGGCACGGATCAGAGCATCGACGACCTGCATGGTCGAGGCGGGGTCGACATTGCGGTCGAGCTCCCCGACGATCAACAAGAGCCGCCCTTGAAGCTGGCCGGCTTGGGTCACGTTCGATTGCTCGGCGTAGTGAGGTCCGACCGGCCAGCCCATCCAAAGTTCGTTCCACCACACTTTGTCCATGCGGTTGTCATGGCAGCCGCAGTCGGCCACCGCGACGTCGTAGAAATCGGAGTGGGCGATGAGGGCCCGCATGGCGTTTTGCCCCCCCGCCGATCCTCCCATGATGCCGACGCGGGAGAGATCCATCTCGGGGCGGCTCCGCGCCGCGGCACGGATCCATGCGATGCGATCCGGGAAGCCGGCATCGGCGAGATTCTTGGCGCAGACGTCATGGAAAGCCTTCCCGCGCCAGTTCGTGCCCATCCCGTCGGCTTGCACGACTACAAAGCCCAAGGCGGCGAGTTCCTGATGCGCAGGGAGGAGTGACCACTCCTTCGGGCAGTGAAAGTCTTGCGGGCCGGCATACACACGCTCGACGACGGGGAGCTTTGCGGTGGCGTCTGCATTTCGGGGGCGGACGATGATGCCGAAGATCGGAGTCTGGCCGTCCCGCCCCGGCGCGACGAATCGCTCCGGCATGGTCCAGCCCCGTTCGAGGAGCGCGGTCGGATCGCCCCGCTCGAGTTCGCAGACGAGCTTGCCATCCTCGCCGCTCCTAAGCTCCGTCACCGGCGCGAGGTCGACGCGCGACCAACTGTCGATGAAATAGCGGCGGTCCTTCGACCACTGCACCTCGTGGGTGCCGTCGCCGTCGGTCAATCGCAAAAGACCGGTGCCGTCGAAACGCACTCGGCAAAGATGGAGGTGGTACGGATCTTCGGCCTCGCGCAGGCCCATCGCCCAAAACCAGATCAGTTCCCGATCCGGGTCGATATGCTCGACGCGCCGGACGTTCCACGCTCCGCTCGTGATGGCATTTCGAAGCTCGCCGGATTCGGAGTCGAATCGGTAGAGGTGGTTCCAGCCGCTGCGCTCCGACATCCAGAGGAGTTCGCGCTTCTCCGCGGAGTGGTGCCACCATGTTTTGTGGGCGTAGTCCACGAAGGTCGGGCTTTCCTCGCTGATCAAAGTCCGGGCTTGGCCGGTGCGCGCGTCGATCCGGATCCAGCTCAGCGTTGGGTGCCCGCGGCGGTTGTAGAGAACCGATACTGCCTTGCCATCCGCGTCGTAGATCGGGCTCTCGATGCTCCAGGCATCCGCGAAAATTTCCGGCGGGGTAACGGGAATGACGAGCCGCTCGGCGATGTCGATGAGCACGGGACGACGAACGTCCAGGCGGTCGCCCGGCTTCGCGTAGCGGTGCTGATGCACGATCGGCTCGAGGCGGTTCTTCGGTCGGCTCTCGACCAAGGTGACGGTTTGGGGATCGCCGTGGATTTCTCGAAAGAGAAGCGCCGTGCGTTCGTCCGGCGACCAAGTCACGGGCCCCCGGAACGCGTCGTCCTTGGTCCCGTCGGTCGCAACCAAAGCTGCGGCCCCGCTCTTGCGGTCGACAAGCTTCACGGCCTCCCGCGTGACCAACAGCGAAGACCGCCGACTCGGCGAGTCGAACCCCGGCTCTCGGGGCGGCGTCTTCGGCCGGACCGGGTCGGTGGTGGAAACTTCCAGGCTCGGAAGTTCAGCGACCAGGCGCGCGAAGGTGCCTTTCGCCTTCGTGGCGAGAGCCCATACATGGCCCTCGAAGGTCTCGATCTCCCGGCGCGCGCCTCCCGCGACCGCCCCGTAGGACTGGGCCTCTCCTTCGAAATTGATCCAGAGGAGTTCGACTGGGTCGGGCAACGGATTTTTCACCCGCAGTACGCATTTTTTGGTGCTGCGGCGGGATCGCCGGGGCCCATCGTCGGGGTGGACGAGGCGCGAGGAGAGGTCGGGGAAAATTCGAACTTCCTCCCGCGCCACCTTGCCGCGTTCGTCGACCGTGAAGTGCAGGCCGCCGGCAAGCATCGATACGACCCGGCCGCGTTTGTCGAACTCCAGATAGGCGATCGGCAGGGCGTCCGCGGCAATTTGCCGGCGCAGGAACCCCGACAACTGTCGGGCGATGTCCTCGTGATCAAAGGCCACGCGACGGACGCCGCTCTCGGCGTCGACATAGATGAACTCACGGCGGCCCGGACCGAGCGCGACCTCGTACCAAAATCGTGTGTCGTCGATCCACAGTGGATCGACGGCCGTCCTGGCGACGAGTTCGGGGGAGAGGCGTCGAACCTCCGCCGCGCGTTGGTAGTCCTTCGCCGTGCCCTGACCACAAACTCCGTCGGCCAAGCTGACCATCCACGCCAAGACGACCAGGGATATGCGGTGCATCGAACACGCCTGACTTTCTTCGACCGAACCTCAGCGGCCGAGCGCCTGCCTCAAGGACCCCTTGGCATCGACGACGACGCGGAGGGCGGCATCGTAGCCGATCCCCTTTGCGAGCATGACACTGGCGGTGCGCACGTCGAAGCCGGCGGCCGCGAGGGCCTCCCGAACGCCGGTCTGTTGGCCCGTGATCTGCTCGACGATCCGCACCGCCCGTTCCTTGAGCTTGTGGTTGGTGGCGGCGACGCCGACCATCAGATTGCCGTAGGTCGCGCCGATGCGGACCATCGCTCCCGTCGAAATCATGTTGAGCACGAGCTTTTGCGCACTGCCCGACTTCAATCGAGTGCTCCCCGACAGCACTTCTTCGCCGACCACGGGATCGATGGTGATATCCGCCAATTCGTGGGCGGGGGTGGGGCGATTGCAGACGATGGCGACGGTGTGGGCCCGGATCTCGCGAGCCTTCTTCAACACTCCCAGGCAGTAGGGGGTGCGTCCGCTTGCGGTGAGAGCGATCACGACATCGCGAGCCTCGACATGAGCCATCACGACGTCGCGCTCTCCGAGCTCCGCGCTGTCCTCGGCCATTTCGACGGCGGTGACGAGCGCGCCCACGCCGCCGGCCATGTGGCCTTGGACCAAGTGGGATTCGACGCCGAAGGTCGGGGGGATTTCCGAGGCATCCAACACTCCGAGGCGGCCACTCGTGCCGGCTCCGAAGTAGTGGATCCTGCCCCCGTCGTGGAGGGATCTTGCGGCGGCATCCACCGCGCGCGCCACCGCGGGGATCACTTCCTTGACGGCCAAGGGTACGCGCTGGTCCTCCTCGTTCATGAGGCGCAGCATGTCGGTCGTGGCGAGGAGGTCGAGGTCGCGGGAGCGGGGGTTGGCCTTCTCGGTGGAGAGGGCGTCGAGATTCTCAGGAGCCATGCCCAAAGCGTAGCGCCCGTGGGGATTGGGCGCGATGGGGCAGATCCGAATCTACTTGGGCTCCAGGGGTCCGAACGGGCCGATCGCGAGAACCCCGGGCGAGCGCAGGGCGGGGCGAGCCTTCACCGGCTCAGTCTTGGCCTCCTGGGTGATTTTTTTCATCGAAAGTTTGAGGCTGTCGATCCCCTGCTTCGAAAGGCCGGCTGCGGCGTCTGCGTCGTGGTCGATCTCCTGCGCGTGTCCGCGGACCAGGTTGCCGCTCCAACCCACCTTCACGGGTCCCCGCAGGGCGAGCGCGGTTTGACCCTCGTGCCACTCGTTGTCGGCCACGACCAGGGGCGCACCCTGGGGGGAAGCCCGGTCCGCTGGACCCGCTTCTCCCTGCATTCCGACTCGAAAATGGCGACTCTGGTTGTTGAAGATCCGACCGGCCTCCGGAGCGATAGCACGGATGGCGATTCCGTCAGGCTCGGTACCGCTGCCCTCGAGTTGGCAGTGAGCCACCGTCACCTGATCTTGGCGATCGAGGACGACGGCGCCGGCCGCGTTCTTGTGGAAGAGGTTCTTGGCCAAGACGTTGCCGGTTCCGATGCGGAGAACGGCTCCCAGGGTGCGGCTGCCGGAAAAGTCGTTGCCCACGATCCAGTTCTCGGAGCAGATGGCCGAGTCCTGACTGGCTTTGGCCGGCGGAGTTCCGAGAATCATCAAGCCGGTGGTGCCGGCGACGCCCGAATTCTCGACGATCAAGTTCCGGTGGCAGGCCCTCGCCAGCAACACTCCTCCCGAAGTCGCCCCGGGAGTCTCGCCGGGAGTTTCAATGCCGTCAGCGCACCCGTCCAGGGCGTTGCGATAAACCGTGCATTCGCTCGATCGCCACAGCGAAAGCCCGAACCCGGCGAGGAAGGACGCATCGCAGTCGATGACGAGGCCCTTGCGCACGTGGTCGAACACGATGCCGTCCGCCGCATCGCGAACGCGCAGGCCGCGCACGATGAGTTCGTCCGAATCTTCGATCCAAACCGCGGCCCCGCGCGCTTTCAGCCACTCGTTTTGGTCGTTTTCACCGCGAATCTCCGGCTTCGGGGCGGTGGTGCCTCCACTGAGTCGTCGTCGGTGCAAGGCGCTGATGGACCCGCCCTCGATGCGCAGTCCGGGCGAAGCCATCGCTTGGATGCCTACGCGGTACCCCTCGATGGTCGCGCCGCGGATCTCCACGTCCTTTCGCCCGATCAGGGCGATGCCGGTACCGAGGAGGGCGTCGGCGGGGCGGGTGACGGGGGCCCCGCGAAGCACGCTGCCCGGCGCGAAGGCGACCACGATGTGATCGCCCTTGATCTGGATCACGCCATCGCCGCGAGCGTCCGGGATCACCAATCCCTCGGGAATGCGCACGATGCAGCTTCGCGAGATGACCGTGTCATCCTTGGTGACCTGCACTTCGGGGCCTTGCGCGAAGGCCGGGCCGAGGAGGATCAGCACCAAGGTGGCGAGCCGGAAAGGGAATGAGCGACGGGTACGCGCGGTGAGCATGGCAGAGCTTACGATCCCGGAACGAAAACAGGCGCCCCGGTGAGCGGGCGCCTGTTTGCGAGAGAACCGAGTTTCGCCGAACGCGATCAGCGATTCACGATCATGATGTAGTTGTAGCCCGAGAGCGGCGCGGTGGGATTGGCGAACTCGTCGGACACGAGGAAGTCTGAGCCGCCGCCGAGGGTCGTGATCGGGCCGTCCGGGTCCAAGTTGTTCTGGGTGGCCGGGCTCGGGATGCCCGAGAAGCCCGCGAAGGCATTGGTGCCCGAAGCGCTGTCATCGAAGTCGGCGACAAACACGCCGAGCGAGGGAACGCCGGGGGCGCCGATACCTTGGTGGAGCCACATGTCGGCGCGGAGGTTGCTACCGACGGGGGCGGTGGGGGGAAGGATGGCGGTGGGGCAAGCATTGGCGAACCACTGCTGCGAGAACTGGCCATCGCCGGTGATCGCACAAACGTCGCAGCGGGCCGCGGGCGTCGAAGGTAGGCCCGAGCACTGCGTGAGCACTTGTCCGCTCACGAGGTCGATTTGACCGAGGAAGGCGCGGACCGTCGAGCCGCCGGGCATCGCGGTTGCGTCCCAGTAGTCGACTTCGCCGGCCGCACTTCGAAGACCGATCACGGCTTGCATGCCGGCGGCGCCCGAGAGGGTGCCGGACACGACGGCTCCGCCGCCACCGGCCACTTCGGTCGGCAAGGTGGAGAGGGGAGCGGGAATGATGTGCACCCACGAATTGTGCTGGTCGGCCGGAGGCGTGTAGGTGCCACCGGTCGAGGTCACGATCACCGGGCCGGCGATCGAAGAGATGTGGGTGGCGTTGGTGAAGAAGATGACCTCGTTCGGGCGAACGCAGAAGACGTCGAGCGGAAGCCCGTTCAGGGTGGCGGTCGTGGAACCGGGCAGCGTCGAGTCGAAATTGGTGCCCAGCATCGAGTGTACGGTTCCGTCGTTCGCGCCGGGGGCCGTGGAGGCCAACCCGATGTTCGGGCAGATCGTGTCACGCGGGAACGGGTACACCGTAGAGGTCGAGGGGGTCATCGGTGCCACACCAGCCGGGACCTGGAAGGGAGGCACGAGCGGGGCGGCCAGGGGAGTCGCCAGATCCTGCACGCAGATGTCGTTGCGCCCGGTCATATAGAAGCCAACCGGGGAGGTCGGATCGAGCGACACACCCTGCGCGGAGGCCAAGTAGCTGCTGATGCCGGTAGGAAGGCCGTACGGAATCGTGAGAGGGCTCATCGCCCCGTCCGGCGCTCCAAGCAACCCGATCCCGTCGTAGAGGACAAATTGGATGTTGGCCAGGTCGATGTCGACGCTGCCAGCGGCGCCGAGAGGAATGGCGTTGGTGGCGGGCGGCGCGACGATGAGGGTGACGGGCAGGCCGGCGCTGCTCGTGGTGTGCGTCGAAGCGGTTGCGGATCCACCGGCGCCCCAGTACTCGTAGGGGCCCGTGCCTTGCTCGGGAACGGCTTGCACCAGCGAGGAACTCGGAGAGTTCGCGGTGCCACCTCGAGGCGCCGGCAGCGAGATTGAATTGCAGATCGGGGAAATGATGGTCTGGGCGTTCAGCGCTGCGCTCATCGCGAACGCGCCCGCCACCAAGAATGAGATCTTCTTCATGGTCAGCAACTCCTGTTCGGTCGAAGGAAGGAATCGGTCTCCCGAAGGCGCGGAGGCGCGCGGGCAGACCGATGAGACAAACGGCAAGGGGAAGTATAGAGGGATGGCGGTCTTCTTGTGAAGTACCTTGCGGCGAATTGTTGACGGCGACGTTTTTTCGAGCTGGGCCACGGGGGGCTGGACGCCTTCGGCCCAATTTCCGGACTGTTCGTGGATTGCACAAAAAGTACCCTTCCCCTATGCTCACGCCGTTGACTTCCGTTCCCGACTTGCCGTCGGGGTGAGGCCCGGGATCCACCAAGGCCTGGGCAGCTCCGTTTCCTACGGCCCGAAAAATCGGGCCCAGATGAGGCTTGCCATGAAGAGAGTCCTGATGACGAAGAGCCTCGTGGCTCTGCTGTTCACTGCCGCTCCGCTGGTCGCGCAACTGACGGCGGGAGATTTCCTCCTCTTGAGCTCGAACGCCCTCACCCACATTTCCGGTGGTTCGGGGACGCCGACTCCGGTGGTCCCGGTGCCAGCGGACGGAGTGGCATTTCCTTCCTCCTGGCTCGATGGAGCCTGCGAGTGGGTGCGCAATACCCAGTATGTCCTGGTTGGCCAGGACACCTCGCCCTTCGGGCTTTTTTTGCTCGACTTCACCAACAGCATCGCGTCGCCCACTTCCCGTCGCTTGGGGACGGGCATCGGCGGCATTCGTGACATCGACTTCGTCGATGCCTCGGGTGCGGTGCTGGTGTTGCAAAACGTGGTGCAGGGCATGGGGCAGATCGACATCATCAATGGACCGATCGGCCCGACGTCCGTGCTTGGTTCCAATCCGCCATGGGCGGTTTCCCTGCCGATCAACCAGGCCGACTATCTCGCGGTCCAAGACCCCATGAATGTGGTGGTCGGCGGCGTCGCCAATATTTATCGCGTTCAGCAGGGCCTCGGAGCCTCCGCGGCCGCGCTGGCATTCGGTGGCACGACTCCGTACTCGATCGAATCCGTCGATATCGATCAGGCGACCGGAGATCTCTATATCGCTCAATTCAATCCCGACCTGGTGACGCGGTACATCGGCGGCGTAGGGCTGACCTACTCCAGCCTCGGAACCGTCCTCACTGGAAGCGAGGTGGATGGCCCGGATGACGTGGAATTCGATTTCACGACGGCGACGGTCTGGGCGGTCGGGCG
Source organism: uncultured bacterium (assembly GCA_902826835.1). GTDB lineage: Bacteria > Planctomycetota > RBC034. The sequence continues at coordinate 75,769 of CADEGH010000024.1, read as the reverse complement.
CAACGGGGGTACCTTCAGCGCGACCCCGTGGAGCGTGCAGGCGGGATTCGACAACGCGATCATCGGAAACATGGTCACCGCGCCTCCCGGTCTCGGATTCACGGCCGCCGGCACGCCGAGCGGTCACGGCAACAGCGGACTCTTCGCCAACATCGCGGTCGTCGGCAACATCATCCTGAATCCCGCCGGGATGATCACCACCGGTACGGGGTGCACCGGAACCTCGGGTTCCGCGTTCGCCTGGACTCCGACCGGACTACCCACCCTCGGAAACCCGAGCTTCGGCCTGACCGCTTCAGGAGGGCCGGCCTTCGCCCCGAACTTCATATTCCTCGCCTTGAGCGCGAGCCCCGTGCCGATCGCGATCTCGCCGCTCTGCAACCTCTATCTGGACGTGCCTTCGCTCCAGGCCTTCTTGGCTCTCGGGTCCAGCCCGATCGGTCCCATTCCCCTCGATCCCTTCGGGTCCATGGCCCTCGTCTTCAGCATTCCCAACGATCCCATGCTGATCGGAACGACGCTCGCATCGCAGTGTGCCGCCGCGGACGCCGTCCCGGGTGGAGTCGTCACTTCGAATGCGCTCACCATGGTGTTTGGGAACTGAGCCGAGGTTGGCCTCGCGCTTCGACTGGTAGAGTCGGGGCGTGAGGGTTTCCACACTCGTTCTACTCGCGTTGTTTTGCGCGGCCTGCGGTGACGATCGCGAGAAGCTCGTCATCTACAGCGCCCACGGACCGGACATTTTGGCCGAGTACGAAGCGGCCTTCGAAGCGCAGCACCCCGAAATCGACGTGGTGCGGGTCTACGACGGATCGCGCAACCTGCTGGCCCGTCTTCGGGCCGAAAAGCAAAACCCCCAGGGCTCGGTGTGGTGGGGCGGAGACCTGACCGGCCTTCGCCTCGCGGCTTCCGACGGACTGCTCGAGCCCTACCAACCCAGCTACGCGCAAGCCCAGTTCCCTCGTGCCGCTGACTTCGCGTGGACGGGGACCTTTCAACTGCCGATCGCGCTCGGATACCACCCGGCGCGCATCGCCAAAGCCGAGGTGCCCCGCACCCTGGAGGCGCTGGCGGACCCGAAGTGGAAAGGCCAGATCATCCTGCGCTCGCCCGTGGGCTCCGGAACCATGTCCACGGTGCTCTCTTGGATCGTGGCTCGCGAGGTGGCCGCCGGCCGAGACGAGTCCGCGGGTCGGCAGTTGCTCGAACGATTGCATGCCAATGTGTTCGCGTACGAAGCGAGCCCGGATCTCATGTTCGAGAAGCTCGAAAAGGGACCGGCCAGCCTCACGATTTGGAACCTCACGGACTTGGTGTTCCAGCACGAGGTCAAAGGGTACGGCTTCGAACCGATCGGTTTCGCGGAGCCCGTGCCAGTGCTCCTGGACGGCATCGCCCTCGTGCGTGGTGGGAAGTCCCCGGCGGCGGCCAAGTCCTTTTACGAGTTCGTGAACTCGATGGACGAACTGAAGAGACTCGCGACCCGGCACGGTCGACTACCAGCGCGATCCGATTTTCCCGCCGACTCTCTGAGCGCTCCGATTCGCGCCGTGCCCTTCGCACCGTTCACCTATCCAGAGTCGTTCGACGACGACAAACGCGAGTCGATCGTGCGGCACTTTCAGACGGAAATTCAGGGCCGAGGCCGCTGATGACGCTCGAGGTCGCGGAAATTTCCCGCCGCTTTCGCGAGGGTGGGGGTGTCCTCGGGGTCAGCCTGCACGCCTCGGCGGGGGATCTCGTGGTCCTGGTGGGTCCTTCCGGCTGCGGAAAAACCACGCTCCTGCGGTTGATTGCCGGTCTCGTCCCGCCCGACTCCGGCCGCATCCGACTGGCCGGACAAGACGTCACCCATTTGCCCCCCGAACGACGGCACCTCGGTTTCGTGTTCCAGAACTACGCCCTGTTTGCGCACCTGGATGTCTTCGGGAATGTCTCGTTCGGACTGAAGGCTCGCCATTGGGCTCGCGATCGGATCGTCGCGAAGGTGGCCGAGGCGCTGACTCTCGTCGGACTTGGTGGTGCCGAACGACGCCTCCCTGCCGACTTGTCGGGAGGTGAGCAGCAGCGAGTCGCGTTGGCACGGGCAATCGTCACCGAACCGCGCGTGCTCCTCCTCGACGAGCCGTTTTCCAATCTCGATCCGAGCCTCCGGCGAACCCTGCGGGCGCACCTCAAATCGATCCAGCGCACGGTGGGCATTCCCATGGTGCATGTGACCCACGATCGGGAAGAGGCACTGGCCCTCGCGACGCGGGTCGTGGTCATGGATCGGGGGAATGTGGTGCAGGAAGGTCCGCCGCGGGAAGTGTTCGAATCGCCCGGGTCCGCGTTCGTGGCGCGGTTCTTGGGTGCTGCCAATCTCCTGCGGGCGAAGGGTCGACCGCCCCACTGGGCTGGGCATCCCCTGCGTGTGGAACCGGGCTCCAGTCCGGATGGCCAAAGCCTCTTCTCGCTGCCGCCCGAGGCCCTGCGGCTGTCCGCAAGCGGGCCGTGGACCGGACGCGTGATCGACGTGCACTATCTCGGAGCGGATACCGAAGTGGAAATTCAAGTCGGGGAGGAGCGGGTGCGCGCGCGCTGGCCCTCGCAGGATTGTGTACTAGGGCTTGAGCCCGACGCCACGCTTCACTTTGACATCGATACCGCGCGCCTAGTGCTCCTCCGGGATCAGGATCTTCCGGTTTGACGAAGCGGAAGCTCTGGTGGCTCGTGATCGTGAGTGCCCTGGCCGCGGGGCTGATCCTCGATCCGGTCGTAGGGTTGATTCGTGAAAGTCTGCACGGCGGCGGACTTTCGAATTACGGGGAGTGGTGGCAGCGAACGAACAGCCGTGCCGCCCTGTTCGGCAGTCTGAAGCTCTCGATTCTCACGGTGTTGGGCACCGCGGTCGTCGCGATCCCGCTTTCGCTCCTGACCCACCGACAGGGCCGAGTCGGTCGGGGCCTGCAGGCTTTGGCGATGGCCCCGCTCTTCATGCCCCCCGTTTTGGGCACCGTGTGTTTCTACTTCCTGTGCGACCGCGGAGGCGTGCTCAGCCGACTGATTCCGGGTGCTGACTGGGATTTTCGCGGCTTTCCCGCGGTACTGACCGTGCACATCCTGAGTTTCGCTGGCCAATTCCTCGCGCTCGTCCAGGCGGGCTTGGAGCGCATCGACCCGGCGCGCATCGAGGCGGCTCGCACCCTCGGAGCGGGGCGCGTTCGCTGCCTCCTGCGCGTGGTCCTCCCGGAGCTCAGGCCCTCGATCGTCGCGGCGTCGATCCTCGTGTTCCTGGCTTCGATGGCTTCGTTCACTGCCCCCTTCGTGTTTGGCGGAGGCGAGGCCTACTTGACGACCGCGATCTACGAATCGCGGGAACGCGAGCCGGCCCTCGCGGCGGCAGAAGCGGTGATCCTCGCGCTTTGCTCGCTATCAGCGTTGGGTCTGTTTGCTCGCTCGCCGGCTCGCACGCTCTCCACCTCCGGGCGTCGTGCGCTCGCGGAAGCCAGCCGCTTGCGCTCACCGCGCCTTTGGCTGGCCGCCCTTCTCGCCATTCCCCTGGCGCTTCCTCTGTTCACGCTCCTCGTGGTGGCGTTGAAGCCCGGGGGGAGACTCGGACAAAAGTCGCTGTGGGCGGACTTGAGCTTTCGCAATTTCGCCGAGCTGGCGTCCGGATCCGGCAGCGACCTCGTGCCCTCGCTCGTTCGTTCGTCGTTCTACGCGCTCATCGCGACCGGGCTGGCCCTGGTGTGGGCGGTCCTGTTGGTGGTCGTCGGCCGCAACGCGCCGGCGTTCTGGCGGCGTCTACAGAGCGCGTTGGCCATGATCCCGCTCGCGATTCCGGGGACCGTTCTCGGACTCTCCCTCATCACGACCTTCGACGTGCGAGGCCCCTATTTGATCGGGCCAGGACTTCTCGGCACCTCCTCGCTGCTGGTCTTGGCTTACGTGGTGCGCCACCTGCCCTTGATGGTTCAGGCCGCCGAAGCGGGCATGGCCAAACTCTCGGATTCCGTGCCCGAGGCGGCACGAACGCTCGGAGCCGGACCGCTGCGCACGCTCCTGCGTGTCACCCTGCCGGCGATCCGACCCATGCTCCAAAGTGGGGCGGTCCTGGCGTTCCTCGGCGCGTTTGGCGAGTTCGTGGCGTCGATCCTGATCGCGACGCCGTTGACCAAGCCCGCTTCGATCGTGATCTACGAAGACTTCCGCGCCGGCTTGTTCGGACCAGCCGCGGCCGCGGGCGTGCTCTTCGTCGGGGTCGCGGTCCTACTGACGTTCGCGATGCGCTGGGTCAGTCGCGGCCGCTGACCCCGATGCGGTCAGTCGCCCGGAGGCGGCGAACCGGCGGGTGGTTTCGGAGCAGGGGGCATCGGCTCGGCTTTGGCAGGCGGGGTTGCGCCACCTGGTGCGGGAGTGGGCGGCTTTGGGGCGTCCTTGGCCGGAGCCGGTGCGGGGGTGGCCGGCTTGCTCCCGTCCGCCGGGGGAAGCTTCTCGAGGAGGAGCAGCTCCTTCATGGAGCGGATTTGCCAGGGTTCGACATCCGGCCTGAGGAGCGCCTTTTCCGCGAAGTACTTGGCCTTCTTCAGATCCGAGAGGGGTGGCTTTTTGTATCCGTTGGCCGCCAGCGCGTAGATCCGAAAGTAAAGGTTGTCGACGATGATCGTGGGCTTCAGCTTGTCGAACTCGGCGATCTCCTCGGCCAGGGTCTTGGTGCCAGGGGCGCGCTTCTTGCCGACTCGGCCGAACAGAGCGCGCTCAAAGGCACCCCGTTCGTTCTTGGGATCGGCCGCGGAGAGGAAGGCGTCGTACTCGGCGTTGTAGGAGGTGGTGAGCATGAGCCCCTTCACCACTTTGAACTTCAAGCCGGTTTCGTTGTCGGGATCGAGAATGAGACCGATCTTGGCGATCTCGACGAGCGGCCCGACGCCGGGATCGGTGGAGATCAGCGGCAAGAGGCCCTCCGCGGCGCGCTCGATGATCGACACGAGTTGTTTGCCCTTGGCCTGCGCGACGATGCTGCGCAACTCGTGGCCGAGATCGACCGCCGCCTTCCCCTTGGCGTGGGACTTCGTGAGGTAGGCCATGTAGCCCTTGCAGTCGGTGTCCTTGAAGGCGGTCATGCCCAAAAGGTCGCCCTTCCGCGAGATCATGTAGGCCATTGGGTACTGAGTGACCCGATACGCGAGCTTCACTTCCTGCCACCGCTTCCCGATCGGGTCGGTGGGAATCGGTTCGCCTTCGTCGGGGAACTCGGCCCGCGCCAGGACAAAGAGCTCGGACATCGGCTTCCAGAACTCTTCTTTGTAAATCACCTTCTCGTCGAGAAGTCGCGCGAAGGGGTTCCACTCCGGGGCCGAGAAGATGACGCAGAGGTCCTTGCCCTGTTCCCCGGCTGCCTTCATCGCGGCATCGAAGTCGCGGTGGTACGCGGCCGGCTGCGGAGCGAGCGGAGGCTTTCTCGGGAACGGGCTCGGCTTTCCATCGGCGGTCTGAGACATGGCACCACCCCAGGTCACGAGGATGACAAGAACGGTCCTAGCAAGGAGAGACATCGGATCCTCCAGCCTCGAAAAGGCAGAAGGGACTATAGCACTGCACTCTGGTTGACAGGTAGGGAATTTTCTGGCCCCTCCGCCCGGGAAGCCGATTCGGACCCCCCGCCGATTTTGCCGTTACCTTTGGCCGGTCCCGTGTGATGGAAGTCCGGACGCTTTGATGCTCGAGAAGCTCGACTTGGACCTCCAAGGCCTGCTCTCGGCCGAACAGCGGGCGGTGGTCGGTTTGGGTTGGCTCCTCATGGGGAGCCACAGTGCCGGAGAAGACCTTTACCAGGAAACGTGCCTGGAGGTCCTCAGGCACCCGGATCGCTGCCCTCGCCCGCCCGAGTTCGGCCGGTGGGTCTACGGAGTGGCTCGCAACGTGGCTCGCCGCCTCCAACGGGCGGCGCGCTCCGGCCGTGCCACGCCTCTTACGGACGAGGCCTTGGAGATCCTGGCCGACGCTTGGGCACGCCGCCCGCTCGCATCACAGGATGGACAACGAAGCTCGGCGCTCGAGGCCTGCGTGGCGCAACTCGGGACCGCGGAGCGGGAACTGTTGGTGCTCCATTACGAGGAGGACCATTCCTGTGCAGAGATCGGGAGGCGCACCGCGCGCAGCGAGGATGCCGTGAAAACGGCGCTCTCGAGGCTCCGGGCGAGACTTCGAGACTGCATCAACCGGCGCGTCCACCGCCCTGCTTCCCATGGATGACCACCGCGTCGACCACCTCATCAGCGGCTACTTGGACGGGACTCTCACTCCCTCCGAAGTGCAAGAGTTGAATGCCATGATTTTGACCTCGAAAGCGCTCCCAGTGCGACTGACCCAGGCCTTGGAATTGGAGCTCGATCTGCGCCGGCGAGCGCGCGGATCGGATTCGGCGACGACGCCGACGGTGGCGCGGCCCCGGCTCTTGGTTTCTTCTTGGCCGAAAGTGGCCGCCGGAATTTTGCTCCTGATCGGCGTGGCCGCGCTCGCTTGGCCCTGGATTGGGGATACGAGTGCTGGCGGGCGGCCCTGGACCGCGGCGCCGGGAACGCTGGTGGTCGAATCAGGTCGTTCGTCCGACGGCACTTGGCTCCTCGCCCTCGAGCAGGGCGAACTGAAGTTCGACATCGACCAGGGCGACCCCGGGGTGGCGGTCACCACCGCGGCGGGGGTGCTCACGAATCTCGGAACCGAGTTCGTCGTGAAGGCCACGCCGCGCGGCAGCACGCAGGTGCGCGTGGAAAAAGGGCGCGTGCAATTTCAGCCGCGCCAACCGGGACTCGCCGGATGGACCGTCGGATCCGAGGGAGGGCACCAAGAGTTGCGCGACGACGGCACGATTGGCGGCGTTTCGATCGTTCAAGGAGTCGCTCACCTTCGACCGGCAGGCGGAGAGCGTTGGACTCCGCTCTCCGAAGGCCTGCGCGTTCGCCCTGGTGATTGGTTGCGCACCGGGACGCGGGGCGCCCATGTCTTGGCAGTACGCCTGAACAATGGAACGCGCTGCGTGCTCGGACCGGGCACGCTGCTCGCGGTGGAAGGGCCGTCGCAATTCCGACTCTCCGAGGGGGAACTGCGCATCGAGCCAGGAGAAGACGTCGAGGCCCGCTGCCTCGGCCCCCGGAATGCCCAGGTGCTCGCCGATGCCGCGGTCAATCTGCGCGCGATGCCCACGACCTTGGGGGCGCTCCCGGAGGATCCGGCCTGGTTCAAGAGCTTCCAATCCGACGCCGTGCGCGATCCTCTGGGTTCGCTCCTCGCGACTGTGGACGGGCGCAACGTCGCGCTCGAACTCGCTTCCCACAAGATCACCGTCGACATCAACGACCAGATCGCTCGCACCGTGATCGAGGAGGAGTTCGAGAACCGAACCAACACGACGCTCGAAGGCGTGTTTTCGTTCCCGCTCCCCGCGGACGCCTCCATCTCCGAGTTCGGAATGTGGGACGGCAATCGCCTCGTGGTGGGGGAGATCGTCGAGAAGGCCCGCGCGCGGGCGATCTACGACACCCTCGTGCGCGAGAAAAAAGACCCGGGCCTGCTCGAGTGGTCCGGCGGCAACTTGTTCACCGCCCGCGTGTATCCGATCCACGGCCGCAAGCGCATCCGCCTCGCGTACACGCAGGTGCTCGAGAAACGCGGCGGCGCCTACACCTACCGCTATCCGCTCGTGAGTGATCTGGCGAAGTCGACGCCCATCCGCTCCTTGGAGATTGCGCTCAAGCTCTCCTCACCGAGCGATCTCGCGGCCGTCACTTGCCCGTCCTACGCCGCTTCCGTCCAGGTTTCGGGGAAGGTCGCCTCGGTCGATTTTGCGGCGCGAGACCTGAAGCTCGAGCGGGACTTCGAAGTGCGGGTGGAAGCTCCGTCGGCGCCGCCGATTTTGGCCCGGGCGCACGCCCGCGGCGACGAAGGCTATTTCCTGATCATGCTCGAGCCCGATTCCCGCGGCGGGGATGCGCCCGATCGTGGCTTGGTGGGGGAGACCCGAGAGCCGCTCGAACTCATGCTCCTCGCCGACACCTCGGGTTCGGCCCGAGGAGCGGGCCGCGTCGCGACGCGCGCCCTCCTCGAAGCGATGCTGCAAAGCCTCGGTCCGAAGGACCGGTTCCAGTTGGGCTTCGTCGATCTCGGCACGACCTTCACGACGGAGGGCTTCGTCCCGGCGACTGCCGCCGCGGTCGAAGCGGCCCTCGCCGCCTTCGATGCTCGCGATCCGCTCGGGTGGTCCCACTTGCAAGATGCCTTCACGCAGGCGTTTGCGCGCGCTTCGCAAGCGACCAATGTGGTCTACATCGGCGACGGTATGGCCACGAGCGGAGTGCGAGAGCGGGGGGCCTTGATCGAGCGCCTGGCCGAGGCTCAGGCGGGTCGGGGTCGATTGGCGACGGTAGCCACCGGTTCTCCGAACGACGCCCTGTTCCTCGAAGGTCTGGCCCTGCGCGGCCGCGCGCCGTTCCGTGAATTGACGGACGCGGCAGAGGCGGGGGCGGTCGCACGCGATCTCTTGCAGAGCTTCGCGAGCCCGGGCCTGACTGACATCACGATCGGCGTCTCGGGCTTCGAAGTGGCCGCGGTCCACCCCGAACAACTCCCCGAGTTGCGGGCGGGACAACAGACCGTGATCGTCGGGCGCTACAACCCGCGGGCTGGAGCCGTCCAAGGCGAAGTCACGGTGCGCGCGCGGCGCGGTGCCGAGCCGGTGCAGTTCAAGACCACCGTCCAACTCGAGGACGGGGGACTCGCGACCAGTTTCATCCCCCGGCTGTGGGCCAAGCGCCGCATCGATCACTGGCTGCGCCGCTCGACCGACGTGGGCGCCAAGGATCAGATCCTCCAACTCTCGGAGGACTTCCAAATCGTGACTCCGTTCACCTCCTTCCTCGTGATCGAAAACGAGGACGATCGCCAGCGCTTCCAGGTGGAGCGCACGATGCGCATCCGCGATGGGGAGGAATTTTTTGCCAAGGGGCGGGCCGACGCCAATTTCGAGCTCGGACGCGTCCAGATTCAGGCGGCGAAGCGCTGGCGCAAGGACTTGGCGGCGGCCGTCCTGGCCAGGGTGAAGGACTTTGGCCGCGCCTCCGCGATCGAGCTCCTGGCCCCCTCGCCCGAGGAGTTCCAGGGTCAGTGGGGAGGCGGGGCTATTGGAGGCGAGGTCCGCAAGAGCCTCGAACGCTCCTCGACCCGGTTCGCGGACCGCGAGATGGCCAAACCGGCTGCCACGCCTAGTCGCGCGCCGGTTCCCCAAGACCAAATGTTCGGCGAAGTCAAGGCCGAGGAGGAATCGGAATCGGAGGATATGCCGACCGGTGAAGAGTTGGCCCTGGACTTCGAGGAGGAGGAGGACGCGTCGGATCTGTCCGACCGAGCGCCTCCGGAGGAGGCGAGCTTCAAACTGGCTTCGAAGGAAAAATCCAGATCCGTTCGGCGCTTGCAGGACCGAGGAGACGACGATGGCATCCGCGATCGGTTGAGTTCGCGATCGGGAGGATTTGCGGGCTACTTGGCGCAAGCTCCCGCCACCGCCCCGCGCCACGGATTCTTGGACCTGATCCCGCCCCTCTTCACCGCGGTACGCCAGGCCCCTTCGGAACTGCGACTGCCGGAGGAATCTCGCCGGCTCGAGTCGCTGGATTACGGATCGACCCTCCTCGCGAAGGCCGGCGGATTCCGCCTCGAATGGCGGGCCACGGATCCGGAGAGCGGAGCGCAGTCTCGGAGCGAAGTCTCCGTGAACGGCAGGGACTGGACCTTCGAGGCGTTCCCGGTGGGAAATCCCCGTGGCCGCGCCGAATGGGCGGTCGGGAAGGACCGGGGCGCCATCGATCGGATGTGGGGCCTCACCAGGACTCGGGATCGCGAAGCCGCGGATGATCTAACGTGGGTCAAGAGCCTGCCGATCACCTGGCTCTTGCAGGGAGATCCGTATCCCGGCGCTTCGATGACCGAACGCAAGCGCGAAGATGGGCGAACGGTCATCGCTTTCCAAAACGGCGAGAGCCTGCGCGCGGAGTGGCGCCTCAGCGAGGATGGTCGTCGCCTCGAGTCGTGGACCGAATTCGATGGCGCACGCCTCGTGTTCGTACGCCACTTCGAGGAGTGGACGGAAGTCGCGGGCGTAGCCTTCCCGAAGCGGATCCGCGTCCAAAACGGTCTGGATCTCGGCCCGACCTTCGAACTATCCCTCACCGCACTGTCAGAAGCCGACTTCCAGACGGCCGTCGCGAAGCTCGAGGTCGAAAAGGCCAAGACTCTGGTCTTCGTCGATCAGCCACGCACGCTCGCCGCCCTCAAGCAGGCGTTTGCCGACGGAAGGTCCGACTTCGCCGAGCTCTTGAGTCTGGCGGCGTGGCGCCTCCAGGAAGGCGACTTCGAGCGACTTTCGGCGGTGCACGACCGTTTGGGGAATGCGATCGCGGACCACCCCGCCCGCGCGGTTTTCGAGATCATTCGGCGCCACGACGAGCGGGATCTTGCGGGCGAGTCGGAACGCCTGCTCGCGTTCGCTCGCGATCTCAGCGCCGGTTCCGGGCAGGACCACGAGCTTGCGGTCGCCCGCTGGATTCAGGGAAGGATGGGGAACACGGTGGTGGCGGAGCAGCTTGCGGCCGCCGACCTGTTGCGTCCGATCTATGCCCGCAATTCGCAGGGCAGCCAAGCCGGCATCGTGGAGATCGACCTGCTTCGGGCCCAGCTCCTGCGTCGGCTCGGTCGATCCGACGAAGAAACCGCGCAGCTCGAGGCGCTGCTGGTCGCCCACCCCCGCGACCTGCGCGTCATCCTCGCGGTCGTGCAGGATCGCGCCGGGCAAGGCCAATTCGAAGCGTCGTTGGCCCTCCTTCGCAAAGCGCGCGCCGTGGCGACCCGATCGGCGGACATCCGTAATCTCCGACGCATCGAACTCGAACACCACATGGGTCAGCGGAACCTGGAGGCGGCGGTCGAACACCTCCGGGTTTGGCTGGCCGAGGACCCACAGTCGTTCGAGACTCAGAACTGGACGGAGCGGTGGTACGCCTTGGCTTCACTCGGGCGCATCGACGAAGTCGAACGGGAAGTGCGGGAAGCCCTGAATAACCTCCCGGCCGCGGGAGCAGGTCGTCACGAGTGGCAGAAACTCGAGGCGGCCATTGCCCGCGCCACCGGCGATCGGCGCCGGGGCCGAGACGTGGAATTGGATGGCACGCTCGCCCCGCGCCTGGCCGAGATCGGCCTCGCGCTCGCCCGCGGCGGTCCCGAGGCCTACGCCGCGGCGATCCAGCTCATCGGCAACTGGCGATTCCGCGAAACCGCCGCGCATGCGCAGCTCGTTCGCGAACTCGTGAAGGACGTCCGAGCGCGACTCCCGGAATTGACCACGAGGCAGTGGAGAGCGCCCTTCGAACTGCTTCGTCTCTCCGGCTATTCGCTTTTGCCCGAAGAGCAGGCGGCGTTCGCCGCGATCGCGAAGGCCCGCCTCGAGTCGTCGTCCCATCCCATGGATGTGCTGCTCGCCCGCCGCGAACTGGACCGCTTGGCCCCGGTTTCGCTTGCAAGCCGTGGGTTTGATCTCGCGTTGGCGAAGTCGCTGCCGCCCCTTGCGTACGCGGCCCTGCGACGTGAGTACTTTGCGGCCATCCTTGGCACTCCGTGGACGCTGGATCTCGAGCCGCGGGCGATGGGGCTCATCATGGAGGTACCGGTCGAATCGCCGCTCCATCCGGCCCTCTTGCCTCGGCAAATTGCGTCGGCCCAAGCAGTGAGCCTGGCCCGAGCGGTGGACTGGATGGTCCAGGGGCGCCACGCGGCGGCGGTGGCAACTCTGCCCGACGAAGCCACCTTGGGTCGCCGCGCCCACAAAGCCAAGAGCCGCGAGCTCTTGCGCGTCGCCAAGGGTGAAGTCGCGACCAAGCTCGCGAGCCTGAGCACCGGGTCGACTGATCCGGCGTTGGCCCGTTGGATCCAGGCCGAGACCTTGGTGCTGCGTGCGGTGGCCGAACCGAGCCCGGCCGAACAAGTCGAAGTGGCGGTAGCGGCCCTCGCGGCAGAGCTCTCGCTTCCTCGCGAAAATGACCACGATGAACTCGCGCGAGCGTTGGCGCTACGGGCGTTGGCTGCGGCGACGAACCTCAACGCCGAAGCGAAAAACGCCGCCGTCTGGGCTCGCCTGGATCAACTGCTCGCCACCGAGGCGGACCGAGAGCCGGCCTTGCTTGCCGCCGAAGACTGGCGGTTCGGGTTGGAGATGCTCCGAGGCGATCTCGCCGCCGCCGAGGCCCGCCTGCGGGCTCGGTACGGCGATGGATCGAAGTTCCGAGACCACCCCCGGGCCATCGAGCTCTCGTGGATTTTGACCGAGCAGGATCGGCTGCCCGAAGCCATCGAATTGCTCCAGGGTCTCTCGAATCGAGATCGCCTCGGCCGGACCGAATGGCGGCGGCTCGCCGGCCTCCACCAGGCCCGCGGGGACCGAGCCGCGTTCGAGGCGGCGCGGGCTTCGGCGGTGGCGCAATCGGACGAAAACGAGCTTTTCCAGAGATTGCAAAACCTCAGCTACCGCGATCCGGTGACCGTGCAGGACGAGGACGCTCAGATCATCACCGAGCTCCTGCGGCGGACTCAGAATGCTTCGTGGGCACTCTCGCTTGTGCGCAGTGCCTACGAGAAGACTCGGGACTTCCGCCTCCTCGAAGGGGTGGCCGCCGCCTTCCAGGGCACCAATTTCAGTCAAGCGTGTCGGGTCGCGTCAGCGGCGGCGCAACTCGCCGAAATCGTGCAGGAGGAAGCGGCGGTGGACCGGTTCCGCCAGGATCTCGATCGTCGTCTGGCGAGTGCCACCGCTCCGGAGCGTCAGAAGTTGTTGCTGCTCGATGCCGTCATGGGCCTCCGCTGCGCCAACCTGAAGTCGGGCCGAGCTCCCCACGTCAGTCGCGGCCTGGTGGCCCTGAACGAGGCGGGCAACGGCCTGATCGCGGATGCCGATGCGCTCGCGATGGCCGAACTGCTGTCGAGCCTTGCCGACACCAAGGAGGAGAGAATCCGCTCGGCCATCGATGCTCTTCTTGCCCGGGTCAGCGACCGGGGGGCCGCTGGCACCTCACTGCGCCTGCAACTCGTCTTGGTCCGCGCCCGCGTGCTCTTCACGTGGCGGCGCTACGCGGAGTCCTGCGACCTGCTCATGCCGACGCTACTGGCGATGCGAACGAACGAGCCGGCTCGTTTGCCCCACGAGACTTACAACGCCCTCCAGGTCTTGGTCAACGCCGCTGTGCACGCGGGGCGTCCGAGCGAGGCCGAATCCGTGCTGCGCGAGGAGTTGGCGGCATGGTCGAGCGAGTCCGACCGGCGGTCACTGCGGGCGCAGTTGGCGGATCTTCTGATCGGCATGCTCGATGCCCGAACCACCAAGGAGAGTCCGGCCGCGTTCTATGCGAAATGCGACCGCGAATTCCAAGGCTGGCTCGAAGAAACCCGCGACGATGCCACGGCGGCCCGGCACCTCAGGGACCTCTCGCGGCTCGCCACCGAGGCCCACGAGGCGGGCGTGGGCGCCGCGACGGATCGGATTCGCGCCATCGCGTACGGCGAGATCGCGAAGCAGCTCAGTCGTTTCCAACATCGCAGTGGGGCCGAGATGGTCGGGGTGGTGGGCCAGGCCTTGGAGAAGATCGTCGGGGATCGGGCGGCCTTGGAGTTCATGATCGAGCGCCTGGAAAATCAAGCGCCTTGGCTGCTGGTGGAAGGAAACGACCTCTACGGGTCCCACGGCAATTGGATGTGCAATCTCTTTCGCGACGGCAACGGAGTCGGGCGGGCCTACGAGGATCGCCTCTTCGCCATCGTGAAGGAGGAGATGCGGAAGAAGTTCGTGGGTGGTCAGTGGCGCGCGGACGGGTTCTTTGATCCGGGTGACAACCGCTACTGGCGGGCGAAGGACAAGGAGTGGTTGAGACTCGCCACCGAGTGGATGGTGGAACCCGGCTTGGGCGAGGGCGCGATCAATCGGATCGCGCACTACGTCTATGGCGCGCACGGCGCCAGAGAACTCGCGGTGTCGGGGCTGCTCTCGATCGAGACGGCTCGGGGCCTGCCGCGGAACTGCCGGTGGACGCTCGTCCAGTATCTAGTCGAACTCCGGCGTTGGGATGAAGCGATTCCGCGGATCGAGGTGGCGGTCGCCGAGAGTCCGGACGACTTGTCGCGACGCTTCGAACTCGTGCGCGCGCTCGCGTCCGCCAAGCAGATGGATCGCGCCCGCGAGGCGCTGGCCGCCGCCCGGCGGCACTTCCGCCAAGGCGAAATCGAGCCGCAGTATGTTCTTCAGACCTTGGGTTCCGCCGCCAGTCAAGGCGGCCTTTGGGCCGAAGCCGAGGAACTCCTGGGTCAGGTCGAACGCCAGTGGCAGCGGGAGCCGGCCCGGGTGCGCGGCACCGACGAGGTCAATCTGCTGATGGAACTCTCCAAGGTGAGAACCGGGCTCGGCATGTCGCGACCGGCGATCGACTCCGCGAGCGGGGCGATCTTGGCGTCCGGGCGCCGCATGGAGGATCGAGAGCGGGCCTTCCAGGCTTTGGTCGCCGCCCTGACGGGTGCGCGCGATCTCAAAGAAGTTGCTCAAACCCTTGAGGCAGAGGCGTTGGCTGCTCGCCAGGAAAATCCGATCTTGCGCCGGGCCCTCGCGCGGGCGTTTGAGAACAAGGGTGATCTGACTGAAGCCGAGCGCCACCTGCGCGCCGGGCTCGAGGTTGCGCCCGAAGACTTCGATCTCCGCAAGCCGCTGCTCGCGCTCTTGGATCGCCGCCAAGCCTTGGCGGAGAGCCTCCGGGTCGCCAAGGAAGGAGTGGCGATGGCCGACCGCGCTGATTTGGAGCCGGCGCTGGATCTCGGAAGGCGGCTCCTCCGCGCCGAGCAGCCGGAACTGGCCGAACGAGCGTTCACGCAGACGATCGAAGCGTGGGGGAGCGAGCCCATCGCGTGGTCGCGCTACGCTCAGACCCTGGTCGAACGGGCACGCCTGCCGGAGGCGTTGACGATCGCGGGCGAGGCCAAAACGCTGCGCCCGACCGACGCGGAGGGGGCGCTGCGTTACGCCGAGGTTCTGCGAGCCATGGGACGAACCGACGAATTGAAAGCGGCGATCACCGCTCTGAAAACCACGCCGTGGGCAGCGATCCCCGGGGACTTCGCGGCCAGAGTCCAGGCCTTGGAATAGTCGGCGCCCGGGCGGCACGGGGCGGTCGATATCATTTTGTGCTCTAAGGCCGTTGGGACGCTACGTACGATATCGGAACCCTGGCCCCAGTGACCACCGGAACGTGACCGTGTTCTTATCGCCGACTTCGCGTACGCCGATCCGACTCGTCCTCGCTGGACTAGTCGTGGGAAGTGTCTTCTCGGCACAATCGACCCAGACCCTCCCCCGCGGCTACGACTCGGGGGCAGGAGGAGTCGGCACATCGCTACCCTTCAACACCTTCGCCCCCCAGAAGTGGCAGTGGCACTACGACTCGGCTCAATTCAACGCGTTGGGGTCGATCTTAATTGTCGATATTGCGATCAGATCGCAGAACGGCGCATCGGTGGCGGCGTTCAGCTTTCCGTCCGTTGAAGTGGTGATGGGTTCCAGCACGACAGACTACAGCGTGGCGGGAACCGGGACTACCCCAGGCCATTCCTCGACGTTTAGCGCCAATTTAACCTCGGATCAAACGACTGTCCGCCCAGCCATGCCTTGGACTTCGGGAGTGCCTGCGGCGACCTGGATCTCGCTCGGCCTGACCGCGCCCTTTTCTTACGATCCTTCAATGGGGAACGATCTCGTCGTGCAGATCGCCAATTGCGGAAGTGCCGTGCCGTGGGGGGCTTCAATTTTCGGAGCCACTGGCGCCGCCGGACTCTTGGGGGGAAATAGTTACGGTGGCCCGGCCGCCTGCAATTCCCTGGTCTCGAGTTTCTTCAATAACGAGTACGTGCCCATCATTAGGATTACCTACTTTGAAGAAAGTCGCCTCTCGGTGGCTCAGTCGGGTCCAGGGATCGGGAATATTCTACTCATCCTGTCCGTGGCATCCTCCACGGGATACGAGGGCTTCACTCTCCTCAGTGGGAATACTCTCGCTCCGGTTGGAAGCGGGTTTCTCCTTGGGCTCGTACCGGACGCCACGACTTGGGCGATCTTGGGCTTCCCGTATTTCCCCGGCAATCCCTTCCACTTCCGGACCACCGATACCGGCCTCTTCCCGCAGTCGCCGCTAGTCGGTCCACCCGGGACGGTCAGCGCGCTTGCTGGACTGACCTTCGATCTGGTCTGCTTCATGGTCGACGTGACTGGAGCCTACGACAGTCGCTCCAACCTCGTTCGGTACACTTTCCAATGATAGAGAGGATGGAGAAGACCATGCAAATCAGAACTCGGATATTGGGGTGGGTGTTCGGGCTTGCCATGGCACCCGGTTTGTCGGCCCAATTGTCAGGTGGTTACAGCATCAACTCGGCGTTGCCGACGGGCGGTACGAACTTCGCGGGCTTCGTTGAAGCCACCACGGCCTTGGCGGCATCGGGGGTCAATGGGCCGGTTCTGTTTACAGTCGCCGCCTCAAGTGCACCCTACGCCGGCTTTTCGATAGTCACTCCGATTCCAGGGGCGAGCCCGGTCAACAACATCGTCTTCATGGCACCGGTTCGTGCGGTGATTTCCGGACCGGCTGCAGGTTATACACAGACGATCCACTTGGGGAGCAATGCAGTCGGGCCGGCGCTTGGACCGCGCCATCTGCGCTTCGAAAACTTGGAAATCACTGGCGCTCCGGCCGGAGCGGCCGTGATGATATCGGGTGGATCCGACATCACGATACGCAACTGCCGGGCCCATACCTCCGGCAGCGGTATCTATATCATGCAGTCGACCAACTGCGTGGTGGAGGATTGCGAAGTGGACAACGTCGGAGGGACGCCTGGTACACCCGGTGGTCTCGCTTACGTCGGAGGAATCACTTCCTTCTTCAACAGCCATAATTGTACGATTCGCCGGAACCGAGTCCACGATTCCGCGACTTGCGGTATTTTTTGTCGGTGCGGATCTCAATGCGAACATGCCGCTCAATAACATCATAGTCAATAATTTCATCTACGGCGTCTCCGGGGTGGGGACCCTTTCGGGTGGCCTCGCTCTCCGTAAGACCCTCGGCGCCGTGATCGCCAATAACTCGATCGCCATGCCGCCTGCGTCGACGGAACCGGGCATTCATCTCATGGGCAGCGGACCGGGTGCGAGTCCTGCTGCGATTGTCAACAACATCGTCTCGCACAAGGGCGCGGCGGCCTGTTTTCGCTTCGAGTCGGCGACGGTAGTTCCTCCGGGCTCATTCGACAACAATCTCTATGATCCCGGCCAGTTGAGTTCGGTGGGTGCGGTCGGGGCGGTGGCCGTCAACGGCCTTCTGGCATGGCAACTCAACGCCTCTCCTAACTTGGTCGGGCTCGAACTCGCTTCCGCGGTTGGCCCCTCCGGTTTCCTTGCGGCGGACGATCTCCACATCACCTCCGCCTCGCCGGCTTTCAATGCTGGTCAGCCCGTGTCTCAAGTCACCGAAGATATAGACCAACAAGTGCGTCCAGCGGGGGCCGGAGTCGACATCGGGGCAGATGAAGTCTTGCCGATGGGATTATTCGCTGGATTCTCCGCTTCGCCCACTCAAGGCGTGGCACCTCTCCTGGTGAATTTTTCGGACCAGTCTGCCTCGAGTGCCGGGGCAGGCATCACGGGCTGGTTTTGGGACTTCCAGAACGACGGGATTGTGGATTCCACCTTGCAGAATCCCTCTTTTGGCTACACCTGTCCTGGTACCTACTCGGTTCGACTGACGGTTACGGATGGAGCAAACCCGAACTCCACCCTGGTGAGCAACAGTGTCATCACGGTATTGGAAAGCGTCTTGCAAGCGTCGAGCAGCGGTGGAGGTCTCGGCGATCTGATCATCGTTCCAGTTTCCACGACCTGTTACCCGACGGCCTTCAGCGGTTGGACTTTGGCGAGCCTGTCGGGAGGAACGCTCTCCACAGGCAGCGGGCCTTTCCTCGGGCTCTATCCCGACCAGGTGACCATCGACTTCATCCTCAGTCCCGTAGGAGTCGGAAACCCCATTCACTTCCTTGTGGCCCCGGGTTTCTATCCGAACGCTGGACCGCTGGTGCTTCCCTCGGGAACTGTCGGCGGCCTATCCGGCGTGAATTTGGATCTTGTCCAGATCATGTTCGACATCGGATTCAATCTCGTGTACCTGTCCAACGTCGCACGGGCGACTCTCTGAGGTGATGGATCCTCGGCACAGAGAGTGGGGGATCGGCCGTCGGGGCTTCTTGGGGGCGCTCGGGTCGGCTGCCATCCTCCCTTGGATGACTCGACGCTCCGAACCCGAACTCTTGCGCCCGCCCAATCTCGTAGCCCCGCGAGTGCTGCGTCAGGTGGCGGGGTTGCGTCCGTTTCGCAAGGGCGGGCTACGCCTCGAACTCGAGCAACTGGGTGGCCGCCACTTGCTCCACCACTACGGGCACGGAGGCGCGGGCGTCACTCTCTCCTTCGGCTCGGCCGAACTGGCGGCGGAACTCGCGCTCACGGTGCAGCCTCGCCCCACGGAGGTGGCGGTCGTAGGTTCGGGAGTCATTGGGCTGACCTCGGCCCTCACTCTGCTTGAGGCGGGCTTTTCCGTCCGCATTTACGCTAAGGACTTTCCACCCGGCACGACCTCCGACCTCGCCGGTGCGGAGTGGCTGCCGATCGGGATGGATGTGGGTGAGGGAGCGGCGGCGGAGGCGCGATTTCAAGACATCATGCGCCGCGCCTATCGTCGGTTCGAACGATTGGCCGCGGACCCCGAGTGGGCGGTTTACCGCCGACCGGCGTACGAACCGGCCGACGCGGAAGTGCAGCTACCGAAGGCGGTGCTCGATGCACTTTCCCCGGCCACGCATCTCGATCGCCTTCCCTTTCCTGGCCCGGATCGAGCTGGTCACGTCCGCGAGACCTTCCTGATCGAGCCGCCACGATTCCTTCCGCGATTGATGCGCGAAGTCTTGAAGCGCGGTGCCTCGCTCCAGGCACGCACCTTCACCAAAGTCGACGATCTCTTGGCTCTTCCGGAGAATCTGATCGTCGTTTGTTTGGGATTGGGCGCCCGCGAGGTGCTCGGCGACGACCGACTCGAGCCCGTTCAAGGTCAGCTCGTGCATCTTTTCCCCGAGCCGCTCGAGTATCTCGTGACGCATCGGGGGGGCTACATTTTTCCGCGCCACGACGCGATCGTTCTCGGTGGGACGTGGGAGCCGGGGGTTCGAGAGGCTCGACCGAACCCGCTGACGCAGCGCCAACTCCTCGCTCGCCACCGGCGCTGGTTTGGACTGTGATCGGCGGTGCGCACGCCCGAGTCGCGGGTGTTCACGAGGCCGCGGCGCGCTGACCCACCGGGACGCCCCGCGCCCACGGTTAGGATCCCGCCCGAGCCATGGATCTCCTCTTTGTCATCGGCCTGAGCCTCCTGAACGGTCTCTTCTCACTCGCAGAATTGGCAGTGGTCTCGGCCCGCCGTGGCCACCTCGAGGAGAAGGCAGAGGCTGGCGACCCGGGGGCCGCTCATGCCCTCTACCTCCTTCACAAGCCCACGCGGTTCCTCTCCACGGTGCAAATCGGCATCACCGTGATCGGCATCGTCAGCGGCGCCTTCGGCCAAGCCAACCTCACCGACGACTGCGCCGGGTGGCTGCGCCAGTTCGAATGGCTGCGTCCCCACGCGCAGACCCTTGGTCTGACGATCGTGGTTTCCTTGATCACTTTCCTCTCCCTCGTACTGGGCGAACTTATTCCGAAGCGCATCGCCCTGAGCAACCCGGACGGTATCGCTCGAGCGCTGGCGGGCCCGATGCGCTGGCTTTCCACTGCCGCCGCGCCGCTCGTGCATCTCCTCACCTTCACCACCGATCTCTTGTTGCGCCCCTTTGGCAAGCGATTCCAGGTTCGCGACGACGTGAGCGAGGCCGAGATCCGGCACATGATCGAGCGCGGGGCCGAGACCGGAGTATTCCACGCGGCCGAGCAGGAATTGGTCGAGCGCATCTTCCACTTGGGAGATCGCCAAGTCCGCGAGTTGATGGTGCCCCGCCCCGATGTGATCTGGCTCGATGTGCGCGCCAAAGTCGATCGCATTCGCGAGGTCGTGACCGCCGCCGACCAGGAACATCTCCCGGTGTGCAAGGGCGATCTCGACCATGTGGTGGGAGTGGTGCATCTGCGGGATGCCGTCAAGTCGCTCCTGCAAAACGAACCGGTGAATCTCGGCAAACTCGCGGAGTCGCCGCTCTTTGTTCCGGAGGGGATGCCCGCCGTCAAGTTGTTGGAGACGCTGCGCCGGACGCGGCAATCCTGCGCGTTTGTCGTCGACGAATTCGGGGGCACGCGCGGGATGATCGAGCTCGAAGACCTGCTCGAAGCCATCCTCGGAGTGATGGGGCAACCCGACGACGACGAGGAGCCCGATGTCGTGCGGCGTGAGGACGGATCTTGGCTCATCGCCGGCAGTAGTCCTGCTTCCGAACTCAAGCGGCTCCTCGATGTCGATCACATCCCGGGCGAGGATCTCTCCGACTTCGCGACCGTCGCCGGATTTGTCCTGCTCAACTTGGGCCATCTCCCGAAGGTTGGCGAGACTTTCACTTGGGAGCGCTTCCGACTCGAAGTTGTCGACCTCGACCACCGCCGCATCGACAAGGTCCTGCTTTCGATCCTCCCGGCGGCGCCGCCGGCGGCAAAGACGGCGGACGACGATTAAGCCTGGGCTGGTCTGCCTTCGCCGAACCGCGCCGCGAGGGTGGCGGCGATGTCGGACTTGGGGGGGGAGGCGAGGGCCAGTGACCCGATCAGGATCGGCGCGGCGGCCGCCGGGAAGAGGCGATCGCGCGACAGGTGCAAAAGCAGCGGGAACTCGCGCAACCGGGCCAAGGGAGTGAGGAGTTGGATGGCGCGTTCGGCGTGAGGATTACCCGGGTGAGAGGCGGGCTCCAGACAGCTCAGGTGTGCCAAGGCGAGCAGGTAACGCCCGACGGGGGTCGCCAATCGCTCGCGCACCAAGGGCTCGAGGAGCAGGATGGCCCGCTCGGGGCGAGCCGCGCGCAACGCCAAATACGCTCGGGCATTGGCGGCCCGATTGGCGCGGGCGAGATCGATGCGGGCGAGAATGACCAGGCGGGAATGGAGGAGTTCCGGCTCGTCGGTGGAGTCGAGGAGTTGGCGGTAGAGGGCCCGTAGCGCCGCTCGGTCGCCCCGGTCTCGGTGGTGCTCTGCGATCCCGCGCAGGGCTTCCCGGCGCTCGGCGTACTGCGGATCCTCGTGGGCGAGCACGACGCGGGGGAGGATCGCGGGCAGCTCCCGGAGGTGGAGGGCGGCGGCCTCCGCGATCTCCGCTCGGTCCTCGCGCAGAACGGCAAACAGCTCTCCGGCGGCGACTTCGGAGGCTCGATCGGCCAGGCACTCGAGCGCGGCCCGGGCCACGGCGGCACTCGGGTCCCGAGACTTGGAGGCGAGTTCTTCGAGGCTCACCCCTTCCGCGCCGAAGCGGCCGAGCAGGGGGATGACGGCAGACTGAAGGGCAGGATCCGCTTCCTCGTGGAAGAGGCGCTGCAAGTCGGACCGGGCGGAGCGGGCGACGTCTTCGGGCCAGGGCCACGGCAAGCGGCGAAGTCCGATCAGGGCGTGGCGACGGACTTCCGCGTCGTGTCCAGGCGCGGCTCGCGACAGAAACGCCCGTTCCGCGCCTTGTGCGTGCAGATCCGCCAGGAGTTTGAGCAGGGCAACAGTCTCGGTCGGACGGGGTCTCGGCTCGGTGCGGTCGAGAAGCCTCAGCAGAGCTCGGCTCACGTCCTCTTGTTCCGCGCGGGTCGCGGCTTCGGTGTGTGCCGCCAGTGCGGGGACCAACGCCTTCGCACGTTCGAAACTCGCGCCCGGCAAGAGTCCGAGGAGAATCTCCCGGGCCACCCGCCCGGGGATCGCCGCGATCGCGCGGATCACCGCCGCGATGTCGCCATCGCCGGTCCGCTCCGCCAGCGATCGGAGGTCCGCCAGTGCCGCTTGGCCACGGTCGGCGAGCAGGCGCACGGCCTGCTCTCGCAAAGGCCCGCTGCTGACCAAGAACCGAGCCACCGTTGGAAAACTCGCACCAGGATCGATCTTCGCCAAAGCTTCGATGAGATAAGGCTTCAGGGAACTCGACGCGCTTTCGATGCGCGCCAGCAACTCTCCGAGAACTTGCGGGGTCGAGGGGGCGCAGGCGCCGAGGACCATCGCGGAGGCGGCGGCCAGTTCGGAGTCCTCGGAACGCAGGAGGGACAACAGCGAGTCGAGGTCGACACGACGCGAGGGAAGATCTGACATCTCCCGGGATCCTACTCTTCGAGCGGGAAGACCTTCCGCAGTTCGTGCCAGGGGGGCATCGAAGTGATGCGCCGGGCGAGGGTGAAGAGGAGTCGGGCGTCCCGCGTTTGCATGGGACCGAGGCTGAGAATGCGCTCGATGGTCCGCACACAGGGGATCTCGTTGCCCTCGTGCAGGATGCCGAGGTGGCCCAGCGCGCCGACCAGGTGATTTTGCAGCACCCGGCGCATTTCGTCGTGAATGGTGGGGCCGGGGGAGGTGGCGGCGGTGCGACCGGCGGGGGTTCCGGCTGCCAAAAAGAGCTCGTAGGCGACGACCAGCACGGCCTGACCGAGGTTGAGCGACCGGCATCGCGGATCCGTCGGGACCGAGATCACGAGATGGCAGCGGGCCAGTTCGTCGGCGGAGAGGCCGTGGTCCTCCCGACCGAACACGAGGGCGACCCGGCCGCCCTGTGCCGCTTCGAGAATCCGCGGCGCCGCTTCCCGGGCGTCCAAGGTCGCCTGCCTCTCCCTCTGTTTGGCGGTCGTCCCCACCACGAAGTGGGTGTCCGCGATGGCGGCGGCGAGATCCGCTTCCACCGGGGCCGCCGCCAACAGGTCCGCGGCGTGCACCGCCATCTCGATCGCCTGAGGGTGCTCCGGGCTCACCCCCTTGACGAGCCTTAGATTCCGCAGCCCGAAATTCGCCAGCGCCCGCGCCGTCGACCCCACATTCCGAGGCCCCTGCGGCTCCACCAGCACCGTGATGATCGAATCGAGAGGGGAAGAAGGCGTCTTCGCCAGTTCAGTCGGCATCCCCGATATTCCCTCGGGCCACGCTCCAGCCGAAGAGCCTTCTAAGACTCCGGGACCGTGCCCCTCATCCGGCGTGGAGGTGTCAGGCACTCCGTATTTCGGCGTTTGCCCCTCGGCTGCTCTGTTCGTCACCCTCGGCCGAACCGATCCGCCGGGTTGTCACACCGCGAACGACAAATCCAAGCGCTCTCGAAGCCTCCGTCTCAGGTCACCGGAGGGCGCATCTCGCCGCGACATGGGCGGTAGCGCATCGTAGGTGCGACCGTCGAGTTCGCGGCCGGTTTTGGTCTTCCTGACCCCGCCCCATTGCTTGAAGAAGAACGGGACGTTTGAGGCTCGACACTGGTCTCGCAAGGAACGCACCCAGGCCCCGTCCATGGTGCGCGCTCCGCGACCGCTCTCGCCACCCACGATCACCCAATCGAGCCCTCGCAGTTCAATTGGCCCGAGGTCCTCGAGGAGCGGTTCGATCGACAGAAATCTCACCCGTGCCGGGGTCCCGTGAAGATGCTCCACGCGCGGGACTCCGTGCTTTCTGTTCTCCACGCTTACGCCCCACCATACGTTCGGCAGCTGCGCCGCGAAGCCGAGCGGGCCGGAGAGAAGCTCCCTCATCCGTTCAGCCCGCTTCGTGAGAACCTGGAACACATGCCAATCCGCGAACCGCATCACGGAGGCGACCCGGCGAATGTAGTCGGTAGGCACTTCCTCGTGGAAGAGGTCGCTCATGGAATTCACGAAGATCATCGAGGGCCTTGCCCACCGGAGAGGATGGACAAGCGCCTCAGGGACCAGGCGGAGATCGAAGCCCAACTCGTAGGGGTGGCCCGGTACTCCACGGAACCGCTCCGCAAAAGTTTCGGCGTAGCAGTGGGCGCATCCCGGGCTGACCTTGGTGCACCCTCGAACCGGATTCCAAGTCGCGTCGGTCCATTCGATCGAAGTTTTTTTAGCCATCGAAGACGTCCGCCCCGCAAGGAACTTGCTACCGATACTGGTCGAAGATGTCCTTCACGATGCGAGCGCCAGTGGCATTCGGTCCCGCGAAGAAAAGCCAGTATAGCGGGGCATTGGTGCTGTTCTTCAGGAGGAGCGGTTCCGCGACGTACTGGAATCCGGCCACGCTGAGCAGTCGCTCACGAAAGGCTCTTGCGAGATGTTCGTAGCCGCGCTGTTCTTCGACTTCCTCAAACAGCCCCGGAGACCGCTCGAACAAGATTTCCTGCCAAGTTTCGTCTCCCCAGAGGGCCGTGAAACGGGCTCGGTCGTTGGCTTGAATCGCCTCGGAGGTGCCGCGTCGGATGTTCCGGTTGATTGCCTGGGCAGAAAGGTGGTAGACGACTTCCGTTGCACGAGTCTTGGCGGCTGCTTGGAGCACCTTCCAGTCGACCTGGAGTCCATAGGGGTCAAGGAGACACAAGGCCCGGCGGAAGTCTTCGTGTCGGCACCGCGGAAATACCTTGGCCAGGAGCACTTCATTGGCGTCTCCGGAGTGGACGAAGGCGCCTGCTCGTCCCGCGCAGAGAACCTTCAGTGCATCCAGCTTGTCGCCTCGCAGGTCGACAAAGTGCAATTCATCGAAGGGTGGCTTGGTTTCGAGCGCGATCTTTGGACTGCCGGCGATGATCTGGTCCGTTCCTTTGCGCCGATGCTCTCCCGCGCCCGCGAATCCGTCGACGTAGACTCGCGTGAAGCGAGTCGTTTGGGAGTTCAATATCTTTGCCCAAGTGGGAACGTATTTCTCGAGAAACTGGAGTTTGATCTCAGTCCAAGGTCCTACGTCGTCGCCTCTGAAGTGGTCCGCTGACATGTGGTCTCCGGGATTCACTTTCTCCACGTCCCATACCAGGAAACGATCGGGGACTCGCCGGAGCCGGATTCACCGACAATCCGCTGCCCTGGGGACGCGTGCTGCGAAGCCAAACTGATTGACTTGGAAGATATCACCAGCGCAGGCATTGACTTGTCATTTGCGAAGTAACCGGGAGTTGGCCCCTCCCGGGCGGACTCGAAATCCGGGCGAAATACGGCCAATCAACACCGTGAAGCGGCAGGATTCCTCGATGACTGCGCCTAATTTCCTACCTGACTCCTCCTTCTGTGCTCGGTGTCGATGAGGTGGCGAAGGAGAGTGGTCTTGACTAAAGTATCAGACTAAGAGACAATGGGGGCATGCTCAGCATTTCGCTCGTGAGCCAGGTTCCGCTGCATGACCAGTTGGTCTCGGGTCTGCGGGGGCTGATCGCGGCGGGGAAGCTCGCCCGGGGGGACGAATTGCCGCCGGTGCGGCAGCTCGCGGCGGACCTCGGCATCAACCTGAACACGGTGGCGCGGGCTTATCGCGAATTGACCGATGCCGGTCTGCTCGCGTCGGTGCGCGGCCGCGGGACGGTGGTGATCTCGAGCGTCGAACGAAGCTTTGGGCCCAAAGTCGAGGAGAAGCGGCGCGTGGAAGCCGCGATCGCCGCCGCCCTCGCCGATGCCAAAATCGCCGGGCTTTCGCGCGAAACCATCGAGTCGATGCTCGAGCGCCAAATGGAGCGTTTGTGGAAAACGCCATGAGCGGACTGGTCCATCACGCACTCGCCGGAGACTTACCATGACCGACCTGTTCGGCACCATCGGCCGCTTTGTCTCTTTGATCTTCGTTCCGGGGATGATCGTCTTCCCGCTCTTGTTCCTGCTCCTGGTCCCCAATCGTGCCGCCGAAGACCGCGTACGCCGCGCGATTCGGGCGGCCAGCCTGCGGCTGGCACTGGCAACGATCCTGGCTCTGGTGTCTTGGTTCGCACTGCTCCTCGTGGGCTTGCGCCACCCTTGGGCCACCAGGGTCGCGAGCTTTTGGTGGAGCTGGTTTTTCCCGCTTTGGTTCTTCTTGGCGATGCCCGCGATCACCGCGAAACTCCCCTCGGACGCTCCGACGCCGAGCGGAGAAGTGGGCCTGGAACCCGTTCGCACCGCTTCGCTGGCCAATCGCGAACGCCAGAATCCGGTGACCCGCGGAATGTGGTGGATTCCGGTGCTCGTGTACGTTGCGGTCCTCGCGGTGATCGCGGCCCGGGGACTGGTTTCCTTTCCAATGGAATCGGGAGTTCCCGGCGATCCGAGCCGGGGGGATCGCGAGCGCTCGCAGTGGATCCTCAATCTCGGCGTGTTCGCGGGCGTGTTTGGGCTATCCCTCGCAGTCCTCCCGCGCAGTTTGCGCCGACTCTTGATCGAGCCCGAGCCGATGGATGCCGGAGGATCGGAGGAGCTGACTCGGCTCTACGCCATCCAGCGCCGCCGCCGCGTGCTCGGTCTGTTTTGGGGCGGCGGGGTGTTGTTGCCCGTCTTCATGGGGACGGTGCTCGCACTGCCGATCTGGTTTCCCGCCGCGGCAGGTCTCTTCGGTCTCCTGGGCGGGATGGGCGGGGCCGCGATCGGTATCGTCGGCGCCGTCTTCGGCACGTGGATGAGCGTGGAGCGCTCGCGGATCGCGGCGGCGCGGAAACGACTGGACGCCGGCCGCGTCATCGAGACCCGAGCTCAGGGAGCGGCGAAGACCTGAAGCGAAGAGAGTGCGGGCGGAACCGGAGAAGTGAAGCGGAGGCGGAGCCGCGTGCTGTTGATCTTCGGCACCTTGATCAGGCGACGGGCGCCAATCGAAGTGACAGTGGCGAGGACTTCGAACCGACCGTCGCGATCGACTTCCACCGACACCGCGTCGATGCGCTGCCCGAGCGGGAGAAACTCGCGCAGCGAGAGGACTTCGAAAGTGACGGCCGACTCCCAAGTGAGCGTTACCAAAGCCTCTTCGGAGGCGGCAGACGGCGACCAATAAGTCTTCTCGTCTCGGTCGACGAGCGCTCCGAGCGCCCCGCTCGTGAATGCAACCGACGCGGGAGTTTCGGGTGCGGTGGACGGGGGGCTCTCGCTCATCGCCGGAGGTATCGTTTCCTCACTGGAGAGGGAGGCGCTTGGTGCGAGATCATGCGCAAAGACTCGGTCGCGCAGCTCCCTGAATCCCGTGAGGGCGCGGAGATCTTGATCAGCAATGCGCCCCCGCCGATCGGGAGGGACGTTGAGGAGGAAGGAAGCACCGCGTCCGACGGACTGGAAATAGAGATCGAGAAGATTCTCCGGGCTGCGCACGCGGTCGTTTTCGGAGGCGTGGAAGAACCAGCCCGGTCGGATCGAGACGTCGCACTCCGCCGGCAGCCACTGGGCGCCGCGCCGCTGTCCGCGGTTCAGTTCTTCGGACGGGGCGTCGCCGGGAGCCCAACCGTCGGTGGAGATCGTGGCCCAGCAGGGATCCCCGGCGATTCCCTTTTCATTGCCCACCCAGCGCACGCCGGGTCCGACGTCCGAGAAGATCACCGCCTTGGGCTGGAGCGCATGCACGAGGTTCCAAGTCTTCGGCCAGTCGTAGTAGGTGCGCTTGTCGATCGTCCGTGTGGCGCGGGCGCCGCCGTAGTAGCCGTCCCCGCCGTTGGCTCCGTCGTGCCACATCTCGAAGAGCTCGCCGTAGCCGGTGAGCAACTCGCGGAGTTGGGCGCGATACACGTCGATGTACTCCGGCGTGCCATAGGCAGCGTGATTGCGATCCCAGGGCGACAGATAGACGCCAAATCGTAGGCCGCGCCGACGAGCAGCCTCCGAGAGCTCTCGGACGATGTCCCCACGCCCGTCTCGGAATGGGGAGGCCGCCACCGTGTGTCGGGTCGTCGCCGAAGGCCACAGACAGAAACCGTCGTGGTGCTTCGCGGTGAGGATCAGTCCGCGGAAACCCGCCTCGGCAAACGCCCCCGCGATCTGGTCGGCGTCGAAGTCGGTGGGCGCGAACAAGGCAGGACTCTCGTCGCCAAACCCCCACTCACGGTCGGTGAAGGTGTTGATTCCGAAGTGAAGAAACCCGTAGAGCTCGAGCTCGTGCCACGCGAGCTGCGCGGGCGATGGAACCGGTCCGAAGGGACGCTGGGGTTGCCCTTGGGCAGCGAACCGCCCAAGCAGGGTCCCCGCCAGGATCGCCAAGACCACCACGGGCCTCGAGGGACAAGACAGGTGCAAGGAACTCGGTGCAGCCGGCATCGGGGCAAGCCTCCAGGGTCGCAACTCATCGCGGATCCGGGGGAGCCTACTGCGCAGACTCGGCATTCACTCGGCGTCCCTTCCCTCCCCCCACGGGAAGCGTCCATGTGATCGTGGGGGGGGGGCAGGGATCCTCGAAAGCGGAACCACCCCATCCTGAGGTCCGGCAGTTGCTTACGGAAGGCCAGCCGCGCTCGGGGTTGGACACTCTGGCCAAAGTCGCGGCCGGTTGGATGGGCCGTGGGAGCGGAATCGCTCGGGGCGGGCTTCCAACTTGGCGACCCACCGGGGACCCCTGGGCCCTATGATGGGCGCTCACCTCGGTAGGAGCATGCCGTGATTCGACCGATTCCTTGGCTCTTGGTGCTGGGTGTCTCGATGGCTGCCCAAGGCGGCTTCCGCCTGGAATCCGGCCTCAGTCTCGAGGGCCAGAAGAAAAAGGGTGGCATTCAGACGCCATTTGGTTGGGTGACCACCGAGGGGGAGCCGGCCACCCTCGATCTGGCGCCGCTCATCGCCCTGATCGAGGAACGACTCTTGGACACGCCGGCCGAGTTTGTGGCCGGCCGCGCCGCCCTCGCGCGCTACGCCATCGACCGCGGAGCATGGCAGAAGGGGCGTGAGCTCCTCGCGGACGTGCTCGAGCGCGACCCCGATCAACCCCTGGCCCGCGAAACGGTGCGACAGTTGGCGAAGTCTTGCCGTTTGGACGAGAGCGAAGGTGGCGCTCGGTCGCGGGATCATTCCCGCCTCTCCAAAGTCATCTTCGAAGAGTGGGCACCCAAGGGGCCGCTCGAAGCGGCCATCGGCCTCGAGAAGACCGCTCATTTGCCGGAGGAGCGGGCGTTTCGCGATGGACTCGATGGTCTAAAGAGTGCTCAAGCCTCGGTGCGCTGGATGAGCGCGCAAATCCTCGCGAAGGATCGCCACCGCCCCGAACGCATCAATCCGCTCTACAAGCGGGCGCTCCTGGATCCCGCCTCGGCCGTTCGCACCGAGTCGGTGCGCGCCCTTCGAAAAACCGAGGACCCCGCGTTTGTCGGACTCTTCGCCAAGAACTTGCGCCACCCCCGCGCGGAAGTCAGGGCGCACGCCGCCGAGGCGCTCGGGGAGCTCGGATACCCAGAAGCCGTTCCGCCTTTGATCGAAGCCTTGACCGACGCCTGGCGCCCGACGCGCAATTTCATTCAGGTGACCACCCAGCGCGCGTACGTGAAGGACTTCGACGTCGAAGTGGCGGCCTCGGCAATGATTGCAGATCCGATCGTGGACATCGTGCAGGAGGGCGCCGTGTTGGATGTCGCGATCATTCAGGTCGACATCGAGCGCACCATTATCTCGCAGGCGCTGCGCCGCCTGACCGGGCGCGACCTCGGCACCGATCCGGCCCGCTGGCGCGCCTTTCGCAAGACCTCATGATCCGGTGACTCGGACAATTTCGTCCTGGATTTCGCGGGTGGCTGAGCGCACCTGAATCCCGGCCGAAGGGCGGCTTTTTTGAGGCGCAGGGCGCGGACGACAAGGGGGAAGCCCAGATCTCCCCCCTCTGTGTCCCACCTGAAGCGATGCCAGCCCACTCATGAGTCGTCATCCAAGCCTCGACCGGGTTCCCAAGACTGCTTCCCTCCGCGCGCGGCTGCGCGAAATCGAATCCGACGTGCGCGAGCGCAAATTGGCGCGCTCCGACGCCGGCGATCTGATCCTGAAGGAAGTCCTGCCGACCCTCAAAGATCAGCGCTCCGAAGACGGGAGGGAGTTTCTCTGCGACGCTGCTCTCTTGGCGTCGACGTTCTATGAAGCGAGCGCGGCGGTGGATCCGCGCGAGGCCGCTACGACGCTCTTGGCCGCCGCCGACCACCACCGCGCGCTGCCTGCCAACGCGGTAAGGGAGGCCCTGATCCTTCGCTTGGGGCGCAGCCTCGAAACTCGCCTACGCGACCAATCGCAGCGTCGGATGCGCTGTCGTTTGCTGCACGGACTCTTGGCCTGCCGCTCCCTCGACGATGCGCGGCCCGACGATCTCTTGGGCGACCTGGCCCTGTTGCCCCCGGCGTTGCGGGAGCTGGCGGACGCCGCGACGGAGCCGACGGTGTTCGAGCTTCTGCCGCTCGTCGAGAGTTTGCGGGATCGCCCCGAAACCACTCGGCTCGTGCACGAAATCCGCCAAGAGACCGGACGGCTCGCTCTGCGCTGGGGTGAGCTCGACCAGGCGACTCGGCTTTGGGATGTGCTGGATTCGGAAGCTCGCCAAGTGGTGATGGAGCACGTCCTCCAAGGCTCCCGGTTGCCTCCGACTTTGATGCCCGAACTCTTGGCCCTGCTCAAAGCGGATGCCACCGCGCGGGAACGACTCGAACCCGAACTGTTGCGCCACGTGCACGTGAGCGCCAGGCACGAATCCGATGAAGCCATGGCCCGCGAAGGACTGGCCCGCGAATTGGGCCGCCTGTATCCGGACCGCGAATGGCCGTTTCATGCGCAGGCCGTGGCGGCCGCGCGACGGGGAGACGATGTCTTGGCCGTAGCGGCCCACCTCCTCTCGCGCGAACGTGGCGACCAGGAAGTGCACGGCCTCCTGCGCATCGCTGCCGCGATGGGTGCCCTCGGACTCTCCGGCGAGGGGTTGACGCTCATCGAAACGACCCCGCAGTCCGAGGATGACCCCACGCTGCTCGTCTTGAAGGCTCTGGCGCGCGGCTTGACGGCCGCCGAGGCCCCGGCAGTGCTCGGATGGGCTCGGTATCCAACCGTGCCTACCGGTCTCGCCGTAGCCGCCTTTTTGGGACTCAGCGATGTTCTGGTCGAAGCGCGGAACTTCGAATTGGCGCGGCGCGTTCTGGCGGACGCCAAGACCAGGCGTCCCAATGACCGGCGAATCGGAGTGCGACAAGCCGAAGTGGCGGCGCTGGCGGGCGATGTTCCAGCCGCGAAGCGGCACTTGGATGCCGTTCCAGTGGCGGTTGCACCGGCCCTCCCGGCCCGAGCGCGCTTGGCGACGGCTTCGGGCCAGTTGGAAGAGGCTTTGCAGCATCTTGCGGCCATGATCGCCGACCCGGCCGCGGTGCTCTTCGATCGCGATGTCGCGGAAAGCCTGACCCAACGATACGGGCTGCTCGCCGGCGCCGAGCGCGGATCCAAACGACTCCGCGAAATCACCAAGAGCCTTCGGGCGCAGTCCGCGGCTTCGAAGTCCGCGGTGCTGCGTCACCTGCGGGCGTGGCGGGAAGAAGCGGCCAGTCTGGCCCGCACCCTCGGGCAGTCGGCGCGGGAACTCGAGTTCCTACTGCCGCTGGCCGCCGAAAAGGACGTCAACGACGAAACCCTGGCGAGGATCTTGAGGGCGGTGCTTGCGGCCGGTGAGCTCGGGCGCGGTCAAGAGTTGGTCGCCAATCTCAAGCGCCGCAAGCTCTCGGGCGAGTTGCGGTTCTTGATGGGGCTCTTGGCTCTCGCGCAGCGCGAGCTCGACTTGGCCGACGAACATTGGGCCGCGGCCGACGCCGCCGGATACACCCATCTCGAGCTGACCGTCGGACGCGCCTACTTGGCGGCGCTCCGCGGCGAAGTCCACGCGCCCCTGCAGGCCCTCAATCGCGTGCTACCGCGCGGTGAGCTTGGCGAAATGGCCAGCGACATCCGGGCGAGCCTCCTCGAGCGCGAGGGTGACTTCGAACAGGCCATGGTGGTTCGCCGACCGGCCGCCCATCGCAGCCCTTCGACGCGCTTCGCGTTCGCTCGACTGGCGACGACCATCGGCTTGCGCCGCCTCGCCCAGGACGGGCTTGATGCTCCGGAACTTGCGGAGGGGATCGAGGCTTTGGACGGCCTCTCGGTGCCCGAAGCGGTGGCGCTCCGGGAGTTGGCGGAGCGAGCCCAACAGAAACGCAAAGGGGCCGCCGCCAAACTCTTGCTGTTGGCGGCGTCCGCCGAAGTCCGACCCGAGGGCAATCCCGCTCTCCTCGCGGATGCGCTGCGAAAAGCGCGGGCCTGGCTGAGCGACGGTTCGGAAGCCCGGCCGTTCGTGACTGCCGCGCTACAAAAGCTCGAACATCGCCTGGCGCAGCCGAGTCTGGCTCGCCTGTCCGAACGGGTGCGCAACGGTTCCCATTCCTTGGAAGAGCTGCTTTCGGAGGCGGAGTCTCTCGTCGCGAAGACCCCGTCCGTCAAAGCTCGTCATCACCTCTGCTTGCTGCGCCTGCGGCGCGCTTACGAGTGGAGTCGCAGCGGGCACCCATCCGCGATTTCGGAGTCGTCGCGCCTGCACGCGGAGTTCGCGGCCTGGACGGCGATGCCGGGGTTTGCTGACCATCTGCTCGACGACTCGGTGAGCCGCGCTGCGCTCGACCAGGCGCGGGAGGAGTTCGCGCGCGAGCTCTTGGAAAACCACCTCCGCGCGGTGTTCGAGTCCATGGACAAAGACCGGGCACAGGCCGAGGCCCATGCCCGCCTCCTGCTTCGCTCGGGCCTCCTGCCTTCCGAACGCGAGCAGCGGCGCATGGACCTTTGGCTCGGCCTCACGTCGGGGATCGATCCGGTTTGCGAATTGCCGAAGTTCCGCAACCGCGCGGCGGTCATGCTCGCCGTCGACCCGGAGCACGTGCCCGCTCTCCTCGGCGTCTTCCTGGCGGAAACGACGGCCTTGGCATCGGTACTCGCTTCACTCGCCGACCGAGGTCCGGAAAAGCCGATCCTCGTCGCATTGGAAGATGGCCTTGATCGAGTGGCCTGCGCCGTGCGCGCCGCCGACGACGAAGCCGCGATGTGCCCGGAGCCTGACTTGCTCCTCGCGCTGCGGCGTTGGCACTGGGCGGCAGCGGCGCAGGCGGCGTACTCCCGTCGCGATTGGGCCGAACTGCGAGTGCGCATGCACGCGGCGGAGAATACCGCGGCCTCTCCCGAAAACTTCGAGCCCGCGTTGAGTGCTCACTTGCTCTGGGCTGATCCGGACTATGACCCGATCGCACCCTGCCGCGAGAGCGTGCGTGCCGGCGACACCGAGGGCATCGAGGCTTACCTCCAGGAGATCCACCAGCGGGCGGTCATCGACCAGCGGTTCGGCTTGGCTCGCGACGCCATCGCCCTGATCACCGAGATTCGCGGCGCGCGAGCTTTGGGACGACAGGAGCAGTTCGATCGTCTGCTCGATCAGTCCCTGTCTTCGCATCGCTACCGGGAGGTCCTGGACGCTCTCGGCGGGAAGGTCCCGGGCTCCGGCATCACCAAGCGCCAACGCGGAGTGCGCCTGCGGGCTCTCGTCGAGTTGCATTGGTGGGATCGGGCGCGGGCTGAATTCGCGGAACTCGCGGGGCTGTCGAACTTGGACGAAGCGACGCGCCGCGACCTCGCGGAAATCGGCGCCCGGCTCGAAGCAGAAGCTCTGCCGCCCCGCGCGGAATGAGGACGCCATGAAATCAGACCCCTCCAGCGTTTTTTCTCCCGAGTCCTCGGTCCACTGGTCGGTGGAGCGACGCCGGCTCTTGACTCCTCCCCACGAGTCCTACGACCTCTCCGATCTCCGCGAGGTGGGGGAGGCGTTATCGGCGCTCGCCCGGGCGGTGGAGCGCCCGATTTCGATCCCCGATCCGACCCCCACGCCCTTGGTCGACCCCCGCAGCTTCGCACTGCAACTGGCCCGCGCCCGAAGCTGAACGCGCCTCGTTCCCTCCGCCCACTCGAACGGAGGACTGGATCACTCCGGTCGATGCATGAGCCGGGCAGGGTCGAAGCGGTAGAGGTCGGGGGAGAGGCCGATTTGGCCACTGCCTTTGCGAAGCACGGCGGTGTGATGGGGAGCAAACAGCGGCCAGATGAGCACTCGCTCGTTCATGAGTTCCTCGATTTGAAGGTAGATCTGCGCTCGTTGCGCCGCCTCCAGAGTCCGTTGAAGCTCGGCTACGAGTTCGACCAAGTCCGGGTCGATGCCAGTCACGCCGGCCGTGGCCGCGGTTCCCTTGGAGGACGGCAAGAAGAGCGCGGCGAGGCTCAGGTCGGGGTCGTAGGGAATGCCCCAAGTCGCATCGAGAGTGACGCCGAAGTCGCCGGCCTTCCTTCTGCGTTCGAGCTGGTCGGAGCGGGCCAACACCAACTCCGTGGGAATCCCCGCCTTGGTCATCCGAGCGTGAATCGACTGCGCGACTTGCACCTCGCGACGGCGCCCGGCATTGGCGAGGATGACGACCGGAGCCTCTGCTTCGACGGAGCGGGTCCCTTCGAGGATTTCTGGTGGCGGTCGAGTTGGCCATGCGGTCACGGCCGGACCGAAGAAACTTGTCGCCGCGGTGGCCCGACCGTGTTCGCTCTCGGCGATCAGGGCCTCCCGAGAGAGCTGGGAGACCATGTGGCGGCGCAGCGCGAGGTGGCGGGTCGGGCCTCGTTGCGATTGGAAGACGAGATGCAAGACCGAGGAGCCGGGCGAAGACGAGAGCTCGAAGGCCGGATCTTTCTCGAGGGCATCGAGATCGCTCGGATTCAAGAACTCGATCCAGCCGTTGGTCACGATGTCGAGTCGCCCGTCACGGAGCGCCGCAGCCACCTCGGCGGAGCTACCGCGGGTTCGCACGAGGTCGATCACTTCGTTCGGCGCGTCTCTCCGGGCGTAGCGGAGAACGGCGTCGCCTTCGCGCAGCCCGAGAAAGCGATGCGTCCCACTGCCGATCGGATGGACAAACTCGCCCTGACGATCCAGGGTCGAAGGCGCGCGGACTCCTCCGGGGTTGATGGCGCAGAGGTCCCCGGGCAGAAACACGGGTCGATCGACGACGAGGCGCAGCGTGTGTTCGCCCACTGCCAGGGCGTTCGTCACGTGTCGCCCCGCGGGGAGCCATGCGTGCTCGGGAAGCCCGATGAACCGGCGGAAATGTTCCGCCACCGCGGCGGCGGAGATCCGAGTTCCATCGTGGAACGTCGCCCCGGGGCGAAGCTGGAATTCCCACGCCGAGGACTGTGCGTCGAATTTCCAGGACTCGGCGAGACCCGGGGCGAGATTCCCTGATGAATCGCGCCGGACGAGGGTGTCGTAGAGGAGAGTCTTGGTTTCGAAACCGCCTCCGTAGGACAGCGTCGAGAGGGCTTGGACGTTCTTGCTGGCGGACGTCGCGATGCGCAGGGGCCGTGGGCCGGGCGTTTTCGACTGAGCGGAAGACTCTCTTTCGCCGTCCGGCGCAGTGGCCACTCCGGGCAGACCAAATCCGGGCCGCCGCGCGAGCAAGAACACTCGGCCCCCGTAGCCGGATCCGAGGAGTTCGTGCGTGCCGTTGCGGCCGTCGAGTTCGGCGGACATGAGCCAGTGACCCTGGTCGAGGTCCAGGAAGAGGTCGCTCGCGAGAAACGAACCGTCCCGCTGCCGCGTCAGCAGTTGGACGCGCTTGCTGTAGCCGAAAACGGCCACGGTCTCTTCGTCCTGATTGGCTCCGAAGTAACCGGCCGCGATCCCTCGGGGCCCCTCCGGCCCGGCGTAGATCGGTGTGCGCTGAAATCCGTCCGAGGTCTCCTCCAGACGGAGAATGAGACCGTCGTCCCGCGTGACGTAGAGCACTCGTGGCTCCGCTTTCCGTCGGGGCTTTTGCGCCAATCGGCCAAGACCGGAATTCTCCTGCCCGAGACTGCGATTGTGCAAACCAGTCTCGCCCCACTGGAGTTCCCCGAGCTCTCCCGAGCGGGACACCGTGATGACCCGCGGCGCGTCGCCGGCGTTTGGGGATAGAACCAACGCTTCGCGCACGCGCCCCGCCAAGGTCGTGAGCAAGTGCGCGGCGAAGCCGGTCTCCGCGTTCGGGTCGGGGCGAATTTCAAAGACCTCGCCCGTGTGTAGGAAGGCCAGGAGTTCCGACCCCGGCCGGGCTGGGTTGATTTCGGCGCCCACCAAGGTGTGCAGCTCCTTGGCCGGGAACTTCGCAATCAGACGCGTGTCGGCGCCACCCCCGGCGTGGGGGATCACTTGGTAGAGGTTCCCTCGCTTTCCACCCACGTAGAGCTCGGCGCCTGGACGCACCGGATCGAGATCGACGTGCGCGACCGCACCCAGCCACTCGCGATCTTCGAGCGTGGCATTGGCGGTCCACTTGCCGCTGTAGCCCACGTGAACCAAGCAGCGTCCCTTGTCGTCGAGGCTCACGACTTCCGGGGCGGCGTACTGCGGGAAGACCTGGAACACCCCGAGTCCCCAAATCCCGACCTCGCCTTCGTGGATGACGGTCATCGTCCAGTCGGCGGCCGGAGGAAGTGGAGAATCGCGATGAGGAAGCGGGCTCTGGGCGATTCCAGCTCCCTGGCCCACGATGATCAAGAAGCAAGCCGCGAGTCGGGAAGAATGCATGAGGATTTCTCGAGCGGTGACCTGCACGCATTGTGCCAGCTGGAGGGTCACCCTGAACCACCGTCCCACCTGCCCGGCCGGCGTCACCGCCAGGAAACCCCTGTCCAGATCCGGACAGGGATGACGAGAGTGATGGGGCTTGTGTATGTTTAACTATATGGTTAAATAGTTCTCAATGCGGAGGTTCCCCGATGCGCGCAACGACCACGATCGTCCTCATTTGGCTGGTTTCGAGTGCGTGGGCGGCCCAGGACGCTGAGCGCGCCACTCATGGCGACGAAGCGTCGTCGCCCCAAGTCTCGTTCGAGGAGACGATCGGACCAGCTTGGGTGCGCCAGTACCAACTGGGTTGCCTCTCCCACCTGACCTACCTCGTCGTCAGCGACGGCGAGGCTCTCATTGTTGATCCGCAGCGCGATGTCGATCACTACTTCGCGGATGCGAAGGCGAAGGGCGCCACCATCCGCTACGTTCTCTTGACTCACACCAACGCCGACTTTGTGGCCGGGCACACCGAGGTCGCGGCTCGGAGTGGCGCCAAGATCGTGGTCGCGAAAAACAGCGATTCCAGGTTTCCGCACGAGCCGGTCGGAGCCGGAGACCGGATCCGGCTCGGGCCGTCGGTCATCGAAGTGGTGGAGACGCCCGGCCACACTCTCGACTCGGTCACCTATCTCGTGCGCCCTCGCGGTGAGACGGACACTCCGGTCTGGGCATTCACGGGGGATGCACTCTTCGTCGGGTCCATCGGTCGCCCGGATCTCGCGGAGGGGGAGACTGCGCCCAGCACCCTCGCGAAGCTCGCCTACGAAACTGTCCAGAGATTCGCCGCACTCCCCGATGCGGTGCGAGTGCTGCCGGGCCATGGGGCGGGCTCGTTGTGCGGGGCTCATCTTTCTCCCGAGACCCACTCGACGATCGGCGCGGAGAAGCGCTCGAACCCGTACTTCGCCCTGAAGAGCCGCGCCGCCTTCGTGGCCAAAGACCTTTCCGGGCTGGCGCCGGCGCCGGCCTATTTCGCGCACAACGTCCGCATCAACCGCGCGGGCCCGCCAGTGGTGGAGAAGGGCGAGTCGCCCACGGCGTTGGCACCCGCCGCGGTCCTCGAGTGGATTCAGAAGGGTGCGTGGGTGATCGATGTGCGCGACCACGATGACTACGCGGCCGGCCACCTCACGGGTTCGATCAACATCGCTCTGCGCGGACGACTGGATACTTGGTTGGGCACCGTGGTGCCGTTCGGAGTGCCCCTCGTCTTGGTCGGTTCTGCGGCCGACGTGTCCGAAGCCGCCTTCCGGTTCCGCCGCATCGGCATCGATCGAGTGGAGGGTTGGCTCGAGGGCGGAACCCGTGCGTGGGTCGATGCCGGACACGCTGTTGCCCTGACTCCTCTCCTTTCCGCGCAGGCGTTGCAAGCACGGATCGCCGCGGGCACCGAGCCTCTCTTGGTCGATGTTCGCACCGCGGAGGAGTTCGAGGATGCCCGCATCGGCGACATCACCCAACTCGATCTCGTGCACGCGGAGCGATTCGGCCGCATTCTCGATCCGGATCTCGAAACCGTGTTTGTCTGCAATTCGGCCTACCGGTCCAGCATGGCGATCGGTCTCGCGGAACGGCATGGGCTGAAGAATGTCTCCTCGTTGCGCGGCGGCCTGGATGCGTGGATGACCGAAGGGCTCGCCGTCAAGGGGCGTTCTGTCGAGGCACCAAGGCCAGAAGGCAGCGCCAAGAACGCGCCTGTGCCGGAACCCATCGCCGCCAGCACGCTGGCGACGCTCATGAAGGATCGCCCCGGCGAAGTCGTGGTGTGGGACTTGCGCCCCGCTCCGGCGTATCAGGAATTCCATCTTCCGGGCTCGGTGAGCATGGCCGACAAGTCACTTGCGGAGGCGGCGGCAGCGCTCCCAGCCTCCGTCCGGATCGTGCTCGTCGATCGCGACGCGACGGTGGCCTGGGCGGTCGGCGGAGCGCTCCTTGCGGAACGTCCCGACTTGGCCTTGCGGGTGCGCGTGCTTGCCGGCGGCCTGTCGGGTCTCATGCAGATGCAGGATCACGAGGGGCGGCCGTCGCCGACGGCAACTCCGCCATCACCAGCGGGCGCGGCACCCGCCGTACCCGTGATCCCGACCAAGAAGCGCAGCGCAGGTTGCTGAGGAGCAAACCATGAAGACACCCCTAAGGCGCGATGCGGCCATCGGCCCTGAACCCCATTGGAATCCTTATTGGTCCGGAATCGGACTCGGTCTCGTGCTCCTACTTTCCTTTGTCGTCTTGGGTACCGGCTTGGGCGCATCCGGCGGCTTAGCCCGCGCTGCCGCCACGGTTTGCGATGGAATCGCGCCGGGCTGTTTCGAGGATCATCCCTATGCGGCGTCCTGGTTCGACGGATCAAGCCCGCTCTTGCACTACCTCGTGTCGATGGGAGCTGGTGTGCTGCTCGGCGGCCTCCTCTCCGCGTGGATCGCCGGGCGAATGCGGGTGCGGGTCGAACGCGGCCCGAGGATCGGCCGGAACGGTCGCCTTCTCCTCGCGCTGTGCGGTGGCGTCTTGGTGGGTTTTGCCAGTCGTATGGCCGGAGGCTGTACATCGGGCCAAGCTCTTTCGGGCGGCGCGCTGCTCTTGCCCGGGAGTTGGGCATTCACCGCGGCGGTGTTTGCCGGAGGCTTTGCGGTTGCGCCCTTTTTCCGCAAGGAGTGGGAAGCATGAGTCCCGCCAATTTTTTGGATCTCGAGTCGGCCGCGGGCCGAGGGGCTTCGCTTTTGATCGGAGTCCTATTCGGCTTTTGGCTCGAGCGGGCCGGCTTCGGTTCGAGCCGCAAACTTGCCGCCATTTTCTATCGGCGTGACTTCGCGGTGCTGAAGGTCATGTTCTCCGCCATGGCGACCGCCGCGGTCGGGCTTTGGCTGTTCGAGTCTCTTGGGCTCATCACGACCGCGGAGCTGTTTCGGCCGAGGACGATCTGGGCGCCCGTGATCGCCGGGGGCCTGCTCTTCGGGGTGGGTTTCGTGATGGGAGGATTCTGCCCCGGAACCGCCTTGGTGGGGCTGGGCTCGGGAGGAATCGATGCTCTGGTTTTCCTGGTCGGCGCCGCCGCGGGGAGTGTGGGCTTTCTCGCCGCATGGCCACTGCTCGAAAACTGGATGACGCTCGGTGACCGGGGCGTTCTCACCTGGCCGGATCTCCTGAATTTGCCGACGGGAGTCGTGGCCCTCGCCGTGGTGGTCATTGCGGTCTCTGCCTTTTGGGCTGCGGATCGTTGGCTCCTACGACCCGAGTCCGGAAGGAGTCCATCATGAGCGTTTCGAATCGCAGTGCCGCCCTCACCGCCTTGATGACATTCGCCACTCTGGGCTTGGTTCTCTTCGTGCGGCAATCGCCCAGCCCTCCGAGTTTGCTGGCGGCGGAATTGGGAACCCTCGTCGAGGCCGGTCAGGATCATCTGGAGCCGGAGGCTTTGGCCGATCTCTTGCTGAGGCCGGATCCGGGAATCCTGATCATCGACGTTCGCCCCGCGGGGGAATTTGCCAGGACCTTCCGATTGCCAAACTCGGTGAATCTCACGCTATTCGAATTGCTCGGTCCGAAGGGCGACGCCCTGCTCAAGGAACACTCGAGCCGGCGCATTGTTCTCGTCTCGGAAGGCATGACCCACCCTGCGCAAGCGTGGATGGTGATGAAGCCGCGCGGGCTCGATGTCCTGGTGCTGGAAGACGGGCTTCGCGGTTTTCGGGATCGCGTGCTGACTCCGCCATCACTGCGATCGGCCGAATTGGGGGCCAGCGGATATCCGCATTGGAGGGAGGCACGAGCTGTGTTCTTGGGCGAATCCCCGAAGCCGAAGGCCGGGGCGACCGAGCGATACGCCACTGATCCCACCCACCTGGAGCGCCCCACCGTCGTTTCCACAAGGTGGACGGAAACGCGCCGACGCGAGTTGGTCATCCTGGACACGCGGGACAAAGCCACCGACTTCGAAGCGGGGCATGTGCCGGGCGCGGTGCATGCGCCAATTGCGTTGTTCCGTGGCATGCGCGATGGGGTTGCCGAAGAACTTCTCGATGCCGACGCACTCGCGAGTGTCTTTGGTTCTCTGGGACTCGATACCGGCTGCGAGGTCGTCGTCTACGGGGCCGAGCGACTGCACGATCCCACGCATACCTTGTTGGCTCTGATGTCGATTGGCCACCATCCGGTTGCGGTGATGGAGGGTGGGATTGATGCGTGGCGGGCGGAGGGTCGTCTTCTCGAGCTGGGAAAAGCGACTCCGACCGCCAAGCTCTACGGTGCCCTGGGAGCTTCAGCGGTGCGACGGGCGCGGCTCGCCGATGTCCGCGAGGCCAGTGATTCGGGAGTGACTCCCATCGTCGATGTCCGACCGAAGGATGCTTTCCTCGGAGAAACGAG
Organism: uncultured bacterium; assembly: GCA_902826835.1. Taxonomy (GTDB): domain Bacteria; phylum Planctomycetota; genus RBC034. The sequence continues at coordinate 34,773 of CADEGH010000024.1, read as the reverse complement.
CGGCGGGGAGAAACGAGCCGGACGGATTCCTCGTTCGCGAGGGCGCCCAATGACGGAGGACTTCGCCAAGACCGAGGCGGGCACCTTCTGGCGGCCCCGGGGCGAACTCGAGGCGGCGTACTCCGCCCTCGGGCTCGATAAGGACAAGCCGGTGATCGTGAGTTGCCGCACCGGTCACCAGGCCAGCGAGTCGTGGTTCCTGCTTTCGGTGTTGCTCGGCTACGAACAAGTGCTCTGGTATGACGGATCCTGGAAGGAATGGGCCGGCCACGCAGAGCTTCCCCTCGAAAGTGGGCCCGTTTCCCGGTGAGCAGGACGACGAAGGTCCCCATGCCCAAAAAACCGATGGATGCCGCGGCTTTCGACGAGATCGCCCAGAAGTTCCGCGCCTTGGGCGAACCCCTCCGGCTCCGAATTTTGCAGCGACTCTTGGATGGCGAACAGAGTGTGGGGGCCTTGGCCCAAAGCCTCGAGTCCAGCTCCGCGAATATCAGTAAACATGTTTCCGTTTTGTCGGATGCCGGGTTTGTCACGCGCCGCAAGGAGGGCACGACCGTGCTTTGTAGGGTCGCCGATCCGCTCGTGCCCAAGCTCTGCGAGCTCATGTGTGAGCGGGTGGTCCACGAGGCCGAGCGCAACTTGGCCCGGGCTCGCCAGCGGTTCGGCTGAGGGCCATCTCCATTCGCCTGAAGTGGCTTGACAGCGAGCAATCGTCTGATCTAGGATTGGCGCCGCCGGCGCTCAGCCGGAACCGACCAACCTTCAGGAGTCCTCGCGATGAAGAGATCGTCCGCCCTGCTCAGCTTCGTCTGTGCACTCAGTCTGATGTCCCCGGGGTCAGCCCAGTGCAGCCTTGCGACCCAGTTCTCGGGCACCTCGGCGTTCCCGGGCAACATGTTCGATGTGACCAATCTCTCCGGGACTACGGTCCGCATCACTTCTCTTGATATCCAGCTCGCCGTCGGCACCTGGACGGTCGAGGTCTGGGCGCTCTTTTGCGGAGGCTCGGTGAATGCGACCAATGCCGTGAATCAATCGGCGTGGACCCTGATGGGGACATTCCCCGGCACCCTGAGCGCCGGTGCTCTCGTCGCGACTACCCTTCCGGCTCTGACCACTCCCATCGACATCCAACCGGGCGCGGTCCAGGCGTTGGGAGTCTTTGTGACCTCGGGGAACGGAATTCGCTACACCGGAACCGCGACCGCCGTGGGGACGCCCTATGCGACTGACGGGACCCTTCAGATTTCGGAAGGCTTCGGGATGCCGTACTTCGCCGCGACCCCGCTGTCCCCGCGCCGGATGGATGTGCGGCTGAATTACGTTTGTCCGAGCATTCCCGGCCCTCCTCCGGCCTTCGACTACCAGACCAATCAGCCGGCGGCGCGTCTCACGATCAACAATGTCAGCGGCAGCGCCTGCGTTCCGACGGTGATTTCCCAGAACGTGTACTCATGCACCCCGGTCGTGCCCGCCACCGGCACGATTGCGGTGGGATCCACGCAAATCGGCCTGCCCTGGGACTTCGTCATGTCCCCGCTGCCACTCGTTCCCGCTTCGTCCGGTGGATTGGTTTTGCCGGATGGCCAAATCGTGAACCTGAACCTCGGGGGGCCCCTCAGCTTCCTGAACGGGTTCCTCGGGGCGGTATGGCCGGGCGTCGGTCTGCCGGGAGTCAATTCCACCACCCTGACGGTCGGCTACACCCTCGCGGCGACGACCGACCTGACCGTGCAGGCGGTGTTCATCGACCCTTCGACCTCGAGCGGAATTCGACTGTCGCAGGGAAATGAACTCCATGTGACCCTCTCGGCCCCACTTTCGACCTTCAGTCCGGCGCCCCTCGCCGACAATGCCACCGTGGCCTTCAATTTCACGGCGGCTCCGTACTGCTGGCCGAGCCTTCCGTTTTTTGGGGTCATGCAGACCACGATGCACCTGCTCTCGAACGGGCGCGTGATGTTCGGCGCGGCCGGGACCACGACCGCCGCCCCCACCCAGGCCCTGTTCGCCAGCAACAACGGCTCGGCGGGATTGTGGACGGATTGGAATCCGGCCCTGCCTGGCGGCTCCGCGGTCGCCACCAATGTCGGTGGAGGCATCATCCGAGTCGATTTCTCTGGGGCGTTCGCCGGCGAAACCCTCGGGCCGGTGGCCAGCTTCGGCATTCAATTCGACGCCAACACCGGCGAGATTCGACTCGATGGCCTCACCGGGGTGCCCGCGAATCCGCAGGGCACCGCGGGTGGCTTGTTCAGCGCGACGGCCGACTCGATGATCATGGGCCTGAGCCGCGGTGGTGGAGTCGCCACGAACGGTGGAGCCACTCTCTTCACGAACGTAGGAAGTGGATTGGCCCCGAACCCCACTCAGATGTGGTTCGACTGGTACGCCGGAGTCGCGGCCGGAGCCGGACGTTGCCCGTCTTTGACCGCCGGGACCCTGAACGGGATCAGCTTCATCCCGAGCGCACTCCAGGCTCCCAACTACGACTGGTCGGGCTTCTGATCCCCGGCCCCCGGGGCTTGTCCTGCACCGGGCGTTCTCGGTAGGACCCTGCGAAGGACCTACCCCCATGCCCGAGACCGTGCGCATCAAGCAAGAGTTTCCCCTCGTACTCGGCGGGGTCTTGCCCGAAGTCAGCGTGACCTTCGAGACCTGGGGCGATGATCGTCGGCCCGGCGAAGAGACGGTGATGGTGATGCCGGCGCTCTCGGCCTCGAGCCACGCCGCCAGCACCAAGGACGACCCCACCCCGGGCTGGTGGGAGGGGATGGTCGGTCCCGGTCTAGGGATCGACACCAGCCGTTACCGCGTGGTCTGCGCGTCGATCCTCGGCTCACCCTTCGGGTCGACGAGCCCGCTCAGCGTGGATCCGTCCCGGGGAAAACCCTACGGACGAGAATTTCCGCAGATCACTCCGGCCGATCAGGCCCGCCTTCACGCGTTGGTGCTCGATCATCTCGGAATTCGCCAAGTTCGTGCCGTGGTGGGATCGAGCCTCGGCGGCATGCAAGCCCTCCAATTTGCCGCGCAGTTTCCCTCGCGCACACAGCGGGTGATCAGCATCTCCGCGACCGGCAAGACCACCCCCGGCACGGTGGCGCTCCGGCGGGTCGGCCGCTTGGCGATCATGAACGACCCCGACTACAAAGACGGGTTCTACGAGCCGGGGAAGGGGCCGCACCGTGGACTCGCGGTGGCGCGTGAACTCGGGACGATCACCTACCGATCACGGGACGAGTTCAATCAGCGCTTCCGGTGGGATCCGGTTGGCCCGCTGAATCCCCGCGCGGCCAGTTTCGAGGTCGAACAGTATCTGTCGGCCCAGGCCCAGCGCTTCGTCAATCGGTTCGACGCCAATTGTTACTTGCTCCTCAGTCGCTGCATGGATCTGATGGACTTGGGCGCCGGCCAAAAAACCTACGCCGACGGGGTTCTCCGCATCACCGCTCCGGCCTTCATCATGGGCGTCGATCGCGACATGCTCATCCCTCCGACCGAGCAGCAGCACCTGGCCCATTTGCTCGAGAGCCACGATCGCAGCGTGCGTTTCGAAATCCTCTCGTCGATGTACGGCCACGACGCCTTCCTCAAGGACTACGACTGGTTTGGGCCGCGCATTCGCGCCTTCATCGACGCCGAAAAGCCGGGTCCGATCACGATGGGGGAACCATGATCCGCCGCTTCCGCCGCCTGCGAGCCTCGCCGGAGATGCGGTCGCTCGTGCGGGAAACCCGACTCGCTCGTGAACAGCTCACATTGCCGCTCTTTGTCGCGCCGGGATCGGGGTACCGCACCGAAGTCGCGTCGATGCCGGGAGTGTTCCGCGAGTCGGTGGACCGCATCGTCGAACACGCGAAGCGAGCTTTCGACCAGGGCATCGTCTCCGTGATCTTGTTCGGGCTGCCGGAGTCGAAGGACGCGGAGGGGCGCAGCGCGCTGGATCCTTCGGGCGTAGTCCCGCGGGCTCTCGAGGCGCTGGCGAAGGCGGTCCCCGGCCTGCTGCGCATCGCGGATCTGTGTTTCTGCGAGTACACGAATCACGGACACTGCGGCCCGCTCGACGCACGGGGCGTCGTGCAAAACGACGTGACAACCAATCTCCTGGGCGCGCAGGCGCGCGTCTTGGCGGACGCCGGCGCCTCGGTGATCGCGCCCTCGGGAATGATGGACGGAATGGTCAGCGCCATCCGCAGCGCCCTCGACCAGGGCCGCCACCATGACATCCCGATTCTCAGTTACGCCGCCAAGATGGCGAGCGGGTTTTACGGGCCCTTTCGGGATGCCGCCGATTCGACACCGTCGTTCGGAGATCGGCGGGGCTATCAGATGGACCCCGCCAACGGCGACGAAGCGATTCGCGAAGTCGAAGCGGATCTCGCCGAGGGCGCGGATTGTGTGATGGTGAAGCCGGCGCTTCCCTGCCTCGATCTCATCCGGCGCATCAAAGACCAATTCCAGGTGCCCACTGCCGCCTATCAGGTGAGCGGGGAGTATGCGATGATCAAGGCGGCGGCCGCTCGGGGCTGGCTCGACCATGATCGCGTCATGGAAGAGAGCCTGATCTCGATCCGGCGCGCCGGCGCGGACTTCATCCTGACTTACTTCGCGGAAGCGATGGCCGCGAAACTCCCGCACTGACCACCGGAAGGAAGTGGCCATGCTCGACATCTCCCGCAGCGAGACCCTGCACGAAGAAGCCCTGACGCTGATGCCGGGAGGAGTGAACTCCCCGGTGCGGGCCTACAAGAGCGTCGGGGGGACGCCGACCTTCCTGCGCGAAGCACACGGGGCCACCGTCATCGACGCCGATGGGAATTCCTACATCGACCTCGTTCTCGCGTACGGGCCGCACATCCTCGGGCACAATCATCCGCGCGTCAATGCCGCGATCGTGGATGCCGTCTCGCGAGGTACCGCCCTCGGTGGTCCGACCGAGGGCGAGTCGCGCATGGCCCAGAAGATTCGGACCTTCATGCCGTGGGTCGAGATGGTGCGCCTCGTCAATTCCGGGACCGAAGCCACCATGAGTGCGCTGCGCCTCGCCCGCGCCGCGACCGGCCGCACCGCCATCGTGAAGTTCAACGGTTGCTACCACGGTCACGGCGATGCCTTCCTCGTGAAGGCCGGTTCGGGGGCATTGACGCTTGGTGCGCCCGATTCTGCCGGGGTGCCGAAGTCGGTGGCCGAAGGCACACTGGTCGCCGAGTACAACGATCTTCCATCCGTCGCTCGGCTGTTTGCGCAGGCGGGTCCCACGATCGCCGGAGTGATCGTCGAACCGGTGGCGGGCAACGTCGGCTGTGTCCTCCCGGCCGCGGGCTTCCTGGCGGGGCTTCGCGAACTGTGTTCACGGCATGGCGCTTTGTTGATCTTCGACGAAGTGATGACCGGCTTTCGCGTAGCGCGCGGGGGTTATGCGGAGATTTGCGGCATTCGCCCCGATCTCGTTTGCCTCGGCAAGGTCATTGGCGGGGGCCTTCCGGTCGGCGCGTATGGCGGCCGCCGCGATCTCATGCAGCAGGTGGCACCGGCTGGCCCTATGTACCAGGCGGGTACCCTCTCTGGAAACCCCATTGCGGTGGCGGCGGGCCTCGCGGCTCTCTCCGAATTGGAGGATCGCACAGCCTACGATCGACTCGAGGATGCCGGCGCCCACTTGGAGGCCGGATTCGAACATATTTGTCGCTCGCTCGGGATCCCCGCGGTCGTGAATCGGCAGGGCAGCATGCTCTGCCTGTACTTCTCCGACCGCCCGGTGACGAATTACGCCGAGGTGATGGCGACCGATCGCGCCCGATTCAACCGTTTCTTTCATCGCATGCGCGAGGGGGGAGTGCTCCTTCCCCCCTCCGCCTTCGAATGTTGGTTCCTCTCCACGGCCCACGACGAAGCCACTTGCGACCGAATTCTCGAAGTGGCTCGGCAGGCCCTGACCGGCTGATCCCGGGCGCTATCCGTCGCCCAGCCGACGGAGGAGCTTCCAGGTGTAAAGACCCAGATCATGGCCGTCCGACCACCCGATTCGGAACGCGTAGGACCCCACCTCTTCCAGCGATTTCAGCCCGACTCCCGCAAAGTCCTCGCGCTTCACCCGCACCACGCCCGTCCATTCGTCTACACACTCGGCGCAAGGGCATTTTGCGCGCAGGAAATCCAAGGGGAGTCGATCCGTTCGACCATCATCCCACGTGATGGCGAGGTGGTGATCGTCGGGCAAACTGGCGTCGGAAGGCAAATACACCGGCATCCGGGAAGATAGCTCGGTGAAGATCTCTTGACTGAGACGCGTCCACCTGGCACACTCCTTCCGTTCGAGCCCCACGGAGTCGCTGGAAACACAACTTCGTTCGGATCGTGACCCGCCGCGGAGAAACGGCGGGTTTTTTTATTGACTCAGGTGCCGTCGGCGCGCCCCGACTCGGCGGTGATTCCGTAGTAGCGGTGGCGAGGCAGGAGTCCGACGAGGGCGGGGCGGAGACCCGGAGGAAGGCAGCGCAACATGGCCCCGAACACGCGGATGCGCGCCCGCAAGCGCCAGGGGATCAAGGTTCTGCCCTGAGCCAGTATCTCCTGCGAGGCCGCGGAATCGAGATCACGCAGCGCATGCCAAGCGGCGTCGCCGAGGCGGCGACCGCGCTCGGCCGACAGCCGGGTTCGGATCTCCGGGGTTACGGGCGGCGGCCCCTGAATAGTCCTCTCCAGGAGCGCGGCCCACTCGCGAAGCATGGGGGCGCGCCGGTGACTCAGGTTGTGGGCGTGAATGCGGTAACTCGCGAGCGGCGCATCGACATAAACCGCGCGCCACCGGGCGGCGATGCGAAGGCAGAGATCGTGGTCCTCCAGGTACTTCCAAGCGGGATCGAATCCCCCGACCGCATCGAAAACCGGCCTTGGGACCATCAGTGATTCCACCGGTACGAAGTTTCGGAGTGCCAATGCCTCGTAGATCGCGCCCTCCGAGGGGGCGTGAAAGCGGCTCCGGCGACCGTGGCGCCTCCCGGTCCCGTCAATGATCCAGGAGTCGGCGAAGAGCAGTCCGACGGAAGGATCGACTGAATAACGTTCGACTTGGGCCGCGATCTTGTTCGGCTCCCACAAGTCGTCGTGATCGAGGAATGCGAGCAATTCCCCTCGGGACGCCGCGACCGCCGCATTGCGAGCCAGACTCACTCCCGCGTTGGGTTGACTCACGACGGTAATGCGAGATCCGAAGGAACGGAGGAGCTGCGGAGTGGTGTCCGTCGAACCGTCGTCACAGACGATCACCTCGAGCGGTGAATGGGTCTGAGCGAGCGCACTCTCGACGGTCGCCCGGATCCACTTCTCGCCCTGAAAGGTGGTGATGATGGCGGAAACCAGGGGTTTCACGACGCAGGTTTACCAAGGAGTACGCGACTTTCCCGCCAGAGAAAGTTCCACTCGGTCTTCAATTGTCGGCGATCAATCGCCCACCTCGCGGCGATGGTCACGAGCAAGGGGAGCGACGCCGCCGCGATTGCGAGCCCGGCTGAGGGGGAATCCGCGGGAAAAATAGGCGAGCCCCTGGAGGTGGCCGCGATCATGGCGGTGGCGGTGGCGAGGGTGACCGCGGGCCATGACCGAGCGGAAAATCCCCCGGGTGCCCCCATCTGCCGCAGACACAGCAGGGTGGCAAGGGCGGCCGTCCCCAGTCGGGCTACCCCGGCGAGCCACGGAACGAGGTGAATGAAGGGAAACGGGAGCCCCTCACGCAATGCCAACGCACCAAGAAAGGCCATGGCCAGGCCGACACCAAGCAGCAAGGATAGCCGTGTCGTGATCAGGCTAAGACTGGCCGCACGCAGGAGTGCAAAACCCACCAGGAGCGCGATTTGGCTGAATGCGTTGAAGCACTGTCCAAGTATGCTGGAGGAGAGTCCAATCCAAGAGGAATGCAGGCCCTCCTCGATGCGCGGCACCAGGATTTGATTCAGTACGGCCAAGCCGAGGTAGGCAGGGACGACCCAATTGAAGAGGAGGGCCCACGCTGGTCCAGCCAATCCGCGGAGGCCAGCGATAGCACGGTGTCTCGCGAGCCAGGGGAATCCCCAGCGGTCGATGATGGCGGCGGCCAGGGCCACCCCCATCCACGCGACGCTCTGACTCCATTCGTAGTGAGCCAAGCGGGTGCTCGGGTCGAACTCTGGCCCAGTGGCGGACGGTAGAGTGCGGGCCAGGTCGCCGTACCAGGTGGCCAGGGCGAGCTCCAATCGTTCGATTCCGATCATGAGAAATGCGGTCATCGCGACTGGCCACCCAAATTGCAGGGAAGCTCGGAAAGACTCACCTCCGGTTTCCTCGGGGAGTTGGTGGTGGCGGGCTGCCCATTCGCAGGCGACCCAATTCCAGAGCGCCTGCAAGTTCCAGCCCCAGATCAAGGCGGCCGCCCCGTAACCGAGTTGAAGTCCGAGGGCGACTCCGGCGGCGAGACCGAGGATGCTGATGATGTCGATGAACAGCACCGCTCGTAGCCTCTGCGTGCGCACGAGTCGCGCCATGGGAAGACAGGCGGCCGCGCCCAAGATCAAGGAAGGGGCCATCCCAAAGCACGCCCAACGCCATTCCGGAGCCGACGTGCCCCCGTCGAAGGCGGCGAGGGCGGCCATCACCCCGGCGGCGAGACAACCCGCAAGGAGTTGGGCTCGACGAGCCGACTTGGTCCATCCCGGAGCCAGGCTCTTCGCTCGAATGGCTGCTTGGTCCAATCCCAAGGTGGCGAGAGATGCGAGGAGGAACGAGGCAATTCCGAGGGCCGCCACGAGTCCGTAATGGGGGGCAGTGGCCGCGATCACGACTGCCGCCTTGGCGGCGAAGCGCAGGCCCTGAATCACCAATTGACCGCCAATGGTCCACAGGGCGCTCGATCCGGAGAGGCGTAGGGAGCTCTCGCCCTGCGCCTCGGTCATGTGCCGAGCTCGGGAAGATTGCGATAGAGGTCGAGAGCTTCGGGATTGGCCAGAGCCTCGCGATTCTTCACGGGCCGACCGTGAATCACCGCCTTCACCGCTAGTTCGGTGATCTTGCCGCTCTTGGTGCGCGGAATGTCCGCGATGGCGACGATCCGAGCCGGCATGTGCCGGGGCGTAGTGTTCTCACGAATTTGACGGCGGATCCGCTCGATCAGGGCTTGATCCAACCCGACGTTCGGGCGCAATTTCACGAACAAAATCACCCGCTCGTCGCCGTCCCACTCCTGGCCGACCGCCAAGCTCTCGAGGACTTCGTCGACTTGTTCGACCTGACGGTAGATCTCCGAAGTGCCGATCCGCACCCCGCCAGGATTGAGGACCGCATCGGAGCGTCCGAAGATGACGAGCCCGCCGTCCGCGGTCAATTCGACCCAATCGCCGTGGCACCAAATCCCCGAGAATTTCTCGAAGTAAGCGGCGCGGTACTTCGCGCCCTCGGGGTCGTTCCAAAATCCCAAAGGCATCGAGGGAAACGGGCGAGTGCACACGAGCTCGCCCTTTTCTCCGACGACACTCCGACCCTCGTCGTCGAACACCTCCACGGCCATTCCGAGTCCGCGGGTCTGGATCTCGCCCCGTCGGACTGGGCCCAGCGGATTGCCGAGCACAAAACACGACACGATGTCGGTGCCGCCGCTGATCGAAGCCAAACACAAATCCTGTTTGATGGCCCGATACACCCAGTCGAAACTCTCGGGCACCAAGGGGGAACCGGTCGAGGCAAGCGTTCGCAGGGAATCCAAGCGGTGGGTCTTGCCTGGTTCGAGTCCGGCCTTGTGGGCGGCGTCGATGTATTTCGCGGAAGTGCCGAAGAAACTGACCCGCTCTTGTTCGGCGAGATCCCAAAGAATCTTCGGGCGCGGGAAAAAGGGCGAACCGTCGTAGAGGATGATCGTGGCCTCGGTGGCCAAGGCCGAGGCCAACCAATTCCACATCATCCAGCCGCAGGTCGTGAAATAGAACACACGGTCGTCGCGACGGATGTCGGAGTGGAGGCGGTGTTCCTTGAGGTGCTGGAGGAGCGTGCCACCGGCACCGTGCACGATGCACTTCGGTATTCCCGTCGTGCCCGAGCTGTAGAGGATGTAGAGCGGGTGGTCGAACGGAAGAGCGCGAAAGCGCAGCGGGGCGTGCGCGTGCGGCGCAATGAAATCGGGGAAGGAGATGCCACCTCGGAGGCGATTCCAGTGCACGGCGGCGTCGACGTACGGGACGACGACGAGGCGTTCGACGCTCGGGAGTTTCTCGAGAATGTCGTGGAGCCTCTCCTCGGCGAGGAACACTTTTCCGGCGTAGAAGTAACCGTCCGTCGAGAACAGCACCTTCGGAGCGATCTGGCCAAATCGATCGAGGACGCCGGAGACGCCGAAGTCGGGGGAGCACGACGACCAAATCGCCCCGAGGCTCGCGGCGGCCAGCATGGCGATCACGGCTTCCGGAATGTTGGGCATGAGGCCCGCGACGCGGTCACCGGGACCGACCCCCATCGCGGCGAGGGCTGCCGCCGTCTCCGCGACCTTCGTTCGCAGTTGGGCAAAGCTGAGCGTTCGGCTCACTTTGTTCTCGCCCCAAGCGATGATGGCGGGCGAGTCGTCATTCCGGCGGAGGAGATTCTCGGCGAAATTCAGGCGCGCGTCGGGGAACCACTGGGCTCCCGGCATGCGGTCCAGGCCGCGCACCACCGCGTTGCCTCTGGTCTCGGCGCGCACTCCGCAGAAGTCCCACACGAGGCCCCAAAAGGCCTCGAGGTCGCGGACGGACCAAGCGTGCAGGGCGGCATAGTCGGGGAGAGGTCGTCCGGATCGCGCCTCCGCGGCGACGCGGAACGCCTCCATTGCGGTCCCGCGCTTTCGCTCCTCGCTGGGTTGCCAGAGAATCGGATTCATGGTCGGGAGTCTATCGCGGGGAAGATCCGCTCGGGTACAAAGCGCGTCATGAAGTCCCTGCTACTCCTCGGCTGGTTCGGGGTCGCATTTTCCCGCTTGTCTGGACAGGAGAGCGTCTCGCTCGACGGTCAATGGTCGCTGGTTCCCCTGGGAAAGCCGAACGAAGCGGTGGAAGTCCGCGTGCCCGGAGCGTGGGAAGACGCGCTCGGGATCGGTTTTGACGGCGTCGCCATCTATCGGCGAAATCTCCCGCTCACATTGAACCACCGGGGCGCCCGGCTCTCGGTCTTCTTCCGGGCCGTCGCCACGCACGCGACGGTCCTCTGTAACGGCGAGAAGATCGCCGAGCACCTCGGGGGCTGGACACCGTTTCGGGCGGAGCTGCCGGGCGAACTCCGATTCGACGGTACCGATCAGCTCGAAGTGCGGGTCGACGAACGTGTGGGCCACAACACTCAGGGTTTTCTTCCGATCATCCAGCCGCACTTCGGGGGGATTTGGCAGTCCGTGGCCTTGGAGGTGGATCGGAAGCCCAAGCTCGACCGGGAGGGGTTGTTCTTGTTTGGCCGGGCGGACGGGTCCATCCGCGCCGAGGTCCCGGTCCGTCCCGGGCCCACTCCCACCTCGGGTCTCCAAGTCTTAATCCATGCCTTCCCTCTGTCGTCCACTCCGAGCCCCGGGCACCGCGTCACTTTGGAGGTGAAGGACAACCTGGCCAGCGGCGAGGCGGTGTTCGTCGGTGGGTCTCCCTGGTCGCCCGCTTCTCCGAGACTCCTTCCCCTTGCGGTCTCGCTGCTTGCTCCGACTGGCGAGGTCTTGGACACCGTCTACCGGCAGATTCCGTTGCGGACTTTCGAAGCCCGGGGAAAGGCGCTCTTCTTGAATGGGCGAGCCCTGCAAGTCCGAGGCATTCTCCATTGGGGATACAGCCCCCCTCACTTGGCGCCTCCGTCCGAGCGGGAATTCTGGAAGCGGCAACTCCAGGACTTCAAGAGTCTCGGCTTCAACCTCGTCAAGTGCTGCCTGTGGATTCCCCCGCCGGTCTTCTATGAACTCTGCAACGAGCTCGGGCTCCTCGTCTGGCAGGAGTACCCCACTTGGCATCCGAAGATGGACGAGGCCCATCGGGTCGAATTGCGTCGTGAGTACGAGGAGTTCTTTCGCTTCGATCGGCGGTTCGGCTGCGTCGCGATTCGCAGCCTCACCTGTGAAACCGGGTCCGGGGCCGAATTGTCGGTGCTGAAAGAACTGTACGACGCGTGCCATGCGGCGGTCCCCGACACCCTCGTGGTGGACGACAGTTCCTGGATCGGATGGCAGCGTGTCACCGATTTCTGGGACGAACATCCCTACGGCAACAACTCCTGGTGGCCGGGACGCCTGCGAGACTTCCAAAAGCACATCGCCGAGAAGGGAGAAAAGCCCCTGCTCCTCGGCGAGTGCATGGCGGCGGACACTTGGTTCGATTGCGCCGAATGGACCCGAACCCACGGCGACGCCCAATCATGGTGGCGTCCCCTTTGTTTCGAAGACCAGGGTCGTTTCGAAGCCTGGTTCGCCCGGCGCATCGGGGAGTGGCCGCTCACCCGGCTGTCCGCGTGGAGTCGCCGATTTGGTCTCGAAAATCGGAAGTTTCAGATCGAACGACTCCGGGCCACTATCCCCGAGGCGGGCTATGTGGTGTCGGTCGCGCGCGACTTCGCAAAGGCTCGCATGGGCCTCTACGACGATTGGGATCGCCTGAAGTGGAAAGAGGAGGACTTCGCCTGGCATCGGGACACGATGTTCAGTCTGCTGACCGAACAGGACGCGCGGAGTTTTGTGACCGTGGCCGAGCTCCCGATCGTGCTCTCCGGTGGTCCCGATTCGAAGTCAGTCGGCGTTCGCTGCCGTTTGGTGAGTGGTCCCTCCGCATTCGAGCAGAAACTCGCTCTCGGTGCTCCGCGGGGAATGGTGACGGATCCTCTGGCCGTCCAATTCGAGATCGCGCCGACGTCCGTTCCTCGTGCCTGGCGCTTCGAAGTGGAATCGATCGGGCAGCCGCAGATTCGTAATGCCTGGACGCTTTGGCAGGTGCCCGCACCGCACCCCGCGGATGACCGAGAGAGCCGCGTCTTCCGGCGTTGCGACGCGGAGCTTCTCGACTTTGTCGAGGCCGGGGGCCGCGGGATCCTCTTGGTGGGAGAAGAGAAACCCAATTTCCATAATCAGAAGCTTTGGTTCCTACGGGGGGCGCCGTTTGTGTCCTCGCCATCGCCCCTCGGGTTGCCGGAAGATTTCCTCCTTGATCTGTTCGCGTTCGACCTCGAAACCGAGCGGATGGTTGCCTTCGAGCGATTGGGGGAGGTCATCACGACCCACCTCGGATTTTGGGAGACCCATGACATCGCGGAGGTCGAGGCGCACTGGCTCTTGGGTTCGATCCGCCTCGGCAAAGGAGTCCTCCATCTCAGCACGCTGCGTCCGGCTGGGCCGGCGGGGGAGTACTTGGTTTCGTTGCTGAGGCGGGCGGAGACGTCGGAATTCGTACCCGCCGGGGATCGCGCGACGAGCGACGCCCTGCTCTCCGGCTTGCGGGCCGAACTCGCCGGTGCGGCCATCGATCTTCCCACCTGGAAGTTCAAAATCGACCCGAAGGACGAGGGTCAGTCCTCCAGTTGGATGGCCCGCGACTTCGACGATTCCGCGTGGGCATCGCTCGTCGCGGGAAAACACTGGGAGCCTCAGGGTATTGCGCACTACGACGGGATCGGCTGGTATCGATTGCGCCTCACAGTGCCCTCGGAGTTTCGTGCCCAAGCCGCCCGACTCATCTTCGAAGGCATCGACGACAGCGCCACGATTTGGCTCAATGGCGAATTTCTGGCCAAGGTGGGCGACCCGGTCACCAAGACCACCGTGTGGCTCGAGAAAACCGTCGTCGAATTGGGCCAACGCCTGCACATCGGCAAGGAGAACCAGATCACCGTGCGCGTCGTCGACCACCAAGGCGCCGGCGGCCTCTGGCGCCCGGTCTCCCTCACCACCCTGCCGGCCCTGCGCCTCCTCGAGCGATGATCACTGGATGAGGGCGGCCACCGCACGATTCGGATCGCCGCGGAGCTTGTAGGTGGTGAAGAAGAGCTTGAGGAAGGGCTTGGGTTTGACGGTTCGCCCCGCGATGCGGAACTCGCGATTGTCGAGGCAGTCCCGCGCGCTCGCCTCGTAGGTGACATCGCCGCCCTGGGTGGTGAGCACGCCGCCTTTGGCATCGAACTGGAAAGTGAAGGGCTTCGTGGGCGCGGCCGGCGGTTTCACGCGGAATCGACCAGCGGTTTCTTGATGCGCGAAGCGAATCACGCGTGAGCCCTGCTCCGGGATCGTCCGCTTCTGTTCCAAGATCCAGGGCAGCACGTTCTTGACTCGCAGATGGTGCGGCCCCGGGTGGCGCTTGGGGAACGGGGCCCCCGGATAATCGCCGTCGGTGTAGGCGATCAACTCCGCCTTCCCGCCGGCCTTCGTGATCGCCGCGTGCATCGACTCGGCGTCCGCAAACGGGCAAATTGCGTCGTCCTTGGTGTGCAGGATGCGAACCGCGAGCCCTTGGAGATTTCCGGCCGCGGACAGCGCGGTGGCGCGGACCGCGGGGCCGCCGGCCGACTCGGGGACGATACCGGCAAATCGCTCCGGCATCGTGGCCGCGTAGTACCAGGTGTAGTAACCGGCTTGACTAAGTCCGGTCATGCAGATGCGGTCGGGATCGGCCGCGACGTTCAGCAAGAGCCAGGTGATCGCGGCATCCATGACCCTCGCCAATTGCGTATCGCGCTCGAGGAAGGCCTGCTTCGGGAAGATCTTCGCATCCTCGGCGTGGCGGGTGATTATCGGCCGAAACACGATCAGCTTCTCGATGTGATCGCTCTGTTCCCAGAACTGAATGCCGGCTTCCGCGTCGACGCTCGCGTGATCCGGCAGGAGTAGGACGGGCAGCCGGGTCTTGCCGTCGTATCCCTCCGGCAGGCGGAGCGACATCTCGAAGTCTTTTCCATCCACGGTGAGTTTCTCGCGGTGGTGGATGCCGGGCTTGAACGTACGAAGGGGGGGCACCGAGCGAATGGCTGCATCCGCAAGTTTGAGGTCTCCCTTGCAGGCCTCGACCAGGGCATCGAGGGCCTTCGTGTCTTTGGTGCTGTCGGCGAGGAGATACTCGCGCAGTTTGCTCCGTAGCGACTCCGGAACCGTCGAACTCCCCTGCGCCACGAGTCCGGAACCCAACACCACCGCGAGCACCAGGCCGTTCAATCGCATGGAAGTCCTCACTGCCTCGGATAATGATCGGTCACGTATTGCTCGACCAAGCGCATGAAATCGTCGGCCAAGGTCGGGCCCTTCAGGGTCGTGAACAGTTCGCCGTCGATGTAAACCGGAGCCTTCGGATCTTCGCCGGTCCCCGGGAGTGAAATCCCCAGATTGGCGGCGCGGCTTTCACCGGGGCCGTTCACGACACATCCCATCACCGCGACGGTCATCGATTCGACGCCGGGGTGCTCGGTGCGCCAGGTCGCCATGTTGTCGGTCAAGCGGCGTTCGATCCGTTGGGCCAACTCTTGGAAGAGCGTGGACGTGGTGCGTCCGCAGCCCGGGCAGGCCGTGACCATCGGAGCGAAGGGACGAAACCCCATGGTTTGGAGGAGTTGCTGGCACACCCGCACTTCGAGCGTGCGGTCCCCGCCCGGATCGGGAGTGAGACTTGCCCGGATGGTGTCGCCGATTCCCTCCTGCATGAGCACCGCGAGCGCCGCGCTCGTCGCGACGATGCCTTTGCTGCCCATTCCGGCTTCGGTGAGTCCCAAATGCAGCGGATAGTCGGAGCGCGCGGCGAGCGCGCGATAGACCGCGATCATTTCCTGCACCTGGCTCATCTTCACGGAGATGATGATCCGGTCGTGTCCGAGACCGACTTCCTCCGCGAGCGCGGCGCTGCGCAGGGCACTTTGGATCATCGCTTCGCGAAACACCTCGGTCGCCGAGGCCTTTTGGCTCGCGCGCGCATTGGCCTCCATGAGTTCGTCGAGCAGCGCAGCGTCCAAGGAGCCACCGTTGACGCCGATGCGCACCGGCCGGCGGTACTCCATCGCGACCTTGATCATGGTGGCGAAATTTTCGTCGTGGCGACTTCCGCGCCCGACGTTGCCGGGATTGATGCGGTACTTGTCGAGGGCTCGCGCGCAGTCGGGATACTCCCGGAGCAGTTGGTGGCCGTTGAAATGGAAATCGCCGATGAGCGGGACCCGCACGCCGGCGTCCTCGATGCGACTGCGAATCTCCGCTACCCGAGCCGCGGCCTCGCGCGTGTTGACGGTGATGCGCACCAACTCGGATCCGGCGCGCGCCAGTTCGACGACCTGCGCGGCCGTCGAACCCGCGTCTTCGGTGTCCGTGTTCGTCATCGATTGAACCACGATGGGGGAACCACCCCCGACGGGGATCGGTCCGACGCGGCACACAGTGGACTTGCGGCGGGGCATCGCGCTCATGCCGGATCCTAACTTTCCCCGCGGTTTGGGCCATTTTGCCGCATCTTCGGGCCAAGATGGGGCCGCGTTACCATCGCCCGCGCGGGCTGCCTGCGCCGGAGCCAATCATGCGGTACGAGCGCTCGTTTCTGCCCTACGGGGCTGGCTGGTCGACCCCCTTCGTGAAGTGGCAGGGTTCGCTAGCCACCCAGCACCCGTTGAAGTTCGCCGCCCAGTGCACCACCACCTTCCTCGGGAAGCGCGGGATTGCCCCCACGGTCCTGGACGGCCTGGTGCTCGGATGGACGGTGCCCTCGTCGCAGTGCTTCTATGGCGCACCGTGGGTGGCCGGGATGATCGGGGCGGGGCACGCCAGCGGCCCGATGGTCATGCAAGCCTGCGCCACTTCGGTGCGCGCGATCCAGACCGCTGCCCAGTCGCTCGAAGTCGGTGAGCGCGAGAAACTCCTCGTGTTGACCGCGGACCGCTGCTCCAATGGTCCGCATCTCTACTACCCGGATCCGAGTGCCCCGGGGGGTACCGGTGGCGCCGAAAATTGGGTGATGGACAATTTCGGCAAGGATCCCTGGGCCGGGGGAGCGATGATCGCCACCGCCGAAAACGTCGCCAAAGAGGCCGGCATCGATCGGGCGGCGCAGGATGAAATGACGTTGCTGCGCTACGCGCAGTATCAGGATGCGCTCAAAGACCAGCAGGCCTTCCAAAAGCGCTACATGCTCCTCCCGCTCGAGGTCAATCCTTCCGGGAAAAAGGTGATCGCCACGATTCAGGGCGACGAGGGGATCTTCCCCACGAGCAAAGAAGGGCTCGCGAAGTTGCAGCCGGTGGTGCCGGGTGGGACGGTGACCTTCGGGGCCCAAACGCACCCGGCCGATGGCAACGCCGGGACCTTCGTCACAACGGAAGCCCACGCGCGCGAGCTTGCGACCGACAAGGCGATCACGATTCGCCTGGTTTCGAGCGGCGAGGCTCGCGTGAAGAAGGGCTTCATGGCGATGGCGGTGGTGCCCGCGGCGCAGCAAGCCCTGGCGCGCGCCGGCTGGAAGGCGAACGAAGTCGCCATCAAGACCCACAATCCCTTTGCCGTGAACGACATCTACTTCGCTCGCGAAATGGGGATTGCCGCGGAGTCGTTCAATCGGTTTGGTTCGAGCCTGATCTTCGGGCATCCGCAGGGCCCGACCGGGCTTCGGCTCATCCTCGAACTGATCGAAGAACTCGTGCTGCGCGGCGGCGGCCGCGGCCTGTTTGCCGGGTGCGCGGCGGGTGACACCGCGTCCGCCCTTTGCCTCGAAGTGCGCTGCGGCTGATCGCGGCCGAAAGAGAAAGTCCTACCCATGCCCTTCACGTTTCACGGCCGCACCTTGACCAAGGTCGGCGTCATCGGTTCGGGTCAAATCGGGCCCGACATCGCCCTTTACTTTTCGAAGATGCTCGCGCCCTTCGGCGTGAAGGTCGTGGTGGTGGACATCGCTGCCGAAGCGCTGACGAAGGGCCGTGCGCGGCTCGAAAAGAAGATCGACAAGGGCGTCGAAGGCAAAGCGTTCAAGGCCGACGAGGGCGCGGCGATGAAGGCCGCGGTCACCTTCACCAACGAGTACGCCCAGCTCGCGGATGCGCAGTTCGTGGTCGAGGCGGCGACCGAGAGCGCCGAGATCAAGGCGAAGATCTTCGCCCAGCTCGAGTCGATCTGCGCGCCAACCGCGATCTTGGCCTCGAATTCGTCCCACCTCGAGCCCGAGGTCATCGCCGCCAACCTGAAGCTCAAGGGCCGCTCGCTCGTCATTCACTACTTCTTCCCGGCCGAACGCAACTACATGGTCGAAGGGGTGCCCGGCAAGGACACCGATGAGGAGACTGCGGCCTGGACGATGCGCTTCTACGAGGCCATCGGCAAAGTGCCGATTCGGGTCGGCAGTCGCTACGGCTACGCGGTCGACCCGGTTTTCGAAGGACTCTTCCTCGCGGCGGCGCTGTGCGTCGAAGCCGGCCTCGGCACCACGAAGGAAGTCGACACCGTGGCCACGAAGGCGCTCGGCCTGACGGTTGGCCCGTTCACGGCGATGAATCTCACCGGCGGCAACGCCATCACCGGACCAGGCCTCGCCAAAGAGGGCGAGAAAATCATGCCGTGGTTCCGCACCCCGGAGATCCTCAAGCAAGCGCTCGCCACCAAGTCGGCGTGGGAAGTGCCAGCGCGCGGCGAAACCGTCACCGTTCCCGAGGACCGGGCGAAGGCCATCACCGAAAATCTCCAGGGTGCCTACCTTGGCATCGTCGACGAGATCCTGAGCGCGGGGCTCACCAACCTCGCGGATTTCGAGATGGCCCTCGAGATGGGCCTCGACATCGAACCGCCGGCGCGGCTCGCCAATCGCCTGGGGGTTGCCCGCGCCCTCGAACTCGTCCAGCGCTACGCCGCTAACAATCCCGGCTTCGCCGCCCCGCGTTGGCTCGCGGCGGCCGCCCAGAAGGGCGGCGCGATCGAGGTTTCGGTCGTGCTCCGAGAAGACCTTGGGGAAGTCGCGGTCCTGACGGTTCGTCGGCCCAAGTCGTTGAATTCGCTCGACGAGGCCTGCTTCGCGCAGCTCACCCGGCACTTCGAGGCGATGAAGGCAGACCCGAAGATCCGGGGCGCCGTGCTCACCGGATTTGGCACCAAGGCCTTTGTCTCGGGGGCCGATGTGCGCTTCCTCGCGCGCATCGACAGCCCCGAAACGGGGATGCGCGACGCTCGCAACGCCCAGAAGCTCACGCTCCTCATGGAGAGTCTCGGCAAGCCCATCGTCTGCGCGATGAACGGGCTTGCCTTCGGAGGCGGCCTCGAAGTCGCCAGCGCCTGCACGGCGCGCATTGCCGCCCAGGGCCTGAAGATTTTGGGCGGCCAGCCCGAAGTGAACCTCGGCATCATCCCGGGGGCGGGCGGAACGCAGCGCTTGCCCAGAATCGTCGGACTCGAGAAGGGCGCGGCGCTCCTCCGGACCGGGCGTCCGATCTCCGGTAAAGAGGCGCTCGAGATCGGCCTGATTTCGGAAGAGGTTCCGTGGGAAGGGCTCGTTCAGCGGGCCGTCAATTTGGCCAAGGATCTCGCGGCGCAGCGGGTGAACTTGCCGCCGATGCCTAAGGGGCCTTTGCCGCAGGTGCCGACGACGTTGCCGGCCTGCGAGATTGGTCACCTCTCGCGCGCGATCGACGCGATCTTGTGCCGCGCGATCCTGGAGGGTGCGCGCTCCACCCTCGAGCGGGGACTCGAAATCGAAAACGCCGCCTTTGGCGACGTCTGCCGCACGAAGGACATGCGCATTGGACTCGACACCTTCCTGAAGGAAGGCGCCCGCGCCAAAGCCGCCTTCATTCACGCCTGAGCCGGATGTTCTTCGTTCGGTGAATGGAAACGGGCCCGCGAGGTCGCAACCTTGCGGGCCCGTTCGTCTGAAGGGGGCTCCTTCAGAGAATGGTCAACCAGGAATCAGAGTGCGTTGCCCATGTAGCCACCGAGTCCGTCCGGAGTGAGGGTGATCGTCGACACCGCCGGAGTGGTGATCGGCGCCCCCGCGGTGAACTGGTAGGACATCGATCCCGCGGGGACCGCGAATAGGCCCGCGACGAACGGCGTGGAGACACCCACCGGCGGGTAGCCGCCGGGCGAGATGCCGAGGACCTGTACGGCGTTTGCCGGGGTGGGCAGGATTCCGTTCAGGCCTTGGAGCGAGAGGTTGCCCGCAGTGTCCATCAGGATCGAGTAAGTGACGTTGTTGGTGGCCGATCCCGAAGTGGAACGCCAAACGCCATTGTAGTTGACCGAGATCTGGCCAGCCGCCGGGCTCGTGATCGTGATGCCGCCGCTGCCCACCAGCCCGGGATTGAGATTCTCCCAGCAGCCGAGGGTGGTGCGAGCGCTCGCCTCGAGAACGGTGGGGCTCAGGTCGAGCACCCCGAAGTTGTCGAAGCTCACGTAGCCGTTTGAGTAGACGATGAGCTGCGTTTTCACCGTGCCGTAGAACGGGATCCCCAAGCCGAAGCAACCAGGCACGGCGTTGAGCGGGATGACGACGCCCGACTCATCAGTCGCCGGGCCGGCGATGGGGAAGGCGAGGGGCGTGGCATTGACCGTGTTCAACTGCGCGGCTTGGCTCAGGCGGAAGCCATCCGGGTGCGAACCGCCGATCACCAGGGCCTGGACGGTCAAGGTGCCGAGCGGGGGGGCCGGGAAGGAGAACGACCCGGGATTGCCGCCGAGCGGCGTGCCAAAGGCCGGGAAGGTCTGGTTGTTGAGGAAGCCCAGCGCGGGGTCGAGCAGGTTGAGGTTGACCGTTTGGCCGTTCATGGTGGCGAATCCGCCACCGGTGAGGCTGACCGCTGGCATGAAGCTGTACGCGAGTTCCCAGGGGGCCGCACCAAGGCTGCTCGAGAAGTTCAGGGTCGTGTTCGTGCCGACGCACACCGTCGAAATGGCGGCGTTGCCACAGGCGGCGGCCTGCACGCCGTTCCAGTCCACGCTGGCTTCGACGGTGTTCGGCTGGAACGGATTGGCCGCGGCGGAAGACGCCGCGGTGTAGCTGATCTCGAAGGGGAAACCCTGCTCGATCGGCGACACACCGCCCGAAGCGTCAACCCACGTGTTGGTGGCCACGGTGAGCTGCCGACCGTTGCCGGTGCGGCGCGTCCCGGGGATGGAGATCGGAGGGACAAAGGGGCCACCCAAGGCAGCATTTCCAGTGAGGGCGAAGTCGAGCCAGTAGGTGCCGGCCGGGAGAGCGATGCCGTTGCCGGCCATGATCACGTCCATGATTTTGCGTTGGACATTCGCGGCGGCGCACTGGGTTCCCGCCGCCATGACGACGTCGGTCGTGCGGTATGCACCGGTCCAAGTCGAGGAGATCCACTGACTCGCGGCGCTGAAGTCGGCCACGATGGTGCCGCCGAGGCCGGGCGTTCCGCACCAAATGCGGTAGTTGCCGGCGGTGAAGCCGCTGGTGGTCGCATTCCCGGCGATGGTCTGGTACGCGTAGACCTTGATGGTGTTGAGCGTCCACACCTCACCGAAGGGGACTACGAAGTCGTCGGCGAGTCGGATTGTGTTGCTGGCGGTGGTTCCGAGGGTAGTGAGACCCATGGGAGCCAGGGTCTCGAGAATGCTTCCGTCGCCCGAGGGTACGATCAGGCCGCATGCGTACGCGCCAGGGCTAGTGACAAAGGGACCGCTGACGTAGGTCTGGGCGATCGCCGTGCTAGCGAGCGCGGCAAGACAGAGGGGGAGCAAACGCTTCATGGACAAACGTCTCCAAACAGCGGCAGTTCGGACCACTCGAATCCCGAGCCTCACCGGGCGAACGGCATTCGGAGATTTGAGTAGGCCAGGGGCAAGCATCCATCTCGCCGAGGGCGAGGCCGCACCGGCGGACTCCGCCGTTACTGGCCGACGAAAACTACGCCAGGAGGGGGACAATTGGGAAGAACATTCCGAACCTGCGGAGAGGAGGACGGTATCCGAGGGGCTGCTTAGGCGAAAATCAGAGACGTCGCCTTGGTCCGGCCGCCTCGCTCAACCATCGAAATTGCGGAATCCTCGGAACATCACCGCTGCGACTCCCGTCGTTCACTCCACTCATCACGGGACTCTCTCACATTGCCTCGGCCTTCCCTCCTATCGCTGGCATGCGTCCCCGGCGATCTATCCTGCTCGCGCCCTCGGTGCCCCCCGCCTCCTACGCACCTCCGCATCGTTCACGACGAACACCGGATTCCAGGCGCTGCCCAACCTCTTTGTCTCCCAAAACGCCGCCTTTGGCGACGTCTGCCGCACGAAGGACATGCGCATTGGCCTCGACACCTTCCTGAAGGAGGGTGCCCGCGCCAAGGCCGCCTTCATGCACGCCTGAGCCGGATGTTCTTCGTTGGGTGAATGGAAACGGGCCCGCGAGGTCGCAACCTCGTGGGCCCGTTCGTCTGAAGGGGGCTCCTTCAGAGAATGGTCAGCCAGGAATCAGAGTGCGTTGCCCATGTAGCCACCGAGTCCGTCCGGAGTGAGGGTGATCGTCGACACCGCCGGAGTGGTGATCGGCGCCCCCGCGGTGAACTGGTAGGACATCGATCCCGCGGGGACCGCGAATAGGCCCGCGACGAACGGCGTGGAGACACCCACCGGCGGGTAGCCGCCGGGCGAGATGCCGAGGACCTGTACGGCGTTTGCCGGGGTGGGCAGGATTCCGTTCAGGCCTTGGAGCGAGAGGTTGCCCGCAGT
This sequence comes from uncultured bacterium, assembly GCA_902826835.1. Taxonomy (GTDB): domain Bacteria; phylum Planctomycetota; genus RBC034. The sequence continues at coordinate 12,134 of CADEGH010000024.1, read as the reverse complement.
GTCCATCAGGATCGAGTAAGTGACGTTGTTGGTGGCCGATCCCGAAGTGGAACGCCAAACGCCATTGTAGTTGACCGAGATCTGGCCAGCCGCCGGGCTCGTGATCGTGATGCCGCCGCTGCCCACCAGCCCGGGATTGAGATTCTCCCAGCAGCCGAGGGTGGTGCGAGCGCTCGCCTCGAGAACGGTGGGGCTCAGGTCGAGCACCCCGAAGTTGTCGAAGCTCACGTAGCCGTTTGAGTAGACGATGAGCTGCGTTTTCACCGTGCCGTAGAACGGGATCCCCAAGCCGAAGCAACCAGGCACGGCGTTGAGCGGGATGACGACGCCCGACTCATCAGTCGCCGGGCCGGCGATGGGGAAGGCGAGGGGCGTGGCATTGACCGTGTTCAACTGCGCGGCTTGGCTCAGGCGGAAGCCATCCGGGTGCGAACCGCCGATCACCAGGGCCTGGACGGTCAAGGTGCCGAGCGGGGGGGCCGGGAAGGAGAACGACCCGGGATTGCCGCCGAGCGGCGTGCCAAAGGCCGGGAAGGTCTGGTTGTTGAGGAAGCCCAGCGCGGGGTCGAGCAGGTTGAGGTTGACCGTTTGGCCGTTCATGGTGGCGAATCCGCCACCGGTGAGGCTGACCGCTGGCATGAAGCTGTACGCGAGTTCCCAGGGGGCCGCACCAAGGCTGCTCGAGAAGTTCAGGGTCGTGTTCGTGCCGACGCACACCGTCGAAATGGCGGCGTTGCCACAGGCGGCGGCCTGCACGCCGTTCCAGTCCACGCTGGCTTCGACGGTGTTCGGCTGGAACGGATTCGGCGCCGCTGAAGACGCCGCGGTGTAGCTGATCTCGAAGGGGAAGCCCTGTTCGATTGGCGAGACTCCGCTCGAAGTGTCGATCCAAGTGTTGGTGGCCACGGTGAGCTGCCGGCCGTTGCCCGAGCGGCGCGTCCCGAGGATGGAGATCGGAGGGACAAAGGGGCCACCCAAGGCAGCGTTGCCAGTGAGGGCAAAGTCGAGCCAATAGGTGCCGGCCGGGAGGGCGATGCTGTTGCCGGCCATGACCACGTCCATGATCTTGCGTTGGACATTGGCGGCGGCGCACTGGGTTCCGGCCGCCAAAACGGCGTCGGTCGTGCGGTATGCACCGGTCCAAGTCGAGGAGACCCACTGACTCGCGGCGCTGAAGTCGGCCACGATGGTGCCGCCGAGGCCGGGCGTTCCGCACCAGATGCGGTAGTTGCCGGCGGTGAGGCCGCTGGCGGTCGCATTCCCCGCGATAGTCTGGTACGCGTAGACCTTGATGGTGTTGAGCGTCCACACCTCACCGAAGGGCACGACGAAATCGTCGGCAAGTCGGATTGTGTTGCTGGCGGTGGTGCCGAGGGTCGTGAGACCCATCGGAGCCAGGGTTTCAAGAATGCTTCCGTCGCCCGAGGGCACGGGCAGGACGCATGCGTAGGCGCCAGGGTGGGTGACAAAGGGACCGTTGACGTAGGTCTGGGCGATCGCCGTGCTGGCGAACGCGGCAAGACAGAGGGGGAGCAAACGCTTCATGGACAAACGTCTCCAAACAGCGGGAGTACGGACCACCCGAATCCCGAGCCTCACCGGGAGGCTCACCGGGCGAACGGCATTCGGAGATTCGAGCAGGCCAGGGGCAAGCATCAATCTCGCCGAGGGCGAGGCCGCACCGGCGGACTCCGCCGTTGCTGGCAGTCGCACGGTACACGAGGAGGGGGACAACCGGGAAGAGCATTCCGAACCTTCGGAAACGGGGCGGCAACCGAAGGGCGGTTCAGGCCTCAATCACACGCCCCATTGCATGCAGGCCGCTGCGTACGGCCACCGAAATTGCGGAATCCGGGGAACCTCACCGTTGCGAATCCCGCCGTTCAGTCCACTCATCACGGGACTTTCTCACCGTGCCTTCGGCTTTCCCTTCAACCACTGGCACGCTTCCCTGGCGATCATCCTCGCCTCCAACGCCTGTCACCTGCGGATCGTAAGATGTAGGCTCCTACGCCGCTCCGAGTTCATCAGTGATGGGAGATCCTCACTTGCCCAAGTCGTGCATGGCTTCAGTTCTTTTGCTGCTGGTTTCGAGTCTGAGTGCCCAGGGTGTTTCGGTGGTCCTTTCTCCGGCGGTCGTCCCCGTCGGCGGAACTCTGTCCATCGCGGTCACCGAGGCGAATGGTGTCACGCTGACCTTCCCGTCCAGTTGCAATTTCGAGGGCATCGTCCAAGGGTCGCCGAGCGGCCCGATCGTGGATGGCCCGTTCTGCCTCCTCGTGCTGACCAATCTCGGCCCCTGCCAAACCAGCACGAGCGCGTGGGGCCTCGCGCCGAATATCGGACCCGGGCTTTACTACGTCCGGGTCTCCTACTACGACCCCTCGTCCTCCTTCCGTTCCGAATACTTCCCCTTCCACATTGGGCTCAACGAACCGCGGCTGACGTCCACCGTCCCGGCTCGTATCGGCCAGAGCTTGCCGCTTAGTCTGTTTTCGCCCTCAGTCCCTTCCGCCTACTACGCCGCCGCGGCTTCGTTCACGACGAACACCGGTTTCCAAGCGCTGCCCAACCTGTTTGTCTCCCTCGACCCCGACTTCCTCTTCTTCCTGAGTTTCCCGACCCCCGATCCGCTCCTCTTCACCAACTTCCAGGGCTTCCTCGACTTGACCGGCTCAGCCCAACTTTCCGTCGAGATCCCCAACCTCCCCGCCCTCCTCTGCAAACCGCTCCACGTTCAAGCGGTGGTCCAATCGCCTCTCGGTGCGGTCCGGGCCTCCTCGGTCCAAAACTTCTCGATCACGATGTGACCGGATCCCTCGCCGCGCCGCCGGACTCGCAATTTGCGGTGAGCCCTCCGCCCGGTAGGGTCGGCGCCGTATGGCCGACGCCTCCGAACCTTCGATCCGCCTGACCCCGGCCGTCACCCCTCACGGCAACCTGCACCTCGTTCCGGCCGAGGAGGGGGCCGGGCTCGACGATGTCCGCTCCGATTTGCGCCCGGCCTTCCATCGAGGCAACGGGGAAGCGCTCCTGGACCTCGCGCTCTCGCGCACGACGCCCACGGAGTCGGCGAGTCTCTGTTTCCTCCGCGAACTGGGTCGCCTCTTCCTCGTTCGCCTGTGTGGGGTCCCGGAGCTCGAATCTCTCCGAGAGCGGGTGGATTTGGATGCTCCCAATGAGGCGCTCGCCAAACTCGCGCAGGGGGTGCCCCCCATGCCAGGCGCCGAGTACGTGGCGGAGCCCTTACTCGAACGCTGGTGGACCGAAATCCAAGAGGCATTCCGGGCCCGCATTGCCGTCGTCAAGACCACGGTTCAGGCCTGGCTCGCCGAGCACGATCCCACGCTCAATCTCCTGGGTCGAGTCGTGTTCAGCCTGGCGGAGCGCAAGGAGGACTCCGAACGGCCGTTCGCATTCCTCGCCACCTATACCGTTGGCGCCGATGCTGCGGGTCGAGCCAAACACCGCCAACTGGGAGAGTTGGTGCGCGCCTCGGCCGAGACAAAGGATCGCACCGCGTTGCTCGCGATCCTGGTTCCACTTCAGCGGGCGGCGGAACGAAGCGCGTGGGTCAAAGAGCGCCAGGAGGACCACCGCCTCTTCCGGCCCATGGCATGGACCCCGAGCGAGGCGCGAGCTTTCCTGGTCGAACTTCCGATCATGGAAGCCGCTGGCATCATCGTGAGGGTGCCTGATTGGTGGAAGTCGCGCAAACCGCCCAGTCCGTCCGTCACCGTGACGATTGGTGATCAAGACACGACGCAGGTCGGCGCCGAGGCCATGATGGACTTCAGGGTCGAGGTCACCCTGGGTGACGAGGTCCTGTCGGCGGCCATGCTGAAGAAACTCCTCGCCTCGGAACAAGACTGGGTTCGCATCAAGGGTCAGTGGGTCGATCTCGATCGCGCCCGACTTGCGCAGGTCCTGGACCACTGGAAGCGCGTCGAACGAACGCGCGGCTCGGAGGGGTTGAGCTTCCTCGAGGGGATGAGGCTGCTCGCGGGGGTGAGCCCTGGCGGCGGGGTCGCGCTTACGCACGAGCCGGGCAATCCGAGCGCGGAGGCCGGCGCCGAGGTGAAAGCGGGTCGCTGGCTTTCCACGACCCTCCGCGGACTCCGCGACCCCGCGTACCGCCGCGACCTGCGCTCTCCGCGAGGGCTCGAAGCGACCCTGCGCCCCTATCAAGCGGACGGAGTCTCCTGGTTGGACTTCGTGCTCTCGCTCGGGCTGGGCGCTTGTCTGGCCGACGACATGGGGCTTGGCAAGACCGTGCAGGTCATCGCCCTCCTCCTGCATGCCAAGTCCCAAAAGACGCTCGCTCCCTCGTTGCTCTTGGTTCCGGCGTCGCTCATCGGGAATTGGCAGGCCGAACTGGATCGCTTCGCTCCGTCACTCCGCGTTTTCATCGCCCATGCTTCGGCCGCGCCGGCGGATCAATGGTCCGACCTCGCGGCGTCGGATCTCGCACCCTACGACGTCGTCATCGCGACCCACGCTGCGCCGTGGCGCTTGCCCTGGTTGGCCAAGCTCCGCTGGCGATTCTTGGTCGTGGACGAAGCCCAAGCCATCAAGAATCCCGGCGCGAAGCAAACGCTCGCCGTGAAGGCGCTCAAAGCCGATCGCCGCATCGCCCTCACCGGCACTCCCATCGAGAACCGCCTGGGTGATTTGTGGTCCATCTTCGATTTCCTCACCCCTGGCCTGCTCGGAAGCGCCTCTCAATTTGCGGCCTACTTGCAATCCCTGCGCAGATCCGCGTCCTCCGACTACTCCGCGCTGCGCAGGCTCGTGCATCCCTCCATCTTGCGCCGCATGAAGACGGACCCGGACGTGGTCCCGGACCTTCCCGCAAAGACGGAAATGCAGGCGTTCTGTAGCCTGACCAAGAAACAAGCCGCGCTCTATGCCCGGTCGGTGGATGAGCTTCGAGGCATTCTCACCACGGTGACGGGGATCCAGCGCCGCGGTCTCGTGCTCGCGTTTCTCATGAGATTCAAGCAGATCTGCAACCACCCGTCGCAGTGGCTGGGCGACCACGGTTACGACCCGGACGAGAGCGGCAAGTTCGACCGGCTGCGGGAGATTTGCGAGCCCATCGTCGGACGGCAGGAAAAGGCCCTGATTTTCACCCAGTTTCGGGAACTGACGGATCCTTTGGCGGAGTTCCTGTCGAAGACTTTTGGCCGGCCACCCTTGGTCCTCCACGGCGGAACTCCGGTGGGTGCCCGCCGAAAACTGGTCGAGCGGTTTCAGCACGACGACGATCACTCGTTTTTCGTTCTCTCGATCAAGGCCGGTGGCACCGGCCTGAACCTCACGGCCGCTTCGCACGTCGTGCACTTCGATCGATGGTGGAATCCCGCCGTCGAGGATCAGGCCACGGATCGGGCCTTCCGCATCGGCCAGCGACGCAACGTGCTGGTTCACAAGTTTGTCTGTAGGGGCACGATCGAGGAGAAGATCGACCGACTCATCCGCGACAAACGGGCGCTCTCGCGCGATGTGCTTTCGGCGGGAACGGAGGCCAGCATCACCGAACTCAGCGACCGGGAGGTTTTGGAACTGGTCACCCTCGACCTGAACCGAGCCCTCTCCGGAGGGTGAGTTCGTTAAGGTTCCACGACGATGTACCGCCGCCGCTCTGGTTACCCCCGCACGCTGCGCAAGGCCGATCTCGAGGCCAAGGCCGACCGCGCCCGCGAGAGCATGCGGAGCAAGTCCTCGGGAAGCCAACCCGTCGTCATTGAAGGTTCGAAAATCGCCCAGAGCTTTTGGGGCCAGGCATGGTGTCGGCACCTCGAGGGTTTGGCCGACTACTCCAATCGCCTGCCGCGCGGACGTACCTACGTACGATCGGGCGCGGTCGTCGACCTCGATATCCAGCCGGGCTTGGTGAAGGCTCGCGTCCAGGGGACTCGCCTCTACACGGTCGAAATCCGGATCTCTCCGTGTTTGCCGTCGCGCTGGAAGAAGTTGGTGGCGCGGTGCTCGGGGTCGATCGACTCGGTGGTTGCCTTGCTTCAAGGCCAGGTCGCGCCCGCGGTCATTGCCCACCTGATTGACCCGGAATTGGGTCTCTTCCCGTCCCCCTCCGACATGCAAGCGACCTGCTCGTGTCCGGACTTTGCCTCGCTCTGCAAGCACATTGCCGCCACGTTCTTCGGGGTGGGGGCTCGGCTCGATCGGGCCCCCGAGCTCTTCTTCCGGCTGCGTCAGGTCGATCAGGACGACCTGTTTGCCACGGCGGCGGTCCCCCTTGCGAGCCCGGCCAATTCGCAACCGGAGCTGACGGAGGATCTCGCGGCTCTCTTCGATCTCACCTTCGACGAAGGGTCGGCTTCGATCCCAGAGCGCAAGACCAGCCCTCGCAAAGCGCGCGCTCCTACCTCCCGGCCTCCGTCAACGCGAGCCGCCGCGGTGGAGGTGGGGCCCGCGGCCTCGCCGCACGCAACCACGAAGTTCGACTTGACACCGCGCCCCACCCTCACGAAGCCGGAACTCCTGGCCGCCGGGTTTTCCGAGGCCCTGATCCAGCGCTGGGTCGCAGGAGGGGTTCTTCGAAAGACCCGATCGGCTGAGTCCTTCCGCACGACGTCGCGCACCTTCGATGTTCTCCGCTTTGCGCTCTTCCCTTCCTGAGAGTGGCGGGGCCGAAGCCCGTCACTCTAGAGCAGGAGCGTGACCGCGAGTGCGTCGGTGGCGATCGCCCCGAAGCTGCTGCACGCTGGCGAGGTCGTGGCGAACGCCGCCTGCACGTAGAGCGTGATTCCCGCGATCAAAGGGTCGCCCGGGATCGGGAAGTTAGCCCTTCCGATCCCGTCGGCGGCGGTGCTGACGGGGAAGAGCAGGGTGAGGGGATCGAAGGGGTCGACCCAGATTCCGAACCCACTGGCGAGCGGGTGCGTCGGCAAGAGGGAGGTCAGGCCGAGCACGATCACTCCTCCCGCGTTCGCGGGTGCCCCGGTCCAAATCAGGTTGAAGTCGGCGGTCCCGACAATCGGCAGCGCGGTCGCCGAAAACCGGATCGGACAAGCGGTCGGGCCGGGCCCGGCGACCATCAAACCGGAGGTCGAGTAGGGGACGAGGAGGGGCGGGCTCGTCCCGTAGTTCAACGTTCCAAACCCCGTCCCGTGATTGGTCCCGCTCGAGTCCATCGTGTTGCCATCGAGATTCCAGGTGCTGACGCCCTGCGGGAAGCCGTTGAATTCGATGTTCATCGTGGCCTGGATCTCGGCCTGCGTGCGGGCGAAGGGCCAGATCCTCAGGCTGTCGATGCTCCCGTTCCAAACCTCAATTGGGCCACCACTGCTGTCCCCCTTGCCAATGCGGAGAGGCTGTGCCGAGGTCTCGAACAAGGGCCCATTTCCAGCCGCCGTCGTGACTTGATTGCCATTGATGTACAGCCGCAGGGTGGTGTTGTCGTAGGTCGCGGCGACGTGGGTCCATCCCGCGAGCGCCCCAGTTGCAAACGTCCAAGTCGTCGAGTAAGTCCCGACCGCCGTCCGCACCATCCACTTCAGATTCCGATTCGAGGTCGTCCCGGCGTCGACCCGGATGAAGTACGTCTCCTGCCCCGGCACCACGTTCTTCCGCAGCAACGACGGCCACTTGTTCCCCGTTCCCCCCAAAACATCGTTGTAAGTGACCCACCCTTCCACCGTGATTCCTTGCGAACTCACCAAGTCCGCCTGGTGCGGCACATCGACGTACGTGTCGGTCCCGTTCACCTGGGTCAAGCTCTGCCCAACCCCTCGACCGCCCACCAACGCCACCACCACCACCCAACCCAACTTCCACCCGCTCCAGTGCCACATGATTCGATCTCCGCGTTCCACCCCAACCCGTCCCGAGCCCCGCCCACTTTCCGCGGCGCCCCGGACCCCCCCATCCTACCCACCCCTCCCTCTCCCTGTCTCCCCCGTGCTAAAACCCCCCGCGCCTCCCGGGCGCCCTGGTCCCGTAGCTCAGTTGGATAGAGCAGCGGTTTCCTAAACCGCAGGTCGTGCGTTCGAATCGCATCGGGGCCGTTCCGCAACTCTTGACCCCCACTAGCCTTGCGTCGACTCCGCTGCAAAAGGTTGCATCGGAATCGCGACCACTTGGCGAGTTAGTGGCGGGGTGGAGTGGGAAGCTCGGCGTGAGATCGCGCGTGCCGGATAGTGTCACCGATGCGGGAGTGGAGACGATAAAGATGAGTAACGAGCATACATCCGAACCGAGCCGCGACAACCAAGCGCAGCACGCGCCACCCGTCAGCGAACACATCAGCAACTTGGGCTCGACGGCAGACATAGAGAAGCGGCTGGGTTCTCTGCTCACTCAGGTTCAGGAGGCTGTCCGCGAAGCAGACCAACGTAATCAAGAGGTCATGCAGCAGGTCGAAATTGCACGTGTCAGTACCGCTGAGCTGAATAAGCTAAAGGATGCTGCGGCAGCTACAAGCGCGCAGATGACCGAAACGAACGCTCAAGTTTTGGAAGCTCGCGAGTCGCTGCGGACAGTCTTAATCGCCGCCGCAGAGGCTGCGAATAAGGTGGAAGCACTCAAGGTGCAGATAGAGCAGAACGCGCAAGTCGCTGCAACCCGCTCGGAGCACATTGAGGAAGGGCGGGTCTATGTAGATGCGAAGCGAACGGAAATTGACAAGATCCAGACTCAAGCTCAGCAAGCGGCATCGGGGGCGGAAAGGGAGCGCGCTGTCGCCTCTGCAGCAAACGAAGGAGCTGCCAAATTATTGACCGAATTGCAGACGACGAAAGTCAGTATCGACGCCCTGGCAGAAGCAACAAGGGGCCTACGAGATCAGTGTGAACAGCACGCGGTGATCACAAAGAAGCTCGCCGATGTTGCCGTGGCCACAGGCGATAGAATCGTGGCGTACGAAGCGAACCTATCAGACTTGGCTTTGAAGTGTAACGATCGCCTGTCCACAATCGACGAACTACTCCCGGGAGCCACGGGCGCTGGCTTGGCATCCGCATTTGGCAAGCGACGTGAGCAGTTCATGCTCCCTCAGCGAATTTGGCAGTGTGTTTTCTTGGCTGCCATAATCGGTCTACTCGCGGTCGCAGGCTATGACTTTGGTGTATCCAAGCCTCTGACTTCTTGGACATTGGATAGTTTAGGCCTTCTATTGCTGCATCGCCTGCCATTCGTCGTTCCTCTTGTCTGGCTTGCCATCTATTCGGCCCGTCAAGCAAGCCTTGCCAAGCGCCTCGAGGAGGACTACGCGTTTAAAGAGGCGACATCGAGGTCTTTTGAAGGGTATCGGAGACAGATGGGCGAACTAGAATCGGGCGCGCTGTCTAGACTATGTCTGAATACCCTGGCTATCATATCACAGCATCCTGGGAGAATCTATGAGAAACATAGGAGTGATGTGACTCCCATATCGGCCCTCCTGGAACAGGGAGAGTCCTTGCGGCAGCCGCCTTCGGGGAATGGATAAATAATCGATAGGTGCTTGGTCGAGATGGGGGCAGTCAGACCATCACGTCGGCGCAGCGGTGTCAGGCCGCGCTCCTTCTCCCGCCAGCCTCGCCCGTGTGATGCGAACTCCCGAGTGCCCAAATGCCCTCCGCGCGCCGAGCCGAACGGCAGCGTCAGCTGAGTACTGACAGTGGATTCCAAGACGAGCGCGCGCTTCAGGATAGGATCCGCGCCGGACACCTCAGCGATTGGACGAACGGTTGTACCGAAGGTGAAAGCCCATGGAAACGCTCCTCACGCTTGCGCTCGCCCTGGCTCTGACGCTCCTGGTCTTCGTGGCCGTCAAGTGGTTCCTGTCCGCCCGGCAGGCCCGACGCAGACAGGTCGAGCTGGATGCGGCCCAGTCTGAGATCGCACGGCTGAGTGCGGCCTACGAACGACTGAGAAAATGGGAGGCTGCTGAAGACGCCGCCGGGAAGGCCGCCGAACTCGAGCGCCTGAACAAGGAAAGCGTGGCGAGCGCCAAGGCCGAAGCGAAGCGTCTCTTGGACAAGGCCGAGCGTGAGTCCGACGAGGCTCGCTCCGAAGCCAGGAGAACGATGGATTCGGCTACCACCCGCGCCGTTGAGATTGTTCGGGCGGCGGAGGCGCGAGCCCAGGAGATCGCGGGGGATGCCTACAAGGCCATGAACAACGCCGCCCTGTACGAGAAGACAGCGAGGGCCATGAAGAACATCGTCGAGGGCTACGGCGACGAGTACCTCGTTCCACCAGAGAGCATCCTCGATGATTTGGCAGAGGAGTTCTCCCATGCCGACGCCGGGCAACGCTTGAAGCTGGCTCGGGAAACGACTCGGGCCATGGTCCGAAACGGAACGGCCGGTACCTGCGAGTACGTCGAAGTCAACAAGCGCGACACCGCGATCAGATTCGTGGTCGACGCGTTCACCGGTCGCGTTGACTCCATCCTGTCTCTCGCGAAGGACGAGAACTCGGGCAAGCTTGAACAGGAGATTCGCGATGCCTTCGCCACGGTCAACTTCACGGGGAAGGCCTTCCGGGACGCAAGGGTTACAGATGCGTTCTTGGCGGCCCGCTTGGACGAACTGAAGTGGGCGGCGATCACGCACCAGCTACGGCTCGAGGAACGCGAAGAGCAGCGGGTGATCAAGGAGCGAATGCGCGACGAGGAGCGGGCAAGACGGGATATCGAGAAGGCCCTAAAGGAGGCAGCGCGCGACGAGGACCTGATTCGGAAGGCCACGGAGAAGGTGCAGGCCCAACTGGAATCGGCCTCCGCGGAGCAGAAGCAGAAGTACGAACTCCAGCTGGCCGAACTCAGTCGCAAGCTCGCCGAGGTGGAAGCCAAGGGGCAGCGGGCGATTTCGATGGCGCAGCAGACCAAGCGGGGCTTCGTCTACGTCATCTCCAACGTCGGCTCCTTCGGCGACAACGTCTTCAAGATTGGTCTGACCCGACGGCTTGATCCTCTGGACCGGGTTCGGGAGCTGGGGGACTCAAGCGTGCCGTTCGAGTTCGACGTCCACGCGATGCTGTTCTCCGAGAACGCACCGGCCCTTGAGTACCAGCTCCACAAGCACTTCCTCCTGGGACAGATCAACAAGGTCAACCGCCGCAAGGAGTTCTTCCGAGCAGAGGTCGGCCAGATTCGCAAAGAGATCGAAGACCTGGGGCTCACCGGCCACTGGACGATGAAGGCGGTGGCGCAGGAGTATCGCGAGTCCCTGGCCATCGAGCGCAAGATCAACGCCGACCCCGTGGCTCGTGAGGCCTGGATCAACCGCCAGCTTGAGCTTTCCGAGGAGGACTTGAAATCGGACCTCCTGGAGCCCGAGAAGGAAGCCGCGTAGGTGGCCGCGCGAGCTGCCCGGGATTTTGCCCCGGTTGTTCTTCTGGTTTGGCTCCGCGCACGCGTCTGCGGTCTCCTCCGGCAGGTTCCTCCAGACAACTACCCAAGCACCCCTGGTGCGGATATTGCGGATGTAAGTGGAATCCCTAACACTCCTGCAGGCTGCGCGCCGATAGGATCGCTGCGCTCCTATGAACCATCCTCAAAGGAAGTTCAATGACGGCTAACTGGTACTCACGCGACATCAGTCACCCGGGCCTCGGGACCTTTCAGCGCATTCGTGGAACCGACGCATACGTCGTTGAGCAGCGTGCGGCGGCGAAGATGCAGCAGTGGGAACAACAGTGGCGGCGACGCCAGGAGATTGCCGTGCGGCGGGCAAGCGCCGCCTCGCGACGGGCGTCAGTTGAGGCTTCAAGGATGGAAGCTGATGAGAGAACGGTGGCGGCCGAGGAAGCGGTTCGTCAAGTAGAAGATCTGCTGGGAGATGCCCTCAAGGTCCATAGCGCTATCGATTTCGCAGACCTCCAGGATACTTCAACATTCTCGGATCCCGTCCCGAATCAGCCTGCCCTACGACCGCTGCCCGACTCGCCGCGTGCGGTGAAAAGAGACTTCAGTCCACGTCGCGTCACACTGTGGCGGCATATCGCGGAGTGGATTCTAACCGACCTGAAACCAAGAAGGTTGGCGGGTGAAAAGGCCGAGCGCTTGGCCATGCGCGCCGCAGACGAGCGCGCTACCGAGGCTGCAAATTCGGATTGGAGGCGGCTGTGTATCCTACATTCCGCAGAATGATTCGAGAGTTTGCTGGCTGACTTTCGATGAGTGG
>CADEGH010000023.1 GCA_902826835.1 uncultured bacterium | reverse complement strand
GGTTCCGCTCTATGTCGTCGAGCGCAACCCTTGTCTCGGCGGACTCTGCGTCACCTACGAGCACCTCGGGTTCCGGTTCGATCTCGGCGGACACCGCTGGTTCACGAAGAATCAGGAGCTCCACGACTGGTTCTTGAAGCTCATGGAGGGCGAACTCGTCACGGTAGATCGCGTGAGTCGCATCTACCACGACGGCAAGTACTTCGATTACCCGATCTCGATCAAGAATGTCTTGAAGACCGCGGGGATGTGGTCGAGCGCCCACGCCGTCTTGAGCTACGCCAAAGCCGCGGTGCTGGATCGATTCGCCAAGGGTGAACCGGCGAACATGAAAGACGCCTACGTCCGCCAATTCGGACACAAGCTCTACGAGATGTTCTTCCGTCGTTACTCTGAAAAGGTGTGGGGGCGCCCGTGTGAGGAAATGAGCGCGGACTGGGTGTCGCAGCGCAGCAAGGGACTGTCGATCCTCACCGCGTTGAAGGATGCCCTCGTCAAGAGCAAGAACGTGATCAGTCTGATCGACCAGTTCGTTTATCCGCGCGACGGTTATCAGCGGGTCTGCGACCGCATGGCCGAGGATATCGAGGCCGCGGGCGGGCAAGTGCATTTGTCCAACCCGGTGATCAAACTGCACTACGACGGTCCGCAGCAGTGGAGAGTCGAGCACGAGGGTTCGCGGGGTCGGGGAATCGACCGCGCGACCGACGTCATTTCCACGGTTCCCCTCGGACTGCTTGTGCGGATGATTTCGCCGGCGGCGCCGAAAGACGTGACCCTGGCCGCGGAAGCGCTCCAGTTCCGGGACCTCATCACCGTGACGGTGCTCTTGGACAAACCTCAGGTGTCACCCGACACCTGGCTGTACGTTCACGACGATCGACTCCTCTTCGCCCGCCTCCACGAACCGAAGAACTGGAGCCCCGCCCTTGTTCCCTCACCCGACAAGACGTCGGTCGTCTGTGAGTGTTTCTGCTCCAAAGATGATGCCACGTGGCGGCTGAGCGATCAGGAGATCGCGGCTCGCGTCGTGTCCGATCTTTCCGACCAGTTGGGCTTCATCAAGAAGAACGAAGTGATCGACACCGTGGTGGTGAGGACTCGCTACGCCTACCCGGTCTACGATCCGACGTACCGAGCCAACGTGCAGAAGATCTACGCCTACCTACAATCCTTGGACGGCCTGCACATCGTCGGTCGAGGCGGCACCTTCCGCTACAACAACGCGGATCACTCGGTCGAAATGGGGCAATTGTTGGCGAAGCGCCTCCTCGGCCTCGCGAGTGACCACATGAGTGTCAACACCGAGAAGGCCTATCACGAGGAGATTCGCCAAACCCAGGCCGGGGCCAAAGCCTGGCAGCGATAGACTCGCCGCCATGGGCGCCGCGCCGGAGTTGTCGATCATCCTGTATGTGCACGATCAAGTGCACGCAATCTCGGAGCTAGTGGCGAGCCTTGCCGGCGACTCTGATCTGGCGCGAGCGGAGATTCTCGTAGCCGACACCGATGCCCTGGCGCGGACCTCGGCAGTGGCATCATCACGGATCCCCGCCTCGCGGGTTTTCCACTGGCCACAGGACACGATGCAGACCGCCAAGGCGAAGGCCCTATTTCTTTGCCGAGCCGACCTGGTCGCCATTCTCGACTCCACGGCCGTTCCGACCAGTCCGTGGATCGGGCCAATGATCGCGGCGTTCGCGAATTCCGCGATCGCTGGAGTGGCCGGATCAGTGGAGTACGGCGGAAGCGATTCCTCGGGCGATCGTGCGGCTTACCTCTTCGAATACGGGGCGTTTGCCCCGCCCATCCCGAGCGGACCCACGGTGGGCGATCTGCCGGGCAATAGTGTCGCCTATCGGCGCGCAGACCTGATCACGGCGGCCGAGCCCCAATTGGGAGCGGTGGGTTTCATCAAACCCTTCGCCCAGGCACGGCTTCGGGCGCGGGGTGGGGAACTGCATTTGCGATCCGAACTCCGGGCGACCCTACGAAGTCGCTACGACTTGGTTGCCTTCGCTCGCAAGCGATTCCATTTTGGACGCTGTTTCGGGGGGCGTAGGCTGTCCGAACTCTCCGCGCGGAAGCGTTGGGGGCTGCGCCTCCTGGGCTGGTCCTTGCCCGTGCTTTTGTGGTGGCGGGTGCGGCGACGAAGTCTGCAGCACTCAAGGACTCGCGAATTGTGGCGCGGCGCCGCCGCGTCCGTATTCGTGATCACGACGGCCTGGGGATTGGGCGAGTGGTTGGGGGCGTGCCTGGGTCCGGGGCGATCGTGCGAGAGAGTCACCTGAGGAATGTCGAACGCCACCGGAATTTCGATCGTCATCGCCGGTTCGTCCGAAGCGGGAATTGACCGAGCGTGGCTCGGACTACCGTCGCAGGCGGCCGAGATCGAGATCATCGAGGCGACCGCCGCGTCCGAGCGGCGCCCCGGTTTCCCGGGAATCGACCGGCTCCAACTCCCTCGGGGAACCACCATCCCAAGGCTCCGAGCGGCAGGAGTCCGGGAAGCGCGGCATGATGTGGTCGTACTCACCGAGGACTTCTGTGCGCCGCCGGATGCCTGGCTTGACCAATTGCGTGCGGTCGTCGAGGCTCATTCCGAAGCGACCTTGATCGGTGGAACGGTGAGTCGCGCGAATGGCCGGCCAGAGGACTGGGCCCTCACCTTTATCGAATACGGACGCTTCCCCAGGGCCGGGACACCTCGAAACTCGAACGACCTCCCGGGGATTCAACTGGTCATCCGCCGCGATCGGGTTCGTGAACTCCTCGGTTCCCTTCCGTCCGAGTGGACCGAGACGGAAACCCACGCGGCGCTCGCCAACCGGGGTGCGGTTCTGATCCAAGATCCACGGTGGCTCATCCACGACCACCATCGGGTTCCTTACTTTCGAGCCATCGCGGAGCAGCGGAGACACGGGCGCAACTACGGGGGCGGGCGAGTGGCTGGCCGCTCCTTTTTGTATCGCCTCCTGCGGGCCGGTGCCGCTCCCTTGGTGCCGTGGCTCCAATTCATCAGACTTTGGAGGAACAATTCAGTCACCGCAGAGCGTCGGCAATTCCTACGCGCTTCGCCGAGGCTGCTTCTTTTGCTCTGTGCGTGGGCGGTCGGCGAGGGTCAGGGTTTCTTGTTCGGTCGAGGGCGGGCGGGGGAAGAATGGACTTGACACCGGGTCTTTCGATCGTGATTGCCATCGCCGAGGGAAGCCCGTCGGTGGAAGCGTGCTTGGCCGCCCACCTCGTTGAGATGCGCAGCGACGACGAGCTGATCTTGATGGCGGATCAGAGTGTCCAATTAGGCTCGTTCTCCTCAGACTCCCGGATTGCCGTCCATCGCATGTCGGGGTCTCCGTTGGTTCCCCATCTTTGGGGCCTAGGGATTCGTCTCGCGCGTCGGCCCTGGGTTCGTACCACCATTCCGAGTTTCATTCCCGAGGTCGGGTGGAGAGGCGTCGCGATCCCGCGGCGGACACTAGAAACGGTCGGAATCAGTGGGCCGGCGGTGGCGGCCCATGATCTGCGTCGGTGTGACGCGGCCATCTACTGCCTGCGTTACCGGCGCTACCATCCGGCGGTGTGTCCGTCGGGCTCGACCTCGGACATCCCCGCCGATCACGCGACCTACGAAGCCGCGGCGCTGCGCTTGGTAGATCCGGCGGAGGACGGTGGTTTTTGGGAGCGACCCGTCAACCGGGAATTGATTTCGCGAGGATTGAGGCTCGCTTTTCTCCATGAGTACCGGGCGACCTACCGAGGGGGAGAAGCTCCTTGGCGGTTTTTCCGCCAGCGCTATCGGCACGGCCGGGAATTCGGAGCGACCCTGGTGGCCGGGCGCCCCGGCATGCGCATCGCGCGGGGCGCGGCCTTCCTGCTCCCGATGGTGGTCTTTCTCCTCCGCATCGTCCGTGAGTGTGTTCGCTTGGACAGCCCTCGGCGCGCGCTCATACGCGGGTCGGGCTGGCTCCTGATTTTCCTCTTGGCATGGTCGTTCGGAGAATGGGCCGGAGTGGTGTTCGGGCCGCCAAGGGATCGGGCGATGGCACGGGAGGGGTGAGCCTCAGGTGCCTCGGAAGACTGAGCCATTGCCCCGCCGAGGCAGTTTTCCCTGAGAATTCCCGGCAGTTGCACAATCCTGGATGGGGCCTACGATCGCGCGCATGCATCTGAGAACCACCTTGCCGTTGTTCCTCCTCGCACTCTTTGTCGGATGGACCATGCTGGCTCCGCCCAGACGTCCGACCTCGGACCCAAAGCGCGCGCCGGTTTCCGTCGTGGGTAATCCCGAGGTCGTCCAGCAGGCCTACGAGAACTTTCGACGAGACCGCATGGCGCGCGCCGATGGTGCGATCATCGAAATCGGACTTGGCTTTTGGAAAGGCCTGATGCCTAAGCGTACGGATATCTCCGGAACCGTCGCCTTCGATTTGAAGGCCGCCACCGCCAGCATCACCCTCCAGGGAGGATCGCAGGATGCATTGGAGGTGTGGGCCGTCGAAAACGTCGAGGGACCGGGCCGCAGTATTTCGCCCGACTCCGGGGATCGCATGATTCGCCTCGCTTCGATCCAGCCCGGTGAAGTCACCCGCGTACGGACCGTGAGCCTGGGCGAGGTCCTGGAATCCGATCTCGCACTGGATCTCGTAGCTGTGACTCCGGCGGGGAGAATGCCGGATGAGGTTATCGTCGCTGCGGGAGCTGCCACCCTGTTCGATCGACTCTACGTGAGCGAACTGAGGAGCGGCGACCAGGCGAGGAGCACCACGCGTCTGTCCGGCTTGCTGCTGTCGGCCATGCCCCAGCCTCCCGGTTGGGGGGGAGGTTCCACTGGAGGGGGGAACTCGGGCGGGGGAGGACCACTCATTCCCGAACTCGTGACCTTGGGAGAGCAGATCTTCTTCAATGAGACTTTCGAGGGTAATGGGCGGACGTGCGGTACTTGCCATCCGGCTGAGAACAACTTCACCTTGGATCGGGAATTCATCACCGCGTTGGATCCTGGCAACCCGCTATTTGTCGCCGAGTTCACACCGGAATTGAACGAGTCGCAAAACGGAGGACTGCGCTTCGAGACGCCCGACTTGATGCATCAGTTCGGACTCATCACCATCAATCCCGACGGATTCGACGACCTCGCTCACAAGTTTGTACTCCGAGCGGTTTCCCACACCTTCGCCCAAGGCCTCCAATTGACTCGCCCCGATCCGGGGGAGAAGCCCGCGATGGAGCGACTGGGCTGGTCGGGTGACGGGTCTCCCGGCGATGGAACCCTGCGTTCCTTCGCCATTGGTGCGGTGGTGCAACATTTTCCCAAGACTTTGGGGCGGCAGGAAAACGCCGACTTCAGGCTGCCGAGCGAGGACGAGCTTGATGCGCTCGAGGCGTTCCAGCTTTCCTTGGGTCGCCAATCCGAACTCGACTTTTCAGTCGTGACCTTCACCGATCCCCAGGTCGAAGCCGGGAAGTCCCATTTCGAGCAGGGATGCGGGTTCTGCCACGGGAACGGCGGTGCCAACAGTTTCTTTTCCATGGGAGGGATCGGAAGTGGCCAGACGCCGCTACCAGGAACCAATCTCTTCAACCATCCGCTGGCAAACGGCAATTTCGACACGGGAGTCGAGGCGAGAGCGCAGCACGCGGACATCGCTTCAGGGTTCGAGATTCCGCACGATGGCGGATTCGGGACGGAGCCCGGATTCGTCCCGGTGATTGGAGCCGGGCCCGAGCCGTTCGGAGACGGAAGCTTCAATATTTCCTCGGTGATCGAGTTTGCCGACACTGTTCCGGGATTTCATAACCACCTGCCGGCCTTCCCCGACATGGAGCCGGAATTGGGCTCCGATCCGGTCGAGGCTGTTGTAAAGTTTTACCAGTCGTCGGCCTTCACCGATTCGCCCGCAGCGGCGGAGTTCGGCCTCACACCTGGCGTGATGAACGGGCTCGACTCCGCGCGGATTGCCCTGTTCCTGCGAAGCATCAATGGTGCTCGCAATGCCCGGGACGCCCAGTCGTTCGCGACCAAAGCGATCGCGCTGATCGGGAATGCCCAGAACGCCGGCCAGCCGCTTCCGGAGCAGGAATTGGCTCGATTGGCTCAACTCGCGATGGCTGACCTCGACGATGGTCTGCAAGTCTTGAGCCAGGCATCCATCTATCCGCTTGCTGTTCAGGATTTTCAGGACGCCATCAATATGGTCAATGTAGCGGCGGACGTCATGCATCCGGTCGGCATCCGGTTGGCGCGATGGCAGCAAGCGGAGTCGAAAGCCGCCGGCATTCCCGCGATCATTGGCACCGGCCTGTAGACCTCAGGGGCAGCGCCTGAGGATACGATCGTAGAGATCGAGGAGGCGGGCTTTGACGGCCGCCTTGCCGAATCGAGTCACCACACTCGCGCGCAGGCGGGCCGGGTCGAAGCGCGCTCGTTCCGAGGCGATTCGGCGAATGGCCTCGGCGAGTGATCGAGGGTCATCCGGCGGCACGAGAGCGCCCACCGCGTCGGATATGAAGTCCTCCGGCCCTCCGCATCGGGTCGCTACCACCGGCGTACCACAGGCCAGCGCCTCCGCCGCCGAAGCACCAAAAGTCTCGCGGCGGCTCGGCAGCACGAACACCGTGGCCTCGGCCATTCTCACTGCCAATTGGTGAGCTTCGAGGGGACCGCCAAACGAGATGTGTTCGCGGAGACGGGCGCGTCGCACCTGGCGGCGAATCCTCATCGACTCGCGCCACCATCCCCGGTAGAACGGGTCGCCATGCACGGCCAGGCGTAGATCGGATCCGGAGTTCACGAGGATCCGCATGGCTTCGGCCAACACGTCGAGCCCCTTCACGTGGCGGGTCGCGCCCGCATAGAGAATCAGATTCGCCTCCGGTCTCCTCGGTGGGCTCGGCAGGGCGAAGACATCGTCATCCACCACGTTGGGCAAGACTTCCACGAGGGTGCGCTCACCGACGATGCGGCGTGTGCCTTCGTAAGTGGCGGGGCTCACGGCCGTGACACATGCGAGGTGGGGGAGTGCCTCCATGACCTGCGCCAAGATGTTGGGATGCCGCTCGAACCAAACTCCCCACTCGGCGTGTTCCGTGGTGACGACGGGGACTCCGAGTTGCCTTCCGATTGCCGCGGCCTGCACCCCATCCGGATAGATGAAGTGTGCGTGAATGAGGTCGATGGGCGCTTGTTCGTGGGCTTGTCGGGCGGCGGCGGCAATGCTCCGGAGATTCCAACTCGCATCCCTGGCGTGGAGCCAACGCCCCGGGCCGAGCGGAACCTTGGGACGGATCGTCTCGATACCCCGCTCGATGCTGTGACGAGGCAGCGCGAGGAGCCGGGGATACGCCGTCCATCGAAAGATCGAGGGTGTCCAGGGCACGGGGGCAATCACGATCGGCACGACCTCCGGCATGGCGACGCGGGCCAGGCGCTCGGCCCACATCCCCATGAAAGGAACGGCGCGGCTCGGATAATTGCGCGAGAGGTGGAGGACACGCAGGGGGCGCTTCATAGTTGGGCGATCTCGTGGAGGCCCTTGGCTAAGATGTCCGCGGTGCGTTGCCAGGAAAAGTTCGTGGCGCGAACGAGGCCGCGTTCCGCGAGGAGCGTGCGACGAACCGGATCCTCGATGAGGCGACGGAGCGCGACCGCCAGGGCTGCGCGTTCGGCGATGGGGACCAATTCCGCGGCTTCACCCGCCACTTCGGGAATGGAACCTTGGGCTACCGAGAGGACCGGCGTTCCGCATGCCATACTCTCCACGACCGGGAGTCCAAATCCCTCCGTGGCATCCGTCGGGTAAACAAAGATGCCGGCGGCCGCGTAAAGGCTGGGCAAGTCCTGAAGGCCCACGAAGGGATGATGGCGGACGCGCCCACCGAGTCGATGCTGGTCGATGAGGGCTGCGAGGGGGATGTTCGCGCGATTGGGGCCGGCGAGCACCAGGTCCCACTCCGGGGTCTGGGCGGTGGCGTCGGCAAAGGCCGCCAAGAGCTCGGCCAGGTAGTGGCGAGGGACCAACTTGCCCACGAAGAGGACAAACGGGCGATCACTGCGCGCCCATCGCTTTCCCCTTTCCCCCACTCGCTCCGCGTCGGTGGGCGGCCGAAATCGGGGGTTGGGGGCACCATAGGCGACTCGAATGCGCGCCGGATCGACTTGGAAGTGATCGACTACGTGTGTGCGAACGGATTCGGAGGTGACAAACACGAGGGTGGCTTCCCTCGCGCTCCGGCGATGGAGACGGTTGTAGAGCCAGTTGCGGAGCCGCGCGTAACCGAGTCGTGGATCAAACGCCGGTCCGTGGTAGAGAACCGCGGAGGGACCGGGTTCACCCTTGGGAAGGGTGTACGAGGGGGAAAAGAGGACAGAGCGATCGGCCTTTGGGCCGCGGAGAAAGCGGTTTTCCCACCAGGGGTCGGGGCCCGGCGGACCCCCGACGATCTGGCGGAAGTGCCCCGGTGAAAAGCAAAGGTCAGCCCCATTCAGAGGTCGGGGGGACCACAGCGCGATTTCCTCGAACCGTGGTGCCGATCGCTGCCACTCCGCGAGGACGCTCTCGAGGTAGCGGCCTACACCGGTGAAGGGGCGAGTGAGGCGAACCGCGTTGACATCGAGGCGCATGGGCGAGGGAATCTACCCCTATTCGAGGCTCGATGGCGCGGTGCCCGGGCCGGCGAGGACTCCGATGCACTCCCCGAGTGCGGCCGCGACTGCCAACGAAAGGGTGATGGGGGCTGTGCAAAGCAGCGCCTTGGGTCCGGCTTTGGCGGCGAGAGTGCGAGCGTGGCGAACCCAGAGGAGGGGCGGCAGGAGCAGAGAAGTGAGTCCGAGTCCAAGCCGACTCCACCGACCGAAGCCGGCGGCTCGCTCCGCACCAAAGATGCGGCTGTAGGCCCACCGCAGGCGCAGCGCCTCCGACCACTTCAGCGGTTTTTGGTGATGGACCAAGGCGGCTTCGCAGGCGAGAGGAGCGGAATTTGCCCTGAGGGCGGCCAAGACTCCGAAGTCCCAGAGCCGGTGCGGATCCACGCCGTTAGTCGCCGACGCCCAGGCCGACCGCCGGAAGGCACAATTGGCGCCCGCGGCGCTGCCGTGCGGGAGGGGAGGCAAGAAGTGCGCGTACTCGAAGGAAAATGCCGCCCTTGTGATGTTGGTCCCCCCCGGAGCGAGAGCAATCGGTCCACCGGCCATCATTGCGCCCGGCGTTCGTTCGAAGGTGGTTAGCCAAGCCGAAGCCCAACCGGGGGTGGGTACGGTGTGATCTTCAAGAAGGGCGACCAGGGCCGCCGATGCGTGCAGGGCTCCGGTGTGCATGAGCGACGGCACGCTCGCCTGCGGGTTGGCGGCCAAGATCTGCACCCAGGGGAATCGTTCGGCAATCGCTCGGCTCGTGGCGTCGCCCGGGAATCGATCGACGAGAATGACCTCGGCGCGCACGTCACGGAGCGAAACTTCGAGCGCGGCAATCACTTCGATCAGGGTGTGGCGGCCAATTCGGCTCGCCCCGGGGATGACCACGGACAACTCTGGTGGATCACTTCGTAATGGCACGCCACGCAACTCAGAGTACCGGCACGTGGGCGGTGCGCGGGACGGACTGCGTACCCACCATGTCCAGGATGATCGCGTCGAGCGAGCGTCGACAATGAAAGCCGGTGAGGCGCGCGAGCTTGCTCACGTCGGGGATGCGCCTCGACATATCCTCGAACCCCGGTCCATAAGCCTGCTCGTACGGAATTGCCACAATCGGCGAGGTGCTACGCGTTAGCTGCACAACGCGCTCGGCCAGGGCTCGAATGGAGATTTCGTCTTGCGATCCCACGTTGACCACTTCGCCAAGGGCGGCGTCTGAACCGAGCAAGCGGATGAGGGCTTCCACCGTGTCGGCGACATGACTGAAGCAGCGCGTTTGGGTACCCGGTCCGTAGACAGTGAGCGGCTCTCCGCACACGGCCTGGCGGACGAGGGTAGGTAGGACCATGCCGTAGCGCCCAGTTTGCCTCGGCCCCACCGTGTTGAAGAGACGGGCAATGATCACGGGGACACCGTGCTCCCGCGAGTAGGCCAAGGCCAGCCACTCGTCCAGGGCCTTGGAGCACGCGTAGGCCCAACGGGCATGGCTCGTGGGGCCCAGATGAAGGTCGTCCGTTTCCAGGAAGGGGACTTTCGCACTCTTGCCGTAGACCTCGGAGGTCGAGGCGAGAAGCACACGCCGCTTCCGACGAGCGGCGGCCCGCAGCACGACCTCGGTCGCGCCGACATTGGTCTCGATCGTGTGCACCGGGCGTTCGATGATGAGTCGCACGCCGACGGCCGCCGCGAGGTGGAGGACGGCATCGCAGTTTTCGAGGATCCGCTCGACGAGAGACTCGTCGCGGGCGCTTCCATGCACGATTACCAGACGAGGGTGCGCTTGAACCGCCCGCAGGTTGTCCAGGGTGCCCGTCGAGAGGTCGTCGAGCACGGTCACGGCATCGCCGCGCCGAAGCAAGGCCTCGGTCAAGTGCGATCCGATGAATCCGGCACCTCCGGTGACGAGAACACGCATGGTCGACTCAGGAACTGTGTGGGGCCAGTGCATCGGCCACCCGCGAGTGACCGAAACGGAGGGCCGCCCGGCGGACGATTTCGAGGTATCTCGGAATCACGGCAGCCTCAGTGTATTGACGATCGAAGCGCTCCGTTCCTTTCCTGCGGAATTCTGCGGCCAGCTCCGGAGTGCGGGTGAGGGCGACCAGATGGGCGCGCAGCTCGGTTTCGGTGTCAAACAGGAGCCCCGCCCCTCCCGATTCCAGAATCTCCGGGGCAGGGCCGAGGCGCCGAGCAATGACAGGGGCACCCGCCAGCATCGCCTCGATGATGGTCATTCCGAAAGTTTCGAATCCGACCGACGGAACAATGACTCCCCGGGCCCCTCGAAACCACGGCGCGAGTTCACTCTCAGAGAGCCTTCCCACGAACTGAATCTGAGGTCTTCCTTGCGCCAGCGCCTCGAGGGCACCTCTTTCGGATCCCTCTCCCGCCAGCACCAGGTCCGAACCAAAGTCGTCGAGAAAGAGCGGGATGACCCGGTCCAGGCCCTTGATCCTCTCCAAGCGGCCAGCGATCAGGAAGTAGGGGCGGTCGCGCGAAGGCGCAGGTCCGTCGGCTGCGACCTCGCGCCTCGGAAGGAAGTTGGAAACGACCTCCATGTCGGCCTCGAAGCCAAGTTCCCGATGTTTGTCGCCGCTGAATTGGCTGAGGGCGATGAAGGCCTGAATCCGCTCCAGAGCGCGAGGCAAGGCTCGGGTGCGGCGCCAAATCTGGGGTGGACGGTGATGGTGGAGCACGCAGCGCAGACATTCTCGGGCCGGACAGGCCTCGACCCCGTGGCGCCACAGGACGTGGCTCTCACACACGAGCCAATGATCGTGGGCCATGTGGAGCTTGAGGGCCGACCCCATGCGCAATACGGCGGGCGCTCCGAGGAGCGAGACGTTGTGGAACTGGATCACATCGACATCGGGAGCGGTGAGTCGAGGCAGGAGCTGGTCGCGATAGGGGCCAGAAGAACCAGTTTGTTGGACGGCGAGCACACTGAGCTTCGGAAAGCGTGTTCGAAGAGGGACCGTCACCAAGCCTTCAGGTAGGGCAACGGAGGACGCGGGGTCCCGGCCCCCCAGCGCGAGGTACGCATCCACATTGTGAATGACGGTGACGCGATGTCCGAGGCGAACCAGAGCGCGCGCCCACCTGTCCACGGCAATGCCATCCCCGCCGAAGCTGTACGGCGGGAAGAACGTGGTCGCGAACAGAAAATGGAGCGGCTGCCTTGGGAGAGGTGCGCCCGAAATCATGCTGATGCTCGAGGTCGGCGCAGTTTGGACTCCAGCACGCAGAAGACCCACACGCCCGCGCCGTACAAGTAGTACAACTGGTGCATCAGAAGTGCGACTGCGCATCCGAGCGCGCCGCTGCGACGATGGACCAGGGCGTAGAAGGGGAAGTTGGCGACCGCCGCGATGACGAGTGCGGCCAGGGCGACGAGGACGAACTGGAATCGAAAGGGAGTCAGGAGGAGTGCGAGGGCAATCACTCCCGACAGGCCGGCCTTGGCGCGCTCCTGCCACCGGAGATTCAGGGCGTCGTTTTGCCCCCGACCGCTCAGGATGAGGCGAGACCAGGGGAGGGCGCGCTGGAAGATGTCCGTCTTCAGAACCGACCAGAAGGTCCATCGCTTGAGGTGAGTCCCGAAGACGTCCTTGACGATGGCCATGCGGCCACCGCGTGCTCTCAGACGGCCGGCGAGTTCGATGTCTTCGATCTCGGGGCGGGGATAGCGAACCGCGTCGAATCCATGGACGGCCAGGAATTCGGAACGACGCACGACGCCGAGGCCTGCCCAAAAGGTAGTGGCTTCGCGGGGCGCCGTTTGATGCACCCAATGGTGCCACAGGTTTCGATAGACGGAGATGAGCCCGAGGGGAGGAGGTCGATCATCGTACGAACCGAAGGCCGCGACGAGCCCGGCGTCGTGCTCCATCGCGGTGGCAAATAGCACCGGCACGCCGTCGTGCATGACGACATCGCTGTCGACGAAGAGGACCAAAGGCGTCTTGGCCGCCTCGACTCCCAGGTTGCGCGCGTAGGCCGGGCCGCGTCGCCCCTGCGTTCGCAGAACGGTGAAGCCCTCGCGGAACGCACGTTCGGCTCCGACATCCGTCGAGCCGTCATCGACGACGATCACTTCGGCGATCTCGCCTTGAGCGCGTGCGCGCAGAATGGGGGGGAGCACCTGGTCTTGGTGGTGTGCCCCGTTCCAAAGGGGCATGACGAGCGTGATCGCGCTCATGCGTCGGGCTTCCACCAGCGTTTCGCGGTGCGTAGGGCTCGGCGGAGCTGAACCGCGCGCCGGGTTCGAGTCGAGAACAGCCGCGAGAGGGACTCGGGCTTCCGAAAATAATAGGCATCGAGTCGGGGAATTGCGCCGAGATCCAGAGGGCGCCGCAGGTAGTCGTATCGGGTCGTCACCGAGGTTTCGTACACGGCAGACGCCCGGATCCGGGCTTCCTCGGGAGCGACTCCGTACGGATAGGCGAAGTGGACGACGGAACGACCCAGGCGATCCTCGAGTTGTTTTCTGGCTCCGGCCAGCTCGGAGTCCCAGGCGATGGATGTGAGGTTTCGCAGCGCACAGTGCGTCGCCCCGTGGGCCCCGACTTGCATCCCCGCGGCCAGGCACTCCTTGAGTTCGGTTTGTCCGAGCAGCCGTTCCTCCCGCACCGAGTCGGGTTGTGAGCCCCATCGGTTGGTGCCTCCGACGTGGTTCGCCACGACATAAACGATGGCGGGGAGCCCTCGAGTCTCGAGGGCGGGAAGTGCGACGTCATGGACGGAGGCGTAGCCGTCGTCGAAGGTGATGGCGACGCGGTCCGGGCCGGTGGGAGGCGTCGTCACGATCTCCCCGATCGGCACGATCCGGATGCCCGCTTCGAGGAGTGCATCCAAGGCGCGGGGAAAGGCGTCTTTAGGATAACTCAGAACGTCCGGCGATGCGTCGAGTCGGTGGAACGTGAGAATCGCATCCATGGGGCAGCAGAAGGATACGCCAGACTCTTCCCCCGGGCCGTGCCCGGCCAAAGCTGCTCGGTCGAAGTCGAGGTTTTATGGCCAGGAAGGGCGGCGCGCGTTCCGGGAATATCGAGACTCGCTGACGGGGCGGCTGGCCGTGGGGTGCCGCCGACAGTCTGACCGGCTCTAGTGAGGGGCCCTCAATTGGAGGGAGGCGCTTGAACAGGTGGATCAGATGGGGAATACGCGGTTTTGGCGTCCGGGGCCCTGGCGGCCACTTCGATCCAGGCCTGGAGCCTGGAAACTTCTGCTCGCTCGATGGCGGATTCCACGGATTCAGGGAGCGGGCCGAAGCGCACGGAGAGGACGGTTTTGAGAGACGTCCGGAGAGCCCTTTGTTCGCCCTCGGAGACCCCCAAGAGTCTGCCTTCCGCACGACCTTGTGCACGACCTTCAGCTTTCATCAGCTCGCTGTATCGAACTTTGACCTGTGCCACTTCGTCTCCTCCGGCCCTGGCCATGGCATCGACAACGGCATCCAAGGAGGATGCTTCGCGGATCCGCTCCAGATAGCTTACCAGGAGCGCCAGTTCCTCGTCGCCCCGGGGCCTCCGGGTCATATCTCGGAGCGGCTCGGCGAAGATCCCAACCCTCTCGGCAAGACGATCGTCCCGCCCTCGTTTCAGAAGAAACACGGTGAGCGCCGCGAGCGGCGAGTGGCCGCTGGTCCGGGCCAGGATTTCGGAATCGGTTAGGGAGGCGAGATCCGTCACCAAGTACTCGAGCTCTGGCAGGACGGGCCGAAGACGATCTACGAGACCCGCGTCTCCGCCGAGAAGATCCGTAATCCGCCTTGGAGCGGTCCAGGGTCGTGTGCCGTGGTAAAGCACAATCGGAAGGATGATCGGCAGTGTCTTGGTGCCTCGTTCTGATGCCCTCCACCATTCCCAGATATTGACCAGGTAGGAAAGCAGTCGCAGAGCCATGAATCGATGCTGCCGGCTCTGGTGCTCGATCAGGATGTAAACCAAACCCGGCCGACTCCCGGCACCCACCGAAAACAGGAGATCGACCTCGCGTTTCCGCTGGTTTTCGTTCAGAAAGCTTCGGGGGACGAGTCTCAGGCTTCCGAGGTCGAGAATCTGCTGAAGTTCTTGGGGGAGGAAGGCTCGCAAATGGGCCTGGGCCTCTTCAGGGCGGCCGAACACCGCCGCGACCAGGGAATCGTGTTCCTGCTTGGGCATCCATGACCCAGACTCAAAACGAACGTGGAAGGAACAACTTTCTTCGGGATTGCTCCCAGGAAAATTCGCCCTGCTCCTGGCCCGGCAATAGTCCCGCTGGGTTCGTCACATCGGTCGCGCGACGCCCTCGGGTCGGGGTGAAGGATGTCGAACCTGCTCGGGTCGCCGAGCCGACGCGACATTTTCAGCCCGATGTGTCGGGCCGCGGCAGGGGAGGCGCTTCGGTTTCGGTGCCGAGGAGGTCGGCTACGAGTTTGAGTTCGGGGTGGGACTTGGTGAAGTGTTTGCACGCCCACTCGTCAGAGAAGAAGACGGCGCGTTGGCCGCGGGCATCGGTGCCGTAGGCCGTCGAGCTGAACTCGAGGGCCAAGTCGACGGTGGCTTGGGTGACCTCCTCGGGTATCCAACGCATCACCGAAAAATTGGACTGTTCGAGCCGGGACTCCGCGCCGTATTCGCTTTGCAGGCGGTATTGGACGACTTCGAATTGCAAGGGACCGACCGCTCCGAGGAGAGGCACGCGGGTCGTGGCATCTCGCAGGGTGAAGACCTGCGCCACGCCCTCCTGAAGGAGCTGGGTCAGGCCCTCCCGGAAGCGTTTGAACTGGCTGGTGCTCGTACCGTGCAAGTACGCGAAACACTCGGGAGTGAAGCGCGGCACCTCCCGATAGCAGATCGTCGGGTCCTCGGTGATCGTGTCGCCGATGCCGAATTCCGAGTGTCCAACCAATCCCACGACATCGCCCGGAAACGCCTCTTCGATCGTCTCGCGCTCGCGCCCAAAAACCTTGTGCGAACTCGAAAGACGAATTTTCGAACCGGATTGCACATGGGTCACCGGAAGGTCTCGCTGGAACTTCCCGGAACAAACGCGCACGAAAGCAATGCGATCGCGGTGCTTGGCGTCCATGTTCGCCTGGATCTTGAACACGAAGCCGGAGAACGCCGGGTGATCGATGGGTACGGGGCCCGCGGTCGAGCGACGAGGCGTGGGAGCCAGGCTTTTTTCGACGAAGTGATCAAGGAGGAGCTGCACGCCGAAGTTGTTGGCGGCGCTGCCGAAGAACACGGGGGAGAGGTGCCCGGCGTGTACCGCCGCCAAGTCGAAAGTCGGACCGATCGAATCGAGCATCTCGAGGTCGTCGCGCGTCTTTTGGAACACGTCGGCGCCGAGTCGCTCCCGCACCCGATCATCGTCGATGCCGTGCACCGACACCGGGGCCCGGTAAGCCCCGCTCGGGACTTTTTCGAAGAAGTGGACTTCGCGCTTGAACCGGTCGAACACGCCGCTGAATCCCGACCCGTCGCCGAGGGGCCAGTTGGCGGCGTAGGCGTGAATCCCCAAGACGTTTTCGAGTTCATCCAAGAGCGCCAGCGGATCCTTGGCCGGGCGATCCATCTTGTTCATGAACGTGAAGATGGGGATCCCCCGCTTGCGGCAGACTTCGAACAGCTTGCGAGTCTGCGACTCGATTCCCTTGCCGGCGTCGACCACCATGACCACCGCGTCGACCGCAGTGAGGACGCGGTAGGTGTCGTCGGAAAAATCGCGGTGGCCCGGGGTGTCGAGGAGGTTGACCCGATAGTCCTGGTAATCGAACTGGAGGACCGTCGAGGTCACCGAGATGCCTCGCTGCTTTTCGAGTTCCATCCAGTCGGAGGTGGCGGCCCGCTGGGATTTTCGGGCGGAGACCGAACCCGCTTTTTGGAGGGCCCCGCCGTACAGCAGGAACTTCTCCGTGAGCGTCGTCTTCCCGGCGTCCGGGTGCGAAATGATGGCGAAGGTGCGGCGGCGTGAGGCTTCGGCGAGGATCATGTCGAGATCGAAAGGGGGAAACGGACCCAAATCGCGGACGAGGCCGCCGATTTGTGGGCGGTCAGGGTAGCAATCAGCCGGCGAGAGGGCACTCGGAGGCAGCGCGCTCGAGGCTCTCCACAACTAAGTCGGCACTGCGCTCCCAGGTGAATCTCCGCGCTTGGGCGCGGGCGCAAACAGCGAGTTGCTCGCGCAAGTCCGGTTCGTCCAAGATCCTCCGCATGGCGGTCGAGATCGCGGACGGCGCGGTCGGGTCGAAGCGGAGGCCGGCGGGACCAACCACTTCGGGCAGGGAGCCCCGATCGCTCGCGAGCACGGGGGTACCTGCGACCATGGCTTCGACGGCGGGTAGACCGAACCCCTCGGCCAGGCTCGGAAAGACCAGCGCCTCCGCCCCGGCATACAAGGCCGTCAGGTCAAAGTCGCTGACATAGCCGGGAAAGTGGATCCGCTCGCGGAGCGAAGACTGCTCGGTCCGACTGCGCAGTTCGGCTCCGTGGGACAAAAAGCCGGCCCCTTCCGGATCCCCCGCGATGACCAAGTGGACTCCGGGGCGATCGAGTCCCGCGAAGGCATCGATCAAACCGCGGAGGTTTTTGTGCGGGCTGAGCCCCCCCACCGACAAGAAGTAGGGCGCGGAGGGAGGGAGCCCGATGCGACTGCGGAGTCGCTCGATTTCATCCGGCGGTACTGGTCTGGTGAAGGCGGCGCCCGGGCCTTCCGTCGTCACATCGATGCGCTCCGCCGACAATCGAAAGTGGGCAACCAGGTCGCGCTTAGCCGCTTCACTCACGGTGAGGATGCGCGTGCTCTGGTGAATCGCGACCCGTACCTTCAGGCCCCAGGCCCACTGCGAGCGGCGGTTCGGGAAGACCAGACGGGGAAATTGTTCCGCGATCGTGTCGTGGAAGGTCGTCACGACCGCGCGGCGCCGCGGCGCGGGAAAGAACGAATAGACCGCGGGATACCAGTAGACGTCGGCGGGAATGCCTCGAAAAACTCGCGCGAGTCCGCGCATTTCGCGCAAGGTGCGCCGCCCATGCGCAACCGCCGCTTCGGTGACCGGTCTGCCGACATCCGCGCGAACCACCTCCAAACCAGGCGGCGCGCAACCCGGTTCCGGAGCGTGATCCACGAGCGCGATCCACTCATGCTCGGGGTGGCGGACCAAGAGGGCTGGCAACAGCTCCCTCAGGAACCGACCAAAACCGCGTCGATTCTGCAGGCAAGAGGCTTCGATGGCGATGCGCATGGCGGGGAAGCGGAAAAGTTGCGACCAGGGCCGTGCTCGTAGGATACGCCCCTATCGGTCGGTCGGGCA
This sequence comes from uncultured bacterium, assembly GCA_902826835.1. Lineage (GTDB taxonomy): Bacteria > Planctomycetota > RBC034. The sequence continues at coordinate 75,587 of CADEGH010000023.1, read as the reverse complement.
CCTTCGCCAGGCCAGGAACTCGTGAAGCCCAAGATGTCCGAGCGCGCGCCTTTGGTCTCGATTCTCCTCCCGGTCCGAAACGGGGAGCGTTACCTACGGGAGAGTCTCGACTCGATCCTGGCTCAGACTTGGGGCGATCGCGAGGTGCTCGTGCTCGACGACGCGTCTACCGACGGAACACCGCAGATACTCGAGGGCTACGGGGACCGCGTGCGTGTGATCCGGCATCCGACCAACCTCGGGATCTACGACAACGTCAACGCCGGTTTGACGCATGTCCGAGGCGAGTTCGTCGGGGTCTACCACGCGGACGACATCTACGAGCCGACAATGGTGGAGCGATCGGTCGCGACCTTCCGCGCTCATCCGTCGGTGGGGGCCGTGTTCACCCTCGATACCTGGATCGACGCCGAGGGCCGCGAGTACGACCGGCTCCGACTTCCGCCGTCGATTCCGTTGGGAGTCCCGCTGGACTTCGCCACGACTTTGAACACGCTGCTCGCTTGGAAGAACATCCTGTTCGTTTGCCCGAGCGCGATGGTGCGGACGGAGCTCTACCGCAAGATCGGCGGATACCGGCAGTCGCTGTTCAAAAACAGCTCCGACCTCGACTGCTGGCTCAGGCTCGCTCGCGAAGCCTGCCTGTTCATCGTTCCCGAGTACTTGATGCGCTATCGCCACTTTCACGGGAGCTCGTCGCACCGCTACCACCATCTGCGCACCGAACCGGAGCGATTCTTCACGATCCTCGATCATCATCTCGAACGGGAGGGCGCCTCTTCCTTTGCCGAACCCGCCGCGCGGCGGGAGTATGAAGCGCATCGCGCCGAAGATCAACTGATGATCGCTGTGGCTCACTACATCCAGAAGCAAACGCCGTCGCTTCGGGAATCGCTGGCCAAGGCACCATTCGGCGCCCTCGCGCGCGGGCGCAACGTTCAGCGGGCTCGACTGATTGTCCTGCGCGGACTCCTCGCGCTGTTGGCGCGACTTCCCCATCAGAAGTGGCTCGCTGATCGCTTCTACGCGCGGTGGCATGCCAAAAAGGCGGCGCACTGATGTGTGGGATCAGCGGTTTTCTGTCGCCCCGAGGCAACTTGCGCGACTTGGCGAGCCGGCAGCGCGACCGGTTGGCGCATCGTGGTCCGGATGGCGCCGGGCTTTGGCTGTCGCCGGAAGGCGATGTGGCGTTGGGCCATCGTCGCCTTTCCATCATCGATCTGAGCGAGGCCGCGGCGCAGCCGTTTATGAGCGTCGACGGTCGTTACGTCTTGGTCTTCAACGGCGAGATCTACGACCACCTCGACCATCGGCGCCGTCTCTTGGCCGCGGGGGTCGCGTTTCGCAGCGGATCGGATACGGAACTGCTTCTCCATCTCCTGATGAAGGAGGGGGTGTCGGCGCTTTCGAAACTGGCCGGCCAATGGGCGCTGGCGCTGTGGGACACCAAGGAGCGCACGCTGCTCTTGGTGCGGGATCGGGTGGGGGAGAAGCCTCTCTATTGGGCTCGCATCGGCCAGGACTTCGGCTTTGGGAGTGAGCTCAAGGCGCTGACGGTTCATCCCGAATGGCAGCCGGAGCTCGACTTTCGGGCGATGGTCGATGTGTTGAGCCTGGGTTTTGTGGTGCCGCCGAAGACGATCTACACCCGGGCGTCGCAACTTCCCCCGGGATCTTGGATGCGGGTGCGCTTTCCGGTGGGCGCGCCCCCTGAACCTGGTCCCGTCGAGCGCTATTGGCGGTTCGACCCACTGCCCGAAGCGCGTGTCGATTTCGACGATGAAATCCGGGACACCATCCTGCGCGTCACTTCGCAAATGACAGTGTCAGACGTCCCGGTCGGCGCATTCCTGAGTGGCGGCGTAGATAGTTCCACGGTGGTCGCGGCGCTCGCCCGCGGGGGCCATCGATTGGGTGCGCACACGATCGGGTTTCGGGAAGACCGTTGGGATGAGACTCGGTACGCGCGCACGGTCGCCCAAGCCTACGGCGTCCCTCACGAGGTCACTACGCTCGATGCCGAGTCCGCTCTCGACCAGTTCGGGCCTCTCCTCGCGCACTACGATGAACCGTTTGCCGATTCCTCCGCGCTGCCCACGCGAGTCCTCTGTGGAGCGACTCGGGCGGGCGCCACCGTGGCGCTGTCCGGAGACGGCGCGGACGAGGTGTTTGGAGGTTATCGCCGCTACCAACGCTGGGCGCGGCGAGCGCGGATCCGAAACTCCGGGTGGCGGCGGGGCACGCTCCGGGCCGCCTCGGCCTTCCTCGATCTGCTCCCCGAGCGGCGCACCAGAACGCTGCGACAGTATGCGGCTGGCGAGTCCGCGGCCTTGGCCGACATGTTCTCGATCATCGGGACGCGCACACAATTGCAGCGCCTCTGCCGAGGCCCCTTACTCCGAGCCTTGAACGAATATGGCCCGCACGAGGTCGTCCGCGAGCACCTGAGTCCAGTGTCGTCGGAGTTGCCCCCGATCGAGAGGATGCGGGCATTAGACCTAGCTCTGACCCTCGGGGCCGGCATTCTGACCAAGGTCGACCGCGCCAGCATGGCGGTGGCCCTCGAAGTGCGACCCGTGTTCACGCACCGGGATGTGCTCGCCCTCGCGGCGCGCATTCCCGCGGTCGCGTTGGCCGACGAAGGGCGCGCCAAGATCCCCCTGCGCAATGCGATGGCTCCCTGGTTCGAGCCGGGGTTCTTGGAACGGAAAAAGCAGGGCTTCGCGCTGCCGCTGCCTACGTGGATCCGGGAACAACGAGGCCCGTTCCGCGGCCTGTCCGAGTTGCCTCACTTGCGGGATTGGATCGACCGCCGGTCCTTCACGGAACTCCTGCGAGCCCAGCGCGACGGTCGCGATGACCTGACCTCCTTGGTCTTCGCCTTGGTTCACTTGGACCGCTGGGTCGGACATTGGCTCGATTCGGGAACTCCCCATGCCCCTTGACACGGCGCTCTTCATCGATCCCCCGTCCCATCATTTCTTGAAGGATCGACTCTTCGACCCCGCCACCGCAGCGTTGGCGGGAGACGACATCAATGCGCCTTACCGGCGGGTGCGGGAAGTGTGCGCCGAAGCGGGAATTCCCGTGCATACCATCGACGCGTTGCTCGAGGGGCGTGTGCGGGCGGATCACAACGTCTGTGTCTCGGTCGGGATGCAGGAGCACTACGAATCGGTCCGCCGACGCCCCGGCGTGGAATTGGCGGCCTTCTTTGCCATGGAGTGCCCGATCGTCGAGCCCAAGCTTTATCTCGGTTTGCCCGAAGTGGCGAAGGCGTTCCGCAGGGTCTATTCCTGGAGCACCGAGGACGCCCTGTTGCCGTTCACGAAGCGGCCGGTGACCACCACTCGCTTCCAGTGGCCGCAGTCCTTCGATGCCGTCCACGACGAGCTGTGGCGGCGAGGGGATCGCAAATTCTTGGTGATGATCAACGCCAACAAATTGCCGCGGCTCTACGTGCAAGAGCTCTACACCCATCGATTGGCCGCGGTGGCGCATTTCGAGCGCTACGGCGAGATCGACCTGTTCGGGAAAGACTGGAACCAACCGCCGCACCGAGTCGGTCGGACCTGGGTACCCTGGACTTTCAAGCGGTGGGGCAAGCATCTGTGGGAGTGGCGGCAGTCGATTCTCCCCCGACCCGTCTACGCCGCCGTCCGCCGCGCTTGGAGAGGGCCGGCCGCTTCGAAGTCGGAGACGCTGTCCCGATACACCTTCACCCTGTGCTTCGAGAACATGATCATGCCGGGGTGGATGACCGAGAAACTCTTCGACTGCTTCTTTGCGGGCACGGTGCCGGTGTACCTGGGGGCTCCGGATGTCACGGAGTTCGTACCCGCGTCGTGTTTCATCGATGCCCGCGAGTTCAGTAGCTTCGAAGATCTGCGCGGTCACTTGAAGGGCATGTCTGCCGCGACGATCGGTGGATATCGCGAGGCAGCGCGGGCATACCTGGAATCCAAGGCTTTCGACCCCTTCCGCAAAGAGACTTTTGCTCGTCGCCTCCTGGCCCTGGCGACCACCAAATTCGACTGAGCCGTACCGGATCGACCTGACTATCAAACATTGAACCCGCGATGCCGCGAGTCGCCTCGACGAGCGAGGCTACGGATCTACCGATTCGAATCGTGCATCGCCATGAAATCAGCCACCGACGAAACCGGCCGCGGGATGTCTCGAGCCCAGGCCCGTGAGGTGGTCGTCGTGGATCCCTCGGGGGCCCCGCTTCGTGAGATCCTCCGAATCCGCTGGTCCGATCAACCCGATGACTGGGTTGCCACGTCCTGCATCCTGGATTCCCGCGGCGAGGGCCGCCTCCGACGATGCCCCTCGCCGGGGACTCGAGTGCGCGCCTGCATTGACTCCTACGACGATCTGCCGTTCACGATTCCGAGCGTCGGGGCTCCACCTGCGCTGACCCTGGTGCCGCGGATCGCGCGTTGAGTAGGATCCGACGTCTCGCCCAGGAACGGCGCAACATCGGAGGCGAAAATGCCAGTGGAATCCCCGATTGAAGCGGGTTGCCCGATGCCGTTGACTACGGATGCGTTTCGGGTTCTCTGTCCGAGAGGTGAGAAGGGCAGGTTGCGCGATGGCCTGCCGCACTACGAATCGGGCTTGGCGGCGAGGGCCACGAAGTTGTGGCCGAAGGGGAGGGGGAGACCGGCCCGGATCAGGGTTCCTTCGAAGCGGAGAAGGGCTCGTTTGGCGCGCGACGAGAGCGAAGTGGTGGAGCCGGGAGTCAGGCGGAGGCCACCTCCGTAACCTCCTCCGGTCGGCGCGGCAGCGGGCGTCTCCACGTGATGCGAGTGGGAGTGCTGATGATCATGCGCATTGGCCGAGCGTCGGCGGAGATTTTGGAGCTCGGCAACCAGGGAGCCGATGCAATTGGCGCGGGAGAGCCGCAGGGGCCGGAGGCCGGCGGCCACCAAGTTCTCTTTGAGCCGTTGTTTCGTGAACAGATCAGAGCCGGGAGGGGGGGCCGCAAGGCCGCGGGCGTTGGTGCGTACGAAGAAGAGTCCCCCTGGCTTCAGCACCCGGGCGACCTCGCGGAGGACGGCCCGATCGTCGGGAACGTGTTGGAGAACGTCCAGGGAGAGGGCGAGTTCGATCGAGGCGGACTCAACCGGCATGGCGGCGGCGTCGGCGAGGTGAAGCTCGGCCCCGAGCTCGGCGCAGTGGGCGAGCGCGTGTTCCGAGACGTCGACCCCGAGGCGCCGCGCGTCGGGGAATTGCCGAGCCGCCCAGGCGAGCCCAATCCCGCTTCCGCACCCCACGTCCAAGAAAGTCTTGGGGGGGGCTTTCCCGAGACGGGGGAGCAAAAGGCGCTCCTGGAGGTCGATCATGCCGAGCGCCCACCAGTGTTGACCTTCGATGGCCTTGAGGCGCTCGTAGTATTCGGGGGTAAAAATGACGGCGGGGTCGGTCACGTTCAGACTCTACCCGCGTCGAAGACCCATCGATGAATTCCGAGCCCTCTTCAATTGTGCTTCCGGACGCCGCTTCTGATCGGGTGGTCGACCGTGATCCGCGAGGCGGGGGGCTCGGTTGGCTCGCGCTCGCGCTCCTCTTGGCGCTTGGCCTGCGCGCCGGGGAGGCGGCCAACAAGAGTCTCTGGTTGGATGAGCTGCACTCGCTCACGCACGCACGTGCCGGCAGTGCGGCGGCGGTTTGCGAGAGCCTCCGGCCCGACTTTCACGCCCCCCTCTTCTTTCTGCTTCTACATCCGATCGCGGAACTGAATCCCCACCTGCTTCGGTTCATTCCGATCCTTCTCGGCCTCCTCGGGCTCGTGCCCCTCCTGCTCATTGCGCGGGAGGCTGGTTGGTCCCGCTGGGCTCGGGTTGTCGTCGCGATCGGATTTGCGGTCATCCCCTTCCAGATCCAGTACGGGACCGAGCTTCGGCCCTACGCACCACTCGCGACCGCCGCGGCGTTCATGGTTTGGGCGGCGGTGACGACGCGTGGCAGCCACCGCCTCCGGTTCGTGGTGCTCACGCTGGCGGTCGCGCTTGGGCTCTACACCCACTACCTCGCCGCATTCGCGGGGGTCGGAGCGGGAGTGGCCAGCCTCTTGGCCTGGCGACGGAAGTCGCCGCCGACTCTCGGCCCTTGGCGGGCGGGAGCGGCCATCGCCCTGGGGGCAGCGCTGTTTCTGCCTTGGGTGCTGTACGACGAGCGCTGGGTCTTCAAGAAACCGGAGCTCGCGCTCGGATCGGCCAAGATCAAAGCGGTACCCGTGGAGGTGCGGGTCGAGCGCAACCGTGGGGAGCTTCTCCAAGTCCCGCTGCGGTCGGTGCTGCCGATGAGAGATGGGCTGGGTACGCCCTGGAACCACCTGGCGATGGTAGGGGCGGGGGGGGTACTCCTCGTCTTGGCTTTCGGGCTCCTCCGAGGCCTTGCGGGTGGGCGGGAGCGGACCGGGCTTCGGCGCAGCCTCTGGGCGATGGTGGGCGGTGGGGTTGCATCTGCCCTTCTCCTCGCTGCGGCTTCCGCCATCGTTTGGAACCGGGTCGCGGTTCAGTATTTCGCGATCAGCGCGTGGATGGTGCCGCTCCTGCTCGGGGCGGCCATCGAAGGCCTCCGCTCGGAACGCAACCGCAAAATGGCGGTAATCGGCATCCTGGTCTTGGGCTCCATTTCGGGCGTCGCCCACGTGGTCGGTGCGCCTCGGGAGGGGCTCGACCGCGCGGTGGCCCGGGCTCGCGAGTGGGGGGCGGGGAGACCCAGCCTCTACACGGCGGTCTTGAACCAGCCGGTCTACTTCCCGCACCTCGAGGTGTACCGCGCCTACGCCCCTGACCTCCCGATGTCCGAGCCCAAGTCCGTCCCGCCCGCCCGGACCACGGGTGACCAGTCGCGAGTCTTGGTCATCACCCGCACGGTCCACCCCGAAAAGACGATCTGGGCGCCGGCTTTTTTCGAGAAGATCAAAGAGGGCCGAGTCCTGGTAGCGCACGAACAGTTCGCCGGGCCGATCGAGCTGTGGGTCTACGACCCTGCGCCCTGATTCTCAGGATTTTTTTGGTCAGATCCGGCCGCGGGCGTCAACCGAGGGGGCAGAGGCGACCTACCTGTGGGGCCTCTCGGAGACACCTTCATGGTTCGCCATCGCACTTTTTCCGGTTTTGCCGCGGCCTCGGCGGTTTGCCTATCGCTCTTCCTGCCCGCTCGCTCCCTCGCGCAGGGAGAGGGGCAGGAGTGTTACTTACCGCCGGAGATCTTCCTCCAGGAAGGGGCGGGGGCCGGCACCGACTGGACCAACGGCGTGGTTCCCTATCGCTTCGACGCGGCAGTCACTGCCCCCCAGCAGGCCAGCATCATCAAAGCCCTGTCGGAGATGGAAGCGGTCTGTGGCATCGACTTCGTGCCTCGGACGAATCAAGCCAACTTCATCACGGTGAGGCCCAATCCGGGTACCGGATGTGATCCTGCAAGCTGCAGTATCTCCTCCGCGGTAGGGATGGCGGGTGGAGAGCAGTTCATTAGCGTCGGATCGGATCGGTGGAATGACATCTTCCACCTCTGCCACGAGTTCTGCCACGCACTCGGTTACTTGCACGAGCAACAGCGGCCGGATCGCGACAACTTTGTCACCGTCAATTTCGCACAGGTCTCGCAGACAGCGTGTGGCGGATCCTGCAACGGCAACTTCAACATCAGCCTTGGCGCCACGATGTATGGTCCCTACGACTACACCTCGTTCATGCACTACAACGACTTCGCCTTCGCGATCGGGGGCATTCCCACGATCACGACCGACGATCCCGCGTTTCAAAACATCATCGGCCAGCGCCAATACATGTCGGCCGGCGACGCCAACATGCTGCAGGCCCGCTACGGTGCACCCTCAGCGCCGACGATCAGCAGCATGATTCCGAGTCAGGCGTTCGTAGGTGCGGGTCCAGTCGTCGTGACCATCAACGGCACCCTCTTCTACGACGGTTCGCCCAGCAATCTCGGCGTGCAGGGTACGCGGGTGCGCTGGGACGGCGCAATCGTCGCCGGCACTTGGGTCACCCCGACGCAGTTCCAGTTCACGGCTACCCAGTCGATGCTCGACACCCCCGGCTGCATCACGGTGCAGATCGAAAACCCGGCTCCCGCCGGTGGCCTCTCGAATGCCGTGACCTTCAACGTTCTGAGCCTCGCGCCGGTGGTCGGCCGCTTCTACGGGCTCCTGCCCGGTGAACAGCGCGGCGCCGCGGTGGTGGGCCTCGGCGACGTGAACAACGACGGCTACGACGACATCGCGGTGAGTGCGCCCGAGTATCTTTCGGGCGACGGCGAAGTGATCTGCTACTCGGGAGCGACCTCGCAACTTTTGTGGGTGTCCACCGGGACGGTGGATTCGGCGCATGGCACTGCGCTCGCCAATCTGGGCGACATCAACAACGACGGGGTGAACGACCTCATCGTCGGAGCCCCCGAGCACTCGAATTCGCGGGGTCGGGTCCAGGTACTCGACGGCACCAACGGCAACGCTCTTCTCACCTTCCTCGGCGCGGCCAACGGCGACGAATACGGCTACGCGGTGGCGGCCGCTGGCGACATGAATGGAGACGGAACCCCCGATCTTCTGGTTGGCGCTCCCGGCGCGAATGCGGATACGGGCACGGCTTACGCGTTCAGTGGCACCAACGGCGCCCTGCTCAACACCTACGGCGGCTCCGAGGCCGGCGAACGGATGGGTGCCTCGGTGGCGGGTGGCGCCGACTTCAACGGGGACGGGATCCCGGAAGTGGCGGTCGGCGCTCCGAACTTCGGCGCCAGCAACAACGGCCGCGTTCGGCTCTACATCTCTCCCGCGGGCATCTTCTACACCGCGACCGGCTCCGGGCCGCAGGACCAACTCGGCACGAGCTTGACGGTGTTGCCGTACAGCGTGGACGCGGCTGGCGCCGCGGTTGTGGCGGGCGCCCCGGAAGCGGGTGACCTCTTCGGCAACGACGCGGGCCCCGGATACGTGCGGGCCTATCGCGTGGGTCTAGGCACTCTGGATCAGGTAATGCAAGCAGTCGGTTCCGAAGCGGGGGACCGTTTCGGTCGGTCGGTGGCGTTGGCCGGCGACCTCGATCAGGACGGTTGGATGGATGTTGTGGTCGGCGCCGATGAGGCCGGAGTCGGCTTGCTCGGAACCGGTTCGGGTCCAGGCTACGTCCGTGCTCTGTCGGGAGAGGACTTTGCCGCCCTCGGGTCGCACACCGGCGAAGTCAACAACGAACGATTCGGACGCAGCGTTGCCGCGGCCGGGGACTTCGATGCCGATGGACGCTTCGAAGTGATCGTCGGCTCACCCCTGAGTGACGAGCGCTGCGATAACGCCGGCTTGGCCAGGATCGTCGATTTCAATCGTCGTCCCGAGTGGCGCAAGCTGATGATCACCGAGGTGACCACCGGCAACGTCGACGGCGTCGAAGTGACCAACTTCGACACCGTGACCCGCTCGCTCTCGGGCTGGCGCGTGACATGGAAGGACGGGGCTACCACCGTCTCCGGCACGCTGAGCGGCAGCTTGGCGCCCGGCCGTTCGATCATCATCCGGGACTCGGCGGGCACCTATCCCGAGACTCCGGTCGGCACCACCACCCTCACGACCTTCACCGGCAACATTCCGACTCAGACCGGGGACTGTGTGGTCGCTCTGCTTTCGCCTCGCGGCGTAGTCGCGGACGAGGTTCGTATCGCGAGCTCGTCGGCTACGTACACCGAAGGCACCCTCGGGAGCCCGTTCCGGGGATTGGCGACGCGCACCGCGGGATCCCTCGGCGGCAGCCTCGAGCGCATCTGGGGCTTGGACTCCAACTCCGGCGCAGATTGGACCGAGCAGTTCGCCTCTTCGATGGGCCTCGAAAATCGGTCGAGCGGTCCGAGGGGCACAGACCCCTTGCCCGTGCCGGTCGTGCGCATCACCGAGGTCGACGATTCCCCGGACTACGTCGAGCTGCGTAACGGTGGGATCGCCACCCTCGATTTGCAACACTGGACGCTGCTCGCCAGCGCCGGCCAGAATACCGAGCACACCGAAATCCGGCCGTTCCCAAATCCGCTCGCCTGGGCCTCCGGCAACTTCCTGGTGATCGGGGATGACGCCACCGCGCCCGCGGAAATCCCGCTCGGCGTGCCCTACGTGAACCTCCAGGCGGTGGCCGGCGGCAACCTCCCGATGGTCTCCGCGGAGTTCAGCCTCGCGCTCTACGATTCCTACGGCCGTCTCATCGATGCCGTGCGGACGACCGCGACCAGTGGCCCGATCGTGCACAACCACCCCCGGGCGCCTTCGCACCCGCAAGATTTCACGGGGGCAGCTCCCAGGTTTGCACCCGGAACCGTGGCGGTCGCTCGCATCAGCACCACCCAGGACTCCCATGTCGGGAGTGACTGGCAGGCCGTCACGAACCGGACCATGGGGTCTAACAACGCCGGCGGTGGGTTCACGGGTTCGGTCGGAATCGGAACCGCGGCCGGCCCCTTCGGAGTCCGGGTCAATGACACTGCGGCCGGCCAGGGCCTCACGATCATCATGAATGGCGGCTCGACGATGGCGGGACAGGCCTGGAGCTTCACCTTCAGCGGTGGGCACCTCGGGGGCACCGGGCCGGTCTTCGGGCTCGGCCTCGACGCGATCGACAACTACTTGACCCTCAGCACCACTCCCCCTTGGTTCGGGATCTTGGACGTCGACGGCTCGGCCCGCCTCGATGCTCCGCCCGGCATCGCTCCCGCCGGTATTCAGGTCGATGCGATCTTCATCGTCCTGAACGGAGGCGCGATCGCCGCCCAGACCGCCGTGCTCGAGTTCGACACCTGATCCCTGACCTGGCCGCGGCGCGGGGTTTTTGACCCTGCGCCGCACTCTGCCTTAGGATCTCTTCGATGCTGAATGCCGCTCCCACCGACGAATGGGTCGCGCTCGCCTTCATGGAGCGCTACCTCAAGGATCGCGAAGCCGGCAAGGTGGTCTCGGTGGAGGAGTACATCGCCCTGTGGCCCGACCACAGCGACACCGTGCTCCGTGAGTACCGGTTGATTGAGAAAGGCGAGCCACCCAAGACCACGGTGGAAGCCAAGGCGGCTACGGCGGATTTCGGTCCTCGCGAACTCGGGCCGTACACGGTGCTCGAGGAAATCGGTCGAGGCGGTCAAGCGGTCGTTTATCTGGCGGAAGACACCCGTTTGGGCCGACGTGTCGCCCTCAAAGTCCTCCGCAGCTTGCCCGGCCTCGAGAGCCACGCCGCTCTCGCGCGGTTTCGGCGGGAGGCGATGGCGGCCTCGAAGGTCGAGCACCCGGCGATTTGCGGCGTGCACGATGTCGGGCAGGCGGACGGCCTTTCCTACGTGGCCATGCCCCTGATCGCGGGCGAGACGCTCGCCAAGCGTCTGCCGAAAGAGCGGGGATTCGGCAAGCCCATGTGGGCGCCCTTTTCGAGTCGCGACCGGCTACTCGCGTACTTTGAGGAAGCCGCGGCGGCGTTGCACGCCACGCATGGCGTGGGCGTGCTCCATCGCGACATCAAGCCGGGCAACCTGATGCTCACCCCGGGTGAGCGTCCGATGATTTTGGATTTTGGCCTCGCCCAGGAGATCGACCAGGACCAGCGCCACTTGACCCTCACCGGCGACATCCTCGGGACGCCTTCCTATCTCGCACCCGAACAAATCTCGGGCAGCCGCATTCCGCTCGATCCCCGCGTCGATGTCTGGGCGCTCGGGGTGACTCTCTACGAGGTCCTCACGAAATCCCGACCGTTCGACGCACCCTCGCGGGCGGAAACCTACCGCGCGATCATGACCAAGGACCCCATCGATCCTCGCAGTGTCGATCCAGGGGTGGATCGAGACCTGCGCGCCATCGTCCTCACGGCGCTCGAGAAGGATCGGGACCGCCGATACCAGAGTGCCCAGGCCTTCGCCGAGGACTTGGGACGTGCGAGGCGCGGCGAACCCGTTCACGCCCGGCCTGCGGGGCCTCTCTACCGCACGCTCCGACTCACGCGGCGGCACCCCGTCGTATCCGCCAGCCTCGCGGTCGCGCTCCTGAGCTTGGTCACCGGCTTGGTTGTCAGCTTGCTGCTTCTGCGTACTGCGAACGAGGCGACACAACGATTGTCGTTGGCACAGGAACAGGATCGGGCCCGCCTCGTTCAGATTCGGGAAGTGGTGCGCGCACTAGCCGCCTCGCTGAGCCAGGAACTTCGTTATCTGCCGGCAGCGGCGGATTACCGCGGTCGATTGGCCGATCAAACTCTGGCCACCCTGCGCGCCGTGGAAAGATCGGCCGAACCGGAACCCGCGCTGGTCATCGAGGTTTCGGCGGCACTGCGAGAGAAGGCACAGACCCAGAGTTCTCCTCAAAAGCAAGGACGTCAGGACTCTGCAGCGGCGCGCTCGACCCTCGCCGAGGCGCGATCTCTGATCGAAGGCGCTCGTCAGAAGTGGCCGAAGGTCACTTCCCTCGTCTGTGAGGCGGTGGCCATCGAACTCTGCGAAATGCAGATGGAATGGCAACGCGGTGACTTCGCTTCGGTGTTGACGCATATCGAAAACTTGGACGAGGAACGCAAGGTTCTCCTAAGCCTGAAGGAGGACCCTTGGGCCCGAAGGCTCGTCTGTCTCCTACTCGAGCAGGAGGGGGACGGGCTCGCGCGCACCGGGGACGCGAATCGGGCCCGGGAGCGGATGGAACTCTGTCGAGACCTGCGGCAGGAAATGCTCAATCACCCGAGTGTGCAGGCCTTCGATCAGTTCGACCTCGGCTTGATCTGGTTGAAGCTCGGCCAGATCGAGGTCAATGAAAAACGCCCGGGGCCGGCTCGGGCGGCGCTCGATCAAGCTCTGCGGCACGCCGAAAGCTATGCGTCGGCGCATCCGGAGAGTGTCCTGGCCCAGGATCGACTGGCAGATGTCTGGCGATTCCGCGCCTATCTGGCTTCGGCGGAGCGGGATTTGCCCGGCGCGATCGTGGCGTGGCATATGTCAGCGCGCTTCCAAGCGGATGCCGCACGCGCGACGCCAGGGGGGGATGGGCATGTGGACGATGTCCTCACCGCCTACCAGCGTCTCCAGAGGGCGGCTGAAGCCGACGAGGACACCGAGCTCGAGCGGCGGGCAGGCCTCGACGCCGTGGTTGCCGAGGCGGAGGCCGCGCCTACGACCCCCCACCGCCGTGTCAAACTGGCGCGCCAGCTCCTCGATTCCCCTTCGGCGGGCGCCTCTGAGCAGCTTACGGCCTACGCTTGGATGAGGCGCGCGGTCGCGGAAACAGAGCGGAAAGACGCGGAACTCCTCGCCGAGTTTGCCGTGATTTCTGGAGTGGTAGGGGAGAAGCGCGAGGCCCGAGCGGCGGCGCGAGAGGCCCTCGACGGATTGGGAGAGGGCATCAGTCCCGAATGGAAATCGCGTCTTCAGCCGCTTCTCGGCGCGCGGGGCGAGTGATCAACTGGCGATCAGCTCGGCCGCTGGGAGCCACGGTTCGATCCGATCCCGCAGGCGCTGCCAACGCTTCATGACCGCATCGCGAGAGGTTTTGAGGCGGGTGGCGATTTCGTCGTGCGACAGGCCCTCGAGGCCGCGCCAAAGCAAGAGCTCTCGCTCTTCGTCGTCGAGGCTGCCCACCGCCGCGGCAAAGCTGCGCACCGCTTCGTCCTTGCAGGCGCGGCGGGAGACCGCGGTGGCGTCGTCGGGCACTTCCGAGAACGGAAAGGCCTCGCGCGCCGGCCCCGCGCGTCGGGCCATCGACCTCAGAATCTCGATCAACAGGTTCTGCGCGATTGCGAACAGCCAGGTCCGAAACTCGCCCCGTGCCGGATCGAAGGTGGGGTAGGCCCGAAATGCCCGAAACCAAAGTTCCTGAAGAAAGTCCTCGGGGGGACAGCGGTCCTTCACGGCCCCGCTGAGGCGGAGGCGGACCCAGGTGGCGGCTGCCGGTGCCAATCGCTCGTAGTGAGCTGAAAATTCGGCCTGTTTAGCCCCCAAGGCGGGATTTCCCGCCGCGTCGGTGGGGGTGTCATCGGTGTTTGCATCGAGACCCATACGGACTTGAAACTACCAGGGGGCGGGCCCACGGGAGACCGGGCCGCCGAGAATTCCCTCCCGGCAAGCGGCCCAATTCGTATCCTGCCCCCATGCGTACCATAGCCTTCCTCGTTCTGGTCTGCGCCGCCACCGCCCACGCTCAGGCGTTGCACGGCGTGTTTTCTCCCGCAATCCCCTTGGCCGGAACCACCGTGGTGGTTCGGATGACCAACGGGTCCACTCAAAATGCGGTGCTCAGCTCGGGCTGCGGCTACAACGCTGTCGTGTCCGGCAGTCCCGCCGGTCCCATCGCCTTTCAGCCCTTCATCTGCCCGTTGATCCTGATCACGATTGCGCCCTGCGGTTCCCGCAACCTCAATCTGAATCTGCCGGGGACCTTGACGCCGGGAACCTACTACGTGCGGGTCGATTACCGGCTGAACGGAGCCGGACCCTTGATGCAGGATTTCCTCCCCTTCGATGTGGGGGGTGGCAACAAGCCCGTCCTCTCGTCGACTTCGGTGCCTCAGTTGGGCACGATCTACGACGCCAACATCAACGCGCCCCTGTGGCCATCCGCGATCTACTTCGGAGCGGCCTCCTTCACCACGAACACCGGCATTCCTCTGCCCCCGTCCAACTTCATCGCCCTCGATTTCGATCTCTTGTTCCAGCTCTCGTTCCCCGCGCCTGATCCATTCCTCTTCAACAACCTCCAGGGTGTGTTGGACATGGCCGGCCAGACGAGCGTGCCGCTGCAAGTGATCATCCCCAATGTTCCGGTTCTGCTCTGGCAGGGCATCACTCTCCAGGCCGCCCTCGTCGACACCTCGGGCAACGTCGGGATCACCAATCCCCTCAACCTCGTCTTCACGACCTGATCCGGTCGACGCGGGCGATCCTTATCCCCGTCACCTGGTCCGTGGGGTTGGCTTGGCGGCAGTTTCTCCGCCGGGGTCAGACTGGTTGCTGCCGCCGAAGCCGATTACGAAGCTACCGCAGCCGCGAATGTGACTGGTGGCTCAATCCGCATCGTGTTCACGGGCCGCCATGGTGAGACGCACCTCGTCCGCTGATCCTCGCCGGCGAAGTGATTCGGGTTTTCTGGTATTTCGCGGGTTTCTGCGAAAACGAAGTGGCTCCGGAATGAAGAGCGACGCCTGGTGGAAGGGTACTCCCTTCCCGGGCCGATCTCACTCGACTCCGGAGTCACCCGATGCTCTCCCTCGCCTCTGTTGGCCGCTACGCGCTCCCCGCGCTTTGTCTCTTCGCTTGCGCCCTGGCCCCCGGCCAGTCCCCCGTACCCGCTCCCCGCCCTGACCGGATCGTGGTGGACGACATGGTCCTCCCGCCGGAGGCGATCTTCGGGGAAGGAGTGTGGACGGCTACCGCCTGGCCCGCTGGCAACGTTTTCTACGAATTTGCCGCCAACATCTCGGCCACGCGGCGAGACCTCTTCCGCAAGGCGTTTTGGGAGATCGAGTCCATCGCGAACGTCGATTTCTTCGAGAGTTCGGTCGCACCGAACCGGATCCAGATCATCCAAAACACGGCCTCGAACTCGGTGAGTTACTCCGCGGTCGGCATGGATGGGGGAGTCCAGGACCTCGGCGTGGGAGCCAATCACTGGGACGACAAGTACATTTTGGTGCACGAGCTCTACCATGCGCTGGGCTTTCTTCATGAGCAGTCCCGCCCGGATCGCGACACTTATGTCTCGATCAATTTTGGCAACATCTCGCAGACCGCTTGCAACGGAAACCCCTGCGACAACAACTTCGCCAAGTCGCTCACGGCGACTCCCACCGGGGCGTACGACTTCGAATCGATCATGCACTACAACGACACCGCGTTTGCGGTGAATTCGGCGATCCCCACAATCCAGGCGCGCCCGGGGTTTACGCAGTTCCAAAACGTCATGGGGAATCGCAGTCACCTTACGGTGCTGGATGCCCAGGCCATGGCCTCACGCTACGGCAGCGCACGGCAGCCGACCTGCACCTCGGTTTCGCCGAACTCGGTGACGGCCGGAAGTGGAGGGATCTGGGTCGAAGTTTCGGGCACACGATTTTTCGAGGGATCCCTCGACGGAGACGGGGTCCTGGGAACTCGGGTGCTCTGGGATTTCAGCCCGCTCGAGACCCAATTCATCAACCCCACGACGGTTCGGGCCTGGGTGCCGTCGAACCTGCTTCAGTCGGTCGGCCTCCACAGCATCCTGATCGAGAACGACGTGGTCGCGGGCTTCCGGGCTCCCGCCAGCGTGAGCTTCAACATCACCTACCCCCCCTGCTCCACACAGGACAATGAAATCGGGAGCGGTGTCGCGGGCGTCGGGGACATCAACGGTGATGGCTACGCCGACTTTGTCGTGGGGGAGCCGGGCTACGGCTCCAACGCCCGCGGACGGCTGCGCCTCATTTCCGGCTACACCGGCGCGGTGATCTGGAGCGTCGAAGGCGCCGGCGCCGACTACGGATTCGGGGCGGCGACCGCGAGCCTCGGCGACGTCACCGGCGATGGCCGCGAGGACGTCGTCGTTGGCAGCCCCGGGTACAACAATTTCGCGGGTCGATGGCAGATCCTGAACGGCCAGACCGGCGTCTCGATCGCGACCGTCAACTACGGCACCGCGTTTGGCGGCTTCGGCGAGTCGTTCGCCCGCGTGGGGGACATCGATGGTGACGGCGACACCGAGTTCCTGGTGGGCGCCCAGGCGTACAACACTGGCACCGGGCGGGTGGAACTCTGGTCGGTGAACGGCGGCCTGATCCGCACCCACAACGGCACGAACTTCTTCGACAGCTTCGGTGAAGGGCTGGCCGGCGGGCGCGATCTCGGGACGGACGGCGTGCCGGACTACGTGATCGGGTCGTCGGGCTTCGACGGCACCGGGGGTTCGAACTGCGGCCGCATCTTCGTCTACTCGGGGGCTTCGGGCACCCTTGTGGCCACGCGTGACGGAGACGGAATCGCCGACAACCTCGGTCGCTCCGTGGCGATGATTGCCTCGATTTCCGCGAACGGAGTGAAGGCCAACATCGTGGCGGGCGCCTCGGACGGGGGTGGTTTGACCCCGAGTGAAGGTGGCACGGGCTACGTCCGGATCTACTCCGGCGCCGGAAATACGACGCCGATTTTCACCCTCGGATACACGACTCTCGCGACCTACGTCGGTGAGGCCGTCGGAGACAGTTACGGCTGGTCCCTCTGCGACGCCGGCGATGTCGATGGTGACGGCGCTGGCGACTTCGGAGTCGGCGCGATCCAGTTCGGGAACAGCGCGACCGGAGTCACCGGTCCCGGCTACGTCCACGTTCGATCGGGGCGCACTGGCGAGGTGCTCCACAAAGAGCGGCGCTATCAGGTCTTCGGGGCTCCCCCGATCGGCACCTCCTTCGGCTGGACTCTGGCGTTTGTAGGCGACACCAACGGGGACACTCAGTCCCGCTTCTTGGTCGGCGTCCCCCTCTCCGACTATCCCTGTCCCAATGCTGGCGACTACGACGTGTTTGCGGCGCGGATTCCTCCGGCTCTGGGCCGAGTCCTGATCACGGAGGTCTCCTCCGGGAACCCGGACGGGATCGAGATCGCGAACTTCGGTACGACCACGGCCTCGCTCTCGGGCTGGACCGTGGTGTGGAAAGACGGATCGACCCTCGTGTCGACGCCCTTGAGCGGGACCCTTCTGCCGGGCGAGATCGCCTTGGTGCTCGAGTCGACGGCGCCGACCCCCTTGGAGACACCGGCCAACTGCCAAATTTTGCGCAATCTTCCGAACATCGGCACAACCACGAGTGACTTCGCAGTCGCGCTGCGCTCCGCTTCCGGCGTGGTGATGGACGAAGTTCGAGTCGCGTCCTCGACCTCCGGCTACACCGAGGGATCCCTGGGTGGTGCCTTCCGGGGCCTGGTGAGGAACGAGGCGGCCGGAACTCTGACTTCGATCGTCGGAAACGCCGAGCGCGCTTGGGGGTTGGACTCGAACAGCGCGGCGGACTGGCTCTCGTTTGGGCCAAGGAGCTTCGGCCTCGAAAACGCCTGCTCTGGCTCGGGCAATACCGATGCGTGGTTGCCAGGGATCAGAGTCCTCATCAACGAGACCGATGACAGCCCGGATTTCATCGAGATCGCGTGGTCGGGAATCGGGGAAATCGATCTATCCGGGTACTACATTCTGGCTTCCGCGAATCAGGGCTCGACGCATACGCGGATCCCGATCCCTTGGGGCGCCAACCTGCCCAATCCCGGAATCGGCAACCGGGCCTACATCGTGCTCGGCGACACCTCGACGCCTCCCGGTGAAAAGCCTGCCAACGTCACCTACATCAACGTGGCAGCCAACGGCGGACCGGGCATTCCCTGGACTACCGAGGAGTACGATTGTGCGCTCTACGACTCCTTCGGGCGCTTGATGGACTGCATGCGAACGACCGGGCACAACGACCTGGTGGCCCATAACCACCCGCGCTTTCCGTCGAGCTGGTACAGCTTCCAGGGAGCGGCACCGCGGGCCGGAACGGGGGACGGGGCTATCGGCCGCAATGCCCAAAGCTCGGACACCAACTTGGGCGCCAACTTCGGCCCGAAGGCGACTCGGACCATGGGCCTGGCCAACAGCGACGTCCCGGGCGCCATCAACTACGACGCCGGCATGGATGTCCGCCTCAACGGAACGGGCCTCGGTGGAGGCCTCACCCTGATCATCAACGCCGGCATCGATCACGCCGGCGAGCGGTGGTCGTTCACCTTCAGCGGGGGCCACCTCCAAGGCACCGGACCCATCGTCGGGCTTGGCCCGGATGCGCTCGACAATTACGCGATCCTGAACACCACTCCGCCCTGGTTCGGATTCCTCGACGAACGTGGCATGGCCCGCCTTGATGTCCCGCCGCTCTCGGTGCCCGTGGGCATCGACACCGACGACATCTTCATCCTCCAGGATGCGTCCATGGCGGTGACGGCGGTCTCCTTCATCCTCGAGTTCGACACCTGATCTTTCGCCGAGTGCACAAAGAGAAAGCCCTGGTCGCACCGGAGGTGCGGCCAGGGCTTTTCTCGTGGGGCATGGGCGATGCAGGACTCGAACCTGCGACCCCCTCGGTGTAAACGAGGTGCTCTGCCAATTGAGCTAATCGCCCGGCAAGAGGGGGGGATTCTTCTCAACCCGGCCCGGTTCTTCAATGCCGCGAGGCGTTCCGCCGCGCATTTGAGACGAGGGGGGCGCCTAGCCGAGAACGGAAGGCGGAAGCCTTGCCCGGCGGTATAAGGGGAGCGCCCGCGCGGCTTTGGAGCGAGACGGCATGAAGATCGCGGTATTTGGGGCCGGATACGTCGGCCTAGTAGCTGGAACCTGTTTTGCCGATTCCGGCAACGACGTGGTCCTCGTGGACGTCGATCCGGGCCGGGTCGAGGCTCTCCGCGCCGGAAAAATCCCCATCTACGAACCGGGGCTCGAGGAGCTGGTCCGTCGCAACCGGGAGGAGGAGCGCCTCTCTTTCACCCTGGACGGGGGAGGAGCGGTCCGCGGTGCGGAGGTCATCTTCATCGCGGTCGGCACTCCGATGAGCGACGACGGGCGAGCCGACCTGCGGTACGTGCTCGATGTGGCCAAGACGATCGGCCAGAACCTCGAATCGTACAAAGTCGTGGTGGACAAGAGCACCGTCCCGGTGGGAACCGCGGATCGGGTGCGTGAGGAAATTGCGCGGCACACGACGTTGCCGTTCGATGTCGTCAGCAACCCGGAGTTCCTGAAGGAAGGCGCCGCCCTCGACGACTTCATGAAGCCCGATCGGGTGGTCATCGGGACCGACTCCGAGCGAGCCAAGGGCATCATGCTGGATCTTTACGCACCCTTCGTGCGTACGAACAAGCCCATCCTCGCGATGGACATCCGGTCGGCCGAGCTCACCAAGTACGCGGCGAACGCGATGCTCGCGACCCGCATCTCGTTCATGAACGAGATGGCCCACCTCTGCGAACTCTTGGGCGCCAACGTCGAGCACGTGCGGAAGGGAATCGGCACGGACTCCCGAATCGGATTCCCCTTCCTCTTCCCGGGGCCGGGTTACGGGGGAAGCTGCTTTCCGAAGGACTTGCAGGCCTTGATCGCGACGGGGCGCCAGCAGGGTTTGGACCTGAAAATTCTCGGCGCGGTCGAGGCCGTGAACGCGGCGCAGAAGCGCCGCCTCGGGGAGAAGGTGGTGGATCGGCTGGGCTCGAGCCTACGCGGCCGCAATGTGGCGGTGTGGGGCCTCGCGTTCAAACCCAACACCGACGATATGCGCGAGGCTCCGTCGCTGGTGTTGATCGAGGATCTCTTGGCGCGCGGCGCGACGGTTCATGCCACTGATCCGGAAGCCCTCGAGAACGCCGAGCGGATCTTGGGCCACCTCCCGGGACTGCATTTTCACACGCGGAGCTACGACACCCTGAACGAGGCGGACGCGCTCGTCTTGGTGACCGAGTGGAACGAGTATCGACGCCCGAACTTCCAGCTCATTCGCCAGCGCATGCGCACGCCGATCATCATTGATGGGCGCAACATCTATCCCCGTGCGACTCTCGAAAGCCTGGGGTTCACTTACGACGGCATCGGTCTTTGATCACCAGCGGGGAACGAGGCGGTACTTACCGTCGGTCCACACCAGCCGAGCCTCGACAATTTCGCCGTTGGGCATGAGCAGGGTGGCGCTGCGTTCGCGCTGGTCTGAGTGATAGTCGAGGAGCTTGGCGTCGGTTCGACGCGCGGTCGGCGCGAAGTCTCGCCCGGCTTCGACGATGAATCGCTCTTCCGCAGATCGAGCGAGGAGCGGGCCTGGTTCGGCAGCGTCCAGGAGCTCGCCCACCGTGATCGTGGCGTGTTCGATCGGCCGCCGAGCCCGGTCGTCGGGAGTGGCGGGGAAGGTGACGTAGTTCTGCTTCAGGCTATGCACGAGATAGGCGAGCGCTGGATCCTCGGCCACCCACAGATCCCAGTCGACAAATCGGGCGGCGGCGGCCGAGTCCCCCGAGTTCAACGCGGCGACAAACGCCTGCGTGGTTTCGAGGCCTCCCGTGCTTGCTTTGGGCCCTTCTGGCTCGACTGGGCGGGATCCCGCGCATCCAAACGAGATCAGGAGGGTGAGGCCTCCCGCTACGAGGCTTCGGAGTCGGGGGACTCGGCTCTTCGCCGGGTCGTCGTAGACTGCGCTCGGATGGACCAGCATCTGACGGATCTCTCCTGTTTCGAGTGGGTGCGATTTCGTGGCGCCCGGCTGTCGCCCCGACCCTCGAGCGAAGTCGAGAGTCACTTGCGGTCGTGTGCCCAGTGTGCGACGAAGGTCGCGGGATTTCGGCGCCTCGAGCTTCTGGTTCATCCTTACGGGTCGCCCGCGCCCTCGCCCCGGTTGCCGCGGCTCTTCCGCCGGGGGATGGCGCTGGCGGTGCCTTCCGCGATCCTGTTCATTCTTTGGCGCTGCTCGCGCTGAGCTGCCACCAAGAGTTGTTTCCACGCCGCGCCCATGATCCACTCTTCGTAGGGCTGCGACCGTTCGTAGTCGGGATGGAGGCGTTCCCGGCGGCGGAACTCCGGGGGGTGGACCAAGAGCCGCTTGGCAGTCGGCACCGGGGGCACCACTTCGTGCAGCATCTCGTGGAACACCAAGAAGTCCAGGTACCACGCAGTGATCCAAGGGTGGTCGAGGATTGGGTTGAGCACGATCAGGCTTTTCGGCGCGCGGCGTTCGTGGTGCCCCAATTGGCGTCGGGAGGGCCGGAGACCGAAGGTGATATCGAGGTCGAGTCGGCCGTCGAAATGGTCGCGATTCACCCGCTCGAGGGTAGCGCGCAAGTCGTGGTGCTGGCCAGGATTGATACGGTCCGCTCCCACACTTTCCGGGGGCGCGGCCACGGACTGGTGCCATACGACGACCCGGTGGGCGAGGCGGCGTCGCTCGGTCCTCGGCGACCGAGTGAGGTAGAGGCGGATCACCGCATCGACCACCTCTCGGGGGGCCGATTCGAAGCAGCGGTGCGCGCGCAGGATCAGGCCCCCCTCGAGCCGTCGGACCGAGAGAAGCACCGTACGATTGTCGGTGAATTGGACGCGGACGGGAGTGGTCGAAGGGAATTCCGCTACCGCCTGGACCAACGGAATGAGCTCGCCTGTGAAGGTCGGGGCGGGCCCGACCGTGGCAACTTCTCGAAAGCGGACCCCGATCGGACTCTCTCGCCCCTTCAATTCCTCGGGGAAGAGGCTCAACTGCTCGGGAAGTTCGGGCTCTTTCTCGACCACGGGGGCATTCTACGCGGGTTCCCCAGAGGATAAGGTGGGGGCCCCCGGCGAGTCCGGAGGAGGTCTCTCCATGGACGACACCACCATCATCAACGTGCGCTGCCCCTGCTGTCAGCACGTGCTTGAGATCCACGTCGAAGAGGAGCGGGTCCTGTCCTTCCGCAAGGGCCTCCATTTGAAGGAGGACCGGGGAGTGGGGGAGGACTCCCTCGGGGCGGCGGTTCGCAACAAAAAGGACGCGGACAAGCGGGCCGACGACGCTTTCACGGCCGCCCAGAAAGACCTCAAGAACTCCTCGAAACGGCTGGACGACCTCTTCCAGCAAGCCAAAGACAAGGCGGCGAAGGAAAAGCCCAAGCCGGACCCCTTGGGGGGAGGCCACCGTTGGGACTGACGGCGGAGGTCACAAAGACCCCATTTCTGAGCTTGACCGAGGAGGAACTCACCGCCGCCCTCGATCACGCGGGTCTGCTCGCGTTTGGCGCCAAGCTCCCCGAGATCGCTTACCGTCTCGTCCATCAAAACGGGCAGTTCGACCTCGGATCCTTGCCCGGCGTGGGCGCCCACAAACGGGCCCGCCTCGCTGAGCTCTTCGAACTTGGGGCGCTCGAAATCCTCGAGGCGGAACCCTCATGGGATCAGAGCGTTCGTTATGCCTTCCGACTGCGTGACGGGGCGGTGATCGAGACGGTTCTGATTCCCCATCACGGGCTTTGGACGGCCTGCGTCTCGAGCCAGGCGGGTTGCGCGCTGCGCTGCGGCTTTTGCGCCACCGGCAAGTTGGGGCTCTTGCGCAACCTCGAGGTGCACGAAATCGTCGGCCAAGTGCTGACCGTGGCCGCCCACTCCGGGAAACGGATCTCGGACCTCGTCTTCATGGGGATGGGTGAGCCGCTGCAAAACGAAGCCGCGGTTTACAAGAGCTGTGCGATTCTCGCCAGCACCAAGGGCGCGCAGATTTCGCAGAAGCGGATGGTCATCTCGACTTCCGGGATCGTGCCGGCGATCCGTCGCTTCACGGCCGCGGGGCACCGCATGAAGCTGGTTTTCAGTCTGGGTAGCGCCGTGCCCGAAAAGCGGGCGCAGCTCATGCCGATCCAGCGCACCTACGGCTTCGAGTCGCTGCTGGATTCGATACGCGAGTATGGGGCGTCCCGGGGGGGCAAACACGTCACTCTCGAGTACATCGCAATTCGAGACTGGACGCTCGGGGACGAGGACATCGAAGCGATCAAGCAGCACCTCGTGGGCTTCAAATTCATCCTCAACGTGATTCCGCTCAACCCCGTCGATCCCGAACTCGCGGCCCCCACGCTCGAAGAAGTGCGAGCCTGGACGAGCAAGCTTCGGCCGCTGGGCTTTCCGGTGAAAATCCGCCGGAGCTCCGGCCGCGACCAGGGGGCCGCCTGTGGCCAGCTTGGGACCTCGCTCCTGAAGCAGGGGCAGACCTTCCGTCGTTCCGTTGAAGCCGTATAGACCCCCCGGTAGGCTCTCATCAACCCACTCGAGAGTGCCATGTCGCAAGTCTCTCCCCAGGTCGCTCTGCGTTACACCAAGACCTTCAAGAAGTACAAGGAGGAGTACGCCCCGGCCGTCGTCGAGTTCGTGCGTACATGGGCGAAGACCACCCCACTTTCGGCTTTCCACGAGGACGCTTCGATCGTGAAGGTCACGGGGACCAAACCGGAAATCGACGGCCTCCTGGCCACCCTCAAAGAGAAGTTCGCCTACATTCCTCCCGAGGAACGGGAGGGGGCGAAGAAGTCGGACGAGCCCGAAGAGAGCTGATCCGGCATCGGGCTGACCTGAATCAGGGGGCGGCCGTCAAGGACTCGAGCTTGTCCACGATGCACCGGATTTCCGCGTCGGCGTCGTGCCACCAGTCGGGCGACCACGCCTGGTGCAATTCCCAGCCGAGGCGCTGCAAGACCTCGATGCGCAGTCGCTCGTGGTCGCGCAAATTGGCGGTGGGTAGGGCGGTCGGGGCGTCGGTCAGAATGCCCAAGATCCAACGATCCGGTTGGTGCGGGTGACGCACCGCCACGTCAATCCGCAGATTGGACGCGCCCAGACCACAGTGCACGGTGTAGCCACGGCTATTCAGAGCATCGGCGATCCGGCTCGCGAGTGAGGGGGACTCGTGGGATCCGGGGGACGCCTGCGGGTCGAGGGCGGACCGCTCCACGCCCGCGGACTCGGCGAATTGGAGAAATTCGGCCAAGAGGCGCGCGCCGCGGGCTTGCATGCGATCGGGATTCAGGGCTCCGGGCGGAATCGAAGTGAAGACGATCAACTGTTCGCGAGCCCGCGTGATTGCGACATTGAGTCTCTTTTCGCCTCCTTCGTTGTTGAGGGGGCCAAAATGCTGACGCAACCGCCCGGAGCTGTCGGGCCCGTACGTCACGGAGAAGAGCATGATGTCCCGTTCGTCTCCTTGCACGTTTTCGAGGTTCTTGACGAAGAGGGGATGAGAGTGGGTCGGGGCGAAGGCCGGCTCGATTTCCGGGAATTGTTCGCGCGCATGGTCCAGCAAGTCTTCGATCAAGACCTGTTGCGGCTGGTTGAAGGTGACGACGCCAATCGACCTCGACCGCTGCGCCGGATCCCGGAGGGTGGCGACAATCCACTCCACCACCGCCGCGGCCTCCTTCGGATTGGTGCGGGTGGTGCTGCCGCCATAATCGCCCTCGATCCTCCGCAGCGACAGCCCGCGGTCGGATCCTCCGGAGTGGGGGCTCGGGAAGGTGACCAATTCGCCGCCGTAGAAGTGGCGATTGCTGAACGCGATGAGGTCTTCGTGGCGGCTTCGGTAGTGCCACTGGAGTCGCCAGCTCGGTACGAGCTCGGCTTCCGCGGTGGTGAGAATACTCTCGAGGTCGGGCAAAACGCCGGACTCCTCCGCTACCTCGTCTTCGTCGTCGAGCTTCTTGTCGAAGAAGTCCGTGGGCGGAAGCTGCTGACTGTCCCCGACGATCACGACTTGCCGGCCGCGCGCGATTGCCCCGACCGCGACGTGGGTGGGCACCTGGCTTGCTTCGTCGAAGACCACCAGGTCGGCCTGGAATTCTCCGGCCGGTAGGAACTCGGCGACCGAGAGCGGGCTCATGAGCAGGCACGGCTTAAGTCGGGGCCAAGTCTGTGTGGTCGCGGACAAGAGCCGGCGAATCGGCCAATGACGGACCTTTTTCTTGGCTTCGTGGCGGAGCACTTTCAACTCGGATTGCGGCAAGTCCGGATGGTTCGCGGTCGGCCGCCGTTTGGCCACCGCGTGGGAAACTTGTTCGCCGCCCGCGGCAATCCACTCCCGATCGCCTTCACGAAATTCCGAGAGTCGGCGCTGGTGCTCCGGGCCATGAAATCCCCGCAGAGTGGGCAGTGAGTCAATGGCGGTGCTCAACCACTGCCGGCGGAAGTCGGTTTCGTAGGCAGCGACTAGCGAGTCCGCTTCGACCCTCCCGGAATGAAGGGCGGCGAGGAGGCTTTCCATCCCCGTGCCGTGGAGTGCGGATTCCGCTTGAATGAAACGTGCCCACGCCCGCAAGCGAGGCAGACCAGCCTGCCAGGCCTGGAGGGTCTCCGCGGGAACCACGCCGCGGGCGCGCTGATGACGCAGTGGATGATGAGGGGGGAGCTGCAAGAGGTCCGCGATGCGGAGTCCACTCGAAACGACTTGCTCGCTTGCGACCGCAAGCGCATGGGCAACGCCCGCGGCCTCGGCTTCACTGGCGCCTGGCCACGCCGCCGGAATGAGCGAGACGGCTCCGCCGTGTCCCGCCACCGCCGCAAAGCGGTGGGCCCATTGCGCGAGTTCAAGGATTCGCGCCGGGGCGAGGTTCAGCGACTCCCTCACCGTGGCCGCAAGGCCGCTCGGGGCGGCGGCGAGCGCCGAATTGGGGCCCCGAAGGAGCGACTGCCAGCGCTGAGCGAGCCGCAGGAGTTCGGACAAAGGGAGCGCGGGCGGCTTTCCGCTCAAGAGCGCGCTGCCCAGGGCTTTCCACAGTGATCGCTCCTTCCACCACTTGAGAGGGAAGGCCTTCTCGGCCGCGCCCTCGGCTTCGCGGAGGAGGGAATTCAGGTCCAAGTCGAGAACCGACTCGCGAAGCCACGGGGTCAAGGCGCAGCCCACCCGATCCAGTTCTTCAGCGCGTTCGTGCCAGGCCTCGAGACCTTGAGCGAGTCGGGTATCGATCGTGCCCGGGCCCTGGTCAGCGAACTCCGTGGGGATGCAACCGGGCAGGAGGCGCAGAAGCTCGCACACCCGATCGGTGGCGCCTGCGGCGCGCTCGGGGGAGATCCCGAGCAGGATCGCAGCTCGCACGTGCGCAGAACTCCAGTCTCGAAGGGCCCCAAGGTGCCCCGCGAGAGCGGTTCGAAGCTGGGATTCGATGAGGGGTGACCACTCCGTGCGTCGGCAGTCCCGGAGCGGATGCAACGCGAGGTCACCCTGGTCCTTCGCTTGCGCTGCCAACTCGCGCAGGCCGACGAGCCGCCGCTCGTGGAGGTCCCGGGTCGTTTCGAGGATGGAGTCGAACTCCATGGTGAATTGCGAAGCCGCGGCGGGGCTCGCCTCGTGGCCAAACTCGAACACGCTCGTTCCGAGGGGGAACGGTTGGTGCAACGCCTCGGCGCTCGTTTCGAGGCTACGGACCAACTCGTCGAGATCCCGCGTCCCGTTGAGCTTCGGTCGGTCCTGGACCAAAGGGAGGTCCAAGACTCGGACCAGTTCGGTCGCCAGCTCGCGCTTGCTGGCTTTCGTGGAATGCAATTCGAGGCAGGCGTCGCCGAGGCCGACACGCCGGAGTCGCTCCGCGACGACTTGCAGCGCCGCTTGCTTTTCAGCGACAAACAGCACGGTCTTGCCCTCCGCGAGGAAGGCGGCGATCAGGTTGGTGATGGTCTGGGACTTGCCGGTTCCCGGCGGACCCTGAAGAACAAAACTCTGCCCGGAGAGGGCCGCTTCGATGGCGGTGAGCTGGGAGCCGTCGGCGTCGAGCACGAGTGGCCAGGCCGTCCACGGCCGGGATTGACGCAACGAGGTCTTCGACTTGAAGCGGGGTTCGAGACTTGGGTGGGGCGTTCCGCGGACGAGGTGCGCCAAGAGAGGCTGGTCGAGCAGCGTGGCTTCGCGCTCCACGAGGTCGTGCCACAGGAGAAATCGCGAAAAGGAAAGGAATCCCACCGCGCTCGTCTCTTCGAGGGAGAGACGAGGATCAGAGCTGATTTGGGTCCGCACTTGCGCCAAGAAGTGGGGAATGTCGAGGGTGCCCTCTTCGGTCTCGGGCAACGCACTGACCGAACTCAGATCGATGGAGAAGTCGCGACGGAGTTTCTCCACCAGGGTTTCGTTGAGCCGTGCGTCCGCATCGCGCCAGCGCATGTGGAATCGATGCGTGGAGAGCGTGCGCTCGAGTTCGATGGGCAGGAGGAGCAACGGGGCTCGGCGAGCTGGCCCCTGCGGATCCTCGTCGGCCCACCGCACAAAACCTAGGATGCAGGTCAGAGTGCTCGTTCCGGTCTCCGAGAGTTCGGTGCGAGCGGCTCGCCAGGTCGCGAGGAGTCGCTCCGGGAGTTCCTCCTTCGGGTGTTCGCATTCCAGGACACCCCGCTGAATGGCGGCGGCCCGGGCGAGCGGCCGCGCGTCCCCGGCTTCGTCTTCTCGCTCGGGTCGAAGTGCATCGAATCGCAGTTCCGACTTCTCGAGACGGGCGGCCAGTGCCGCCAGGGGTTGTTCGCCGAGCTCGATCGTGCACTTCGTGGTGCGGAAATGCAGGAGACGATTGCGGGCCGAAAGGTCCAGGAGTCGGCGTTTCCACTCCTCGACTTTGGGCGAGGGAGTGGGCGCGGTTTCAGGGCGGGAGTCGGAAGGGGGAGGGGCGAAGTTCATAGAGCGTCGAGGATCCTACGTGGACGGCGCTCACCCTGGGTTCGATCCGGCACTTGCATTCGGACCCGTTTCGTGGTGCCATGGTCCCTGCCACCTCGGAGTGCAGCCACGTTCGGAGGATTCCCCGATGTTCCCTTGTCGTCTTTGGTCGATCGCGCTGTCGGTCGCGTGCTTTTCGTTCAGCCTTGTTGCCCAGCCTTTGACCGTGCTCAGCGTGAGCCCGGCCAACGGGGCGAAGGGGGTGTCCTGCGCCGAGCCTGTAGTGCTGACTTTCTCCGCGCCGCTCAACCCCCTTACGGTCACGGCGCAGTCGGTGCGGGTGGGCGGACGCTGGAGCGGCCCGCTCGCCGGGTCCCTCACGGTCAATGGCGCGGTGGTGACTTTCTCGCCGTCGCGTCCCTTGTTCGCCAGCGAAATCGCCACCCTTGCGGTGGCGCGGACGGTCGGGAGTGTCGGAGGCAACCTCCTCGTGAACGGTTTCGCCTCGACGTGGTGGACTGATTGTGCGGCTTCGAGCGGGGTCTTCGCGGTGCAGACCACGGTCCCTTACCGGATGCCGGGCGAAGGACTGGTCCGCACCTATGGGTTTTTTGCCGGGGATGTCGACCGCGATGGCAGCCCCGACATGAGCGCGGCCAACGAGGTCTCCTACGATGTTCGTCTGCTCAAGAATGACGGGTGTGGGAACTTCGGCCCGATCACCGTCACTCCGCTTCCCTCCGGGGTGGAGCCCAGCCCCAACGAAGGGGCGGACTTCAACGGCGATGGTTGGCTCGATCTCGCCACGGGCAATCAGAACGGCAACAGCGTCAGCATTTTCCTGAATAGTGGGACGGGCACCTATTTGGCACCGGTCCAGTATTCGGTGAGTGGCCAGGTGCACGGACTTTCCGTCGGGGATATCGACAGCGACGGTGACGTGGACGTCTTGGCCCCGAACCTCTCCAACATCGCCGTCTTGCGCAACAACGGCAACGGCACGTTCGCGGCCGCGACCTACTTCAACGGAGGGGGTAACGGCGAGTGGGCGATCGCCCTGGCCGACTTCAACAGCGACGGGCGCCTCGATGTTGCGTCGGGCAATTTTTTCGACGCGGCGGTGGCGATCCTGCTCGGAGACGGGCTTGGGACCTTCACCTTCGCATCGTCGCGTAGCCTCGGCGGGACGCCCTGGTCGATGACCTTCGGCGAATTCAACGGCGATGGCGCTTTGGACCTGCTCGTGGCGCTGAACAACGTCGGCCAGGCCGCGGTGCTACTCAACAACGGAACGGGGGGGATGTCCGTGCCGACGCTGTACGCGGTGGGAAGTCTCCCGGTCTCCGCCGACGTCGGGGACGTCGAAGGCGACGATGATCTGGACATCATCGTGGGGGCCTTCGGGGGAGCCAACGCCACGGTGTGGCGCAATAACGGAGCGGGCGGCTTCGGCAACTCGGCCGCGCTTCCGTCGACGACGGCCACGTCGTGTGCCGTGGTCTTGGATCACGATCGCGACGGTGACACCGACATCATCGTCACCGACGAGTTGGACGACACCGGGCGCGTTTATCGCCAGACCGGGCCGGCACCGGCCGGGGTGCAAGCCCCGAGCTGCGATGCCGCGCTCCGGATCAACAGCCAGGCGATGCGGGGCGGATTTGGCGGCCGTCCTGCGACCTCACTGCCCGGCGGTCGTACGGTATTTGTCAGCGTGAGCGGAGCGCCTTCGAGGGTGTTCCTGATCGCGGTGGGGAATGCGGTCGAACCCGGCGCGATGGTCGGGTCCGGGCTCGTCAATTTGCAATTGTCCCCGCTGCCGGCATTTTTGATCGACGGGTTCTCGGGCAATCCGCTGGGCGTTTTGGATGCGAACGGGGAGTCGATGCTCGCCTTCCCGATCCCGATCGGGGCCTTCTCGGGCGCGAGCCTGACTCTGCAGGCCCTGGTGGCGTCGCTGACGGTGCCGGGGGGAGCTGCCCTGTCGAATCCGGAGACGGTTTTGTTCCTTTGAAGACCACGGTTACGGGGAGATCCTTCAAGTCTCGGAGCCTTCGGCCTCCCAGTCGGTCAGATCGGGTTTGGTGGCCAGAACTTTTTGGGCCGAGGCGAGATCGACGGCCCGCACCCAAATCTTGACGCCCCCGACTGCGTGCAACAGAAGAGGGTGCACTTCCACGATGTAGTCGTCGGAAAGCCAGGCCTCAATGCCCTCCGCGGCGAGCCGGATGATCACGAGGTTGGCCCGTATCGAATCGGGCCACGCCCCTAGCACCACCGCTTCGCACTCGGAATTTGAGTGATCCATGAGTTTCACTGATGAGGGATTTGGAGCGTCAAGACCAACGCCGGAGTGTAGATGCCGAACCACTGCTGAGGGAATTTGGCGCGGACAAAATCGTCCTCGTGTTTCACGAGCACCGGATAGAGCGGCATGTAGGTCCACTGATCGGCCTCGGTCTTGCCGGGCAGTTCGATCCAGCCGCCTCCTTGCTCAGCGATCGCCTTCTCTTGGTCGCTCGCGATGTCGGGCAGGGGATCTCGATGCTTGACGGTGGGTCGGAGCTTATGAAGGCTCGTAGTGAGGCCTTCCGGGCTCCCGTCCTCGTCGATGGCCCAGGATTCGGCGGGGATTTCCACATCGTCCAGCCGCGCTCCCATGGCGCCGACGAAGAGGCGCTTCCCGTCGGCGTCGGACCACGGTTCGGAGATCTCGATCTGGATCAGGTCCCCCGCGCACACCGCGATCTCCACCGGCGCCTCGTCGGTGGCCGACCAGCGTGAGGCGCGAGGCAATTCCGCGCCGTTTCGGGTAAGCCGGACGGAGCCGGCGTGGTTGCGGACCATGACCGCGAGGCGTTTCGGGGGCTCGACCACTGCCACGGCGGCCCGCATCCGATTTTCCGCTTCGATGACGAGGGGATCGCTCGGATGCAGACTCCGCAGATTGTTCAAAAGGAGGTGGATCCGGTCCCGCCCGATGCGGCAGCCCGCGGCCTCGTAGTCGCCGAGCCACGTTTGGATGCGAGCGCGGAATGGGGCCACCGCGAGTTCCAGGAGGGCGTCTCCTTCTTTGCGTTTTTTCTCGGCCGCGACGGTCGGAGCCTGGGTTTCCTCCGGCTTGGCTTTGGGACGTAAGGCATCGAGGCGTCGACGAGCCGTGGTATCCGGGGCGAGTTTCAGGATGACGCCCGCTATGCGCACGGCTCGTCCGACCTCGCTTGGGTCCTTCAAGTTTGCGGCACTTTCGCCGTGCACCACCCAGCGCAGGGCGAGTTTGGGGTCCGCGAGGGGAGTCTCCGCGGGGATTCGCGCGCGGTGGGGGCTCAGGGGATTGGGCTTGACGACTTCGAGCTTGCCCGCCTTCTCCGCCTCCGCCGCTAAATCGCTCCACCACTGCGCGGCCGCAAAGTGTCCGGCGTCGAGAACTATAGCCAAGAACGTCGCCCATTCCTCGGGGCTTCCGCCCTCCGCCTGCAGCTTGAGGGCCGATGCCCGCCAGGGATGTGGCGGCTTATCCGCGACGGTTTGCGCTGGAATAGCGGAGGAGCAGAGGTGGAGTGCGACCAGGCATGTCACGAGGCGGATGGACATCGGATTACTCCGAGAGAGAAGGAACCCGGATCGTCAACTCACAACTCTTCGCTTGGAAACCGAACCAGTGTAAATGGCTTCGAGCCCTTGTTTGTAGCGAACCCAATGAAATCGAGATCACGAACGCTGGTCCGAGCCGGGCAGATTGCCGCGGCCCGAACTCAGGAAGCCGGAATGCGAATCGTGATGACGCACTCCTTGGATTCGAATCCGAACCACAGGAGGGGGAAGCCGGTCTTCGAGAGTTCCGCGGCCTGCTTGAGGAGGGTTTGGCCCAGGGGCACGGTCATGATGCCACCGTTGTCCTTTTCCGGGTGAATCACGATCGAGGTCACTTTGCCGTCGGCCCCCGTGAGCTCAGGGCCCGCATCCTCCATCCGGTGTTGCGAACGGGAGGCTTGGAACAATCGCTTCAGGTCGGTGACGAGGCTCTCGGCATTGCCGTCGCGGTCGAGGTAGTACTGGGCTTCGGCGATGGGTCGTTGATCAATGGAACCACCGGCAAAGAGCACCCACGTCCGCCGCGGCGCCCGCGAAGACAGAGTCTTGGGGATCACGACCTGGAAGAGATCGGCGGGATGAACCGGAATCTCTTGGATAGCCGCGGTTTCCGCCTTGATGTCTTTGAATCCGTCGAGGACGACGCCATTCTTGTAGACGGAGTACGTGCCGTCCTCCGCGCCGAGTGCCCACTTGAGGGTCAGGGTGGGTTCGACGGCGGTGGTCAACCGGCGAAGGGTGGCCGCGGGGTCGTCCGTGCGGGCGTCCTCTTTGTCCAGGGCCTTGAACCACTGGATTTGTTCCAGGATTTTCATCCGTAGTTCGCAGCAGCCGGCCGCTTCGTATTGGGTCACGCCCGTCTGGATGCGAGCGAGGAGTGCATCGAGAGCTTGGGCCTTGAGGGCGTCGCCCTGGGTGCGTCGACGCTCCACGTCCGCGCTCTCCGGCAATTTCATGGTGGCCGGCGCTTTGTTCTTCGCGGCAGTCACCCGTTTTTCGGCGGCCGCGTCCGGTACGATCTTGAAGAGCGCGTCCAGCACCTGCGTAATTCGGGCTACTTCCACTCCGTCCTTCGCGGTCGCCGAGCTTTCCACGTGCAGGAGCAGTTTGTTTTGCAGGGCGGATTCCGCCACCGGCTTGGGCTTCGGCAGTTTGGATTTGAGGGACGGCAACGGATCGGGTTTGGTCGGGGGGAATCGTCCGGTCTTTTTCGCGGCCTCGGCCTTTTCGAGCCACGCAGCGGCGGCCAGGTTATGGCCTTGGGCCAGGATGGAACCCATGGCGTCCATCCACTCTTTCGTCTCTCCGCCGTCCTTTTGGAGTTTCCAGAGCACAGGCCGCAGCTCAGGAGTCGCGACTTCCTGACTCACCACGAATGGGCCCATTGCGAGGGCGAGAATCGTCCAGAGCCGTGACCGCATGCGAAGACCTCCCAGGCGCCCTGCGCGCGGCGCCGATCCGAGGTCATTGTATGGCCTGGGGGCTAATTCGCGAGTTCGATCTTTCCGAGCCAACCGCTGGGTGGGATGAAACGCAGGGTCTCGGCGGCGGGCAGATCGAAGAGCCTCGTATAGGGAGGGTGGTTGGAGGCGAAGCGAACCTGGTCCCGGCGACCGCTGAACAGGGCCGGATCCGAGGGGGCCACCGACTCGCGGAGGAGCGGGATTTTCCGCCAATCGAGCCCCATCAGGTGGGCGCAGGCCAGGTCGATGGGAACCGGATTGCCTCCGGCAATGAGGAGCCCGGCTGCCTTGCTCGTGGGACGGAGCGGACCCTCCCCCTCACCGGCGATGACGCCGTCGACCAGCCCCAAGTAGCGCCGCTGGCGGTTTGGCTGCAGATTGCCCTGCCGGTCCACGTTGAGGAGGACGCGATTGAGATCGAGCACCATGCGCCAGACCGTATCGTTGCCGTGCCAGGCTCCCTCGACGTACTCGTCCTTCAGGGGGAACAAGTGTCGCGTGCGTCGGATGAGGGCGCCACCGGTGCGGATTGCCTTCTTCACCAACACACTGCCGGTCTTTTCGATCTGATCGTTCAGGCGATTGATCAGTTGTTTGCGAACACTCTTGTGTTCGTACTCGTCGCCCCCCTCGGCGCGGGAGCCGTCACGATGATGAGGGAGCCAAGACTTGTGACCGTTGATGCCGACGTTGTTCTTGAGCGTGCAAGTGATGCCGGCTTTCCCGTGGGTCTTCATCTTCGGCAGGTTGATGACGACGTCCGCGTCGAGCACGCTGCGTGCGATGAGGTAGCGGTTGTGCTCCGCATCGTGCGCATTGGGCATCGTGTTCTTGTCGTAGTTGGTGACGCGGAACTTCTCGGCGTCGACCGCGAGGGGCGTGAGCCAAGAACGCTTGCCAAGATCCACTTCGACAAAACCCTTGGGATCACCGCCCAAGGTTTCGCGAGCGAGGACGACTCCCCCCTCCAGCATCTTGGCTCGTTCCTTGCGGAAGTCGACGAGTTGGATCTTGACCCGCTTTTCGTGGGCCGCCGCCCATTCGACGGCCGGACGGAGACCGGTCTGCGTGACCACTGACTCGAAGTCGGTTTCTTGCACTGGGGCATCGCCGATGGTGACTTCGCCTTCGCCGCGGAGGGCGACGAGCACGTAATCGAGCACGGCGCGTACCACGGACCCGTGCGTGACCAGACTCAGTATGTGGGGTTCCGCGCCGTTGCGATGTCGCACCAGATTGGGCTTGAGGACAACTCTGTCTCCCGGTCGGACCAGTCCTCGGAGCGGATTCCACTGCGGTGTCCCGTAGTGTTCGAGGTCCAGGCCGAGGAGACGCAGAGTCTCGCGCACGCCGGAGTACACCGGATTCGTCGCGCCCTGGGCCGCTGCTCCGAAGTAGGACTCGGGGTAGTTCTCACCTGGATGGAAGGGCGGAGATTCGGGATAGCCCGAGACTCCGGTAGTGATCGCGACGAGATCCTCGGCAGGCAAGTTCATGCGCCGACCATTTCTTTGGCTTGGTTCACGAGGTCAACCGGGACGTCGCTGCTGGTGAATCGCAGTTTCCCCGCGGCGGTCGCTTCGATCTTCGGGACGTACTCGAGCGAAAGCTGGACGTTTCCCATCACCTTTTGGATTTCGCGGGTCCAGCTCGCTTCTTGTTCCGGCGCCCAGGCCGGTGTCTTGACCACGCGGACATGCACGCTCTTGTCACTTCGCTGATGGATGTGGAACGAGTGCACTCCGGCGTACTCCTTGAACAAGTGCGGGAAAAATTCGCCCGGCAGGTAAGTGCCGTGTGCGGTCGTGAGTAGGTCGTGCACTCTTCCCTCGGTGAGCTCGAGGCGCGCGAGGCCGCGACCGCAATCGCAGGAACCCGCCAGAAGGCGTCCCAAATCCCCGATGCGGTACCTGAGGAAAGGGAAGACCCGGTTCGAGAGGCAAGTGATTACGAGTTCGCCACTTTCGCCAACGGGGACGGGTTCGTTCCCGCGCACCACTTCCACGATGACGTGTTCGGACGAAAGGTGCAGACCCTGACGCGACGGGCACTCCGCGCCAACGCAGCCGACTTCGCGAGTGCCGTAGCGGTCGTAGACCGGGGCCCCGAAGGCCCGTTCGATGAACTCGCGCTGCCAGGGGTAGAGCTTCTCGGCCGAGGAGACCACGGCCTTCGGACGGATGTCTCGAATTCCGTTGCGAAGCAAGAATCCGCCAAAGAGTAGGAGCAGCGAGGTGTACCCCTCGACCACCTTGGGCCGATGGCGAGCGAGCCGCTTCGCCCACACGCCCATGCGCTCCTCGGAGAGCTCGAAGCCGGGAATGACCAGCAGGTTCTTGAGGCGCTGGGTCCAGGTCTCTTTGGCGCGTGCGCGCCATGACTGATGAAAGGCGGTTCCCCAGATCATGGCGTGGCGATCCCCCGGCTCGAACCCCAGAAATCCGTAGGCGCGCTGGGTAACCGCGGAGGAGAGGCACCAGTACCGATCGTCCCAGTAGTAGCGGGTCGGGGCCCCGGTGGTCCCACCGGTGGCACTCGCAGTGACCGTGGACCGATCCACCCCGGTAACCAGGATGTCCTCGCGCCGGTCCTTCAGGTCCTGTTTTTCCAGGATGGGGAGGCGGCGGAGATCGGCGAGGGAGCTGAGTCCACCGTTGGCGAGGCCGGCGGCGGCAATTCTCGGGCCGTGGAAGGGGCTTCTTGCGGCCTCCCCGAGGAGGGTGCGGAGTCGCTCCACCTGCCGCTCCTCGTGCTGAGCGGCGGATTCCCACTGTGAGGCTTCCAGTTCCCCGCGCCGGGCGGTGAGCTCTGGCCAAGTCCGGCGGAGCATGCGGGGGAGGACAAAGCGTCGAACGAGCGCAGGGTGCATGGAAATGGGGTCCTCTCCCACTATGCCAAGAGGAGGCAAGGGAACTCGGCGAAAACCCGGGGTGAACTGGGAGGGCAACCGAAGCCTGGCGGCGACCGGCCGCCCGTCGGACGCGTGTGCGCACGGGGAAGACCCGAACGCGCCCGATTGATCCGGATCCCGGCCCCTGCGACCCTTCGGACTTTCCTTCAGCTCCGGGAGGTAGATCGGCCGGGACGGTCCATAACCTTGACCGGCGGAAGGATTTCCGCTCGCCCGGTGTTTACACAGGGGCGAAGGCCGCGTCCTTGGGGACAGCCAGGGCCCCGGCTCAGCCGATCCCTGGTAAGGTCATCGCATCCTTTTCCACTTTGGAGGACCCTTCCATGCGCATGTTGAGCGCGGGGGTGATCGTCACGCTGGCTACGGCCTGTTTCGGGGCCGTCGGCGGCCCGGGTGACGATCTCCCGATCATGAGAGCGAAAAACGTGTTCGAGGTCGCCGTCAAGTCGACCGCGGACGTCACCACCGATGCGGTCGTCAAGGCCGCCCTCGGTATCCCCGGAGTCAAGGAAGCCACCTTCGATGCCAACGCGTCGAAGATCGCCCTCACCGTCGAAGACGGCAAGAGCGTCGATGCCGCTTCCGTGGCCCCGGCTCTGAAGTCGCTCGGCCTCACGGTCGAGGGAGTCAAGCCGCCGATGGGCGAGACCCTCTGGGTCCTCGCTTACTCCGGTGGCGGTGGGTGAAGCGCGGCGAAAACCGCCAACAGGATCCGTGAGACCCTGTCCAAGATCGACGGCATGCAGAGCGTGACCGTAGACACCACCGCGTTCGCTTTCATCACGACCAAGGACGGCTCTGCGCCCGATCGCGCGAAGCTCGACGAGGCGCTCAAGCCTCAGCGTTTCAAGTCCCTCACCCAAGTTACGAAGCCCAAGGCTGCCGCCGTGTACGACCTCGTCGTAGACGGCGTTGGGTGACAGGACACCTGCTTCAAGATCCGTGAGATCTTGACCAAGGTCGATGGCACCATCGTCGTGCTCCCGTTCGGCGATACCTCCAAAGTGGAATACCAGAGCACGAAGACCGATGCGATCACGGAGGACGGCGTGAAGAAGCTGCTCGAAGGCAGCAAATTCAAGCTCAAGTCTTTCGCGAAGCGCGAAGCGGCGAACTGAGATCTCTCAGTGCGTAGCAGGGGCGGCCCGGGGACCGAGAGGTTTCCGGGCTGTTCTCGTTCCCGGGATCAAACGTCTTCTCCTTCGGCGGTCCAGCTCGGTGCCTCTTTCGGTGGCGGCAGGGAGCGGAGCGCGCGGTCTTTGCGGCTCTCGCGCAGCGCGAGCGCCGCTAGGCACCCGAAGCTCGCCCCCACTCCCAGCATGACGGGCCGAAAGCCGATCGCTCCGACCACCGCTCCACCGATGAGAGTGCCGGCGGCATGCGCAAAGGCGAGGGCTTGAAAGACTGTTCCCATCGCGCTGCCCCTGCGCTCGGGGCTCGTTTCACGAGCCGCCAATCCGTAGCCCACCGGCGCGATTCCGCCGAGGCAGAGTCCGCTCGCGATACGAACCGCGATCAGCGCGCCAGCCGACTGGACGCGCGACTGGACAAACCAGAGTGCGCAGAGCCCGAGCGCCGCCGCGGCGAAGGTGCGTCGGTAGCCGAATCGCTCACTTGCGCGAGCGAAGCGTGGCATTGCGATCAAGATGGCCCCCTGTTCGAGCGCCAAGATTGCACCGGCGAGGTCGCGGCTGCCCCCCAGCCCCTCCACAAACGCCACGAAGTGTGGGTCGATCATCGAGCCGACGAGGCGCACCGCCACGAGGATCGCCAAGAACCGAGCCAGCGCCGGAATGCCAAGGGTGTATCGGTAATCGTCGACGATGCGCGCTGCCAACGATGAACGGGCGTCCGGGCGGGGCGCGGTTCGCACCTCGGGAACCAGCGCCACCACCAAGATCCCGGCCAAGCCCAAGAGGCCAGCGCAAATGGGAAAGATGATGCGCAGGCTCCCGTGCTCGGTCACGTAACCCCCGAGGAGATAACCCAGGACGGCGCCCGCCGACACCGCACTTTGGATGCTTCCGGTGAGGTAGGCGCGCCGCTCCTCAGGGGCCAACAAGGAGGCCAGTGCCAGTGCCGGGGGGACGAATCCGGCGACACAGCCTTGGAGGGCGCGCAGGCCGAGCATGGACCACAGGGACTCCGCCCACCACATGAGGCCGACAAAGATCGCACCACCGAACAGAGCGCGTGCGACCATGGCCCGACGGCCAAATCGGTCCCCGATCCCGCCCCACAGCGGACCCACCAGCGCCGCCATGATGGGGGCCGAGCCGACGAGCCAACCCGCCCAGCGGTGGCGCGCGGCGGCATCGGTGACCCCGAGCTCCTGCACAAAACACGTCAAGAAAGGCACGAGCGCGAACATCCCCGTGGCCGCCACCAGATTGGCCACCCAGAGAGTGCGGAGGGGAATCGTCCAGGGACTCGGCTTCACGAGAATTCCGACCGGAGGCTAGACTTTCAGGTCGTCGAGGCAAGCCGGTGGGCCGCCTGATCCCGATGACCCCTCAGGGACCCTTCGGTGATTTCGCCGTGGCTTTCGTGCCAAGTGAGATCCTGCCGTGCGAACACGAGGACCTGGGGCGATTCGTGGCGGATTCCCAGTTCGGCCACCAAGCCTCGAGCCAAGGCGCGCTCCGCAATGACATCGATCTCCGCGACGAGGGTGGGTTCGGGGACGGTGCGCAAGAAGCGCCGCCATTCGGCCTCCGCTTCGTGGCTGATCGGGCAAGTGGGGCTCTTCTTGAAGACCATGACGACGGCGTGGTCGGAGGCCTCTCGGATCTGATCGAGCGCGGCACGCGCATCCGGGGCCAGGGAGAAGGTCGGCATGAGGGACCCTACCAGCGATTCAGGCCGATTCGCGGGAAAATGTGTCCTAGTACAGCCCGTAGACTGGGCGCGATCTCACACTCCCTTTTCGAGGACGGTCATGTTCCGACACGCAGCTCTGGTCGTTCAATGGGTCTGGGTCGGCTGCCTCATCGGTTGTTCGGGTCCACTCCTGGGCCAGACTTCAGATCCGGTCGCTCCAGTGGTTCCCCTCGAACTCAAGGCCACCTTGCAGGGGGCGGAGATCGGGTCCGAGACGGTGGAACTGCGACCAAACGGGTGGGTCGCGGAGGGCAGCTTCGATCTACTCGGCACCCGCAGTGGCGAGTATCGGATGGAGCGGGTGGCCACGAAGGACGGACTCAGAGTTTCCGTGAAATCCAAGTCGGGTGGGAAAGACCACGCAGGGATTCTCGAGCTCGTGGGCACCGAGTTCATCGTCAAGGCCGAGGGCTCGAATAAGGAGAAGAAAGGCACGATCGAGTCCGGCACCATTCCGGTGGTCTTCGAGAATCTGGTCTGGGCGAGTTTTGTCGATCTCGCACGGGCGGTGGAACGCCTGGAGTCGGAGGGGAAGCTCGCGCCGAAGGTCAAACTCTCAGCCCTACTACTCTCCGGCGGAGTGAGTTTTCCGATCGAGATCGCCGAGACCCGGGTCATGCAAATCAGTCATGGCGGCAAGGCGCTGCGCGTTCGCAGCACCAAGTTCCTGGCGCCGCCGAAACTCGAAATGCTCTGTTTGAGTCGCGAGGATGGGGCGCCGCTGCGGATCGAGATTCCCTCGCAGAAGATTGCGGTCTCCCTGGACGGCTTCGCGGACCTGCGCATCCAGGACGACCAGCCGACCTCGATCGTCGATTCCGGTCCGTGGCGAGAGCAGCTTTCTAAACCGGTCCACAAGGTTTTGATCGAGCGCAAGGTCATGGTTCCAATGACCGACGGAATCAAGCTGGCCTGTGACATTTATCGCCCGGTAGGGGAGGGGAAGTTCCCGACGATTTTCGCGCGTACCCCCTATAACCGCACCACTGAGGGAGCCCTGAAGGGAAACTTCTACGCTCAGCGTGGCTATGTGTTCGTCGCGCAAGATGTTCGAGGTCGCTTCGAGAGTGAGGGCGTCTGGTTCCCGTTCACGTCGGAGGCACGGGACGGCGCCGACTCCCTCACCTGGATCGCTGGACAGCCCTGGAGTGATGGCCAGGTCGGGATGGTCGGAGCGAGTTACGTGGGCCTCGTTCAGTGGCTTGCCGCGAAGACCGGGCATCCGGCGCTCAAGTGCATCGTGCCGCAAGTTTCACCTCCCGATCCGCACGAGAATTTTCCCTACGAGGGCGGGGCGTTCCTTTTGGGAGCCGCTTGGTGGGCGCGGGTCTTGGAGTCGATGGATAAGGGGGTGGACTTCAGTACGGGCATCGATTGGATCAAGGGCATGTCGGTGCTCCCTCTCTCCAAGTTGGACGAGAGCATGAGTCTCGACAAGAAATCGTTCATCAACGAGTGGTTGGCCCACCCACCCGAGGATCGTGCCTTTTGGGAGTCCGCGAGTTACCAAGATCACTTCGGCAAGATCGACATCCCGGTGATGAACATCACCGGCTGGTACGACGGCGACATGCCCGGGGGGATCCAGAATTTTCCGGGTATGCGGAAGCACGCGAAATCCGAAGCCACCCGAGGGCATCAGTACTTGGTGATTGGCCCGTGGACGCATCTGTTCAACAGCTCGCGCTCCATCGGCGACGTCGATTTCGGACCGGAGGGGATGATCGACCTCGATGCTCGGATCCTTCGTTTTTTCGATCGCTATCTGAAGGGCACCAAGAACGGCATCGACACGGAACCGCCGGTCTTCGTGTTCACCATGGGAGCCAATCGTTGGTCCGGAGAGCGCGACTGGCCGCTGCCCGAAACTCAGTGGACTTCGCTTTATTTGGCGAGCGACGGTGGTGCCCTGCGGCGCGACGGGGGTGGCCGACTCCTTTCCGCTCCGAGAAAGGCCGGACAGCCGTCTGAGGTCTTGCGCTACGACCCCATGATTCTTCCGAAGACCAATGCGGACTACGGCGATCTATCCGGCGCACAGGTCACCGCCGATCAGAGCCAAGAGCAGGATCGGGCTGACGACCTGGATTACACAACCCCGCCTCTGGCCGAGGCCTGTGAATTGGTCGGACCGCTCAGCGCGGTGCTCTATGTGTCCACGGATGCCGTGGACACCGATTTTGCAGTCAATCTCCACCGACTCTTGCCGAGTGGCAAGCTCCTCCATATGGCTAGTGGTATCCAGCGTCTGCGCTACGCCAAGGATCCGCGCGCAGTGCACCTCGTGAAGCCCGGGACGGTCGTGGAAATTACCGTGGACTTGTGGGCCACGGGGCAAAGGCTCGAGAAGGGGGATCGCCTTCAGCTCAGGGTTACTCCCTGGGGGTGGCCCGGATACGCGCGGCATCTGAACACTTTGGATTCGCCTCTCACCGCAATGGAGAGCTTGGTGGCTCACAACACGGTGTACCACGACGAGGCCCGCCCGAGTCATGTGCGCTTGCCGGTCGTTCCTCGCGCGGATGCGCCGGGTATTCGATTTGTCGAGACCGAGAAAAAGTGACGCAGCGCGTGGGCATTCGTATCGACGCCGCTCAGGCCGTCAATCAATAGCGGAAGACCTTCACGCCGGCGGGAGCCCCCACGAAGAGATGGCCGGGGCCGTCCTTCTCATCCTTCGCAAAAACCGCGGATGTGCCGAAACCTCGAGCATTGCCCGGCCCCACGACGGCGCGACTCTCCTTCAGGAGAAGGTCCGCCGGATCTTCCAGCAGAATCACGCGCCCCGCACTTGCGGCGCCGATGACGAGATCCAAGT
The DNA here is from genome assembly GCA_902826835.1 of uncultured bacterium. Lineage (GTDB taxonomy): Bacteria > Planctomycetota > RBC034. The sequence continues at coordinate 33,764 of CADEGH010000023.1, read as the reverse complement.
CCGGCTCGCCACCGGCGACTCCCACCCAAATCGAGGAGCCGAAGCCCTCGTGCGGTGCCATTCCGAACCGGGACACGACGCCCGCAAGCTCAGCCGCTCCCAGGTCGCACTTCGGACCGATCCTCCCGATCGACACCGCGTGCACGGCTCCGCACTCCTTCACCCCTTTCACGCTGCGTTTGGGTTCCGAGATCAGGAGCTCCTTTTTGCCGTCTCCGTCGAAGTCGAGTGAGGCCAGGGCGAATCCGAGATTGCCGGCGCCTTTGCCGAACACGACGTAATCGGCCTCGTCCTTGCCGAGCACCAGGGTCGAGTTGGAGAGCAGGTCTTTCTTGCCCATCCAGATGAAGACGGCACCGCTCTCCGGGACTCCCGCGTGGGTGCCGGTGATGCCGGAACAAACGAGGTCGGAGATTCCATCGCCGTTCACATCCTCGGCGAGTACGCGACCACCCAAGGAATCGCCCTCGCGACCGACGATGACCAGCGACGCCGCTAACTCTCCCTCGCCGGGAAGGCTCGCCGTTCCGCTCTTCCAGGCTTTGCGGCCGGCGAACACCCACACCCGTCCCGAGTTCTTGGTCGTCCCGACCGAGACGCCGCTCTCGCCCACGATCAGCTCGGCGAGCCCGTCACCATTCAGATCTCCGACGGCTATGCTGGAGCCGAAGCCGCCGAGTTCTTGGATTCCCTTGATCGAGAGGAACACCTCGGCCTGGCGAAGATCTCCGCCGAAGGCAGCCTCGCCATCGCCCTTCCCGCCGCGAAGGACGAATGCTTCGCCGCGGGCTCGATCCGATCCGGGAGCCCCAACGAGCAGGTCGGGGGCGCGGTCACCATTCAGGTCTCCGATTCCGAGTGAGGCGCCGAACCGGCAGTTCCCATCTCGCGCATTCCACTGAGCCTGGCGTTCGCTGAGGTCTCCCTTGCCGCCCCGAACGATCAGGACTCGCCCCGAGTTCGTGTACGTTCCTTCGAGTTGGTGGCGCGGCGCGGAAACCGCGATGTCGATGAGTCCGTCTCCGTCGAAGTCGGCGGACACCATCGAATGGCCCAATTCTTCGCCGGGGATCCCCGTGATCAGGGGCGCCGGAGGTTGGGCGACAGAGACCTTGGCGGCGACGAGCAGGCCCAAAATTGCGTGGCGCATGGTGGCTCCCGGTAGGAGGCCATCATCCCACGATTGTGGGCTCGAGGCTACCGAGCCTGAGTGAGCCGGTCAGAGAACGGTGATCGTGTTCGCCGGGGTTGCCGGTAGGACAAACCCAGTCCCGCTCTGGTACTCGATGGCGATCGCGTCGAGGCTCAGGCCGCTCAATCCCGGGTCGGTGAGACCGTAGAAGTAAAGCCCGTCCGCGGTGGTCGTGACGTGGGCCGGGTCCACGCCCAGCGGCGCCGCGAGGAAGCCCAAGGTCACGGGATCCGGGTTGATACCGAGGAGGGCTCCGCTGCCGGTGGGGGAAGCCACATTCAGGGTCGGTAGAATGAAGATCTCGGAATTGGCCGGGAAGCAGAGGGCGATCAAGTCGAGGTTGCCGACCGCGTTCGAGCCCATCCCCAAATTAGGAGTGCTGCAACTGTTCGGATTGGCCGGCCAGTTGCGGACCTTGGCGATGATCGAGTACCCCGCTTCGTTGTAGGCGATGACCTCGCACCAGATGTCGCCGCCGCCGGTCGAATTCGGCAGGACGTCGATCTGGGAGACACTCAGATCCCCCGTCCCGCTGGCGCCGGAGTCGTTGGGATTGTTGTCGGTCATGATCTTGCTGAACCGGGGCCGACCGAGATTGCCCACCGTTGAGTTCGGAAAGAACTCCTGACCGCCGGGCACCTCGGTCATCAACGCCATGTCGATGTTGAGGACGCCGGGAGTCGGTCCCGTCAAGGAACTCGGTGGGACCGTGAGATTCCAGGTCAGCGCAGGGATGGTCATCTGGCCAAAGAAGGGATCCTGGCCCAGGACGGCTCCCTGGATCGCAACCGTCCCTCCGACGAGCATCGTGCTGTCGAAAATGACCGGGTCGAACAGAGGATCGAAGATTCCGTTCGGGAAGCGCGGGTGATTCGGCACGGAAACGCCCCGGCATCGGCCGGCCGCGATGGTGATGGAGCCGGACGTGGGCTGAGCGCCGCTGATGATCTGCGGCGGCAGGCCCGACACCGGCGCATTGATCGGATTGGTCATACCCGGAATCGGGATTCCCTGGCCGGTGGCCGGGTTGCGGAACAAGAAACCGTTGACGTGATCGAGATCGAGATTCACCCCGGCCGGGGTAGGTACCGAAGGTGGCGATCCGACGGCGCCCGGATCCCAGTCGTAAAAGGTGTCCGAATCGACGTAAAGAACCCGATTGACTCGAGCAAAGGGATTGTTGAGTGAGGGACCCCGCCAGGTGGCTTGGTTGCAGCTTTGCAACTGCGCGAGTTGGGCCATCGTGACGTTCAGGTCGACCTGGTCGAAGCTCGGGGGAACTGTGGGAATCTGGAGGCACAGGCGCACGCTCGCTCCCTGAGCGAGGATCTGGGGGTCGGCGAAGAGGACGGTGGCGTTCAGGATCTGCCCGGTGCCCGACGGGTTGGTGATCACGCCGCCCGACAGCACGAGGGTTCCTCCCGGCGGGATCACGACTCCGGGCGGAATTGTGATCTGGACCAGGGATTGGCCTGGCCGCTGCACGCTGATGATTCCCCCCGACACCGTCTCGGCGCGGGTGATACTGAGGTTCAACAGTTCGATGTAAGTCGGAAGCGAGCCGACACCCGGCGTTGAGACGTGGTGGAACTCCGAAAAGACGATTCCCTGGTTCTCGGGTTGGGGCGGCTGCGCCGCCGCCATCCCCGCACTGCCCCAAAGGGCAGCGCAGAGGCAGAGGCAGCCAGCGCCGAAGGGGGAGCGGCGGGCGGGCGCGCGTCGGTTCATGGGTGTGTCAGGCAGGATTGAAGAGAGGGAACTGTGGGAGCTTATCCCGAAGCAACCCGCGCCTCCAAGAACTTCCTGCCCTATACTGCCGACCGGGGCGCGACTCGCTACGATCCGATCCCCCACCATGACGACTTTTCCGAATCAGGGGCCCGTGGACGACCTCGATCGCACCATCGAGGGGGTTCGACGGCTGGTTTTGCAGGCAAAAGCGGGCGACGGCCAGGCCGTGGCTCGCCTCCTCGGCATGCACGAACCCATGATGCTGCGCTTTGCGAAGAAGCGACTGGGCACCTCTCTGCGGAGCCTCGACGACACGAGGGACATTTTGCAGGATGCGTATCAAATCGTCCTGCGGCGGATTGGCAGCTTCGAAATGGAGGACTCGCGTAGCTTCGCCCGTTGGCTCCGGGGGATCATTACCCGAGTGGTGCTGCGGAAGGCCGGTGCGCCGTACGTCATCAGGCGGGCCGCACTGCCCGAGAATCGGGAACCCCAGGACCTCGAGCTCACCCCCATGACGCGGTTGAGCTTGGAGGAACTCCGCCGATGGCGCTACCGCTTTCTGCGCGAGTGCGAGCGCATGGATCGGCTGATCTATCGGCTGCGGATGCGGGGATGCGGGGCGGCGGAAATTGCCGCGCGACTCGGAGTGACGGATCGGGCCGTCCGGATGCGGTTCGCAAAAACGGACGCCCGGCTGCGGCTCAAGATGAAAAACTTGGTCGAGGCCAATCCGCGTGGCTGACCAGGGGCGGCCCAGCGGCGAGTCGCCGGAACCCCGGTCCCGCACGCGGCGCGAACAGGACTTGGAGGAGGTCGTCGCGCAGTTCCTCTTCGAGCAGGAGGAGGGTGCGCGGCCATCCATCGAGGACTACTTGGCGCGCTATCCGCGGTTCGCGGCGGACCTGGCGGTCTTGTTGGAGGATCCCCTCGGAGGGAGCGCCGGCTCGACGGTCGCCGAAGACGCCACCGCATTGGTGGCCCCCCTCCGGGATCGACGCACTCCGCACGAGATCGGGGCCTACGAAATCCTCGAGAAAATTGCGGAGGGGGGAGGGGGCGTGGTCTACCGCGCCCGCCATCGCGAAGATCACCACATCGTCGCGCTCAAAGTACTCGATCGGTTCGGAGTCGCCGACGGGCGCGAACTCGAGCGGTTCCGCCGCGAAGCGAGGGTTCTGCGCGCGCTCGAACTCGTGGGCGTGGTGCCAGCCTACGAGGTGGGCGAAGAGGACGGCCGCCTGTGGATGGCGATGAAATGGATCGAAGGCCAAACTCTCGTCGGTTTGCGGGAGGCGGTGAAATCGAAGGGGCACGCGCTCCACCCGATGAAAGAACGGGCTCGCCTGATCGCGCGGCTCGCCCGCACGTTCGGCGCGGTCCACAGCCATGGCATCGTGCATCGCGACGTGAAGCCCTCGAACATTCTCGTCGATCGGCTCGGAGAGCCGGTCATCATCGATTTTGGCATCGCACGCACCGGCGAGGGAAGCGATCTCACCCAGACCATCGACGGAGTGATGGGAACCCCTCGCTATCTCGCCCCCGAGTTGCTCCAGCGCGGCAACGGGGCGGTGTCGCCGCAGAGTGATCTCTACGGACTGGGTCTCTGTCTCTACGAATTGATGACCGGCGGCCCCGCGTTCGTACAGACGCAGCGGGAGCCTCTATTCGAGCAAATTAAGACCCAGGGGCCGCCACGCCCCTCGGCGGTGGATCCGTCGATTCCGTTCGACCTGGAGGCGATCATCCTCCGGGCGACGGAAATCGACCCCACGCGGCGGTATGCCACGATGGGAGATTTTGCCGCGGATCTCGAGGCCTTCTCGCGCGGTGAAATGCCGGCGAAGCCCACCCTGCGTCGGGCCAGGCCGTGGCGGCGCGCCGTGCTCAGGCATCGGCGTAAGCTGCCCTGGCTCGCCGCGGGGGCGATCTTGGTGATGGCGTGTTCTTGGTGGGGAATCCAGACGTGGCGCGTTCACGCGCTCACGACGGAAAATGCGGCCCGCCTCGCCCCATGGCGGGGGGCACCGTACGAAGCATTGGCGGACCAGGAGTTGGATCGGCTGAGCGATGCGCGCTCCCTGGCTATGCGGAGCCGAGCGCCGGGGCATCGGTTTCAAGCCGCCTGGATTCTCGACACCCTCGGGCACTCGGAGGAGGCGTCGGCGGTCCTCGGGCCCGCCGAGCCGACCGATTCGGGAGCGATGCGCCTCATGCGCGCCTGGCTCGAACTCCTTCTCAAGACCGAGGAGTCTCGTCCAACTACGGTCGTCGGCCCCACGGCGGTAGGCACCGGCGAGCAGAGTTACCCGGCCACCGCGGCCTCGGTCAGGGAGATGGAGGAGACGGATCAGGTCCGCATTCGCCGCCTCGCCCCGCCGACGCTTGAGAAGGTCGCAGACCTCCTCGCGGTTCACGAGGCTAGAGCGACGGAGCCGGAGGGGCGACTCCTGGCTGCCCACTTACGGTGGCGCATTCTCACCGGCTTCGAAGAGCCTAGCGAACCCGGTCTCTCCTGGAAGGACCTGCGACGCGCCGCAAACGAGGCCAAGCTTGCCCTGCCCGATGAACCGTGGCCGAATTGGTACGGCGCGGTGGCCGCGATGGGGGAGGGGGACCTTGCGGCCGCTCGGCAGGAGCTTCACCGGTTTGGCGCACGGGTGCCCGAATCGGCGATCGCGTGGCACCTGCGCGCGGTGGTGGACTCGGCGTGGTTTTCGAAGGACGGGGACTCCGCGCGAGCGCTCGAGGCCTACGCCGAGGCGGCGCGCCTCTACGGCCCGGTCGCGCCTCGCGGGGGCATTCTCGACGCCGAGCCGCGACGGCACTTACTCGCGGCATGGGCCTGGCACGCCGCGCACGCACACGGACTCGCCGAGGTCGAGCGGGCCATAGTCGCCTGGAGGTCGGCCATTCCCGATTGGGTTTGGCAAGACGAGGTGTTTTCGCGATTGGCGCGCGCCAAAGCCCGGGAATTGGCCGGAGACCTGGATGGCGCGGCGCGCGAGCTCCTCACTGCCGCCGATCACAACGAACACCTGGCCCTGCCGCTCGTCGAACTCGCCCGCGTCATGGAACTCCAATCCAAAGAGGCCGCCGCCGAGCGCCTCTTGGTGGAAGCCCAATCCCGGCGCCAAAAAATGCCCGCCGACGTGGCCACCTACTTGCGCTCCATGGTCTTCGGCCTTCACCCCTACGGCGTCTTCGGCCGCCTCGGCACCGGCTGGCAATGGGTCCGCGACGGCCAACCCATCGAATCGCGTTGAATATGGAAATTGCGCACCGACGCCGTCGGCACTTCCCGACCGAGTCAGAAGAGACCGTACGAAGTCTGGATGTGTGCGGCTGACCGATGCGGAAAAGGTGTTGACAGCCCACACTCGTTCCTATAGTCTACCTGCATCGGTGCATCGGTGCATCGGTGCATCGGCGGCTCGGTCCTGCCCGAGATCTTCGATTGGCGAGGCGAACGAATAGAGGAGGACTTCAACAATGGCTCGACAGAAAAGTCACGCATTGGCGTGCCTGATGGTCACGCTCGGGCTCGCGGCGGAATTTTCATTTGCGCAAACGGCGCCGGCCACCGGCTGCACCCCCAAGCCGCAAATCGAAATGAAGGCTGAACGGAAAACCCCTGGGTCGCCTCCATCGCCGGAGGAGGGGCGGATCCTGGAGGTCCAGAATGTCGGTCAATCGAATCCCGGTAGCTGGGCTAGGCCACTCCAGCTACGCTTTTCGCCCTCCGGAGCCGGCTCGGTGGACAAGGGACATTACGTGAACGCGGAGACAGGGGCTGATGTAGGTAGCGAGATTTCGATACCCGACGTACCCGGGGCCATTAAGAAGAGTATGGTGCTCCATGCAAAATCGGTGGTCTATCTCTGGGCGGAGGATGGTGAGAAGAGCTCGGGAGGTGTGGCGGCCCAGGCGAGCGGCACCTTGATACTCTCCACCAAGTGTGAACCTGCGCCCATCCACAGCTATCCGCCTCCGGGAAACTCCATCCATACCATTACCACCGTGATCGATGGCTTTCAGAATCTGTACGCGGACGCTGGCGTGCGAAAGTCGGGATCCATGAGCGTCAGGTTTCGAAGGCCATTTGAAAACGATGCATTGCTCTTTCAGACTCTCCTTCAAGACTCCCAAGCGGTGGAGCGGAAGTACAGTATTACCGAAGAAGGTTCTGTCGAAGTCAGCGCGGATGTCACCTTACCGGCGGGGCCCAACCGCGAGAAGGCCGCCAGAGGGCGCGTCGTCGAATTGGGCCTGTCCGCAACCGGTACCGTTACTCTCCTTTCGGAGCAGTTCCTTTCGGAGGCCGCAATGGACGACAAGGGGGAGGCCATCGCGGGGGGTATTACCGTGTTGCAGAGGACGACCGAGTGTCACGAAATCCCCTTGGAAGCCTATCCTGACGTATTCACGAACGTGAGCCTAGCCCTCCACGCTCCCGATGGAAACACTCCGGAGTACGCAGCCGGGATGGAAATTTGGGGGAGAGAGACCATTACCGTCGTTTCGCGGCCAGGAACACCGTGTGGTACCTCCGGAGGCACGACGCCCGGGCCCAATCCCGGAGGATCACCGAATCCCGGAGGATACGGCCCGGGCACTACGCCTCCGCCTCTTCCTCCTCCCGGGATCACCCCCACCCCTGTTCCCACCGGAGGGCCCGCTGGTGCTCCGGCGCCTCCACCGAGCGGAGGACTCATCGTACTGCCACCGACCGACGACACGGAAGCCGAGAGAAACGGCACCAAGACCGGTGGGCAGCCCTTCAGCAGCAGTGCCGGGGCAAACGGAGTGGGAGTCTACGAAAAATCTGTCTGCTTCTACCTGGAAGTCGATGAGACGTTTCCCGGGGCGCTCTCCGCTCCCCTCCACGTGAGAATTGCCTCCGATCAACCGGGAGTAGCCTGGGTCGGTGGGGCAACGGCATCGCAGATTGCAAGGCATTTACCGACCGCGATCGTCTCGGTCGATCTCACCCAGCCGATCCGGCTGGCATCCGGATTCTGGGAAATCCACTGTCGATTCACGGGAGGAACCGGTGAGTGGGTGCGTTTCGAGTCGAGCTTTGATGCCGCTTTTCCGATCGGCGCGACGGCCGTCACCGCAGTTGAGCTCATTCCACATTCGTTCACGCTCCAAGAATGGGGTCCCGGTATGCATACCCAACCATGGGCAGAGCACCGCACCGTTGTCCGCAGTACTGGTCCGATGGCGAATTATGTTCCTTTGGTACCAGTATCCACGTCGCCGAATTTCGAAGCACTCTCGTTGAATTGGGAGCAGACGAGCGGGAGTCCCTTGAATTGGACCGTTCCACCCTTCGTCCGCAGGGTTTCCGGATCGGACGAAGCCGCCATATTTTGGCAGGTGAGCAGCGAATCCGGGGATCCGGCGACCGTGCGGATGTCGTTGGGTGATGGTGGCCCGACCCTCGAATTCACGCTGATCTTGACCCGGTAAGATCGAGGACGATTCTGAACGATGAGCAGCCTACTCCTTGCCTGCATCCTCGCTGTCGCGTCGTGCCTCCACGAGGCATCCGATTGTCGAGCCGAGTCGGACATCCGGGTCGAATTCTCGGTTGTTTCCTCGCAACCCGGCATGATCGCACTCCCTTCCCACCTCCGGCTGACTTCGGAGAGCGGACGCGAATCCACTGTCCAGTTGTGTGGGTCCGGAATAGGGGCGATTTTGCTCGCACCCGGAGTCTACGGACTCGCTCCTCCCGAGGGATCGTCATTGGCCATTGTCCCTGACCGGTTCAAATTGGATCGAAAACCCGGCTCGGTGGAGCCGCTGAAAATAGAATCTCGTTTGTTCCCGGGCGGACAAATCGAAGTGGCCCTGGACTCGACTCTCGCGCCAAATACGGCCGTCGACGGGTTCTCCCTGTCAACGCACGACAAGCTGGTGCAAATCGACTTCGACGAGTTCGACCTTGGCAGGGAGCGGCGCATTCCGGTCGGAACATACCTCCCGCCTGCCATGGAACTGGACCTGGTATATTATTTATCGGACAGCCGGGGACTCCGGGTGACGGAGATCACCGTCGCTCCCGATCGGGTATCGAGAGTGACAGTAACGGTCGAAGCGAGGCCGACCGGACCATTCGTCTTCGAGGTCGAACTACGAGACCAGGCGGGAGATCCGATCCCCTACGACCGCGTCCGAACCGCGACGGTGCTGTGGGGTGCGGGAGGCTGCGATTTGCGGCCATCGGGGATTGCCGACAAGGGGGTTTGGTGCGGAGTCATACCCAAGGAGCACTTCGTTTTTTCTCTTCCTCCATCGGCTCCGGTGATCATCTTCACAAGTCCGTCTTACGATGACCTCGTGGAACTCCCGCTTTCGATCCCGACCGATTCCGGGCGACTCAGTAGATCTCGATTCACCGTTCGAAAGCACGAGGACCGTTTCCTCGTTCGAGCGCTCCCCGACAATCCGGAGGATCGGGGACCGCTTTCCGTTACGGTTAATTTCAGTGATCGGGATTCGGGCAATTTTCAGGCTGTTTCTGTTCACTTGGACGCAACCGGGGAGGCTTGGATCGACTGCGTTCAATTGCCGCTCCAGTACTATGTCGAGCCCTCCACTCATGACCGATCGATGCTGGTCTCGCCATCCGGATTTTCTTCCGAACGCCCGTGGGTGACTTCGGCCGACCCCGTGGCACTCTTTCGTTTTCGGCGCCAGCCTTCCGTTCGGGTCGGAATCTCGGCCGACTCCGGTTTAGTCCGCGTCGGAACCCGCTCCAGCGGACCGACCCTGTTCTACGTACAACCGATTACCGCTCTGGAATGGGGGGCCGATTCCCTGCGATCGTATACCGCTCGCCTGAGGGACGGATGGCTCAGGAAGGGCGTCGACGGCAGTCTCGTGGATCTGGGAGTACTTCCGGTGGGCCGCTATCGGGTTGTCATGCTCGTGCCCGAGTTGGGTTCGAGCCAGTGCGAATTCGAGGTCGGTATCGACGGAAGCTGCGAAGCCCCTCAACTCGGATTCGAGGCTTCGTCCGGCCGACTCCAAGGACGCATTCGACTGGATGGGGCCGACCCCGGCACAATGTCCGTTGTGGATGGTCGCCTCCCTTTGACTCTGATTCCCTCGATCATTGATCTGCCCTTGGAGCGTCGTGCCAGTTGCGTGGCTCGCGTGGAGGAAGACGGGACATTCGCGCTCGAACGACATCAAGCTTCGAATCCTTGGCTGACTGTATTCCAGGTCGGCGTAGGGGCGTGGGTGTTTCCGAAGGCGGAACTGGACGCCGCGACTCCCATAGTCCTCGTGCCTCAACCCGACTTGGGCGCGCTGCGGGTTCGTGTCTTTTCCGAGAGTGGTTCGTTGCCTGATGGCCTCTTTCTGCTGCTCACCTCTTTGCACGGCGATGAGCGAGTTCGCCCCGACTCTGAGCCACGGGCCGAGGACCTCTATCCCTATGTTGCCGACATTGACGGGACGATTCGTGTCACGGGGATCCTGCCGGGTGCTTACAGGGTCGGACTCGGCCGATTCGAACAGCGGCAAACGCAAGTCGGCTTGCAACGCCGATTCCAGTACTTTGCGGAAACAATGCGAGTCATGAATATCGGGCCTGGGCCGAAAAGCGTGGGATGGAGCCTTCCCGCGGCCAGATGCATCCGCTGACCCTCGGTGGGAAAAAGGCAGCGAATCGAGACCGGGGCGCGCTCGGCTAAGCGGCGCGAGCCTCCCACCCGGCGGCTCCTCAGAAGTTCTCGACGATGGCTTTGCCGAATTCGGAGCACTTGAGGAGGCTCGCGCCCTGCATTTGGCGCTCGAGGTCGTAGGTCACGCGTTTTTGGGCGATGGTGCGCTCGAGGCCCTTCACGATGAGCTCGGCCACTTCGTTCCAGCCGAGGTGCTCGAACATCATGACGCCGGAGAGGATGACCGAGCCGGGGTTGACCTTGTCCTGGCCGGCGTACTTCGGGGCCGTGCCGTGGGTGGCTTCGAAGACGGCGGCGGCGTCGCCGATGTTGGCGCCGGGAGCGAGGCCGAGTCCGCCCACTTGGGCCGCGCAGGCATCACTGATGTAGTCGCCGTTCAAGTTCGGAGTCGCGATGACGCTGTACTCGTCGGGTCGCAGAAGCACCTGTTGGAACATCGCGTCGGCAATGCGGTCCTTGATGATCACCTTGCCGGTGGGAGCCTTGCCACCGTGCAGGTCGCTCACCTCTTGTTCGGTCACGATGTGAGCGCGGAACTCCTCGGTCGCGACCTGATAGCCCCAGTCGCGGAACGCGCCCTCCGTGAACTTCATGATGTTGCCCTTGTGCACGAGGGTGACCGAGGGCCGTTTGTGATCGATGGCGTACTGAATGGCGCGCCGGACCAGGCGCTTCGAGCCAAAGGGGGACATCGGCTTGATGCCGATGCCGCTGTCGGGCCGCATCTTCTTTTTGAGCTCGGTGCCCACGAAGTCGATCAGCTTCTTGGCTTCTGCGGTGCCCGAGGCCCACTCGATGCCGGCGTACACGTCCTCGGTGTTTTCGCGGAAGATCGTGACGTTGAGCTTCTCAGGCTCGCGGACGGGGGCGGGAACGCCGGTGAACCAGCGCACCGGCCGCACGCAGGCATAGAGATCGAGGCGCTGGCGAAGGCCGACGTTGAGGCTGCGGATGCCTCCACCGACCGGAGTGGTGAGGGGACCTTTGATCGCGACTTTGTAGTCCTCGATGGCCCGGAGCGTGTCTTCGGGCAGCCAGGTGTCAGGGGAGTAGCGGCGGGTCGCCTCTTCTCCGGCGAAGATCTCGAACCACTCGACCCGTCGATTCCCGCCGTAGGCCTTTTTCACGGCGCCGTCGAAGACGTGCTGCGAAGCCGTCCAGATGTCGGGGCCGGTGCCGTCCCCGCGGATGAAGGGGAGGATCGGGTCGGAGGGCACCGCGAGTTTGGTGCCGCTCAGGGTGATCTTGGTGCCCCGGGTCGGGGGCGTGAGTTTCTCGTAGGTGGCCATGATTCGTGCTCCGAGGCCCTCTGGACCGGCGTGGAAAAACTGTGTCCAACGGGGCCGGGTGGGCGTTGCGTACCATAGCCATGGAGCGCCTGCCGCGCCAACCGGAGAGAGTCCGTATGCGTGCGATCATTCTTGGACTTGCCCTGGCCTCCCCTGTCCTGGCGCAGTCCATTCTGCGGTATCCAATCGGCCACTCCCCTGCGACCTTGGATCCCGCCCGCTCGAACAACCTCGAGGACTTCAAGACCTTCGCGCAGCTCTACCTGCCGCCGCTCCTCACCCGGGCCGGACCAGATGGCGTGGTCTCGGTGGAAGCGGGGGGATGCAACCCTCCCACCGTCGCCGAGGACGGGCTCGAGTTGCGATTCACCCTCGTACCCAAAGTGCGCTTCCACGACGATGCTTGCTTCCCGGGCGGCAAGGGAAGAGAGCTCGCTCCGGCGGACTGGCGCTACGTCCTCTTGCGCCACGCGGACCCGGCGGTCCAGAGCCCCTTTTACGCGTCGTTCTTGGAGGGGCGAATCGCCGGCCTCGACGAGTGGCGCGCGCAGGCCGCGAAGGACGGCGTTGCGGACTACGACGCCGCCGTTTCGGGAATCGCCCTCGAGAGCGGAGCGTTCAGGCTCAAACTCACCCGGCCTTATCCCCAGCTTGTCCCCTTGCTCACCCAGCCGTGGGCGTCGGCGGTACCGGTTGAGGCGGTCCGAACGTACGGAACCGGGTTGGGCGAACATCCGGTCGGGGCGGGTCCGTTTCGTCTCGAGTCCAAAGACGCACTCGGGAACCTGCGCCTCGTGCGCCATCGCGGCTACCACCTGACCGGTGTTCCCAAGGTCGATGAATTGCGACTCGATGTCGTGAGCGCTGCCGAGGCGAGGAGTGCCCGGTTCTTGTCCCAGGATCTCGACCTCTTGGAGCTCGGCCCGGACCTGCACGACGTCTTTCTCGACCGTTGGGGCGCGCTCCGTGCCGAGCACAAAAAGAAGGGCCTCCACATCGCGACCGGGCCCTCGTTGGACACGAGTTACCTCGTGTTCGGCTTGCACCACAAAGTGCTGGCGAAAAAAGGAGTGCGCCAGGCGATCGCCCACGCTCTCGATCGCAAAGCTTTTGCCGAAAAGGCCTATGGGACCCGAGGCGAACTGGCCCACGGACCGGTCCCGACCGGCCTGGCCGAACAACGGATCGTCGCGCTCTTACCGGATCGTTATGCGACGCGGGACGTGGCCAAGTCACGGGCGTTGCTCATGGCAGCCGGCCACGAAAACGGGGCGGGGATCTCCGAGTTGACGCTGGATGTGCCGGGAGGGGTTCCGACGCCCGCCCTGAAGGACGCCGTCGAGGGTCTCGTCCGCAACCTCGCGGAGGTCGGGATCCGGGTGCGGATTCGTGAGTGCAGTTTTGGTGAATGGCGAGGCCGCTCGCAGCGCCAAGACTTCGACTTCGCCTGGGTTTCCTGGTACGCGGATTATCTCGATCCGGAGAACTTCCTCGTGTTTCTGCGCAGCCACGGCGAGGACGAGCCAGGCGGTTCCAATTACGGAGGGTGGCGGCACGAAGGCTTCGATGCGCTCTATGACCGCATTGCCACCATGGGAGCGACCAAGGACCGCGCGAACCGGGTCGCGGAGGCCGCCAAAATCGTCGAAGAGGAGGTGCCAATCCTTCCCTTGGGCCACCTGCGCCGCCTGCACGTCCTTCAGAAGCGGGTGAAGGGCTTCTCCGGTCACGTTCTCAATTGGTCGCTCGCGGATGTCGAAGTCGCGAAGCCCGCGAAGTGACGAGGCGCCGCGACTCAGCGCTTGGGATATTGCGATGGTGCGAGCTCGAGCTCGGCACGGATCGAAGCGAATCCGGGCTTCAGGGCATCGTAGATGATGTCGCAACGGCGGTCGTAGCGAATGAACGCCGACTTCATCCCGTTGATGACGATTTTCTCGATGTCGTTGAAGTCGAGACCAAAACGAGTGACGGCGAGCCAGTGTTCGTCCGTGACCGTGGTGGCGGACATCAGGCGATTGTCGGTGTTCAACGTGACGCGGAAGTTGTGGCGGAGGTACCAGCGAAGCGGGTGGTCCTCCAGCTTTTTCACCGCCCCCGTCTGCACATTCGATGACAAACAAATCTCGAGGGGGATGCGATGATCCAACACGTACTGCGACAAACGCCCCATGCTGATCACCCGTCCCTCACGAACGACCATGTCTTCCATGAGGCGGGTCGCATGTCCGATTCGATGGGCGCCGCAGTATTGGAGCGCCTGCCAAATGCTCGGCGGTCCGAAGGCTTCGCCGGCGTGAATCGTGATGTTGAAGTTTTCCCGCTTGCAGAGGCTGAAGGCGTCCTGGTGATCCTTCGCGGGATGGCCGAACTCGTCGCCCGCGAGGTCGAATCCGACGCAGCCACGATCCCGGAAGCTCAACGCCAATTCCGCCATCTTGAGGGAAAGTTCCGGGGGGGAACTGCGCATCCCGCACACGATGAGCCCCCAGCGTACCCCGGTGGTCGCCGCTCCCTTCTCGAGGCCCGAGAGCACCGCGTCCATGACGGCCTCGAGGGGAAGACCACCCTCGGTGTGGAACTGCGGGGCGAAGCGCAATTCTGCGTAGACGACACCATCCTGATGGAGATCCAAAAGCGCTTCGGTCGCGACCCGCTCCAGGGCGTCGTGGGTTTGCATCACCGCGCAGGTCACGCCAAATCCCTCGAGGTACTCCTTCAGGCTGCCTCGATTGGCGCCTCGCTCGAACCAACTGCGGAGGGCCGCCGGGTCCCGTGACGGCAACTCCACCCCGCAAGTCTGGGCGAGTTCGATGATGGTTTCCGGACGAAGTCCGCCGTCCAGATGATCGTGAAGAGAGACCTTGGGCATGCGGCGGATTACGTCGCGGGTCAGCGTCGTCATGGCCGACTCTACCGATCGGCGCTCGATTCGGCAGCGCACTCGGGTAGAACTGCGGGCGAATCGAGGATTTCCCTATGCGCAATCTCGCCGCTCTCTGCCTGTTTTGTCTGACTCTTTCCTGCGCGCATCCCACTCCTATGGCACCAGAGATTCCGAGCACCCGGCAAAGTGACCACGTCGACGTCTACCACGGGGTGGCCGTCAAAGATCCCTACCGCTGGCTCGAGGACCCGGACAGCGCGGAGACCCAAGACTGGGTGGCTCGCCAAAACGCGGCGACTCAGGGTTTCCTCCAGGCGATCCCGAAGCGCAAGTCCTACGAGCAGCGGCTCTCCGCGCTGTGGAACTTCCCGCGCACCTCACCTCCGAGCCGCCGCGGCGGGCGGTGGTTTTGGAGCCGCAACGACGGCCTGCAGAACCAAGCGGTGCTCTACTGGAGCGAGGGGCTCGGGGGAGCGGAGCGCATCCTGCTCGACCCGAACACATGGTCCGCCGACGGTACGAAGTCCCTCGCCTCGATGGATCTGAGCGACGACGGTCGCTACATCGCCTACGGAGTCTCGACCGGCGGCAGCGACTGGAACGAGATCGAAGTCGTCGAGGTGTCCACCGGCAGCAAACTCATGGACCGCATCCAATGGGTGAAGTTCAGCAGTCCTACCTGGCATCCCGACGGGAGCGGGTTCTTCTACGCAAGGTATCCGTCTCCGGAGCCGGGCGCGGAGCTGCAAGCGGTCAACCGCAACCAAAAGCTCTGGTTCCATCGACTCGGTACGACTCAGGATGAGGACCAGTTGGTGTACGAACGTACCGATCAGCCGGACTGGGGTTTTCAGGCTGCCATCTCGGACGATGATCGCTATCTGATCATCCACGCATCGCTCGGAACCGACCGGCGCAACCGCGTGTTCATCAAGGATCTGACGTCGGGCGAGGTCGTGGGGGTCTTCGTGGACTTCGACGCCGCCTACGACTACGTCGGGAACGATGGCCCTCGCTTCTGGTTCCGCACGGACCAGGAAGCCCCGCGAGGGCGAGTGATCGAGGTCGCCTTGGATCGGCCGGAACGGTCCCACTGGAAGACCCTGATTCCCGAGTCGGCCGGCACGATCTCCGAAGTCCGAGCGGTGGGGGATCGGCTGGTCGTGGTGACGATGGAGGATGTCAAACATCTGATCCGGCTGTTCACCCACTCGGGCGGCAAAGCGGGGGAGATTCTCCTGCCGAGCGCGGGGACCGTCGGTCAGATCACAGGTCGGCGCGAGGATCGTGAACTCTTCTTGACCTTCAGTTCCTTCCTGAGCCCGACCTCGGTGTACCGCTACTCGCTCGACTCTTCCGGCCTTTCCTTGCACTCCGCACCCAAGGTGGATTTCGACGCTGATCGATTTGAAACCCGCCAGGTCTGGTACCCGAGCAAAGACGGGACGAGGATCCCGATGTACCTCGTGCATCGGCGTGGACTGAAGCCCACCGGCGACCACCGCGTCCTCCTCTACGGCTACGGCGGCTTCAACATTCCCATCATGCCCGGTTTCTCCGTGCCCAACGCGGTTTGGCTTGAGGAGGGCAGCATTTATGCCCAGCCTGCACTTCGAGGCGGCAGCGAATACGGTGAGGCGTGGCATGAAGCGGGCATGCTGGAGAAGAAACAAAACGTCTTTGACGACTTCATCGGCGCGGCGGAGTGGCTGATCGCCGAAGGGTGGACGACGCCCTCGCGCATTGCCACCTACGGGGGGAGCAACGGGGGACTCCTGGTGGGAGCCTGCATGACCCAGCGTCCAGACCTCTTCGGCGCCGTTCTTCCGGCCGTGGGCGTCATGGACATGTTGCGGTTCCACGAGTTCACGATCGGGTGGGCCTGGGTCTCCGAGTACGGGTCCTCGGCCGATCCCGGGATGTTCCCCGTTCTGCGGGGCTACTCGCCCCTCCACACCCTGAAGCCAGGCACTGCTTACCCCGCCACCATGGTTCTCACTGCCGACCGCGACGATCGCGTGGTGCCGGCTCACAGTTTTAAGTTTGCCGCCGCACTCCAGGCGGCTCAGGGAGGACCGGCCCCCTGCCTCATCCGCATCGAGACGCAGGCGGGCCATGGCGCCGGGGTGCCCATGGCCAAGCTGATCGAGGAGGCGTCCGACCGGCTCGCCTTCCTGGATGCGGTTTTGGAGGATTAGACCCGGAAATCTTGGGGGGGCTTGGAGAATATCGGCGTGATATCATTCCGATAACTCACCGGAGTTCCTCCATGAAAGCTGAATCCGCCGTCACCCCGCTTCCGGGGGCGTTGGTTCTGGTTGTCCTTCTCGCGTCCCTGGCCTTCTCCGTTTGGCTCTTCGCTTCCGGCGTTCGCGGAGACCTGCAATTCAGTAGGGCCCGGTCTGCGGCCATGGCCGAGGCGCATCGACGCGCCGCCTCAACCGGGGCCGACCCGGTTCCGCGAGCGGTCGAACCCCAGAGCATCTTGGGGCTCGCTCCGATTCCAGCGGTTCTCACCTCCCTTGTGGTTTTTGTCACCGCGCTCGTGCTCATGTTCGGGTTCTTTGTCGTCAATCCGAACGAAGCTCGGGTTCTGACTCTGTTCGGCACCTACAAGGGCAGTGTGCTCGAAAACGGCTTCTACTGGACCAACCCGTTCATGTCCAAAAAGAAGGTCAGCCGGCGTGCCCGCAACCTGAATGGGGAGCGAATCAAGGTCAATGATCTGGCGGGCAACCCCATCGAGATCGCGGCGGTCGTGGTGTGGCGTGTCAAGGACACCTACCGCGCCACTTTCGAAGTCGATGACTACAACTCCTACGTGGTCACCCAGAGCGAGGCGGCGGTGCGTCATCTCGCCGGTACCTATCCGTACGACGGACACTCGGAGGATCCGAGCCATCCGGTGGTGTCACTCCGGGCGGGACGCGAGCAGGTGGCGGAGGTGCTCGAACGCGAGCTCCAAGCCCGTGTCCAAAACGCCGGAGTCGAGATCATCGAATCGAGACTCTCCCACCTCGCCTACGCTCCCGAAATCGCCGGCGCCATGCTCCAGCGCCAACAGGCCGACGCCGTGGTCTCGGCTCGGACCCGCATCGTCGACGGAGCGGTGGGGATGGTGAAGCTCGCGCTCGAGCGCCTCGATCACGACAAGATCGTGGAACTGGACGTCGAGCGCCGCGCCGCGATGGTCTCGAACCTCCTGGTCGTCCTGTGCGCACACGAGGGAGCGCAGCCTGTTCTGAACGCAGGCACCCTCTACACCTGATGCCATGTCTGAGCGCAAGGGATTCTTGCTCCGCATCCCTCCGGAGCTGTACGCCGAGCTCGAGCGCTGGGCTCGGGACGATCTCCGCAGTGTCAACGCGCAGATCGAATTTGTCTTGACCAAAGCGGTGCGGGCCCGGCGTGGGGAGGATCGGCCCCGCCCGCGGGCGGGGGAGGACGGCCAAGGCCCGGAGCCTTCGGAGTGAGCTACTTCCCGGCCTGGTTGCGCAACCAGGCCTGGAATCGCACCTCCGAAGTCGTCCGCGTGGAGCCGTCCATCATGACCGCGAGTCGGCCAAGCGAGCCATCCGGCGCGTAGGCGATCACGATTTCACTCTCGCGCAACTCGTCCGTGGGAGCGGGGGGATTGGTGAGGACGTAGGGCTTCGTGGTCACTCCCACCGCCGGATTGGGTGGGAAGACAAGCGCTTTGTCACCGACAAATCCCAGATCCGAAAGCGAGTTGGGGTTCTTCTGCTGCGCTCCGCGGTACTCGCGCCAGGCCTTGCCGATCTTCTCCAGGTCGCGCAGCGCGGCCGATCGCTGGGCTTCCTGCGCTTCGTACATGCTGGCTGCGGTGGCGAAGCCGGCGGCGATCTCCGAGAGGGGTGCGTTGGTGGTCAGCGTGAAAGACTGCGGCGTGATCTCGTAGGTGAATGCGATGCCGGCCGAGTCTTTCATCTGTGCGTGGGCGGGCCCGAACTCCCGCTCCTGGGCAAAAATCGACTTCAGGCCAACGTAGCCGTACCCGGCGGCCCCCGGCTTCAGCCCCTTCAGCACCCCGGCGCTTCCGAGTCCGGGGACCTTCCCGCGCTGGATTTCGAGGAGCCTTCGGATGTTGGTCGCGGCGCTGAAGATCGCCCGATCCTTCGTGAACGCGAGGGAAGGCTGTTCCCGCTTACTCTCCGAGGGGGTCGAGAAGTAGGTAACCTCGCCGTCCTCTTTGGTCTCGAGCTCGCGCTGCATCCGTGCCGCCGCGAGTCCCATCAACTTGCTTCCCAATTCCATCGCCTTGGCGCGATCGGAGAAGGGGAGGACAAAGATGAAATTCTCGGGATCATCATCGAGTTGGCCGTCTGCCCTCGGGACGTAGGCAAAACCGATTCCCCGGGTGGCAATGGCGGCGAGTTCCTCGACCTTCACTCCGACCTTCTGCTGGAACTCGGCAATACCCCGCTCGACGGCCTCCGCGAATGGGAACTTCTTCGGGTCGAGAATCACGCTCGAGGCCTTCTTCCAGCACGTTGCCATCTCGGCGCCGTAGACCGCGCTGAACACCGAATCGATCGGCATGTCCGCGAGGATTTCCGGTGAGCCACCCTGGGTGGCAAACACGTCCATGAGAAGGACATCCTCGTTGGCGGTGATCCCGAATCGCGAGTACTTGTCGGTTTCGACGTAGCCGGCACCCGCCAACTTGAAGATGCCGAGCGCGCGGGCGACCGCGAGTGGCCCTTGCTCGCGGCGAAGGAAACGTGGTCCTTCCTGCATGGCCATATCCAAGAAAGGCGCGATGCGCGAGAAGGCCACGATGTCGGGCACGCTGTCGCCGCCAATCGCGTTCTGGAATTCTTTGGACTTCGCCAGACTGTCCGCCGAACTCGAGCCGAATCCCTTGACGGTCTCGTTCAGTCGCCGCTGGTCGTTGGCGATGATCACGCGGTCGCCACGGCGGGCGATGGCAATTCCGAAGGCATCCCCGATGCTCACGTTCAGGTCCTCGGGACCGGATTGCTCGGCGATCTGCTCCTCGATCAACTTTCCGGAGAGAAGTTTATAGATCGCCTCGGCCTGAGGAGTTTCAATGGAAACGGCGAACTCGATCTCCGGGAAGGCGTCGGTCAACTGGAGCGAGTAAAGGACTCCTTCGAAGACCTTCACGGACCGGAGGTACCCTCCAATGCTCCCCACCTCGATCCCGAGCATGCCATCGACCTGGCCCAGGGCTTCGTCCATCTGAGACAGCACGTCTTTTTGAAGGTCGATCGGGGAGGCCCAAAAGAGGCTGCTGCCCAGGAACTTCTGAAAGCCCGCGATGGGGTCGGTCTGGCGGACGTAAACCAGCGTGCTAGACGGGGCCGAGTGGGCCAGGGTTTGGCCAAGGCTCGGGAGGCCGAGGGAAAGAGCGAGGACGGCCCCGAGGACGAACTGCTTCATGACGAGACTCCATGGGAGACCAAACGGATTCCAAACCCCGCCTCCGGGCGGCGGGCTTTCACCCATTCGCGGGCGCCGCACATTCTTGGCCGCGGCCCCGTATCTCCCAAGTTATTCTCGTTTAATCGTCGTCGGATCGGCGTCGAGCCCGGGGCCCGAGGACAAACCCCGCCAGGAAGAGGAGGCCGATGGCGACCCGAGGGAACTCGGCCATGACCGGTTCCACGAAGGCGGCGGTGTCAACGAGCCCCACCTGGGATCCTTCATCCAAGTACAGCGGAAAGGAGGCGACCAATCCCAGCAGCAACCCCATCAACGCCATTCCTCTGAAGCGCGTCCCGGGGAGCAGGACCGCGAGGGCGAGGCCGGCTAACCCGATGGCGGCGGCGCCAAACGGGTCGACCCAGGGCATCCGGTTGGAGAAGGCTCGTTCGACGCGGGCGACCGCATGGCCGAAGTCGGGTTCGATGCTCGGCCCTTTGCCCTCGGATCGCCACCGGGGAATCAGCGTCTTCCTGGCTTCGATGGTCGTCGGGGAGTAGGGCCAGTGCCGCTCGAGCTCGGGAATGGCGGCCGCGGGTCCTCCGGAGCGGAGGGCGGCCTGGGCGGCGTCGTCCTCGAAGAGGCCATGGCAGAGAAGACCGGTGGCGGCAACTACGAACGCAAGACTGATGAGGTAACGCACGGGGGGAGTATACGTAGGGTCGGAGGCCGGATTGTCAGCTCGAGGGTCGCCGAGCCGGGCGACGGGCTATCGTGCCCCGCATGCGCTCTCCCTGGCCCCGACTTGCCGCGCTCTTGGCGTTGGCTTTGGCGATCAAATTTCACTGGGCGGGCATTCTCGATCCGTGGCGCATCGACGGAGACGCCCGCCAACACGTCTTTTGGACATACCGCTACGCCGACCCGGGCCTGTTTCCGAATGACCCCCTGGTCGATTTCATAGCCTCGCCTCGGTTTGACCCGCCCGGCTATTCGACCCTGTACGCCGCGGGCGCCCGAGTTCTCGATGCTCTTCTCTTCTCGAAGCTCTTGGGTCTGGCTTTGTGCGCGGTTGTGGCCTGGGCAGCCTACCGCCTCGGCAAACGGTGGGGAGGAGACCTGTCCGGTTTCTTGGCGGTTTTGGCGGCCGGAGGATTGATGTTCGACAACCTTCGCGGGGGTTTGCCCAGGGCGTTTGCGTTCCCCATTCTGCTCTTGGGGCTCCTCGCCGTCGCGAACAAACGACGAGTCGCCTTCGGCCTCACGTTCGTGGTCGCGGCGCTCTTTTATCCCCCGATGATCTTTAACCTCGCGGCTCTGGCTACCTTCTTCTTGCCGACCCTCTTGCGCACCCCGTGGGCGACCCTGCCTAGCCTTGGGGGGCCGATCCTGGTCGCCGCCGGAATCACGCTCGCGAGTTACGGGGGCAGCGGCGAAGCCGATTTTGGCCGGTTCATTGATGTCGAGACTGCCAAGGCTCGGCCCGAGTTTCAGGAAAATGGGAGAGCCGAATTTTGGGTCGAGGATTCGGTCCGATTCTGGCTTGGCGATTGGTCCTACAACCGCAGCGCCTGCGGGCTTCTGAGCAACCAGGTCATGCTGCCGCTCCTCGGGCTCCTCCTGGTGGCGGTGGTCCGTCGGAAGAAGTTCGTCGCTCCTCCGTTGCTTGGGTGGCTCTTTTTGTCCGGCGGATTGCTGTTCTTCCTCGCGCACGCCCTCCTGTTCCGCCTGTTCCTGCCCAGTCGCTACACCCTGTACGCGTGGCCCGCGGCCTTGGGGATCTTGCTCGCCATCAATCTGGGGACATGGATCGGGGACTATGGCCTACTCGTGCGACATCGGGGCCGAGTGCGCGCTGCCACGGTGGGGCTTACCTTGCTCGTACTGGCGTCGTTATTGGCCGGCTCGCTGGCCCAAAGCAAAGCCCCCGACCCGGAGGAGGTCGCACTGTACGAAGCCATTGCCGCGCTGCCGAAGGACTGCCTGGTCGCGGGACGACCGGAGGCGCTCGATGATGTTCCTCTCCGATCCCGACGTCGGGTGTTGATCAACCGTGAACTTTCACTTCCCTACTACGAGCATCACGATCGGCGGGTCCGCGAACGCACCGAAGCGAGCCTGCATCTCGGGTTCGGTAGCGACGGCAATCGCTTTTGGGAGTTAGCGGCGCACTACGGAGTCACCCACCTCGTCATCGAAAAAGCGCTGGTGGAGAACCGCGACTGGCCGAGCCTGGAGGTGGTGGACGCGCCGCATGACCGGCTCTTGGACGAACTCCGCAAGGGGGCTCCGTTTGCGCTGAGCGATGCGGCGGGGCTCCCGGTTTGTCTCGAAAACCGTCGCTACTGGCTGCTCAGGGTCCCCCGCTAGCGGCGAAAGATCAGGTGAATTTCAACCGGCGTACCAACCGGAGGCAATTTCGATCGGGCCGGCACGAAGTGATCGTCGTCCTCGGGATCACCGTCGCGATGATTCGCCAACGCGGCCACATCCT
Organism: uncultured bacterium; assembly: GCA_902826835.1. Taxonomy (GTDB): domain Bacteria; phylum Planctomycetota; genus RBC034. Next base: position 11,062 of record CADEGH010000023.1, on the reverse strand, counting down.
CGGCCAACGCGATCACGCACCCGAGGCGGTCGGCGAGAAAAAAGCCGTCGCCTTGGACTGAAGCGTTGTAGATCCAAGCCCCCGGAACGAGGGGAGGCCGCGACCTGAACCAACGATCCCGCTCGCGGGCGATCAGATCCGCCAGGTCATATCGGAACGAGCGGTAGCCTTGGGACCAAGTGACCTCGATGCGAACCGGTGCCGCGGGGCTGACGATGGGGGCCTCCGGCTCTTTGGGTGGATGGGGAGCGTCGGGAGCCCCCACGATCAAACACGCCGCGTGAATCTGCGAGGGGGGGACGTCGGTGACAAAGAGGGTCTCGTGGTCCTTGCCCCCCGGGCCTACCAGCCCGTACTCGATCAGGCCGTCCACCATCTTGGTGCAAGCCTGAATCACCACCCGTCTTCGGGCGGAATCCAGGCGAAGTCGTGCGACCGGATTGGTGTTCGCGTGCGGTTCGCCGGACTGACCCAGCCCGCCTTGGGACAGGATCAGCACGACCAGGGTCAGGATGCGGGCGGTTCGGATCATCGGGCGTTATTCTTCCACGCGATGGACCTTCGTAGATACGGTTTTTGGGTGGCCTTAACACTGTCGGTGACAACTCTCGGCACCACCGCTTGTGGCCAAGAGGAACCCCGAGGCCTGGCCTGGCCCTTCGGGCCCTCCAGCGCCACCATCACCGGCGGCCTCGACCTCTTCAACCTGGGAATTCTCGGTGGCAAAGCCAACAACGCCGATGACCCGCCCCCCCAACTGAAGCAGAGGGCCGAGGGGCGACGCATCACCGGCGGCGGGGACCCGAAGACGACCCTGGGGCCGGAGCGTCTGCGCGTCGCCCTGATCTATCCGGGGGGGCCCTTGGAAAAGGCTGGCATCAAGCCTGGGGACGTGATTGTCGGCGTCAACAAGGCCAACTTCGCCAAGGGATCGATGGAACCGCTCGCGGCGGCCCTTCGCAAGGGCGAAGCGGCCGAAAAGCCCGGTCTCACCTTGGTCCTCGAACGCGGGAAGAAAAATGAGTCGATCCGGGTCGAGTTGCCCGGTGGCAAACGGGATGCTCTCCTCCCGTTCAAGGGGGCAGCCCGCCACGCGACGAGCCGAGCCGCGCTCGACTGGCTCGTGGCGCGCCAGACGGAGGACGGCGGCTTCCCGGCGACCCTCTGCGGAACGACCGGAGTGGTGGTGCAGGTTTCGCTCGCGGGGCTTGCCTGGCTCGGAGCCCAAGACGCCCAGGGGGAGGGGCCGTATCTCGCGGCGATCGAGAAGGCGCGTGACTTCGTCTTTCGCCACGTGGATGCCCCGGATGAACTCCCCGGCCCGAGTTCGGGCCCGAATTGGAATCAAACGAACTGGGCCTTTGTGCACGCCGCGATCTTCTTGGGTGAGCTTCACCTGAGAAGGCCGGCTCCACTCGTGCAACGCGAACTGCAGCGCATCGCGACGGAGATCGGGCGGCGCCAAGAAGCGAGTGGTGGCTGGGCGCATGGCCCGGGCGGGAAAAACGCGCTCGGGTACCTCGAGCTCAATATCGTGAGCTCCCTCGCGTTGTCCGGACTCGGAATGGCGGCTTTGGCCGGCTGCACGATCGACGAGAAGGTTCTGGACAAGGCGATGGGCTATCTCGAGGCAAGTGGGGGTGGAGACGGTGGGGTGGCGTATTCGACCTCCCCCGGTCAGCAGGGCCAGGGCAACATTGGCCGGACCGCCGGTTCGTGGCTCGGGGCCGAAAACCTCGGGCTCGGGAAGCAGGGCTTCACGGCGAAGATGAGGTCGTACGTGGGGCGGCACTCGGGCGAAATTTTCGAGGGGCACGCCTCGTTGATGCAGCACATTTTGCTGGCCGGCGTGGCGGCTTCGGCCCACGGTCCCGAGAGTTGGAAGCGTTACCTCGAAACGGCCGAAGCCGAGTTGGTGCTGGCGCGAGCTCCCGACGGTTCTCTGCAACCGCGTCCCTGGCACGAGTCGATTTCGATGCAGTCCAACTCGGACGTGGATCTCGGCCAAGTCTGGACGACCGCGGCGTGGGCGGTTGTGCTCGTGGCGGATCCCAAGGACTCGTTGGGCGCGGGCCTGCCAGGCTGGACGGGAGCCAGCCGCAAGGCCAAGCGGAACTGACTCACTTGGTCAGCGCGACGGAGCGATAGCGAAAGTCGTCGAAGCGGGTGGAGGCGTCGGCCTTGGTCCAAAATCCGACCTTGCCGGCGGCGGGGAAGCTCGGGTCCTCGAACTCGAACTTGAGTTCGCCGTCGAACGAGATCCGGAGTTTGGCGCCGACGTGGTGCACTCGGAGCTCGTGCCACTCGCCGGCGGCGGCATCGAAAGTCGCCGACTTGATCGCCGGGCTGCGCTTCCCATCGATCACGGTGTACACGCGCAAGTTGCGCTCCATCGGATTCCAGCGCGCGACCCAGTAGTTCGCGGCGTCCTTGGCACGCCAGACCAAACCACCGCCCTGGTCCTCGTCGCCCTTCCAGCCCTGGACGCGCACGGACATGTCTAAATCGGCGGGCATGATCGCATCCGAGAGCAGGAGGTTGTAAGTCTGACCGGCGTTCTTCGATTCCACTTCGAGGGCGCGGGAGCCGTGCCAGGACTTGTCGACGGCGACAGAACGCCAGGTGGCCACGTCTCCGCTCCCGTTGGTCTCCGCCGTCCTCCACGCGCTCAGGGCTTCGAACTCGAAGGAATCCTCGGTCACGACGAGAGCTGCGGAGGTGGTCTCCGCCGCGAGACGACGCCGTTCCCTGGCGCTGAGCATTCCGCCGGTGACGGCGTCGAAGCGCAGTTCGTGCACGGCCTCACCAGCCAGAAGAACGACTTCCCAGACCTGGGTCGCCGCGCCGGCTTCGCTTCTCGTGAGGAGCTCTGCGGAGATGGCTTGGCCCGGGATTTTGGCCAGTGCCATATTCACCGCGTCGACCAGGCTCAGCTTGGCGGCCGAGGAGGCCCGCCGCAACGCGGCGTCTTCCGCGGGGCTTCCTTGCCCCACCAAGCAAAGGGATCCACAGAGCAGGAAAACGAAAGGCAGCACGGTAATCGGTCGCATCGGGGAGACTCCTGGAATGAGCGGCGGAGATGGTGAACGATAGCGCGCAGGAGGCCGGACTCGCGGAGTCGGGTAACTTCCGGGCCTGACCATGAGCGAGCCGAACCCTCCTCCGACCCGTGTCACCCTCGATCGGGCTCTCTCCAAGCTCGGGCTCACCTCCCGCAAACAAGCGCAGCTCGCGATCCAAGAGCAGCGCGTCAAGGTCAACGGGCGGATGATCGATTCCCCCGGAAAGTGGGTGACCCTCGGCGTCGACCGCATCGTGGTCGATGGGGCGGTCGCCAAGCCCGCCGAGAAGGTCTACCTCGCCCTGCACAAACCGCGGGGATTGGTGACCACTCGCTCGGACGAACAGGGTCGCCGGACGGTGTACGAGTGTTTGGGCGACTTCGGCTCGTGGGTGTTTCCGGTGGGAAGGCTCGATCGAGATACCTCGGGCCTGCTCCTTTTCACCAACGACACAGACTGGAGCGAGAACATCACCGCGCCGGAGAAAAAGCTCGAGAAAGAGTACCTCGCCAAAGTGGAGGGTCATGTCGGTGATGAGGCCCTCCACACGCTGCGAGCCGGGGTCTATTTGGACGACGGGACGATCACCTTGCCCGCCAAAGTGCGGATCGATCGCCAAGTGGAGAAGAGCACCTGGCTCTCCATCATCATCGTCGAAGGGAAGTACCGCCAAGTGCGGCGGATGTGCGAGGGCGTCGGTCACCCGGTCACGCAGTTGATCAGACTTAGGATTGGCACCTTGGTCTTGGGCAAGCTCGCGAGTGGGGTCATAAGGAAATTGACCCCAGAAGAGGTGGAGAAGTTGGTTCCGGGAACGACCCCGGTTGCCGCCCCGCGGGTCGCGGTGTCGCCTAAGGCTTCACCCCCGTCACCAGGGCGTGAGGGTGGAAGTACCCGGCATCGAGAGGCTGGATCCGCACTGCGGCAAACCCCTCCCGCGCCAAAACCTCGGCCCACCATGAAGTCGGGCGCAGGCCGACGACGCCCTCGACGCTCGCGGTGATGCGCAGGACGTGACACGCGAGCCATTCTTGCAGCCGGTTCCAGCCCCACTTCCAGCGGGGGGTGGCGGCCATCTCCTTGATTAGCAACCGGCCCCCAGGCGGCAAGTGTTGCCACGCCTGGTTCACGAAACGGATCTGCGCAGCGGTGTCGAACAAGTAGAGCACATCGATGGCCATCACCGCATCTGCTCGGGTGTTCCTCGTTGCCAAGGCTTGCCAGAGGTCGCCGGAACAGAATTGAATCGGCAGCGATCCCTGGGCGTTCCGGGCCTGAGTGAGCTTCGCATCGTCGATGTCGCAGGCCACGAATTGTCGTGACGCAGAATCGAGGGCGGCGGCGATCTCGATGGCGCCGTGCCCACATCCCAGCGAGGCAATCAGGCCCGATTTCGGCAGGCGTTCGAGGAGCGCTGGCCAGGGGACCGAGGCCAACCTCGCACGCACGTGAGCTTTGGTGCGGGCCGACGCGCCGGCAAATCGGGTGAGCACCTGGTCTTTGAGCGGGTGACTCATAGCGCAGTCGGATGGATCACGATCGACTCCGCCGGTGGCACTGGAGTGGGGGCCTCTGGGTCACCGCGCAGCACTTCGCCTCGGAGTCGGAACATCTCGCCGGTCATGCGCTTGATGGTTTTGAGGCTTGAGAGCTTGGAGACTCCGATCGTGCGGGGGAAGTAGTCGACCCCGATCTGGATCACCTTGTACTTCTTGTGCCATGCCTTGGCGACGAGTTCGGCGTCGATGAACGAACCATTCGATTTGAGCGCGAGTCCGGGCAGGATGGCGCGCCGGAACAGCTTGAACGAAAAGTTGATGTCGCGCACTTGCACCTTCAGGAGGATTCGGATGAGCCAATTCCAAAAGAAGGAGTAGATCGAGCGCACGAGCCCCTCGGAGGTGCGATCCAATCGGTACGCGACAAAGAGATCCGCCCGCAAGTACCGAAGCAGGCGTTCCGCTTTCGCGAGGAGCATCGCGTCGAAAGGGAGGTCCGCGTCGGTGTAGAAGATGAGATCCTTCGTGGCGGTGGCAAACCCGACCCTCAAAGTGCCGCCGAGGGTCAAATTTTTTTCATTCTGGACCAGACGGATACGAGGCTCGGCCTCGCTGCGGGCCCTCACGAACGCGGCGGTCTCATCGGTGCTTGCGTCGTCGACGACCACGATTTCCCAATCAGTACTGGCGTGTGCCAAGGCCTCCTGCACCGCGCTCAAGCAGCGCACCACGTAGGGCGCCTCGTTGTGCATCGGGATGACGGCGGAGATCGAAGGGCGGCGAAGCGGCATGGGAAGAGAACGAAGAGTCGGCGAACCGCGCGGATCCTACCGCGGCGCGGCCTCCTGTTCGGCAAGGAAAAGGTCGATCGTGTAGGCCCGAAACGCTCCCGATTCGGCAATCAGGGTGGATGGCCGGGGAGGATCGTCTTCGCGCCACCAAGCGCCCGGGATCCCGTCGGCTCGGGTGCGGTCAATGATCACCACTGTGGAACTGCGCCGCAGGACCTCGAGCCAAAACCCTCGTGCCGTCTTCGCCACCGGGAGCGGCGTCCATCTCCGGCCGGCGTAGTAGGCGGGCCGGGGGTCGTCGCTCATGATCGTGCCAGTTGGTATCGACGGGTTGCGGAGTTGTTGCCCGAGAGTCTTGAGAGGGAGTTTGGCGGGCAACGACTCGTGGAACTCGGCGTTGCCGGTGATGAACCCCCGGCAGAGGCTCAGGAGCAAAACTGCGAGGCAGAGGAATCCGAGAGCCGGGGAAATTCTCCGGCCGCGTCGGCGTTCCCACTGAGTCCACAGCGCGGCTCCGCCGAGGGCGGCCAAGGCGTAAAGCGGGAGGGCGACTCCGACGGCGTACCGCAGAACGAACTTGTAGAGCGATCCAAGGCCCATGGATGCGAGCAGAGCGCCCAAGAACCAAAGGTCGAGCGGTAGTTCACGTCGCGGAGCAATCTTCAAGAACGCGGCGCCGGCGAGGATCAGCAAGAGGATGGAGGAAAACGCCTCCCCGGTGCTCAGCTTCCAAACCAAGAGGGCAAAGTTGCTGGCCACGTGGCGGAAGAAGGGCCAGGGTTGATCGATGGCAATGCCCAGCAGGCTCGGTCCGCCCCTCAGGACTTCGTTGGGCACGAGCCAGGGCCCGAGTTCCTCGCCGTCGTCGCCCACGCCATAGTTGGCCTCGCGGTACTTGAGGCCCTGGGCATAGCGATCGATCGTGGCGGTGACCCGTTCGGACTTGCCTTCGAGTCGCCATTCCCCCGTGGTCTGCTTCAAATAGACGACGTAGGGAGAGCCTGCGACGGCGAAGCCCAACAGGAGTGAAAGCGCCAACCCCGCCGCTCGGAGTTTGGACGGTCGCCGCGCGCCGATCCAGCCGGAGCCGCAGAGAATTCCCGCTCCCAGGAAGGCGACCACCGCGCTCTCGACGCGAGCCAGATAGGCCGCGCCGAACCAAAGCCCGGCGATGAGGGCCCGCCCAGACCGATGCGACCGAAAGGCCTCGACGAGGCAGACCGCGCCGCCGGCCAAAAGCGCGAGCTGGAGAGCTTCCGCGAAGACCGCCGATCCGAGCAGGACCATGCCGGGGGAAAAGGCGGCGAGAACGAGGGCCAGCTTGGCGGCCCGGTCCCCTCCGTGCCGCTGGACGAGGCGCGCCATCAGGAGAGCAAAGGCCAAGCTGGCCACCATCGAGACCAGCCGACCCGAGAGTGGGGCCTCCCAGTCCGTCACCTTCATGACCAAGGCGATGGTCACAGGGTAAAGCGGGGGCAACATGATCTCCGCCCCGGCGAGCATGCCGACGTAACCCCGCCCGGCCACCAAGTTTTCGGCAAGGCGGGAGTACTCGCACCCATCCCCTTCCACGACTGGCGTCAAGTGATGCACGCGGATGAGGCGCACCGAGGCGGCGGCAAAAAGTAGGATCAGGAGCGTCGTTTTGGTCCAACCAGCCATGGGAGAAGGCGGACTGTAGCCCGCCTATCGGAACAAGACGAGTCGGCCAGTTGGCGGTTTGGGCCGAGGGAGCCTCGAAAATCAACGAGTCGGCGGCATCCACCTGGTGAGGATCAAGGTGCTTCCATGAGACAAAGACCAGGTCGATGCGACTTCGAGTCCCTCGTGAGGACGGAGTCAACCCGAGTGTTCGCGGCCGCTCACCGCATTCTGCGGGACCGAGGCAAGGCCGAAGACGTCATGCAGGAGGTATTTCTGGGAGTGGTTCAGGGACGGATCGGCCTGGACGAGGCCGCCGACCCGGGAGCCGTCTTGGCCTGGTGGGCCGCCAAGTCGGCACTCTCCACGCTCCGGAGCGAAAATCGTCGGCTCGTCCGCGAGGAGGCGGGGGCAATGGCACACGCGGGTCCATCGGCGGCGGTTTCGGATCAGGACGCTTTGGCCCTCTGGGCGGAGGTGGCGGAGCTCCCGGACCCCCTCGCCCAAGCGGTTTGGGCCAAGTTCCAAGACGGGAAGACCCTCAGTGCTCTGGCCAGGGCGGCGGGAGTGTCAGTGACGACGGCCCACTCTCGCGTGAACAAGGGACTGGAGGAGTTGCGAACTCGCCTGGCGAGCGCCGGCGGGGTGGCCCTGTTGCCTCGCCTCGAGGCCATCCTGGCGAGCGCCCCGGCGGCTACGCCGTCCGCGGCCGCCGTGTCCTCCCTGCTCGCGTTGGGAGCGGCGGCTCCCGCGGCTGCGATGAGTCCAGTCGGGGCGCTCTGCGCCATGCTCCTGCTCGGAACCGTGGTGGGCGCCGCAGTGTGGATTGAGAGTCCGCCGACTCCCCCGGTGTCGAGCGCGCCGAGAGGCGTGGCCAGGGCGGCTCCTGATTTGAGGTCCAGTCCTCCCTCGTCCGTGGATCCGGTCGAGGCGCGCGTTTTCGAGCCGATTCTTCCGAGTGCGACGGAGCGCGGAACCACCCCAGCGGCGCCGATCGTTACGTCCGGGCGGATCACCGGACGCGTCGTCGACGAAAATCGCATCCCCCTTGAGCACGTGAAAGTGGCCGCGGAATCCGAAGTGCGCGACGGCAAGATGTCTCGTTACGGCTCCCGAGCGCTGACCGGTTCCGATGGGATATTTGAGATCTTGGTGCCAGTCGAGACGGACACCGAGAGGTACCGGCTGCGGTTCGACCACGCCGAGTTCAAGTCGCACACTCGGGGTGACCTCGAGGTCAAGGCCAAACAGGATCACCACCTCCAAGACATCGAACTCGTGCGCATCGTGGATGATCGTCCCGGCAAAGTCAGTCTGCGGGTCTTGGTGCTCGACCCGGATGGCAAGCCGGTTCCGAAGGCGGGCGTGGGCCTAGTTCGCCGCCTCCGCGATGGCACCACGCGCCACGAAGTCGGCGGGTCGGCGGACGCCCAGGGAGAAGTGATGCTCGAGACCAAGACCTGCGGCTCGAAGCGCCTGGTCTTAAACGTGCAATGGCTGGGCTTCCGCAACCTCGAACAATCGCTCGAGGTGGATGAGACGTCGCCGAGCCGGATCGAGATTCGTCTGGACCGAGGCAAGCGTATTGCCGGGCGCCTTTCGACTCCTGAAGGGGGCGTTCCGAAGAATGTCCCCCTCCATGTGCGCGATGAGCGCACGCAGACTTGGTGGTTCGGCACCATCCAAGACGACGGGCGCTTCGAGATCAGCGGCCTCGAAGACGGGCCCTACACGCTGTACCTCGGTGGCCAGCTTTGGTCGCAGTACCGTGCCGAGCGGATCAGGGCCGGCACGGCTGAGCTCGACTTGATCGTGAAGCCGCTCACTACGGAGACTCCGGTTGGGCACCACCTGGCGGAGCTCCACGGCGTGCTCACGCACGAGGCGACGGGGGAGGCGGTCCGAGCGGACTTGTTCGAAGTCACCGCGTGCCGAGTGCCCACGGAGGATCGAGCCGAGATCCTCTCCCGTCATATCTTCGAGCATCTGCGGCCGTTCCTCGGCCAGCGCTCCCTGTCGGGGGACCACCCGGACGACGGAGGTTTTCACCTCGACGGGTTGGAAGCGGGGATCTACATCGTCGCAGTGCGCCAGCGGGGATTTGCTCCCACCTGGGCCGGACCCTTCCGGCTCGGGCCGAACGAGGTGCGGGGCAGCATCCGCATTCCGTTGGCTCTGCCGGTGGAGGTCCGCGGGCGCGTCGTGGATTCGAGCGGCAACCCGGTGGCGGGAGCCTGGATCGTCCCCGGCCAAGCGGCGTCCGGTGAAGACTGGCGCGCGGGAGTGTCCGAGCATCTGCGCAAGACGGGTGGACGCGGGCAGCCTCTGTTCTCCCTGTTCGCCCAGACGGGGGAGACCGGGGAGTTCACCCTGAGCGGGCTTCCGATCGGAGTCCCACTCGAAGTCGCGGCCTTTCACCCTCGCGCCGAGAGCGGGGCGGCCCTGCGCCTCACTCTTGAGTCCGGGGCAGGTCCGAGCGACCTGGCCCTAACCCTCGGAAGCTGGCGATGACGAGACCTCGCCGAGTCCGCTTCGACTGATGAAGCCGCTGATGGTCTCGGCGAGGAGGGATCCGGCTGGAGGCGCCGCCAGGACCCGCTCGAGCAGCCTCAGGAACGGGGCGCCGGTTCGTCGAACGGAGAGGCGGGCGCTCAGGGGGAGACCGGGGACGGCCGGCAGGGCCGCAAACTCCCAAGGGTGCACGTAAAGGTGCAGACGGTTGCTATGGGCCAAGACGCGCTTGGCAGCCGCACAAAAGTAGGTCGCCCCCAGGTTCCGCAGCCAAAACCAGGACACTGGCAATCCCAGTCTGGGAGTGGCGGAAATCGGGATCTCGAGAAGTCCCTCCGACCGATGCGGATCTCGGCGCGCTTTGCGGTGGTTGTAGGCCCCGGGCACCCAGGCGGGGTGGAGGTTGCTGGTCCAAGTCAGGCCGAGGCGCTTCAGAACCGCACGAGCGGGGGAGCGAAACCGGTTGGCCCGGTAGCCTTGAACGGAGAGGCCGAGCAGCCCTTCGACTCCTGCCTTCGCGGCCCGGAGCCGGTCGAACGCTTCCTCGTCCGATAGCTTCGTCAGGTCGTCCTCGTGGTCGAACGCGTGCAGCGCGATTTCGGATCCCCGCCCGACCTCGGCGCGCAGCAGTTCGGGAAAACGGCGGGCAAACTCGAAGGTGACAAAATGAGTCGCCGGGATCTGCCGCGCGGCGAGGAGATCGCACAGGCGCTCAAGCCCCTCGGCGCCAAGCCGGTAGGCTTCCTCGCGGTCAAACACGATCCCAAGCTCGCCCGGGATCACGAACTCCTCGACATCAACGGTGAAGAGGAGCGACTTGAGCATGCCCCGGATGATAGCGGGCCCGGACCGACGCTAAGACCGTCCCGGAGATTCCCATGGATGCCCTCGTACCTCAAAGCCGCTACCTCCTCATGAAACAGATCAAGGAGGGCGCGGAGATCGTCCTAGGATGGAACACTCGGAATCGGTACCAGATCTCCACCGAAACTGGGGCGCCGCTCGGAATGGCGGTGGAGGAGAGTCGCGGGATGAGCGCGAGCCTGCTCCGCAACTTCATGGGCTCGATGCGGGCCTGCCGCATCGTCTTTTCGGACCGATCCGGCCAAGAGGTAGGGTCGGCGACCAAGCCGTTCCGTTTTTACTTCCACCATCTCGACGTCGAGGAGGGCGGGCGCAACCTCGGCTCGATCGACCGCCGCTTTGCCTGGTTGACGGCGCACCTCGAAGTGCGCGATGCGGCCGGTACGCTTCGGGCTCGGATCCAGGGCAAGGGCCTTCGAATCTGGACGTACCACGTCACGGACGCGGCGACCGGCCAGGAGATCGCCACGATCAAGAAGAAGTGGGGCGGAGCGCTCTCGGAGATTTTTACCCAGGCCGACAATTTTGGAATCGAGTTCCTCGATCCGAACGCGGACGCGGGGCTGCGCAAGTTGCTCCTCGCCGCGGTGCTGCTCCTCGACCTGGTTGCCTTCGAACAGCGATGACTCGGGCCGGTTCGTGAGATACCTTAGAAAGTTGTGTTCTGTCCCTGGAAAAGAAAACGGCGTACCCT
>CADEGH010000022.1:83126-94944 GCA_902826835.1 uncultured bacterium | reverse complement strand
ACCACGAGCCACCCGGCGACCCGAAGTGGTATTCCAGCGCTGAACCCGACGGGTTTGCTTGGGTGTTGATGCACCACCCGACCGTCCAGCTCCCTTTCCCGAGACTCGCGGTGGAATAACCAGTCGCCACTTCGCTCCCCACGTTTCCGTCACCTCGCAAACAGGCCGTTCCAGTAGGTCCGACTCCCGATTCCTCATGCCCGATCAATCCGTGCGCTCCGGGATTGAAGGACCCGGTGTTGAGGGTGACCCCGTTCCCGGGCGGCCCATCGAATGAGTACTCGAGAACCGGAGATTGCCCCACCGCAATCGCGCTCCCAAGCAGGAGCACTCCAAGCGTCCGTTGGATCAAGCAAATTTTCATCGGTGTGGCTGTCCATTCACGGCCGACTCGGAGCCATGGAATCTTCGAAAAACGGACGACTCCCAACCGTGATCAGAGCGAGCTTAGAGCTCTGAAGGACGCGGCGTCAATCAAATCCCTGAACTCGTGGATCCCCACGACGCCCCGGCCATCCAAGTCCTGGAAGGGGACCATACCCCGCGTCGCAAGGTCGCTCCCGAACCTGGCAAGCCTGCCAGAAGCCGGCTTCCAGGCATGCCTTCTCCTCTTGTCAACGGCTCCCAGAAACCGCCGATCCCCGTCAACGTTCAGCCCTTGTTGTTGAGGAGCTGAAGGAGGCGTCGGTCGATTCGGACCAATGCACGCTGGGCACGGAGGTAAATCAGGGCGACTCGACGAAGAGAGACTGGCCGAGGGTCTTCCATGAATGGCAACAACGTGCGACCCAGGCTCTCGAGCTCCATCCAAACAGGAAATCGGACTCCCGCGCCGCTTCCGAATTCGATGGAGATCCCGCCTGCACATCACGGATTGGGCGACCTTCCGCAACCGCGGCGGTCTTCGCGGCGCCCGGATTCGTGGTCTTGGGTAGATCGAGCCGGAGGGTCGCAGGCTCCCCCTTCACGGTGCAGGTCGCTTCGAGCGCCACTGCCTGTCCACCTGCGTGCACCAACTTCAGGTAGAGGTTGGGTGGCAAGGGCGGGGCTTTCTTTCCGGCTTGTTTCATGCCACCTTCGGATTTTCTGAGCCCGAGTGAGTCGATCTCGCCGTCAAGTGCAGTGCGCACTTCGTAGTCGACTCCCACCTTGTCGATGTAGAGACTGACTCGCAGCTTACCGGTTTGCCGGTTGAAACTGGGACTCCACTGGAGAGAGCTGGATTCCTCCACACACTGGAGGCGCCCCGGCTGAAGCCGGTCGTGTTTCAGCCACTCGGGCCGCGGATCAACCCCCGGGCCTGGTTCGGCACCTTCGCCTTCCGAACGATCCTCCTCCATCAGTGCGGGATTGCGCCGCAGCTCCTCCGCCAACCGGCTGAGGTGATGGTCTTCAGCGAGAAACCACTGTCCTTTCAGCAATACCCAGGTGTTTTCCAGAGGTCGTTTGGGATAGCGGACCACCGCCACTCGAAGTCCACCCTCGCGGACCGACATCCGAATCTGATGGTGATCGAAGAGGCCGTTCTCTCGCAACCATCCGCAGTGATTCTCGATGTACGCTTTGGGCGTCTTGACCGATCGTGCGGCCGCGAGCACGGACCATACCCCGTCGGGAGTCGTCACATTCGTCCCCCCATAGAGCGCCGAGTAAACCCCGAAGTCGGGAATGCCGAATTGGGCGAGTTTCCGGTGTTTGAGATCGTTGACGACAAATCCGGTTCCTCGACACTCTGGGTGCGGAACTTCCTCGGAGCTGAGCCCAATTCGTTTCTTCAGAACTCTCCGATTGATCGTTCCGCTCCCCTCACACCCTTCGCACCGAGCTACCATTTCCCTCCGCGCCTCGAGCCAAGCCCGAACCCGAGTCACGAGCCTCGTCTTGAGCTCCTGCTCCGAGACCCGAACTCCTGCCTTGGTGCCAGTATCGGATGCCTGGGCCTGGCAACCGCTGATTGTCACCACCAGCATCACAACGACCATCGCTCCCCGGATCCATTGGTTGGAATTGTGCATGTTTTCTCCCTTCACGACTTCCGCCCGAGGTTGGCCAACACAGTCCGACTGGTTACCCCGGTCCAGACCATCTCCTTCAACTAACTTCGAGCTTTGTTATTTTATTGCCGCGCCATAGCTCTGGACACTATTTATCCGAGCCCCGTGTCACTGAAACCGGATGATAGACTGGGGACGATATCCCCCAATTATTGCATCACTATTTTCAGAGTTTCCTGGGAGTCTCGTGTGCCTCTCGTTGCTTCTTCTGGCGTGACCGAGACTTTGTACTTCGCCGACTCAGCGCCGCATGCGTTGACAGACCCGCAAGTGGAGCATTGGGCCTCAATTTCGTGAACTCCCGCGGGAAATGGCACGAGGGTTCGATATGGATTCGAGCTGCTCCAGCTCGAGTGGCATTCAATTTTCCAACGATTACTGGCTGAGCCACTACCATGTCTGGTGGTTGTAACTTGACAGCCCATTGCTGATTCAGCCGGACAACGTCTGCACTCAAGCTCTACAGGCACCAAGCAAATCGCCGGTTGGTCAATCAGTACACACTCTTCAAATGCGCTAACTATTTTCGTCGTATTCGATGGTGGAAGTACCGGCAATCCAAGGCTCTTGCTATCAGAGGGTCGAAATTGGCCACTCCACCAGTAGTAATTTGGACCTCGCCCGGAAATCGTCACTTGGAGCGCATGTTCTCCGGATGGAATAGTAAGAACCGATTCAACTGGTGCTTCTTCCAGAGAAGCGAGATCCGTATGATGACCCCATCCGGTCGAGTCGAGCCAGATTTCTGTTATGCCGCTCCTTGATCCCGGAAGCTTGACCCTGAGACTTCCGTAAGGCTGAACCAGGATGGTCCCGCAGTCATGGGCCAATCCTGGTTGCAGCGTGTAGTTTCCAAGCTGGATGATGCACCCATCGGACCTGAAGCAATCCAAGCCCAACAGACCATCCGGCACGTTCTTGATGTCAAATTCACCGAGATGGTTCGTAGCCGACTCACTGTAGTAGCGAGGTTCCAAATCTGGATGACCGTTATCTACAAGCCGCGCACGGATTCTCTCACCTTCGAGGGCTCGGTACGCGGAGTCTACGAGTCGTCCCTTCATGCTGGTTCCATTTGTTGAACAGTCTGGGATCACGACTTCTCTCGTAGTTCCGTCGGCCTTCACCGACAGCTTGAGCGTTATTGGAGGTCTTTTTTCCTTTGCTGACCCAATGTAGACATCCAGTTCCATGCAATATTCTCTACCCGAATCCAGGCCAAAGACCTCCAACACTCCCTCCGGGCCAGTGAGTTCGCTGCCAAACGTAGGCATTCCCTCAACTCTCTCAACGGCTGTGACTTCACGGAGCGGCTTGCCATCACTGGTTGTCAAGAGTAGGCGCACTGTCGCGGAATCGTCGAGAGTCGGATTCCATTCGATGGACTTGACATCGGAAGTGACTGCGAACCGGACGGCAGAGCACCCAGATCCTGGAGCCCAAGCACGAATTTCGACTTCTTCTGCTTCATCCAATGGAAGCAGGAATTGGCCCAAGTCGTCTGAGACAACAATATCGGGCAAATGCAGGTCTCTTCCGAGTTCTGCTATATAAGCGCCTGGGACTACTTTTCCTGTTTTCGATTCTCGAACCTCACCGTGCACTACCGCAAGGTATCCAAGTTGCAGTTGCGCCTCGGTAGCTTTTTCTGTTAGAAGTATCACCGCCTTCACCGCGCGCATCTCTAGGGTGAAGCACCGTACTTGGCAGTACCCTGCCTCAAGGCCATCTATGACCACAAGACCTTCACTGCTCGAAGTTGCAATGTGCAGTCTGCTTCGGAAATCGACTTTATTAAATTGCATTGCCAAACGACTATTCCGGATAGCGTTACCTGATGTATCGAGTACCCTGAGGTGCAATTGAGCTCCGGGATATCGGAACTTGATGTCTCGATGCGGCGATGCTCGTGGTCCAACTACCTCGTAGAACTCTATCGGCGCCCATCCTGCTTTGCGGCACATGAGGCATCTGGATCCTGGTGCCAATCCGCGTAGAGAGTACTGCCCGTCTTGGTTGGTCTTCCAGGTAGGTGAATCGAGATCTTCGATGTTGGTGGAGATGACCGAAAGGGAGGCATTGGCGACGGGGTTGCCGAGGGGGTCGGTGACGGTGCCGGAGAGGTCGAAGGCGTTGATGATGGGGATTTGGACTTCGGTGCAGGCGTCGGCGACGATGGTGGCGGGTTGCTCGAAGCCGGTGTCGGTAGTGACTCGGACGGGCCCGGCGGGGTAATTCTCGATTAGGGCTTCTCCGTTCGCATCGGTTCGGCCGCGTCGGAGGGTCATCACCCAGGCGTCGGCGGTGGCCTTTTGGACATTGAACGCGACGTCCGGTTGGGGGACCCCGTCGCGCAGGACTTGGACACGCAAAGAACCGAGGGTGGGCGCGACAAAGGGGCGCGAGGTCACTTCGAGGGGCGGCTCCGAGGCGGGGGCGGGGACCAATTCCGCGACGGTGGGAGTGAGGCGAGCCGGTCCGGCGATACTCCCAGACCCCGAGTGCGGGTCGCCGATGAAAGACCAGATTCCGACGCCGAGCAAGAGGAGGACACTGGCGACCGCCGCCAGTTTGGCGGGAGTCGCCGACACGAGGATCCGTGCGTAGAACACACCAAGCATCCCGAGTGGTCCGGATCGACCCACCCAGCGCAGCCCCGGAAATGCGAGCGGAAGGAGCGTCGTGCGCAGCCCATCGCCGCCGTTGCGATCCTCCAGCTTGCGCCTCAGGGCCGAGATCGCGGCGTTGCATTGGCGGCTCACCGTGGCGGGTGAGATCGCGAGTAGAGAAGCGACCTCCCGCACGGACTTTTCCTCGATGTAGTGGAGCGTGATCAATTCCTGCTGATCGGCAGGCAGTTCCGCCACGGCTTCCGACAGAGCCGCGCAAGCCTGGGCCTTCCGCTGATAGCGGATCGAAGCACTTTCCCCGCGCGTAGACTGTTCGACATAGGTCCGTTCGGCATCACGGCGCCGGTTCTGGGCGCGGCGTTCATTGAAGCAGGAGGTACGCACCTGGTTGGCGAGGATTCGTTCCATGTCCTCGGTGGGGAGTTCCTGGCGAGTCAGAAAGCGAAGTCGCAGCTTCGAGATCACTTCCTCCGCGGCCGACTGGTCGCGAAGCACGCGGATGGCCAGGCGTTCCAACCCGGGTAGGTACGCGTTCAACGCTCGAAGGCGCGCTTCCAGGCGTGAGTTCCCATTCGATCCTTCGAACGATGCGGCTTGGCTAGTCATGTCGGCTCCTACACCTCTACAAGCTCCGCCGACGGTCCGAGCGTTTCAAAAAAGTCTTCGAAATTCGATTTTCTTCCGACGGAGTGCGACCTGGTGGCAATCACACCCCCGCGTGGCTGCTCCGTCAAGCCCACGCAGGAGGCGTGACTCCGGGCGGAGTCTGGATCCGGCCAGGCTGCGGGGTTGGTCAGCCGCGCGACAGCAAGGACTGGAGGGAGCGGAGGGAGGTGGCTTCGATGCCGCCGGGGAGGGGGAAGGAGTCGGTGCCGGAGTGGACCAAGAAGCGGTGGGTGGCAGCGAGGTCGGTAGCGGCGATGTGGAAGCCGCGGGAGACGGTGGCGGTAGCGGTGCGCTTGATTTCGATGGCAAAGCGACGGTTGCCGGGGAGGTCCAGGACGAGGTCGAGCTCCGCTCCGGCCGAAGTCCGGTAGTACATCGCCTCGGTTCCTGGCGGACAGACCGCGAGGAGATTCTCGATGACAAAACCCTCGAAACTGCCGCCGACCACGGGATGTCCGAGCAAATCGTCGAAGGTCTCGAGACCGAGGAGCGCGTGCACGAGGCCACTATCGCGCACATAGACCTTGGGTGCTCTCACCAGACGCTTGCCCTCGTTGGAGGCGTAGGGCCGGAGGCGCCGAACCAACATGAGATCGACCATCAGATCGAGGTAGCGCGAGAGCGACTGGCCGCTCACCGCGAGCGACTGCGCCAACTTGGCGGCATTGAGGATTCCTCCCTGAACGTGGGCGAGCATGGTCCAGAAGCGCCGCAGTGTTTCGGCCGGGATCCGCAGTCCGAACTGAGGGATGTCGCGCTCCAGGTAAGTCGCGATGAACTGCCGACGCCACCGCGAGCTCGCGGCATCATCGGCGGCAAGGAACGCTTCCGGAAAACCGCCCCGCGTCCAGAGCCGGTGCGTCTGGTCGGCTCCGACCTCGAGTCCGTGGAAGGGAGTGAGCTCCAGATACGCCACGCGGCCAGCCAAACTGTCGGCTGACTGGTGGAGGAGAGTTCCCGACGCCGACCCCAAGAGGAGAAAGTGCCCCACCCGCTGACCCGACCTTCGGCGCGCGTCGATCACCCCTCGCAGCTCGGCGAACAGATCCGGAGCACGCTGGACCTCATCCAGGATCACCAAGCGATCGTGGTGGCTCGCAAAAAACGCCCGGGGATCCGAGAGCTTGATCCGGTCCGAGGCCGCTTCGAGATCGAGGTAGACCGTCCCAGGGGTCGATTCCGCATGCACAAACGCCAGCGTGGTTTTTCCAACCTGACGAGGCCCCAGAATCGCCACCGCGGGGAACTGCGCGAGCAACTCCTGGAGCATTTTGATAGAAATTCTGGGCAACATGCCTGCAATTCTGCCTACAGATGGAAGTTATGCAAGCTTAAATTCTGATTTTGCGGATACAGAGCAAGTTGGTCGCCCGCTGCCGAAGGCGCAGAGATCAGTTGGCCGACCACCACTCCGAGTCACCCGTTTGGTGGCGCTGCCGACAACGGCCCGGGCTTCCGCTTGGCGGCGTTCAATTCCACGTTGGCCGCGAGCCTTCGGCCCTGGATCGCCACCATCAACCACCAAGTCACCGGGCGGTGACTAACGAACCAGGATCTCGACGTTGGGCGACCAGCGGAAAGTGGACTGCCGGTGCCCCGTGTCGAACTGGACGATCAGCCCGTAGTTGCGCCCGACAGTCAGTCGCTCCAAAGAGAGCCGACCTTCGGAGTCGGATGTCATGACCGGATAGTCGACGTGCCCCAATAAGCCCGCGGGCTCCAAGTCGGTGATCTTGATGCGGCCACAGTCTTTCAGCGGCTTGCCATCCATCACCAAGTAGGCCACCTCCGGCTTGGCTCGCGTCAGGCGAATCTGGAAATCAGCCTGGGTCGGCACTCCCACTCCCGACCAAAGCTCGACCCCTCGTCCGACGTGGCCAGCCTTGGTCGCGGACACGAAGAGCTCGGAGTCAGTTCCGAGGCCGTGGACCCAAAAGAGTTCTCCTTCACCAAATTGGCCCGAGCCCGAGCAACCCGAGCATCACCCACTTTCCCCGGAAACTCCGGGCTTCCCTCCCAGGGCGGGCTTAAGAGAAGCAGACTGAGTGATGGCTCCTCCTTACTGGTTCGAATCGTGCTGTACCAAGCCTGTTCGCCACGAAACGCAATGCCGTCCGCTCGACTTGTCAAGGCGCGCTTCACAGAATCATGCGCGGGCTCTCGATTGACACTCGGAAGCAGTGCCAACGAACCTGACGCACCACAATAGGAGGTTCGCGATGATCTCGAAGCGACGAAGCACCAAGAACGCTGTTGGCGCTCCGGCATCACGAATGAGAGCCACAATTTAGGGATTTCAGCTTCAGGTTCGAAGGACGGTCAGGGTCTCCGCGGCGCGGGTGGCGGCGGTGTAGAGCCACCGGGAGTAGGTCGGCGTAGCCGCGCCGGACTTGCGCGGGTATTCATCGAGCAAGAGCACATGGCGGAACTGGCTGCCCTGCGCTTTGTGCACGGTGAGAGCGTAGGCGTAGTCGAAGAGCAGACCCATGGGCGTCCAGTCCGTCACCGCGCTGCCGGTGTCGGCTTCGTACTCGGAAAATGCGGAGTAGGTGCGCTCGCGTCCGAACTGGGTTCGGCAGAGGCGACCCTCAAGGCGGAATCCCTCGTCCCCAAACTCGGCCACGGCCCGCCAATGCTCCGAACCGTCAGGTGTGGCCGACTCGAGCCAGCCTCGGGATCCGTTTGCCAGGAGCACGCCGCCAAACCTCGTGTTGCGGAGGCAGATGACGGCGTCACCGGCAGTGGGCTTGTCGGCGTCGAAGCCCCGCTGCGCCCGCACGAGCTTGTTCTGGCGAACCCGCAGGCCGTTGGTCCAACAGAGGATCACCGTCGATCGCAGGCGCTCGGGATCGGCAGCGATTGCGCTCACGACCGCCGAGAGATCAGTGCCCTCCGGCAGGATCCGCAGGCGGTCATCACTCGGCCCCTCGTAGGTTTCCGGAGTGCCACCGCCCCGCGCCCAGGCCGCGAACTCCAGAATGGGATTGCCTCGCGCCTGACGATGAATCACCTCGAGGCGCAATTCGGGATCGGCCATGAGATTCATGCTCGCTCCCCCGTCGATCGGGGGAAGCTGTCCATGGTCGCCGACTGCCAGGATTCGGACCTTTGGGTACGAAGAGAGGTCCTCCCAGATCTCGCGCCCCACCATCGACGCTTCGTCGACGATCACGAGGGCGGTATCCAAAGATCGCTGCCGATCCCATTCCACAACCTCCCCGTCAGAATTGGTGACGGCCTTGTAGATCAGTTGGTGGATCGTCCCGCACGAATGGTGATCCAAATCGACTCCGGCGGCGCGCAACTTCGTCGCCAGGACGTTTGCGGCCTTGCCGGTGTAGGCGCAGAACGCGATCTTTCCCTGTTTGCCGAACGCATGGGCAATCCGCGCAATGAGCGTGGTCTTGCCGGTTCCGGCGTAGCCGCCGAAGGTCAAGACGGGAGAGGATCCCTCCTCGAACCACTTCATGATGGCGTCGAAGCACTGCTTTTGATCGGCGCTCAGACGGATGGCCGTTGGAGCTTTCGATCGGCCGCTCCGAGGGCCCTCCTCCGGCTTCTCGATGCGCACCAACTTCCCGTTGGCGTGGTACATCCCGCCGCGGCGCACCGAAAAGTCCGGGACCGGAAGAGCGTCCCATTGCTCGCCGCGGATGAGCGGAAGCATTCGCTCTTGATCGCAGTGGAGCTTCATCCCCTTGCTCCCGGAGTAGCACTTCACGCTGAATCCGGCTCCGTCGAATCTCCACACAACATAGGGATTCTTGGGCTCGGATCCCACCCGCAGCTTGCCCGCGTCGACGCCCAACAGAAGCTTCCGCTTCCACTCCGCAGCCTCGGAGGCCAATACCGGGTTACCTGACGACATGGTTGATGCCTCGCTTCAAAAAGGACTGGGAAGCTGGGTAAGAAACTCGCCGAGCGGGATCACCTCGACAGATCCCTCCCAGTAGCGACGCGACCCGCCATACACGAGCATCGCTTTTCCTTCGGGGTAGTCGGACAAAAAGAGTCGCAATGCATCGAAGTCGCCATCCCTGACACGGGGGCTGCGCTTGACCTCCACGGCCCAAAGTCCCCGCTCGCCGTAGAGAACAAAATCCACTTCCGCTCCGGTCCTCGTTCGCCAAAAATGCAGGGAGTACCCGAGTTGCAGACTGTCGTTGACGGCGCGCAGATGCTGCAGCACCAGCGTCTCGGCCGCCGGCCCTTCGATGTCCTCCAGGCTGTCGAGCGGACCCTGGCGCCGAAGTGCCCGGAACACACCGACATCGAACAGGTAGAACTTCTTGTGGGTGACGGTGTCGCGCTTGGCTCGCCGCGTGAACGGCTCCAGGCGAACGGCCAGAAGGAGGTCATCGAGAATGCCGAAGTAGTCTTCGACGACCTTGCGCTCGACCGAGCAATCCCGAGCGACCGCGCTGACATTGAGCACCGAACCCTGGGAGAAGCTGGCCGCTTCCAGGAAACGCGAAAACGCCGCCAAGTTTCGGCTCAGACCTTCCTGAAGCACTTCCTCTTTGAGGTAGGCCTGGACATACGCTCGCAGGTAGTCCAACGCGGCCGCGCTCGAAGGCGCATTCACCGCCACGGGCAACATCCCCACCGAGAGGGCCCTCTTCAGGGCGAAGCTCTCGCCCATCTCCGGGGCGGTCAGCGGGTGCATATGCCGGAGCAAAGCCCGACCCGCCAACAGGTTCACACCGTGACGCCGCAACTTCCGCGCGCTGGATCCGGTCAACGCGAACTTGAGTTTCCGTGACTCGATGAGCCGGTGCACTTCGTCCAGGAGGGCCGGCGCCTTTTGGACCTCGTCGATGACCACCCATCCTCGAAACCGCTCCGGGATTCGCCGACCCAATCGGCCAGGCTCGGAATGAAGCTCCAGCCAGACCTCCGATTGCAAGAGGTCAAAGACCTGGGCCCCCGGAAAGGTCGTCGCAACAAACGACGACTTTCCCGTGCCCCTCGGACCGAAGAGGAAGAAGCTGGAAGTCGGGGCTTCGAGCAATCTGGGGAACATGAGTCCATTTTTTCGAGCAAAATGGACTTGGCAAGTCCAAAATGCAAAAGGCCCGCCAGGCCAGCGACGGCCTTCGGCCCGTCACTTCTGGGGGAATTTGGCCTTGGCAGCAGCAATTTGGGCCGCCAAATCGGCGCCGGGATCCGCGGCCTGCCAGGCTTCGTAAAGCTCAACCAGGCGCTCGAGAGTGGAGCAGAGCCGATCGGCGGAGCTGGAAGGGTCGGCTTCGTAGTTGCCCACCACCGCGAGGATCTCCGCCTCGGCCTCCGCGAACTTCTTTTGGGCCTTCAAAGCCCGGGACACGCCCATGCGACTCGGGGCCGTCAGGATCGAGCTTTGGCCGTGCTTCTTCTGCGCGGATTCCAAAGCCTCGCGGAACTTGGCCTCGGAGAGAACGGGGCGATCCAGGTTCAAGAGAGCCTCCGCCGCATTGGCCAGGGCGCTACTCGTGTTCGGATGTTCGAAACCGAGTCGTCGGCGAAACCCGGCGGCGGCCGTCTCGTGCATCGCAACCGCTTCCTCGTGTTTGCCCTGATCGGCGAGCGCGCGACCGAGGGTGCTCAAGGCGATGCACGTCTCCGGATGATCCTCCCCGAAGTGCTGGCGGCGCCGTTCCACCGCGACCTCCATCAATTCCACGGCCTCGGCACTCCGTTTCACCGTGATCAAAAGCCCGGCCAGGTTGTTCATCGCCACGAGCCGGTCCGTGCTCTCCGCACCCAAGATACGGGTAGGAGTGGCGAGCGCGGCGCGGAACCGCGACTCCGCTTCCTCCGCCTTGTTCATGCGAGCAAGCAGACTCGCGAGGATGCAGGAGCTTCGAATCGTCTCCAGGTGCTCCTTGCCGAAGATCGACTCCATCTTCTCGCAAACCACGCGCAGGTGGGACTCGGCGGCTTCGAACTTGCCTTGATTGCGAAGATGGAGCGCGAGGGACTGGCGGCTTCCGAGGGTGTCCGGGTGGGTCGGACCGAGAGTCTTGGTGCGAATCTCCAAGTTGCGCACGAGAATTGGCTCAGCTTCGGCATACCGCGCCTGGGCCTGCAAGCTGATCACGACGTTGCTGGCGCACGAGAGGGTGTTCGGATGCTCTTCGCCGTGCCGCTTGCGAGCCCCCTCCCACGCCTCCCGGTAGAACTGCTCGGCTTCCTTCGACCTCCCGAGAGTCGCGAGGAGACCACCGTAGTTGTTGGTCCAAACCAAGACGTCGTCATCCTCGACGCCGAACGTGGCTTTGCCGAGTTCGTGGGCCTCGCGCCAAAGCGGCTCGGCTTCCGCCACGCGACTTTGATCCACGAACCAATAGCCGAGGACGTTCGCGCGAACGAGAGTGCTGCGATGGGTCGGCCCGAGCACGCGCTTGGAGGATTCGTACGCTGACCTCAGATAAGGCTCGGCCGCTTCGTAGCGGGCTTGGAATCGCAGATTGCCGCCGAGATTCCCCT
>CADEGH010000022.1:25539-83026 GCA_902826835.1 uncultured bacterium | reverse complement strand
GGCTCGGCCGCTTCGTAGCGGGCTTGGAATCGCAGATTGCCGCCGAGATTCCCCTTCGCCATGATCGTGTCCGGATGCTCCTCGCCGAGGAGAGCGACTCTGCCTTCGTACGCCGCCCGATAGTGCGTTTCGGCTTCGGTGAACTTGCCCTGTTTCTCCAAGAGATGCCCGAGATCGTTGTGGGAACGGAGGGTGTCCAAATCAGCGGAGCCGAGATGGCGGGTACGCAGCTCGAGCGCCGAATCCTGGAGCTTGGAAGCGTCGTCGTAGCGCCCCAGCCGGACATAGATAGTGGCGAGACTCTGGCGCAGGCGCGCGACCACCACGGGTTGATCTTCGAACTGGGATTCCACCGCCAAGACCGCCGGAGACAAGATCGTCTCGTGGATGAGCTCGGCAGCCGAATCGGTGGCGTTGACCCGCATCAACTCGGCGGCAAAGCCCGCCGACCTCTCCTCCCGATCCTCTTTCGGAATCTCGCTCCCGCCCAGCGCGAGTGTGTGCTTCTTCCGGAGACTCGTGAAGAGCCCCTCGCCCGCGTCGGCCACGTCGATCTGCTCAAGCATGCTGGCCTGGAACGAGGAGATCTTCTCGATCTGCGTGGCTCGTTCGTCGGCGAGACGGCGCTGCTTCGCCTCGGCATTGCGCGCCTGCACGGCGAGGTCGCGCTCCTGTTTGGCACGGTGGGCCTGCCACGCGAACGCGATCGCGCCGAGAATGAGCGAGAGCAGCACGCCGGTTGCCGCCCCAACCAGGCTCCGGTTGCGTCGCACGAATTTGCGCAGCCGATAAGCGGCACTCGGCGGCGCCGCCACGATCTCCTGACCACTCAAGAACCGCTGAATATCCAGGGCGAAGCTGCTGGCGGTCTCGTAGCGGCGGGCGCGATCTTTGTCGATCGCTTTCATCACGAGCCAATCGAGTTCGCCCCGCAAGAGGGAACTCAACCGGTTGGGCTCCACCCGGCGCGAGGCGGCCAGTTCGACCAGGGTATCTTCCGAACCCGAAACCCGATCCGAGGGCCGCGGCGGCTCGACCTCGCAGATCAGCCGCTGCACTTCGCTGAACATGGCGCTGCGCATCGTCCCGCGGTCGAACGGCGGCGCCCCGGTGAGCACTTCGTAGAGCAGCACTCCCAAGCTGTAGACATCGGTGCGCGTGTCGATGTCCTGCGACCCCGCAGCCTGCTCCGGACTCATGTACTGGAAGGTGCCGATGATCTGCTCTTGCCCCGTGACGAGAGTCCGATCCGTCAGTTTCCCGGAGGTCGCCTTGGCGATTCCGAAGTCGATCACGGTGGCGTGGGGCTTACCGTCGGCGAAGCCCACGAGCACGTTCGAGGGCTTGAGATCGCGATGGATGATCCCCTTGCTGTGCGCGTGCTGGATCGCCTGACAGACCTGCTGAAACAGCTCGAGGCGTTCGCGAATCGTGAGCTTGAACCGGTCGCAAAAGCCGCTGATCGGCTGACCATCCACGAGATCCATCACGAAGTACGGACGTCCGGTCGCGGTGGCCCCCGCGTCGAGGACCCGAGCCACATGGGGATGGTTCATCAGCGCGAGTGCTTGGCGCTCCTGTTCGAAGCGGGCGACCACCTGCTTCGTGTCCATCCCGAGCTTGATCACCTTCAGGGCCACCGTCCGCTCGATCGGCTCCTTCTGCTCCGCGAGCCAGACGGTCCCAAAGCCCCCGTGTCCGAGTTCGCGGATCAGTCGGTACGGCCCGATCACGTCGCCGGCGGTTTCGCTCGGAAAGTCGTCCTCGAAGTGAATTTCGATTTCCGTGTCCGAGAGATTCAGCGTGCGCTCGACTTCGGTTCGAAGTCGGGAATCCGAACCGCAGGCTTCATCGAGAAACTCGCGGCGAGCCTCGGGATCCGGGATCGCGCGGGCTTGCTGGCTGATCGAACGGGTGCGGTCGACACTCATGCGAGGGGCTGCCGGGTGAAGAAGGGGGCGTCGATCCTCGGGGAGCGGCTACCTCCGCGCGCGGATGACACGGAAAAAGCCTACCCGCTCGCCCACTCGGCGCCCCGCGGGCTCTGGTAGGCTTTGCCTATGGCGACGCCTGGAACTTTCGAGCCCGCACTTTTTCGCTTTCTGCGAGGCCTGGCCGAGGACAACTCGAAAGAGTGGTTTCAAGCTCACAAGGCCGATTACGAGGCCAGCGTGAAAGGCCCCGCGCTGGAGTTCATCGCAGCCCTCGCGCCCCGGATGGCCAAAATCAGCAAGTCCATCGAAGTGATCCCCAAAGCCGTGGGGGGATCGCTCCAACGGATGAACCGGGACACGCGCTTCTCCAAGGACAAGCGGCCCTACAAGACTTCAGTGGGCTTCATGTTCGGCCATCTGAAGGCCCCGGACCTGATGTTCGGTTACCACTTGACCTTGGCCCGGAAGGACGACGGAGGTTGCAAGGCTTATGTCGGCCTCTGGGATCCTGACGCCGCTGCCCTTGAGAAAGTGCGGACCCGCATCCTCGTCAAACCTGACGAGTGGTCCAAAGCCGTTGGCGGGACGTTTGGCAAGACCCACACTTTCGAGGGCGAATCCCTGAAGCGTCCCCCCAAAGTCGGTGACTGCGCCGTGGACCCGAATCACCCGCTGGTGGAGGCTTTGAAGCGGAAAAGCTTCGCCGCGAGCGCCCCTCTCGAAGAGAAAGCGGTCACCTCGCCGGGGTTCCTCGATCAGTATGTCGCGTCGATGGAAGCCGGGGTTCCCTTGATGAACTTCCTCGCGAAAGCGCTCGGACTTCCATTCTGAGGATGTGTCCTACGATGAATTCACCGGAGAGACGTCAGGGCGACCAATACCTCGTGTCGGAAGCCGAGAAGGGGACCTTCCGCAGAGAGGGCTGGGTACACCTGCGGGGGGTGCTTTCCGAGGCGGAGCTCGCCGCCATCGACGAAGTGTACGGCCGGTTCCTGCGACGCGAGATCAAGGTTCCGGGCAAAGACTTCTGCGACATGGCGGGTGATTACGGACGCGACCCCTCCGACTTCAGCATCGTCAATGTCATGCTGCCGCGGAAGTACTTCCCGGAGTGGCAGGGCAACCTGTACGAACGGCGAGCCGCATCGATCGCCGCTCAACTCGCGGGCCCCGGCATGAAGCTCGACTACGACCAGTTGATCGCCAAAGGCCCGGGCAAGCGGGATGCCGTATTCCACTGGCACCAAGACTTGGCCTATTGGTTCGAAACCGACGATGCCCGGACTGCGACCTGCTGGCTGGCCGTCGACCGTTCGACCCGAGCCAATGGCTGCATGCGATTCGTGAAGGGATCTCACCGGGAACCGTCCCTGCGCCCTCACCACCCTCTCCACGGCGACCGCGACCAATCCCACACCCTGCTGACCACCGTGGACGAAACCCTCGACACCATCATCGATGCGGAAATCGCCCGCGGTGACATCACCGTCCACAACGAACGCATCTGCCACGGCTCGGGCGGCAACTTCTCCTCCGGCTGGCGCCGCGCCTACATTGTGGCCTTCCGCTCCGAGTCCACGGTCGCCGAAGAACGACGCCGCGGCTTCACTCACTCCCACAACGACGCGCCCGAAGTCATCGATTCCGTCGCCGCCCTGACTCCCAGGCCCTCCCCCTGAATATCAACTGCCCGTGCGGAGCCTCGGTCGAGTTCGCGAGCCGGACCCGACGCGAGCCTCCGCCTATTCGAGCCGCCTCGGGCCGAAATCGTAGTGAACGACAATCCCCCGCTCCGTAACCGCGGCAATAATCCAATTCCCGCAGCCGGGTCGAATACTGGCGTCCACGCTGGTTCCTCGTTTTTCGTCCACGAGTGTCACCAACCAATCTCCGTTGCCGAACGGGTGCGGCAAGCTCAAGCACGCTTTCGGATCCCCGCCGAGGGAAGGATCGATATTCGATCGAGGCGCCGGTACCAACGCCCCGGATGCGAGAGTAGGTTGGGATCGGCCGTCCGAGGACCGCGCCTTGACCGTGATCTCGACTGAATCCCGGAGGTAGTTGAAGACCTGTACGCCGCCTTCACGATAGTCCGAGGCTGGGATCTCGCCCGGCTTGAGCTTCCGAGGAGGGGAATCGCAACAACCGAGCACCAGGCACGGGAGCAGGACTGCGAGCGTCATCTTCATGGGATTCTCCGTCGAGGATTTCGGTCATCAGAGATCGACACTGGCGAGATTGGTACCGGTCAAGGCGAGAGAGCCGAAGCCCGTCGTACCATCGGCATAGACCACAAACACCATCGAGCCGACGAGCGAAGAGGGAGTCGCGGCCGCCGGAGCCGTCGCGACGTCAAAAATCAGGTGGTCGACCGCGGGATCGAAGTGCTGGAAGGTGAGTACGATGAGGGATTGGCTCCCGAGAGTCATGACTCCGTCGTAACCGGTTGCTGCGGCACTCCCGTAGCGAATGGAGCTGCCGGCATTCAGGTTGCCGCCGGTGCCGGATTCCATGCTGGTCGCGAACATCAATCCGCTCGGAGCAATGTCGATCGCGACCATGGAGATATCGACTGAGCCACGATTCCAGATCTCAAGGAACCCGTAGGCGTTATCACTCGAAGGACCCCTTGCTTCGATATGCGCATGACCTCCAGGAAGGGCTTCGGCAAAAAAGGCGGTCGCGCGCGGAGAGGTCGCGATTGCAGTCGGCCACGCCGTGTCGAGCGCCACGAATTGGGCATCGAGGCGGAATCCGGAGACGAGAAGGCCATCGGGAACATGGAGGTACACCGAAGGATCACCGTAGCTCCAAGGGAAGCCGGTATTGTACGATTCTCCCAGCAGAGTCGCGCTGGCGACGATACCACCCGCGAGTGCCAAACCATCAGGGTATCCCACCGCGAACAACGAGGGCACCGACAGGGCGTGGCCAACCTCGAGCCATGGTACGCCGGGGCTCACGTATTGGCCCCCGACAACCGGTAGCGGAGGAGCCTCTCGACCCCACGATTCTCGCCCGTCGTCACCGGAAAAGTGGACATTGAGAAACGCCGTCGCCGGCATTCCGGTGCCCATTGACCGATTGCCAGTCCACAAAACGTAGCCACCGGCCGCCACTATCGTGGTGCGGTCCGAGGGTGGGAGCAAGTTTCCGGAAAGGCCGATTCTGTGGTTGGGAGCCGTTCCTTCGAAGTCGAAGAGTGGGCCCGTTCCGGTGGGCCAGGGTCCGCTGGAAGAGGTGGGAGTCACCGCCGACGGGTATAGGCGCAAGTCATCGAAGTGCCCGGTCGCGGCGTCCCGACTCGACCCGTCGTGCCCGGCGAATCGCAAATTCTTCCCCGCCCAATTGAACGCTGCGGAGCTTTGGAGTGTCTCGGAGTTCAGCACTCCGTTGACAAACCACCGTACGACATTCACTGCGGCGTCGTAGTGGACGGTGAAGTGGGCCCAACTCCCCGACGAGACCGCGATTCCGATCGGGTCCCCGATCGTCGCTGCCGGGTTCGGAATTCCCGATAGCACGAGGTTTCCGATCGCTCCGGGTGGGTTTGCGAGACATCGCAACGCTCCCCCCGAAGGGGATGCCGACTCGTACACCATTTGGCCGTCCCCCCAAAGCACGCCTTCCGCGATGCTGTCGGGGCGATACCAGAACGCGACCGTGAAGGAGGTCGCGGCATTCAATGCCAAGCCGGTCGACAGATAGCCCTCGTCCGCAGGACCGAAGGTCCGCTGAAGTGACCCGAGACCGCTAGCGGCCTGGGAGCTGGACGGCACGAGAGCGGGTCCGCTCGTTCGGCGGAGGTTTCCGAGCGCGTCCGAGACGACATACGTGTCGTCCACGACGAGCCCCTGCGAACCGGCTTGCACGAAGCCGTTGTCGCCACCCCAACTTCCCGTGTCGAGACGAACCTGAAACTGGGGACTTGTCGTCGGCCAGGTCACTACAGCCGCCGTGTAGTAGCTGGTTCGAACCAAACTGGAGTTCGATCGGGAAGCCGGCATCGTGACTCCACTCGGAGCGAAAGTGCCGCTCGTGTTGAAGGGAAGAATGACCCCGGCATTCGCGGTGCCGGACACTCCCCGCAACGCCGGATTGAAGTAGGTGTTGCCGGGCGTTTCCAAGAGGCGGTCGGGATTGATCGTCACCGGCAACGGCGAGACGAATCCTCCGGAGTTGTTGATCCATCCGAATTCCCATTCGGCTTCGTTGCCGGACAGGACATCGTAGCGGAACGTCACCACTGGATTGTCGGAACGAAGCGGCTCCGTACCCGCATAGAGGAGCTGTCGTTGGCAACCTCCTTCCACGACGACCATCACGTCGTCATCGAAGTTCGCCTGCAACTCCCACTCGTCGGCCCCATTGAGCAACTTGAGTATGGCCGCCTTGATCTGATCGATCGAAGTCTGGGAGAAGGCGCGCATGCCGGTTCCTCTCTGGCCCATACCCACGCAGGAGCCGACCGTCATGAGCGTCGGTGCCGTTCCGTTGCAAGCTTGGGTGGCGCCACAAGCTCCGACGACCTGCTTGACCCCCATGCCGTTGCAGTCGTGTACGGCGCACAGCAAGTGACCGACCTCATGAGCGAGAGTTTCGGCCATGGCCGCGCACCGCTGCATCGGGTCGGCAAATCCTCCGAACGGCGTGGTGTAAATGGTGGCATTGCGACAGGCTTTGTTGGCTTCGCCGTACGGGGACATCATGTCTCCCATTTCGAATTTGACCGTGCCGCTCGTCATCCCGCCGGCGTTGGCGTTGACGAACATGACACCGGTCGCGGCGCCAGCCCCGATTCCGGCCGCGTTGTAGTGGCTCTGGACTTTCATGATGAAAGCCGCTTGGTCCATCGGGGCGATTCCAGAGTTGGTGAAATCGATGCCAATGTTGATGGTGCCCATCATCACTTGTGCGGGTTGGAAACCCACAAGTGTGACAACGAGCAGGAAGGGTCGAAGGAGACTCTGGTGCGACACGGTGATCTCCGAGGGGACTGTGGAAGGAAAACCACTTGAGAGTTCACCATGTCAACCCACCCGTGGCAAACCGGGACTTGTTCCGAGTGGGGTCGATCGTCCTAAGTCCAATAGAATCGAGCTTGATTTCGAAGGCCCCGTGACAATCTGGTTCCATTACGCACGATTGTCACGCTCGTCGTGTCTGTTTCGCACGCCCGGCGATTCGGGCTTCCGACGACTACCTCAGCGTGTCCAGATGCGCGCGGAAGTCTTTTTCGATGGCGGGAAGGTCTTGGGCGGGGAAGACTTCGGAGACGACCTCGTTCCAGGGCCGATTGGCGATCAGGCCTTCCCACAGAGTCTTGAAGCGTAGGCGATGCTCGGGAGGGCCGTGGCGAAGGAAGTGCACCATGGCCCAACCTTGCGCGTAGTTGCGCTGGGCTTCGATGTAAAACTCCCGGTGCGGCATGGTGAGAAAACTCGCCAGGGGTTCGAGTCGACCGGTGGCCAAATGCTCCATGTGATCGGGGCGCTTCACCCCCATTTTCCATTCGCCGCGGACCAATTCGGCCGTCTCGTAGTACTCGGCCATGCCTTCGTTGAACCAAGTCGGAACTTCTCCGGCCACTCGATCGATGTACTGGTGGAACCCCTCGTGGCGAACCGTGCGCAACATGTCCTCACGACTCGGAAGGTTCCAGATGAGGAGCTGTTTGAGCGCCGGCATGTAGAGCCCCGCCGTGTGCATCGGGCTCGATCCGTCGAGATCTTTGCAATAGGCCTGGTAACCCGCCTCGCCGCGGAACAGGAAGACCTTGAACAGCCGCTGGCCCGCGTCCTTCGCCTTCGTGAGGTGCACGGTGTACGACAGATACGCCTCCTCGAGCAGGCGCGCCGCCTCACTGCAAGTCTGCTGATCGATGTCGCTGACGACGTGGAAGTTCTGGGACTTCGTCTCAAAGCTCTTTCCGAAGGATGGGCCGCTCGCCGCTTTGGTCAGCATCTTGTTGACATTGAAGACCATGCGATCAGCGCGCTTCTCCCGCATCGCCTTTTCCACGAGGGCCTTCGCGAGATCGACGCGGTCGACCAGCATCAACTCCACCGCCGCCTCGGCGATGACAAAGGGGGCGACCGCGGTCATGTCCTGAATGGATGACAACGCCTTGACGGCTTCGTCGTATTGTTCGAGCTGGCGCGCCGCGGCACCCTCGAGCTGCGCTCCCAGGGCCCAGTTAGGAAACCACTGGCGAGCCTTGCGCAACTCGGCGAGGGCCTCCGTCGGCCGTTCACAGGCCGAAAGCACGATCCCGAGCAGGCAGGTCTTCATCTTGGGCTGGACTTGTTTTTCGGTCCAAGCCTGAACTTTCGCGAGGGCCTGACGGGGGTGGTTCTCCCCCAACATGGTCAACACCTCGTCGACTAACTTGCCCTCGTCCGGAGACGTGATCGCGGCCGGGATGAAGTCCTCGCCGTCCAATGCCGCCACCTTGGCCTTCGCGACCGCTTCGAACACCCACGCCGGAACGAACTGCGTTCGACGGTAGGACTTGAAGAACTTGTCGCGGAGCTTGGTGGTTTCGGCGTCGATGCGTTGCTGGATCCAAGCCGACTCCGCCTTGCCTTCGAGAATGATCTCGTCGCAAGTGAAATTGGAGATGGCCACGCGGCCCCAATGATCTTTGTCTTTCTTCGCGTCCAGGAAGAGGGCTCCCGCCTGGGTCACCTGCACCTGCCCGGCGGTTACCTTGACCTTGATGTGGAGAGGCTTGCCGGGTTTGACGGGAGAAGTGTCCTTGGTCGCCAACTTCGAGTTGCCCGATTGCCGAATCAGGTCAATGGACGCTGGCATGTAGGTTGCGCCCTCCTGCATCTTCTCGGCAGCCAGCCCGGGCACGATTCGAATCGCGAGATCCGCGGTCGTGCAGACGAGTGCGAACAAGCCGGACTGGGCACTGGACGAATTCACACTCGCGGATTTGATTTCCACCGTGTGCGCGTCCCGGAACAGGATCGGGTGGACGCGATAGCCTTCCCCGCGCTCCCAGTCCTTCATCGTGTCCGGCTTGTACTTGAGTTTGATCTGGCCCGTCGAGGGCGTCCAACTCACGAGCTCGCCCGAGATGACGTCCTTCGGCTGCAGCGGTGGGTGCGCCTCGGAGAAGGCACACTCCCGGACGAGATCATCGATCTCGGAGGACTTCCACTGGATGTAGTCCTGCTTGCCGTGCTGCTCAATGAGTTTGACCACGCTCTCGCGCGCCGCCTTCCATTGTCCGCGAGCGCGCATTTGCCCGGCCTTGGTCAAGCCCTCCTCGAAAGCCGCAGCCCCGGGCACGGT
Organism: uncultured bacterium; assembly: GCA_902826835.1. Taxonomy (GTDB): domain Bacteria; phylum Planctomycetota; genus RBC034. The sequence goes on along the minus strand of CADEGH010000022.1, from coordinate 73,790 downwards.
GGCATCTTGACCACAGAGACCCGCCGCGATCACGACGATCAGCCAAAGCCTGTTTGTCATGGCCCAGACAGATTATCGGAGAATTTCTGCGGCGCATAGGGGGCACCGGGGCCGCGCAGGCGGCTCCCGCTCAGCGCCCCACGGGGTAAGTAACCGGGGGCGAATCCGGCGCGGGAACCTCGGGAGGGACCAGGATGGCCTTCACCGAGCGGAGCCAGAGCTCCTTCACACTGTCGGCCGTGGTCCCGCCCGGAATCGCGGGCGCGCTGGGTGCGTCACCTCCCACCGGCGGAACCGCGGGCACGGGGCAAGGAGCGGGTGTCGGCGCCTCGCATTCCGGATGGACGGGCGCCACCGGTGCGGCAGGCGCCACCGGCGATTCACAATTCGGGGCGCACGGCGCCTCGTGAAGGGGTGCGACCGGAGTCAGCGCCGGCGCAGCCGCGGGAGCGACTTCGAGAACTCGAGGCAACTTGGGAGGACCGGGCCTCGCTGCGGGACCCGGCATGGACCGAGGCCCGGCCGTAGCCGGCGGGGCGGAGCCGGCGACTCCAAAGAGACTTCCGGGGCCGGGAGCCGCTCCACCAACTCCGAAGAAGGACCCTGACGCACTTTGGCTCGCCGATCCGGGCAGGCCGCCCGCGGCCGCACCAGCGCCTGGGAAGCCTCCGATTCCGCCAGACCCCCTGGCTCCCCCGCCCGTACCACCGCCCGACGGCGACTGGTCGGGCGCATGCTCCGCTCTCGCGGTACGGCGACGGGGTTCCGAAGGGGCAGGGGGAACGGATTCCCAAAGTGACGGACTGCCGGCCGCTCGCGAGCGGGGCGTCGGCGGGGTAGGCCCGCCTCGGCTGGATCCTGCTCCATCCGATTTGCGGCTTTCCGCCTGCTCAATCAATCGCCTGAGCATCTCCATCCTGGCCTGGAGCTCCGCGAGTTGAGCACGAAGTTGATCCGCCTCCGCGTGGGTCTGCCCATCGGCTTCCGCGTGCAGTCGAGCCTTCGCCGCATCCACCGCTTGGCGCATTTCGTCAAGCGCTTGCGCGTGCTGGCGATAAGCGTCCACGTCACCCTCCCGAGTCCGACGGGAGTCCTGCGCACGGAGGCGAACGGCCTCCCGAGCTGCTTCCTCATGGTTCCGCTGGTGTTCGGAATGGGCCCGATCAGCGGCTTCGCGAGCCGCCCGGACGTGCCGCTCGACGGCTTCCCGCTCGCGCTCCGCATTCGCCTGCGCGCGCTCGACGGCCTCCCGCGAGCGAACCTCGGCGTCGCGCTCGCGCGCCCTCGCCTCTTTCTCCCGCTTCTCGGCGTCCCGTTCGCGAACCCGAGCATCCCGCTCCCGGGCTTCGGCGGCCCGCTCGCGGACGCGAGTCTCTGCTTCCCGTTGGCGCTCTTGCGCCTCGGCGACTCGTTCTTCGTTGCGGGCCAGGGCATTCCGCTGCGCCTCGTCAGGGACTCTTGCGAGAGGTGGACGGGAGTGCGGAGCCGGCGCGACTTCAACCACTTCGGACTTCGCGGTCGTCGGTTCGAGGCGGAGCTTGCGGGGCTTGCCGGCGCGGATCACGCTCATGGTGACCTTCGATCCTTGGCCGAGCTTCTTGCGGGCTTCGTCGCGCTGCGCCTCGGTCGGCGGGCGTCCATCGAGTGCCGTGAGCACGTCGTGCTCCTTGGCCCCCGCCTTCTCCGCGATCGAGCCTGGCACCACCTCGACGATCAAGTAGGCCTCGGAGTCCTTCTTCTGGTCCAAGCCGAGGTGCTTCGCGAGGATGGCGTCCACCGGGTCGAGGCGAATTCCGATTCGCGGAGGCTCGGCCGGAGCCATCTGCTCCGTCAGCTTGACCCGGCCCCCGAAAAAGGGAGTGGTGTCTAGAGTCTCGACCTCGACCACCTTGGGCTCCTCCTGCGGCTCCGCGGGAGCAACGGCGACGGGTGCACTCTGAGGCGGGGGCATCACCACGGCCGCCGCGATGAGCTGCGCGCCCAAAACCAAGACCAAGAGCCCGATCGCGGCGCTGCCGCCGAGTATGCGGCGAGCGACGGATTGAGGACGACGATTGGCGACCAACATCTCGATTCTCCGGGTGAGGTGTGACCTCGAACGAAACCAGGCCAGCAGCGGGACCAACGGCCCGGCCGCGTGTTCTTGAGCCGCGGCATGCACCAGCAACGCCTCGGCGTAACGGCGGCGCTCGCCAAAACGGCGCACCGCCTCCTCGTCGCAGGAGAGCTCGCGCAGAAGATCCAACTCGCGAGCCAACCACCAGACCGCGGGGTGGAACCACCACCCGACGCACAGAACCGTCATCAAGCCCGCCGACCAGCCGTCCCCGCGCTCCAGGTGCACCAGTTCGTGGCGCAGTGCGCACTCGAGCGAGCTCGGGCGCACCGAACTTTGGGCGGGGATCACGATCGTCGGCATCGGCCAAGCCGAGCAGGCCGGCGAGGCCACCTCGTCGGACGCCAGCAGGCGGACGCGGCCCGCGAGCTTGGAGCCCTCGGTCACCCGATCGAACGCCGCGAGAGTGGCGTAGTCCTCGACCGTCTTGGCGCGGGCGAAGAGGCTTCGTGCGGCCAGGCAGCGGCGCGCTTGACGAATGAGAACGAAACCGACTCCCGCCCCCCAGACACCGAACCCGAGGGCGAGCCAGGGGATCGGCTTCGGTTCGACGGGGCTTACGGATGCGACCGAAGCTGCGGGGACTTCCTCGATCGTGCTCAGTTCCATCCACTCGCCGCGTACGGTCGCGAACGACTCTAAAGTTCCGGGTGATGCGGGAGCCTTGCCCAAATCCAATGTGGCCGTCGGTGGTTCAACGACGGGGGGCCGAAACGCCCGACCCTGGACTCCGCGCTGGAAGAGCGGCCAGATCAGCAAGGACAGAAGACCGATCATGGCGAGGCGGTACGCGAACACTGCCTCGCGGTGGAAGAAACGGCGCAGGAGCGAGGCCACGATCGCGAGTGAAAGCAGGCCCGCGACCTGAATGAGGAGGTGCGGAATCATCGGCCGTCCTCCTTCTCGTCGGTGAGCTGGCGGTCGATCAGGTCTCGCAGCGATTCGAGTTCCTCCCGCGACATCGCCCCCTGGTCAATGAGATGGTGGAGAAGTGGCGACGCGGTTCCCCCGAACAGGCGATTCACGAAGTCGCCCACCATGGTTGTGCGCACCTCGTTTTCGGAGATCGCCGCGCAGAAGAGGTGAGCCCGACCCTCCCCGGCTTCGCTCTTCACGGCCCCCTTCTCACGCAAGATCTTGAGCATCGTCTGCACGGTCGTGTAGGCCAAGGCTTCTCGTTCGCGGCCTTCGTTCAGCGTGTCGGCGACTTCGCGCACCGTGAGCGGCTGGCCGGCGCGCCACACGACGTGCATGACCGCGAGTTCGAGGTTGGTGAGGACGGTTGGGCGTCGCGACTTGACCATGCGGGGCTCCGCGGAGGGGATGACTCCTAAGAGCTTAGGAGTCAAGACGAAGCTGTCCACGAAAAACTCCTAAATTTTTCGGAGACGACGCCAATTTCCGCCCGCGCGCGCCAAAGCCTCGGTGGAATCAGGACTTAGCGAATCACCGGCAGCCGGAGAACCACCACCGAGCCCAGGAGAACCAAACCGAGCAGGACGGCCTTGAGCCAAGGGCCGAGGTCAGCCAGCCAGAAGCTCCCGACCGCCACCGCCGCCATCACCGAGAGCGCCGTCCAGCGGATGTGAGGGCGGATCCCCCGATGCTCGTCCCAATCCCTCAGGAATCCCCCGAACACCCGCGACTGGAGCAGCTTTTGGTGGAGACGCGGCGAAGTGCGAACGAGCAGGATGCTCGTCAACAGCAGGAACGGCGTGGTTGGCAAAACCGGCAAGAACAAGCCGAGGGTGGCGAGAAAGAAAAACAGCGCCGCGAGTCCGAGCATGAGGCCGCGCCAGACGGCGGAGGGTGGACGCGCGGGGGAGGACATGGAGCACCATAGACGATGGCCAGGTCCGGCGCGACACACGGAGGTGGGTTGTCAGATCGAGGGCTTGGGCTCTATCATCTGTCCACTACAGCCACGGGCGGTTAGCGCCGGAGTCTCCCCTCTTGTCGTTGTTGAACACGTCGGTCGAAGACCGCCTACGCGCGATTCTCCTGGAAATGAAGGCCACGGGTCTTCCGCTCCCGGATCGTGCGGTCTGGCGACGACGTTATCCCGCCAACGAAGAACTCGTGCTGCGGCTGTTCGATGAAATCGAAGGCCGGCGCGAGGCGCCGCCGCAGCGTGAGGAATCGTCACACTTCGCACCGACCGAGGTCACTGCCGAAGTCGCCGATGCGCCGATAGTCGCCACCGTGCCGGAGGCCCTTTCCGAGGCTCCGGCTGTGGAAGCGCCGACACCGGCACCCGATGGTGCTCACGCCGACTCAGGATCGGTGCCCCCAGCCGAGGCCGCGCCACCTGCTGCGGTTGGGCCAACCCTGGTTCGCACGGACCCTCACGGGCAGCTCTTCGACGAAGGCGAAAACTGGCTGTACAGAATCCCCGCCGAGCGCCTCACCGGCCGGAGTCCGGCGGTCCTTTACCTGCAACGCGCGCGCGCGGTGGCCGAGGTCAAGCTCTCCGCCGCGGGAGTCGTCGAAGTCACCGATTACCCGGACGGATCCGTGGTCGTCCGGTTCTCGAAACCCAAGGGACGACCCCTCGCACTCGGACTGCGCCGAACCGATCGGCGGGGCGCGACGCGCCGCATCCTCCATCATGTCGCTCGCCTCGCGGAAACGCTCGAGCGGCTCCACGACCATGGCGGCGCCCACGGCCGCCTCGGCGCCTGGCACGTCCGCATCGACCCGCGGACCCAGCGCCTCCACCTGAGTTTCGGGTTCGATGACGGGCCGGGACTCGACGACGGCGATGTCGCTCGCGGCACCCTCTCCGACCTGCGCGCCATCGGGGCCTTGCTGTACGGCTCCCTCTGCTTGGAGGGTCAAGAGCCCTGCGTGGACGAAATCCTCGACCGCAGTGACCACGGAGAACTCCCCTCACTCGCGACCCGGCGGCCCGACCTTCTGCCCGCGTTGGTGCGCACCATCGACCGCGCCGTCAATTCCAGCCGCATCCCCGGAGGCTTCGCCGACCTCGCCGCGTTCTTGTCCGCGCTCGAACGCACTCTCGATCTCGAACTCGACGAGCCCGCCTCGCCCCACGATTCCCGTCGGCGGGTTCCCGCCGCCGCAATCGGAGTCGCCTGCATCGTCCTGGTGGTGGCGATCGTGGCCGCACTCGCGTCATGGCTTCCCTCGTCAGGCGGCCGCCTGAAACCTCCCCCCACCCCCGATCCGCGAGTCGAGGAGATTCGGCAGCTCATCGACCTTGGGCGCCCCGAAGACGCCAGCCTTCGCCTCCTCGAGCTCGGTCGCCAGCTCGGTCTCAAGTAGCTCCCTCGGGGCGATTGGTCCCAGGCCGGCCGATCCACCTCCGGCACGAGAGCTATGGATTTTACTGCTTTGCAATTTGAAGGCAACGCCTTTAATTTGCAAGAAATGCTTCAAAGAATTGCCACATCAGCACTTAGCGACTTGCGCAGACACTCGCCCGCGGTGGCAATATATGGTCCTCGTCAATCCGGGAAGACCACCTTGGCCAAGCTCGCCGCCCCGGAGCTGCCCTATGTCAATTTCGAAAGTCCACTCGAGCGGGCTCGCTACGGAGCGCTCGAGGGCACCAACCTCCTGATCAACTTCCCGGGCGGAGCCATCCTAGACGAAATCCAGGAAGTCCCGGAACTTCTCTCTTTCCTACAGGTGGCGATCGACGAGTCCCCCACCCCGGGAAAGTGGGTCTTGACGGGCTCCCGCCAAGTCGATCTTGGATCCGGAGTTTCCCAGTCCCTGGCCGGGCGAGTCTCGACAATCCACCTTTGGCCACTCAGCTACTCCGAATGCCGACCCGCCGGCCGGGCTCCCAAGACGCTGGCCGAGGCCGTCCTCGTAGGGGGGTATCCGCGGCTGTTCGATGAGCGGCGCAAAGTCGACGTGGAGAGGTGGCTGTCCGACTACGCCGACGCTTTGATTCAGCGGGACCTCCAGCAGGTCTTGCGCATCGACAAGCGCCTCGAGTTCGATCAGTTCCTTCGTCTCTGTGCCGCTCGCTCCGGTACCCTCCTGAACGTGTCGGAACTGGCCAGCACCGCCGGGATCTCTCCCCCGACGGCGACCGCGTGGCTGGACGGACTCGAGCGGTGTTTTGTCATTCACCGCGTCCTCCCCTACCACCGCAACTTCGGCAAACGACTGTCCAAGCGCCCAAAGCTCTACTTCCTCGACTCCGGGCTGGCCTGCAGTCTTCTCGGCATCCAATCAGCATCCCAACTGCAACGCGATCCGGCCTACGGCAATTTGGTCGAGACCTGGTGTGTCTCCGAACTCGTGAAGTCACGCCAGAATCGGGCGATGCCACCACGTGCCCACCACTGGCGAACCAACGATGGAGTCGAAATTGACTCCCTCATCGAGGAGGGAGGCCTCCTCTACCCCTTCGAGATCAAGGCGTCGCACGCCGCGCACCCTGGCGACCTCAGCGCCGTCGACAAACTCCGCTCCCTCGAATCCCGCGAGGCCGGGATTTCGGTCGCCGCCGGAACCCTAATCTATGCGGGCGACCAGTCCCTCACGCTTGGCCGGGATCGCGCCGTTCCGTGGTTCGACATCGACCGAGCCGTGCCCCCGCTATCCTGAGGCGGATGAAGCCCCCTCCGAAGCCCGGAAGCTACTTCCAGAGGTCTTCCATAGCCGTGAGGCACGCGCACGCTTCGAGCAGACACGCCACATCGCTTTCGATGCCCGAGGTGACGTAGTGACTCAACCGACACCGGTCCTTGGGCGACACGTAGGTGCGCCCGGTTTGGGTAAGCGAGTCTCGGAAGTTGGCGAGTATCCAGAATCGCGTGCCTTGGTTCGCGCCACTCGGGTCGAGTCCGCGGAGCATGTGTCGCGCGAGTTCCCATCGCTTGCCGAAGCGAACGTAGAGCGCGAGCAGGACTTTCTCGCGGTGATGACCCGGCGCCTCCATGAACTCCCCGATGACCGGCTCGACCAGCGCGTAGTCCCCTACGGCGTAGCGTGCCATGATCCACTCGTCGAAGGCCATGAGGCGCGCCTGTTCGGGAATGGAGAACCAATCCCAGTGCGCGGCCGGTAGAGGTTTCCACGGCAGAGTCTGGGCCCACCCCAACGCGCTCAGCACCAACCCGAAACCAACTCCTCGCACCGAGATTCCGGACAACCACCGGCATCGCTGCAACCAACCGACCCCCATTGTGATGTCTCCCCTCCCCTGACTCATTTCGCGGCACTTCGGACCGAGAAATTCGGGAAAATCTTGGCGCCATCCGGCGGGCCAACCCGGTTTCCCGATTCCGCCGTACGATTCGCGGTCTCCACCGTCTGGGCTTGTGCCCCATGACCGATCCCGAACTCTAGGACCGCCTCCGCTCCGGCGACCGCGAAGCCCTGGCGGCCCTCCACCAGCGACACCGACCAGCGATCCTGCGCACCACGCCGGCGATCCTCATCCGCTTGGTCAAGTCGGCCGAGGTGCGCCTTCGGATCATTGCCAACTCGGATCGTCGCCTCCTTCGCGCGGCGGCGGTGCGCGCGCTCATTCCCTCGGAGCTTTCCCGCTCTTTCGAATGGCCGCATTTCGATGGAGCGGGCTGGCAACGCAGCGACGACCTGGGGAACTTGAAGTTGGACTGCCTCGCTCCCTGCACCTACCCCTTTGAATTCCGCGCCGAGGGGTTTCCGCCCCGTCTGCTCGGGCCGTTCGTGGTCGCTCCGCCGTCTACGGAAATGGCCCTCGCCCTTACTGACGGCGCTTCGACCCGTGGTTGTCCACACCCTGACGGGCTTACCCTCCCAAGTTCCATTCGACTGCCGCGATGCGACTGGATATGCTCCACGCGGCGGCCGGGTGCTTGGTGGCGCTTGAGTAGCCACGGCAGGATGATCCGTTCATGAGCGCAATCCGATGGCGGTACCGGAGTTCCAATCGTTTCTTCGCCCCCTCCTGCTCCTTGTCTCCGACGGCAGAGAGTACCGGTTGAGGGACCTTCGAGATCCCATCGCGGAGAGTCTGAAGCTGACGCCCACTGATCGCAGTGAATTGCTCCCCAGCGGGCGGCAGCATCGCTACGAGAACAGGATGGCCTGGGCGAGGAAATATCTCCAATGGGCGCAGCTCGTCCAAACAACCCGACGAGGCCTTTTTGCGATTACTGATCGGGGACGCCAAGTTCTGGAGTCGGCTCCGGCCAAGATCGACAGGGACTATCTTCTCCAGTTCCCGGAATTCGCGTTTGCCCAGGGAGTTGGCAGTCCGGCCACTGTCTGCGACGAGACTGGTATTGAAGCTGATTCCGCAGACATTCGGAGTCCGGAGGAATCGGTGGAAGCTGCGCACCTCCGCCTCCGATCCGGCCTCGCGGCCGAACTCATGGAGAAGATTAAGGCAATGCCACCCTCCTTCTTCGAACAGTTAGTCGTCGATCTGCTGATCAAAATGGGCTACGGCGGTTCCCGCCGAGAAGCCGGCCAAGTCGTCGGGCGCTCCGGGGACGAGGGTATCGACGGCATCATCAGTGAGGATCGTCTGGGTCTGGATGTGGTCTACCTGCAAGCGAAGAAGTGGGACAGCACCGTGGGGCGCCCGGAGATTCAGAAATTTGTCGGGGCCCTTCACGGGCGCCGAGCCAAGAAGGGAGTGTTCATGACGACTGGCACATTCTCCAGCGAGGCGCAGAGCTACGTCGAGCACATAGAGCCGCGAGTGGTCCTGATCGACGGTCGACGGCTCGCCGAACTCATGATCGACTTCGAACTCGGTGTCGCCACGGTTCGCACCTACCACGTAAAGCGAATCGACTCGGACTACTTCGAAGACGAGTGATCCGTACTGCGCGCGCGGTAGACCGCTTGGCCCGTGCGCGGCTCCGGGGGATGCACTCGCGACCCACACGCGGGGCATCGAGCTATCCGTGATAGTCCCTCATCGATCCAGACACAGACGCTCACCGGGTGCCGAGCGCGACGTCGAGGGCCACTTCGAGTTGGCGGTCACGGCCAGCGGCCAGGTCGGCGGCGGTCACGGCCACGACGAAATCGGGCACGATGCCGGAATCGGGAGCCTCATTCGCGACGCTCGGCGGCCCAGGGGGAAAGGTGCCAATGAGCGGGACATCGACCTCGAGCCCGGTTCGGGGCAGGCGGGCGAAGAAGAACGCACCGCCGTTGATTCCGCGCTGGCTGCCACCCGTGCTGACCCCGACCAGCTTGCCCAATCGCTGGCGCTGCACGGTGGCGGCAAATTGGAAAGTCGCCGAGCTGTTGCTGGCGTCGGTCAACACGACCAGCCGTCCGTCAAAGCGCGGTCCCCGGGGCGTGATGAAGTCGCCACCATCCTCGCGCGGCGCGAGCTCCCAAAACCCACCGCCCACCGAGGCGGACCCTTCACCCAGAGTGAAGAAGCTCGGGTCCCAGGTGTCGAGCCCTGGCCGCAGGTCCTCGGGCACGCGCTGGAAGCGCACTCGGCGGACCGTCGTACGGCTCGGCACCCGCTCTTCGACGATGTGGGCGAGGATGGGGTCTCCCGCATCGGTTCCCCCCTCGTTGCCGCGAAGGTCGACGACCAGAGCGGGTATCCGATCGTGGACCAGCTTGTCCATGGTCGCGTGCAGAAATCCCTCCCAGTCCCATTTGGACTTGTAGGTAACCCAATGTGGCATTTTCAAGTACGCCACCCGCTGGCCTCGGTGCTCGCGCTCGGCCAATTGCCACAGAGGCTCTGCCCCATCCACCGACGGCTCGCGAGCCTGCACGAGAGCAGCTCGTTTGGAATGAGCCTGCAAGGGCACCCGGCGTGAGCGCGGCACACTTCCCGCCGTCGCGATCTCCAGTTCCACCGAAGTCAAATCCGCGAACACTCCCGGAAATCGTAATGGCAGGAGAATCTCGAATGCCTCGAATTCGCTGTTCGCCGCGACTTCCAAATAACTGGCGCGCTTGTCACGGTTGGAACCGTCGGCGCGCGCGAAGTGCAGCAACGCCGCCAAGATCTCCGGTGTGGCAATCCCCCCGAGTGACTCGATGACGGTACCGGGTGGAAGGCCCACCTGGCCGAGATCCTCAGTCACAACCATGCGGTCGTCGATCCACCGGAAAGTGAACGGCAGACGAGGCCCTCGAAAGAGCGCCGCCGCGACTTCTTCGCTTTGGTTGAAGAAATTGGGGTACGAATGGCCGCAACGAAGGTCGGCCGTGAGCCTCGTGAACGCTAGAAACGCCTCGGCGAGTGAGCGCTCGCGACTCATCTCTCTGCGGGCCTCGGCAAACAACGACTCGAGGCTCCTTGCATCGTGATAGCGATAAAGTCCGGGATGCAGTTCGCGATAGATGCGCTCGAGCACCTCCAAGTCCGCCAGAAGATCGACGGCGGCGAGCCGCCCACCCACCTTCGGGCCTCCTGCCCCGTGCGCCCCCAGAACCGCTTCGGGCGTCTCCGTGATCTCGGTCACAGTTCCAGGTCGCTCCGCGGCTTCCTTCGAAGTGACCCCTGATCTCGACCCCGAATCCACCGAACAAGCGCAGAAGAGCAGCCAAGAAATGACAGCTGATTGTCTCATTGCGGCGATAGTACCTCAGCGTCACCACCTGGAGCGCGATGAGCCGCCCGGTGAGGGAGTGCGGAAATTGCCGTGGTCGAATTGTGTGGTTCGTGACTCCGATCGACGGAGGCTTCCAGGCCGCGGGATCCCCTCGTCGCCGGCGGATCACGCATCACCGGCACCTGGTGGTGGGAACCGCGCGAGGGCACTTCCCACGCCTGAGCCTCGTTGCTCCCGTGGCGGCGGAGCCGGCGACCCGGGCGAGCGGCAGTCGAGCCGGAAGCGTCCCCGCCCGGCTTCTCAGGGCGGCGGGAGCAAGCGCACTAAGCGGACACCGAGATCGAATTCGGAGTCCGCGGGACGCTGGAATCGAAGATTCTCCGGATTGGCGCCGCTGGCACTGTCCGAGAAGGACCCGCCTCGCACGACGCGTGCTCCGTCGGTTCCGGGAGAGCAATAACCGTCGCCCTCCCGTACCTGCCGCCACTCCTGGTCATAAGAGTCCGCGCACCATTCGGCCACGTTGCCGCAGAGGTCGAACAGACCGAGAGGACTCGCAGGGTAGCTCCCCACAGGGGCCGAGGCGGCATGTCCATCATCCCAGGGAAGGACCCGGTCGCGAGGGCGGAGCCTTTGCTCGGCGGCGCTCGCGTCGTAGAGATTCGACTGCTTCGGATCGGGCACGACGTACTCCTTGGGCCCCAGAAGGAAGCGCCCCCACTGGAGATTCGACGGCAACTGGAATCCGAAGCGCTGCGCGACCTGGCTCGCCGTCTCGAAGCTGATGCCCGACACCGGATGCCGAGGTTTGATGTCCACTTCGAAGTTCGCCCCGGAGGACAGCGCGGGCCAGTCATCCGTGAGGTTGTGCCACTGGGCCTGAGTCGTTTCGAATTTGGAGACGAGGACAATCCCGAGGAGGACCCGCCTTTCCGGCACCGCAGGAACCGGAAGGCCGACGGCGCAGGGAGGAAGAAGGACCAAGACCATTCCCGTGTGAGGCCCCCATTCGATTCGTCCTTCCTTGCCACGCGGCGGTGGCAGTGTCCCGGACAGCCAGTGCGCGAATTCCTCCATCCGGCTCTGCGGATCGACGCCGATCGGAACAAGATCCGGACAGGCCGCCTTCACCGCTTCGAGCCAGGATCGCGCCATTCCCGTGCGCTCCCTCCGTTCCATGAAGCCCTCCCACGCGTCCTCGAAATCCACTGGTCGCTCGCGCTCCAGCCGATCGATTTTCTCCAGATACAGGCGCGTACGATGAAGGGTGCGGCCGGGGGCGTAGGGCTGAACGAAGTCCTCCAGTTCGCGGATGGAGTCCAACAGCGCGTCGTGCTCTGCTCGAGTCTCGGCGTCGGCAAAGAGGCGGCGGGTATCGGTTGCCTTCAAGTCGGCGAGATAGGAGTGCCTGGCCCGGGCCTGCTCAAGCCGACGGATGACGACCTCTCGGGTGCGATCCGGTGCGTCGGGATTGGCCAAGGTCGACTTCATCCCCTCGATTTGCAGCTCGATGGACCTCATGCGGCGATGCAGGGACTCGTCCAGCAGCCGATCCGCCAAACCGACTGACAGGGAACCAGGAGTCCCGAGACTCCGCAGCTCCGACAGGCGAGCCTTCCAAGTGCCGAGATTCGCCGCGAGCGACTCGGCCACACTCAACCAACGCTCGATCGCCGCCCGATGCTCGGGGCGAAAACAAGGCAGGGCCCCGTCCGCCTCCTCCAAGAGACGCTGCAAGCGGCGGGAAGAGGCCAGAATCTCTGAGCGCTCCAACGTCCGGGAGAGATCCACGGTGCGCTGATGCAGGTCCCCGCGCAAGATTCGCTCACTGGCGAGGGTTCGAAGTAGTGAGATGGCAAGAAGCCCGACGAGAATCGATGTTCCCATGGTCGCGAGGGCAACCCGTGGATGGCGCGCTGTCGCCCTCGCCAGTCGGGTCCACCACGTCAGCCGGGTCGAGATCGGGTGCCCTGCCGCGCACGCTTTGAGGTCGGACACCAACGCGGCGGCGGATGGATAGCGATGGGCGGGATCCGGCTGGAGTAGGGTGGCGATCACCAGCGCCAGATCCCGGGAGAGCCTCGGTTCCGCACGACGTGGCCACGGGAAGCGGGCCGACGCCTTTTGGATCGCCAGATGTTGGACCGACTGGGCGGAGTACGGAAACCGACCAACCAAAATCTGGTAGAGTAAGACCCCCACCGAGAACAGGTCGGTCGCAATGGTAGCCGGCCCCGGATTGCGAGCTACGAGCTCCGGCGCCAGGTAGGCCGGAGTTCCGACCGCCCCCGACGTCATGGCGAGTCCCGGGGCGTGCCAGTCCGCGAGGCCAAAATCGACAATGACCGGATCATCCTCGCCGCGCAGGACGATATTGGATGGCTTGAGGTCACGGTGGAGAATTCCCTGTTCGTGAATCGCCGCGACTGCCTCACTGATCTTGATCGCGATCGTGGTGCGCCGGGACATCGGAAACGGCTGCCTTCCCGGCGCAACTTCCGACGCGGTTCCCGGTCCCGGCTTCCGGTCGAGGAGTTGGTCGAGTGAGTCTCCGGGAATTTGCTGCATCACGAGAGCGAGCTCTCCGCGCTCTTCGACCGAGGCGTGGATGCGGCAAACCCCCGGATGATCGATAGCCGCGAGCGCCTGCGCCTCCCGGTGGAACCGACTTCGCCCCTTCTCGGTCAGGCTGGGACCAGGCCTGAGCACCTTGAGTGCCACTTCGCGGCCCAGAGACTTTTGTCTAGCCAAGTACACGATGCCCTGGGCGCCGCCGCCGAGTTCGTCGAGGATGTCGAAGTCACTGCCCCATGCCTGCGGTGCGGCAGAGGAACCTCCGCTGCTTCGCTCCGCGAGGAGAAGCACTTCGATTTCGTCCTCGGTGGCTTCCAATCGGGACGCGAGACGGCGTCGGTCGGGTGTCTCCTCCCATCGCGAGTATGTCTCCCCGAGCTCGACCAGTCGGAGGCGCAAGTAATCGAGGCGCTGCGCGTCGATGCGGCCGTCTCCCTGATTGTCTTCCGGCGGATTCACGGCGCTATCATAGTCGGATGGATGCCGACGTACCCGACCTCGTTGCTCGCGTCTGGAACCGGTGCTTGGACGCCCAGGCCTTTCACGACCGTGACGATTACCGGCAGACCCTGGTCAAGGCCCTCGCCTCGGATCGGGTTGCCCGTGACCGCCTCGTTCAGGCGCACGTCCCTTGGCTGTCCCGGCTCGCCGGTTCGTTTCTGGGTCGCACCGCCTGGGCTCAATTCGCGGACGTCGAGGATTTGACTTACGAAACGCTCTTGAAGTTCCTCCAGACCTTTCCATCCGATGCTCCTCTGGCTCCCAATCCCCTGGCGGCGGTCTGTGCGTACCTCAAGAAGACCATGCAAAATCTGGCCATTGACGCCGGGAGACGCGCCTCACGGCGAACTCGTGATTTGGGCTCGGCGGACGCGGATCTCGTGGCGACCAGAACTTCCGTGCAGACCCGGCTTGCTCGTGCCGACGACTGGAAGCGGGTCTTTCTCGTGGTTCGCAAGACCCGTTCTCAAGAAGCCCGGGACTTGATCCACTACCGCGGAATCGACGGGGAATCCTTCACTGCGCTCTCGGCGCGACTGGGCAAGTCCGAAGCCGCACTACGCCAGGCCTGGTCACGCCTGCGCGAAGAACTTCGGAGCTCCGAACTTCTCGGCATTCTCGGAAACGAATCGGATGGGCTTCCCGAGGATGGTGCGGGTTAGCGATTCGTGGCGGGCGTTCGATTTGGTCACAAAGGACTTCCTCGTGCGTCTCCGTTTCAGGCGCCCATCTCCGCGGGTCGCGGAGCCGGTGCGCTGGAGATGCCACCATGAAGTACTTCTACTTGGCTTGCCTGGTCATCACGTCGGCAGGCGGATTCTCGCACGGTCAATGCAACTTCGCATCGGTTTCGCCCGTGGCGGGTTCACAGTCGAATCCCGTCGGACTGTCCACGATTCCACCGGGACAGTATCCGGTCTTTGGGACTACTATGATCCTCTCCTCGCCGACCCCCTCGGTAGCGGGACGCCAGGCGTTTCTGTTTATCTCGCCCGTCCTGGCTGCCACTCCCTACAACGGGTCCGTCATCAACGGCTCGATCTACTTGGAAATCTTGACTTCGACCGGACCCATCGCAGCCGTTCCGACTCCCGGCGCAGCTCCGATTTGGAACATCCCGGTTCCCGGTGGCGTCCCCCTCCTTCCCGTCTACTACATCCAAACCCTGCACTATGACCAGGGCTCCGGTCGGTACGACGCTTCCGAGACTCTCGCGGTCAGCCCGGGTATCTTCGGATTCGACATCCAAGTCGTCTCCGTGTCCGCCACCGGTCTCGTAGCCCCAGGGGGGGGAAACGTACAGGTGTCGGTCCGGAACAATGGCAACGCCTCTTCCCCCAATTTCAACCTGAACGCGACCGTCGGGACGGCCTTCGGCAACCTGAACGTGTTCCCAATCGCTCCCGGAGCGACCGTCCAGCGGTCGGTCTCGGTCCCCGGGTTCCTGCCTCCGAACTTCTTTCCGAGTTGCACCAACACCACCAGCAATTATCCGATGGCGGCCACCGCCCAGATTCCGGATTGCAATCCCAACAACAATGCCCTCAATTCATCGGCGGCGGTGACCAACCAATTCTTCGATCTCCGAGTCTCCATTACTTCCGCCCCCAACTCCG
Organism: uncultured bacterium; assembly: GCA_902826835.1. Lineage (GTDB taxonomy): Bacteria > Planctomycetota > RBC034. The sequence continues at coordinate 58,476 of CADEGH010000022.1, read as the reverse complement.
TTTCACTCGGAGGCTCCGCCTCTTGGACCATCGTGGTCAGCAACCAAGGAAACGTGCCCTTCCCGGGAGGATGCACACTCCGCACCGGCATCAATCTGACCACCGCCAATCCCACGTGTTGGAGCGCGGGCTTCGTTTTCAATGCCTGTGGCCCAGGCCCGATTCAATTCTTCCCGATCGGAAGCATCGCGCCTGGCGGGAGTCGCACGTTTACGGTGACCGGATTCTGCGTTTCGCCCGGTGCTCTCATGGGCCAGCAGTTCATTTTGGCGGGTCTCGACAACTGCTCGGGAATCTGTGACGCCTGCACAACCGGGAATTTCACCTCTCGCCCCATCACGATCGGGTGTTAGTCCGGTAGTCCGACCGCTGACATTGGACCCGACCCCGGGTCAACGCCACGACGCGAGCACGCGATTCCCGCCGCGCCGAATGCCGGGGGTCGGTACCAGGCAGGTCCGTCCGAACAAGCACCGATCGTTCCGGGATCACGGGGTTCTTATCGGGGGACCACCGAGGCGAACACAGCCTCCCACCTTCGCTTCGATGCTGTCCTCAGAACCCACCGTCACTCCGTCGTCGAGGTAAGCACTCCAGAGTGAGCCCTGTTCGCCCTCGGGCCGGACCTCGAGGGCCATCACGGACCCGTCGTCCGCCGAAACGGATACCGTCGGCGCGTCAGAACCACTGGGCGTCGCGATGAGGACACAGAACCCGGACCCGTCCGGCGCGGTACCTGGATCGACGACCAGAATGCGAACTCCCGCCACGCGCTCAAAGTCCCAACTGAATCATCAGGTCCAGTGCTTTTTGCCCCCAGAGGATCGCGAGCGTGTCGGTCTCCACGTTGGACTGCAAGTAAGCCTGGACGAACATCCGCTCGGCAGAACTCAAATGGGCAGTGCCGGTGTTCTTCACCGCGCCGTAAACGACATTCATGACACTGCGCCGTACGTTTTCGTCGGAGAGTGCCGGGTCCATTCCAACGAGCAGCAGTCTCGACAATTCCCAGCGCTTGGAACGAACGATATACGCGTAAGCAAGATCTTTGATCTCGTTGTTCCCGACGGAACTCATGAGGGCCTGGATCACGCTCGCAACTTCCGAGTACGCGTTGTGGTTGTAACGGTCGACGATCCATTGATCGATGATTTGGAGCTGCTCTCGAGCCGGCGAGCTGATGTTCTGCCACCGCTCCAAAGGGATCAGGGTGGCCACCTGGGCAGTCGGCTCACTCAGGGCAGAGCCGGGATGGGAGCGAAAAGTGAGGAACGTGGCACCGAGGGCGAGCAGAACGGAGGCGCAGGCGCCGATCAGGAGGGCGCGGCGGGACGGGGTGGAGCTTCTCTTGGTGAAGGCGGCGCGGGCTTCGCGGTTGGCGAAGAGGGTGAGGATGCGGTCGGCGGCGGGGGTGTTGATGGAGGGAGGAGCGACGAGTTCGCGCTTTTGCGAGAGGAAGGCGGCCGCGAGGGACGGGGTCTTGGCGGAAAGACTCACGGTTCCATCATCGGCCATGGACATGGCCAGATGGGAGAGGAGCTCGCGAGCGGCGGGGGCAAAAACTTGATTGGCAGCTACGAGGCCGCATCGATAACCGAAGTCGTAGTGCGGGTTTTGGAACGGATTGTCCGCTGGCTTGCCGACGGTTTCCGGAATCGGTTCGGCGTCGGAAATGGCGACCAGAGTGGCGCGCCGATTCACCGTCAGGCCGAGCGGGGCCAGGGCGGTTCTGAGCCTGCGGAGCATGAGAGCCCGGCCCTGCGCCATCCCGTCGAAGAAGCCCGCGACTTCTTCCTGTTCCGGCGCTTGTTCGTAAGGCCCATCATCTTCGCGCTTCGCATCGTTCACGGCAGGCTCCCATCCGGGGTGAGGGCTCCCATTTCACCACCTGAACCTCTCCCTGTCAACCGGCTACGAGCGCTCCGCCCCGCCCCCGAGAAACCGTGACTTTTCGATCGCCCTCCTCCTTCGGGCTCGACGCACACCAGTAGGAGTACCAATCTGAGGGTGGCACGCGGAGTCCTGCGGCCAACATCGGTTAAGTCATCGATGGAGTTCCGCCAGTGCTGACGCAGTCACCGGCTCGCACCTTGAGATAACCATCACCAATCTCGATGCCATCGTCGAGGTAAGCGCTCCATAGATCTCGACCCGGTCCGAGAGCGACGACCTGAAGCGGAAGCACTTCGCCCGACTCCGCAGTCACTTCGACTGTCGGAGAAGCGCCACCTGGCGGCGTGCGAAAGAGCATACAGAAGCCGACTCCATCGGACGGTGCGGGAGGATCGAAATCTAGAATTTCGATCTGTGGCACCGGTCAGATGCCTAATTGGTTCATGAGCTCAAAGATTCGCGTAATCTGCGCCTGGCACGGTGCACTTGTTTCCACGGAGGAGGCGGCGTACGCCGCAAGGAAGGTACGCTCTCCGCCAGCTACATGGGCCGATCCCGAGTTCTTGAGTGCCCGCCTCAACGCGATGAGCGCATTGAATCGTGCATACATGCTAGATCTCGTCGGATCCAAGACCGGAAGCAGGAGCCTGGCCAGTTCCCACCGCTCGGAGCGACACACATAGACCGCGGCGATGATCTTGACCTCCGAGTTCCCAGTGGAGTTTGCGAGCGCGAGAATCGCGGAAGCCACATCACCATGGGCGCCCAGGTTGTACCGATCCACAATCCACTGATCGATCAGTTCGTAAATCGGCCGTTCGCTCTGATCGAAAATGTCCCACACTTCCGAGGGCCGAAGCGTTGCCACCTGGGCAGTCGGCTCGCTCAGAGCAGGGCCTTGATGGGAGCGGAAAGTGAGGAGGGTGGAACCGAGGGCCAGCAGAACAGAGGCGCAGGCGCCGATCAGGAGGGCGCGGCGGGACGGGGTGGAGCTTCTCTTGGTGAAGGCGGCGCGGGCTTCGCGGTTGGCGAAGAGGGTGAGGATGCGGTCGGCGGCGGGGGTGTTGATGGAGGGAGGAGCGACGAGTTCGCGCTTTTGCGAGAGGAAGGCGGCCGCGAGGGACGGGGTCTTGGCGGAAAGACTCACGGTTCCATCATCGGCCATGGACATGGCCAGATGGGAGAGGAGCTCGCGAGCGGCGGGGGCAAAAACTTGATTGGCAGCTACGAGGCCGCATCGATAACCGAAGTCGTAGTGCGGGTTTTGGAACGGATTGTCCGCTGGCTTGCCGACGGTTTCCGGAATCGGTTCGGCGTCGGAAATGGCGACCAGAGTGGCGCGCCGATTCACCGTCAGGCCGAGCGGGGCCAGGGCGGTTCTGAGCCTGCGGAGCATGAGAGCCCGGCCCTGCGCCATCCCGTCGAAGAAGCCCGCGACTTCTTCCTGTTCCGGCGCTTGTTCGTAAGGCCCATCATCTTCGCGCTTCGCATCGTTCACGGCAGGCTCCCATCCGGGGTGAGGGCTCCCATTTCACCACCTGAACCTCTCCCTGTCAACCGGCTACGAGCGCTCCGCCCCGCCCCAGAGAAACCGTGACTTTTCGGTCGACTTCCGCCCGATACCTCGACGCTCTCCAACCGGCTCCCCGGATCAGTTTCGCCGTCAACCTGCGCGTTCTCCGTACTCGGAGGTCATCGCAACTGACCGCCCTGCTTCCGGATTCCTCCACCTCCAGGCGCTCATGGAATCCAAAGATCTCAGACGCCGACTTGCCGCCTCACCATCGATCGGAGCGCGGATCACCAGATCCGCCCGCCACCGGCGCAAGGCTCCATGTCGATCAAGGACCGAAGTTCCGGCTTCATCGGGGAGCAACAAGACCGCTCTCGTGTCATCCCCAATACTCCACCTGTCACCCCTCCCAGTGCTCGATGGCAGGCAATGACCGAGCACATCAGCGACTCCCTGCGTCGTGGTCATCGTGATCCGATTTCCCCCAAGCGGGGCCATCGTGACTATCCCCCTGATGGGCGCGGGTTGCGCAGCCGCAAACCAGTCTTCGTTTGACCGGACGCAGTTGCGGCACCAGGCCGACTATCTCTCGAGAGAGCGAAGCCAGGCGGCAAAGTGGGGGCAGGCTTCCATGATCGCAGGCAACCCAATGGCCTCGGCAGCCGGCGGACCATCCAAGACTCTTCGGTAGCCGGGATGAGCCTCCAATATTCGTTTCGATGGGCTCGTGCTGGGCCCGTCGTCAATTTCCTCAGGGCTATTGACTTTCTCCCGAACCGCCAGCATGGAATCGAACAACCGCTTCGGGAAGCGGGGATCCCTCGTCCAGTCCAGATTCGAAAACAGCAGAGCTTCGAACTCGTGTAAGAGAACCAAGGGCACGAAGCGCGACGGATCGAAGTTCTGCCCCATTGTCTGGCGCAGCTCCTCCCTGGTCGCGGCCTGAACAAATTCCGCCCTCTCCGATATCGGCTTCTTACTCGCTTCGGCTCTTCCGGGCCAGGCCCGATCACCGTCAGCGGGAAGGCCATAGTAGTCGACCAGCGTGCCGACTCGACAGAGCGGGTCATTCTTGAGCTGGAGTTCGAGATCTCGCTTGACGTTCGGCCAGCCCCGGATGCCACCGCGTTCCTGTCGACGCCTCGCGTCCCCCAAGATGCGCGCGCTCACGAGAGAATAGTGCGAGCATCCGATCAAGTGCGGTCGCAAAACCCGATTGACAAACGATTCCTCGGTTGGGCCTTCTACAAACAAGTGGAGTCGGCGCATCGCTTCACGCACTATCCGGCCGGCCGCCAAAGTGGTTCTTTTCCCAGAGCTGGCCCAGGCTGTAGTCTTCGAGCCATGCCTTCAGGGGCTCGGTTTCCAAACGGCGTAGCGTCGTGCCTTCCTTCTCGCGCTCGGCTACGAGAACGTCTTCAGGAGCGAAGTGATCCAGCAAATGGGACGACTGAGTGGCCAGGATGATCTGCCTCGTCAACGAAGCCCGCTTGACGAGTTCAGCCAAGTACACGATCGCGGTTGGGTGCAGACCGAGCTCGGGCTCGTCGATGATCGTCACCGATGGAGCCAAGTCGGCTGGTTGCAGAAGCAGGGTCGCCAAGAACATGAAACGGAGCGAGCCGTCGGACAGAGACGCCGCATCGAAGTAGGCGTCAGTACCACGATGTTGCCATTCCAGACGGATTTTGTCCGGGTTCTCCGGCCGCGGCGCCAATTGAAAGCCGTTGAAGAATGGAGCAATCCGCTGGATCACGCCTTCGATTTCCGCAAGTTTCGCGGGCTGAAAACGCTTCAGCAGGTACAGAAAGGCGGAGAAGTTCGCTCCGTCGCCCCTGAGGAAATGGGTGTCGTGGACGTCCGCGGTGAGCTTGAGTGGAGAGGACTCCCCGGTGTCATGAACGTGGTAGGTTCGAAGTCCGTGGAGCTTCGAATTCACATACGATTCGATTGTTTGGGAGCTCGACGACGAGAAACTGATTCCTGCTTCCCTGCCGTCGCTCTTGCCGAAGATGCGCCGCTCAAGCGGGAACCCGTACCGGGACTTGTCCCAGAAATCGGCAAACTCCTGGTGGACACGCAGTCCATCATCATCGCTGGGAATGAGATAGAGGCGGTAGATATTCCGGTTGCTACCTCCAGCATCGAGAGTCACGGCGAAGCTCAACTCCGGCGTAACCTTCCTACCGAAGTGCAGAAGGCGGTTAGCGCCGCCGACTTTTGCCACTGACGATTGAAGCCGTCCGTCCCGAACCGCCTGGAGAAATGCCAACGCCCCGAGGAAGTTGGACTTGCCCGAGCCGTTCGCACCGATGAGGACGTTGAGGTTGCGAAGCTCGAGCTTCTCGATGCTGGCGATGCTCTTGAAGCCTTGGATCGTGATCGATTCGAGAGCCGGCATGAAAGGAGGTTACGCGAAGCTCTGGACCATGGCCAAGACCCACCCGCTCCTCAGGACGAAGTCTCCTCCCCCTCCGGAAACTCGTCAAAGAGGGAGTTTGGGAGTTGGGCGCGGAGGCGGCGGAGGGCGCGGTGGTAGCGCATTGCGGTGGCCGCGGGGGTGAGAGAGAGGAGTTGGGCGACGGTCTGGTTTTCGCGTTGCTCGATGCCGCGGAGGATCACGATCTCTTGGTCCTGCGGAGAGAGATCGGCGAGCGCGGACGCTATGGATTGGGAACGTTCGGCGCGGACCGCGGCGGTTACCACTCCCGAGAGTTCGGGATCGGAGAGAGAGGAGGCATCGTCGGGCAGCGATGCCTCACCCCGACGCAGCCGCTGCTTGACCAAGAAGTTGACTCGGTTGACGATTGCCGTGGAGAGGTAGCGAAAAATGACGGGCGTATAGCGACCGTCACGCGGTGGCAATTCGTGGAGCTTCGGAAGCAGGCGCATCCACGCGTCGGCGACGAGGTCCTCGGGATCGTAAAGGCGGCGGAGATGCGGCCCGAGCCGCCACGCGGCCTGGGCGAGGAGAGCCGGGGAAAGGCGTTCGACCAGCCAGGACGCACTCGTGCGATCTCCCTCGATCGCACGCCGTACCCGCAGGGTCGTGGCTTCATCCGATGGTCTCGCCATCTCTTCGAGCGTACCCGCGACACGGCGCCGCGGCCAGACCGAACCGGATTCCTGGAATCGACGGTTATGCTCGGACACCCTCGGTACCTGTGCCGCCGGTAGACCACCCATGAACGCGAGCGGAGTCGACGACGAGGCCTTCGTGGCCGCCTTCCTGAGCGAGGTCTTGGCCGACCAAGTCGCGGGTCGGATGCGCCCGCTCGACGACTATCTCGCGAGATTCCCCGGCCGCGAGCCCCTCATCCGTCGCACCTGGGCCGAGTTCGATCACACCGCGGCGGAATCGGATCTGGAACCCGAGCCGCGAGGCCCGGGCTCCGCCCTCCCCCGGCCGCTCGGCCCCTACGAGTTGATCGAGCGCATCGGCACCGGCGGACAAGGTGACGTTTACCTTGCCCTCGACCGTCGGCTCGATCGCAAAGTCGCGATCAAAGTGCTGCATTCCCTCGCCGCGATCTCCGAAACCGCGCGGGCCCGATTCCGTCGCGAGGCATCCCTCGCCGCGCGGCTCGACCATCCAGGTATCTGCACGCTGTTCGATGTCGGCTTCGAGGGCGAGACCCCGTACCTCGTTCTGCGGTACCTCGAGGGACGCACTCTCGCCGACCTCATCGCGACTGGACCCGAGCTGTCACTCGATGATCGGGTGCACCTCATCGAAGCCGCCGCGCGTGCCCTGCACGCCGCGCACGAAGCGGGAGTGCTCCATCGCGATCTCAAGCCCTCGAACCTCTTGATCACGCGTGACCGTCGGCCGGTCATCCTCGACTTCGGACTCGCCAGAGCCACGGAGGGTGACACAACTCTCGTGACCGCCACCGGCGACCTCTTCGGAACCCCTGCCTACCTCGCCCCGGAGCTCCTACGGGAATCCGCTGACCGCGCGGATCGCCGCAGCGATGTCTACGCACTCGGCACCACCCTCTACGAGCTCACGACCGGCCGTCGTCCCCACGAAGCCCCGACCCGCGAGTCTCTGCTGCGGTCGATTCTCCAAGACGAGCCGACGCGGCCGGGCAAGCTCGCCCGCGCCATTTCCGAGGATCTCGAAGTCGTCATCCTCACCGCTCTCGCGAAGTCCCCGGATCACCGCTACCAGACGGCGATCGACTTCGCCGAGGATTTAAGGCGGATCACCGCCCGCGAGTCGATCAACGCGCGACGGCCGCCCGTATGGCGCCGGTTCGGCCGTTGGGTGAAACGCAAACCAGTGCACGCCGCGGCGACCGCTTTCTTGATTCTCGCCCTCGCTCTCGCCGCGTACCTCGTGGCGAAGTGGAAAGACATCGAGGCCCACGAGCGACTGCGTGCGAGCGAAACCGTGGATGCCGCCGTCGCCAACGGATTTCTGCTCCTCGGTGTTCCCGGAGAAGGCGCGATTTCGGAGTTCGAACGCGCGCTCGCCATCAATCCCTACTCCGAAGAGGCCCTCGCCGGGCGCATTCTCGCCTGGCTTCAAGTCGGGCGCGCGGAGGAGGCTCTCATGGTCGCCCAAACGCAGCGCCACCGTTCGGTCGAACCGGAAGCGTGGGCCGAACTCGAGTCCGTTATTCTGGACGAATTGGGGCGGACTCGACCGCCCGGGTCGCCACGCTTCGAATCCGATGGATCCCTCGGACTGCTCCTATCCGCCCGATCCGACCTCGCCCGTGGCGAGCGCGGCGATCCATCCGCGTTCCTGCGCGCGAAGTCGAGTCTGGTCCGCCTCGTGCTGCAGCACTACCGTCCGCACGCGCTGCACTATTTCATGCTGACGGACGCTGCGATCTACGCGAAGGACGCCGCCCTGGCCGCAACCGCCGCAGAGACGGTTTCGCATCGATGGCCACATTTACCCACCGCCAAGGCGCTCGCGGGTCGAGCCCTGATCCTGTCCGACCCGAAGCGCGCCGTCGCCCTGCTCGACGAGGCATGGCTGCGTTGGCCCGATCACCCCGCCGTCGCGGTTGCCCTCGGAGAAGCCCGACTCGCCGCGGGCGACGTGCGGGGATCCGTGCAGATCCTCGAGACCGCGGCGGGAAAGTGGCCGACATCGTTCGAAGCCTGGACCGGACTCGCTGAAGCGCGAGCGAATGAAAACAACCTCGCAGCTGCCGCCGCGGCCTACGAGCGCGCGCACCGGCTAGCCCCGCAATTGCCGTCGGTGCCCTACAACCTCGGCGTTCTCTATCTCGAAGCGGGCGACTTTGCGGCGGCCAGACCCTGGTTCGAAGTGGCCGTCTCCCTGAACCCCGAGTACGCGTCGGCCCATAACAACCTCGGGATGGTGCACCGTCAAACCGGCAACCTGGAGGCGGCAGCGGATGCGTTCCGAAAGGCAGCAAAGCTCGACTCGTCCCGCTCGGAGTTTGTCATCAATCGCGCCAGCACGTTGCTGAGCTTGGGGTGGCCGAAGGACGCCTTGACGACCCTGGACGGGATCATGTCCCGTTCTTTCGAGAGAGTTGAAATCCCCCGATTGCGCGCCCAAGCCCTGCGCAAATTGGGGCGACTCGAGGAAGCGGTGGGCATCCTTCGCGAGGCCACGCGCCTGTGGCCAGACGCGGGCGCCGCTTGGTCCGATCTCGGGGAGTGCCTGGCCGAACGGGGTGAGTTTGAGGCGGCGAAGTCGGTGTTCAGGGTGGCCGTCGCGAAACTTCCGGGGCCTTCGGCCGAAGCCGCGACCCTCGAGGCCGCAGCCGACCACTGTGATCTCCGGGATGCGCAGGCCCACCGCATCAGCCCAATGAAGGCCGCCGAAGTGGACATCCTGGAGATCGATGATCCAGTCGCCCTCGCGAGCGCAGCCGCGGCCGTCCGGAGATTCGACCTCGCGTTCCTGCTCTGGACCGAGGCCCTGCGGCGGAACCCCAAACTCGGAGAAGACCTCGGATCCGCCGCTCGAAGGCTCGCTGCCTTTGCGGCCGTTCAGTGTGCCACGGAGCTTTCCGAAAACCGGATTTCCGGATCCGAGTATGAGTCGGCTTCAATCGCGGCCCTGAACTGGATCCGTGCTGATCTCGTGGCCTGGCAGGAACGAGCCCTCTCCGATGACCGGGTTCGACCAGCCGCCCGGATTGCCCTCCAGCGTTACCTCGAGGACCCGGGATTTGCCCCCGCCCGCCGCGGCGGGCGCCTCTCCAGCACTAGGCCGGAATCGAGGGACTGGCCGGACCTCTGGGCCGAAATGGTCCGCGGCCTCGAAAATCTCTGACGCTCCCGGTTATCGCGCGGCCCTCCAGGTACCTGCGTCTGGGCTGGCCGATCCGCCACCTCCTCGGTGAATGGGACCGGCCCTCCGTCGGAGCCCTCCCATGTTGCGCCCACACCTCGCGATCTGGTCCTGGTTGATCGTGGTTTTTGCCGGTTCGGCAGTCTCCCAGGATCCCACCTACGTGCCTCCTGGATACGTGCTCGTCGACGACATGATCCTGCCCGAGGAGGTCGTGGTCGGCGAAGCCACGTTCACCGCCACTCCCTGGACGTCGAACGTGGTGCCCTACGAATTTGCCGCCAACGTCACGCCAGCCAACCAAATCATCGCGCGCAAGGCCATGGCCGAAGTCTCGGCGGTCTGCGGCGTGATTTTCATTCCGAACAGCACGATTCCCAATCGGGTCCGATTCAACGCGTCGACGGTCAACAACAGTGCGGTCGGCATGATCGGCGGCGTGCAGATCATCAACATCACGAGCTGGGCCGTCAAATACATCGTCGTGCACGAAATCATGCACGCACTCGGGTTCCTCCACGAACAGCAGCGTCCTGATCGCGACAACTTCGTGACCATCAATTGGGGCAACATCAGTCAGACCGGATGCCCCGGGTCGGGATGTACTATCCTCGGTTCGAGTTGCGCCTGCAACTTCGACATCGTGAACACCGCGGCCACTCCCACGACCTACGACTTCCTTTCGATCATGCACTATGGTCGCACCGCCTTCACTTCCAACGGCGCGGACACGATCACCTGCAACGCGGCGTTTGCCGGGTTCCAGAATCAACTCGGCAATCGGAACTTCATGACCTTCGAGGATGCGGCTGGGCTCCAGTCCCGCTACGGACTGTCCCTGCTCACTCCGTCGGTGACCTCGATCTCGCCACCGTTTGTGACGACCGCCACCGGGACCTTCACGCTGCATGTCTACGGGGCGGACTTCCACGAGGGTTCACCCAATGGCAACGGCGTCCAGGGTTCGAGAATCACGTGGAACGGAGCGATCATCCCCACGACCTATGAAGACGACGGGCACCTTTCCGCATCGATCCCCGCGACCATGATCTCAAGCCCCGGACAAGTCCAGATCTCCGTCACCAATCCGGCGCCCGGCCTCGGACCGGCGCTGGTCTCGCTCCCGCTCACCATCAGTTGCCAAGCAGGCTCCCTTGGTCTGGCGGTCAATGTCCCGACGACCGTAACCAACGGCTGTCAGAATTTCTTCATCGCGCCGCAGTCGAACACCGCCAATGTAGTGGCCGTGTCTTCGATCAGCGATTGGAACATGCAGATGGGGCCCGCGGTGGCGGCCGCGGGTGGCAACGAAACGGACTTCTTGGTCGGGGGTGGTTGGTTCGGCCCCGGCACGGTCACGCCGACCAGTGGCAGCCTCACGCTCGGCTCCGGTTTCAGCCCCGCGCGACTCGTACATTTGACGAGCAGTGTGCTCAACGTGGGGCAACCGACACTGGCCTCCATACCGGCTGGTGCCAACGCGCGTGCGTTTCACCACATCGCTACGGGAGTCGGGTACTACACGCTTCAGGTAGCCGGGCCTACGAATCTCCGTTGGAAACTCATCGAGGTCGGGCAGACCTTTGGGTGGAGATCCTCGGAGACCCAAATCGACGCCCAAGGCACGGTCGGGGGCGGCCCCGTGAGTGGCATCAGCATGGTGAATGGCGCCTACGCGCTCGTCGTCTACAAGAATGGCTCCGCTCTGACGAGCCCCGCGGGCATCACGATTTCGCTCTGCTTCGACTTTACGCCCGCGCCCGTCAGTGCGGGGGCGACCTACACGCTCAACCAAGGCACCTACGCGTGCGGGCCGTTCGCGCTGAATCCGCAGGTCGGCAAGTGGAACGTCATCGGTGTTTCGTCGCCCTCGGATTGGGACATCCAGGTTGGCGCCGCCGCCTCGCAGTTCGGCGGCAACACCTGCGATTACGTTCTCGCGAATGGCCACTTCGGGAGCCTGTCGCCCCTCATCGGAGTGAGTTCCCCCTTTAGCGTCCCCGGCTCCCCCGGTGAAGTGCAATTTGGGACCACGACGACCGTGCCCTCCTCGCTCGGATCGCAGGGCGCGCTCGCGGCCGATGTTCTGCAGGCCTTCGAGTTCGAAGTGCTGACCCCGGGTAACTACGACATTCGAGTGAGCGCAACCGGCTATCAATGGGACCTTCACGCGCCGGGCGTCTCATCGAGTTGGCGCCGGGCCACAGACCGCATCGCGGGTCCGCTCGCTCCGGCAACCTGGACCACCATTCCCAATCTCGATGTGGGCTGGCACTGCGTCGTCGTGTACCACAACGGTGGCGTCGGCGCCCACGGCCTGACGCACAGCGTGAACATCGTCTACTCCTCGGTCCAGGCTCCGGTCATGGGAACGATCTCTCCGACCGAAGCGGCGGCGGGTAGCGGCCCACTGAGCCTCTACGTGTACGGTTCGGGGTTCCTTGCCAACTCGGAGGTACGCTGGAACGGTAGTCCCCTATCGACCACCTACGTCAGCGACACCGAACTCGAAGCCACCGTGGATGCCTCCTACTTGAACGCACCGGGTAGCGCCTCCGTGACGGTGGCAACCCCCAACGCCGGGAGTTCCGCAGCCGCAGCGTTCACCATTGGAAATCCCGTGCCTACGATTATCTCCATGACGCCCGACTACGAAATTGCGGGCGCGCCCACGCTGTCGTTCTCGGTGATCGGCACGGACTTCGCGCCCGGCTGCGAAGTGGTGTGGGACTACTCGTACACCTCGCTGCCGACTACCTACGTTTCCAGCACCCAACTCGATGCCGTGATCGATGCCAGCCTGCTCAGGGTCTCCACTGCGTATCCGGTCTATGTGATCAATCCCGGTCCCGGCGGCGGAGTTTCCAGTCCTGGTGTTTTTGTTGTCTACTTCCCGCAGGTCACCGCCCTCACCCCGGCAACGATTCCCCTCCAGACTCCCTCGGCAGCGCCGATACCCATCACCGTGAACGGCATATTCTTCGCACCTTGGTCGGTGGTCTACGCCAACGGTGTCGCCTTGCCGACCACCTACGTCGACCTCTACACCCTCGATGCGACACTCGATCCGAATCTGTTCTCCCAATCCCAACTTCCGGGCGCGTTCTCGATCGCGGTGGGCAACAGCATCGAAACCGTGTCCAATCAGTTCCCGCTCGTGGTCGACTCCGGCAGCAACGCCGGGCTGATCGGCACTCTCCCGGTCGCCCCGGAACCCACCGATGCCTTCGCTCTCTATCTCGAAGGCGGCGCACCCCTTTCCCCGGTCAGCCTGATCGTCGATGCCGGCTCCCCAACCCCCCTCGGCGGCTTCCCCGATCCCACCACCAATCTCGTCCTCGGAGTCACGGAGGCCGCCGGCTCCACCGGACTTTGGCTCCCCCTGGTCGATGGCCTCGGCGTGTTCGGCCCTGCCGATGGGACCACCTACGACCTCGGCGGCAACCTCACCCTCCCCGGTTTCGTCCGCCCCACTCCCGCCCTTGGCCTGAGCCTCACCCTCCAAGCCGTCTACCTCGACCTCACCGCCCCCCTCGGCATCCAACTGACCTGGCCGCGCCACACCCTGGATCTGTAATTCGGTTTCCCAACGGTCGTGGGTTGGGTTACCAAATCACGATCATGCGCGTTTCGGAGAAGGAGACGTTGGTGGTGGTGCCGATGAAGCCACCTTGGGGGTCGGCAATGGCCCACTGGGTCCAGAACCGGGCGCCTGAGAGTCCGGGCAGGCTGGGGATCGGGATGGCGATCGAAGCCCGTCCGGAGATGTCCAACATGGTGGGTATCAGGGAGGAAAGCCCGGGAAAGTCGATGCCAATTCCACAAGACTGGACGCCGGAGGGATTCGCTCCGAGAGAAATCCCGAGGAGGGCCGGAGCGCCGGGAAGGCCATTTTCGAGGGTGAGAGCTGTCCCGGGCGATCCGATCCACGCCGATCCTGGCACCGAGTAAGGCAGACGACCCAAAGTACCCGCACAACCGGGGCCGGCGGTACCCTCGTTTCTAAAGTAGTAGGTCTCCGACACACTGTGCCCGGCGAAGTCGATGTCGCGATCACCGTCGAAATCGGCATAGGCGAACTGAATGTAGCCATTGGGCTGCGCCAGGGTGATCGGCAACAAGTAAATCGGGCCGTCAAAGGTCCGGTTCCCACGGTTATGGAAGATGTTGTAGGTGTAGGCGGTTTGGGAAGAAACGTCCATCCAGACTCAGTCTTCCAGGCCGTCGTTATCGACATCGAAGGAGAGGAACAGATAGAACGGCCCCACGACACCGGGGGTTGTCATCGGCGGAGCACTCGCGAGCTGTCGACTCGGGGATCCCCACAGAATCCTGAGGCTCCAGGTTCGATTGAACATCGCCAGGTCGGACGACTGAGGAAGCAGGACATCGTCACACCCGTCACCATCGAAGTCGGACACCCGCACACTCAAGAATGCTCCCAGGGGATCCGCATTCAGAGAAAAGACCACCGGTGACGCAAGGGTCCCGTTTCCGTTTCCCCAAAACACGAGGAGGCTGTCGTTGGGAAGAGCCGGTGGAGGAAGCGGGGGTATGGAGCCCTGGATGGTCACGGCGATATCCATCATCTGATCGCCGTCGAAGTCGCCTTGCAAGAGTTGGGCACCTCGTCGTGGCAGCGTGTACGTCGACCCGATCATCCAAGCAGGATAATTGTTGACGGCGGTCACCAATTGAAATGCACCGGCTGCGGTCACGGTGGTAGCGACTACGTCGTCGAAGCTGTCTCCGTTGATATCAATCACCGCGAGATTATTGGCATCATTGACTGGAATTGTACCTTGGGCCACACTCGCGAACGGGGAAGCGATACCGCCCAGTATCGCCTGAATTCGGCCTGATCCTGCGATCGCGATCATGTCGGGAATCGTGTCCGGAGTGACCCGACCCAGTTGGACATCGGCATACCCCGACGCCGCCTGAAAAGGGGGCGGAGGGAGGTTGACCAGGGAGGGAGCGGCAAATCCGTTGATCATTGGATCTCTCCAGATGAACGCGGCTTGCCCAACGCCGATTGTAGTCACAAGGTCCAGGCGACCGCTGCCGTCTATGTCGGCACCGTGCGCATACACGGAGTAGAACCCGCCCTGGAACACACTCCTGGGTTGCTCGATGTGATATTGAGCCGTTCCAAGACGAGCGATTGTCAGAAGCGGGAGCAACACCAGTCTGATCGACATGATCTTCGACATGCTTAGTACCGAACTCCCCCGAATCCATAGACCGACGCTACGCCGAACGGACCAGCGCCCATCTCAATGGCTGAGGCTTGTACGGCGGCCGGAAGCGCGGCTGCGTTCGAGACCACAAATCTGTAGCTCATGCAGCACTGTCTCTCCGCCGGACTACCTCTAGGGTGGTAGCGGACTCGACCCGATCCTGTTCCGTGGGCAGACACGGACAGCCGCAAAGCCTATGTGACGGAGTGGGCATTTGTCCAGCCTTTTGTTTGGGACCAGGAGCTGCGCTCGGTCACTCAACTGCTGCGGCGCCGGACACGGGGAAGGATCGTGCGCGCTTCGAAGAAGGGGATGGTGGCAGGGACGCCGTTGAAGCCACGTCGGCGGTCGGCAATCCCCCATGGGGCCCGGAGGTGACCTACCGAGGGGCCGAGAATGAAGTTGGTCGGGACGTCGACTGAGGCGCAACCCGACACGTCCGAGAAGGCCGAATTCGGAGACCCCGCCGATGAGAATCGACTCCCTTTACACAAGCCTGCATTCCAGCGTGACTCCCGCCGAGCGGAGGCCCGGCAGCGCGGCACTTCCGGGGACGCCGCTCCCGCGTCCCCCTCACCCAACCGCGAGGCGGCGTAGGGTGTCGGGGTGGCCGTCGGAGGCGAGGCGAGTGGCCAGGTCGAAGACGGATTGACCGAGGGGCAAGAGGCGGCCGAGATCGCGGAGGGCGCGGCCCAAGCCCTGGAGTGTTGCTGACCGCGCCCCGTCGTCGGCATCGCGCACGGCTTCGAAGCCGAGGGCCAAGAAGCGCTGGTGATCGACATCGACAAAGAGCGACTCCGGTCCGAACTCCGGGGCTACGAGGCCCGCTCCCACCGCCACCGCCACTTCACGAGCGAGAGCCCTGGCCTCGAAGTGGAACGGACGCAGGGGGGCATCCTTCAAGAGCCCACTCGACTCGAGGCGCGTTGCGCAGAGACCCCGTAGGCGTGGATGTGCGCGCACGCGTGTCCCCGAGATCGTCATGTCGATTCCCGGACGCGGCACGAGCGTGAGGGCCAGGGCAGAGGATTCGGCCGCGGCGCCAGTGCCAGGGGAGTCCTCGACCATGATCACGGCCGGCTCTCCGGTCGCGAGCGATGAGCCTTGAAAGATGGGTCGGCGCGAAGTTCCCCCCACCCGGCCCCCGAGTTCAAAGGCAGCGCGCAATTTGGGATCGGCCATGCACCGCCAAAGCCACGCTCCTCCGGTCTTCACGAAGGTGGCGACGATCTGGCTGTCCTCCCAGTGCTCGTGAAGATCGCGCAATTCGAATCCGGAGTGCTCGGCCATCCAGGTGAACACACGCGATTCCATCGGGTAAAGGCGCCCGCCGTAGCGCTGGCCGATGACGGGATGACGATCGCGGATTTGGCGGTAGTAGCCGAGCCCGCCGAAGAGGGCCAATGGGTTGACGGTGGTCAGCACCAACGCGCCCCCGGGCTTGAGGATGCGGTTCGACTCGGCGAAGTACCGGAAGATCTCCTCGCTCTCCAGATGCACAAAAACATCGAAGCTCATCACCGCGTCGAAGCTGGCATCGGGCAGAGGTTGAAGCGACTTGCCGTCGATCTGCAGCACCTGCGTGTTGGGTCCGCACACGCGCCGACCCCGCTCGAGCATCTCGGCACTCACGTCGACGAGAATGAGCTCCGACACCAACTTGGAGAGATGTCGCGAATACTTCCCTCCCCCCGGCCCGATCTCGACCGCCCGTGCATTCGCCGGTAAGTACGGGCGCACGAATCGCTCGATGTTCTGCACCGCGACGGCGTTGGGTCCCCACTCTTCGCCCAGAACCGCGTCCTTGGCGGCCCCCCGCACTTCGGGAGGAGCCTCCTCCCAGGCTCGTGCATAGGCGTTCCAAAACGTGCCGTGGTCGAACGGCGCGTCGAGACGTACTGATTCCGATGGGTGTGGGTGGTTCACCCCCTCAGTTTGCCACGGACACCCCACCCGATGGAATGCCGACGGTCCCACCGCGCGTCGGATTCGTCATGGTGGTCCGCAGGCCTATCCACCGCCATGCAAGAAGTGCAGGGCCGCACGGAGGCTCGTCAAGCCTCGACCGGGATCGAGCGACCGCGCACGCGCATAGGCCCGCGCGAACGCAGGCAGAGCCGGGCGGGTCTTGGCTTCCGCCTCCCGCGCTGACCGCAAGAAACGGAGGAGGTCCTTGACGTAGCGCCGCGGGCGACCCTCGCGCATCGCCTCGAGGTCGATCAGCCAGACCGTCCCGTCCGGAGTTCTCAGGAGATTGCGGCCCTTGAGATCGCGATGAGAGATCCGGGAAGCGTGGAGCTTGCCGAGCAGCGATCCGAGAGTGCGCGCCAAGTCCAGAATGTCCCGCGTGGCTTCGCACCTGCTCACGTACTCGCTGATTTGCAGCGCTCCGACCAATTCCTCGGTCACCAGGAGCGACCGACCCCCCGCAGCCCCATCCGCGCAGGCCAAGACCCGTGGCGTCGGTACTCCCAAAAGCTCGAGCCGGTGCCCTCTCTGAAACGACAAGTGCGCGCGGCTTTTCGGGCCCACCCGGAACCTCGCCGACCATAGCCGCTTCGCGAACGACTTGACGATGGTGCGGTCAGCCGCCTTCCAAACGGACGAGGCGCCGCCATCTTTCAACTGGTCGGCGGAGGAGCGCGGGGCGGTGGCGCCGGCGGGGATTGGGAACCCGGAGCGAACCTGCCACACAAGTCCCTCTGCCTCCCGCGCTTCGAAATCGGGATTTGTCCGGAGAGCACGACGACTTCGGGATCGAAGATGCCGCAGCAAGTCGCGCTGGGCGGCGAGGTCGAGAGCAGTCCTCGTCGCAAACCCGTGATCATCGCCGTAAGCCGCGAGAAACTCCCGAAGCGCCGACCTCTCGCGCAGCCCGCGAAGCGCGCGCAGAGCGAGCAGGATTTGGCGTCGCCGCGCGGAAGGCGGCAGAAGTCCGGTGAAAAATCGCACCCGATCCGCATCGAGGAGAGCGAAATCGAAGGCATCCCCGGCCAATTCCCGGAGCATGAGATTGCCACGGTGCAGATCCCGGTGTTCGATACCGAGTTCGTGAATCCGTGCGAGTGCCCGGCCCCAGGCCGCCGGAAATCCCCGGGAAATTTCCTCCCCGGCCCGCAGTGGTCGGTAGTCGGAGAGCGTGCGCGTCGTCAGGATCAGCGCGCGTGGAATTCCCCGAGGCGGCACCCGCGCACAGTCGAGCGGCTCCGGCGCGGTGACGCCCCGCGCGCGCAGCTCGAGCAAGCGGACGAATTCGCGCCGGGCGGCATCGCGACCAAAAAATGCCGCGATCCGCCGCCAGGGATGGCCTTCGAGGCGGATCGTCTTTTGGTGGACGTCCTCCCCAGTCGGCCACTGCATCCGGGCCACTTCGCGGGTCGTGCGATCCTTGACGACTTCGCGCTTCACCGCGACATCTCGGCGAGCAGCTCCATCACCCCGCGAACTTGGCGTTCGACGCCCAGGCCCGGCCCGATTCGTCGGGCCGCCTCCCGCGCGTTGGATCTCCATTCCGGATCCATGGCCTGCCCGAGGGCGGAATCCAAAGCCGAGGGATCACTTGGGCTATCGAGCACGATGCCGGCCTCCTGCACGTCTTCGCTGGCTCCGTTGTAGCGGGTCGTGATCACCGGCAAGCCTCGAGACAAGGCTTCGAGGACGATGCGGCTCGACGGATCGTAGTAGGTCGGATGGACGAGTACATCCGCAGCTTCGAGAAGATCAGCGACATCGTCCCTTGCCCCCAGGACTTTCACCCGGGGATGCGGTTGATGACGCAAGTCGGTTCGACCGATCAAAAGGAGGACCCAGTCTTCGGACGGGGTGAGTCGATGCACCGATTCCAAGAGTTCGGGAACGCCTTTGAGACGAGGATTATGGGCCGCCGCGAGCAGCACCGTCGTGGACTCGGCGAGGCCCAGCGCCCGACGAATTTCGCTCCGAGCGCTAAAAGGTCGCAGGCGCTCCGCATCGACGCCGTTGCGCACAACTCGGATTCGGGACGGGGCGAGGCCATAGTGCCTACGGCCGCTCTCGGCCACGTAGTCGGAAAGCGCCAGGAGCGTCGGACCGGAGGGATCGGAAAGAGCGGCCCGCTCGGCGGCCAGGAGGGTGCGTCGCCGGGAGTCGAAAATCGCGGATCCTCGGCTGATCCAGCGACCCAGGCGAGTGCCCCGCGAGATCGCGCTCCGTGCCAGAGCCTCCGGCAGGACTCCACCGCGGGGGAAGTAGAAGTCGGCCGCGCGCACCGGCGCAAAGCTGATCACGGCTGACCCCGGCCGCGCGGACTTGGCGATCACCTCGGCCGCGCCCAGGAACTGCCGAATTTGGGCACCCCGTGATCGCGACGTGATCGGCACGATTTCGGTGGACCAAGGTCCAGCCACCTCCCGCTTGGCCGCCCACCGGATGGAGCAGCCCGCCTCCCGAAGGCCGACTGCCAATTCGAGGATGCTGCGCTCCTGCCCACCGCGGGCGGTATCCGTCCCTTCGGCGATCAGGAGAAGATCACGAATTGACATGGAAATTGGGGACTCCGGCCGCGGCCTTGGCGGCGGCTCGTGCGCGCATGCGCTCCCGCTTCCGTTTGACCGCGCGCGCGAGTCGATCGATCTGCGAGGGGCCGCCCGAATCGCCGAAGTAGTGCGCGAGGATGCATTGGGACGCAGCCGCATCCAAAACCCGGGGCGGCAAGGAGGCTTCCAACGCGGCGAGGTCCTTGACGATTCTCCGCTCGGGCACGCGCCGCCTCACCTCGGCCCGGCCGAGATCCACCAGCATGGGCTGATCCTGGGCGTCGAGCAAGAGGTGGCCCGCGTAGTAGTCCCGGTGATTGACGCCGATCCGGTGCAGTCGAGCCAGAAGCTCGGCCGCGCGTCCCAAGAGCCGATGAGCCTGCTCTGCCGAGCAGGGAGCCCGCACGAGCGCGTCCTCGAGAGTGCGCACGACCGGTAAGCCTAGGGTGATCATCGCGGCCGCGCGCCCGCCACTTCCGACCGCGACCGGCGTGGGAACCGGAAGCCCCTCGCTCTCGAGGCGCGCGAGCACCTCCGCTTCGTGGGGGATCTCGCGCCATCGAAAACCCGAGATTCGCTTCAAGAAGTAAGTCCGCCCCGCCCAGTCGACGCGGCGAACCACCCTCCCCTTGCGAGCGGCTTTGACGAGCACTCCTCCTTCGAAGGCGAGGCAGGCCTCGAGCGAATCGAGTCCGATTCGCTCCAGAACCCGCCGGTGATCACCCTCGATCAAGAAGCTCCGCATGCCCGCATTTGAGCACACGCAGCCCCGCTCCGGTAGGGGACCGACTCGAGGTGCGCGGGACAGGCGGGTTCCCGGGCAAGGATCAGCCAGCCTTGAGACCAGTAGGCCGCGCGCCTGATTTCGAGCATTCGGCCCTGTGTCGATCCATCGTCGCCAGCGACCAACACCAAAGAGCGAGACCCAGAGCCAAGAAAAGACGCCATTCGGAGCTGAGCACACGACCACCCACGCATCGTCCGCAAGACCTTGGCGGTTCAAGCAACCAAGCCATGGCGGCCATCACGCTCAGGCTCCCGAAACAGAAGGCTCCCACCCGCGCCCCCAATAGGCGGCAGGCCGGACTCAATACGGCGACCGCTATGCCAAACTCAGCGATGGCCATGAGAGGATAGACATAGCCTGGACCAACAGCGGAGGTCAGTCCCGAGTTCACGAATTTAGAGAGACCGATCCCTCCGAGCACCGCGGCAAGACCGAAAGCCAACGCATTAGGAACCAAGGAGTCCGGGTGGAGCCACTGCCTCAACCCCTGTGCGCTCATGGCATGCTCCGGAGAGCAAAGTCGAGCGCGGTGGTTGTACTCACCGATAGCTGGACACTTCGATGTTCGGATTCGGCAAACGGGCCCCTCCACAGAAGGCTCGGGAGTACACTCATTCGCACGACCGCCGGATTGATCCAGGGCATGCGGTACGGTGCTCGCTCGAACCAGGTCCCCACCAGCGGCGCACCCGAATGTTCGGAGGTCCACATCTGCACCATCAGGGGGCCGGAGTAAGGAAGCGGCCCGGATTCGGAGGGAGCGGTGACCGAAAGGACCGCGCTTGCGCACGGAAGCACATGGAGGTCGATCATCCCCTCTTCGTTCTCAGGGATGGTCAAAGCCGTGGGGGAAACGCGACACTCGGGTGAACTCTGAGGCCACCCATGGACAGATACGGTGTAGGCTCCTGCCGGGAAGTGGTCGAAGACTTGATCCTGGTACCCCTCAATCGGCACTGAGTACGTGCGCTCCGCGCGGCCGTGCGACGGCGTCGAGAAGTGGAGGGCCGTCAGCGCTCGATCATCGAAGAGTTTCTCACCATCCTCCATGCGGTGCTTCGGATCCGCGTGGACCCGCACTCTGAGTCTTCCGCGAGCTTGGGCAAGACGCTCCAGTGGGATCGTGTTCCATCGGATTTCCGTCGCACTCGCGCGGACCATCGTGCACTGGTAGTCGATGCGCGCATAACCGGGAATCCACCCCGAGATCCGAACATCGTCCCTCAAGACATCGCCTGAGACCGGTGCGGTGAAATACTCACACCACATCGTTCCGTGCGGACGCTCAAAGGGTGGTTTGACTCCGGAGGCCTTGGCCTCAGCCAGAGAAATACCGTGGATACCGTCTTCTCCTCCCACCGGCAAGCCTGCCACATTCACCCCCCGGGCGTCGCCAATTTCTTCCGGCAGGATGACCGGGCTTCCGTCCGGCTCGACAAATCGCACTGCAAAAACGTAGATCGGAAGCAACACGACTTCGAGATCGTGATCCCCGGTCCGGCAGTACTGCATGGGTCGTGCGCTCGAGAAGGCCGCCGCACTCGCGCGGATTCTCCACTGCTGTTCACGCCCAAGGCCGTGAAACCAGAATCGGCCGTGCGCGTCGGCGGCGACCACCCGCTCGCGGCAGTCCTTGGCCCGCTCCACGTCGGAGTCAAACTGCTCCGGAGACGAGAGAACCGAATGGAGGTGCACGAGCACACCCGCTGGGAGTGGGCCCCCTCCGGCAGTCCTCACGACGCCGCCGACACTCCCCCCAGGCGTGAGAACGATGCGAATTCCGTCGATCACGTTTCCATCCGGGGGAAGCGGGTATTCGAAATCTTCGTAGCCGACATGGCGAACGAAGAGTGATTGGCCAGGCTCCCTGGGCATTTCCACTCGAAAATTGCCAATCGAATCGCTGAGACCCGCCCCCATTCTGGACCCCGCCTGGGAGAGACCTAGAACCGAGATAGCCTCCGCACTCTCTCCGCCTGGGACCACGACCGCGCCGGAACACACTCGAGTCTGCACGTCGCCCTGATACGGTATTGCTTCGACTCGGTGGATGGCCTCGTCCTTGATGGTTATCAGTTCGGCCCTTGAAGGAGGGCCATGGTTCTGCCGAACTCCCTCATCTTCGTTGGGGAGAGCGTCGCCACGCGTCATGAAGTAGCCGCCAACTCCCACCAAGATGACCGCCGCGAGCCATATCCAGCCGATTCGGTTCTTGCCAGTCATGAATTCAGCCTTGGCACGCCGCAGAGAAGGGCTTGGTCAAGGTTCCGTCGCCCCCGAGCTCGCATGCACCCTGGAGCGGACAAGAAATGCAATCGCCTTTCACCGAGTAGGTGCCGCCCGCAAGTTGGATGAGATGGCAGCAAGTCGGCTCATTATCTTGGCTCGAATTGCTGCACCCACACCAAGTGTAGAGGGTGTTGTTGTTGGCCCGATGCTGGATGAGCTTACAGGTTTGGCTACCGGGGCAGTCTCCAATGCAGGTCATCGTTTGCCCGAGCAGCCCGTTACCCACGCATTGAGGGGGCGCGGCATGGACAAGGGCCATCAGGCACATAGCTATCCCGGACATGGCGATCGACAAGCGGACGAATGTAGTCTTGATCATGATTCGGTCCCTTTCACCTCATTAGTTTCACTCCCCAATGGGGGGGGGGACATTTTCTTGAGATTTTCTCGAGCTTTGCGCTCTTGCAGAGCAGCGCCAGTTTTGCCGTCAGGCGGCGTCGGAGGCGCATGGACCCATCTGCGAAATCGCTCACGTAGTGATTTTCGGTCCAAGCCAGTGGCTTTGCTGATTCCGTGGAGACTTCTGCCTTCTAGGAGTAGGCGAACCAGCTGAACTTCGGAAATCGAACCGCCTTCCGCCGGGTCCGGGAGCGAGGTCGCGACCTCCCATCCGGCAAGGAGGAGAGCTTCTCGGACCAGCCCCAAAGGAGACTCGTGAGGGCGCTCCGATAAAGTCGGCGACTCGGGATCCATGAGGCCGGAGTTCTCGGATCGTTCAGTCGTCACTCGAGCGATGGCCCGACGCCGACGGAGCCTCGAGGCGATCTGATTCCCGGCCAAGTTGTGGATGAACCCTTGAACGACTCCCTCAAGGCTGGCATCGGGATCCAGCGACCGAAGCCGTCCTGCGTCATGGGCAAAGATCCGAAGTAGAGCATCCTGAGACAGCTCCTCCGGATCCAAGTCCAAGCGGCGAGCCTTCCGACTCGCAACGCGCAGGCAGAGCTCCGCAAGCAGGCTGGCCGCTGATTCCCGACGCTCCGTGAACTCGGACAAGAAATGTCCCACTGTCATCGCGCTTCTCGCGTTGAGCTCCATTCGCGCAGGTTGAGATCGGGATTGTCGAGGATTGACCGTGATCTGTCAAGGGGGGCCAGTACTATGGCGGCGTGGATATTTCGGTGGTCATTCCGACCTTCAACCGACGGGAACTGCTGTTGGAGGCGCTCGCGAGCGTCGAGGCTCAGACTTTGCGCCCGACCGAAGTCATCGTCGTCGACGACGGGTCGTCGGACGGGACGAGGGAGATGCTCGAGTCCATGGGAGGGCGCGTGCGGCCTCTCTTTCAGCCCAACGCCGGGGCGGCGGCGGCCCGCAATCGCGGAATCGAGGCCGCGAAGGGCGACTGGATCGCGTTCCTCGATTCGGATGACTGGTGGGAACCGAGTAAGCTCGCAAAGCAGGTCGAAGCGCGGAGGCGAATGCCAACCGCCCGCGTGGTTTACGTAGACAGTCGCGCGGTGGATTTTGCGAAGCAGCCCCTGGCGAGGCCGCCCCGTCGACTGCACGAAGGTGAGGTAACGAAGCCACTGTTTCTGCACACCTTCGTCCACACTCCGGCAGTCTTGGCGGAAACTCGGCTGCTCCGCGATCTCGGGGGCTTCGATTCCGGCCTGCGCGTTGCCGAGGACTATGACCTTTGGTTGCGGGCGAGCCTGCTAACTCCGTTTGCGCTCGTACCCGAACCTCTCTTCGTCCGGCGCGTGCACGAACAGAGCTTGGCGCACGCGCCCAATCCCCGGAATGGCGATGACAAGTGCCTCGTGCTCGAGCGCTTCGCGGCCCGGCCGGACGTGAGCGCAAAGCTCCCCGCCGAGGTTGTGCCGACCCGATTGGCCGAGGCCCATTGGCAAGCCGCCCGCGGATACTGGGCCGCCGCATCCCCCGCCGGAGCACGTCCCCATTTGCAGCGGGTCTTGGAGCTCGATCCCTGGCACTGGCGAGCGCGTTGGCTCGCTTGGCGAGTCGGTGCATGAGTATGAAATTGGGGCTCACCTCGATCGTGATCGTGTCGTGGAATACTCGCGATGTCACGCTGGCCTGCGTTCGCAGCGTCCAAGCGCACACGCCCGAGTCCCACGAGATCATCCTGGTCGACAACGGCTCGGTGGACGGTTCGGTCGAGGCGTTTCGGGGCCTCGTCCCGGCCGGAATCCAACTCGTTGAATTGCCTCGGAACCTCGGATACCCCGGCGGAGTGAATCGCGGCCTCGAACGCGTGCGCGGCGACTGGGTGTGCCTCCTCAATTCGGACACGGTGGTCACGAAGGGCTGGCTCAGACACCTGCACGAGGCGCGCATCCGCCACGGCGCCGCCATGGTCGGGCCGTGCACCAATCGAGCCAAGGGCCCGCAGCGCCACAAGCCGTGGTGGGGAAGATTTCCACCCGCATTCCGGCGCAGCCGCGACGTCGACTACCTTTCGTTTTTTTGCGTGATGATCGAGCGTACGCTCTTGGATCGGCTCGGCGGGCTCGACGAACGCTTCGGCCTCGGAAACTTCGAGGACGACGATTTCTGCCGCCGCGCCCGAGACGAAGGGGCTCGCCTTCGCATCGCGGGCCGCGCCTGGGTCTGGCACGACGCTCACGCCACCTTCAAAGCCAACGGCCTGGACGCGCGGGCGATCCAGGAGGCGAATCGCCCACTCTTCGAGGAAAAATGGGCGAAGCCGTCGCCCTGAAATCGAGGCCAGCCGGCCTCAGGTCAGGTCGTTCGGGATCTCGTCCGGGGCGGGGTCGTTCGGGTGCGCCGCGGTGGGCCGACGCGCCGTACCGAAGACGCGCAGCGCGCGACACTTGAGGTAGCGGCTCTCTTCGAGAGGAAGCAGCACAGGATGGTCGGGCGCCTGCGAACCGCGGAAGAGCTCCTGGAAGCGGATGTCGGACTCTTTGGCCACGGAACCGAGCATCTCGTCGAAGTCGGACTCGAGCACGTGCTGGGAGCACGAGCAGGTGATGAGGAGGCCGCCGTCGCGTACGAGCCGCGCCGCCTTCATGTTGATCTCGTAGTAGAGACGGAGTCCGCGAACCAGACCCGCGCGACGGTGAACGAGCTTCGGCGGATCAATCACGACCACATCGAAGCGGCGCTCTTCCTTGGCCAGGTGATCGAAATAGCGCAGCACGTTTTGACGCTCGAACGTGACTCGGTCGAGGGCGCCTTGGCGTTCCGCCGCGGCACGAGCTAGGGCCAGAGCCGGTTCGGAGGAATCGACCAGGGTCACGTGTTTGGCCCCGTGCGAGACCATCCGTAGCCCAAACGCGCCGCTGTACGAGAAGGCATCGAGCACTTCCGCGCCCGCTCCGAGATAGGCCAGCTCGCGGCGATTGTCGCGCTGGTCCGCGTACCAGCCCGTCTTTTGGCCGTCTTTCGGATCGCAGAGGAAACGCAGCCCGTCCTCCTCGATTTCGACCTCCCCGTCGGGCGCGGTGCCCGAGAGGACCGCCGCCTGCCGAACCAGACCCTCTTCCTCGGCCGCGATCTGCGAGGGGCGCTCGATGATGCCCTTCGGATTTTCGCGTTCGACGAGTCGGTCGACGAGGGCATCGAGATGCGGCATGAGGCCGAGGCAGGAGACCTGCACCACGAGGTAGGGGCCGATGCGATCGACGATCAGTCCGGGGATCCCGTCGCCCTCCGAGTGCACGAGGCGGTAAGCCTGCGTGCGCTTCGGGAGCGCCAACGCGGTGTTGCGCAGGTCGAGCGCCCGATCGAGGCGCTTGAGCAAGAATGGAGTGCCAAGTTGGCCTTCGTAGGCCAAACTGACGACTCGCACCCGGATCTGGCTGCGCGAGTTCCAAAAGCCCTCGCCCACGACGTGACCGTCGTGGTCGCAGAGTTCGACGATCTCGCCGTCCTTGGGGGTACCTCGCACCCGATCGATCGCACCCGAAAAGACCCACGGGTGTCCGAACCAAAAGGGGCGCGCTTTTCGCGGTTTCACAAACACTTTCGCCATGACGCGGCCTCCGAGACTGGGACCGGATGGTACCAACTCGCAAGCGCCGCGCGACCTCGACTCCGAAACCGCCCTTCGGCGGGGATTCCTCGCCTGGTAAGTTCGTCCCCCCGGGTGACCCGCGACCCCGGGCCCTACCGCGGGTGGTGTTCGGTGTCCCGGACACCCGCTCGCAACCGCTCGCGCCGCCGCTGGCCACTGCTTCAGATGAGGAGAGTCCCGATGGGTGCTCCGCTCCAAAAGACCGACTTTTTCGACGTCGACAGCCTGTTTGCGGAAGAAGAAATCCTCGCCCGGGACGAGATCCGTCGCTGGTCGCGCGAACGATTCCAGCCCATCGTCGAAGAGAACTACCGCGAAGGAACCTTCCCCTTGAAGGTGGCCCTCGAGCTGGCCGACCTCGGCGCCTTCGGCTCCACCATCAAGGGCTACGGCTGCGCCGGGCTATCCAGCACCGCCTACGGCTTGATGATGCAGGAGCTCGAGTACGTCGACTCGGGTCTGCGCTCTTTCGTCAGCGTGCAGGGCGCCCTCTGCATGTACCCGATCTACGCGTTCGGGAGCGAGGAGCAGAAACAGAAGTGGCTGCCCAAGATGGCGGCTGGCAAGGCGATCGGTTGCTTCGGATTGACCGAGCCGGACTTCGGCTCCAACCCCGGCGGCATGATCACCCGCGCCGAGGACAAGGGAACCCACTACCTGCTCAACGGCGCGAAGATGTGGATCACCAACGGCACCATGGCCGACCTCGCGATCGTGTGGGCCAAGCTGAACGGCGAAATCCGCGGGTTCATCGTCGAGAAGGGCACGCCGGGTTTTTCGGCGCCCGAGCAGAAGCGCAAGTGGTCGCTCCGCTGCTCCGTAACCTCGGAGCTCGTGCTCCAGGACGTGAAGATTCCGAAGGACAACATCCTGCCGGAAGCCAAGGGGCTGAAGGCGGCGCTCGCGTGTTTGACGCAGGCCCGCTACGGCATCGCCTGGGGAGCCATCGGCGCGGCCCAGTGCTGCTTCGAGACGGCCAAGAACTACGCGCTTTCCCGCATCCAGTTCGGACGCCCGATCGCGGGCTTCCAACTCGTGCAGACCAAGCTCGCGAACATGCTCACCGACATCACGTCGATGCAGCTCTTCTGCTGGCGCCTCGGCAAACTGAAGGACGAAGGCAAGGTCGATTTCGCCCAAGTCTCGATGGCGAAGCGCAACAACGTCGGCCGCGCCTTGGACATGTCTCGGGTCGCCCGCGACATCCTCGGCGCGAACGGCATCACCGACGAGTACCCGGTCGGACGCCACATGATGAACCTCGAAACGGTGAACACCTACGAGGGCACCTACGACATCCACGGCCTGATCATCGGCGAGAAGATCACCGGCCTCCAAGCCTACGCCGGCTGAGCCCACTTGAGCGCGCCGGAAGCCGAACTCGTCCGCCGCTTCGGCAGCCCGCTCTACGTCTACGACGAAGGAGAACTGCGCGCCCGCTGCCGCGCCCTGCGCAACGCCTTTGCGCCCGAGCTCGCCGACTTTTTCTACGCGATGAAGGCCAACTCGAATCCCCACCTGCTCGGGATCGTGCGCGAAGAAGGGCTCGGGATCGACGCGGTAAGCCTCGGCGAAGTGCGCATGGCCAGGCACGTCGGCTTCGCGCCGACGCAGATCTCCTTCAACGGCAACAACGTCGACGACGCGGAAATGAGCGCGGTGCGCGCCGAGGGTGTGCACGTGATCGTCGATTCACTCGCCCAACTCGCTCGCTACGGACGCCTCTTTCCGGAGACCTCCGTAGGCGTGCGCCTCAATCCCGACATCGGCGCCGGTCACCACGATCACGTCATCACGGGAGGCCCGGAGTCGAAGTTCGGAATCGATGTCGGTCTCGCGCGCTCCATTCTCGAAGTCGCCGCCGCGCATCGGCTCCGCATCCACGGCCTCCAGCATCACATCGGCTCCGGCATCCTGGACGTCGCCAAGCTCTCGCTCGCCATGGAGGTGCTCCTCGAAGTCGCCCCCCTTTTCCCGGAGCTCGACTTCGTCGACTTCGGCGGCGGCTTCGGAATTCCCTACCGCCCGCTGCAAGCTCCCCTCGATCTCGAAACCTTCGGCCGTGTCGCCACGGAACGCATCGAGAGATTCCGAGCCGCCTATTCGAGACCCGTCCGCGTTCGATTCGAACCGGGTCGCTTCGTCGTCGCGACCAGCGGCTCGTTGCTGGTCACCGTTACCGCGGTCAAACGCGCGAAGAAACACACGTTCATCGGCACCGACTCCGGCTTCCACCACCTGATTCGTCCGATGGCTTACGGCAGCTACCACCGGATCGAAAACCTCTCGAATCAGGGCGGAGCCCTCGAAGTCGTATCGGTGGCCGGCAACATCTGCGAGTCCGGCGATCTCTTCGCCAAAGAGCGCCTGCTGCCCGAGTGCCACGAAGGCGACGTGCTAGCCATTCGTGATGCCGGCGCCTACGGCTACTCGATGTCTTCGACCTACAACCTCCGCCCCCGCCCCGCCGAAGTCCTGCTTTCCTCTCCTGACCAGAGCCCCACGCTCATCCGCCGCCGCGAGACCATCGAAGACTTGCTTGCCCCTTGAGAGCGCCCCTCCAGGAGCCTCGCCGCCGCGGGCTTCGGCCTGATGTAGGATGGGGTGCCGATGCCGAACATCAACCTACCTGAACTCCTTCGCGGTGAGACCGATCGAATCGAGTACAAGGAAAGTTTCAAGGATGCCAAAGCCATCCTTTGCGCGGTTTGTGCGCTCGCAAACGACTTGTCCGCGAGTGGCCAACCCGGCTTCGTCGTGCTCGGCGTGAACAAGGGCGGCTCGATCCTGGGCGTCGGCCTGTCGAACGGCGGCCTCGACCAGGCCCAACAAGCTTTGTCGAGTCAATTGACCTCGTCCAAGCTGTTTCCCAATCCCACAGTGACGATCCGAGTCGTCGATCACGCCGAAAAAGTGGTGGTCGTTCTCGAAGTCAGCCCCTATCGCGTGCCACCCGTGGTGACCTGCGACGGCACTGCCTACGTTCGAATTGGCTCCACGACCAGGCGCGCCAGCGAAACCGATTTGACTCGCCTCCGGGAACGTCGGCCCGAAGCCAGCCAGGCCTTCGACTCCAGATGCTTATTGGGTGCAGACTTGGACAGCCTCCAGACGCAGCGCTTCCGGGAGGATTTCGAGGCGGATCGGGCGATGGACTCGGACCCTGGGAGTTTTCCAACGATGGAGCAATGGCTGGGTGCCCATCGACAACTCGGTCAATTCCGGAACGGTCGGTGGATTCCGTACGTCGGGGCGATCCTCACCTACGGCGTAAGCCCCCAGGATTACCTTCCGGGGGCTTTCCTCGAGTGCGCCCGCTATGCCGGCATCCTACCCGATGCGCCCCTCCTCCTGCGAAAGACTCTGACCGGCCCCCTCTCCGTACAGATGGAGCGTGCCTGGGACTTCGTGACTTCCCAGGTCGTCACTCGTGAACCGAGCACCGCCGAAGTTCGCGCTCCTGCCTATCCGGATTATCCTCTGGAAGCGCTCAAGGAACTCGTGCGCAATCTCGTCCAGCACCGGCTTTACGAAGGTACGAACGCTCCCGGGCGGATCGAGTGGTACGACGATCGTATCGAGTTCTCCAACCCCGGCGGCCCCTACGGACAAGCGAGCGAGGGTGAGTTTGGCAGCCATTCCGACTACCGCAATCCTCTCGTCACTCGCGAGCTCGTGCGACTCGGCTATGTCCAGAGACTCGGACGCGGCATTCGCCTCACCCGCGAGCAGCTCAGGCGGAACGGTAATCCGCCGCTGGAAGCCGAAACCAACGGCTTCACACGCATCATCGTGAGGGCTCGTCCTTGAAGAGGCTGGTCTTATTCAACAACAAAGGCGGAGTCGGAAAGACGACGCTCTCGTACCACCTCGCCTACATGCTCGCGCGCCTGGGGCATCGCACCTTGGTATTGGATTACGATCCCCAGGCGAATCTCACCTCGATGTTCATCGAAGACGAGCACCTGTTCGCCAACTATGCGTCCTTGATCGACGGAACGAACGTAGCTGGCTGCCTCGAGCCGGTTCGCCGGGGCAAAGGAGAACTACGTTCCCCTCGATTGGTGCCGATCGAAGGCGGACTTTGGCTGCTTCCCGGTCACCTCGGTTTGGGTCAGTTCGAGCAAGTCTTGGCGGAGGAATGGCCAAAAAAGACCGACACCAACAACGAGCGGGCCCTGGATGTCACCACGGCACTGGACCAACTGTGCCTTGAGGCCGGCAAGGTAGTCGACGCCGAGTATGCGATCGTCGATGTCGGACCGAGTTTGGGCGCCCTCAATCGCGCAGCGCTACTTGCCTGCGACGCGATCGTGTTCCCCCTGGCACCCGATCTGTTTTCCCTACAGGGTCTCGTCAATGTGGGGCCAAACCTCGAGATTTGGAGATCGGATTGGAATTACGTTCGGAAGGAGAAGATGAAGGGGCGTGCCCAGGAGAACCTTCCGCATCACGAGTTCCGACCAATCGGATACATCGTCCAGCAGCACCTTGCCCGCTCGGATCGCCCGGTTGCCGCCTACAACGAGTGGGCTCAAAAAATCCCCGACACTTATCGCAAGCATATTCTCTTGGACAAATCGCCGGAGATGGCTCCCGATCTCGAAAAGGACAGCAACTGCATCGGCACCGTGAAGCACTACGCGAGTCTGATTCCATTGGCCCAACAAGCACGCAAGCCGGTATTCGACCTCAAGCACGCCGACGGGGCCGGTGGTGGCCACGTTCTTTCGGTCCGTCGCAGCCAGCAACTCTTCGAGGGCCTCTGCCAGTCGATCCTCGTGCGCTTGGAGAACCCCTCCAGTGCAATCGCATCCTGACGATCCCCCACCCGAAACACCGGAAATCGAGGGCGGACCGGCACATCGAGAGGCGTTCCCGAGCCTGGTCGACTACGGAGTCCTGACTGATTTGATCTCGGCAACCCGGTCGGCCACGCCCAATTCGGGTTTGGCGGCGAGGGCGTCGAGGAGGGAATGGGTGGAGGGAGCGGGAAGGGCGGCGCACGCTTCGACGAGGGAACGCGCGAGGGCCAAGCGGGGAACCCTGGCGTCTTGCCCGGCGCGCGTCGAAGTGGGGACCTCGAGGGGAGCGAAGAGCAGTCCGTCCGCCAAGGCTTGCAGGGCCGAGAGAGTGGCCGGAGCGGCGGCCTGGGTGATGCCCTCCGCCAGGCCAGTGGCGGCGTGGAGATGGGCTTCGAAGTCCGTGAAATCGATGCGCGCCCCGGTTTTTTTCGACTGGAAAAGGGAGAGGAGATGCTTGGCCGCAGCGTCGAAGGACTTGGCGGCCTCGGGATCGCGGAGTTTGCCCAGGGCGATCCCCGCCGCTCGCAGCACTCCGAGGTCCGCGTCGAGCGTCGCTTTGCGCAACACCTTCAGAGTCGAAGGTTGGTTCATGCCGCCGAGCGCTTCGGCCGCGAACCGCCGCGCGTCGGGGGCTTGCTTCTGGTCGGCGAGGATCTTCGCCACGGAAGCCGCCAATTCGGGCTCGGAGCGAGTCGCGAGTTCGGCGGCGGCGCGCTCGGCCCGACCTCCTCCCGCCGCGAGGTCCACGAGCAGTTGCTGCGGGTCGACCGCGCCAAAGGCTCCGACGGGAGCCGCGCTCAGGGGCCCAAACGCCGCCAGTTCACGCTTGGAGGGTTTGTCCAAGAACGAACTCGCGGCCTCCTCGGTGATCGCGAACTTACCCTTCTCGGCGCGACCCGGAGTCACCGCGAGGCGACGGACTTTGAAGAACTCCCACATTTCGGCGCGCACCTCGTCCGGCCAGCCGTGCCCGGAATCGGGCAGCTCGCAATAGACAAAGTCCATGCCCTTGTCGCGCATCTGCTTGGCCAGCTCGCGATCACTGCCGACTCCTACGACGGCATCATCGGCGCCGTGGTGGCAATAGACGCCGGTCATCGTCTCCTCGAGGCGATTGAGGAGCGGCCGACCGCCGCCCGCGTTGGGGGAAATCGCCGCCCACAGGTGCGCGTATTTGGGTCCGTAGTGCCAGGTGCCAAACCCGCCCATCGAGTGACCCGCGAGGTAAATGCGATTGCGATCCACGTGATAGAGCGCGCAGATCTCCTCGAGGATGGCCATCAAGAACGGGTCATTGGCCTCATCCGCCCAGGGGGCCCGCAATGCGGTCGGGCAGACCACGATCCAACCCAGCCGCTCGGCTTCGGATTGGAAGAAATTCATGGCCGAACTGCCGGATCCGACCACATTCGTGCGGTCCTTCCCCCCAGCGCCGCCGCCGTGCAGGCCCACGACGAGCGAAGTTGGACGCAGCGGGTCGTAACTCTTCGGAACCACCAGGGTGTAGACCCCGCCCGAGTGCAATTTGGCATCGATGGTGAGGAGCTGATCGTCCTTCCTGCCCTTCGGACGCTTGGCGGATCGACGCGCCCGCTCGAGCGCAACCA
>CADEGH010000022.1:0-25439 GCA_902826835.1 uncultured bacterium | reverse complement strand
GCCAGTCCGGTGCGATAGACGTTGAAGGTGACCCCTTGTTCACCCTCCTCCCGGATCTTGCCGATGACCGTCCCTCCCTTCACGAGCTTGATGACATCCGCCTGGCCCAACCAACAAGGCGAAAGCGCGAGGATCCCAAATACAACCAGCAAAGTCCGTGGCATACGCGAAACGCTACCAGATCTCGGGCCCGCCAGTCAGCTCAAGGTGGGGGCTCGGATTTCTGGGCCGACAACTGGCGTCGGGCTTCTTCGAGGCGAGCGGCCGAGGGCAGCTTCCACCCGGGGCGCGTCTGCCCGACGCGATGAGCGTCTTCCAGGAAGGGAAGCGCCTCCTCCGCCTTACCGTCGGTCAGCAGGAGAGATCCCAGGTGAAACTTCGCGAGGGGGAGCACCTCGAACCGTCGGACCGTCCGTCGGAGCGCCTCGATCGCCTCCGCCCGACGACCCATGCGTTCCAGCATGAGGCCGGCGCCGAGAAAATTGTAAAAGTGCGAGGGCTGGAACTTCTTGCCCTCCTCGTAGGCCGAGAGGGCTTCCGCCCACATCTCCTTGTTTTCGAAGCACATTCCTCGACACATGGAGATCCCGCTCGAACGGATCCCCAAAGCCAGGGCCTTCTCACCAAGCGCATCGGCACGATCCAATCGTCCGAGCTCCGCTTGGCTCTGAATCAACTCCTGCGCCACGTCGCGAAAAACAGCGTCATCGCGAGCAAGCGCGGACTCGAGGTAATCCGCGGCCATCTCCATCTGGTTGGAATAGAAGAGGATGCGTCCGATTCGGCTCGCACTCTGGATGTGGAGAGACTCCGGATCCGCGACGAGACCGACTCGACGCGCGACCTCGCGGGCGTCCTCCCCACGGGCCGCCAAGAGCAGATGAACCGCGTTGGCCAGGGGCCGCGCCGTTTCGACTCTCTCGAGTCGATCCGCCAAATCCCGGATCGGCGCCTCGAAAATGCGGCTGTCGCGCTGGGTGGTGCTCAAGAGTGCATTGACGAGGGCATCCAAGATTCGCACCTTGTCGCCCACCTTGTCCTCGGTGAGACGATCGTACTCGTTCAACAACTCGATCGCGGCTTTGAATCGACCTCGTCGATTGAGAGTCGTGAACAGGAATAGTCTGATGTCGAAGTCGTCGGGATGTCGGGCGATATGTTCCTTCAGCACCGCAATGGACTCGTCGATCCGGCCTTGGTTCGCCAGCGCGGTAGCGTGCGACCGAAGGGCCAACCGATCTTCCGGGGATTGTTCATAGGCCTCGGCTGCCAAGGCCGGAACTTCATCTTTGGCGAACCGCTGCTTCGCCATTGCGGCGAGCGACAGTGCGCGAGAGTCGTTCGGCCAGTGGTGCAGGACATATCGCGAGAATTCCCGGTAGCTCTCCACATCGCTATCCGGCGATAGTCCGCACGCCCAAAGTTGCGCCAGTGCGATCCGAGGTCCCGGCGCAAGAAGAATGGAATTACGCGCCTCCTCCCAAGGCGACATCCCCCGCATGACCTTGCTGATCCCGAGCACGTAGTAGCCAACGGAGTTTGTCGGCTCCGGGGTCGCGCGCTCCAATCGCGAAGCCGCATCGCGGTCACCTAGGGATCGGGCAAACTGGGCCATGATCAATCGGAGTTGAGGCTCCGCTTCCACCACTTTGGAACGCCCTTCCAAGAATGCCTGGGCGGCACGGATTTCATTGCGCCTAGAGAGGGCGAGGGCGTACAGGGCTGTGGCCTCTGCGGATTCGGGGCGCAATCTCAAGACGCGCTCCAGATCCCGAAGCTGCTCATCCGACGGGCTGGTTCTCAGCAGGAAGCCGGCAAACACGCTTTCGATGCCTGCCTCTTCGCGGGCCTGACGCGCCGCCCTGGCGTCTCGCTGGAGGTTGAGTGCCGTCGGCGCCACGGCCGTGGCTATCACCAAGAGCATGATCAGAGCCGACGCGCGGGGATGGGCTCGAATGATGCGCCCTATTCGCAGCCACGCGGGCGTCGGCCGCGCTGCAACCGGTCGGCCGTCCGCCACCGCCCGCAGGTCCTCCGCCATAGCCGCCATCGTCGCATACCTTCGGTCGCGATTCCGCTCCAGCGCGGTCTCCAGAACCACCCTCAGGTCACGCCGCCGGAACCGCGCCGACTCCGGCAGGACGACCGGGGATTCCCGGACCGCTTTCACGAGAAGAGCGGGCGTCGCAGCCTCGAACGGCCTCCGGTGAAAGAGGGCTTCATAGAGGACGGCACCGAGCGCGAACACGTCACTCTGGCGGTCGGCGCGCTGTCCACTGTCGTCGAGCAACTCGGGCGCCATGTACGCCGGGGTTCCTGGCTGATCGCGAGTGGCCGTCAACGCGACCTCTTCCCGAAGATCGGATGCACAACCGAAGTCGAGGACGACCGGAGTTCCGTCGGGCCGAATCATGATGTTGCCGGGCTTGAGGTCGCGATGGATGATCCCGGCTTCGTGTGCTGCATGAACCGCGTCGGCAAGGGCGACAAACTGGTCCAGCGTGCGCGAAATGTGCTCCCTGGTCGGGGCCTGCCCCCGTCTATCCGCGATGTGCGCCACGAGGGTCGATCCCTCCACGAGTTGCATCGCGATCCACGGGATCCCATCCTCCTCCCCGACTTCGTAAACGGTGGCAATTCCCGAATGCTCGAATCGGGATGCCACCTTCGCCTCGCGAAGGAAGCGGGCTCTCGCACGGTCGGAAACCGACCCGAGCAGAGTCAAGATCTTGAGCGCAACCGGCCTACCGAGGCGCAAATCGAGGGCCCGCCAAACCACTCCCTGCCCACCCCGGCCCAACTGCTCGGTGAGCACGAAGGGTCCGAAGTGACTCTTCGGGGCGGCGGCGGCACTCGTCATCGTTGCTGGGGATGCTTCACGGTGCAGATATTCCAGTGCCACCGCGCGTTCGGCCTCAGGAAACCTCTCCAAGTAGTACCGCAGTGGGTGGACCCGACCGGCGGATCGGTCAGACTCCAACCGCTCGATGAAATCGAGGACCAAGCTGTCGTCGGTGAACCCCTTATCGGAAGGGGGACGGGGAGAATCAGTGGACATCGGGATGCCTCGCCCCCCAAGCTCAACCGACGATGGCAGGCCGCGCAAGTCCTTAATCTGTCGGATCCAGGAGTAGCTCCCGGAGCGCCGGGGGAAGGTGCTGATCCCGCAGTCGCTCGCGGAGGCGCTGCCACTGCTTGCGAACCGCGTCGGGCTCGCGCCCCAACCGCCGGGCCACCGCAGAGGTGGAGTGACCTTCGAGACCACAGGCCACCAATATCTGCGCCTCGTCGGTTTCCTGCGCCTTGACCCACTCGATGAACGCCCGCACGCTCTCGTCCCGGGCCACGCGCCGCGTGATCGGAGTACTGGCATCCACAATGGACTGTTCGGAAGAGGTTTGCACCTGCGACCCGGCCAATCCACGGTTCTTGCGGCGTTGCCAGTGGCGCACGACTTCCAGGAGAATGTTGCGAGCGACTTTGAAGAGCCAATATCGGAAACCC
This sequence comes from uncultured bacterium, assembly GCA_902826835.1. GTDB lineage: Bacteria > Planctomycetota > RBC034. The sequence continues at coordinate 21,935 of CADEGH010000022.1, read as the reverse complement.
GGGCTCCCGCCCCGTTCCGGCAACGCCACCAGAGCCCGGCTCCAAATGTCTTGAACCAGGTCCTCCGCGGCCAGTTCCGCCCGCATGTCAGGGCGGATCCTCAGGGCGGCCCAGGTGTAGAGAGCGGGGGTAAATCGCTCGTAGAGGGAGAGCCAGGCTTGCGGGCAGCCGTGGGCAGCTCGGCCGGACAGCGAGGTGGTGTCTGGTTCCAGCGGAGCGGATTCCATGGTCGGATGAAACCTACCACGGCCGCGGAAGGTCCCGTCTATCGGTGCGATTTCCCGGATTCCTGTCCCATTTCGGCTTCCTCGGCTCATTTGGTGGCGGTGGCCCCGCGCTCCCGGCGCGCCCTGGCACCGATCCCGGAAAAACCGATGCGCGGGAGTGACTCCGAGTCGCCTCCGCCTGGAGATGAGTGATGCTGCGATCGTGGCTTCTCGGCGGCTGCTGCCTGGCTTTTTCCAGTTTAATTACTGACGGCCGAGATCATGGGGCCACTTCTCGTCCGGCTCAGAAGACCGGCGTCTCATTGGTCCTCGGTGGCCCCCTCGTCGCCCTGAACGGCACGATTGGCGCCCACATCCAGCTATCGGCACCAGCTCCGGTCGGCGGCACGCTGGTTACTCTCGGTTCCTCGAACCCCCTGATCGCCACTCCCGGCGTGCCCAACATCCTCATCCCGGAAGGGCTTTCCACTTCCAACCCCTTCTCGATCAATGGCGTGAGCCTCGGCTCCACCCTGCTCACGGCTGATGCCCCGGGGTGCCCACAGGCTACGGCCATGATCGCGACCACGAGTCAGTACATCAGCCTCGGGACCGGCTTCGCGGTAGTGCCCGGCCAGACCGCCGGTCTTCCGGTCAGTCTTTCCATCCCGGCCCCGACTGGCGGCGTCACCATCGCGCTCTCGGTGACCCCTCCAGGAGTTGTCGGCGTCCAGCCGATCATCTTCATTCCCGAGGGGAGTCAGACTCCCATCGCCAATCCCCAAGTCACTGGCATCATGACCGGGTCCGCGGAAATCACCGCGCAGGCCATGGGCTTTGCGCCGGACACTCGCTCCGTCACGGTGGCCACCAACGTCATGAGCTTCTCACCTACCCCGCTCAGCATAGCGACGGGGTTGGACCAACTTGTCTTGATCAACCTCCAAGTCGCCGCGCCGCCGGGGGGCTTGGCAATCAACTTGTCGACCATCGATACACTGGTCGCCACCGCCCCCGCCAGTGCCTTCGTGACGCCGGGCTCGAACTCGATCGCGGTGTTGATCACGGGAGTCGCCGCCGGAACCACCACCCTCGCAGCAGCCGCCAGTGGACTTCCGACTGCATACGTCACGATCAACGTGATAACGCCTATCATCACTATCGCGGCGGCCACGATCGGGGACGACCTCCAAGCCATCGTCACCGGGAGTCTGACCGCTCCCGCTCCTCCAGGGAATCTGGTCGTGACGCTCACGAGCCTTGACGTCAACCAGCTCCTGCTCGCCACCACGTCCAGTGCGGCCGGTTCTCCATCGATTCAAGTGACGGTGCCCGCCGGATCGACCACGATTCCGCAGTTTTTTGCCCATGCGTTGACCGACACCGGTGCCACACAGATTCAGGCTTCCGCTCCCGGCTACTCCCAGGCAGTCGGTACGGGGGCAATCACCTTCGCGCCATCAGGATTCGTGATCACGACGCCCAGTTCCATCAGCACCTCTGTCGGGTCGCCGAGCACCAACTTCAACGTCCGCTCGGCGCGCCTCACCGGGGGATTCGCATTCTCCACCATCCAAGCCGTGCGCGGGGGATACAGCGTGGTCGTTTCCGTAGGGACCCTCCAACCCTTGGTCGGATTCATCGCTAATTCTCCCCTGGTGTTCACCGGCGGAGTCTCCAGCGTAGCCGCGGAGTTCACCCCGGTGGGAGCCGGATCGACCACGATCGTGGTCGCCCCGCCCACGGACTTCGACACGCCAACCAGCCTGACAAGCATCCCGGCGACGGTTTCTTCGCAGGCGATCGCTCTCGCCAATGCCACCATCGGCAATGGGCTCCAGGTTGCTCTGACCGGGAGTCTCAGTGTCCCCGCGCCCGCCGGAAATCTCCTCGTCACCCTGACCTCCGATGACCCCACCAGACTCCTTCTCTCCACGACGCCGACCGGTGCCGGCGCGGCGTCGATCAATGTGACGGTGCCCGCCGGCAGCACGGCGCTTCCGACGTGGTACGCCCAAGCCCTCATGCCAAGCGGCACTCCCAACGTGACGGCGAGTGCGCCGGCCTACGGCAATGGAATCGCGACGATGACCCTCGCGAACGCCGGATTTGTCATCTGGAGTCCTAGCGCCATTAGTATCTCGGTCGGCGCCCCTCCAGCCTCGATTCAGGTGCGCTCGGGGCGGTTAGATGGAGACGGCGATTTTGTCACAACCCAGGCGGTCCGCGGCGGAACGTCCGTGCAGGTCGACGTCCTCTCGTCCAACGTCGGCGTCGGCACGTTGTCACCGAGCCCTCTGATCTTTCCGGGTGGGACATCGACATTGACAACCGAAATGACACCCGTGGCCTCGGGGACGACTACGATTGGCTTTCCGTTGCTAGCCGCACCGGGATTCGTAGTCCCTACGTCGATGACATCGATTGAGGCGGCCGTGTTTGATCAGGTCATCACGGTCTCTCCCGGGAGCATCGGTAAGGACCTCCAGATCCTCGGTGCGGCATCTCTCAGTGCGGCCGCCCCAGCCGGCAATCTTCAGGTAACCCTCACGAGTTCGGACGTGCAGGTTCTCCTGCTTTCGACCTCGGAGTTTGCACCGGGGACCTCCTCGATCACCGTCCAAGTGAATGCCGGCTCGACGAGCCTGCCGAACTTCTGGGTTCATGCGCTCTCCGACGTCGGCTCCGCGATGATCACCGCCTCCGCTCCCGGATATGCCAATGGGGTTGGCAACTTCGACCTGTTCCCCTCGGGATTCCGTATTCACTCGCCCAGCGCCAACTTCACGACTTCCACTTTCTCCGCGACCACCGATATCGTCCTCAGACCCGCCCGGTTGAATCCCGCCACGCTCGCCCCGGTCACCAACCAGCGTCTGCGAGGTGGGATCTCGGTGCTCGTCCCCCTCTCGTCCTCGGATCCCAATGTGGGCTCCATCGGCGTGGCCCCCGTCACCCACAACGGCGGGGACTTGAGCTCCACCGCGCAGTTCAATCCGCTGACCGCCGGTACCACCGTGGTTGCGATCGGCGCGGTCGCCGGGTTCTCGAACGCGTCCGCGAACACGAGCTTGACCGCCACCGTCACGGCCCCCGCGCTCTCGCTCGGAACCTCGCCGTTGGACCTCGGAGTGGATCTTCAGGTTCAACGGACCTTGTCGTTGGCGAGCGCCCCGCCCAACCCCGTGACCGTCACAGTGACAGTGCTCGACCCCTCGGTGTTGGTGGTCTCGGGCTCGGCCACGAGCAGCGGAAGCAATCTCCAAACGTTCCCAAACGTGAATGGCACGACCGCTGGCATCCTCTATTTGCAAGGCCTCTCCTTGGGTAGCACGACGGTGCGAGCTCAGGCGCCGGGATATTCGGATGCGGTGATTACCGTCGCGGTACGCCCCAGCGGATTTGCATGGTTCAACGTCGCCGCCGTGGACACGACCTTTGCATCTGCGCCCACGTCGTTGCAGTTGAGGAGTTACGCGCTGAACCCGGTCACCCTCACCTTAGGGGCGTCCCAGGCCTTGCGAGGCGGAGCGAGCGTGAGCCTTAACTCGATGTCGTCTCAGCCTTTGGTGGGAAGTCTAGCGCCGGTCTCCCTTACCATCAGCGGAGGCACGCTGACCAGCACGCTGAACTTCCAGCCATTCGCCGCCGGCTTGACCAATCTCAATTTGCTGCCTCCCGCTGGCTTCTGGACTCCTTCTTCGGGGAACTCGATCCTGGCTACGGTGCGGAGCCCGAACATCCTGCTCGCGGACGCCAACGTCGGTCGCAATCTCCAACTCGCAAGGGCGATCACGGTCGAAGCGGCTCCCACGATGCCGACCACGTTCCGGGTCCAAGTCGACAACCCGAACGTCGTGACTGTCAGTTCCTCACCCGTGGCCGTCGGGACCGGCCAAACCTCCCTCACGATTTCTTCCGGAACTACGGTCGGCACCATCTACCTGCAAGGCCGAAACCTCGGTTCGACCACCGTCTCCGTCTACGCACGGGGCTACGAAGCCGTGCGAAGCGAGGTGACCGTCGACCCGGCCGGATTTGCGTTCACGAGTACGACCGCGATCAACACTTCCACCCTGTCCAGCCCGACCACCCTCTCCATCCGTGGGTATCGACTGAATCCCACCACCCTCAATATCGCCGATCAACAGTCCGTGCGCGCAGGTCTCACCGCTCCGGTCTTCGTTCAATCGACGTCGCCCGCCGTCGCGACGCTGGCCGACAATCCCACCAGAATTGAAGGCGGATCGTTGACCGCCACGATGTCCCTCACTCCTACTGCGGCAGGGACAACCACTCTCGCGGTCTCCACTCCGCCCGGTTTTTCCACGCCCTCCAACTCAGTGACTCGGACCTGCACGGTCACGGCACCCACGATCACCGCGAGCAACCTCACGCTGGGTCGCGATCTCCAGGCTTCGTTGTCGGCCAGCCTTCAAGCCGCTCCGCCGGCACCGCTGGATGTCACCTACACCATCTCCGATCCGGGAATCGCCATTGTGTCGCTCACAAGCACTGCCGTGGGCAGCTTCAGCGTACTGCAAACCGGTGTCACCACGACCTCCCTCAGCACGGTGACGGTGCAAGGTATTGCGGTGGGCACGACGCAGCTCACGGTTTCGGCCTCGGGTTACCAATCAGTGATCGCGACGATCACCGTCAATCCATCGGGGTTCGTAATCTCCACGCCGACGAGTATCACTACGACCGCCGCGGCGGCAAACACGAATGTGACGGTACGCCCCGCACGCCTCGACCCGGTCACCCTGAATTTTGTCGCCAACCAGAACTTGCGAGCGGGAATAACCGCCAACGTGTCGATTTCCTCCGGCAATTCCTCGGTGGGAACGATGGTAACGAGCCCCCTTTCGTTCGCCGGGGGTACCGGCCCGCTCACCAGTGCGTTTGATCCCGCCGCTGTCGGCATGACGGTTATTTCGATCACGCAACCGCCCGGCTGGTCGATCCCTTCGAACCTCCAGTCCATCTCGGCCACGGTCAATCCCTGATACGAGGACCCGGGGCCGATCCCCGAGTCCTCTCGCCATTTCATTCCGGAGAATCCTCCATGAAGCTCTTGCTTGCCCTCGCCTGTGTCTCGCTCACACTGTCCGCCCAAACGACCGGGTTTCCCGGCGTGAACGATCTACGCATGAACGGGGTCGGCTCCGGCACGACATCGTGTTTCACCTCGTTTGTCAACGCCGGCCCGCGCACCATCAACTTCAGCATCGACGGCGTTCCGAACAGTATCGTGCTGATCGCGGCCGGAGTCTGTCAACCGGGAGCCGCGCCTCTGGGCCCCGCCGGAACCCTCGATCTCTCCCTCGTCTCGCTGAACATCATCCTGGATGGCACCGCCGGTATTCCCGGCCCTTTTCTTCTCCCGTGGACGGTGACCAACAGTGCGGGCCTGTGGTCCCTTGGGGTGGCCGTGAACATGCCGGCGGGTCCGGTAGGGAGCATTCAAGGACTCCTTCTCAACGCCTCGTTCCCCACCGGCTTCGCCGTCACGCAAGCTGGCAGCCTCTTCGGATTGAGCCTGGGCGCGGTTCCTCTGTGTCCCTCCACCATCGGCATGGACCTCAGCCCGATTACCGAGGACGGGAATGTCCCGATCGCTCTGTCCTCACCCTTCACGTTCTACGGAGTGGCCTACAACACCGTGTTCGTGAACATGAATGGCAACCTCACCTTCGTCGCCCCCAATCCCGACTTCAGTCCATCGCAGGCGGACTTTCTCGGGTCACAACCACGGATCGCCGGGGTGTGGGACGACTGGTCGCCGCAGGATCCGGCGCAAGGAACTGTCCGGGCTCGTCAAACGGCCTCCTCGCTGGCCGTCGAGTGGTTCGATGTGAGACACTACGGGCTCGTCGATTGCGGCCTCGGAGCCAGCGGATTTCAGGACAGCAACACCTTCTGCATCGAGCTCGCCTACTTGACCGGCAACATCACGATCCGCCACGGAGCGATGACCCTCTGTAGTGGCAGCGTCACTCCCAGCACTGACCAGTTGGTGGGAATCAGCCCCGGCTTCGGGAGTTCGGCCGCAAACAACGTCGACCTCAGCGCGGGGCTCTCGGTCGCCCCGAGCGCCGGCAGCGCCCTCTACGAGGACTTCGGATTGACGACGTTTGGGGCCTTCGACCTCGGGCCAACCTGGGGATCCTTTTCCGGATTGACGTTCACGAGCAACGGCTCGGGGGCCGGTCCCTACAGCAGCATTCCGTTCTGATCAGACGGCAACGGGCGGAGGAAGGTGGGAGCTCGAGCCGCTGCGAAAGCCCTCCAAGTCCAGAGTGACGTAGAGGTAGCCGAGGGCACGAAGGCGAGTCGCGAGGGTTGCAGCGAGGGGGGTGCCGGCCAACTCGGCGAGGCGCGAGCGCGGGACTTCGATGCGCGCCAGGGATCCGTGGTGGCGGAGCCGCATCTCCGAGAACCCGAGTTCCCGGAGCAAGGCCTCCCCCGCCTCGACTTGCCGCAGACCAGACTCGGTCACCGGTTCTCCCGCGGGGAATCGAGATGCGAGGCACGGGCTCGAGGGCAAGTCGGCGGTCGGAAGGCTGCGCGCCCGGGAAAGGCGGCGGATAGCGGCCTTGCTCAGCCCAACTTCGACGAGGGGACTGCGTACCCGATGCTCGGAGGCCGCGGCACGCCCGGGTCGATGCTCGGAGAGGTCGTCCAGATTCGTCCCTTCGAGGATCGTCCCCTGCGGAGCGAGGGCCGCCAGCGTGGTGAACAGGGTGTCCTTGCAGAAGTAGCAGCGATTTCCCGCGTTGGCCCGGTACTCGGGCCTTTCGAGTTCTTCGGTTGCGACCTCTTGGAGGGTGACCCCTAAACCACGCGCGATCTCGCGCGCGAGCTGGATTTGGTGACTCGCGACCGAGGGGGAGACGCCCAAGACGGCGCGCACCCGAGTCGGCCCGAGAGCCTCGGAAGCAACTGCGAGTAGGTAGCTGCTGTCCACCCCGCCGGAGAACGCCACCACCGGGTCTAAGATCTTCCCTATCAACGCTTTAAGCGCTGTCTCCTGGTCGGCGTCGCTGGGCTTCGAAGGGTCGCTGGTCACCACGGTTCGATCCTACCAGCCGCTTCCGTTCCCCTCCGAACGTGGGAGCATGGCCAGCCGCTTTCGACCGACTTTGGAACTTCTTGTGCATCGACGGCCGAAGCATCGTATTCACCATGCCCTCTCCGCCGAGCCATGCCCGGACGGAGAGCGACGAAAGGACTCAGTTTCCATGCAACGCACCTTGTCTGTCGCCGCAGTGGCCCTGCTTTGTGCCCTCGGCCTCACCTCCTGCATCAAGAACACCACGAAGACGGCCATCAACGCCGACAACACCGGCACCGTCAAAGTCAGCCAAGCTCTGAAACTCGAAACCATCGAGAAAATGAAGGAGATGATGGCGGAGATGGAAGAGCAGATGGGTGGTGAGCTGCCTGAAGGCGCCACCGACAACATCGACAAGATGAACGAGATCGTCGACGAGGCGAAGGCCGTCGAGAAGATGAAGAAGCTCGGCCTCGAAGTGGTCAGCGCCAAGACGACGGAGAAAGACGGTTGGAAGACCGTCGAGATCGACGCCAAGATTCCGAACGTCAACGAGTGGGTTGAGAAGGCCGCCAAACTCGAGGAGGAGGAAAAGGCCAAGGAGAAGGAAAAGGAGTCGGAGGATTCCATGGGACCCAACATGCCCGACCTGGGCAGCATGATGGGCGCCATCAAGTTCTTCTCCACCGAGGATCCGAAGATTGGTCAAGTCGTGATCATGCCGGAGACGAGCGAGCTCTTGGGCGCGGGTGCGATGGGAGACATGCCTGATCTCGACGAGCTCCCCGAAGAAGTCCGCGACATGATCGAGCAGCAGGTCGAACAGATGAAAACCCGCTTCTCGGTCGACGAGATGACGGTTGACATCAGCATGGAGCTGCCCGGGAAGGTGCTGAGCACCAAGGGCTGCAAGCAAGTCGGCGAGAAGGGCGTGTCCCTCCAGATCAAGGGGACCGACATCGGCCTCTCGAGCATGAAGGACATGATGGGCCTAAAGGGTGGCGTCAGCGCGACCTTCGAAATCCCCGAAGGCTGCAAGATCAAGTTCGCCAAGCCCACCGTCGCCGAGAAGAAAGAGGCGAAGGAAGAGGGTGAGGGCGAAAAGAAGCCCAAGAAGGGCGGCCTGAAGATCGGCGAAGACGGGAAGTGATCCGTCGATCCCGGTGCTGAAAAGGGGGGCCATCGGCCCCCCTTTTTTTATGCTCGAATCATGGCGCGAGAGTCACTTGCAGCAGCCGGGCGATCCTTTGTTCATGCCACACTTCGCACACTTCTCCGCGCCGGCCTGACAGCACTTCTCCGTTCCCGGCTTCTCCCCGCACTTGCCGCAACAGGCGGCATCCGACGAGGCGCAAGCACTGAAGGAAAGTCCCATGACGGCCACCACCAAACACAGCAGTCCTTTTCGCATCCGAGAGTCCTCCTCCCCCGCGTTCGAGGCCACCGCGGCGCGCTGATGCACGGCCGTAGCGATCCCCGAATCGTTCGGGTTCACCGCCGAGTGTAGTCGGGAAAACCACATCGTCCAGAAGAATCAGAGAAGGGTGCCGGCGGGAGAGGCCGGCATATTCAAATCGTTCATGATTTGCCAGGTAGCGGCCAGCGCGTGGTGGGCATTCGACGAAACACAGGGTGGCAAGTCACTTCTTTGCACCAACGCTCGCAGGCGTCGATGGATCTCGGCGATCTCCTGCTCCACCGCGGTCAAGGGTCGCCCCAGAAGGTCGTGAGTGATCATGGCTTCCTCCGCTTGTCCACAACCCGCTTTGCCTTGAGCTCGAAGCGCGGGAGAGAACCCTCCGGCGCCGCCTCGACATTGAAGCGCAACATCTCGTGGCTCTCCTTCAGGTCGTCGGTGATGCGTTCGAGGAGAGCGGCGACATCCACGCCCGCGTTCTTCTTGAGCTCGACGCGCAGCGTGATCTCGTCCAGCCAATTGACGGTTTCGACGACGATCTGAAACTCATCGATCTCGGAGTAGGAGCGCACGATCGATTCGATCGCCCGGGGATAGACGTTGGTGCCGCGCACGAGCAGCATGTCGTCCACCCGCCCGAGGATGCCGCCTTCGTAGAGATCGAAGCTGCGCCCGCAGCCGCAGCGATCGTGAGGCACCTTCATGACCAAGTCGCGAGTCCGGTACCGGATGACCGGGATCATCCCCCGGCCGAACGAAGTGACGACTCGCTCTCCCCGTTCCCCGTAGGCCACTTCCCGCCCAGTCTCCGGATCGATCACCTCTTCGATGAAATGATCTTCGAGGATGTGCATGCCCCCCGGTTGATGGGAGCACTCGAACATGCAGATCGTGCCGAGTTCGGTCATCCCCGCGGTGTCGGCACACTTCGCGTGCCACACGCTCTCGATGAGTTTCTTGGTCTCGGGAATGCTGCCAGCCGGCTCGCCGGAGACGATGACTTTCCGCACTTGGCTCTTCGCGAGGTCCACCCCAATTTCCGCGGCCGCTTGCGCCAGCCGCAGCGCGTAGGTGGGAGTCGCACACACGACGGTGACTCCCATGTCCATGATTTGCTTGACCCGCATTTCCGTCGGCATGTTGCCGGAAGCGAGGGTGAGCGCCCCCAACTTCTCACACGCGTAGTGAGCTCCCCAAAAGCCGATGAACGACCCGTAGGAGAAAGCAAAGAACACGGTGTCGGAGGGCCGCACTCCGAACGCCCAAAATCCGTAGGCCCAGCACTCCGCGATCCACTGCCAGTCCCGACGGCTGTCCAAGACCCGCAGGGGGTTGCGCCCGCTCGTACCGGACGTGAGGTGGTAGCGAATCGCCTCCGTCGGTTCGTGCGCAAGCATCGTCCCGAACAGCGGGGTTTCCGCTTGGTTCGCCATCCACTCCTCCCGGGTGGTGAAAGGGAGACGGTCGAGGTCGGACCAGGCACGAACCGAGTCCGGATCCACTCCGGCTCGATCCAATTTCTCGCGATGGAAGGCGCTCTTCGCGTGCGCCTCCGCGACCAGCCGCCGCAACTTCGCCCCCTGGAGGGCGCGAAGGTCCGACCGACTCATGGTCTCGTTCTTGGGATTCCAATAGGGCTGATCGCTCATGCCGATTCCGCTTTCCCGGCCCCCCCCTCGCGCGGTGCCGCCTCGGCCTCGCGGGGGTGAGCGGCGCGGATCTTAGCGGACCCTGGCCGGGTCCTCAGGGTTTCAGACGGCCAGGGGATCCCCCCGCGTCACGGCTGGCTCTCCACCCAGCCCGGTCGATCACGTCTTTGGGGCTGCCCTTGGGCTCGGTCAGGACCAACGAGTGTCCCTTACCGTCCGACTCTGGGTACCAGTCCTCGTAGGTCACTTCGCAAAGGCTCTCTCCCGCCGGGCCGCGCAGGGTCAATTCCGCGCCGGTGTTACTGAGGCGGCCGAGGTACTCTCCTAGGACGCGGATGTCGCGGGGGTCATAGCGACTCTCGAAGGACTTCCGATCATTGACCAGCACCGCGCACTCGCCCGGCGAAAGCAGGGCGGGATCGTTGGCCGGCCAGGCAAACACCGCCCCACCTTCGAGTTTCAAGCCACCGAGCGCCACCGCCTCCGTACCGCAATTCCATAGTTCGATGAACTCGTAATCGCGCCCGCCTCCCGGATTGAACATGATCTCCGTAATCTGGATCGAGCGCCGCCCCCCCGAAAAATGGTGCTGCACGAGCCTCGTCCACAGGCCGTCGACATGAACGCGGACGCGCAACCAACTCGGCGCGACGACCTCGACGGGACCTTCGTAGCGAAGCGCCCGAGGCGAGACGCGGCCATCCGCGAGCTTGGGATCGCCTCCGTCGAGGGTGTACCAGAGTGTGCCCTCGAGGTTGCCATGGCGCAGGGTGACGCGACAGGGCAGCGGAGTCGTCGGTGGATCGATCTCCAATTCGGGAGCTTCCAAGAGCTCGGAGCGGAACCACCGGTCTCGATCCGCGAGCCACTGCTTCAGGGCAATGAGATCGTTCTCGAACACGTCGACTTCCACGATAGGCCATCGGGCGCGGTCGCGCTCTTTGGCTTCGCGGATCAGGGAGGCCAACCGATCGACCTCGGCCTGAACCCACGCCAAGGGAATTCGCTCTCGAAGATGGGCACGTCCGCGCTCCCGATAGCGGGCCCGAAAGGCGGGATCACGGAACAGGATTCCCCACCAGCCGTGGTAACAATCGCCGGTCCAGCCCTGGGTCTCGGACGCTTTGCCGACCCACTGTTCGTCGGCGTTGGTGCGCATCGCGCGATCGTAGTCCCAGACCGGCCCCATTTTCAATTTCCCGCCACGCTCCAGGTGCATGTAAGTACTGAGGGTGTACGCGTCAGGATTGCGCACATACTCGTTCAGGAAGTGGTAGTCGATGAAATTATCGACATCGATGTAGCGGGCGTAGCCGTTTTCCGGGTCGGCGGCAGTGGCACTGTTCAGGGTCGCGTAGAAGCGTGCGAGCCAACCGCCGATCCAGCGGCGCTGGAGATCGGGAATTTCCCGCTCCTTCGGTTCCACGAACTGGAGGCGCTCTCCCGCCGCCTGAAAGCCGCGGTCTCCGGGCCCCGGACGATCGATCTTGAGGATGTAGCCGCCGGAGATCTCGGGCATTTCCACATCGTCCGAATCGAGTCTCGCCAGTGGCACTCGGTTACGGCCGCGTTCGATTTTCTCCATGAGGACGTAGAGACCGATGTAGTCTTCGGGCCCGACCGGTCCACCGTCGTGGCTGACGAAGACTTCCACGAACCGAAACTTCGGCGCGAGCAAACCGAGCCTGGTGGCGATGCCGAACACCAGAGGATTCCGCAAGTGTGCGTAGTCGAAGTTGTAGGAGCCGTAGAGAATCCAGTCCGCATCCTTCGGCATGCCTAAGAGCTCGGCCTCACGGTCGGATTGATCGGCCTGACGAAGTTCCAAGGAGTAGTTGCGCTTGGGCAGAGCCAAGGTGCTCGATCCGCGCGTCTTGATCGCGGCGTATCCGGATACTCCGCCCGGCCGGTTCAATGCGGTCCGGATCTCCGGGTCCTTCGGCTCGTAGACCGCCACGAGTGAACGTGCGAAAACCTTGTCTTCTCGTCGTCCGAATGGGGCGATGCAGATCACGGGAAGGTCGGAACCGAATGTCGCGAGACGGGCATCCTGCTGCACATAGAGGAAGCTCGCGGTCGGGCCGAGCGGGCCTCGGGCCGGCCTCGCGCGAGCCCGAACCTCGGTGGTCGACGTGAGGAGCAGCTCACCCGAGTACGGCGGCGAGTCCGCGGTCGGCTCACTCCCGTCGACCGTGTAGACGATGGGGGTGTGCGGCGAGGAAGGCAACGCGAGTCGCACGGATTGGCTCGAATCGAACCACCCCCATGTCGGGGTGGCTTCGGGAGGTTCCGGGCAACTCAACGCCTCGGCGACGTTGGCATAACCCGGTGTCGCGAATTCGAGCGGGGCCCAGGCGGTCGGGTCTCCTACGGGTTCGGCCGAACGCACGATCGATCGCAATCGGACGGAGAGCGTCGGGTCGGGGGCAAAATTGCTCGTCTTCAGGAGATGGACTGCGAGCACGTTTTCGCCCGCAATCAGCGGGCGCATTCGCGCGGACCACGACAGTTCCAATCGGCCGTGATGCTCCATCTCGTCTTGGGGAAGACGGGCGACGGAATCGGGTTTGACCTCACCGTCGAATCGGGCGCGTCCAATCTCCTGTCCGTTGAGGCTGACCAGCACACCAGCCTGAGTCGTGACTTCGAGATGGAGGCTGGCCCCTTCCGGCAACTCGCTGGCCGTGAAGGGCCAACGAACCCAAATCGAGGCCCCTTGGCCCGCGGTCGATAAGGGCGCCGAACCGGGCTCTATTCCCCCGCCGGAACCGACCATCGGATCAGACATGGTCAGGGTCTGCCAACCCTCCGTGTTGAAGCCCCGTTCGCGCCACCGGGAGTCTCGGAGTCGATCCCCGGGAACCCACCAAGCCCCCTGAGATCCCGGCCCGATGAGATTGGCCGTTGTCGCCTGCTCCGGAAATCCGTGGGAACATCCAGCGTAGCCCCCGGGAATGGTGATGACCTGGGGCGGCTCTTCCGACAGGGGCGACACGAGGGCCACCCTGGTTGCGCCTTTCGAGAATCGAAAGTTGGCATGCAGTTCGCGATCGGGAAATGAGCGATCTTTGCCACTGCAGAATACGAGAACTGACTCCAAGGGAGCCAGCGGGGTGGAAGGGAACCGCCAGCGCCTTGGATTTTCCGCCGCATCGTCCGTGAGCGCCCAGCCGAGCAGGTTCACCGGGGCTGGAGATCGGTTGGTGACTTCGACCCAGTCCGAGGGATTGCGATCCTGATCCAGCCGCACGCTCTCATTGCCTCGCATCGCCTCAGTGATGACACACTGTGCCGGGAGCCGGAGAGCGGCGATCAGGAAAAGAGCCACGGGCAAGCCCCACCGGCCATGCTTCAGGCCAGGCGCCTCCACGAACGTCGGGGAAGCGGGTTCTCCGACAGGCGGTGCGATTCGATGCGGCACGGCAAACTGGTGTTGTGTGAATAACATCGCGGCGGAGAGAGCCTATCCCCCGCCGCCGCGCGTCGTCGAATCAATAGCCGCTCGAAGAGCCGGCGCCACTGCTCGAGCCCGACGAACCGGAAGTTCCGCCGCTGCCGGCGCCGGAACTCCCGGAGCTGCCCGAGCTGCCGGACGCACCGCTGCTACCGGAGGTTCCAGAAGAACCTGATCCACCCGCGCCGCCACCCGAAGTCGGCTCTGGGCAGCCCACCGTGATGCGGCAGGCGTTCGAAGGATGATCACCCTCGGCGATCGGACCACCGACCGCCCACACGCGCGCTTGCAACGTGAAAGTGAGTCCAATGGCAGCCGGATCCTCACCCACCGGCAACGGCAATTCGAAGTTGCCATTCTCGTCGGTGGTCGTAACCAGGACCAAGAAGAGGTTGCTGAGGTTCAGCACATCCACATGGATGACGCAGTCCGTGCCGGGGAGAGCAACCGGAGTCGGGCTGCCCATGCTCATGAACACATAGAGCGGGCTGAACGGAACCTGGTCGCTCGTCACCCGGAAGATCGGGGTTGTCCCAAGGGCCAGCGGCCCGCAGGTGAGGACTGGGGCGGACGGAGCGCCGCAGCCGCCGCCGAGATCTACGACGGTGGCAACTGGCCCGACGCAGCCACAACCGTTGTGCGCGGAGGCACCCGACGAGGATTCCGAGCCGCTGCTCGAACCGGAGCTACCGGAGGTGCCACCACTGCCGTTTCCGGAACTGCCGGAGCTCCCGGTGCTACCGGAGGCGCCCGAACTTCCCGAGCTGCCGGAACTCCCGCCGGTGTTGTCGTAGCCGCTCGATGCGCCGCTCTGGCTACCACCGGACCCGCTGCTGGACCCCGAGGAACCCGAGGTTCCGCCGCTTGCTCCGTACCCGGAGCTCCCAGAAGAGCCGGCGCTGCCGGACGCACCGCTGCTTCCCGAGTTACCGGAGCTGCCGCAGCTCGCAGAACCGGGAGTGAGTGAACTTCCACTCGAGCCGCTGCTCGATCCAGAGCTCCCCGAAGTGCCGCCGCTCTGGCCGCCGCCCGAAGATCCGGAGCTGCCGGAACTGCCGGAGGCTCCGCTCGATCCCGAGGTGTTCGAGGATCCCGCGGAACGCGAGCCGCCGGTGAAGGCTCCCGCTCGCCGCAGGACTTCGCCACTGGGCAGAATGACCAGGCCGGAATCCACCGGCGTCGCCCCCGTGGAAGCCACGATGAGGGGGGCCTTGGGATCGATCGCCGGCGCCGGGTGCGCAGAAGAACTCAGGTTCATTAGGCCGGTAAGCAGGGCTAACCAGGGTGTGATCACAGCACTATCCTCCACGGAATTCCCGGTCGAGGGCACACAACTGTTCGATGCGTCGTGACGTGTGCCCGCCGGAGCGGCCAGCATAGGAAATGGCACAGGGTTCGACCGCCTTATTTGCCGAGCATCTCCCAATTATTCGGATTTAATCGTCACGGGCTTCGCAATCGACGGTTTTCGGGGTTTGGATCCGTAGGGCTCGAGCGCTCTTGCGAGCGCCGTTTCCTCACTGAGTCCGAGGAAGCAGAGTTTTCGCGATGATCACCCGCTGGATGTGGGCGGTGCCTTCGTAGATCTGGAGCCCCTTGGCGTCGCGGTAGAAGCGCTCGACCGGGAACGCGGAGGAGTAACCCCGTGCGCCGTGGAGCAGGATGGCCTGGTCGGCCGCCTTCACGGCCGCTTCGCAGGCCGCGTATTTGGCGACCGAGAGTTCACGAAGGGCTTCGTGCCCTTGGTCCCGGAGCGAGGCCGCCCGAAGGGTCAAAAGGCGAGTCGATTCAAGGCCGACGTGCATATCCGTCAAGGCTTCCTGGATGAGCTGAAAGTCGCCAATCCGCTTGCCGAACTGCTTCCGCGCGGAGGCAAATTGGAGGCAGGCCTGCTCGCAGGCCATCTGAATGCCGACCGCCCCGGCCGCCACTCCGAGGCGTCCGTTTTCCAACCCTGCCATTCCCGCCTCGAATCCGCTGCCGACCTCCCCGAGCATGGCCGTCGCCGCAACGCGCACTCCCTCGAATCGAAGGATCGCGTGATTGGAAGCCCGATGGCCGAGTTCCATGCCTTCGACCGGCCGGCGAGTCAGCCCGGGGGCGTCGCCTGGGATCAGGAACGCCGTGATGCCTTTTTTTCCGAGTGCAGGGTCGACGGTTGCAAACAGGATGATGTGGTCCGCGACGCCGCCATTCGTAATCCAGTGTTTCGTGCCGTCGATGATCCAGTCGTCGCCGTCGCGCCGCGCCCGGGTCTGCAGCGAAGCCACATCGGTTCCGGCTTCGGGCTCGGTCAGCGCAAAGGCGAAGATCCGCTCTCCGGCACACAGGGCGGGCAGCAACGATTGCTGCTGGTCCGCGCGACCCAGCTTCCAGAGCAACCCTCCGCAGAGCGCGGTCTGAACGGTGCAGAAGCCCCGCCACGAAGAATCCACCGCGCCCAATTCCATCAACGCCAAGGCCCATTGGGTCATCGACCAGCCGGATCCCCCCAAGGCCCGGGGCAGGAATCCGCCGAGGAGGCCGGCTCGGCCGAGTTCCACCACCTTCGTCCGATCAAAGTGACGGTTTTCATCCGCGGCCCGGGCGTACGGGGCGAGCACCTGGAGGGCGAATTCTCGGGCCATTTCCCGGATGCGAAGGTCCTCGCCCTGAATGGTGAAATCCACGAATCACTCTCCCTGGAAGTTGGGGGGACGCTTTTCCACGAACGCGCGGTGATACTCGCCATGATCCTCGCCCATCATGAGCAGGGCCTGGGCCTGCGCCTCCGATTCGATGGCCGACGACAGGTCCATGCTCCATTCGTTGTTCAGCATGCGCTTGGTCATCGCGAGCCCGAGCGGCGGACCGGCGAGCAGCTTCGCGCAGAGGAGCTTCGCCTCGTCGAAGACGCGCTCCCTCGGCACGACGGAGTTGGCCAATCCGATCTCAGCACACTTGGCGGCGGGAACCGGCTCACCCAGCATGAGGATCTCGGTGGCCCGAGCCAATCCGACCATCCGCGGCAGGAGGTACGCCGCTCCCATGTCCGAGCCGCTCAGGCCGACTTTCGTGAATATGAACCCGAGCGAAGTCTCGGCGGCCATGACGCGGAAATCGCAGGCCAGGGCGATGACGGCACCCGCGCCTACACAGGTCCCGTGGATCGCGGCCACCACGGGGCGATCGAGAAGGCGGATGTTTTGCACGAGCTCGCCGGTCATGCGGGCGAACTCAAGCACCCGTTTCATCTTGGCGCCCCGCAGCGCCCCGATGATGTCGTGAACATCGCCTCCGCTGCAGAAGGCCCGTCCCGCGCCCTTGAGCAGGACCACCCGCGTCTTCGGGTTTTGGGCTTCACTTCGGAACCAATCCGTGAGCGCGCGGTAGCTGGCGAAGGTCAAAGCGTTGAGCCGCTCCGGCCGATTCAGGGTGAGCGTGACTAGGCCGGACTCGTCGCGCTCGATCAAGACGGCATCTGAGCTCATGCACGATTCTCCGCGGGCGTCGAGGGTAGCATCGGGGGCATGGAGTACTGGCTCGACGGCTACAACCTGATCTTCCGCGCGGGCTGGAACGACCTAGGCCTCGAAGCGGCCCGCCGCAGACTCCTGGGCCATGTGGCGTCACTTCCTCACCCGGTCCGCATCTACTTCGACGCGGCACGGGGGGCGCCGCCCGGGCTTCCCTCCGAGACTCAGGGGCGAGCCCGAGCCGTATTTGTAGCCCGAGGCACGGCAGATGACGCGATGGTGGCGGATCTCCGCTCCGCACCCAAGAACGCGATCACTCTGGTCACGGACGACCGGGAGCTGCGCGGCCGGGCGAAGCAGCTCGGCGCGGTGACCGTCGGCATCGAGAAGTTCCTTCAGCGCTTGCAAATCGTGATCGCCCCTCCGGAGTCGCCCGCGCCGATCAAGAGTGCGCCGAGCAACGCGAAGGCCCGGAGCGAGAAGCCCGAGGGAGTGAGGAAGAGCGAAGTCGACGATTGGATGAAGTACTTCGGCTTCGACCAGGAAGAACCGCCCACCCGGCCCTGAAGCCCTCTGCGAATCAGCGCTTCGCGAGGGAGCGGAGGTGTTCGAAGGCCTTCTCGAGGGAGAGGACGACCGGGGTCTGCGCCGAGATGTGCGCTCCCTCCACGCCGCGTCGGATGTGCATTTCCCGTTTGCCGGTGAAGGCCACCACTTGGTGCAGCGTTCCGTTTTCCATCGACACCTGCGGTTTGCCACCTCGGGGGAAAGCGGAGAGCTCGATGACGTCGAAGAGCTGCTCGGCGTTGAGGCGCACTTCCGCCTCGAGCTTCGTGCCTTCTCCGAACAATTTGGTGTAGCGCCAGCAATTCTGCGCGCCGTGTCCGTAACGACCGGCCCGCTCGCGATGGTGGTTGGTGCAGGTGAGAAAGCGCTGCTCGGGGTCCTTCGGATCAAGAACCCGCAGCGTGGCCCCGTCGTCCACCTGCTCCCGGCGGTCGTATTCCACCACTCCCGCGAAGGGCCCTCCGTCCGAAGTGTCGGGCGTCACCACCATGATGTTGTTCCCGTAGAGGGTGGTCCAGCTCTTGAGCACGTCGAGCGCCGCCGGAACTGCCCCTTTCGCGGACAGTTTGGTCAAGCACCTCCGCATGGCCATGAGACGAGGTGTATTCGCCCGTCCTGCATCCTTGAACGAGGCCGGGACATGCACGTCGTGAACCGAAAGGAAGACCCCCTGCTCGTTCATTCCGGTAAGCACGCCGATGCTGCCCGGATGGGTCACGGCCGCGTAGGGCAGGCCGCCTTCTTCAGGGGCGACGATGACGACGATTTGGTTCTCAAGCAGCGCCCGAAGCGCGGGGAAATCGAAGTTTCGGGCCACCGCCGGCGCTCCGCCTTCGACATAGTCTCCTCGGACCGCGTAAGTCGAACATCCGAGTGCGACCCAGTCACCGGCAGTATTGGCGGCCTTCAGGTCCTCCAAGGTGAGCGCGCGCTTGAGGGCCTTCACCTCGCGCTGGTCGGCCGGCAGCTTGGCTTCGATTCCGGCCAAGAGGCCAGCGATCTCCTCGAGTTCTTCCTTGGTCCACACGAAGTTGGGGACGACCGTCTTCAAAAGGACGTTGCTGTAGAGCAGCGTGCCCACGCCGGGCATGCGTTCCAAGAGCCAGGCGAAGTCGTCGTTGACCGAGCGCATGATGTCCGAAGCCAGGAGGTAGCCGTGAGCGAACCCTCGCTCCCGCGGCGTGCCCCAGAGATAGAGGCGGCGCTGCCCCTCCACGACTTCGAGGCTCCCTCGGAGCAGGACCGGGAGGTTGGAGTTCGAATCCGGACGCGGCGCCGCGGCCTGCGGCAGGAGCGGCAGCGACGCCAACAAGAGGACGGTTAGGCAAGTCAGACGCATGCGAGAGTTCACCTTGGGAGAGCCAGACTATCCCAAACCACGGCGGAGGCTCGGCAGCGAGCCCTGGTGAAGGGCGTTCGCCGCGTCGTACCATCTCCGGCTTGGCCCGGGTCCACCTAGGCCAACCCGAACCCAATCCCGGAGATTCCCATGCCGATCGCAGTTGGTTCCGCCGCGCCCGACTTCACCCTCAAGACTCAGGACGACAAAGAGTGGAAACTCTCGGATCAGAAGGGCAAAGTCGTCGTCATGCTCTGGTACCCCCTCGATTGGAGCCCAACCTGCGAAGGCGAGCTCTGCCAGATCAGCAAAGAACCCGTCCTCGATGGTCCCGGGCGCGTGGTCGTGGGGATCTCCCGAGACTCGACGTGGTCGCACCGCGCGTTCAAGAAAGAGCGCAACATCAAGTACGACCTCCTGGCCGATCCCATGCTCGACGTCACGAAGAAGTTCGGTCTCGAGCACCCCAAGGTCCCCTTCATCAGCCAGCGCGCCACCGTCATCATCGACAAGAGCGGCAAGGTCGCCTTCGTGCAAGTCCAAGACAAGACCCCCGAACCCCGCGACATGGCCGCCGTCCAGGCTGCCCTCGCACAAGTGGGTTGAGACTCACCGCGGGATCGAAACCTGCGACACTCAAGAGTCAGGGACTGGCCATCGATCGTGGCACGACTCGGTTCCCGTGAGAATTACTGGGGAGAGAGGGCAGCAATGCGCGTGGCCACGGTCGTGGCAATGAGCTTGTAGAGCACTCGAGCCCCGACGTTGGCGTCCCACTCCGAGCCTCGAGGATCCGGGGCCACTTCGCAGAGATCGAAGCCGGCGATGCGGCGACCCGAGCGCACGAGTTCGATCAAAATCGAGGACATCTCCTGGAAGCTCAGGCCACCGGGGACCGGCGTGCCGGTGTTGGGGCAGAGCGCGGGATCGAGTCCGTCGATATCGAACGAGATGTAGACCCACTCGGGAAGTGCGGCCACGATCCGGCGCGCGAGTTCGGCGAACGCGACGCCGCGGTCACGCTCGTCGCGCAGATGTTGATCGGTGAACGCGACGATCCGTCCCTTGGAGTTCCGGATGAACTCCCACTCGGCATCACAAAAATCGCGGATCGAAACCTGCACGAGCCGGCCCACTTCCGGGATGCGTGACATCACGTTGTGGAAAATGCTGGCGTGCGACCACGTGAAACCCTCGTAGGCATCGCGCAGGTCGGCATGCGCATCGAAGTGGAGGATTCCGAGACCGGGCCAACGGCGGGCGTGGGCGCGGATCGAACCGAAGGGTATGGCGTGGTCTCCGCCCACGACGCCCACGATGCGGCCGGCGTCGAGGAGGGGCTCGACGGCCTCCTCCAACCAGGCGTTGACGAGCGTTCCCGCGTCATTGACCAGATCGAGACAGCGCTGGAGCTTCGCGGAGTCGCCGATTTCCCCGAGCACGCGGATCACGGGGGCGGCCGCGGCCTTGGCGCGCGCATTCAGCTTCACGATTGCCTTCGGCGACGGGTGCATGAACAGCCCCGTCCGGTAGGGCCGGCCGAGATCGGGATCGAAGAGATCGACCTGGGCGCTCGCGGTGCGTATGGCCTCGGGACCGGACGCGGTGCCACCGCCATAGCTCGTCGTCGCTTCGAACGGAACCGGGATGAGGTGGACGAGGGCGTCGCGAGGATCGGTTTCCAAACCGAACACCCCGTCGCCAAAGCGCGGGTCGACTGAGGTCAGCGGGTGCAACGACATGGCGCGGCATGCTAACCCGCGCCGGGATCAGATGGTCATCGAGATCCCGTTCGTGACCGCGAGATCGTAGTTGAATCCGATGGTCGTGAAGTAAGCGAACCCGGCTTGGGCGAAGACCGTGACGGGGGGCAAGCCCGGCGGGAGGGCCAGGGTCAGCGAATTGCCGGTGAAGAGGATCATCGCGAGATCGGGCACGACGAGCAGGGTGCAGCTCGGATAGGCCGGGACCGTCTGATTGTCCGGCTGAAGACCGAGGAGCATCAGGCGTTGAACCAAATAGGTGTTGCAGCAACCGGGAAAGGTGTTGGCAGTGAGGGTGATGCTGCAAGTCAGCGGATCAAAGCTCGCGGTCATGGTCGCGGGGTTTTGGAAAGCGGTGTTGCACCCCTGGCCGTAGCTGAGGATGACTGGGTTGTAGGGGCAAACCTGCCCCTGTGCGCTCAGAACTCCGGCTAGGACCCATGCCAACCCACCAGCAAGGACTCGGTTCATGATTGATGTCTCCGAAGGGGCCTTCATTGTGCCCGAAGCCGCCCGCCTTCGCCAAGACTTTCTGACGCGCCAGGTCAGCCGCGCGCTTCCGGGACTCCTTGTTGCCCATAGGACTTGCCCTCGCCACCACTGCACGCCCTAAGCCCCTTTCGTCAGTCGCGATGCCCGCGCACCTCCAGGGGCGGGGGCACGCAGGTTGCGAGGGTGCGTGGGGCCTCGACATTGGAGGTGGCACGAACGTCGTGAGAGGCGGTCGGGCGATGGGGCGGTGGGAACGCGGATCACCAGATCCGCACGCTGCCGATGGAGGGCGAGACGAAGCTCCAGAACGGAAGTTCAGATGCAAGCCAAAGGGTCGCTCCGTCCTTTCAGGAGAGGAGCTGGGAGCGGAGACGAGGTCGCCAGGCCGTCGGAGGCGCTCCGTGACGGGGCCCTGGACTACCGGCTCGGGTCGCAGGCGGATCTGGTGATCCGCGTTCCCATGGGGGGTGGCACGCATGGCGCGAGGGTGCGTGGGGCCTCGACATTGGAGGTGGCACGAACGTCGTGAGAGGCGG
>CADEGH010000021.1 GCA_902826835.1 uncultured bacterium | reverse complement strand
GTCAATGCCACTCTTACGGCAGCGTTCGAGCAGGGCGGCGTGGATGACGGGATGGTGGGCGCGGAAGCGCACGCCGTGACGAGAGAGATTGAAGCGCACCCCCAGGCTCGGGTCGGCCACCCACAGGCCGAGAGCATCGGGGGCGGCGGCGATCCAGTCGTCCAGGGATTGGGCGAGATCTTGGGCGGAGAGGGAGACCATCAAGGTCACCGCCGGAATCGCGGCCGGACTCTGGTCGCGTACGAGGGCCGGGAGCACGCGGCGGTCGCGAGGAATCGGAGTGGCGAGATAGGAGAGCGCCAGTGCCAATTCCGCAAGGGTCCCACCTTGGAGCCTCGATCGGAGGCTTTTCGGCATCGACTCCCAGATGGCACGAGAAGAGAGATCGTCGGGGCTCTGTCCGTAGGCCAGGCACCAGCGGTCGATCCCCAATTTGATCTCGAGGGCGCGGATGAGTGTGCGCAGCGCGGCCACGATCGGCCGCTCCCCCCTCGACACTCGTCCCGTCGCATGCAGAGCGAGTTGCAAGCGGGCTTCCCCCTCCATGCGGAAGGCGGTGGAGAGATCCCGCACCGAGGCGCTCCCCTGAAGGAGCGCCTCGCGTGTCTCAAGGACGAAACTCACGGCGTCGAATCAGCGCACGAGGCGCGAGATGCGATCGACCGCGACCAACGCGGCATCCGCCCGCGTGCCTTTGGCGGCCGCCTCCTGCATCTCCTGCAGGCTTCGGCGATTGCGCACCAGGTCCTTCACCGCGAGGTCGAGATCCTCCTCGGAGTACGCCTTGACCGCACAACCGCGAGCGACCATCCGGTCGGCAACACGGTCTTCGAGGCCGGGCGACGGCCTGAGAATGACCATCGGAAGACGCGCCGCCTGGGCTTCCGCCACGGTGTGGGGGCTCGCCCGGGTGATCAGCAAATCGGCGACCCCCATGAGGTCCCGGATGTTGTCGACGAAGCCAAACGCCTTGATCGAACTGCCCTTTTGCGCTTCGAGCTTCTCCACTTCTTCGCGGAGACGGTCGTTCTTGCCGGCTACCACGAGCAGATTGATTGGAGCATTGGCCTCGAGCAGCGACTTGGCCACCGCCAGGATGCGCTCGGTCGAACCGATGCCGCCCGGGCGAAGCAGCACCACCGGAATTTGCGGCCGCAGCCCCAATTCCCTCGCCACCTGCTCGCGGTCGAATCCGGCGGCAAACGCCGGGGCGACCGGTACTCCGATCACCACAATGTCGGCCGCGTCGACTCCGCGTTTTTGCAAGCGCGCCTTCACCGTGTCGTTCGCCACGAACCAGCTTGACACGACCGGGCTGATCCAGCGCTCGCAGAGATCGGGGTCGGGAATGACCGCGCTCACCGGCGCCGTCAGTCGGCCCGCGGCTTTCAAGCGCTCGAGGCTCTTGAAGGGCAGCCAGTGGGTGCAGACGAGGAAATCAGGACGCCGTTCGACCGCGATTTGCTCGAAGCGATCGGCAAATCCCCGCGCCAAGACCTCGTCCAAGTCGGTGGAAGGCGTGGCTTCACCGTCGGCTTCGACCGTTTCGAAGGGATTGCCGAAGGAGGAAGGATGACGAGCGTAGTCTTCGAGCAATGCCCGCACGAACGCCGGGCGGTACGACTTGTCCAAAAGGTCGATCAGATCGGCATCCCGCACGATCAGATTGCGGTCGAGACCCTTGAATGCCTCGACGAGCGCGGCCGCCGAACGATTGTGACCGTTGCCAGTGGTGGCGCCGAGCACCAGCACCGTCCGCGGGGGACGCAGGAAGGGCAGCAGGTCCTTGAGAGTCAGACCGGGCTCGAGCGCACCCGCTTTGCGAGGTCTACGCTCGGACGGCAACTCCAAGACATCGATTCCACTGCTGGCGCCGAGTTCCTCGACATCCGTAGCACCCATGGGCCGTCGCCGGCCACGCCGTTCGCGATCCCGGTCGCCCCGATCTCGCCGTTCGCCCTCCCGTGCCGGGGCGCCTTCGGGCGCGGCCGGCTCGCTCTCCGGGTCCAGCGATTCAAAGCCAGCCTCGCTGTCGGGATCGAAGCGGACGGGCTCATCGCTCAGGTCGCGCACCTCGTCCCAGACGAGATCGTGCGGCGGAGCCTCCGGCGTCACCGGTTCCCCATCGCCATGCAGGCGCTCTTCGTCGTGGGGGCGATCCTCGTCGCGATCGCGCTCTGAGGGGTGATTCATGTTCGATATCTCCGATGCGTCTGGATTCGGGGCGGACGGTCCTCGCGCGGGCGGGGCAAGGAGTCGGGTCCAACGAAAACGAACCCACTCCGCCACATCTACGACGGCCGAGGCACCAGCCACCAAAACCGCGGCATCACGCGCCGTGGCCATTCGCGAGGGCTCGCGAAGCCAGTCGGCCAGCGCCGCCGCGGCAAGGGCCACTTCGCCCAAAGACCCGGTCGGAAGGGCTTGATCAGCCGCCTCGAGCCGGGCCCGGGATCCGGGGCACTCGGGGGAAACTACCACCGCCGCGCCCGCAGACATTGCACGGGCACGCCGAGACCTCGATTGTGCGGCGCCGAGTGGACTCTCCGAGACCCCTCCGATCAGGTCGGAGGCATCAGGAACACGGGGGCTGGACGGGACCGTTCCCTCGCCGGAAATTCGCGGACGGACTACGCCGCAAGCCACCGGAGACCGGGGGGCAGACTCCGGCTCGCCAAGTTCAACGAGCGTTGGCTCGTCGAATCTGCGCCAGACGTTCGAGCGCCGCTTCTCGAGCCTCCTCATCGACCGCGGGAACAAGCAGGACTGCTTGCAAGTCGAACCACTCCTCGTCGGGCGCTCCGTGCACCCGATGGAGGTAGGCACGACCGAGGTAACGATCCGCGGTGGCCGGCAAACCCTCGATCCGCTTCAAGGCCTCCGGCACGGGGAACTGGTGCCATCCGACCCGCCTGAGCTCATCTCCCTGCTTGAAGGAAAGTCCAACGGCGCTGGCAGCTTCGAGCGTGCCCTCAGACCGCTCCCCGGATCGCAAATCCACAGTCAACGATCGCCCCACGCTGGTCTCGAAACTCGCACCCAGATCGCGACGCACCGCGATCAGCGCCCTCGCCCAACGCAGCCGCAACTTCAGGGCGGGCTCCGAAGTCGTGAGCGCCCAAACCTCTTCGACCAGATCGTGAGCGAGCAGGTCGGCCTCGGCCCGATCCAGAAGTTGCCTCGTCGCGGTGAGCGCGGCTTGCTCAGCCTTGCGACTCTCCGCTTCCGCGGTGGCCGCGGGCGGCGTGGGCACGGTGGCCGAGCGCTCGCGCCACTCGGCGCGCAGGGTCTTCAGCGGTTCGGCGGAGGCCGCATGGTTCAAGGTCTCCGCCAGGGCAAGTCCCCGCTCCGCGCGCACCCAGTCCTTGGCGTCAAGGGCGGCGCGGACTTCCGCGATCGCGGCCGACGCCGCTGCCTGCCAGTTCGCCTCCAGTTCCTTGGCCAGACCCTCGAACATAGTCGGTTCGAGATCGCCGGGCTCCACATTGCGCAGGAGTTCGTCCGCGAGAGTCCACTCCCCCCCGGCGATCCGCCGACGGATCAGGTCCGCCTTGGCGGACTTTGGCGGCATCTCCGGATGTGGCACTCCTGCAGGGTTGCCAGACTCCGGACGCTTCAGCAAGTCGTCCAGCGTGGACGTGTCGGTGGGTGGCCTCGGCTCCTGACTGGCCTTCGGCGGCGCCGCACAGCGGCTCATGATCATGAGGAGGCCGAAGTGGCAGCCCGCAAAGATCGCCACCGTGATCGCGGCGCTCAGGAATTTCATCCGCGGCGACCACCGCGCCGGGTTGCTCCGCCGAACCTCGGCCGGCGGCTCCGGCGAGGCGGGGGTGGGGGTGGGGGAACTCGGTGCGGCCTCGGCCGCGGAGGCACGGCTCGCGGGAGCAGCTCGTTTTTTTCCGCGAGGCACCAACGGCACGGTGCTCTCGGCGAGCACCGTGATCTTGGTATCCCCCACCTCCACCACATCGCCCGAAGCGAGCAAGGCTTCGCTTACCGCCTGTCCATTGACGAGGGTTCCGTTGCTCGAAGCCTGGTCGACGATGCGCAAGCCTTCGCTCGAAACCTCGAAGCGCGCGTGCAATCGACTGGCACGGACGTCGTTGACCACGACCGCCGCGGTGTCGTCGCGACCAATTTCGGCCGGGAAGCGCTCGATCGTCCGCCGGGCGAACCCTCCTCCCGCTTCTTCGACAATGAGGAGGAGTTTCATGGGTCGCCTCCGCTCTCGATCACTTCGAACTCCGTCACCCGGAGCCTCGGCGGCTCGGAAGGCACCTCGAGCGGCGGAACATAGCCCTTGATCCGGACCCGCGCTCCCGACGGAAGCTCGGCCCAGGCCTTGGCCCGATTCCGGATTTGGTTCATGCTCGGCAACTTCGCTTTTTCCAAGAGCTGAAAATCACCGAGCGCCTGCGCGGTCTCGAGGCTTGCTTCCGACGGATGAACGAGATTGAGGAGTCCGGAGCGCAACTCGGGGCTGAACCGGTTCACGAGGCCCCATGGTCCGGACACACCTTCGCTCACCACCGTCTCCACCAAGACCGGGCCGCCTCCCGTCAGAGCCACAAGCGGCACATCGACCACTTCCACTCTCGGAAAATCTCCGGCCGTCTCGGGCAGCATGACGACTCCTCTGAGACGAAGCGTGGTGTGGAGCACGGCCAGTCCGGTGCGAAAAAGCCATTCCCTGCGTCCATGAGCGCTCAGCGCATCCCAGTGATCCTGGAGCCGCTTGCGCTCGGTCGAAGTCAGGCGCCCCGGATCGCGCCACGGCTCGGGCCACGCCTCGAGGCGCGCCCGCTCGATGGCGTCAGGAGGAAGGACGCCCATTGGTCGGTAGTTCTTGAGCTGCCGGAGGAGCGACCGCAGCGCGGTGGCGGATTCCCGCTCCTTGGCAAGACCCTCGCAGGCGCCGGAGAGCTTGATCAGCGAGTCGGTGACTTCGGAATCGGCGCCCTCGCGCGCACCTCCAAGACACCGCGGGCAGGCCTCCGACACGACACAACTCGCAACCCCGCCTCCCCCGCCGCCGCGGCCCTCACAGAGCGAGCAAGGAACGATCCCATCGCCCTGGCAGTGGGCGCAGGGCATGCCGATCTTTCCGAGATTGGGCCGCGCCAGCGCCCCGTGCAGCTCTTCGAGAGCGCGCTCCCGCAGGTAGGTCCGCGCGTCACCGTCGATCCCGGGAAGGGGCACGAGATTGGGAAGGCGGGCGGCCTCCGCGAGCCAGCGCGCGGCCCGCCAGGCTTCCTTCTCCACTCGCGCCGATTCAGCCAGGCGCCAAAACCTCCGGAGCTTTTCGAGATCCGCGAGCGGACCCTCGGCCTGGGCAAAGCTGATGCTCGTGAGCGCCAACGCGCCAACGATGGAGAGGAGCCGCATGATCTTCCCTCGGGCCGAGCGCCGAAGTGCCCACCGGCGCCGGTGGTCTCACCCCAAAATCGGCAAATCCGATGCCCCGCACTGGTTGGACCCTATCAAGGGCTCCACTACCATCGATGCATGGTGCATGCCGGTTCCTGCCGTCTCGGCCTCGTCCTTCTCCTTCTGCTGGCGCTCGTGAACGCCGGACGCGGCCAGGAACCGGACTTGGAATCGGTTCTGCGCGACCTCACTTCCGACACCTTTGTGGTGCGGGAAGCGGCCACCGCCACGCTCCTGCAGGGAGGCTCGGAGTTCCGCGCTCGCCTCGAACGCGCCAAGGACGCGTTGCCGCTCGAGGCTCGCCTTCGGGTGGAGGCCGTGCTGAGCGAACTGGGTACGAAGGTGCGCGCGGCCGTCGTCGACCTCGCCCCCACGCTCGTCCGCCTGTCCGTGCAAGACTTGCCCTTGCCGACCTTCCTCGAGCGCCTCGGAAGCCTCGGCGGCTGCACCGTGCGCCTCGCGATGGCGAGTCCCGGCGTCACCGCCGCGAATGATCCCGCGGTCCGTCGCATCACCATGGACCTTGCGGAGGCGCCATTTTTCTCCGTGCTCGATCAGGTCTGCCGCGAACTCGGCTACACCATGAGTCGCGATTACCAAAGCGGAGACTTCCTCCTGTCTCCCGGCCAGGTCCCGAGCGACTTCGTGGCGTACCCGGGACCGCTCCGCGCCGAACTCACCGGCTTGTCTCTCACTCGCCACGTTCAGTTCACCGGCAGTTCCACGAGCAGCGCCAGCCTGCAGGTGCGAATCGATCTTGAATCGGACACCCCGGTCCTGGGCCTCCTCCAACCCCTCGAAGTCCCCCCTACCGAAGACAACCTCGGAAACCAGGTCACCTTCCCGAGGCCCCCGCGGCAGGGCCGGCACGTCATCAACTTCGAGCACCAACGTCAGAGTTGGCTCGGAGTGACGATGGAAATGCCTGACCCCCGCGCCACCAAGATCCCCAAATTAACCCTCCCGCTGCTCGTGCTCGTCGCGACCGAAATGGGTGAAGCCTTCGATCAAGTCACCGACTCCGCGGCCAGCGCTCTGCAGGCCAAACCCTTCTCGCTCGATCACGTTTTCCCCTCCGAGAGCGAACTCCAACTCATCGTGAGTTACGTGGCGGACGCCCCCATCGGTGATGGCACCGTCAAACAACCACCGCGGGGCGAGAAGTTCACCGTGCTCGACGCCAGTGGCCAACCCATCGCCATCCTCCAAGTGCGCCCCGGAGCCTCCAACCTAGGCCGCGAAGTCCGCACCCTCGTCCTCCCCCCGGGCTCCCATCCCGCCCGCGTCGAAGCCCGCTGGGTCCGGCGCTTCGAAGTGCGCGAACTCCCCGCCACCTTCGAAAATGTCCCGTTGCTCTGATCGGTCATTGGACCTCCAGTTTGCGGTGCGACCAAATCGCCCTGCGCCGTGGATCAGATCGGCGGTCCCGCCACGAGACTGCGGCAAGACGGTATGCGCGGAGCGGGAGTGGGCCAGTCGAAGCCGTTGGCTTTCACGCGAGCCGCAAGAACTCGCCCGAACCGAGGGCCCGTAATTCGGCCGACCACCGAGCAAGTTCGTCGGGCCCCCCAGGTGAGTGCAGATGGTAGTCAGGGTTGGAGGTAGTGGTGGCGCGCGCTGGGGATTGTTCGCCACTCCCGCCCCCCACTGAGCAAACGGACGGTGTGCCATAGGGCGCACACCAGTCGAGGATTTTCATCGTATATATACTGGGCAGAACTTAGAGGACCACATCCGGGGGTGACAGCCTTTGCTTTTGCCGTGAAATATGCGCTCCTCGCCAGGGCGGGGCTTGGGTTCCGGATCTGAACTCAGTATATATACAGTGCGCTTCTCGAATCTGCCTCATGCCATCCCGATTGCAAAAGCTCAGACCCGACATAATCCCAGCTTTCGACGGTGCCCCGGGACGGATTTACCGGAAGTCGGAGATCGACGCGATCCTTCGGGCCCATCGCGGAGGGTGGAGGCTCCCCGAGTCCACAACCACCTCCGAATTGGTCGCAATGTTGTCGGAGGAGGCTGGACTCAAGACGGTGGTCTTCAAGTCGGAGACGACCAACCTCTCTCTGACCCGGTACGTATGGGGCGCGGCTTCCCCTTACCGGCTCGGGCTGTCTCTCCGCCCCGATGCCTACCTCTGCCACGGTACCGCTGTCTTCCTGCACCAACTGAACGATCTGGTTCCGAACACCATTCACGTCAACCAAGAGCAGAGTCCGAAGCCCGCGCCGGCCTCGCTCACCCAGGCCGGGATAACTCGAGCATTCGCGGGTGCACCGCGCGCGTCGAAGTCCGTTTTCAACGACGGCGAGCGTCGCTACGTGATCTTGAGCGGAAAGAGCACGGGTCGATTGGGTGTCGTGACCACGGACCATCCGGGGATCGGACGCGTCGACGTCACCGACATCGAGCGCACGTTGATCGACATCAGCGTGCGGCCTCACTACGCGGGCGGCGTCTACCAGGTGAAGGCGGCGTTCGAAGGAGCGCGCGAGCGGGTCTCGGTCGGTCGTTTGATCGCCACTCTCAGGACACTCGACTACGTCTATCCGTACCACCAGGCTATCGGTTTCTACATGAAGGCTGCCGGCTATGCCGAGAACCTGCGCAATCGTCTCAAAGAGCCCGGCCTCGAGTACGACTTTTACCTGACGCATCAGATGAAAGCGCCGGTCTACGACCAGGAGTGGCGGCTATATCACCCCCAGGGTTTTTAGCCGCATCACTTCAGCTAGGACAAAGTCGAAATAGAAATCGAAGTCATTGATCGGCTCTCGCGCCACGGAATCCCGTACCGAATCCCAGTCGACGCGATGAAACTCGCGGTCTTCGTCGAGTCGAACGAGCAATTCGAGCGGGACGTTCTTAGCGGCAAAGACATGCCGGAGCACGGCGGTGTTTTCGGGAGCTGCGATGTCGAGAGGGCCTTGCGTCACCATTGCGTGGATGTCGTAAAAGTCCCTCGCCCTCGCACTCCTGCCCGATGTCGCATACTCAGGACGCTGCTGGCAAAGCGCACGGAGCTTCTCGGCCGCGATAGCGGCAATCTTGTAGACCACGACGTCGTAGGCGCCGATTCGGCGTGTTTCCTGGGCCGCGCAGAACTCGTACTTCGAAATCTCGACCGTAAACTTCCGTGTTTGCCCAGGCGCTATGACGTCGGCCTGGCGACGGAGGCTATCGAGATCGCCGGCGAGTTCGTTGTACTTGGTGCGATTGATGACCTTGAATTGCGCGCGATAGCCGCCCCAACGGGGATCGGCGTTTGGTTTCCGGGGTCGAGGCTCGAAAGTCACATCGAAAATGACGATCGAATGCTCGCGACGAAAGTGATGGGCGAGAGCCCGCTCAAGCCTGGCTCGTACCGCCTCGACGTTCTCGAAGTCGTTCTCGATCGAGTAGTCGACGTCCAGGGAGGCTCGCGCCCCGATGCCATGGACGATGCGCAGGGCATTGCCGCCCTTCAGGACCAGTCGTTCCCAGAAATAGTCGTCGGCGGCAATCGCGAGGATGACTTCACGGCGGAGCGTCTCGAACTCCATGGCTGCTCCCGACCGGGCGGTGGAGAGCTCGTCGAATCCGGAAAGTCTACCCGGTGGCGGAGAACCTCGAAATCCGCCCGCGACGGCAAGGAGACAACCTCGGGTTTCTACAGTAGGCTCATCCCAACCCAGCAGGTCAGCAGGCTCCCAGAGGCTGGCGTTCCATCCAGTTTTGGTCGAGGGTGTGGAATTGGTCGAAGGAGTCGGCGCCGACTTGCCAGGTCAGGTAGACGATTTCGCCTTCGACGTCGGCGTAACAGGCCACGATGCCCACGATGGGATCGCGGAGGAAGCAGCCGAGTGCGTCCAGTTCCGCGACGCAGGCGCGGGCGGCGTCCCGTAAGCGCGCGAGGTCGCGCTCCTTGCCGAGCGAGGCCCGTCCGTCGTCGCGGACGCGCGCTTCTTGCAGCAAGTCTCCTTGCTTGCGGTGAATCAACCGGTGCAGGGACCGCAACGATCGAACGATGGTCCGAAGCAGGGGGACCATGCGGTCCGCTTCGGCTCGCGTGTAGATTTTGCCTCGCATACGAAAGGTGGGGCTCGGACGGGGTCCATCGCTCCTTGGAGGAGCATAGTCCGCAACTGCGCCTCCGGCCACTTCTCCCCAAGGTCACGGTTTTTCCCGGTTAGAGTCCTCGCCACGCAGGATTGCCAAACCTTGTCCTCTCTCGATACCTCCCACCTCATTTTCGACACACTGAAGCGCAAATCGATCGAGCGCCTCCGCCTGCGTAGCCATGACCGCGGCTTTCGCATTCTGGCCACGAACCCGGAGGGCGTGTTCGAAGACGCCGCTCCGATGATCCCTGAGCTCGAGCCGACGCTGGAAATCCTCCGAGCCGCCATGGAAGCGGGAGGGCACGAACGACTCGACTTCGTTTACCGTGCCGAGATCGACTTGCGGTTTCTCTGCGCGGTGCACTCGAGCCAAGCCGGCCCACCCTCCGGCGGCCTCAAGCGAGTCGACTTGGTGGTGCCGGAACTCGACCTGATCCCCGATCTCCTGAACCTCGCGCGCGCGATGACCCTGAAGAACCGGGTGGCGGGAATCGCTCGCGGCGGCAGCAAGCTCTTGGTTCACGGGGTGCCATTTCCGGAGCGGGAGCGGATCCCGGCCATCGCCGGACTGGCGGAAGAAATCGGCCTCTCCGGCACGTTGACGGGCCCCGACACCGGCTTCTCCCTCACGGTTTTGCAGGCTTTGGCGGAAGCGGGGGCGCCGGTCACGGGGCTTCGCGCCGCCACCACCGGCGGGTCCGCCGCGGTCGGAGTCCACCGCGCCCTGCATGCGACGGCAGCCTCGCTCGGGTTACCGATCTCCGAAACCAAAATCGTCGTGCAGGGGCTCGGGTCGCTCGGACTTCCCCTCGCCAACGCGCTCTCGAACGATGGCGCCGCCCTCGTGGTGACGGATCGCGATCACCGGCGCATCGACGGTTTCTTGGGCAGCTTGTCGCCGGAGGCCCGTGCCAAGGTGGGGGTCGTGGCCCCCTACCAGGCCACGGAAGTCCAAGCGGACATTCTCGCGCCCTGCGCCATCGGTGGTGTCATCAGCGAGGACACCATCCCCCGCCTCAAAGTGCGGGCGATCTGCGGGGGAGCCAACAATCAACTCGCAGCGCCCTCGCTCGAAGGAGAACTGCGGCTCGCTCGCTTGCTCCACGCTCGGGCCATCGTCTTTGTCCCCGATTGGGTCGCCTCGGTCGGCGGCACGATCCACGGTGAGATCGAACATCAGGATCAAGACCGGTTCGACGAGAAAAAAGTCCGCGCGCGGATTCTCCGCGTTTGCGGGTGGGAACTGGACGAAATCTTGGACACGTCGAGGCACACCGGAAGGCCGCCCATGGAAGTAGCCATCGAGCGGTACCAACTTCCGCTCCGCCGCTTCCCACCGCAGGGTGCATCGTTATAGTCCGACCCCGCGGTTTCGGACCCCTCGTCTTCGACCGCAAGATCGGCTGGAGACTTCCGCATGAGATGGCTTTGGCAGGGCCTGACCACTTCGGTCGGAACCAAGTTCCTGATGGCCCTGACGGGAATGTTCCTGTTCTTGTTCACGGTCGCGCACATGGTCGGCAACCTCCAGGTCTTTGCCGGCCCGGACCAGTTGAACGCCTACGCGGCCGGGCTCAAAAAGCTCGGGCCTCTTCTTTGGGTGATGCGCCTCGGCCTCTTGGCCACCTTCGTGGCGCACATCCTCTGCGCGTTCAGCCTCGTGAAGCGCAATGAAGAGGCTCGCCCGGTGCAGTACGCGGTGAAGCGCCCGATCGCCGCCACCTACGCCTCCCGGACCATGATCATGAGCGGGCTCATCGTGCTCGCCTTCGTGGTCTACCACCTCGCCCACTTCACTTTGGGCTGGACCCACGGCGACCACTTCGCCCTGCGTGACGCGCAGGGCCGCCACGACGTCTACCGCATGGTGGTCTTGGGTTTCCAGAGCCCCTTCGTGGCCCTGAGCTACGTGGTCGCCATGGTGTTCCTGGGGCTGCATCTTTCGCACGGAGCGGCCAGTCTCTTCCAGAGCATGGGCTGGAACCGCAAGAAGTACAGTTGCTTCTTCGCCGGGGCCGCCCGCGGCCTCGCCATGCTCGTGGTCTTGGGCAATCTCGCGATGCCGCTCTCCATCCTCTTTCGACTCGTGGGCCAGGAGGTGACGCCATGAAACTCGACTCCGCCGTCCCGAGTGGTCCGATCGAAACGAAGTGGGATCGCCACCGCTCCGAAATGAAGCTGGTCAACCCGGCCAACAAACGGAAGTTCCGGGTCATCGTCGTGGGCTCCGGGCTCGCCGGTGCCTCGGCGGCCGCGTCCCTGGCCGAGCTCGGCTACTCCGTGCACTGTCTATGCTTCCAGGACAGTCCCCGCCGCGCCCACAGCATCGCCGCGCAGGGTGGCATCAACGCCGCCAAGAATTACTCGAACGACGGCGACAGCGTGTGGCGGCTCTTCTACGACACCGTGAAGGGCGGCGACTACCGCGCTCGCGAGGCCAACGTGTACCGTCTGGCCCAGGTGTCGGTGAACATCATCGACCAGTGTGTCGCCCAGGGAGTGCCGTTCGCACGTGAGTACGGCGGGCTCCTCGAGAACCGCTCGTTCGGGGGCGCTCAAGTCTCGCGCACCTTCTACGCCCGCGGGCAAACCGGGCAGCAGCTTTTGCTCGGTGCCTACCAGGCCCTAGAGCGGCAGATCGGACTCGGAGCGGTCAAGATGTCGGCCCGCACCGAAATGCTCGACGTCGTCGTGCGGGGCGGCCGCGCGGTCGGCATCGTCGCGCGTGACCTCGTCACTGGCGTCATTTCGACCCACTCTGCGGATGCGGTGGTGTTGGCCACTGGCGGCTACGGAAACGCATTCTTCCTCTCGACCAACGCGAAGGGTTGCAACGTCACCGCGGCATGGCGCGCCCACAAGCGGGGGGCCGGCTTCGCCAATCCCTGCTTCACGCAAATCCATCCGACCTGCATCCCGGTGAGCGGGGATCACCAATCCAAGCTCACCCTGATGTCCGAGTCGCTGCGCAACGACGGCCGAGTCTGGGTGCCGAAGACCGCGCAAGATCGTCGCCCGCCGAGCGAGATCCCCGAATCCGACCGGGACTACTACCTCGAGCGGCGCTATCCGAGCTTCGGCAACCTGGTCCCCCGCGACGTCGCGTCGCGGGCCGCCAAGGCAGCCTGCGACTCCGGGCTCGGGGTCGGCCCCGGGGGTCTCGGCGTCTACCTCGACTTCGGTGATTCGATTCGCCGCCTCGGCAAGAGCACGATCGAAGCGCGTTACGGCAACCTCTTCGACATGTACAAGAAGATCACCGCCGAAAACCCCTACGAAGCGCCGATGCGCATCTACCCCGCCGTCCACTACACGATGGGCGGGCTTTGGGTCGATTACCACTTGATGAGCACGATCCCCGGGATGTTCGTAATCGGGGAGGCCAACTTCTCCGACCATGGCGCCAATCGCCTCGGGGCCTCGGCCCTCATGCAGGGATTGGCGGATGGCTACTTCATCCTCCCCTACACCCTTGGCAACTACCTGGCCCAAGCCGGTAATTCCCAGGCCAAAGAAGACCAGCCCGAGTTTGTCGCCGCCGCGAGCGACGTGAAGGCGCGCCAAGACCGACTCCTCGGCATCCGCGGCAAACGCTCACCCGACTCTTTTCATCGGGAGTTGGGCAAGCTCCTCTGGGATAAGTGTGGCATGGCCAGAAATGCGGCCGGCCTGAAGGAGGCCCTTGCCAAAATCCCCGCGATCCGCGCGGAGTTCTGGCAGAACCTCGCGGTCCCCGGCACCGGCGAAGAGCTGAACATCTCACTCGAGAAGGCCGGCCGAGTCGCCGACTTCCTCGAGTTCGGCGAACTCATGTGCCGCGACGCCCTGGTGCGCGAAGAATCCTGTGGCGGTCATTTCCGCGAGGAGCACCAAATGGCGGACGGCGAGGCCAAGCGCAACGACGCCGATTTCTCCCACGCCGCCGTCTGGGAATACACGGGCGAAGGAAAAGAGCCGAACCTGCACAAAGAGTCGCTGACCTTCGAACACGTCAAGCCTTCGACCAGGAGCTACAAGTGATGAACCTCACCCTGAAGGTCTGGCGCCAAGCGGGTCCGAGCGACCGCGGTCGCCTCGTCACCTACGAAGCCAAACACGTCTCTCCGGACATGTCGTTCCTCGAGATGCTCGATGTGGTCAACGAGGACCTCATCGCCCGGGGCGAAGATCCAATCGCTTTCGACAGCGACTGCCGCGAGGGAATCTGCGGGGCCTGCTCCTGCATGATCGACGGCGTCCCCCACGGCCCCGATCGTGGCACCACCACCTGCCAGCTCCACATGCGCCATTTCAAGGATGGTGACACCATCACCATCGAGCCGTGGCGAGCGCGGGCCTTCCCGGTGCTCAAGGACCTCGTGGTCGACCGCTCCGCCTTCGACCGCATCATCCAGGCCGGTGGCTTCATCTCCGTGAATACCGGCGGCGCGCCCGACGCGAACCTGATCCCGGTGCCCAAGCCCGACGCGGACAAGGCCTTCGACGCGGCCGCCTGCATCGGTTGCGGCGCCTGCGTCGCCGCCTGCAAGAACGCCTCCGCCATGCTCTTCGTGTCCGCCAAGGTGGCCCACCTCGGCTACCTGCCCCAAGGCCAAAGCGAGCGCGATGCCCGCGTGCGCAACCTGGTCATGGCGATGGACGCCCAGGGCTTCGGCGCTTGCACCAACACCTACGACTGCGAAGCGGCCTGCCCCAAAGAAATCCCCGCCGACTTCATCTCCCGCATGAACCGCGACTACCGCTCCGCCCTCCTCAAGGGCGACGCCTGACCCGAGCGTGGCGCTCACGGGCCGATATTGCGGCGCGCCCGCCGCCGCCCTCGGTCACCCCTCCCGCCAGCCTTCGAAGACACGTTTGAGGAGGCCGCGGATGCCGGACTTTTCTTCTTCGGTGTAGCCGCGGGCGAGGGCGTCGAGGATGCGGTCGACTTCGGTGATGACGTCTTCCAGTGACTCGGGGCGACGCTTCGGGCTCTTTTGGATCATCCGGTCGATGAGCTTCGCCACCGGGTTGGTGACCGAGTCGTTCAGTTTGGTGACCGGCACCGGAGCCGCGGTGAGAGTGGCCTTGAGGACTTCGACGGTGTGCCGACCTTGGAAGGCGACGCGGCCGGTGAGGAGTTCGTAGAGGATCACGCCGAGGCTGAAGATGTCGGCCCGATGGTCGATTTCTTCGCCCTTCACCTGTTCGGGGGCGGAGTACGCCGGAGTCCCGATGTAGGTGCCGTGGCGGGTCAACGCGACCGAAGCATCGAGATCCTTCGCGATGCCGAAGTCGAGCACTTTGACCGCCTTGTCGGCGTCGCGAATCATGATGTTTTCGGGCTTCAGATCGCGATGGACGACGAGGCTCTTGTGAGCCTCGACGAGACCCGCGCTCGCCTGGCGGATCACCTTCAGGGCCCACTCGACCGGGAACGCCCCGTCTTCGCCGAGGAGTTGGTAGAGGTTCTTGCCGGCCACAAACTCGGAGGCGATGTAGAGCCGACCCTGCTCGCGCCCGAGCGCGTAAACCTGCACGAGGTTGGCGTGGCGCAGGCGCCCGAACTTCTTGCCCTCGCGCTTGAAGCGCTCGACCGCGTCGCGGTCCCCGGCGTCCTGGCGAAGGAACTTGATCGCCACATCCCGGGCGTTTTTCTCGTCTCGCGCGAGATAGACGGCCCCCATTCCCCCCTCACCCAGCTTCTTGTTGACGAGGAAGCTGCCTCCTTCGCCGAAACGCTGTCCGATTAGGGGGTCCGGTGCACTGGAGTCGGCCATGGTGGGGGATTCTACTGGCGCCGCGCCGGTCCGCTATCAGTCTCCGTCCTGGCCGATGGCGTCCACCGGGCACTGCTCCAAAGCATCGAGGGCTTTTTGGACTTGCTCCGGGGTGACCGGCTGTTTCCACACAAAATCGTGATCCCCGTCCGCACTCTCTTTGAAGGTCTCGGGCGCGATGTCCGAACACAAAGAGCAGAGAATGCACTCTTTGTCGACGTAGAAACGGCCCGCAACGTTGTCTTCCCACTTCTGGGTCTGGTCAGCCATGGTGTCCGAACTTCCCCCAAGGTCCGCCGTCCCGCGCCGACTGGCGAGGACTCGCGAAGCCTGAGGGAACCTACCGGCCAGAGCGGGGGGTTCAACCGTTCTTCTTCTCCCCCTCCGGAGCCGGGAGCTTCACGATTTTTCCGCCCTTTTTTCGCCACTCCCGGACGTGTTTTTTGTCTTCAAAGTCCTGCCCGGTGAGTTCGTGCAGCGCGTGGTGAACGTCCCTAACCCAGTACTTCCAGCTCGCGACCCGCTCCTTCCAGTAGTCCGCGGGAGGGTTGGTCGGATCGTCCCGGTTTTCCGGGGCTGGCTCTTCCAATAGATTGGCCAGCCACTCGACGGTGTTCAGGTCACGAACCTGCGCGGCGGCGCGGACGATCTCGCGTTGAACCTCGGGAGAGGATCGATCGAAGGGATCGGTGAGTTCCTTGAAGCTCGGGAGGGCGTCGAGCCGCCGGAGCGCACCCAAGACCGCCACTTGCAGGCCGTTGCGCTCCTTCGCTTTGAACGCTTTCCAGGCGCTTCGCAGGGCCGGCCCCGCGTCCTTTTTGTCTTGGACCCCAAGTCGCACCGCCGCCCCTTCGGCAACGAGCGGCGAGGCGTCGTTCAGGGCCTTGATCAGGGCTTTCGCCAGAAGGGGGTGGCGGAAGCGGGAGAGCGTATCGACGGCGGCCAGGCGCTCGCGCTCGTCCTTGGACGAAAAGAGCTTGCCGAACTCCGCGGCCAAGCCGCGGGCCACGTCCTCGGAAATCAGGTCCGCCTCCGGGAGCGACTGGGAGGTTCCCACATCCCAGGTCACGAGGAGGGTAAAGAGCAAGGTGATGGGGCGCATGGCCCCATCTTAAGGCAAGCCGCCTCCCAAGGTTCAATCCTTGCTCGTCACGGCGACGAGGTCGCCTTTTTCCGCGACCACCGTGATCGTCCCCGAGCCTGGATCCGAGACGTCGAGGAGCCCCCGCTCGTCCGATTCCCCGGCGTGGAAAATGCGCCCGTTCATGCTGAGCTTGAGCCTGGCCTTCGCGATCGGTGCCCCCTGCTCACCGGTGCAATAGACCCGGATCGAACTCCCCGACCGCTGAACCGTCAGACTCGCGTTCGAAACGAGGTGCAGCGTCGTGGCGGTGCGGTCCTCGCCACGCAAGACCACCAGGTAGGCACCCGGTTTCAGGCTGCCAAGGTCCAAGTCGACCGGTCCGCGGAGGTAGTCCCCGAGTTTGGTTTCCACCTTGAGCTCGCTGGCCGGGCGGATGCCCGACAGATCGGCGGTATGCAGCCGATCGAAGCTCTTCTTCACGGCAAAGAGGACCCCGAGATCGACCGGATAGAGCTGGGCCCGCACTTCCTTCAGGTTCTTCGCCTCAAAGGTGATCGCAGCCTTGCCACCCGGCTTCGAGCGGGTGACCGCGGGAACTTCGAGTTCCCGAGCCGTGAAGAAGGCCCAACTTTGGGCCGCATCCGAAACGGTGGTGCGGACCTTGCCGTACCACTCGACCGCTTCTTGGTACTTGCCTTCCACGTGGGCCAATCGTCCGAGCAAGAAACCGGCGGCCGGTTGAAACGGGCTTGGGGTCTGGTTCGGGCCAATCTTCAGCGAGTAAACCCGGTCGGCGGTCGACCGCGCTTCCTTCCAAAGGCCCCGCGCAAACTCGGATTCGGCCTTCCACATGAGGACACGGTCCGTGCTCGATGCCTTGGGATACACCGCCAAGAAACGCTCAGCCTCGCTCGCGATTGCTTCCGGCAACTGCAGCTCACCGAGCACCTGCAGACGGCGCATCGCGGCACTCTCGGCGACCCCTTCTCCGGTGTGCCAGGCCATGATGCGCATCCAGGTTGCAAACGCCTCGGGCCAACGCGATTGCAGGCGCGGATTTTGACCTGGCACCTTCTTCGCCCGCGGGTCCGGGAGCTGCAATTGCCATTCGGCGAGTTTCGCCTGCCCCCCCAGGGTCGGGCCTTCCTGCGGATAGCGCCACAGCAATTGTTCCTCGTGAGCCAGCGCCTGTTCGTGCAAGCCCATGCGGAAGAGGGTCTCGCTCACTTCGGCTTCGCGCTGGTAACCCTCGAGCACCAGAGTGCGGAAGAGGCCGGTGGCGCGGTAGTGGTCACCCTGACCGAGATAGGCCCTCCCCAACTTCTCCCGATCGGAGCGATCGAGGCGTAGGCGGCCGGGGCTGCG
The DNA here is from genome assembly GCA_902826835.1 of uncultured bacterium. Taxonomy (GTDB): domain Bacteria; phylum Planctomycetota; genus RBC034. The sequence continues at coordinate 81,408 of CADEGH010000021.1, read as the reverse complement.
TGCATCAATCGCCTTGATGGTATTGATGGCGGATTCGAACTGCGACGTGCGTAGGTACGCCCGGACCAGCAGATCGTGGGCCTGATCCAGCACTCCGTCTTCGAGCGCCTCGCTCAGGAGGGGTTCGACATCCTGGGCGGCCTGTCGGTAGTCCCGCTCGGCAAAAGCCCGCCGACCACGGCTCCAGCGCTCATCGGGAGTGGGAACCCGTGGGGGCACCGTCGCCAAGCGAGAGGCCTCCGCAACCACGGTCAAGGCGTTGGACGCAGAGCGCCCGAACCGCTCCGGCGCGTACATTTCCTCGGCAGTCGCGGACAGGCCGTGGAACTCGCCGGCGAACACGACGTAACAGGGGTAGGCCAATTCGATTCGCTGCCCCTTTTGCAGATGATTGCGGAAGAAGACCATCTCCGCCCCACGGGCCTCGAAGCGGTCGAAGGCTCCGCGCACGCCGCTCGCTATCGGCTCGAGGCCCGCGAGGATCGGGTCACGGATCACGAGGTGCTTCGACTCCTCGCGAGCCGTAATCGAGAGTCTCACCGTGACCTTCTTGCCACGGAGCGCCTGGCTGAGCGGCGCAGGCGGCACTCGCTTCGGCCGGTGCTCGGCGCGAATGATGGAGTAGCCCGGCTCGTGCTCGGTAGTCGGCTGATCGGGATCTGTGTACGCAAACACGCCGCGCTCGACCTCCAAGACATTGCCAGATGCCGTCGAGCTTTCGCTCTCCACCCGGTGCGCAAGCAGGACCCGCGCCGAGGCCGCGAGGGGTGAAGACTGGCGGATCGTGATGACATGGTCGCCCTCGGTCATGCGATCCAGCGGCAAAGGAACAACCAGTTTGGGCGCATCCGGCCCAAGCTTCCCGGTTGCGGCCGACTTGCCATCGATGCTGATGGAAACTTCCCGTGCCTGCCCCTGCTTCGGAGACCCCCTCATCCAGGCGGCTAGCGCTTCGACTCCTGCCGCCACCGCCTTGGTGGAACCCTCCTTGCTGCGCAGACCCCGCTGCACCGCTTCGGCCAAAGCCTCCGTCTCCGCGGGCGCGGCTCCGATTTGCACCATCGCGCTCAAGGCGAGCGCCGTGGCTTCGAGCGGACTGGCGTGCCAGGCACATCCCGAGCGCGCCGAATAGGGCCACGTCGCCTGCGCCTGTCTCCGTCCGCGCAACTGCTGCGCGAGTGGGTCGGCAAACGCCGGTCGACCGAGCGCGTGCGTGGCCAATAGGAGGCGGGCGATGCCCGGCACCGACAGCGATTCCCGCTCGCGGAACACGGCGTTCAGGGCCGCTTCGACATCGATGCCGGCCTGCACCCCGGCGAGGATCAGAGCCGCTTTGGCATCGAGTTCGTGGCTGGGATTAGCCAGCGCTCGAGCGACCCCGTTCGCCGCCGCTGCGTGAAGGTCGGAGTCGACTTGGTATCCCGCTCGCACGAGCACCGTCACCGCGTGTCGGGCCAGAGCCGTGGCGTAAGGATGCGCGGGGCCGTTGGGCCAGTAGGCAAATTGACCGTCCGCAAGCAGGTAACTGCGGAGGTCCGAGACCAAACGGGCCGCCGCGCGGTCTGCTTCGGGTTTCAGGACGGGGCTCGGCGAACCGAGTCGTGCCGCCGCCATGCCGAGTTCGAGCATGGGCACGACGCGGCTGATCGTCTGCTCCAAGCAACCATAGGGGTAGTGCCGAAGGAAACCGAGGGCCTCCTCCAGGTCCACCGCCAGGCCACTTTGGATGACCAGCGCGTAGGACTCGGTGCCCGGGATCGCCTTGCCTTCGACTCGCACCGGAATTTCGACCGACCCGAGCAGTTCCCGCGCCTCGACCTTCTGCCAGGGGGTTCCAAAGCCCACGACCGGGAACTCCGCGGTCAAAGCATCGCTCCCCTGCGCACCCTTGGCCTCCAACGTCAATTCCGCGCTGCCCGCCTTGTGCGCGCGCAAGCTCACTTCGCGGAAGATCGAGGCGCCCGCGTCGACCTCCCACTGGAAGTCGCCGCTGCCTTCGACCGAGAGTCGATCGGCAGAGCGGCTCCTCAACGCCACGTCAAACGCGGCTTTGGCTGCCAAGTGATTGTGGACTCCGACGGGCAATTGAATGACGTCGCGGTGCGTCAGGAGACGCGGTCGTTCCAGTCTGGCCACCACATCCTGCCGCGCGAGCACCTGCGTGGTGCTGCGACCAGCGCTCACGCTCCGGTCGACCCCGCTCGCCTGCACATCCCAACGCGTGAGGTTGTCAGGCAGATCGACCTTGACTTGCGCGCGGCCGCTCTCGTCCGTCACCAACGCCGGATGCCAGGCCGCCACTTCGCGAAAATCGGCGCGCATCACCGGAGCCAATGGCTGGACCTGAAGGCCGCCGGTGATGAGCGAAAAGTCGTCCAGCAGGTTCTTGCCGCGCCCTCCGCCCTGGCCCACGGCCTCTCCGAAGTAGTAGGCTCGACTGGAGACCACAAAACCGGCTGACCCGGAATCCTCTGTGATCTCGGACTCCGCGTAGTCCTCTTTGTTGTCGAATTCCTCTTCGACCTCCACCAACTCCGTGTCTTTGACCACCGCCATTTCACCTGGCTTCGGCGCAGGGGCCGGCGCACCGGGCATATCGGCACCTCCTCCACCACCGGCGGGTCGCCGGCCGGAGGAACGCTGTCGACGAAGATCGACATTGCGCCCTAACTGGCCATCACTCGTAAGAGCGTCCTTCATGGGAGCCTTGAGGTCCGGCATGGCCAAAGTCTGGGAGGCGAAGAGGGTGATTAGCGACTTGTCCGCCAACTCCGTCCGCACCTGCATCATCATCGCCTCGTTGGCCAAACGAATGAGATCGGGGTCGAGTGGTTTGGCCACTCCCAAGTACTGAAAACCGAAGCTCGAACTGGTGGAGACCAGGTGAGGCCTCCGGTCTCGATTGAAGACAAACCTCGGGTCTTGGCCGTCAAATCCACCCAAGCCTGAGAGGGCGTGGTCGACGACCTTGAGCGCGACCGATGCCGGCACTGGGCGGCCGCGCTGATCCAGAGTCTCGATCAAAATATTGACAGCGGAACGAGGCGCCACCGTCGCGGGATCCGCCTTCAACCCGACCCGCAAGTACCGGAGCACGACGAGTGAGTCGGAGGCGGTGAGCAACTTTTCCTCGTGATGGGTGGCCACCGCCACCACCACATTGGGCGCCAGCTCCTCCGCGATCTCCAGTTCGAGAACGCTGAAGCTCGCCTTCGGCCGGAGGACCTTGAACCCGAGCACCTTCTCTCCCTCGAAGGTGAGAAGACAGGCTCGTTCGGGCGTTGGCACATTCAGGTGGGCCTTTGCGGTCTCACCTCCGAGAATGACCCCCCGCTCCAGACGGAGGACCGCTTCTTTGGCCAGGTCCGGACGTTCTCCCGCCACCGCGAGCGCCGTCTCGGCCACCACCGGCTGACCTCGACCATCTTTGCCCTCGAATCGAAGCGAGTACTCGCCCGCTCGATCCAAGTTGAACCGCAGCGTCGTCTCGCCGGTCATGCCGGTATCGACCGCGAGCTCCTTCTCGAGTTCGACTTCGCCATCTCCACTGCGGCGGTCCTTGCGCCAGAGCGCGCGCAGAGTCCCGACGGTGCCGACGCCGCGGTATCCGAGGTCCGCGGTGAGCACTCGGACCTCGGCGGACTCTCCGGCCCGAATGCTGCGCTTTTCGCCCACGACGACGGCGAAGCGATCCGTGCTCCCGGTGAAGACCGTGCCCACCCCGGCCACCCACTGGCCACCGGTATCTTTGACCATGACCTCGATGACGTAGCGCGAGCGCTGCCCGTCTTCGCGGGTTCGGAATTCGAGTCGGCCCGCGCCCGAGTCGTTGAGCCGACCCTGGCCGCTCGCGACAAACTCCATGCCGTGGCCCGCCACCTCCGGCGCCGCCGCTTCGACCGCCTTCAGATACCACGCGTGATTCTGGTAGCGGGTGGTGTCGATGGTGAGCGGGGCTCGCCACGCGCGCCATTCGAAGTCGGCGGACTTCACGGGGCCGCCGAAAAAGTAGGCGACCGCGACATTCAGCTCGGCGAGTTCGCCGGGCACGAGCACGCGCTGCTCCGCATCCACTGACACGTCGTACTCGGGGCGCCGGTAGCTCGAAACGACCACCTCCTCGTCGAAGATCTGCCCTTCGAAATGCACGCGCACCCGCCACTTGCCGACCGGAGCCTCTTTCGAGATCGGAAAACCGCCCGAGACCACTCCGAACGCCCCCATCTCCAACTGCGAGGCGCCTCGTTCCGCGCCCGACGGATCATGCAAGCTGGCCCGAACCGAGGCGATTTTGGGCGCCACCCAGGCCGCATTCTCAACCGCACGCAACACCGCCCGGAATCGCACTTCGGATCCCGGCTGGTAGATCGGCCGGTCCATCGTGAACGCGACCCTCGGAACGAGGTTGACCGACGTGGCCGCGGGAGCCTCGGCGGTGAGCCCAGGCACCACGCCTCCCTCGTGACTGGCCAGGATGCGGAACTTGCCTCCGCCCTCCCCCACGGGAAAACGCACCACGCCGTCGGCATCGGTCTTCCCGCTCAGTCGTTGGCTGTCGTTGTGGGCAAGGACGAGCACGTCGGACAAGGGTTCGCCGGTGCGGGCATCGGTCGCCCAGCAAAACGCTTCCGAGGGCGAGTTCTTCACCACGATGCGGACGCCCGACACGAGCACGAGCACCGCCGAGCGGCGGTCGTCAGTCTCCGCCGAAACCAAGTAGGCGCCCGAAGGGAGGGGCTTTCCGGCTTCCAGTTCGACCGGCAACTTGGTTTGGAAGCGCGCGTACGGTCGGTAATCAGGAGTCGGCCGGGCCTGGGTGACATCGGCCTTGACCAAGGCCACCTCGATCTCCCCGGCCAGATTTAGGTCGCCTTTGCGTTCGAAGATCTCGCGCCCATCGAGTCGGTAGATGCGGAGCTGGACGTCCTTCACGTTCCTGGTCGCAAAATCGAGCTGGCAGGTTTCGCCGGGCACAAACACCCGCGGTGAGCCGAGTTCGAGTTCAATGGCCTCGAGGTTGGCAAGCCGGGAAGCGGCTTGCGCCGCCGCCAGGGTGCCCCCGAACTCCTCCCCGATCTTCCGCAGGTGCACCACCGCCGCATCCAAGTCCCGCCGCTCGTCCTCTTCCATCACCGCCAGGATCAGCGCCGCGCGGGCCGCCACTTCGCGCCCAGCTTGCTGGTAGCGATCCCGGACCGCCACGAACGCGGCCGCGGCCTCTTCGTTTTTCTTCTCGGCATGCAGGATGAGGCCGATTTCCAACGCCACCTCGGCGGCGGACGGGGATCCCGGGTACTCGTCGAGGTACGCACGCAGAGTCGCCACCGCCCCCGTAGCATCCTTGGCGGTCCGCTGGGCGGCGGCTTTTTCGAGCCAGAGCTCTTGGAGAAGTCGCTGGGCCGCCGGCACATTGGGATCGTCGGGATGCAGCGCGAGGAACTTCCGGGCGGTGGCGCGGGCGTCGTCGAAGCGACCGAGAGCACGCTCGGTCGAGACCCGTGCGAAACGAGCCTCAGCTCGCCACGAAGCTGGCGCTTTTTCGTCCTCGGCCACCGCCTCGAAGGCGAGAACGGCCTCGTCATTCATACCGGCCTCACGAAGCTTGTGAGCCAGCTCGCGCCGGACCTCCGAGGCCTCGGAGCGCGTCGGGAAGCGATCGAGCCAGGCGCGCCAAGTCGCCGCCCCGGCTCGCTGGGATTCGAGTCGTTCCGCCGCCGAGCCGGAACTGCGCCACTGGATCTCGCCGAGCAGCCGCCGGGCCGCCGGACCCTCCGCGTGTTCGTCGATCGAAGCCTCCGCCAAGAGCCGGTCGACTTCGAGGCGCGCGGTGCCCAAGTCGCCGGAGTCCAGGGCCCCGCGGGCGCGCAGCATGCGAGCTTCGAGAACGACCGCGGCCTCCAGGGTCTTATCCGAGAGCAGCGCTCCGAGTTCGGAAACGGCCGCGGCGCTCTGCCCGGCACGCATCAAATTGCGCACCCTTGGCATCGTGATCGGAGCATGAGGCTTGCCGGGCGATACGATTTGGAGAGCGCGCTCATAAAGCGCCGCCGCCTCGCTGGGATTGGCCTTCCTTCCGGGCTTGAGGAGGTCCGTCGTGGGTTCGTCGATCTCGAGGGCCTTCGCCAATTCCAAGTAGTAGCTGGCAATGCGCGCATCTTCCGGCGCCGACAGCACCGCGTCCGCTTCCATACCGAAGATCGCTGCGGCCTCGGCCGACTGGCCCTGGCGCTCGAGCACTTCGGCCAGCAGAAGGTGCGCCCGCCGGCGGAACACGTGCGAGCCGGGCAGAGCCTCGTACAGGGCCCGCGCCGATTCGGCGGCCTTCGGCCATTCCTTCATCTGCATGAGCGCTCGGACTCGATAGAGCCGGGCCTCGGCGATGAGTGGGGATGCGCTCGGTTCGCCCGCCAGGAGATCCAGCACGGCGATCGCCTCGGCCGGCCTCCCCCAGGCCATCAGCTCCTGGGCTCGCTTCAGGTTCTTGCTGGCGTCATCCTCGAGCCAACGCACCACGCTCAGCGGCAGGGCGATCGAAACAACAACGAAGAGAGCACCCAAAGCAAGGACTCGGCGCATCGTGGATCCCCGGAAAATGGAATGCCCCTAAGACGGACGGACTACCCCCGCGGTTCCCGAATCTTGCGGGTTTGCAGGAGCTGACCCGGAATGTCGGTAATCCAGGCGTCGATGCCCGCCTGATCCAGCCGGGTCGCCTCGGCCTCGGTGCGCACTGTCCAGCTCCAGCAGGCCTGCGGTTTCGCAGTTGCCCGCAGTGCCTCGCGCCACTCCGAAACTCTCGGTTTCGTTACGAGGTCACGGCTCATCGCGACCCCCGCCAAAGGAAGGGGCGCAAAGCGGGACAGGGCCGCCTCGGTTTCCACGATCGCTTGCAGCAACTCTCCCGGAATGAGGTCGTGGACCGCACGGAGCAGAGTCACCGAAAATGAACCGAGGAGTCGCCGGGGTTGCCTGGGAGCCAGGAACAACAAGTCGTGCAGGCCTTTGGCCAAGCGTAGGTCGTCCTCGGGTCGGTCTGCCTTGAGCTCGATCATGAGCCAGGTTCGTTCATCCACGAGCGCAAGGACTTCGGCCAGGAAGGGGGCGCGATGCCCCGCAAACCGTGGCCCGTGGGTCCAAGATAGATCGCAGGCCGCGAGAACCGCCGAGTCGAGGTCCCCGATGCGGACTCGGGGTTGGTCGGGTCCGATCGCCACCGTCTCGTCGTGGTGGACCACGATCGCACCATCTCGGGTCGCAAAGACGTCGACTTCCAGTCCGTCCGCGCCGAGCGCCAGGGCTCGACGGAACGCCATCATGGTGTTCTCCGGAGCCTCGGCCGCGCCGCCTCGGTGGGCAATGACGAGCGGTCTCATGCGGGGCTCCTCTGGTTCGGCCACTGCGACCAGAATCCGGGGAAGGACTTGGAGACGCAGTCGGGGTCGTCCAGGTTCAGTGGCTGGCGCAGCGCAATCAGCGCGGCGGCCATGGCGATCCGGTGGTCGCCATGGGTTGACACCTGCGGAATCCGGGCGGCCGGGCCGGGGAGTGGGCCTTCGACCCAAAGTCCGTCTGGAGTGACCGCCCCTCGGCCGCCAACCGACTCCGCCAATTCCACGAGAGACTGCCTCCGATCGCTCTCCTTGTCTGCAAGATGGGCGGCACCGCAGAAAACAGTGAGCGCGGGCCGGAGCAACGCCGAAGCGACCAAGGGAGGGACCGCGTCCGGGACGCGGCCGACCTCGATCTGCAGCCGACCTGGAGCGGGTTCCACAGGGTCCGCGATCCACCCCGTGGGCGCGGTGCGCAGGTGCACGCCGAGAATCGAAAGATGCGAGGTCGCGGCCCGGTCGGGCTGCGTCGAGTCCGGGTCAAGTCCCAAGAGTCGAACGGGCCCGTCGAGGAAAGCGGCCGCGGCCGCCAGCGTTATTCCCGCCGACCAATCGCCTGGGACCTGAAAGTCTCGAACACCCGGCCGACCCGGCGGCACTACCCCGTCCTCCCCGACGGTGACCCCATAGGCAGCCATCATTCTGCGGGTGAGCTCCAAGTAACCCGCCGAGGCGAGGCGACCGGGAATCTGAAGCCGTAGTCCCGCGGGCAAACTGGAGCCAATGAGCAGGAGCGCCGATGCGAACTGGCTCGAGCGCTCGGAATCGATCGAGACGAGTCCTCCGCGCACCGGACCCTGGATCACCACCGGCAACCCTGGTCCGCCCTCGATGCGCGCTCCGAGATCCCGCAGGGCCGCGAGCAGGGGTGCCAGCGGGCGCACGGATAGGCGAGGAGACCCCACCGCTCGCACCGGTCGACGCAGCGTTGCGGCGAGGCCAAGCCCGAGCCGAAGCGGGGCTCCGCCATCCGCAAAATCCAGAGTGCAGGGCGCGATGCAGGTGTCGTCCATCGGGCTTCGCAAAGTGAAGCCGGAGTCGTCCTCCGCGAGGTCGGCGCCGAGGGCGCGGATCGCGTCCACGAGCACTCGGACGTCGGAGGGCCAGGGCCCGCGACCAAGGACGCGACCGCGGCCCGCGAGCGTGGCCAATACCAATGCTCTCAGAGCCTCGCTCTTGGAGGCCGGCGCCCAAAATTCCGGTTCATAGGGAAGCGTGCCGGGCGGAGTGACTTTCATGCGAGGGGGCCGGGCCCACTTGGGCATTCTCCGCGCCGACCGGAGAGGGCTTCCACCGACCCGCGCGGAGCCGCGCAGGGTAGCGTATCGCCATGCCGCCGAGAACGGTCGGACACCTCGTGCTCGATTCTCTGATGGTCGTCACCACCCTTGGCCAGGCCAACTGGGGCGAGGACTGGGTCGTCCCCCGCGGAGAAGGCCGCTTCTTGTTGCTTCGAGAAGTCCAGTCGGAGCGAGGCCCGGAGTGGCACCTCGAGATCTACGACGCCGGAGGCTCGTTGGTCCTGGAAGCGCGGGTGGCGGACCCGGGCGAGACGAGGACGATTCTGACCAGCTTGCAGGTACAAGGGGCCCTCGGACCTCCGCAAGTCAGCGCGGCGGGTGGGGCCGATCTCCTCGGTCGGCTCGGGGCCATGCCTTGGCCTCCCCCGCTGGTATAGTCGCCCCATGCTGGGCTTCGACCCCAATGATCCTGCCGACTCCGTTCCCGATTGTCTGCGGTCGGCCAAAGACGGGTTGCCCTTCGCGAGCTGCATCGACTGCCAGCGCGACCTTTTGGGTTCGGGGATGCCCTACGCCCTCGAGAAGGTCGTGCGGGACGGCGAGGTGATCTTCGAGTACGCGATCTGCGCCGAGTGCACGAAGCGACTCTTCGAGCAGTTTTCCGAAGAGTCCATCGAGAAGATCAACGAGTACTTGCGCGCCGGCCCCGAGGCCTGGCAGCGCCGACTCCTTGAGTCCCTGTTCGTGGCCCAGACCGAGCCCCACCTCCGCAACCCGGAGATCCTCCGGCTGGGCGAACCCCTCCACCATTGCCACCGCTGTGGCAAGACCGGCGAGGGTTTTCAGGCGGAACACACGGTGGTCGGGCTCCTCGCCGGGCCCCGACTAGCGGCCGCCCCGCTCACTCTCTGCTCCGCCTGTACGGAAGGAGCGGATCAACGCCTGTCGCGGCACACCCGCGACACCCACGAAGACTTCGTCCGCACGCGATTTCCTGGGGTGCCGGCCGGTCTCGACCTGCCCACGGGCCTCATCGCGATCTAATTCACAGGAGCCTCGCCATTCCCCGCCACCGCCGCCGCCGTCGCCCCGGCCCCCCGGGTGCTGATCGTCCTTCCGATATTCCCGCGGGAGCGCCGGAAGGGACCACCACTCCGCCTCCGCGCCAAGACACGCCTCGTGAGGCGCGGGCCGATCGTCCCGATCGTCCCGATCGTCCCGATCGCCAGGACCGCGGGGATCGCGGGAGCCGCAACCCGCGGCGCGACCGCCCCGGCGGACGTCCGGAGGGCGGCGACCGGGTCGACCGTCCGGATCGCAAGGATCGCCCCGATCGCCCGGAACGCGTCCACGAGCGCAACCCGCGAGTCGAGCGCACGGATCGCCCGGATCGGCCGGACCGGCACGACCGCCAAGATCGCCCGGCACGGAACGATCGACCTCCCCAGCGCGGAGACCGCCGGGGCCGGGATCGCCGTCCACCTCCGCCTCGTGGCCCCGGTGGTAGCCCTCGCTCGTTCCAGCCGGGCCCCCGGTCGCGCACCGGCGACACCTTCGTGGTGCGCGGAGGCACGGTCGTCACCTTCTCGCCGCCGAGCGCGCTCGCTACTGATCTCTTGGTACGTGGCGGCTGCATCGCGGCTCAGGGTCGGGGGCTCGCCATCCCTCCCGATGCCGAGGTCATCGACGCCCGCGGCAAGATCATCATCCCCGGCCTGGTCGACGCCTTCTCCGATCTCGTGGCCAGGCCGTGGGCCGGACTCCATCCGGCCTCGGTCGAGCCCTCCGAGCGAGTCGCGAAGAACCGAGGCGCGCACGACGAGACTTCCGTGATCTGCAGCCTCTTCATGGGCTCGGTGCGGGCGCTGCAGTGTGGCGTCACCACGCTGTTCCACCTCCACAATTCGCCGCGTTTCGTGGACGGGTGTTTGGCCCGAGCCCGAGACGTCCTGTTGACCGTCGGCGGCCGGGCCGTGATCGCGTATCGAGTCACGGGCGAAGACCGTCAAGCCGAGATTCGGGCCACCCACGAAGGAGTTCGCCTCGGGGGCGGTGAACACCTGCTCGTAGGAGTTGGGGCCGCCCATCCCTCGCAGTTGCCGGTCGAGTTGCTCCGGGAACTCGCGGCCATCCGCAACGAGGAAGACGTGCCGTTCCTCGGCGAGCTCGGCGGCCGGGCCGGGGCCGACAAGCTCGCCCGCGCTGGCCTATTGGGCGCGGACTCCGTTCTCGGCTGCCTCCAGCCCACCTCCGAGGAAGAGATGCAGGAGGTGCGCGCCGCCGGAGCCACTCCGGTCATCCTACCGCGGCATTGGCTCGCGAAGGGTGGGCTTGCACCGGGACATCTGGCCGCTGGCACCGCCATCGGTACCGGGATGTTTGCCCCCAACCTTCTCTCCGATCTCCGTCTTTTGGGCGAAGGCGCCGAAGCCATCGGCCACGCGGAGCCCGCCAAAGCCGCGCTCGCCCTGCTCGCGCGCGGGCACGAGCTCGCCTCGAAGTGGTTCGGATTCAAGCTCGGGTCGTTCGAGCCCGGATCCGCGGCGGACTTGGTGATGTTCGAACACACCCTCAGCTTCCCGCTCAACCCGGAGACGGTGGCCTCGCACATCGTGTTCGGGTTCGATCAAGCGCGCGTTCGATTGGTGATGGTCGGAGGCCGGCCCCTGGTTCGCGACGGGCGTCTCGCCACCGTCGATGTGGAGCAGTTGCACCTTCAGATGCAGAGGGGTGCGCTCGACTTTTGGACCAGGCTCGCGGGCACCCCATTTCCCGGCCTCGGGGCCCCCGAAGACAGCGATATCAGCCAGGCCGAAGACGATCCGATCGACGACCACGACGACGAGGATCGCCTCGACAACGAAGAGGAATCGGCCAACGAGGATTCCGCGGATAATGGGCCGGCGGGGAACGAACGCTCCTCCCAAGAGAAAGCTTCGGCGTCGTCGAGCCCCGCGTCCGACGCAGCCTCGTTCGACTCCGATGATTCGGACGAGGACGACGAGGAAGGAGACGATGAGGAGGAGGAGGAGGAAGAGGAATCGGACGAAGACTCCGATGAGGATGAGGATGAGGATCAGGAAGAGGACGACGACGATTCCGAAGAGGAGGACGAAGAATCGGACGACCTCGATGACGATGATGACGGAGACGACGACTCGTCGGACGATGACGATGACGAGGATGGTGACGACGGAGACGAGGAAGAGGACGACGAAGACGAAGAACCGGAAGAGCCGCCGCAGCCACCCGAGGTCCGCAAGGCCGCGCCACCCGCGGAGCGCGGGCGGCGAGGATCAGGACCAGGAAGGTCGCGATAGAGGATGTCCTGGTCTCGCTCGATGGGGCTCCGGGACATCCTGAACGATCTGGCCCCTGGGGATGACCATTTCGGGTCGCCCGGAGTGGAGGCAGCGGTGGCACTCATCATCGCCGGGCCTCCCTCCGGGCCGTGCTCGATCCTGCTGATGGAGCGCGCGGCGCGGCCGCACGACCCCTGGTCGGGACACATCAGCTTTCCGGGGGGGCGTCGCGAGGCGGTCGATCGCGATCTCGCGGAAACCGCGCGCCGGGAGACCTTCGAAGAGGTGGGGATACGCCTCGACCCCGATCAGGCGCTCGGTCGACTCCTCCCCCGCCAGGCGTGGAAGCGGGGGTCGCCGACCGACCTGTGGGTCCACCCGTGGGTCTTCTCGATCCCGGGTCCGCTGGATCCAGTCCTGAGCGAGGAGGCCGCTTCCGCTCGGTGGGTTGGCATCGAACAGCTGCTCGATCCCTCCGTGCGGATGACCCTCCCGTCCGCCGTCACCGGCCGTCCGAGCGGACTCCCGGCGCTCCGGCTCCCACCCTACTCCGTGTGGGGTCTGACCCTCCGCATCCTCGAGGACGCTTTTCCGGCGCTCCGCCCGCCAGCGCCCGGCGGGGGTCAGTAACGAGCCAATCGCCGATCCACCTCGGTGGAGTAGGCCTCGATCCCTCCGTCCAGATTGCGCACATCGACAAATCCGAGGCGCTCGAGATAGATGCCAACCTGGACGCTTCGAACCCCGTGGTGGCAGTACACAACGACGGGGGCCGCCGCGTCCAGCTCTTTGGCGCGACGCGGGATGTCCGGCATCGGTATCAGGGTCGCTCCCGGCAGGTGGACGATTTCGTGCTCCCAGGGCTGGCGCACGTCCAGCAGGACGAGCCCCGCTGGTGGCTCCCGGAGCAGGGCCTGAACATCTTGGGGGGTGAGATTCTGCAAGGATCAACTCCGATCGGGGACTCCCGAGTTCATAGCAGCCGCGAGTCCGGTATCCTGTCCCCATGCGAGCCCTCGCGATCACCCTGACCTTCCTCGGCGTTTTCGGGTATTCCCAGGCCGCTCTTCCCGATCCGAAGAGCCCGCCTGCCTCGACCTGGCGGGTGGAGCCGGCCCCCCTCCTCGAAAAGGGGCCCTCCATCGTGGAGGGGCCGATCGCCGACCCCTCGCTCATCATCGGAAAGTTCGCACTGGCGACCGACCGCCCGTGTGTGATCGACGGCGACACGCTGCGCGTCGACGGCCAGAAATCCTCGGTCCGCTTCACCTGCCTCGATGCCGAGGAGACGTTCAAGGACGCGGGCCAAAAAGAGCTGGCCCGTCGCGATTTTGCCGAGTACCTGCGGACCGTAACCGCTGGCACCAATCCGGCGCGTCCGCCCAAGTACGGAACGCCCCTTGGTGAGGCCGCGAAAACTTTCCTCGCCGAGTTCTTGGCCGATGTGAAAGAGGTCACCTTGGAGGCCGATGAGGCCGGACGAGTCCTCGATACCCACGGCCGAGTGCTGGCCCATATCCTCGCGAAAAAAGGCGAACGCTGGGTCAACGTGAACGTGGAATTGGTCCGCCAGGGGCTTAGCCCCTACTTCGTGAAGTACGGTCGGAGCCGTCGGCTCCACGATCGATTCGTGCAGGCGGAGGCCGAAGCCAAGCAGGCCAAGCGGGGACTCCACGGCAGTCCTCCACCCTGTCCAGCCTACCCCGACTACGCGGCGCGGTACGCGTGGTGGTCAGAGCGGGACGCCGATCTCGAGGCCTGCCGCGAACTGCGGGCCAAGACCCCAAAGTTCTTTGTCCTCGGCAATGACGAGGACTGGGCGGCGCTCGAGAAACTGGCGGGTGAGACGGTGACGGTGGTGGGTTCCCCGGCGGAACTGATCGAAAAGGGAAAGCTCCACATTCGCATCATTCCGCACCGCGATCGCAAAGACTTCGCGATCGTCGGGAGCGCCGAAGACCATGCGCGCCTCGGGCTCGAGGCCCAGAGTGGCAATCTCCTCCTCTTGACGGGCAAGGTGTCGCTCTACCAGGGCAAGCCTCAATTCGAGGCGAAGACCGTGTCGGTGCAGCGAGTGCCGCGCAAAGCGTGATCCAGCACCAGCACGACTTCCGCATGCGGAGTATGGGGGAAGAGATCAAAGAGCGCCGCCCGCGATAGTCGATATCCCCCCGCGGTCGTTGCGTCCTGAAGGAATCGCTGCGCCGACGGCAAGTGGCAGGCGACGTAAAGCATGCGAGCGGCCGGCAGGGCGAGAATCGGCGCGTGGGCGGCGGGATGCAAGCCCGCCCGCGGCGGATCGACGATGAGCAGATCGGGCGGAGGCCTCCCCTCCGAAGAACGCAGGGATGCGAGGACGTCACCCTCCACGACCTCCACGCGGTCGAGCCCGTTCTGTGCCGCATTGCGACGCGCATCAGCGCAAGCGGGGGCGACCATTTCGAAACCCACTACGGAACGAGCGCGGCTGGCAAGCGCCAGGCCGAGAACGCCGCCGCCGGAAAACAGATCCCACACCACTTCGCGCCCAGTCAGACCAGCCGCTTCCCGTAGGTAGCCAACCAACGACTCCGCCCCCTCCGTGTTCGTTTGAAAAAACGAATTGGCCGAAATCTGAAAACGAAGATCGAGCAGATGCTCCTCGATCGATCCGAATCCGAACCACACCCGTTCCTCGCCCCCCAACGCCGTGTCGGCGGAGCGCGATTGCACGTTTTGCACGAAGGTGTGAACGGGAGCGGGAAGCGACTTGAGTTCGATTGCCAACGACTGCATGACCTCGGGACAGGCCACACTGGTTACGAGGTTGACGAGAGTTTGCCCGGTCCGCACGCCGTGGCGGAGCGAGAGATAGCGCAGGATACCGGTTTCGGTCTTGGGATTGCGGGGAGGCACTCCGAGCGCGCGCAGGTGTGCGCGCACGCGGGCGACAATGTCCATCGCACCGCCGAACGCGACTTGGCAGTCGTCGAGATCGAGGACCCGATCAAATCGTCCCGCGGCGTGCAGGCCCAGGGCAAAGTCCCGGGGCGACCCCTGAGGCTCATCCGGCAGGATGTAGCGCTCGGCGCCGAAGCTGAATTCCATCTTGTTTCGAAACCGGGAGCTTCGCCGGCAGGGGAAAGCCTCGATGCCCCCCGGCGGCAGCGTCAGCCCAGCCGAAGCCAGGGTGCGACCGGCTCGCGCGAGTAACCAGTCGATTCTGGCGCCCGGGGCCATCACCTGGAGAGGGCAACCTCCGCAATGGGACACCACCGGACAGGGCGCCTCCACTCGCGAACCGCTGGCGTGCAGAAGGTGCACGGGGCGAGCTTCCATCACGCCCTTGCGCGGACGCTTCAGGAGGACTTCCCAGGTATCCCCGGGAAGCCCCCGTGGCACCACCACGACCTTCCCGTCGAATTCGCCAAGTCCTCGCCCTCGGTCATCCAGGGCGGAAACCGACACGATTGCCGGCAGAAGTTTCGGCCCCGTCGACTTGGCCGTCACCTCACAACCAGAAGCAACAGGTTGCTTGAGTGGAGCGCCACTCCGTCATTGGCGAGGGCCTGGAGGTAGATCGGTCGACCGATCAGTTGCGGCACGATTTGATTCAAGTCCGCGTAGGACTCGGCCCGTCCGAGGCTCACGATGACCGATGCCACCCCGAAGAGCGACTCGGGCTTCAACCAAAACAGAGAGTCGGACGGGAAGAAAGGAGCCGGCAAGAATTGGGGCTGCTCCAAGCGATCGAAGGCGACGCCGATCGCGCCCGCGGCAGTCGGCCAAGTCGTCGGCACTCGCAGGGCCACCGTCAACACGCGGGTCGGGGATCCGGTGGGAGGGAGGTCCGCGCCCAGTTCCACGGGGGACATGCCGAGCAGAGACCCCTCCTCAAGGCTTGCCACACTGGGAGCGCTGATCAGGAGCAGGTGGGTGATCGGACCGGAGGCGAGGCCGTTGCTGTTGACAAAAACGGCCGCGAGTCCCTCGCTCAAGGTCCAAAGGCCGGGCTGGACGCCCTGTCCATTCACGCCTTTGCCGCCACCTACCCAGGCATCCGGCAAATCCTGCGAGTAGAACGCCGGGGATGACCAAAGTGCTCGATGCACTCCAACCGTCATCCTAGGAAACGCTCCTCTCGAAGCCCCGTCGCCTACCGCGACCAGAGCATCGCGGTTGGGAACCGAGAAGGCGAGTCCGCTCGTCCAGGTCTGGGCCAAATGATGCGACTGCCCAGAGGTCGTTTCATGGATGTCGAAGGCGTTGGTCACGACCGCGCTGTAACGAGCCACTTCGTGGTCGGAGAGAACGGCACTGGTGCAGCCACAATTGAAGTCGTCGTACCAAGTCATCTCCAAAGTGGGGACACTGGAGAGGCGAGACACGAGAGTTCGTCCGGCTCCTGGTCCGAAGTCGTCGAAGCAACTGACCAAAATGGAGTCCCGCGGCCCGGGCTTGACCTCGGCGAACAGCGGTAGCCCGAGAACCGGAGATTGCACGGAGAAGGGTGCATACACCGGTGTCGTGCTGAGACCTTCCACGATGTACAAATCAACTTGGGGCAGGGCGGAATCCAGCATCAAGACGCCGACGCCCGAGGGAGTCACGGAGAAGCCGCGCACCGGAGGACCAGGCGGGAGGCTCCGGCGAAGGATGAACCAATTGTTCCCCTGGAGTCCGGCCAGGATCACGAGGTCCTCGTCGCCGGTTCCGAATACTCCATCCAAGCCGCGGTCGATCGCAACCACCGCCTGATCATTGAGGGAATAGACGCCTGAGGCGGACGAGAGCTCGATCGACGTGCCGGTAGGTACGAACGACTGGGACGCACTCCCGACACCGCTATCGAATCGGACCACCACGAACCCGCTCGCGCGCACCCCTACAGCGGTGGTCTCGTTCACGGGCACCAAGGGCCACTGTAGCCCCAACACATTCGTGGGACGCAGCACCGGCGCGCTGGGAAGTCCGGACACGAGAATGAGCTGGTCATCCGCAGTGGCCTCAAGACCATCCGCACCGACCGCCAGGTAAGCCGCGGTCGACTCGGTGAGTTTCATCCAGGTGGTAGCGGGCGCCGAAGTGCCCGACAATCCGATCGAAGTGGCGTTACCGGGGTTCTGGCCTCGGAAGTTGGGCCACGTCAGGATCGCATCCGCCGAGAAAAAGCTGGCGCCGATTCCGTCGCTGAACGCGCAACCTTCGATGACCGTCGAAAGCGGGGCGCTGAGCGGAAGCCGCACGAGCTCTTGGCTCGGAGCCCGGGGCGCCCCCATGACAAGCACGGTGACCGCGATCGAAATCGTCGCGAAGTACTGGTTAGACATTTCCCGACCCTCCATCATCGAGCTCAGGCAGTCTCGGATGACCACCATCGGCACGCTATAGCGTAGGGGCTGCAGACGTTTCAGGAAACCAAAACTTGGAAAAAAGCAAGGGGGGGGACAAGCCCCCCCCCCGACCGATGGGCGACACTGGACTCGAACCAGTGGCCTCCGCTGTGTGAGAACGGCGCTCTAACCAACTGAGCTAGTCGCCCGGCGGGGCGCTTTTTACGCCGCTCCTCCGGAGACTTCAAGATGAGGCCCCCTCCCTCGGCAGCCGCTACGATGCGGCCATGCGCATGTCCTGCATCGGTGTCCTCCTCCTTGCTGCCACCGCTCTCGATGGTCAATCAGCCGTCCGGACCGTTGGCCCCTTCGCCATAGAATCAGAACTTCCCGCACTTCCGTGCATCAGCCAGGGCCGTACCGGGACGTGCTGGAGCTTCAGCACCGTCTCGTTCCTGGAGAGCGAAGCCAAGCGCCTGCACAATCTGGACATCGACCTGTCCGAGGCGTGGCTCGCCCGGCACACGTACCCCGAGAAGCTGCGCCGCTACGTGGCCGCAGGGGGGAAAGCCCAATTCTCGGAGGGGGGGCTTTCGCACGATGTGCTTTGGGTCGCGAGAGAACACGGACTCGTCCCGGCGGCCTCCTTCACCGGCCTCCGGCAGGGTCATCCGGAGCATGACCACCAGGAACTGTTCAGAATTCTCGAGAGCCTGGCCAAAGAAGCGACCAGGGAAGGAGCCCCCCCGGTCAGCGCAGTCTTTCATCGCGCGGTCCAAGCGGTGCTGGATGCGTATCTCGGAGTCATGCCGACCGAAGTGTCAGGGCCCACCGGAGCCCTCTCCCCTCGAGCCTGGACGGATCAAGTCCTCGGCCTCCCCCTCGACGCTTACGTGGAAGTGATGTCCCTCGGTGCCCCCGAGGTAGGCACCAAGGCGAAACTCGAAGTTCCGGACAATTGGCTCGGCTACGACCATTACCTCAACGTCGCGGTCGAAGATTTCATGGGGTCGCTCGAGCGGAGTCTGAAAGCCGGGTACTCGGTCGTCTTCGATCTGGATGTGTCCGAACGAGGCTTCCGCGCGAAAGATGGAATCGCAGTGCTGAGCGATGAACTCGAGAAAAACGGAGCGGTCACCCAAGCGGTCCGCGACGAGGGCTTCCGAAACGGCAAGACGACCGATGACCACCTCATGCACGTCATCGGTTTGGCTCGTCACCAAGATGGTCGCCGCTTTTTTGTTGCGAAGGACTCAGGCGGCCCGAATCGAGGCCCGTTCGACGGCAAGGTCATGATTTCCGAGAACTACGTGCGCGCGAAGGTGCTGGCGTTCATGGTGCACGGCGCCGCCATTTCGCAGCCTTGAGCCGACTCGGGTTCGAGTCGGCCGACACCGAGAGCTTCCCACCCCCCGTCGAGCCTGGCCGCGACGCCGGAGTGAGGTTGCGGATCCAAGCCCTCGTCCGTAACCACCAGACTCGGACGCCCTGCTTCCGTCACTTCGCCGCGCCATCGCCGGCGTCAGACGGGAATTCCGCTCGAACTCAGAGCTGAAACGCGCGCTTGGCCTCGGCCATGTTCTCGGCCGTGACCGCAAGCTCGATCTGCTGCATCAGGGGCGAGTCCTGCACCTGGAAGCGGCCGTGCCCGGAGTCCGGCACGGACACCGCGGACTCCAGACCTCCGCCTCGCCGCTGCAACGCCAGACTTGCGCGATAGGGTCCGGGCCACGGTACGACCGCTTGGGCTACACCCTCGGCATCAAAAATCAGCTCCCCCGCAATCCCCATCGCTCCCTGCTTGGGAAGAAGCTCCGGAGGCCAGCCGGGAGGAGTCTGGGTGGGCCAGATCCTTCCCACGAGCGCGTGTGGGGCGGTGACCGACTCCCCTCCACCCGACACCCGGACCTCCACCCGATGCCCGGCGCGCAACTTGACTTTGACCGGGCCCGAAACCTCAGAAAGGAGCTCCGGCACATGACCTGGCGCCGTGACCGCCGCCGCGAGATTTCCGGGCCGGAAGATCACCTGGGCCCGCCCATCGCGCACGCGCTGCCAGCGAGCCCTAGCTTGGTCGTCCTTAGGCAGCAGGAGCACCCACGCGTCAGACACGGCGGAGCCACTTTCGCTTTCTACGTGGATCGGAACCGACTGGATCGTGCCCCGCAGGTCGAGCTCGCATCTCCGTGGAGAGTCCGGTCCGGAGGAATCGTCGACCACCACTCCATCCAGGGCCGCGATCGCACGCGCATCATCGGGGAGCACCACGCTCACTCGGTAGAGGCCCCTGGGCAGTTCGCACGCCAAGAACGATCCGTCGCGGGCCGGTTGAACGCGGGAGCGAACGTCCCAAGCGGCTCCCTTCCCGCGCGTTTCCATCACGACCGATAATAGGGAAACATCAACGCCCTCCTCCACGAGCACGCGCCCCGCCAGCGAAGCTGCCCCTGGCAAGGTGAGTCGCAGACCCAAGGCGCCGGGCACCAGCGGTTCAGTGGTCAAACCAAGGAAACCCGCTCGGCGCGCCAAGAGCCTCAGCGCCGGACCATCGCATTGCCCCCGTATCTCGAAGCGGCCCTGAGCATCAGACACGACCGTGTCTTCGGATTCTCCGGACCACGGGCCATCGTTGGCGGCGGACCGGGATTCCATCGCGACGACCACCCCCCTGACCGGGTTACCTCGTTCGTCTTGGGTCCAGCCCGAAACCAGGAGGGGCGCCGGTCCCAAGCGCAGATCGCCTAGGTCATGGGGGCCAATTACTGGCTTGGAGATTCCGACCGAACAGAAGCCGGTGATTTGTTCCCGGTCGGGGTCAAAAATCGAGGCTTCCAGGGTCCGCTCTTCGGTGTCGGCGGACGCGGCGCGGAGCGCCAACACGAATCGACCGGCCTCGTCGCTCTGGAGAGGCTCTGCGACGACTCCCCGTCCCCCGGCGGATCGCGTGATGAGGTGCACCCGAATCGGAGTGTGGGCCCAGGCCTGACCGAGCGGATCCTGGATCCGGCCGATCACCTCGGGGTAGCGGGCGTTCAGGTCCACCTCGACGGAAATCTCTTGGCCCGGAATAGTCGGACCGTCCACCGCGACCTCGACCGGGCGATAGCTCTTCTTTGATTGCACTCGAACATCGAAGCGCCCGTTCAGCGGCACCCAAATCCGCGCGCCCGTTCCGTCCTCAAAGCGGGTTGGCCGAGCCCACAGCCAGTGCGGAGTGCGGTCCGGACTCGTGTCGGTCTTCGCCTTGGCGCAGGCCACCAAGGATCCGAGGTCGGCGCCCAAGTTCAGTGAACGAACACGCACGAGCAAACTTCCGAGGGGCGGAACGACGATATCGACCACCCCACCTTCGAGTTCAGGCCAGGGCTCCGTGATCATTTCGAAGCTTGGGATCGACAAGCCGATGCGCGCCTCACGTGGCCTGCGCACCGGGAGCCCGGAAGGCAGAACCAACTCACCGCTCGGGTCAGTCACCATGCCCCGCCACAGGTCGGTCAGGGAATCGCCATCCCGAACCGAAATCGGAAGACCAAATACCGGACCACCGTCGGCACTCCGTAGGCGCACGCGCCGGGCCGGCTCGGGCGAGAGCTCAAGGCGGAGCGGGTCTTGGTCTCCGGCACTGAGAGCGGCCTGGGTGGAGAGCCCCTGCCAGGTGGCGAGCACGCGGGCTCTCCCCTTGAATCGGGGAATCCAGACCTGACCCCGCTCGTCGGCGATGAACTCCCTGACTCCGCCAAATCGCCCCTCTCCGGAGTCGCCATGCAGCGCCACGTCGAACGCCGCTTCGGGAGCCAATCCGTGACTCAGGTCGAGGAATCGCACCGAGCCAGACGCCAGCTCACGGCCGCTTCCCTTTTCTTTGAGTTCGAGGAGAAATCCGGTGGCCCGTAGGACGGACGGCTCTTCATTGGCAAAGGTACGGGCAGAGGCCTCGACGGGCGCGCGCACGGGTGAGACGAGGGAGGTGGTCAGGTCGGCGCGCTCCGAGGACCCGTAGGTGGACCACAGTTCCCGGCGATCAGTGGCCAAGAACCAGTAGCCCACTCCCGAGCCCCCGAGGATGAGGGCAATCGCAAACAGCCGCCAGGGCCAGTGGGCTTCGGCAGAAACGCGGGAGCCTTGCTCCTCCGATTGTCTCGATTCGGAACTCATGGCCGCTCAGCGGGTCTCCCAGGCTTTGACCCACTCGACGTCCACGCACCGGAATCCGGCCAGCTCTGCCCGGCGGGCAAAATCGGGTAGATGGGCAGCCCCGTAGAACAGCGCAATCCACTTTCCCGAACTCGCCGCCGCCAGCTCCCGATCGACGTGTCGCCAGGCGGCTTCGTTGCGCCAATCGATGAGGATGGAACTGAGACCTTTCCACTGGGCCATCAGGACATCCGCCATAGCAAGCATGCGGCCGACCTGGCCGCGCAACCTCAGCCGACCCAATTCTCCCCCGCTGGTGGCGCGCAAAACACCCATCGCCATTTTGGTGAGTGCCAGGTAGAGCCGATCGTCGGTCGGAAGCGAGACTCTGCGCGCTTGCATTTCCGCGCGCATAGCCGTGAGCGACACGTCGCAATTCTGCCAGAATGGCCGCGCGTAGTTCACATGGTCCGTCTGGAAGGAAAGTCCGAGCATGCTGGCAAACTCGAGCTGGAGGCGACGCAGTTGGTCCATCTGCCGCAGGGCCTGCTCGGCTTGTTTCGGGTCTGCGGAGGGTTCATCTCTCACCCCCTCGAACAGGACGAGATCACACGCATCGAGTCGTCGCTGTAACGCTGCGAAGTAGTCGGGCTCGCCGATGTGGACGGCCCCCACCAACAAAAGTGTGAGGCCGCGACCGGAATGGTGCCACCTCGAAGTCCCCGTCTGCAGGGCGCCGACCGCCTGCCCATTGGCCGCCACGTGCCGAACGTAGCTCTTGGGCGAAGCCATCACCCCGGACCGGGCGAGAGGCCGCAGAATCGGAAGTTCCGAAGGTCCGCCCTGGTGGTGTCGCACTCGATCGAGAGGGACGCGGACCAGCCCCAGCTCTTCGTCCTCGAACCAGAAGTGGTTCTTGGCGGGCGCAACCGAGAATCCACGCAGCGCGCGCCCACTCTTCAGGGTGACGATTTCGGCCTCGGCTTGGGATAGGAGACACCCCGAGGTCAACCCCATCAGGGCCACCACCCAAAGGATGGACTTGGACATGCCGAGACTCTACTCGAACGGGGGGACTTCGGCGGTGCGGGCCGCCACGGGGCCCCGCCCCCGCGCCGGTCTGAAGGAGAGATCAGAATGCGTAACGAACGACATTGGATCGTCCGGCGTAGGATAGACCGGGGCCGACCAGCAAGACCGTCATATCGAGCGTGGCGCCGTTGATACTAGCCGTCGAACCTGGAGGGAGCACGAAAGGAGTGGTCGGGAAGAGGCTCAGGCTCGAGGGCACCGGGAAGTGGAACAGGCTGCCGTCCAAGAGCGGGCTGGAAAAAAGGAAGGTCCAAGTCAGGGTGTCCGGGGAAATCCCCAGGAAGGGGCCGGTGCCGAGCGGGCGGCTCACATCAGAGCTCACTAAGAACCACCCTTCCGTGGCCGAGGGAGTGATGTCGGTCAACGAGACCGTCAGCGCGTCGACCCCGAGGCCGCCGTCGGAGACCGCCAGCACGTTGCCGGCAATCCCGAGATCGAGCGCCATGACCAACCCGAAGAGAGCGTTGCATCCCGTGCTGACAGGGGCCTGGAAACCCGTGGCATAGGTCCGCTCCGGGGGGCCGTTGGGATTGCGATAGAAGCCGGAGGTGGGGGACGCGCCGCTGAAGGTGATGTAGAAACCCACGTCGTTGATGCCGTTCCAGGTGAACCGGTTGTCGCTGGTCGTCTCAAGTTGCATCGGTGAGAACTGCCCCGCCGTCCACGTCCAGTTGAGGGCACCATGAATCGTGGAATCGAACACCACCGTGAAGTCGATGAACGATCCCACGCCCGCCGGGTTGGTGGTGGGAAAGCTGAAGGGGCAAGGGAGCGGAGTCGGGATGTGTCCCATCCCGATGATCACGTTGGTGGCATTCCATACGCCCGAAACGGGCGGAGCGAACGCGACGTCCTCGATCACGGTGTTCGTCGGGTTCAGAGACATCGCCGGGATTCGAGCGAGGTAGGTGTAAGCAGCGGATCCGAACGGAATGGTGTTGACCGAAGTGCCACCTGGGATCGTGGGGTTCGGATCGGGCAAATACACCGTGGTGGTCTGGGCCGCCATCGAGAACGCAAGGAACGGCACCACGAGGAGGGCGCGCCGCACTAGAGGGGTGTGGAACATGGGTCTGAGTCTCCTGGTCAGGGCCGGAGTCGCGGGAGCTTCCTTCCGGGAAGCCGCCCTTCGATCGGTGAGTCGCCGAATCACCCGACCTCGCTGCGGCGAGGGAGATTCGGAGACCGCGACGGACCGCAGCATACCGGCCCGGGCGATCGAGAGCCTCCGCATTCGGAATTTGCTGCCGGACGAGCGCCGAGGATCTGCGTCCCCACCCGAGAGTGCCGAGGGGGGCCGCACCCCGAGTCATGGCCCTGAACGGATTGGGCCGTGAATCCCCCCCATCCCAGGCCACACCGGGTGTCGTGCCGGGAACCGGGTCGATCGAGAGCCACGACCAGAACTCAGCTCTCGCAACCCAGGTCCGCTTCGCATGACCCGGGAGCTCGGCCTCTGGGCACACTCCCGCATGCCCCCGCGGATTTGCCTTGCCAGAAACCGGGGCCCCGCCATATCCTCCGCTACTTGGGAGCAGAATCAGCTCCCCTGGAGTTTCCGAGTTTTTCCTCCGCCTACTGGGCCCGGCCCCGACCGATCGGGAGTTGAGGCACGACGGCTTGGTGAGTGGAAGCCCTTCGAGCCCACACTATGACCCAACCACTCTCTTTCCGCCGAGTCGCCCTGATCGGGCTGGCCTCCTGCCTCCTCTCCGCGTTGGCGGCCGGTCAATGCAACCCCGGTCAATGGACGCTGACTACCACCTACGCCGGGGGTAACGGCTGCTCCGGCAACATCTTCGATGTGGTGGCCACGAACAGCCTAACCTTCTGTTCCTTCGATGTTCACCTCGGAATCAACACTCCGCAGACCATGGAGGTTTGGGCGGTCACCGGGGGTGGGCCCTACGCTCCGGTGATCGCCAATCCAGCGGCGTGGACGCTGCTCGCCTCCACCACCGTGAATGCTCTCGGGGCCGGTGTCCCCACTCCTTTGAACCTCTCGCTCAACTACCTGATTCCGGCAGGCACGACCCAGGGCTTCATCATCCGGAACGTGACCTCGACCAATATCGACTACACGAACGGTACGACAGTGGGCGCAGTTGCCGCAACCGACCCCAACGTCACGATCCTGCAAGGGCAATACACCTGCACGATCGGTGCCACGTTCCCGGTGCTCACCAACGCGGCGCGCATTTTTAACGGGTCCATGAGGTACAGCACGGAGAACCGCCTGTCCGTCGCGCCCACCTCCCCGGGCGGGAGCGACCTCTCGATCGTACTCACCAACATCAACCCGAGCGCCACGGAGGGTTGGCTCCTGCTGAGTCTCGACACTCTGCAGCCGGCCGGGTCGGGTCCACTCTTGGGGCTGGTTCCGGACGCAATCACCTTCCTCCTCTTCTTCTCGACGCCACTCCAGGACGGAAATCCCCTGCACTTCCCGGTTCCGTCTCTGTTCGGTCTATTCCCCAATTCGCAGTTCTACCTGCCGACCGGCACCGTGCCATTCACTTTGGGCATGGTGATCGACTTTTCCGTGCTTCTGGTGGGGCCCGGATTCACCTACGTGGGCACTTCCGGCGTGGTCCGCGTCACGTTCTGATCCCTCGCTCTCAAAGACTCGCCGCTCAGACGGCTCTACGCAAAAAGGAAACCCCTCGTGACCAGCAAGTCGGCGGTCTCGAGGGGTTTCTCGCTATGGAGCAGATGGGGATCGAACCCACTACCTCTTCGTTGCGAACGAAGCGCTCTCCCAGATGAGCTACTGCCCCGAAGGCGTGGGGAGCATACGGAGGGAGACACGAGGGGACAAGTCACCTGATCCCGCCCCGGAGAGCGAGAGCCCGGCCGGGATGCGGGAGGTCTATTGGCGTGGCGAGGCCCACGACCGAGCCTGGGCGCGGTCGCCCCTGGCGCATCCCTGGCTCGCTTCCGACTCCCGGGTAAGGTCAACGCCATGGCCGTGAACAAAAGCGACAGCCAGAGCTTCGAAAACTACCCGCTCACGCGGCCGGAGTACATTGCCGCCATGGTGCACCTGTATCGTGGCGAGATGCACCGCGCACTGACCTGGCGCCAACGCCTCGACACCACCACGAACTGGGCGATCGTGACGAGCGGCGGCATCGTGTCCTTCCTCTTCACGAACTCCGACCCCGGAGTGCATGTCGTCGCGATTCTCGGCATGCTGCTCGTTTTTTTCCTGCTCTGCTACGAAGCGCGCCGCTTTCGTTTTTTCGACGTCTGGCGGGCCCGAGTCCGGAAGCTGGAGGAGAATTTCTACGTCCCCCTGCTGCGCCGTGACCTGACCTCCCCGATCGAAAATTGGGGGTTTGTCGTAGCCGAGGATCTGCTCACCCCCCGCTTCAAGATTTCATTTCTCACCGCCATGCGGGCGCGCCTGATTCGCAACTACATACCGGTGTTCCTGGTCCTCTTCGGAGCCTGGTCGACCAAGTTGCTCTTGCATCCGGGGGTCAGTGTCGCCAAGGACGAAGAAGGTCACGCCGCCACGATCGCGGGCGCGTTCGGGGCTACCGGCCTAGGTCCTGTGCCCAGTGAACTCGTCACGGGTTTCGTTCTGGCGCTGGCAGCCTTCCTCCTCTTCGTCGCGCTCTTCTGCAAGAAGCGACGGACCGCCGAGAATCAGTGGTGGTCCACCACTTCCGACGAATCGGTCGACGAAATTTCGTGAGAGGCTTCAGATCTCGATGCTGACGTGCTGGGCGTTCGACAGCACCGGGATGCCGCGGTAGTCGGTGAAGGCGATCTGCAGGTTCAGGCCGATGCGTACGTTTGCCACTGGCGGTGCGAACTCGATCAGCCACCGAGAGGATCCGCCGAGCATTCCGGTTCCAGGCCCCTGAATGAATGCCGAAAGATCCATGAACTGGGGAGCGGCGACATCGAGCCAGAAGCCTCCCTCCATTCCCGCGATCGAAAGCGGGGTCGCGAGCATGCCAATCGGCACATCGCTGCCGAGTGGATACTCGGGGCCGCTCGAAGCGAATGTGCCGAAGAGGAATCGGCTGTAGGACGGCTCGCGGTGGATCAAGTGCATCACGTCAAACGGGAGCCCCTGACCGGTGGTGCCAAATCCGTCGCTGAGCGGCATGGTTCCGCCCACGTGGAAGGATGCTCCGGTGTCGTACCCGAGGCTCCAGCCGGGGGGTCCGAAGACAGGCCCGGGATCTTGGGGCCCGCCGCATCCGCGAGACCCGGTGGATTCGGCCGGTAGGGCGATGGCGACGATGGTGCCATTGCCGACGGTGGCCGGGAAAGTTTGAGTGCCCGCACCGATCCCCGGGTTCGGGAGGCCAGAAGACGGCAGCCTCCAGTTGAGCCGCCAGTCCGAAAACCACCGGTTCGCGGGCGGAGCGGAGGTCGGGTAAGTGAAGGCTCCGACGAAGAGATCCTCGAGGGAGAAGTTCTGAGGCACAAAAATGCTGGTGCCCGCGGGAACGGGAGCCTGCACGACGCCGGGCGCCTGGTTGCTCGTTGCTGGGTCGAAACCGCAGGCGAGGACCGAACTCGCGGAAACACCCTCGAAGTCCGCGGTGTTGCGCAGGAGGCAGTTGACCACCGCCGGGGCGGCCACCGGAATCGTGAGCGCTCCACTGGCATCTGCCGCCGTGACAAGGAGCCCGGTTTGATTCGCTCCTAGCGTACACGCCAGCAGCTTAAGGCGATGGACACCACCCCCCGCTCCTGGCTGCGAATGGATGTGGACGGCCACGGTGCAGCCGATAAACGCGCAGAAGGAAAAAGTGGGACTGACCTGTCCACCACCGATGACGAGGACCGCCCGGTCCGCCGCTACAAAAGTCAGGCGTGTCACCAGCGAGTCATCGAAGCCACTCGCATCTTCGAAGACGAAGCAAGGACGAGCCAGTTCGGGGCGACCCGCGGTGCTCGGCAGCAAGAAAGCTGGCGCGGACGGGTCCACAGCCGCACCGTCGATGATGGTGCTCAGGGCATTCGCACCCAGGACGCTCACCCTAGCCGGAACGACCACCGGCCAAATGTCGCCGCTGAGCCCGGAGCCAAAGCCGTACTGTCCGGTTGCGGCGTGCAGGACTCCTCGGGCGCTCGACGAAGCCAGCGCAACTTGCAGAGCATTGGCTCCCGCTTGCAAGGTGCGAAAGGGAAGGGTCGAAACCCCAACCTGGCCAGTCGCGTTGTTGCCTCGCAGGGGATCGACCCAGGCGTGCACGAGATTCGGTGATTGCGCCGCTGCCATCGCCGCAAGGCTGAGCCCGAGAAGAAGGCTACGGCAGGCTTTTTCCAACATGAGGTGGATCGGCTGAGGAAACTTCGGTCTAGGTTGGATGAAGGGACCCAGGACAGTTTTTGGGATGTTCACGACAGGGGAACTCGCAGAAAAAGTGAAACCCCGTCATCCGTCCCTCCCTCCTTTGGGTGGACGGCCGAGCGCCGCACGCGCGCGCTCCGACAGGGCCGGCACGGAACTGGCCTCCGCGATCCTCCCGAGGGCACGTCTAGCTCGGGGATCTTCGATCGCCGAAAGCCGTCGGATCGCCTCGACACGCACCGGAATCGGAACCGCTCGTTCCAAATCGCCGAGCAGAGCTCGGCCCGGTGCGGCATCCCACGCCAGTGCGGAAAGCAAACCCGACTGGAGCCCCAGGGGCTCCACGGACAGATCCTGGAACACGGTGGCAATCGTGAACTCGGATCTGTCGGGGTGGAGGGCCGGAACAGGGAAAAACCACAAGGCGCAAAGCACCCATGCAGCGTTCATATTGGAAACTCGGGACCAACCTCGGCCACGACCAGGCGCTTGGCAGGGAAAGCGTCGAGTTCCAACGAGCCTGCTCTGGGCGCGCCGAGTCGTGGATCCGACCGAAGCGCGACCTCCCATCCTCCTCGCTTTATCGGTCCTCGGACCTGGCGACTTGAGGAGAACTCGGGGGCAGGAATTTGGAACTGGCGTGGGATCGAAGCTTCTATGGCCTACGGCGGGCGCGACTAATTCGTAGAAAATCGCCGCCTCAAGCCTGTGCCCACGCAGAAAAAGCGCCACGACTCACTATGCAAGAAGGGGGGCGACGCCGTGGCGCCCCCCCCTTCCGATCCGCCTTCGCCGGAGCGCGCGGCCTACCTTGCCAACCACGATCAGCGGCGGACCAGGGACCGATTGCTCCCAGTCAGCGGTAAACGGGGCTCAGAGTTCGTCGAGCAAATACTGGAGATTCGTCGCGTCCCGGAGAGCAAGCCGGATCGCGGCCAGGCGCGAGCGCTCAACCGACCCACCTTGATCAACCATGCGGCCCAGCGCGGAGGCTGCCGCCAGAGACTGGACGTCCAACGGCGCTGCCGCCACCCGTTGGGCCAAGGCGTCGGCCGCGAGCGGGCTCCCGGTCTCGGCCAGGGCTCGACCGAGTTCCATCGCCCACCGGAGGTCCTCGGTCTTGTCGAGGCGACCCACCAGGAGCGAAACCGCGTGGTCTTTGAAGATCTGGGCGAGGGCGAAGGCGCCGGCGGCTCGTACCGACTCATCCTTGTCCTGATCGAAGACCTGGTAGACGTCCTCGGCGCCAGCCCGGTCGCGGAGCAGACCGAGGGAGCGCACCGCGGCCATCCGGACCGCTTCGTCGGACGAGGTCTTCATCAGCTTGCGCAGAATCGGCATGTCGTCCGCCTCGCCGAGCGCGCCGAGGCCGAGGGCCGCCGCGGCCCGCACGCCGGTCGAAGAAGCCTGTTCCGCCAGCTTGCGGAGTTCCGTGCGCGCTTCGAGTTCGAACGCGTTGTCCCGGCTATGGAGGGCCAGAGCAAGGGGCGCCAGCGCGGCGACGGGGCCGTTGCCGGAGGCCGCTTCCATGAGGCTCTTTGCCGAGGCTTCGGAGGGGGCCGCCGCGAGGGCGAAGAGGGCCAACGATTTTGCCACCGCGTCAGTCGACTGATCTGCCACTTTTTTCAAAGCAGCGATCGAATCGGTGTCGCGGATCCCCACCAAGCGGCCAAGCGCTCCGACCGCCGCACGGGAAACCCGCGCCGACTTGTCGAAAGCAGCCACTTGCAGGAATCGCTGGACCACTGGACCACGATCGTCGACTCCGCCCAGGGCGGCGACTGCCACCGCGCGGAGTTCCTCCGGGGCAGCATTCGACATCGCGAGCTTGGTCAAAGCGCCCGTGGCGCCGCTGCGCCCTGACAGGGCCAGGCCGGCGACGCAAGCAGCCGCGAGATCCGGATTGCGGAGGCTTTCCGCCTCGAGATTGCGCACCAGGACTTCCAGGCTTCGGGGCTCGTTTTGCAAGCCCAGTGCCAAGGCGGCTCGTTCACGCAATCCGCCTTCGATTTGCGACGAGCTGGCGAGGCCGAAGACGGAGGCCGCTGCGGGAGTCGCCTCCAGAATCGAGGCCAGGACGTCGAAAGTTTGGGCCTGGCCGCAGAGGCCGAGACCGAGCACGACGGAGCGCCGAACTCGAGCGTCGGGATCCTTCAGGAGCCCGAGGAGGGCCGGAACCGCTTCCGCGCGGCCAGTCCGGGCCAGCGCTTCCGCGGCCGCGGCTCGCCGTTCGGGCACCGCATGGGAGAGCGCCTTGCGCAAGCTGGGAAGCACCTTTTGATCGAGAACTCGCGAGCCCAGGGCGCGGCGATCCTGCGATTGAGTGCCCTCGCCGAAGTAGGTCGAGTAGTCGATCGAGATGGACTCAGGCGTCATCGCCTCGATCAAGGCCTCGCGTCCAACGTGGCTCCACCAAGGCTCAAGGCCGAGGGAAGGGCTCACCGCCTTGGGTCGGCGAGGAAGCGCCGCGCGCGCGGGGCCACCGCCGCGGCCGGGGGCGGGGGTGGTTCCGCCCGAGTTGGATCCACCCGCCGAAGGGTTGCCTCCCGCCGCCGGTCCGCCGGTAGGCCGACCGCCGGTCGCCGGACCGCCAGAGGTCCCGGGTGCGGGGGTCGTCCCCCCTGGGAACGCCGGTGCCGGTGCTCCACCGGACGGTCCGTCGTAGCCGCCTTGGCCACCGCCGACGGGGGCGTACGGAGGCGGGGGTGGCGGGGGCGGTGGACCGTAAGCGCTGGGGGGGCACTGGGCGAGCGCGATGGCCTGTCCCAACGCCAAGGCAGACGCCGCCACCAAGGCAGGAAGTTTCATTTGGACACGGCCAAACCGACGCAAGTGGGGTCGAATCACCGGTGCACTTTCTCTCGACTCAAGCGAGTTAGTGAGCATCCGAGCTGGCAGGAAGAGCGGAGCATAAGGGAAGTACGGGACGCAGGTCAACAACAAGAAGCCTCTGGGATGAGCTTTTTTTGACCAAGACCCGTGCGTTATCGCTCTGTTATCGGAATAACGAGCCGGACGGCGGCAAAGCAATCTCGAGAAGTTGCGGGTACCGGTCGCAGAGCGACTCGATCACTGAAACCCGCTCACCGGAAAGCGCCGCCGCAAGCTCCGCGACCAGGGCCATCGCCTTCCCCTGAAAGTGATTGTTGGCCACCACTAGGGTCAGGGTCCCAGGATTGGAATGGGCTCGAATGCGCTCGGCCCACTCAGAGACTTCCGGTCGGCCGTAGAGGTAGTCGTACCGAGCATCCCGCCCCACGTGGGCTTTCCACCAGGCCTCCGCGTTGCGCCCATGCAGCCGCACGTAGCGCAGGGGATTGGTGGGCTCTACCACGGGCGAGAGGTGCGCCGCGGACGGTGGGAGGTCGACTTGGACGCGACACAGTTCCTCTCGCTCGAACCACTCGGAGGCGATGTCGGAGCCAAATTCAGCGTGCCTCACTTCGACCGCCAGAGGGACTTCCAGAAAACGGAGCCGGTCGCGTAAGTGGAGAACCGCGGACCGGCTCGCGGGGCAGTCTCGGAAGGAACCGGGGTATTGCGCCAAGACCGCGAGGAGTCGGCCGGCATCCCGCAATTCCAATGGCAATCGGGACCATGTGTCGATCTCGTTCCTCGTTGCCGGCCCCCCAGTCCCGTGGGTGAGCCGCTGCCAGGCTTTCACCGCAAACTGAAACTTCGGGGCGCTGCGCAGCCGCAGATCCCACGCGATCCCAGTGCCCGGCGGGAGCGCGGCGTAGAAAGTGGAGTTGACCTCGACGAAGTCGACAAACTGGGACAAGAATCGCAGGTCGTCGAAGTGCGAGGCGGATCGCCGGGGATAGACGGGGCCCTTCCAGTCCGGGTACGACCAGCCGGCAGGGCCAAGCCGGATGCTCGATGTGAGTGGCATTGTCGCATTGTCCA
This sequence comes from uncultured bacterium, assembly GCA_902826835.1. Taxonomy (GTDB): domain Bacteria; phylum Planctomycetota; genus RBC034. The sequence continues at coordinate 49,716 of CADEGH010000021.1, read as the reverse complement.
GATCGGGGGGACAGGTCAGAGCACAAAATACTCTCCCACCGTAAATGCTTACTGTGCATAGACTTCCGCGAGGCATCGTGGAGGCGCGCAGCCCGCCCTGCGCGCTTGAGATGGCGAGCGTTTCGACTTAGAAAGTCAGCGTCCCAACATCATGTCGAGCCCGCCACTCGCACCCAAGGAACGCAAGCCCGAGTGGCTGAAGGTTCCTGCTCCCCACGGAGAGACCTACGCTCGTATCAAGGAGCTGAGGAAGGATCTCCGTCTCGCCACGGTTTGCGAAGAAGCTCGCTGCCCCAACCTGGGCGAGTGCTGGAACCATGGCACCGCGACCTTCATGGTGCTCGGCGACACCTGCACGAGGGCTTGCCGGTTTTGCAACGTGAAGACGGGCAAGCCCGCCGGTCGTCTCGACCACGAGGAACCCTTCAACCTCGCTCACGCGGTCAAGACCATGGGGCTGTCCTACGTCGTGATCACCATGGTCGATCGCGACGACCTGCCGGATGGCGGCGCCGGCCATGTGGTCACCTGCCTCGAAGCCGTTCACTTCGCAAGTCCCGATACCAAGATCGAAGTCTTGGCTGGTGACTTCCGAGCAGATCCGAAACTCCTCCGCAAGCTCGCGGACTCCCCGGCCAGTGTCTTGGCTCACAACGTCGAGACTGTCCAGCGGCTCACGCGATCCGTTCGCGACGCCAAGTCCGGCTACGAGCAGTCGCTGAGGAGCTTGAGCGAGCTGAAGCGGCTGGCACCCGCAAAACTGACAAAATCGTCTCTCATGCTCGGCTTGGGAGAGACCGACGACGAAGTCCGCGCGACTCTGGTGGATCTGCGTCGCGCCGAGGTAGACATCGTGACCCTCGGCCAATACCTCCAACCCACTCCCCGCCACCTTCCGGTGGTGGAATACCTCCCGCCGGCGCGCTTCGAAGCGTGGCAGAAGGAAGCCCAAACGCTGGGTTTTCTCTTCTGCGCCTCAGGCCCGCTCGTCCGCTCCTCCTACAAGGCCGGTGAACTGTTCACGGAGCGATGGCTCCGGGAGCGGGATCGCCGGTCCGGAGAACTGCATGTCTGAGTCCCTCCTGACGATCCTCGGGCCCGGTGGCAGCGAGAAGACCAGGGCGCGCGTGAAGCTCAACGAAAGCGAGCTCCTGAGCCTCTGGAAGGCCATGGTGCGCACCCGTGCCCTGGATGAGCGGGCGATGAAGCTCCAGCGCCAGGGTCGGATCGGCTTCTACGTTCCTTCGTTCGGAGAGGAGGCGGCCCAGGTCGGCTCGGCTTTCGCGTTCGGCAAAGACGACTGGATCACTCCTTCGTATCGCCAGCCCGGCATCGCCCTTTTGCGCGGAGTTTCCGCGGAGCGCATGCTCGACAACTGCTTCGGCAATTCCGGCGATGCCGCCTTGGGACGCCAGATGCCGGTGCATTACAGCCACGCGCCCGAGCACCTGGTCTCGATCTCCTCCCCCATCGGGACGCAGATCGTGCAAGGCACCGGTATCGCCATGGCCATGCGCATCCGCGGCACGAAACAGGTTTGCGGCAGCTATTTCGGGGACGGCGCCACCTCGAGCAACGACTTCCACACCGGTCTGAATTTTGCCGGCGTTTTCAAATCCCCGATCGTGTTCCTCTGCATCAACAATCAGTGGGCCATCTCCCTCTGCGTGAGCGGACAAACCGCCTCGAAAAACATGGCCGTCAAGGCCGACGCCTACGGGATGCCCGGAGTGCGCGTGGACGGCAACGACGTTCTCGCCGTCTACGAAGCGACGCGGGTCGCGGTGGCGAGAGCGCGCGCGGGCGACGGGCCGACCCTCATCGAACTCCTGAGTTTCCGCATGGGCCCCCACTCCTCCTCCGACGATCCGAGCCGCTACCGGCCGAAGGAGGAGGAAAAGGCGTGGGCGGAAAAGGATCCCATCCGCCGCTTCGAAGAGTTCCTGATCACCGAGGGCGTGATCGATCGTTCCACCCTGGAGAAGACGCATGAGCAGGCGGACACCGAGATGGCCGAGGCAGCGAAGGACTCCGAACGTAAGCCCGCGCCGAAGATCGACACCCTCTTCGACGACGTCTACGCCGAGCTCCCCCGCCACCTCGCCCGTCAACGAGACGCCCTCAGAGCCGAAGGTGGAGATCACGCCGCCGACGCTGATGCTGCCTTCCCCCTCTGAACCCCGCGCCGAAAAGAGAGAGAGTTACGGCATGAGCACGATGACGGTTCTGCAAGCCTTGAACGCGGCCCTCCACGAGGAGATGGCGCGCGATCGCAATGTCGTCTGCCTTGGCGAAGACATCGGAAAAAACGGCGGGGTGTTCCGCACCACCGACGGTCTGCAAGCCAAGTTTGGGGAGGACCGGGTGCTCGACACGCCGCTCGCGGAGTCCGGCATCATCGGCACCGCGATCGGCATGGCGATGTACGGCCTAAGACCGGTGCCCGAGATCCAGTTCTCGGACTTCATTTTCCCCGCCTTCGATCAAATCGTTTCCGAGATGGCCAAGCTCCGCTATCGCAGCGGCGGGGAATTCACCTGCCCGATGGTGGTGCGGACGCCCTACGGCGGAGGCATTCGGGGCGGCCACTACCACAGCCAGTCGCCGGAGGCGTACTTCGTGCACACCCCCGGCCTTCAGGTCGTGGTTCCGGCGACTCCGGCCGACGCAAAGGGATTGCTCAAGACCTGCATCAGGGGCCAAGATCCCGTGATCTTCCTCGAGCCAAAGCGGATCTACCGCACCGTCAAGGGTGAGGTTCCGGACGACCCCGAATTCACGGTTCCTCTCGGCGTGGCCCGGATCGCGCGGGCCGGCTCGCACGTCACCCTCGTGAGCTGGGGCGCCATGGTGCACACTTGCCTCGAGGCGGCGGAAGAGGCCGCGAAGCAGGGAATCGAGGTCGAGCTTTTGGATCTGCGTTCCTTGCTCCCCCTCGACCAAGACACCATCCTCGACTCCGTCAAGCGCACCGGACGCTGCGTGGTCGCCATGGAAGCGACCCGCACCTGCGGAGTCGCCTCCGAAATCTCGGCGATCATCGCGGAAGAGGCCATCGAGTATCTCGAAGCCCCGATCGTGCGCGTCACCGGCTTCGACACTCCCTTCCCCTACACCCTCGAGCACGTCTATATGCCTTCTCCGAAGCGGGTGCTATCCGCCATCGAGAAGGTTGCGAAATTCTGATCTTCACCCTCCAAAAGGACTCCTGATCATGCAGGTCGAATTCAAACTCCCGGACATCGGCGAAGGCGTCGCCGAAGGTGAGATCGTGCGCTGGATCGTCAAGGAAGGCGAGGCGCTGAAGGAGGATCAGCCCATGGTCGAGGTGATGACGGACAAAGCCACCGTCGAGATCACCTCCCCGGTCACCGGGCGCGTGGCCAAGATCCTGAAGAAGGAAGGGGAAGTGGCGCCGGTCCATTCGGTCATCGTCATCCTGGAGAAGGGTGGGGCCGCCGCTCCGGCGCCAGCGGCCACCCCGGTGGCCGCACCGAAGCCAACCCCCGCGCCGGCCGCACCTCCAACCCCGGCTCCGAAAGCTCCCGCTCCCGTCGCCGCCCCGGCCCCGGCTCCCGCCCGGGTCGAGCCTGCGCCGGCTCTCGTCGCGACCGAGGCCCAGCGTGTCCTCGCGGCTCCCGCGACTCGCAAGCTCGCGCGCGAACTCGGCGTCGAACTCGGCGCCGTCTCCGGCTCGGGACCGCACGGCCGCGTGACGAAGGACGATGTGGCGGAGTTTGCCTCCGCTCCGAGGGTCGGGGCGGCTCCAGCGCCGACTCCCGCTCCCGTCGCCGCCCCCTTGGCCACGCCGGTTGTTCCTGCCCCCGCTCCCGCCCCGGCCCCCGTTCGCACCTTCACGGCCGGCGGCGAAGACCGCATCCCCTACCGCGGAATCCGCAAGGCCACCGGCGACCAGATGCGCCGCTCCGCCTACACGGCCCCGCACTTCACCTACGTCGACGAAATCGACATGACGGCGCTGTACGCCCTGCGCAAGAGCGCCGCCGCGATCGGCGAAGAGCAAGGGACGAAGGTCACCTTCCTCCCATTCATCATGAAGGCCCTCACCTCCGCGATCCGCAAGTTCCCGAACGTGAACTCGACCCTCGACGAGGAGAAGGGCGAGATCGTGGTCAAGCACGACATCCACGTCGGGATCGCGACCGACACCGATCGCGGCCTGATGGTGCCGGTCGTGCGCCACGCCGACCAAAAGGGCGTGCTCGAACTGGCCGGGGATCTCCAGCGCTTGTCGCAGGCGGCGCGCAACGGCACCGCAAAACGCGACGAGCTGATCGGTTCCACCATCACTATCACCTCGGCCGGGTCCATCGGCGGACTCTTCGCGACTCCGATCATCAATCACCCCGAAGTCGCGATCCTCGGCGTGTACCAGATCAAAGACAAGCCGGTGATCAAAGACGGCGCGATCGTGCCGGGCAAGATCGGCTATCTCTCCTTGACCCTCGATCACCGCGTGGTCGACGGGGGCACCGCCGCCCACTTCGTCAATCACATGAAGCGCTTGCTCGAGAATCCGGGCCTGCTCGTTCTTTGACGCTCGCTCGCGGCCGGACCACCGCGGCCGCCTCCCCTTCGAACTCTCCAGTCATGCGAAACCCTGCCCGCGACTTGGTGCGTGTCCTCCCCGTCTTGGATCAACCCGCATCGGCACGAGTCCCGGAGCTCCGCGGAGAGGAATGCCTCGAAGTCTTCCGAGGAATGCTGCGGGTGCGCCTGCTCGACGAAAAAATGCTGCTCATGCAGCGGCAGGGACGCATCGCGTTCTTTGGCCCGTCGAGTGGACAGGAAGCCGCGATCATCGGCTCGGGTTTCGTGGCCAGGCGCGAGGATTGGATCTTCCCCGCGCTCCGCGAAGGCGGAGTCCTTTTGCTCCGGGGCTTTCCCTTGGAGAAGTACTTCGGCCAGCTCTTCGGCAACTGCCTCGACGTGGAAAAAGGACGTCAGCAGCCGATGCACTTTTCGAGTGGCGAGCACAAATACGTGTCCCTCTCGTCGGTGATTGCCACTCAGTTGCCCCAGGCCGCCGGCGCCGCTTACGCCGCCAAAATTCGGAGGGACGACTGCGTCGTCTTCGGCTACCTCGGAGACGGAGCGACCTCCGAACACGATTTCCACGTGGCGCTGAACTTCGCCGCGGTTTGGAAGGCCCCAGTCGTGTTCGTCTGCCAGAACAATCAATGGGCCATCTCCGTCCCCTTCGAAAAACAAACGAAGAGCGACGGGGTGGCGATCAAAGCCAAAGCGTATGGCATGCCCGGGGTGGCGGTCGACGGGAACGATGTTTTGGCAGTGATCCTGGCCACCCGGGAAGCGCACGTCCGAGCCCGCGCGGGCGGTGGTCCCACGCTGCTCGAATTGGTCACCTATCGACGGGGCGGCCACAGTTCGTCGGACGATCCCACCCGCTACCGCGACGAGAGCCGGGTTGAGCCTTGGCTCTTGGTGGATCCCCTCGATCGATTCCGGGACTGGCTGATCGCTCAGGGCCAATTGACGCCCGCCATCGAAGCTCGCATGCGCGACGAGCTCACCACGATCATGAATCAGGCCCTCGCCACCGCGGAGGCCGCCGACAAACCCCCGCTCGAAACCCTATTCACCGACGTGTACGCGTCCATGCCCCCCCACCTTCGGCAGCAGATGCTCGAGGTCCAGGGGGACGGATCCGGCACGGCGGAAGGAGCCTTCCCCCTATGACCGCCAAGAAAGCCTGTGTGATCGGGGCCGGCCCGGCCGGTTACGTCTGCGCCATCCGACTCGCCCAACTCGGAGTCGAAGTGGTGTTGGTCGAACGCGAGTCTCGCCTCGGCGGCACCTGCCTCAATTGGGGCTGCATTCCGAGCAAGGCCTACATCTCCGCCGCGAAACTCTGGCAGCATCTCCAACACGCCGAGGACATGGGCATTGCGGTGTCGGAGCCGACCCTCGACCTCGCGAAGATGAAGGCTTGGAAGGACAGCATCGTGACGCGCCTGACCGGCGGCATCTCCGACCTGATGAAGCGTCGCAAGGTGACCATCGTTCGTGGGACCGCAGGCTTCACCGGTCCGGATCGCCTCGAGGTTCGGAAGGACGACGGCTCCAAGGAAGAAATCCGCGCCGACGCATTCGTGTTGGCCACGGGTTCGCGATCAATCGATATCCCAGGCTTCGCGGTGGATGAAAAAGACATCCTCTCCTCGACCGGCGCGCTCGACCTGCAGCGCGTGCCGAAGAGCCTGCTCGTGATCGGTGGCGGCGTGATCGGTCTCGAGATCGGCCAGTACCTCCAGAAGTTCGGCACTGCCCTCTCGGTCGTCGAGCTCATGGACCAACTGCTCCCAGGCACCGATCCAGACCTCGTGAAGGTGGTGACCCGCAATCTGAAGAAGGCCAAGGTCGACCTCCATCTCCAATCCAAGGCGAAGGGAGTCAAACGCTCCCCCGCCGGCCTCGAAGTCTCCATCGAAGGGCCGAAGGGCGACGTAAAAACCGTCACCGTCGAGAAAGTCCTGGTCGCGGTGGGACGGCGTCCGAACTCCGAGAACCTCGGGCTCGATCGGGCCGGAGTCGCCCTGTCTCCGAAGGGCTTTGTCGTCGTCGACAAGCAGCTCCGCACTTCCAATCCCCGCATCTACGCCATCGGGGATTTGGCCGGGCCCCCGCTGCTCGCACACAAGGGCTCCAAAGAGGGGCTCGTCTGCGCCGCGGTCATCGCCGGGAAGCCGGACGTCTACGATGTGCGCGCGATGCCCGCCGCCATCTTCACGGATCCGGAGATTGCATCCGTCGGCATGACCGAAGCCGAGGCCAAAACCAAGGGGATCGAAGTCCACGTCGGGACCTTCCCGTTTGGCGCCTCGGGGCGCGCGCTCGCCGGCGGCGAAACCGATGGTCTCGTCAAAATCGTCAGCGAAGCCAAGACCGACCGCCTGCTCGGAGTGCACATCTGCGGGCCACACGCCTCCGAACTGATCGCGGAGGGCGCCCTCGGGATCGAAGCCGGGCTCCATGCCGAGGATCTGGCGCTCACCGTGCACACGCACCCGACGCTCGCGGAAACGCTCATGGAGGCCGCCGAAGACGTGCACGGCCTCGCGGTCCACATCTACAACCCGAAGAAGTGAGCTCCGCCGCCGAAGATGGCGCGAGGGAGAGGTTCCAGTCGCTCGTGGCCCGCGCGCTCGCCGAACTCCCTGACTGGGTGCGAGAGCACCTGGAAACGGTGACCGTTGTCATCGAAGACGAGCCACCGCGCGAGCTTCTCGAAGAACTCGGACTGGATCCGGAGTCCGACACCCTGTTTGGGCTCTACGACGGAGTGCCGATCGGCGAGCGCAGTCTCCAGGGCGATGAGTCGGGCACCCCTTCGCTGGACACGATCAGGATCTTCCGTCTACCACTCGAAGACGAGTTTTTGGACCTGGACGAACTGGCCGAACAGGTCCGCATTACAGTGGTTCACGAGGTCGGCCACCACCTCGGTCTGGATGAAGACGATTTGGACGAGCACGGGTTCGGTTGAAACCCCCTTCACTTCCGCGCCTGCTCGTCCACCCTTGCGTTTCCCGGGCAATTCACTCGGGTCATCGCTGGGGAGCTTGCGGGTCAAGCCGTTGCCGCGAGCACCCGCTCTCGTGCACCAACCGCCCCGGTTTGGGAGATCACCCCCCCATTGGCCAAACGCGACGGGTTTCGAAATCAGTAGCCAATCTCGCTACGTACGGAGCTCGCCCACGCCTGTCCAGCCAGAACCGCATCCCGGATTTCCGAAGCGGGAAACGGGCAGGGCCGACCGGACCCTCGGCCCAACACCGCCTCGAGAGTCTCGCCGAGAATCGCCGAGTGCTTGAGAAGCGCGTCCGTGACCTCCTCGGTGAGCGGTAGACCCTCGAGGGCGACCGGGAGCGGCATGTCCATCAGATCGCCGAGTTTGGACAGCAGCCCGACCAGGAAGAAGCGCTTCTTCAGCGTTTCGCTGCCGCGGGGCGCGAGCAGCTCGCAGGCTCGACCCCGCGCCAAGGCTTCGGCGGAGTGCTCGAGCGACGCCACCTCGAACCCCGAGAGGGATAGGAGGGTCACCCACGATTTCACGCCTTCGATCCCGAGTGCGGCGACCGCGTCGTCGATGGTTTCGACGCGACCGCCGAGCCGCGGCGTACGGGCCTGGGCGGCCCGCAGGAGGCGAACACTCAGGGCCAAGTCCTGGCTCACGAGTTCCGCCACTTCACGCACCGTCGGTTCTTGGGTGAGGATCCGACTCAGGATGTGCAGCACGGGCAACTGACTCGTCGGAACGTGCCGAATTGCCAGCGTACGCGGTCGGCTCAGGTAGTAACCCTGGAAGTATTGAAAGCCCAACTCACGGCACAGTTCGAATTGTGCGCGAGTTTCCACCTTTTCCGCGAGGAGTTCGTGGTTCGAATAGCGTGCGGCATGTTCGCGAAGACTCGCTTCCGAGTGCACTTGCACATCGAGTTTGATGATGGTCGCGAGTTCCAGCAACGGCTTCCACTGTTCGGCGAACACGAAGTCGTCGAGCGCGATCGCGTAGCCCTGCTCGGCATACTTGCGCAGGCGAGCGACCAGCTCGTCGTCGATCAGGACGTCCTCCAACACCTCCAGGACGATCCGTTCCTTCGGGAAGAACTGGGGGAACTCGCAGAGGACGCTGTTGCGCGTGACGTTCAAGAATGCCTTGGAGGCGCCGACGAGTTGATCGAGCCCCATCTCGACCATCGCGTTCAGCATCACCCGGAAGGTCGCCTCATCGCCGTCGACGACCTCGGCCACATTCGTGTCCCCCGCCCGAAACAGGAGTTCGTAGGCGATCAGATGGTAATCGCGATCGTAGATCGGCTGCCGTCCGATGAACGAGCTCGTCCCCGTCCAAGGGGCAGATTCGAGAGTGGCGGAGGTGGGAATGGCAGTCACAGGCAGGGAAACCACAAGGGGTCAGGTCTGGCTCTTTCGGCGTTTGGGTGGGTAGTGCCTGAAACGGGACTCCCGCGATATCTTCCGGACGATGGCCATTCGCTGCGTCGACCTCGGTTTGCTTGCCTACCAGGAGGCCCATCGCCTCCAGCAAGAGGCGGTGGCCAGCCGCATTCTCGGCGCGATTCCCGACACCCTGTTCCTCGTCGAGCATGAATCCGTGGTCACCCTCGGGCGCGGGACCCACCGGGAAAACCTGCTCGAACCCGACCGGTTTCCGACGTTCGAGGTCGAGCGCGGAGGCGACGTCACTCTCCATGGTCCGGGTCAAGTCGTCGGCTACGCGATTTGCCTTTTGGAAGGAACGGGTCGCGACCTGCATGCGCACCTGCGCCGCCTCGAGGGTTTCGTCATGGACACTCTGGCGGCGTTCGGCCTCCGGAGTCAGCGGATCACCGGCAAGACCGGGGTGTGGATCTCCGACCGCAAGATCGCGAGCCTCGGCGTGGCCTGCCGGGCGTGGTGCACCTGGCACGGTTTTGCCCTGAACGTGGAAAATCGACTGGAGGACTTCGACGCGATCCGCCCTTGCGGCATGGTCTCCACGACCATGACTTCGATTGCCGCCGAACTCGGTGGCAGCCCGGGCGTGGCAGCGGTGAAGCGCGAAATGACGAGGCTCGCGGAAGGCCTCGCTTCCTAAGGCGGAGCCTCCGGCCGGTGCGTTGCCCGCAAGCGGGGGGTGCCGTACCATGCGGCGTCCCATTTTCCCTCAGTCGACGAGGTCGGCATGCCCCTTCTCACCGAAGAAAACCTGCACTGGCAGGCCAAGGCCCGCGAAGTCGCGGAAAAATTCGTGCGGCCTGTCGCCAAGAAGTACGACACGATTCAGCAGTACCCCTGGGAAATCCGCGACGCCATCGCCAGCGCCGGGCTCTTTGGCGTGTGGATCCCCAAGCGGTATGGAGGGAGTGGCGGTCGGGACTGGAACGTGATGAATCTCTGCCTCGTGGTGGAGCAACTCTCGAGGGCCTGCGGCGGAGTCGGCGTGCTCTTCGCGGTCAACGCCCTCGGCTCCTTCCCGATTCTCGTGGGCGGGACGGAAGAACAGAAGCAGAAGTACCTGCCGCGGATCGCCCGAGGGGAAACCTTGATCGCCTTCTGCCTCAGCGAGAAAGGGGCGGGATCGGATGCGGGCGGCCTCAAGGTCCGCGCCACTCAGGTCGGGTCGAACTGGCAGATCGACGGCGAGAAGAAGTGGACGACCAACGGTGGAGCAGCGGACCTCTACACCGTGTTCGCGGTGTCGGACCCGACCAGCAAGTCGCGCCGGATCTCCGCGTTTTTGGTGGAGAAGGGCGACCCCGGATTCTCGATCGGCAAGGTCGAGGACAAGATGGGGATCCGCTGCGTCCCGGTGGTCGAGACCTGTTTTCGCAACGTGAAAGTCGGCGTCGATCGTCTGCTCGGGGGCGTGCCCGGCCACGGTTTCAAACACGCCATGGAGACTCTCGATTTGGCGCGGCCCGGGGTCGCGGCGCAGGCCATGGGCCTCGCTCAGGGGGCGCTCGAATACGCCACCGTCTACACGAGCAAGCGTCAGCAGTTCGGAGCCCCGGTCAGTTCCTTCCAGATGGTTCAGAAGATGCTGGCCGACATGGCGATGAAGACCGAAGCGGCTCGTCAACTCGTCTATGCCGCCGCCGGTGGCATTGACGAGGGAGTGCCCAACGTCACCAAGCTCAGCGCGATGTGCAAGTGCTACGCCACCGACGTCGCGATGGAAGTGACGACGGATGCCGTCCAACTCTTCGGCGGCTACGGCTACATGAAGGATTATCCGATCGAGAAATACATGCGCGACGCCAAAATCACCCAGATCTACGAAGGCACCAACCAAGTGCAGCGCATGGTCATCGCCCGCCACATCACCAAAGAAGCGATGGGATTGGACAAGTTGCTCGGTCAGTACATCCCGTCCGAAGAACAGGATGTGTACGAAGGGGGGGCGTCGTGAACTGTTCCCAATCCGCGCGCGCCACGATCGCCGGCCTCTTGTGGGTCGCAATCGGCGTCATGCTGCTGGTGCGCGGTTTCTTCCCCTACTTCGGGATCACCAAAGACGCGTCCGGCCTGAACTGGGCGCTCATTTGCATTGCCCTTGGCGTGGTAGTCGGTGCCGCCAAGGGGGTGTTTGTCCTGAGCAAGAGCTCGCGCCGAGTCATCAAACGCATCGAGGACCGTCCGGGGCAAGCTCCGTTTTGGTCGATGTATCCGATCGTGCTCGTCATTTTGATTCCCGTCATGATCGGCATGGGGCTCGCGCTGCGCCACTTCTACGGGGCGTCGCATCCGGGCCTCATCCTCGGGGTCTACGCCGGAATCGGCGCAGCGCTGCTCGCGTCCTCGCTGCCGTTTTTTGCCGCCGCGAAGCGGTTCTAAGACGCCCCTTCCACGTAGCGAGCGAGCACGCCCCGTAAATCCTCGGGCAGGGGCGTCGGGGAAAACCCCGGTAGACCGACACAGACGACGGTATTGCGCGCTTCGGCGTGGTGGACTCGCGCGCTGCCGTCGGCCGAGGCCGATCCAAATCGAAATCGGAGATCGAGGCTCGTGCGGCCAATCTTGCGCACCGTGAGTCCGGCTTCGAGATCCGTCCCGTAAGGAATGGTCGCCGCGTAATCGGCCTCCGCGTGCACGGTGGGTAGTCCGAGCCCCCGCTCTTTGAGAAAGCGGTGATACGGCAATTGCATCGGCCCGTCGAAAAAAGCCTCCATCGTGAGATGGCAGTAGTGGAAGAGTCGAGGGAAGTAGAGCACCTGAGCCTGGTCGATATCGCCGAAGGGAACGCGCAGGCGGTGGAGGAAGACGTCTCCGCTCACTTGAGCAGCCCCGAGATCGCCCGGAATTCGGCGATGTCACAGCGGTTCATCGCTTCGAAGAGCACCGATTCGACGTTGGTAACGACGACGCCCTCCTCCCCCATGCGCCTCAGGCCGTTCTCGGCATGGCTGCGCCGCCGCGAACTTGTGGCGTCGAACGGCACGTGGACCTGGTAGCCCAGCGCGACGAGGTCCAGCGCGGTCTGGAGCACGCACACATGAGCCTCGATGCCGGCCACGACGATTTCGGCCTTCTCGAATCCCCGCACCGCGGACCGAAAGCCCGGATCACCACCACAGGAAAAAGAGAGCTTGCTCAGCACCGGAGCTTCCGGGACGAGTTCCCGCAAGCCCGGAAGGGTCGGTCCCAGGCCCTTCGGATATTGCTCGGTGAAGAGGATCGGGATCCCCAAGGTCTTGGCGCCGGCAATCAGGATGCTCAGGCGAGACTCGAGTTCGGCTGCCCCCTCAATGACCGGCAGGAGGCGCGCCTGGACATCGACCACGACGAGGAGGGCGTTCGATCGACCGAGGAGACGGGGGTGACGCTCGCGAGTTTCGGCGACATCGCTCATGGCGGACCTTAGCTCCACCCAGGGGCGAGTGAAATCCGGGACGGCACGGTTCAGAAGTAGCGCAGAAACCCGTCGGGTTGCCGCTGTTTCAACCCGGAGAACCACCGGCAAACGGGGTATGCGAGGAGCATCGTGAGGAGCCAGGCCAACATGGCCACTCCCCAGTCGGCCTGCAAGTGGAGGCCGCTCCAGCGCGCCGCGAGTTCCAAGACCGCGATGTGGAAGAGATAGAAGAAAAACGCGGACCTTCCGAAGAGGGACAACACTCTCGCCGCTCTCCCGGGCTCCCCTACCCCTCTCGAACGAAAAAACTGCCAGGCCAGGAGCAACAGCAGGATCGCGAGTTCGGAGAGCACAAAAGTCAAACTGGGGGGATACTTGCTCGTCTGCACCCACCGCGGAATCGAGCCGTCGATTCGGTACAGACCCAAATTGCCGAAGCCGTTCGCACCGCGCAGCACCAGGAACAGTGCCAGACTGCCGATGCCCAGTCCGAATGTCATTCGAGTCACGGCGGCGCGCCCTTCGGGGCTCGGTTGCCTCTTCTCGAGCCATCGCCCGTACGCCAACCCCCACGCCATCACACCGATCCACGGCACGGCCGGGTAGGCGCAGAAGAGCCCTTCCATGTCGAGAACCCCTACCGGAGAAAACCCCGCGTTCACCAAGAACGCCATCAGAGTTGGGCCCCAATCCGACGCTACGAAAATCTCGCCCGTGCGCGTCCACTCCCCGACCGTCAGACAGACGAGGCCGATCACCACGTTCAAGGTCGAAGACAGGCGTCGCAGAAAAATCATCGCCCAGAAGCTCAACCCGAACGCGTACATGACCTGGAAGAAATACACCCCGGGCACCCAAAACCAATTGATGAACGTGGCATCCACCAGGAGCATGATGGCCCCGCGCACGAAGAGGTCGAAGTCGATTCGCCACGCCTCCACTTCCGCCGCCCGCCTGCGCGCCAGGCTCAGGGCAAGCCCGGTTCCCGCCAAGAACAAGAAGGCGGGCGCGCAGAAGTGGCTCAGCCATCGGAACAGAAATGCCCAGATTGGCAGGGGCTGATCAAATCCCTGGAAGAGCGCGGAATCCACCACCGGTCGGTCCCGATTGAACGCCTCCGAAGCGTGATCGGTAGCCATGATCACCATGGCAATTCCGCGCACGATGTCGATGGCCACGATTCGATTCCGATCCATGGGCGGGAGCATACCCCAAGTCGGAGTTGTCAATTCCGACCGCGACCTCCTCGCCGGTGCAGGGCACGCTCACCAGCACCTGGTGACACCGACCGCCGAGGCGCTCCGTGACCGCGGCTCTGGCATCGCCCCCCCCACCGGGCACCGTGTCACCCATCCAACCGGTCAAGCACCCGCGGCCGAGCGATCGATGGCAAGGTCGACCCGGACCGCTCGGAAAGCCGCCAGCGCCGCCGCGGTGCGGGTCCCGAACCACGTCAGGTGTTTGCCGTCCAGTTTGCGCACGCGGGGCCGGACAAAACCGGATCCCTGAATCAGATCTGCGATCGCCTCTCCTTCGGCCAGGGTGAAGTCGTGAGGCTCGCTTGTGAGCAAGAGCAACTCGACGCCGGCGCGGCCGAGGTCGACAGGATCCACTTTCGGATAACCAGCGTCCGGCTGTAGCTCCGGCAAAACGAAGCCGGCCTGTTCGAGGAGATTTCCCGAATAGCGGCTATGCGCCACCGCCATGAGTGGCTGGTGCCAAATGAGGGCGGCCGCCCGCGGCGCCGGGCCGCCGGGACGAGTCCGGGCGAGTTGTTCTTCCAGTTCCCTAGCCCAGGGTTCCGCGGCGTCGCCTCGCCCCACCGCGCTGCCGAGGGCACGCAGCATCGGCGGCACATCACTCACTTTGAGGACGTGCGCGACAAACACCGGCACGCCCGCACGCGTGAGGGTGTCATAAGCCTCCCGCCGATTTTCCTCTCGCTCTAGGATCACGAGGTCAGGCGCAGCGTCGATGACCCGGCGCAGGTCCGGGTTCTTCGTGCCGCCGAGGGTGGGCACCGATTCAATGCGGCCCCGCGGTTCTTCGCACCAGGCAGTCCGCCCCACGAGCTCGCGCTCCGTGAGCCCGAGTGCAAACAGGCTTTCGGTCAAGCTGGGCACGAGGGAAACGACACGCATGGCTGACGATGCCGAACCCGTGCCCGAAAGGCAATGCCCGGACTCGGTCCGGCCGGACCCTCGATGTCAGAACACGATCTGGGCCTGGAGGCGCCCCCGCCATTCGTCGTCATTGCGGCTGTGGTCGTGTTCGTGCAGTTCGACGCGGCCGAAGTCGAACTGGATCTTCAGGTTGTGCTCCGCGAAGAAGTAGCCGATGACGCCCAAATACTCCCGCTGCGCGGCCAAGGTGGCACTGTTGTCCCAGTCGATTTCGGCGACCCGCAGACCAATCTCGAGTTCCCCGGGCAAAAGGAAGTAACCGAGCTGGGCGTGCCAGCCGAGGACTTCCATGTCGTTCGTGGCCTGCTCGGTCTCCCGGTAGTGCAGCTCGCCGGTGAAGTAGAGCCCGCCCCAAGACAAGGTCAGGTCGGCACCGACACTCCAAGTGTCGAAACGCGCCGAAGTGGAGTGGTTGTCGTTGTCGTGGAAAAGGGCGTTCACGCCGAGCGCCATCAGGAAATCCGTGCCTTTGGTATCGGACTCCGAGTACTTCACCCCGCCGAAGGGATTGATCGCCATGCGCCCGACGTAGAGCAATCCGTCGTCGTTGTTGGTCTGATTCTCTCCCTCGCCGTTGAAGGCCCCGAGGTAGTACTCGAAGAAGTCTTCCTTCTCGCCCCCCATCGTCCCAAACAGCATGAGGCCCGCCTCGCGGCCGGGTGCGAAGACCCGATTGGTGATGGCGCGATCCACGAATTCCTGGGCGCCGCTGCTCGTGATCTCCTGCCTTGAGTAGGGCGTCTTGAACTGGCCGAAGCGGATCGAGAAAGCCTTCCATTTGGCGAACTCGAGATAGGCGTCCTTGAGCTCGGTCAAGCGATTGCCGGAAGTGAAGCTCCCGGTTCCCGTCGATCCCGCGCCCATGGGGAGGGCGAGAGGCCCGACGTTGCCCCGGGCGGTGTCCCCGGCGACATCGAATTGAATCTTGTACTTCCAGTACTCCTCGAAGGCGTGCCCCTCAAGGTTGATCCGCGCCCGGGGAACCGAGAAGTTGGGCTCTCCCTCCCCGTTCTTGTTGCCGCTGCCGTCGTCGTTTTCTTCGTGAGTGAACCGGGCCTGGATGCGCCCTCCGAGGTTCAGGGCGAAGCGGTTGTCGGAAGTCGCCCACCCGAATCCCTTGCCCGGCTTGTAGCTCGACTTCGGAGATTCGTCCGCGAGGCGTGCCACCAGCTCTTCCACCTTGGCGTCGACATTGGACTCGAACCGGGATTGGTCCCTCAGGTCCTGTTCGAGCTTGGAGAGCTCGGCATGCTCCGCGGCATCGATGACGCCTTTGTCGCGAAGGATTTGGAGGAGACGACCCTCTACGGAGGGCTCGCCCGGGGTCTGGGCGAAAGACGGTAGGGCCATGCCGGCGAGGGCCAGCCCGAGCAGGATCGGGATCCGCATGCAGGAAGCTCCAGGTGAGGCTCACCCCGGCCTTCACACTGTTAAGGAACCGGGTGGGCGGCGCCAAGATCGCATGCGGAAACGATCAAGTCCGTGAAGGCATCGTAAAGATCTCGTGAAGCCGGGCTTCGGTGCGGGCTCAGAAGATCAGGGTCGCTTGGAACCGAGCGCGCCACTCGTCGTCATTGCGCACGTGATCGTGTTCGTGGAGTTCGACCCGTCCGAAGTCGAGCTGAAGCTTCAGGTGGTGCTCCGCAAAGTAGTAAGCGAGAAGTCCCAAGTACTCGCGCTGACCGGACAGGGTCGCACTCTCGTCCCAGTCGATCTCGGCTGCTCGCAGCGCGATTTCGAATTCGTGCGGAATCAGGAAGTAGCCGAGCTGGGCATGCCAACCGGTCACCTCCAGGTCGGACCCGCTCTGTTCCACCTCGCGGCGGTGGAACTCCGCCGTGAAGAAAAACCCCCGCCAAGCCATCGCGATATCGGCCCCGATGCTCCAGGTGTCGAAGCGTGCCGAGGCGGAGTGGTTGTCGTTGTCGTGGAAGAACGCGTTGACGGCCACCGCGACTCGGAAATCTTCAGTGTGATCGACATCGGACTCGGTGTACTTGATGGCCCCGAACGGGTTGAACGCGACCCGGGCCGCGTAGAGAAGTCCGTCGTCGTTGTTGTTCTGGTTCTCGCCCTCGCCATTGAACGCACCGAGGTAGTACTCGAACAGGTCTTCCTTCTCGCCGCCCATCGTGCCGAAGATCATGAAACCGGATTCACGTCCAGTGGCAAAGACCCGATTGGTGATCGCCCGATCGACGAAGGTCGACATGAACACGTTGGCCATTTCCTGCCGCGAGTAGGGCACCTTGAATTGCCCGAAGCGGAGCTGGAACGGCTTCCATTTCGCAAATTCGAGGTAGGCGTCCTTCAACTCGGTCAGTCGATTTCCGGAGGTGAAGCTCCCGGTTCCGGTGGAACCTCCCCCCATCGGGAGCGCAAGCGGGCCAACGTTGCCCCGAGCGGTGTCGCCGGCCAGGTCGAATTGGAATCGGTACTTCCAGTATTCTTCGAATGCATTGCCCTCGAAGATCAGGCGGGCCCGAGCCACCGTGAAGTTCGGTTCGCCCTCCCCGTTCTTGTTGCCGCTCTCGTCGTCGTTTTCTTCGTGGGTGAATCGGGACTGGAGCCGCCCTCCGATATTGAGGGCGAATTTCTTGTCCGCGGTCGACCAGCCGAAGCCCTTACCGGGTTTGTAGGTTGTCTTCGGGCCCTCGTCGGCGAGCCGAGCCGTCAGTTCTTCGATGCGGGTGCCCAGGCGCGCTTCGATGTCGGATTCCTCCCTAATTTGCCGCTCGAAGTTAGCCAGCGCTTCGTGCTCCTTCGCGTCGATGACCCCTTTGTCGCGCAGCAACTGGAGCAAGCGCCCTTCGACCGACGTCGGCGGATCCGATTGCGCTACTGCGCCGCCAGCGAGGAGAGCCACCAGAAGTCCCACACCAAGCTCTCGGTTCAGCATGCGATCTCCCATCCCCTTCAGTTCATGCACGGAGTTTCCCTAAGCGACTGGAAAACCACCGGAAAAAGACGGGGGCGGACCCAGTCCGCCCCGCAGAGCCGTCCGCAGTCGATTTTCAGTCGCGGTACGACTTGTGACAGGCGTTACAGTCGGCCTTGAGGCGCTGGTACAGCCTCAGGGCTTGGTCCGAAGCCTCGGGCTCGCCGCGCTCGACCGTCTCAAGGACGAGCACCAGTTCCTTCGAGGTTTCCTCGCTGCGCTCCATCCACTGTTTGTAGTCGGCGGGGCGGCCCGCATAATCGGCCTGCTGCATGATCGAGGTGAAGGTATCGGCCGCGCGTTTGGCCTCCTCGATCGCGACCAAATCGGGATGATGGGCGTCCGCTTTCCATCCCTGCTTCGAAAGGGCCTTCAGTCCTTCCTCGGCCCGAGCCACGACGACCATCGCGGATTGCAGTCCGCCGATCGCGGCGGCCGGGGCGAAGTTGTAGTCGAGTTGCTTCGTAGCTGAGGCCTCCGGGAGATCCCCGAGGGCAATCACTTCGTAGAGGCCGGTGTAGGCCTTGCCGGTCCCACACCACTGCGACATTTCGGCGATCGCTTGATCGCGAGGAGCGCCATCGACCGCGACCCGCCCCACCGCGGCGGCGGCGGGCCCCCGGTGTTTGCCGTGGAAGCAGTGGGTGTAGACCGGGCCCGGCAGCTCGCGGTAGGTCTTCGCCAACTTGAGGCGCTCTTCCTCGGTGATCCCGTCGTACCCAATCGGGATGTGCACGTAGCGCAATCCGTGTTTGGCAGCAGCCTCCGCGTCCGGGGTCTTGCCGTCGACTGAGATGATGGTCTTCACTCCCATCTTCACGAGACTCGCAAACGCCTCCCGCCCCTCCGGCTCGGCACCGATGATGATTCGGTCGCTCAGCTTCACGACGTTGTGCAGCCCGGGCATCTCTTGTGGGGGATTCGCCGGCAGCTTGACTAGGGTGTCGGCGGCCTCCGCTGGCTTTTCGACCTTGAGCGGCGCGGGGACGAGTTTCGGCTCGGCGGCGTTCCCGTTCCCGTTGGTGCGCTCTGCCTCGGAAGGGCTTCCGCCGGTGTTCGAACAGGCCGCGGTACCGAGGAAGGAGAACCCGGCAAACACGGAGAGGGCAAACCAGCGGGCGGTCGTGGAGGCTTTCATAGGATGCCTATAAACACATGCTGTGCCAGACCGACGGAGCTGACATAAGTCATAACCAGATATAGAATTACATTCCGTACTCCCAAGCCCGCACCGAGGAGCCTCCGGCGGGAGGCGTTACCGTCTCGACACCGCCTGTCCGAAGTCTGACAGGTCCGTGGATTCCGGCCATGCAACTTCACTTCCTGACGTCCCACTCAGATCAGGCTTTGGCCCTTCACGCCGCGCTGAAACTGGCTCCTCCCCCCGCCTCCATCTCTCCGACCGTGCAGACCCTGGAGTCAGGCGCGAGTGCCGTACCGTTCCCGGCGTGCCACCCGGAGGACGTTCTGATCACGATCGGAGCCCCGGCGCGCACGCAGCGCCCAAACTGCCACAAGCGGGTTACCTGCCTCCACTGGGAGCCGGAGGAGATTGGATCCAGTCCCCTGAAGGACGACGGTCTCCGGGACTGGATGATCCTGCACCTTCGCGATCTCTATCCGATGATCGGACCGCCCGCAGCCCGCCTCTTGGACAAGCGGACGCCGTATCGGGGACGAGTGCTCACGCTCGATGTCGAGGAGATCGCCCTCCCGGACGGTCGCAAGACAACTCTGGAGATGCTGCGGCATCCTGGGGCCTCCGCGAT
The DNA here is from genome assembly GCA_902826835.1 of uncultured bacterium. Classification (GTDB taxonomy): domain Bacteria; phylum Planctomycetota; genus RBC034. The sequence continues at coordinate 30,429 of CADEGH010000021.1, read as the reverse complement.
CGTTCCCCTCACTTCTTCCGGCGAAGCGATTCTGATCCGTCAGTACCGGCACGCCGCGTCGGGCTACATCTGGGAGATTCCGGCCGGGAAACTCGACGGCGACGAGACCCCGGAAGAATGTGCCCACCGCGAGGTGATCGAAGAATCCGGAATGCGGGCCGGCCGTTTGCACCGCCTCGGACCGATGTGGACCACTCCCGGATTCACCGACGAGGTCATCCACCTCTTTGCCGCCACCGAGTTGATTCCCACCGTCCAAAACCTCGATCACGACGAACTCATTGAAGTCCACCGTGTCCCCTGGGCCCGCGTTCTGGAACTCGTCGCGTCCTCGGAGCTCCGGGACGGCAAGAGTGTGATGGCTATCCTTCGCACCGATCAGGAATTGCGCGCGGGGCGGTTGTCGTTCCAATGACCGCGGCCCGCTTCCGCCGTCACTTGTCGATGTTCTCTTCGAGGATGCGCGTGGACTGGAAACGGTCGGCCAGGATCCAGCGGCCAATCGGCGTGGTCGAACCCCCGGATTCGAACTTCTTCAGAAGGTTGTAGAAGAGGTACCAGTCGTTGCCGACCTTTTCGGCGGTGAGCACGCCAAATTCCTGCCACTTGTAGTGGTAGGTGGTGAGAGACGCCCGAGTGCCGCTGCGATCCACCGAAGTGTCGTAACGCTCCCTTGACTGGATGTCGTAGGAAACCAACATCCGCTTCCACGCCCCCACTCCGTAGTCGGGATTCTTGAAGGTCTCCTCGGCGATTTTCAGCAGCGCCGGATCCTTCGACTTGGCGGCAGGCATACGCACGGCATCGAGGGCCGAAACGGCCGAGGCTTGGGCATGCGCAACGGCTGCCGACAGCTTGGCGGCCTGAGCACTACGATCCGGACCACCCTTGCGGTCCAGAGAACGATCAAAGGCTTGCCCGACTTGGACGGATTTCACGCCGGCATTCAAACGGGCCATGCACTCGTCGAACCGCCCCTCGCCCAAGAGGACGTTGGTAACCTGGTCGCGATTCTTGATGTCGACTTTGAGGATAAAGTCCGCGTACTGAGTGCCCGTGTCGGCCTGACCATCGATCAAGCCTTGGGCCATCGCCAACTTCTCCTCCAACTGGCGCCTGGCGGTGCTCCCAATCCAGTGACGAGCACTGCTGATCTTCTGCCGGTCTGTGGTCGGGTCGAGACCCAAGGCCTCGACCTCGGCCAGGTCCCGCTCCATGATCGACCCGAGGCGTTCCCGAATCGAGCTGACCCAATGCACCACCGATTCCGCTTCCAGAGGCTCGACCAAATCACGAGGCATTTGCGCGGCCTCGTAGGTCGCGAGAATCGCGGCCAGCCGCTGATTGTTCGCAGCCCCCTTCTGGGAAGCTTGCCGCTGGGTCTGGCCGTAGACGATGTTCTCTTCGAGCCACTTCACGGTGTTCAGGTGGCGATCCCGCTTGCGCTCTGTGGTCGGCAGCGCCTCCACGCGCTTGCGCAAGTCGGCAATGCGCTGGTTCCAATCCGCCACAAATTTCGGGTCGTCGTACTGATCGAGCCGATTGGACTTGAGGTCGCGTTCGGCCCGGCTCAGGTCGGTTTCCAAACTGGCCAGGTCATTCGGATCCGCTCCGGTCGCGGGAGCGGTGGCATTGGCGGTATCCGCAATCCGTTTCGAGACGGCGTTGAACCGCGACCGGGCGTCCGCCCAGTCCGGGTGGGTCTGGTTGCGCGCGCTCTTGATCTTCCGGGCGACGATGTCCAACCGTCGCTGGAGTTGGGTCGCGGTGCGCATGTCCCCCGGCTGCAGGGACTCCGCGAGTTTTTCGACTTCCGCGAGCTCCTTGCGGGCATCGACCACCACCTGCTCCGGCGCTTGGGGAGCTGCTACCACCGCCCCAAGGCAGAGCCCGAACCACCCCATCGCCAGCGGCAGCAAGATCGCAATTGTTCGCATATGGGTTCCTTCTCGGCCGACCCGGGTTCAACAATTCAGGCGGAGTGGTGATCCAGACGTGGCAAGGAGCGGGGATCGGCGCCCAGGGCCAGGAGGAGATCGACGAAGCCGATCAAGATTGCCAGCAGCGCCCCCACGCGCAGTGGCCCGGCCGCCAACTCGGGAAGATCATGAAACAGCGCCGCGATCCCCGCCCCCAGGAAAAGAGCGAGGTGGAGGAACGTGGACGCTACGCCCAAGAGCCCGCGCAGGCCCATCACGAACGGCGCCCCTGGGCTGCGCCGCAGCGCATAGAGCTGCCCCGAGCCCAAAAGGAACGCAAAGGCCGCCCAGAGGATCCCCTGCTCCGCCGCTGCGAAGCCGCGGGGAACGTTGGCGACCATGGCCATCCCGAGCGCGGTCAGGTGAAGCTGAACCCGAGCTTCCTCCTGATCCTGAAAGCTGCGGCGGAAGCGGCCGGTCGCTACGAGGGCACTCAGCGCGGCGAGGAAAACCAGGAGGTCCGCACTCTTGGGGCCGGCGTGCCGCAGCCCGAGGACTAAGCAGAACACGGCGTAGGTGCCGAGCCCGATGACGATGGCGGCGGAAGTGCGCGCAAGGAAGACCGAGCCCGAGGAGGGCGCAGAAGAGGCGTCGTGCATGGCCTTCTTTTACGAAAGAGCGCGCGCAGAAAGGACTGGGAAAAACGCCCCTCGGGGCGGCTCGCCGCGGGGCTGCCAGGGCACCCCGGAGAGGAGGGGGGCCTGGTCGTCGGCGATGACCACCTCCGGCACCATGAAATTCAGCACGACCGCCCGGCGGGGCTGGGAACCCGCGTTGGCGAAGGAGCCGTGGACGGTCATCCCGTGGTGGATCGTGGCCTGGCCGGCCCGCAGGGGAGCCGCGACCGGACTGAAATGACTCTTCTCCTCCCGGCTCAAGTAGCCGAGGAGCTGGTCCATCGGGCCACCGAAGTCCACCTTGGGAAAGAGCGGCCAGCGATGACTACCGGGTACGAAGTGGACGCAGCCACTCTCCTGATCGGTGTCGTCGAGCATCAGGTTCATGGTGAGGTGGGCACAGGGTGCCGTCCGCATCCAGTAGCTGTAGTCCTGGTGCCAGGGGGTGACTCCCGGGTGACGGGGGGGCTTCGCGAACACCTGGTCGTGGAAGAACCTCATCCGATCGCGGCCAAACACCGCGAGCAGTGGAGCGATGACATTGGGGTGCCAAAGCAGATCATGGAAGACGGGATGCACCCGCCAGGCTCCGAGAAAGTGGAGTCCGACTTCCGCAGGCCGGGCCAAGGACGCCGCTTCGATTTCGTAGAGCCTCGGCGCGAGGCGCGGCAGCGCTCCCAGGATTTCGTCGAGGGCGTAGGTGAGCTCCGCGACTTCCCGCGGCGAGAGAACGGGAATTCCGGAGATGAAACCGTGGCGGGCAAACTCGTCGAGCGCGGCGGCAGACAGGGGATCGGCGGGCATATCCGCCCGATCGCGCCGGATCGGCCCATGGTGGAATTCGAGACCTTCCGGGAACGGATCCACGGGAGGGGGGGCAAGTAGGGGTCCCTCGGGCAGCGCCATGTCCCGTCTATACCAGACTGGCTATTTCGGAGCGTCTAATTTCCAAAAAGATTGGTGGCGCCGGGCGCGCTCGCGGAGTTCCCGAGAGACGCCGAGGTCGAGGGTCTCCGGATCCCAGGGGATCTCGTCGTGTATTGCGAGGTCTTGGAGTCCCTCCCACTCATCCGAGAATGGTCCGAGATCCGTAAGCCAGAAAATGGGCACACCGGCGGCGAGAAGTGCACGCTGCAGCGAACGCATCCTCGGCGGGTCTCGAAGGAAGTCCCGAGGGTCGGTGTTCCTCTCCAAACAAAAACGGGCGATCCTCGCCGCCGACTCCCCGATGTTCCATTCGACCGGGTGCAGGCGGTAAGCACCATTCGCGATTTGCGAGGTACCCGCGCACTTGCCCGCCGCGAGCAAGTTACGCGCAATCCGTGGGACGAGCATGCCGAGCGGAATCTGGAATGGCTTGGCATCGATCCACAACTGCCGAGTCGCATCCGCGTCCCCGGAGCACGCGTGCACATCAATTCCGTAGGCACCGACTCCGACCGAATCCGGCCAAAGCCGAGCCCTCGCGGTCTTCGAGAGCAAGTCCTGCTCACACACGAGCGTGTGCGCGACCAACCGCCGTCCTTCCCGGACGTAGGGCTCGAGCGAAAGCCCGTCCCCGGTGCCCATGAGATCGGCCCGCAAGTGCAGTTCGGGATAACCGAATCCCCCCTCATCCCGCGGACACTCCGTGCGCAGCCAATGGAGAAAACCCAAGCTCAGTCGCTTGGCGGCATCGAATTCCCGCGCCAGGATCGAGGAGCCGCGGAAGTCATTGGAGGGCCAATTGACAAGAGCGAGTTCAGGGCCGATGCGGCGATAATCGAAAAACGACCCTGGTGTCCCTTCCCGGCGCTGGCGCATGCCATACCGGACATACCCCCGCCCTGCGTACCAATGATTGAGCGAATAGGGTTGTTCGGCCCGGAGCCGTTCGTAATCGGCGGGAGGGACGGATTCGCTACGCCGGCTCGGGTCCCACTCCACGATGAACGAAAACGTGTAGCTCTGCACCCGCGCCGGATTCGCCTCGGTTTCGGCGTGCGGCTCTCCCGTTTCCGCCCGACTCTCCGACCCGATGCGGAACGGGACCCCCGCCACCTCGAGAAAATCGCCGAGATCAGTGGCATCCAGCACGAAGCGAGGACAAAAACCGACCAGGGTATCGGCGGGCCCTCTCACCCAAACTCGAGCGATGCGGTCAGCTCGCCAGTCAACCCGGATCACCACATGGTGGTAGAGAATCCGTGTCCCCTCCAACCACTCGCGGAGGACGCGCAGCGCCACCAGCGGCTCGAAGCAAAGTCTCGAGACCCAGCCTCCTCCCGGGTTCATGGCCCCGCCCGAGGCCTCCCGGAGGCGTCGCCGCAATTCCATATACAGCCGCGTGCCACCAAAGGACTCGATGTGGCGATGTTCATCCAGGGCGGACACACCCTGACTGGTGATTTGCCCCCCGGGCCACGGACCGGGCTCGATGACCCATGCATCCGTTCCCTGGAGGGCGAGCGCCGCCGCCACTCCACCCAAACTCGCGCCTACGACGAGCACTCCGCAGTCGATTTCCGGGATCGGGTGGTCCGCGCACAGGAGTGCACACAAGAGCAGAGTCACTCGCCGTCCTTGACCTTCTTGCCACGGAGAACCCAATTCTCGGGATCTATCAGGACCTCGGCCCCCTCGGGCACCACCAGTTCACCACGGCCATCGGTCATGTCGAGACGCACGAGTTTTTTCCCGACCCGCACGTCGATCGGCATGGGGAACGGCAGATCGTTCGGTGCGACCCAGTTCAGAATCAGCTTGCCGCCGACCTGGCGCTCCTTCAGGCGCGGCAGCCCTGGGGATCGCAGATAGACCTCCACGAACCAATCGAGTTTCCGACCGGATGCCTTCTCCATGGCGGCCGTGAAGTCGTCCGTGGTGGCAAATCGGCAGGTGTCGCTGCCGAGTTTTTTCTCCAGGGCCTCCTCCGGGTACGCCAGACGCTTCAATCCGAGCATCAGCGCGTCGCGACCTATCACACTCCGCAGCGAATGGAGAATCCACGCTCCGCGGTAGTAAAGATCGTTGTCACCCTTGTACATCTGCGCCGTCGTCTTGGGCTCGCGAGGGGCCAGGGCCTTCGCGCCCGAAATCGTCAGGCGGTACTTCTTCATTTCCTGGTGATAGGCGTCCTGGCCACGCAGGTCCTCGATGTAAAGCGCCTGGGTGTAGGTCCCGATCCCCTCGTGGATCCAGAAGTCGTTCCAATCGCGCGCGGTGACCAGATTGCCCCACCACTCGTGCGACAGTTCGTGATGATGGAGCCAGTCGTAGTCGTGGCGATCGCGGGCGAACTTGTTGCCGTACGCGATGATCGTCTGATGCTCCATTCCCAAATGCGGGGTTTCCGCCACTCCGTACTTGTCGCCCCGGAAGGGATACGGCCCGAAGTTGCGCTCGAACCAGTGCACATGGTCTTTGACTTCCGGTAGGAACTTGCGCGCCTTCTTCTCGCTCTCGGGCAGCGCGTAGAACACCACCGGAAAGGTGTCCCCGGCGACACTGGCAAGCTTGTCTTCGATCAGGACATAGGGCGCGATATTGAGGGCAATGCCGTAATTGTTGATCGGAGTCGTGACTCTCCAGTGGAAGGTGCGCTCGGAGCCCTTCTCGGTCGTCTTGACGAGTTTGCCGTTGCTGGCCACCACCAACGGCTTCGGGACGGAGATGTGCAAGTCGAATCCGGCCGGCTCGTCGCTCGGGTGGTCCTTACAGGGCCACCACAGATCGGCACCCTCGCCTTGGCACGAGGTAGCGACCCAGGGTTCCCCGGCCTTCGTGGTGGCCCAGGTGAACCCACCATCCCAGGGCGGATTCTTCGCGACTCTTGGCTTCCCGGCGTACGCAATTTTGATCACCAGGGTTTCCCCGGAGGCTCGTTCCCGGCCCAGGTCGACGGTGATCAATCCCTCTTCGTGGGTGAACGGCAGAGACTTACCGGCTTCCTCGGCGGCGTTCACCCGCAAGGCTTGATCCAAGTGCAGCCGCACCGAGGAGAGAGGGGCAACCGTCAACAGGGTAGCGGTCAGAGTCCCCCCGATACTCTGCTGGCTCGGGTCGACGGCCAGCACCAACTCATAGTGCTGAACATCGAACGCCGCCTGCAGAGGATCGAGCGGCCCGCCCGAGGCCGACGGTCCTTGGCCTCCGGCGGAAGGAGCGAGGCACCACGCCAAGATCACGGAGAGGAAAATCAGTCGCGCAGTCGTCATGGCCAAAGCGTAGCGCAAACTCGGAGACAGTTGGTCCCTCGCCCCCTCGGCTGGGCATCGCTTCCGCGCGCCTCACTTCAACAGGGCGGCCCGGAGAAGTGCCAGAGTCAGGGCCCCCATGCCGATGCACACGGGGAACGTCAGCACCCATGCGTAGAGGATCTTCTTCCCTACGCTCCACCTCACCACCCGGATCCCTTGGGCGGCGGTCGTGCCCATGATCGCCCCGGTGATCGAGTGGGTCGTGCTGATCGGGACTCCGGTCAGGGTATTGAAAAGGATCGTGCCCGCGCCCGCGGTTTCGGCGGCAAATCCCTGATACGCCTTGAGCTCGCCCAGGCGCGACCCGAGGGTCTTGATGACCTTCCAGCCGCCGACGATCGTGCCAATTCCCATCATTCCCGCGCAGGAGAAGCGGACCCAGGGTTCGATGTGGAAGTCCCTGGGGTCGGCGCTCTGCCACCCGACGGCAATCATCGCTCCCGTGATGATCCCCATTGCCTTCTGGGCATCCCCGGTTCCATGCGAAAACGCCATCGCGCCCGCCGAGATGATTTGAAGCTTTCCGAATAGTCTTTTCACCAAACGGGGCTTGGCCGAGCGGAATAGCCAGGCAATCGCGACTACGATCAGGAGACCGAACACAAACCCGGTCACCGGAGAGGTGAAGATCCCGTAGACAATTTTCTTGATGCCCGGCCCCTTGAGCGATCCTGCCCCGCCGGCGGCCAGCGCCGCCCCTACGAGCGCGCCCATGAGAGAGTGTGAGCATGAAATCGGCAGGCCTTTCCATGTGCACAGCGTGATCCAAATTGGCGCTGCCGCCACCGCTGCCATGAAGATCAACGGCCCAACCGCGGAGGTCAGTGTCTTTTGATCCACGATGTCGGCGCCGACGGTTTTGGCGACCGCTCCCGATACGAGCGCCCCCAAGAAATTCATGACCGCGCCGAAGATCACCGCGGAGATCGGGCTCATCACCCGCGTACCCACGACGGTCGCGATGGCGTTCGCGGCATCATTCCATCCGTTGGCCAAGTCGAACAAGAGAGCGAAGGCCGTGATCAAGACGACCAAGAGCACCGGATCCATAGCGGGACTCCCCTCTCAGGAATTCTGCAAGATGATGCCTTCGATCACGTTGGCGACGTCCTCGCAACGATCGGTCGCGGTCTCCAAGTCCGCGTAGATGTCCTTCCACTTGATGACTTCGATCGGGTTTTGGGTGTGCTGGAAGAGCCGCGCGAGGCCGTGTTCTTCGATCCGATCCGCCTCCGACTCGTGCGTGTGCAGTTCCAAACACAGATTGAGGATCGTCTGCGGCTCCTTCAGGGTTCGCAGCATCGGCATCAAGTTCTTCAAGGTGCGCGTTTGTTCGATCAAGACCTTGGCCAAATTCTTGGCGTCGTCGGTGGGCTTGTCCACGCGATAGAGCACCAGCTTGCGCGCCGCCGCGTCCATGAGATCCAAGACGTCATCCATCCGGGAAACAAGTCGGTGGATATCACCCCGGTCGAAGGGGGTCATGAACGTGCGGTGGAGCTTCTCAATCGCCTCGCGAGTGAACACGTCACCCGTGTGCTCCCGATTGTGAATCTGCTTCGCCCGATCCTCCAGATCGTCGTAGTCCGTCATGAACTTGTCGAGGAGGAGCGCCGCTTCGTGCAGGTTGGAGGCGGCTCGTTCGAAAAAGTCGAAGAAGCCCTCGTCGCGCGGGAGGAATCGGAACACGGTTAAGGCCTCGTAAGGGAATGATGAAGACGGCGCAGTCTACGCCGAGCCCCCTTTGCGGCAACCGTCTAATCGCCCGGCCCTTCGGGAGAAGCCTTCAAGAGCTCGACGGTGAATCGCGACCCCACCCCGACCTCCGACTCCACTCGAATTTCTCCCTCGTGGAGACGCACCAGGTGCTTGGCGATCGCGAGCCCGAGGCCGGTGCCTCCGGCGTCCCGAGACCGCGACTTTTCGACGCGATAGAACCGCTGGAAGACCCGGTTCAGGCTGTCCGGGGGGATGCCGACCCCGGTGTCGACCACTTCGATGTGCACCACGGGACCGACCGTGGGGGCCCTCACGGTCACCGAGCCTCCGGGCCGATTGAACTTGATGCCGTTATCGACGAGGTTCGTGAGGATCTGTTCCAATCGGCGACGGTCTGCCCGAACCAGGGTCGACAGCGCCACCTCGGCCCGAAGCTGCACCTCCCGGTCCTTCGCCCGCGACTGAAGCCCGGCCAAGACGTCCTCCACCAGGGCGGCAAGCTCCACCGCCTCCAAGTCGAGTTGGATCGATCCGGTCTCAATCAGGGAGAGGTCGGTGAGATCCGACAGGAGCTCGGCCATGCGGTCGGCCTGGCGCGCGGCCACCGCGAGAAAATGGCGGCCGTCGGAGTTTTCCACGAGCCCGCCCTCGAGGACGGTCTCCAGCGCACCCTTGATGGAAGTCACCGGCGTGCGCAATTCGTGGCCGACATCGGCAACAAACTGGCGACGAACTTTTTCGAGCGCCTCAAGCCGCGTGATGTCGATGAACAACACCAACACTCCGCGCTCCCCCCCACCCCGCGGAATGTCGACCATGCGCAAGTGCAGGTCGAAACTTTTGTCGGAGCCCGGAGTTCCCGTGACGGTTTCCCGTCGGCTCTCCCCATTGGCAATCGTCCGGTCGACCTCGCGGATCACCGTGGGGTGCCTCACGACTTCGCCCAGACGGTGGCCGATCGGATCAACATGCACGCGGAAGATCCGCCGCACGGCCGCATTGGCCATGAGCACCTGATGGTCTTTGCCGACGAGAAGGAGGCCCTCCTCCATACCCTCCATCATCGTCAGGACCAATTGGTGTTCGTCATCCAGCTCTTCGAGCTTCGTGACCAGGGTCCCCTTCATCCGATTGATGGCGAACGCGAGCCGGCTCAGCTCCTCGTCCGGATGGTCAGGGACGGACACCCCCAATTCGCCGGCCGCCACCAGTTCGGCGCTCCGACTCATTGCCTCGATTGGTCTCGAAAGTCGTCGCACCGCCCAATAAGCGAGGGCCGTACTCGCGGCCAAAGAGACCAGAACACTCGCGACCAGCGCGATCAGATGCCCCGGTTCGAAGCGGTCCAGCTCGCGTGTCGGTAGCGCCAAGCGCAGAAAACGCACTTCCCCGGCCCCTTCGAGCCGACGCGCCAGGTACAGGAATTCCTGCCCCACCGAAGTCGAACGGCGCAGGGAACGTCCTCGGCCCTCTTTTCCCGCCTCGATGACTTCGGGCCTGGCTAAATGGTTCTCGAGGCTGGGCAGCTCGGAATCGTCGCGAAGAGCGCTGTCGGCGACCACCCGACCGTCCTCGGTGATCAGGGTAAGACGCAGTCCGAGCTTGCCACCCACCGATTGTACCCAGCCATGCCTGGCCTTGGGATCGGCGCCCAAGGTCGCAACCTGGAGGGCCAGCAGGTCGGACTCGAAGGAAAGGCGGGCTTCGGCGCTCTCCCGCGAAGCACGGGCGATGATTCCGGATCCGAAAACCGCGAGCGCAACGGTGGCGACGAGCCCGGCTCCGGTCAGGAGCAGGAGGAGATGGTGTCGGATCTTCACGGGTGCGGTTTCGGCGTGAGCCCGGCGTCGCCCATGTGCTTGATCATTCGCCCTTCGGCCAAATAGACGATCTGTTCGGCAATGTTGGTGACCTGGTCGCCGATCCGCTCCAGGTACTTCGCGACCATCATCAAACGCAGGGCCCGGGTGATCACTTTGTTGTCTTCGAGCATCAGAGTGAGCAAGATCCGAAACGTCTGGTCCATGCGGCGGTCGAGCTCGTCATCCATCTGGATGATTTCGCGCGCAGCGCGACTGTCCCGCTGGACCAACGCATCGAGGACTCTACGCAACATCGTGCGGGCGCGCTCCGCCATGGCGGGAATGTCGATCACCGCCGCGAGTCGCGGCTCGCCGTTCAGTTCGAGCGAGCGTTCGCAGACTTGGGAGGCGAGATCCGAGATCCGCTCGAGCTCAGGGGTGATGCGCATGACCGTGACCACGAAGCGCAGGTCCCCCGCCATCGGTTGATGGCGCGCCAGGATCTCCATACACAAATGGTCGATCTCGAGCTCCAATCGGTCCGAGATTTCGTCCTCGGCAATCACGCGCTGCGCGAGCTCCGAATCGCGCTCCATCAGCGCACGCAGGCATCGTCCGATCGCCTCCTCGGCCACCCCTCCCAATCGGAGGGTGAGTTCGGACAGTTGCGACAGTTCGTCTTCGAAATGGCGGTGGATCTTGTTCATGGTCGCGCTCCCGCGGATCAGCCGAATCGCCCGGTAATATAGTCTTCCGTCTGCTTCTTGCGCGGGTTGATGAACAGAGTTTCGGTCACGCCGTATTCGATGAGGCGCCCCAGATAGAGAAAGGCGGTGGTGTCGGAGACGCGCGAAGCCTGCTGCATGTTGTGGGTGACGATGATCTGCGTGAACCGTCCCTTGAGCTCGGTCATGAGCTCCTCGATGCGGGCGGTGGAGATCGGATCCAGGGCCGAACAGGGTTCGTCGAACAAAATGACGTCGGGCTCGACCGCGATCGCGCGCGCGATGCAGAGACGCTGCTGCTGACCGCCCGACAGACCGAGGGCGCTCTTGTCGAGGCGATCTTTGACTTCCTCCCACAGGGCGGCGCCCCTTAGGCTCTTCTCGACCATTTCGTCCAGACTGGCCTTCGAGCGCGTCCCGTGAATGCGAGGTCCGTAGGCGACGTTTTCGTAAATCGACTTGGGGAACGGATTAGACTTTTGAAAGACCATCCCGACTCGTTTGCGCAACAAGTTCACGTCGACTTCCGAACCGTAGAGACTTTGGCCGTCGAAGAGGATCTCTCCGTCGATGTGAACGCCATCGACCAAGTCGTTGAGTCGATTGAAACACCGTAGCAGCGTCGATTTGCCGCAGCCCGAGGGTCCGATCAGCGCGGTGATCTTGCCGCGGGGCACCCGCAAGTCGATCCCCTGGAGCGCCTGACTCTCGCTGTAATAGAGCGAAAGCCCGCGCACCTCCATGTGGGCGTCGGCGACGAGAAAATCGGCGGCGGTGGCGGATTCGCGCTCGGAGGGAGCACTCTCGGTCCCGAAGGGAAGCTTGGTCATGACTTTTTGTTGCTCCTGCGTGATCAAGACATCACCTCGAGGACGTCCGCCCGGGTTGCGGAAATCCGGGTTGGTTCCTGGTCATAGGCCAGTGGTCGCATACTTGGCCCGCAGGCGATTGCGGACACGAATGGCCGCCAGATTCAAGATCGTGACCACCACGATCAACAACAGGGCCGTCGCGGAAACCAGCGGCTTCGTGGCTTCGACATTCGGACTTTGGAAACCGACGTCGTAGATGTGAAAACCGATGTGCATGAATTTACGTTCGAAATGCAGGAACGGCCACTCGAGGCTGATGGGCAGATCCGGCGCCAGTTTGACCATCCCCACGATCATGAGCGGGGCCACTTCCCCAGCGGCCCGCCCCATGGCCAAAATCATGCCGGTCAGGATGGCCGGAGAGGAAGCGGGAATCACGACCTTGCGGAGGGTCTCCCACTTCGTGGCACCGAGAGCGAGGCTGCCTTCCCGGACCGCTCGCGGTACCGCCGCGAGACCCTCCTCCGCGGCCACGATGACGACCGGAACGGTCAAAAGCGCCAGGGTCAGCGAGGCCCAGAGTATTCCACCCGTCCCGAAGACAGGGCTCGTGTGTTCGGAGTAAAACCAGCGATCGATAGATCCGCCGAGGAAGTAGACGAAAAACCCGAGTCCGAAGACCCCGAACACGATAGAAGGCGTCCCCGCCAAGTTGTTGACCGCGATCCGCACCGCGCGAACCAGCGGTCCCTGCTTCGCGTATTCCCGCAGGTAGAGGGCCGCAAGCACTCCGAGTGGCACCACGATCACCGACATCAGGAGCACCATGAGCACGGTGCCGAAGATCGCGGGGAAGATCCCCCCTTCGGTGTTCGACTCCCGTGGTTCGTCGGAGACGAACTCCCACAGGCGCGAGGCATAGAGTCCGATCTTGCCGGCCGTGGAAAGCTCGTTCGGGCGAACCGCGCGCACCACCTCGCTCACCGGCATCGTCTTGCGACGACCGTCGATCGATTCGATCACGAGGATTTCCGCCTCGAGACTCTGCCGTTCGTCGCGCAGACGATCGGCAAGCGCTCCGAATCGGGACTCCTGCACCTGCGTCGCCCGTTGCAGCTCAGCGTCGGCGCGGGCCTTATCCGGGGAGGAGTCCGTGGACATCGACAGCTTGCGGCGCGAGAGTCGCAGGCGTTCGATTTCGTAATTGACATCTCCGATCTCGCCCTTTTCGAGCTTCCGGATCTTCTCGAAGTGTTCGGCCTTTTCCGGGACCAGTTGCTCGAGCTTCCGAAACGTGCCGTCCCGCCCCTCGGCGATCACGCCGTCGCCGCGCCGGATCGCGACGGGATACCCGAAGAAAGGCCCCCATGACCGCCGCTCGAGGAGAACCGCGTCGTGCGGCCGCTCCGATCGCTTGATGTCGGCCTCGCGAATCCAAACGAAGTCTTGTCCGCCCAATTCGGGCTCGCGATTTCCGGTCTTCAGGCGCACCTCATAAATGGGCTCGGCACCGGAGGCCGCGGTGGTCCGAAGCTCGCGGTGCTCGTGGATTTCGCCCAACACCTGCCGACCATCCGCCAGTTCGAACCAGGCAAGGTCTCGAGGCCAGAAATAGGCCCCGCCCTGCCAGAGCAGGAGCAACAGGAGGCCAAGCACCATGATCAGATTGAAAGCCAGGGCACCGCCCGCGAGCGACGTCAGGGCTCTCCCGAGCGCCCCCCGACGATTGGAGGTCGGAAGCCCGCGGGGTGGCGTTCCTCGCGATTGGCCATCAGAGATTGGCATAGCGCCTCCGCAGGCGATGGCGGATCACCTCCGCGATCGTGTTGACGACGAACGTCATGAGGAAGAGCAGGAGCGCGGCCAGGAAGAGGACCCGATAGAGAGTGCCTCCATCGGGTGCTTCCGGAATTTCTTGGGCGATATTGGCCGAGAGCGTGCGAAACCCGTTGAACGCGCTCCACTCCAGAATGGGGGTGTTGCCCGTGGCCATGAGCACGATCATCGTTTCGCCAACCGCTCGGCCGAATCCGACCATGATGGCCGAAAAAATCCCTGGGCTCGCGGTCGGCAGAACCACTCTCACGACGGTGGTCCACCGATCGGCGCCGAGGGCCAGCGAACCCAGCGTGAGCCCCTTCGGAACGTTCGAGAAGGCCTCTTCCGCGATCGTGAAGATGATCGGGATGACCGCGAAACCCATGGCCAAGCTCACGACGACGGCATTCCGCTGGTCGTATTGAAGCCCCATGACGCGCAGCAGCCACCCTCGGTAGTCGCCTTCGAACAAGAACGACTCGAGCGACGGGCTCGCGACAAAACAGAGGGTTGCCGCACCGAGCAAGGCGATGACGTAGAGGACAACCTCCGAGCCCACGCGGTAGCGCGCACGAAATCGATCGGGTAAGCGTTGCCACAGGATCCCGGCCAAGACGACCATGCCCGGCCCCACGAGCAGGAGTGCGAACAGGCCGGGCACAACCTTTTCGACGCGCGGAGCGAGCCACAGACCGGCGATGAACCCGAGCACGACGCTCGGGAGTGAAGCCATGATTTCGACCGTCGGCTTCACGATCCGCTTCAAGCTCGGGTGCATGAATTGGGAGGTGTACATCGCGGCAAGCACTGCGATGGGCACCGCTAGGAGCAGCGAGAAGAGGGTTCCCTTGAGCGTGCCGAAGATTAGCGGGACCAATCCGAGCTTGGGCTCGTACTCGTCGTGCCCGGAGCTGGATTGCCAGACGTGTTCCGGCTCAGCGTAACCCTCGTAGTGAATGCGGCCGAAGAAGGCCTTGAACCCGGCTTCCGGGTGAGGGTTATCGACGGAAAAACGGGCGATTCGGGTGGCGGAGGCGACGAGAAGGGCGTCCCCCTTCGGAGCCAAGAAAATCGCCCCGCTCTCCACCTCCCCAGAATCGGAGCTCCATACCACCCGCTCCGCCGTGGAGTGGTAGAGGCCCACTCCTCCACCGGCATCGACCGCGGCGAAGCCCTTGTCCCGAAACGAGCCTGCCAAAGAGACGATTCCAGCCTCGCGGGACGGGAAGGCACGGAGTTTCTCGAGTCGAGGGCGCCCGGTCGGCACCGGGACCGCGCTCCAAACCGAAAGTCCACCCTGCGCTCCACCCACGACCAGCGAGACTTCACCCTTGAGGAAGCTCAGGGCCGCCACAGGCTCGTCGTGTTCCAGGACCGTGGGCTCGGGATTCTCCGTCGCGAGTTCCCACCAAAGTAGGCGACTCCCGGCGGCTCCGTAGAGATTGCGGCGATCCGCATCCAAGAGAAGTACCGTCGGGGGCACCGGGGACTTTAAGGTGGAGCGGGTGAGTTCCTCGCTCGATTCCCCGCTGAACGGGTTGTTCGTGATCGCTTTGGTGACGACGCGGATCTCTCCGTCCGCCAGCGCAGACACCACCGTGGCGCCGCCCGAGTCGTCCGCGCGGCCGTAGACCGCCGTGGGTATTTGGCCCGCGAGTTCCAGGTCCAGGCGAATCGGTTTCCACTCGTCCAGGGTGATTCGCCGAGCCGACCCGTCGAAGGTCTGCCCAAATCCGACCCGCAGGAGAACGGCTTCGCCATTTGCGTAGAACCCGCCGAGTTCGAGCGAGCAAGGCGCTTGCCAAGCGGAGCGCAGTTCACCAGCACCCGGGGCAAGCGGATACTCCCGCTCGACTCCCCCATCCGATTGCCGACGAGCCTGCACCATTCCCGCCGCATCCAGACTCACCGCGAACGCCCCGTAGTCGTCCGTGATGACACTGCGAATCGGGGACTCTGCACCCGTAATCGGGGCCAGGGCAACCACCTTGGCCGCACGAGCGAGCGGCAGGACCTCCATCACGATGAAGGCCAAGATGCCGAGGATCACCACGACGATTCCGAGGCCGCCGGCGGTCACGAGCCAGCGGGCAACGCGGTCCTGGCGACGCCGCGCTTTGAGTCGTCGCTCCGGTGCGGGAGACGACCGGGCATTCGGCTTAGGAGTCTTCGGAGGAGCGAGTTCGGGCATGGCGGCAAGACCGGCTGGGGCGAACTTCGCTTCAGTTGGCGCCGAAGTGATCGAGCGCTTGGGCCGCCAACTTCGAGGTCATGGGGAGATACCCGTCCTTGATGACGATCTCCTGCCCCTCCTTCGAGAGCACGAAGCGGAGGAACTCGCGGGTCAGAGGGTCCATCGGGGAGTTGGGCGCCCTCTTCACGTAGACGTAGAGGAAGCGGGCGAGCGGGTACTTGCCGGCGTAGACGTTTTCCGGATCGGTGGAAATCGCGGCCACCCCTTCCTTCGGCGAGAGTTTCAGTGCTTTCACCTCCGAGGTCCGATAGCCGATCCCGCTGTAACCCATGGCGTATAGGTCGGAGGCGATGCCCTGCACGACCGCCGCCGAGCCCGGCTGTTCCTTCACGCTGTCCTTGAAGTCGCCCTTCCAGATCGCGTGTTCCTTGAAGTACCCGTAGGTGCCCGAGGCGGAATTGCGTCCGTATAGAGAGAGCGGACGCTCCGCCCAATCACCGGTGAGGCCGAGCTGGCCCCAGCTAGCGAGGTCTTCGGCGTAGCCTCCCTTGCGGCCCTTGCTGAAGATCGCGTCGACCTTCTGCATCGAGAGGCTCTCGAGCGGGCAGTCCTTATGGACATACACCGCGAGCGCGTCGATGGCGACCTTCACCGCGAGCGGGCGGTAGCCGAATTTTTTTTCGAACTCGTCGATCTCGGTCGCCTTCATCTCGCGACTCATCGGACCGAGTTGCGCCGTTCCCGCGATCAGGGCCGGGGGGGCGGTGGACGATCCTTTGCCTTCCACCTGAATCTTGACGTTGGGGTAGGCCTTCTGGAACCCCTCTGCCCACAGGGTCATCAAGTTGTTCAGAGTGTCCGAACCGACCGAGTTGAGGTTGCCGCTGATCCCCGACGTGGGCGCATACAAGGGAAGCTCTTGATCGAGCTTGACCTGGCCGAGGAGGCCGAGGTTCATGAGCAGAAGACCAAAACAGGCGGAGAGTTTCATGGATGACTCCTTCGAGGCCGCACGATGGCGGCGGAGGAGGATCGCGTGAGCGTTCGATGAAGACAGGAAAGATCATGTAAAGACTCGATGAAGCCGTCCGGAAAATCGCGAGGCACGCTCACCGCCCCCCACCGGACGCCCCCCTACTCGCCACTTTTTTTCCTTAGATTGTCGCGCTCAATCGTGACACTTTGGCCCCGGTCAGTGAGCCATTGACGGTCCTCTAATCAGACAACTTCTTCGGCGAACATTGCAATTTTCCGATTTCTCCGTGTCCCCATTGACGTGTACACGTCGCCACCCCGGGACTCTTCCGGGAATTTGCGCCCGCCATCCATCTGACACCATGAACCCATGCGAAGCGCCAACATTCGCGCATTGAGAGCCGGACTGAGCCGCTGGTTGGAAGCGGTCAAAGCCGGGGAAACCATCGAGATCCGAGACCGTGACGAACCCATTGCCCGCATAGTCCCGATCGAGGGATACCTCGCCAGACGGGGACTCGAGATTTCCCCGCGAGTCCGAGCCCTGAGCCGGGCCGGAGTGATCCGACTCGGCGTCATGAAGGGGGTCCGGGAGATCCTCTGGCAGGGTCCCCTGCAACGCCCGACCGCCGGAGTCCTGGATGCCCTGGTCGCCGACCGTGGGAGAAATCCTTGAGGTACTGGGACTCTTCGGCCCTGATTCCACTCCTCTTGACGGAACCCCGAACTCCCGAAATCCTCGAGATCTACCGACAGGATCCGGCGATGGCGGTCTGGTGCCTCACGCCCTACGAGATCTGGGGCGCCATTGCACGCCGCCGCAAGGAGGGGCGCCTCCGTTCGCCGGATGTCCGTACCCTCCGGGTTCGCCTGTCGGCGCTCGCGCGCGATTGGACGGTGGTCCGCGATCCGGATGCGATCGGCAAGACCGCGTTTCGGATTCTCGATGTGTACGGGCTCGGACCGGCCCAGGCCATCCAGATCAGCGCCGCCCTCGCGATCGTGGGCGGCAGCGCCGACGAGATACCCTTCGTGACCCTGGACGACCTCATCGCCCAAGCGGCCATCGCCGAGGGGCTCAGCATCATGCCTTGACGTCCAACTGCAGCTCCCCGGCGCGTGCGCGCCGCGTCCCGTTCACTCCGACTCGACTTTTTGGACAGGCTCCCGGTCGAAGAGTGCGTACGCCACCGGGGTAGCGAGCAACGTAAGGAGCAGACAGAGCGACTGCCCCCCGATTATCACGATTGCCACCGCCCGCCTCTCCTCGGCCCCGGGGCCGGTTCCGAGCGCGAGGGGCAGCATCCCGGCGACGAGGGCAAGCGTAGTCATGAGGATCGGCCGGAGCCGATCCCGGTTCGCGCGGAGGATCGCGTCCAAGCGGGGCATACCCCGGGAGCGCAGTTGGATCATATGGTCAATTTGGAGAATCGAGTTCTTCTTGACCACTCCGAACAAGACCAGGATCCCCAGGGCGGAGAACAGATTGAGGGTGCCTCCCCCGAGGTCCAAGGCAAGCAGCGCAAACGGGACCGAGAGTGGCAGCGAAAGCAGAATCGTGACCGGGTGCAGGAAGCTCTCGAACTGGGACGCGAGAATGAGGTACATGAAGACAATCGAAATCAGGAAGGCCCAGAGAAACTCGCGAAAAGTCTTCTCCATTTCGAGGCTGCGCCCCAAGACGCGCGTGGAGTAAGCGGCGGGCATCTCGAGGCCGGCCGCAATCTTGCGCAATTCCGCGATGCCATCGCTCAAGGGGTAACCCGGCGCGAGCCCGCCCCGAATCGAAACCATGCGGCGCCGATCCAACCGATCGATGCGGGAGGCCGCCTTGCCGGACTGCACCTCGGCCACCGCCGAAAGCTCGACCGGGGCCCCTCCGACTCGCGGAATCCGCAAGAGCTCGAGGAGATCGGCGCGCGTCCGGTCGTCCACCTCGAGGCGCAGACGAATGTCGTAGTCCTCACCCTCCCGCTCGTCGCGAAAGCGCGAGACCTCTTCATCGCCGCCGACGAGCAGGCGCAAAGCCGAACCCACGTCGCGCGCCCGCACGCCGAGGTCCGCGGCTCGCTCGCGATCGAGCTGAACCCGCAGCTCGGGCCGGTCGAGCCGCAGCGTCGTATCGAGGCCGCGGAAGCCCCCGACCGCCATGCCGGCGTCTCGAATTGTCTCCGCGTAGTGGGCCAGTTCCCGGATGCCCGGGCCCTGCACGACGAAGTCGACTTCGAACGGCCCGCCTCCGATGTTGAACGACTGATAATTGCGGACGGTGCAGCGCAGGGGTCGCAGACCTCGCAGCCGTCGATCGACCTCGTTCATCACGTCCGCCTGCGCGTAATTGCCGAGAAAGGTGTCTCCGGGCCTCCCGCGCGCGAGGTTGCGGAGGAAACGGCTCACCGACACCGTGCGGCCATCGTGGGGAGCGATCGCCACGTGCACGCTGCCGGAGTTCACGTCGGCGATGAATCCACCGCCGACGGTTCCGAGCACCGTCACGACCCCGGGGACGGCCCGGATTTCCGCCTCCACCTTCCGCATCGCCGCGTCCATAGCGGCGAAGCTCAGGCCTTCCGGCGCGGATACACGCACCTGGAACTCCGCCTCATCGATGTCGGAGGGTACAAACTCGCTTTTTGCCCGCAGCAGCAGCGGAACCGAGGCGCCGATCGCGCCGAGTGACACCAAGACCACCAACCATTTGGCCTTCATCGCCCCGCGCAAGAGTCCCAGGTACGACCGCTCGATCCAGCCATCCCGCTTTGAGACGTGACCGTCGACGGATCTCGGCCGCAATAGTCGCGAAGCCATCATCGGCGTGAGCGAGAACGACACGAACAGACTTACCAGGATCGCGACCGCCGAAGTGATTCCGAACTGGAACAGGAACCGCCCTGCCACACTCGACATGAAGGAAACGGGCACGAAGATGACCGCCAAACTCAGCGTCGTGGCGAGTACAGCCAGGCCGATTTCCGCCGTGGCCTCCTTCGCAGCCACCCTCGGCGGCACGCCCTTCTCCTCCACCCAGCGGAAGATGTTCTCGAGGACCACGATGGCGTCGTCGATCACGATGCCCACCATCAGCACGAGAGCGAGCATCGTCACGCTGTTCATCGTGAAGCCGAGCCACCACATCACCGCGAAGGTGGCGACGATGGAGGTCGGAATCGCAACACAGGCGATGAAGGTGGAGCGCCAACTCCGCATGAACACGAGCACGACGAGACTCGCCAGGATGCTGCCGATGACCAGGTGGAGATTGATCTCGTCGAGCGCGGTGCGGATGTAGCGCGACTGATCCCGGATGATGGTCGTGCTCACGTCGGACGGCAGGCGAGCCCGAACCTCGTCCAGAGCTTTTTTCACGCCATCGATGACGAGGACCGTGCTCGCTCCGCTCTGCCGGATGATCTCCAGCACCACCGTGGGTTCGCCGTTCAAGCGCGCCGCGCTGCGCAGCTCGCCGGTTCCGTCCTCCACGCGACCGAGGTCGGAGATCCGGATCGGCACCCCCTCCACGGTGCTGACCACGAGATCCTCGAGGTCGCGGGGGTCCCGCATTTTTCCAATGGTTCGAAGCGACTGCTCCTGCGAGGGTGTGGTCACGTTGCCGCCTGGGACGTTCGCATTTTGAGCGGACAATGCGTCGCGCACCGCCGTCACCGGGAGCTCGTACGCCGCGAGTCGGTCCGCGTCGATCCAAACGTTGATCGTGCGCTCGGCGCCCCCGACGATCCGGACCTCGCCGACCCCGGGACTGCGTTCGAGCGCGGGCTTGACGGCATTTTCGGCCAACTCTCGCAGTTCCCGCAGCGACCGCTTGGCCGACAGCGCAATCGTGAGGGCGGGATCCGAATCGGCTTCGAACTTGGAGACGATGGGGGGATCCGCGTCTTCAGGAAGGCGATTGAGTATTCCCGACACCTTGTCGCGGATGTCCTGCGCGGCGGTGTCGATATTGCGATCGAGGCCGAAGGTCGCCAGCACGATGGAGGTGCCGGTGGCGGAAATCGACCGGAGCTGCTCTACTCCCTCTACCGAGTTGACCGCTTCTTCGACGATGTCGCTGATCTCGCTCTCGATTTCCTCGGGAGCCGCTCCGGGCAAGCGGATCTGCACGCGGACCGAGGGGAGATCAACGGCGGGGAACCGGTCGACACCGAGCTTGGCGATACCCACGCCGCCAATCACGACCAGCGCGAGCGTCATCATGATCGCGAAGACCGGTCGCTCGATACAGATTTCGGCCAGCCTACGCATCCGAGGGCTGCTCCTCCGGGATTCCTGCGATGCCGCGCAGCTCTCCCGCGGCGCGCACGAGTTCGAGCGCCCGCAAACGCACTTCGATGCGACTCTCCGCCAGCTCCAGTTCGACCGCCAAGAGGTCGTCCTGCGCGGTCAGCCGCTCCAGATTCGAGGCGAGGCCCACCGCCTCCTGGGCAACCGCGAGGTCGAAGGCAGAGCGAGCCGCCTGTTCGCGCATTTGCAGTTCATTCTCCCGGGCGCGCACGGCGTGCAGGGTGTCTCGGGCGATCCGCACTTCCTGAACCAGGGCACGAGAGCGCCGGGACTGCTCCAGTCTCGCCTCGCGCAAGCGGGAAAGCGCATCTCTGACGTCCGCCTCGATCAGCCCCGCCTCGAAGAGCGGCAAACTGATCCTGAGGGCCGAAGTCCAATCCAGCGCTGCCGGCTCGGAGTCACGGGCCAAGAAGACTCCGAGATCGAGAGCCACGCTCGGCCAGTAAGCGCCGTAGGCCGCCTCCACATCGAGCTCCGCCGCGCTCGTCCGCCACTGCGCCTCCCGAAGATCCGGTCGATTCCGTCGGCCCCGCTCGATCAAGGTCGCCTCGTCGCAGTCCCCCACGCTTAGGTCGGGTTCCTGCCCGAAAGCACGGGACGTGACATCGAACCCGAGGAGAAAGCTCAGCAGGTGACGAGCATTCTTGGCCTCGGACGACGCGTCCACGATGCGGGCCCGCACATCCGCGACCCGAGACTCGGCGAGGGCCACGTCGAGCGGGCGTTTCAAGCCGGCGGCCGCCCGACCGCGGGCATCATCGACCCGCGCTTCTTGCACGACGAGCGAAGCCTGGAGGACGGCATGCCTCGCTTCGGCGGCCCGCACCACGAACCACGCTCGCGCCACATCCAAGAGCAAATCTTCCTGCGCCACCCGGAGGCGCGCTCGCTCCGCGCCGGCCAAGAGGCTCCCGGCGGTGTGGCGGGCGGAATCCGCAGCCGGCGAGACCCCGAGGCGGGCGTCGAGTTCCACATCGGCGCCTCGAGGATCGGTGCTCCCCCTGGTGCGCTCCCTCGCGAACAGAGTGGGCCCGAAGGCAATGCGGGGCAGGAAGGCGGCGGCGCGACGCTCCCGGTCCACGAGGGAGCGCACATACGACTCGCCTGCCTGCGCGAGCAACTCGTCTTGGGCGTTGGCAATGCGCAGGGCGGTCGCAAATTCCAATGCCAGGCCATCCGCAGGAATCGCTGGCCGCGGAAGTCCCCCGTCGAGCACCTGGCGGTACGCAGCAATGTCCGCCGCCTCGTCGATCGCACACCCGAACCCGAGCAGGAGACCCAAGCCCATCGCCGCGACTCCTCGCCCGGTCATCGCGCTCCTTCCGCCGCCGGCTTGGTGAGTCGCAGCGAAGTCCCGAGCACGAGGCCCGGGGTTGGCTCCGCGATGATCCAATCTCCGACTGCGAGCCCGCTCGTGATCTCAACCTCGTCGCCGCGCCGCCGGCCCACGGTCACGAGCTTCTCCCCGGCCAGATCTCGGTCTGCGATCATGACTTTGTGGATGCCCGCGAAGACGACGAGGGACTTGGTCGGCACCACGGGCACGTCCTTGTCCTCCCCCACTTCGATTTCCGCCAGGGCAAACCCCCCGGGCCGAAGCTGGAGACCCGGATTCGGCACCTCGATCTCGACCTCCGTGGTGCGGGTGCTCTCATCGACGGACGGGCGCAAGCGCAGAACTCGGCCGTTGACGGCGTTGGCCCGTCCCGCCACCGTAACGGTCACCTTCAAGCCGGGAGACACCCCTTCCAGGCGGCGCTCGGGGATACGCACCCTCAGCTTCAGAGGATCCAAATCGAGCAAGCGATACAAAACCTTGCCGGGGGCTACGTAGTCTCCGACCGCGACCATGCGGTCCGCCACGACCCAGGGGCCTCCCACCGGCGGCGCGCGATGGATGGTTTTGCGTACCTGCTCTTCCGCAACCTCGAGTTCCGAGCGCCTCGTGAAGATCGCGGCCGCCGCCGCGCTCACTTCGAGACGCGCGGTCGCGAGTTTGCTGACTGCGACATCTGCCGCCGTCTTCAAGTCGGCAATTTCCTGATCGCTCATCAACGGCGGAGTGCGTGCGTGGAGCTGTCGCCCGCGATCGAAGCGCATCGCCGCATTCTCAGCTTCGAGGCGCGCACTCTCGACACTCGGCAATTTCTCGTAATCGATCGCGCCGGTGGGCAATCTCGAAAGCCCGAGGCGCGCGAGGCTTTCCTCCAAGGCGCGGGCCCGTTGGTCGCGCTGCAGAGCGTAGTTCGTGTCGGAGATGCGAGCCAGGAGCGCTCCTACCTCCGCCGAGTCGGCCACCTCGGGGCCGATCGCCACCACCGCCCCGGCAACCTCCGCCCCCACCGAGACCTCTTCGAATGCAAACAAGGAGCCGGATCCTGAAACCAACCGAGGCCACGTCTTGCCCGAAACGCGGATCAAGGCCACGTTCACCGGCGCGGGCGCGGTTTGCTCCGGAGCCAAAGACACCGGAACTCGGCGACAGGCCACGAAGAGGCAGAGGGTCACCCCGATCCGGACGGCGTGCCGAACCGGGGCCTTGGACCTCGTCGTCGAGACTTTTGAAATCATGCTGGCATCCACCACCCGATCGGCGGCGAACCACTGTAGCGACTCCCTTCCCGCCTGTCTCGCCGCGGCGGGCTCAAGAGGCCACGATCACCACGAGCCATCACCTGGGGTAAGCCCGGGACACGTCAGCGTTTCGCCATCACAGCTCTGCCCGACGATTTTCTTCGCGCGAAGGACCTCTTTCTCCTGCCATGGAGCCGCCGGCGGCCCAACGGCGGTGAGAATCGTGACATCGGACCGAAAGCCGTTGCACGGGTCGCCGCGTCGTGGCACACGATGAAGGCGAGGTGAACGACCGCCTCGTGTGGGCGATCCACGGTGTCCTCCAAACTTCAGAAGACCGGAAGACCGTCCTCACAGGTGGGAGCCGTCATCACGCTGGCAATCGCGGTGTACCGAAAAAACACGTCTCAGGACCTCCGGCCTCTACAAGAGAGCCGCTCCGGGTTCATCGTGGCCCGCCCGTCATCGAACAACCACTCATCGGGTTCACGCCGTTGGCGACCAGCGTTGCTCCAGCCGGATGGGTGTGGCTGCCTAAGCCTGGCCCTCGACCGTTCTCCCACACACCCCAAGCACGATCGTTGGCATCGGAAGCCTCGCGGGCATCACCGATCGCCGTCACTACCCCTTGATCCATCCAAAGTGGGTCGAGAGCAAGAAGTCGGCCAGCAAACCCAACCTTCGGACTATTCCCAGACCTCCGCGCTCCCCGTCCGGGTGTTCACCGACCTCCGGGAGTGACGATCCGACGACCTGCTTACGGCAAGTTTTCCAAGACGATCGGTAAGAGTTACACGAGCTTTCAATTCCAACGATTCGGCCCATCACGTCCTTCTCGGCGGAAACTGCCCGACCTGCCAGCCAGAGGCCACATGGTGCGCTCCTTGCGTAGGGATCGGCACGCAGAGCCCCCCCAACCACAACCCTCAGCTCTGGAGTTCCCGTGAGACACCTAGCAAGGACCTGCCGTCCGCCTACTCTGCTCTTCTGTGTCCTCGTGCTTTCGCTCAGTGCGCATGCCCAGATCACGCGCTCGACCGAGGCCATCCTCGGCGACAGCAACAGCAACTGGGTGCCACGCCTGGGGACCGACAACTCCCTCGTCGTGAATGATCTCAACTCCGGGTTGACCCCTGTGCAGCTCGCACAGTCGATCCTTGCCGGAGTCTCGGTCACGATCAGCAACGTCAGCTACTCGGGAGTCGCGGTTTCCGCCGGGACCTTCACGACGACCCAACCCGGAGTGATCGGGTTTGGCAACGGGATCATCCTGAGCAGTGGAAACGTGAGTTCGGTGATCGGTCCCAACCTCCAGGACTCGACCTCCACCGACAACGGGTTGGGCGGTGACGCCGATCTCCAGTCCCTCATTCCGAACCATGTCGTCTATGACGCCACGGTGCTCGAATTCGACTTCGTTGCCAACTCGATCCAAGCGGGTCAAACCGGGTCCCTCAACTTCAATTTCGTCTTCAGCTCGGAAGAGTACAACGAGTGGGTGAACACCGCCTACAATGACGTCTTCGGCTTCTTTCTGAATGGACAAAACATCGCCCTCCTCCAAGACTTGCAAACGACGGTTCAGATCGACACCGTCAACGGAGGCAATCCCTACGGGCCACCCCCGAGCGGAATCAACTGGAACCAATTTCGCAACAACGACTTGAGCGACGGAGGTGGTGTCATCGATACCGAAATGGACGGCCTCACGATCGTCTTGACCGCCCACGGGCAGATCACCGGCCCCGGCCCTCACCACATCAAGCTCGCGATTGCCGATGCTGGCGATCACATTTACGACTCGAATGTGTTCATTCAGGGATCCAGCCTCGTTGCGACATCGGGTCCCTCCTGCGTCGCCCCCACCCCGACTTCGACCTTGACGGTGACCGCGCAGCAACCGATCAGCTGGGAAGTCCGCGCGGTGGCCAACCACGGTCAAAGCGGGGCTTTGGTGACCATTCAACCCCCTTCCGCTTCCTTCGCGGCGGCGTTCACTGGACCGCCCGTCT
This sequence comes from uncultured bacterium, assembly GCA_902826835.1. Taxonomy (GTDB): domain Bacteria; phylum Planctomycetota; genus RBC034. The sequence goes on along the minus strand of CADEGH010000021.1, from coordinate 4,665 downwards.
CGACCCCGAACCCGCTGAGCCATTCCCCGGTGCTACCGGTTTTCGGGCAACCGGCTTCCTCAATTGTCACCTGGACACCTCCGCTTTCCGCCGTCGGTGAGTGGATTTTCACCTACGGATTTCAAGACAATCTCGGCCAGCTCTCATCCTGTCAAGTCGTCGTCCAGGTTGTGCCAACCTCGGTTTCCAGCCCAACCTGCATCGCCCCCACGCCGGTGAACGAGCTGCGCACCACGATCGGATTCCCAATATCTTGGACGCTTGCGGCGGTCTCCAACAGCGGATTGCCCGGGGCCGAAATCACCATTCACAGTGTCTCCGTGGAGTTCGACGAGAACTTCGGTGGCAACAGCGTGCCCGTGAACTCACCGGTTCAAACGGTCCCCGGCCTGGGAGCTACCGGCCAGCCCGCTTCGATTTCCGTGACCTGGACTCCGCCCCTCTCCGCGATCGGTCAGTGGGACTTCGATTACCACTTGATCGACCACGTCGGGCAGACCTCGGAGTGCACCATTTCCGTCCTCGTGGAGGACGCGGCGCTGGTCATCGGCGCGAACAGCCTCTCCCTACCTCTGGGCACGGACCCCCTCGATTTCCTGCATGTCGATCCGGTGTTCTTTTTCCCCATCTCGGAAAGCGACCAACCCGAGATCATCGTCCCCAATGTTCCATGGATTGCCGGACTCGACATCTTCACTCAGGTGATTCGCCTGAATCCTTTTGTGGATGCAATCGATCCCATCAAGACCTCACCCACAATTCGGTTCCGGCTAGCCATCAACAGCTCCACCATCTTCCCCGGAAATGGCCTCGACTTGATCGCCACGGGCCTGCCCGAACTCGGGGAAAGCCTACCCTACGAGTACATCATTCTCTGACGCCGCCCCCCCCCCGCCGCGGCCCACGGACGCCTCGGGGGGCATCGCTCAAGAGGGCACCGCGGAGGCCAGGCACCGATTCTCGCGCGATCGGCCGCGGACGGAACTTGGACGGCATCGGTCTCCCCCCGATCAGGCCAGCGGATGGTTGTAGGCCATCGGTGCGGAGCGTTCTCCTTCCGGAGCCTCTGACTATCCGGCAAAGACCGAAGGGTCCGGACACCCCGGAAGTTGACGACTCGATCCGGAGTCCGGACTCGGGAGTGAGTCGGGCTCAACCCCTGGTGTTCCATGGCAAGACGCGGCGCCGGACCCAAAATCCCGACTCGAATTGCGGGCATTCCTTGAAATCTCAGATCCGAAGCCTTGCGCACCCGCCCCATCACGGGTCCAATGATGGAGCGAAAAGGACGCTGCCCACTTGGAGAGACTCACTCCGTGCCATGTCTTGATGGTGTTTCCGGCCTTCAACCCGAACTCGTTTTGGAACTACCTCGCCACCTGTGAGGCGGTCGGAGCCAAGTATCCGGCCGCTCCGCTCGGACTCATCACGGTCGCGGCGCTGCTCCCTTCGGAGTGGCCGGTCCGTCTCGTCAACCTGAACACCGAGGCCTTGGACCCGAAGGACTGGGAGTGGGCCGATCTCGTCATGACCGGCGGGATGCTGCCCCAGCAGGTGGGAACTCTCGAAGTCATCGCCGAAGCGAAGCGACGCTCGAAGCCGGTCGTGGTCGGCGGCCCGGACGCCACTTCGAGCCCGCACATTTATGCCGGCGCCGACTTCCGCGTGCTCGGGGAAGCGGAAGAAATCCTCTCGGAATTTGTCTCCGCCTGGCGCTCGGGGTCTTCGAGCGGGACGTTCGAAGCCAAGGGTTTCCCGGATGTCACCCGCTCCCCCATCCCTCGCTTCGACCTGCTCAAGTTCGACGACTATCTCCACGTGGGGGTCCAATACTCCCGCGGCTGCCCGTTCAATTGTGAATTCTGCGACATCATCGAACTCTACGGACGGGTCCCGCGGGCGAAGACCACCGAGCAGATCCTGCGCGAAATCGAGGCGCTGCACGCCGCCGGCTACCGAGGGCATGTCGATTTTGTCGACGACAACCTCATCGGCAATCGCAAGGCCCTGAAGACTTTCCTCCCCGAATTGGTCAAGTGGCAGGAGGCCCACCGCTGGCCTTTCGAATTCACGACGGAAGCGACGGTCAACCTCGCGGATGATCCCGAACTCCTCGACATGCTGCAGGCCGCCTCCTTCTTCGCGATTTTTGTGGGCATCGAGAGTCCCGACACCGAGACCCTCGTGCACATGCAGAAGCGGCAGAACACGCGCCGAGTCCTCGCCGAAAGCATCCAGAAGATCTACCGTGCGGGAATCTTCGTGAATGCCGGGTTCATCGTCGGATTTGACACCGAGCGTGCCACCGTGGCCGAGGCGATGATCGAGTGTATCGACGCCACCTCGATTCCGGTGTGTATGGTGGGCCTGCTCTATGCACTGCCGAACACGCAGCTCACCCGTCGGCTCACCGCCGAGGGTCGGCTTCACGTGGGCCACGATCACGCTCAGGACGCCGAGGCGAGCGACCAATGCACGGCCGGGCTCAATTTCGAAACCGTCCGCCCCCGCATCGATGCCCTGCGCGACTATCGGCAGGTGCTCGAGTCCGTCTACGCACCCGCCTCGTACTTCGCCAGGGTGCGGGCCGTCGGCCGGGTGCTCGACGGTTCGAAGCGGCGGTTCCGACAAACCGCCAAACACTGGATCCGGGATCTGCGAGGCCTCGGGACCATGATCTGGCGCCTGGGCATTCGCGATCGTCGCACACGCCGCGAGTACTGGAAGACCATGTTCGACTGCCTGCGCCGCAATCCGAAGGCGGTTCGCTACGTCGGCGCCATGTGCGCGCTCTATCTGCACCTCGGACCATTCTCTCGCCACGTGACGGCGGGGCTGGACAAGAAGATCGCAGGGCTGGCAGTAGCCCCGAAACGAGAGGTCACCCGCGACGCGAAGTCCCCGGCCGTGGCACCATCTCCCATCCGTGAGGCCGAGGCGGCTACCTGACCCGAGAGGGAGAGTCGGGTGGCGCAAGAGAACAGCGTTAGAACTCCGCATGCCGCCCTCTCCAGAAGGACCCATTGCTACCCGCATCCTGCGCAAGCTCCGCCAGATCAAGCAGAGCAAGGTGATTGACTTCCAGGCCTACCGGGACGGGGCCAAGTCGGCGGCGGACCTGCAAAAGACCGTCGCGACAGACCAAGAACTTGCCGAGCTCCATCCGGCCTTCGCGGTCTATGCCTATATGCAGGGCCAGATTGCGGTGATGGCCGAACAGATCGCGGCGCTGCCGGCGGTTCGCAAACTCGCCGATTGGATCGCCAAGGCCGAGGATGACTATCTCCCCGAGGGACCGCCACTGAGCCCGTTGACCCGGTCCCATTTTACTTATTGGGCCTTGTTCGATGCCGCGATGGGTGCGGATTTGGAAACGCTCGGCACCTGCACGATTGCGGTTTGGCGGGCGCTAGACGTCCCGCCGTCATTCCTCGCGCTCGCCCAGACCATGCAGGAGTCCCGCATGGGCGTGTACCGCGTCGAAGAGAATCACCGTGACGGCACCGTGACCTTGCGAGACCTTGCCACTGCGACGGTGACTCGCTGTGTTTCGTCCAGTGGCTGGGAGGGCACAGCGGGAGAACTCTGGCTCGCACGCACCTTCCCGCCACCTACCCCCACCTCTTCCCTCTCAGTCGTCGTGACGACTCCCTACCTCCTTCGCAGGGCTTCCGAGCGCGACTGGCTCTCCTACCTTGATCGCGTCCTCGACACCGCGAAGTCCGATGAGGAAAGGCACTTTCGCTTGAAGCACAAAGTCGATTGGAGCGAGTTTATCTTCGCTGGCTTCGCCAATTCAGTCGAGGGCGCCATCATCCTCTTCGGCATTCCCGACCAGCCCACTTCCCTTCCCCACTACAGCGCCCGCGGCGGATTTGGCTCCATCTTTTCCTCCTGAGCCTCATCCAAGGCAATAGAGTTTCCGGCTGACTGGCGGGTCGACCGTCCGGTCGGGGTTTGGCGAGGAAGCCGAGTCGAATCCGGATCAGAAATAGCGGCGGCCCATCAAGCTTCGCAATCGCCCATCCAACGGGGGGCTCGTGATTGCCGGACCGGACGGAGGTCGAGTCACTACGACCGCCTTCGCTAACGAATATCAGTTCCCGAACCCTCCACTGCGCATCCCGGCATTGGAAAACACCCTCGTAGAGGCACTCTGGGGCCGGCGGCAAACGTCAGGAGAACCCGATTTACCACCCACTCAGATCGAAGGAGTCGCCGGGGCGGAAGATGGAGGGGTTGGAGGAAAGGGAGTTGGAGGCGGCGGATGGGGCAAGAAGGGTGATGGTGCCCTCACCGAGGACGGTGGCGCGATCGGGAGAGACCAAGAGGGCGGTGCGCTCGTCGATGCCGATGCCGAAACGGTTCGGGTGTTGGGCACAGGCGAGGCGGAGACGAGGGAGCCGATTGCGTTGGGTGAAATGCTGGTCCACGATGGCGGAGGGCAAAAGGCCTATTCCCGAGGCGACGGCGGGTACACGGGTTTCATTCGGACCCTCCTCGGAGGAAGCGATCATGATTTCCGACATCACGGCGGCCCCCGCACTCGTGCCGCCGACGACGGCCCCTTCGTGAAATCGCGCCGCTATGAGATCCACGAACCCGGCCTGGCGCAGTGCATCCATCAAGCGTGACTGGGCCCCGCCGGGCATCCAGATCAAGTTG
>CADEGH010000020.1 GCA_902826835.1 uncultured bacterium | reverse complement strand
CCCTCAAGGCCCTCGGCGACCTCAACTCCGCCAAGGCGCTCGAGGAAAAGGTCCTTGAGGTCTTCTCCCGCACCCTCCCAGACGACCACCCGGATCTCCAGACGGCACGGTTGGAGTCGGCCTCGACCCTCTCCATCCTCGGCGACCTCAACTCCGCCAAGGCGCTCCAGGAGAAGGTCCTCATGGTCACATCCCGCCGCCTCCCTGACGACCACCCGGATCTCCAGATGGCCCGATGGGGCCTGGCACTCACCCTCTGGACCCTCGGCGACCTCAACTCCGCCAAGGCGCTCCAGGAGAAGGTCCTCAAAGTCTTCTCTATCACCCTCGCTGACGACCACCCGCACCTCCAGATGGCACGGGGGAACCTGGCCGCCACCCTCTACAGAATCGGCGACCTCACCTCCGCCAGAGTCCTATTGGAGAAGGTCCTCGAGGTCTTTTCCCGCAACCTCCCTGAGGACAACCCCCACCTCCTGATGGCCCGGCAGAATCTGGCAAACGCCCTCAGGACCCTCGGAGACCCAACCTCGGCCAAGGCGCTCGAGGAGAAGGTCCTTGAGGTCAGATCCCGCACACTCCCGGACGACCACCCAGACCTCCAAATGGCACGGCACAACCTGGCCGCCACCCTCGCGAGCCTCTCGGATCAGAGACTCACCGCCACTCTCCGCGCGTATCTGGGGGGTGCGAGACAGCAAGCGTACACCGGGATCCTGACCACTATGCAGACGTGGGCGGCCCTCGAGACGAGCGAGTCAGCGATGAGGACCATTTTCGGCCTCGCGCACCTCGATGCTGAGGATCACGACGAGTTGGTGAGCGACTCCGCGAACACCGTACTTTCGCGGAGGCAGTCGGCGCTCAGCGGGCAGCGACTGCTACGGATCATGAACTTCGCCTCCGGCGCCGATCGTCAGAGAATCGACGATGCGCGGGTGCACCTTGGGGAGGCCTCGGCCCGCCTCTCCAGGATCACGATTGCGGGCGAGACCAAGGACCTGAAATTCGACGCGGTGCGCGGAGAGCGGGACGCCGCCGAGCGGGCGTTCTCCGATGCCCTTCGATCACTGCCGGGTGCGGCGGAGCTGCTGGCCGATGTCTCGATCGAAACCCTCTTGGCCGCACTGCGGCCCGAGCAAGCGGTCGTCATCTTCTTCCGGTACACGCCCTGCACTCGCGACACCGCAAAGCAGAGACTTGCACAGCATTCTCCCCGGTACGCTGCGTTCGTTGGTCGGCCTGGACAGGAGCTGGCCTGGGTCGACCTCGGGGATGAGGGTGTGGTCAGGGATCGCTTGGAGACCTGGCTGGTCCAGATAGCAGATGGAGACGGCGACCCCGCCCGTGGTGCGGGGCCGAAGCTCTTCGATCTCCTGATTGCGCCGCTGATGGCGAAGATCGGATCGGCTCGCGAGTGGCTCGTCCTCCCCGATGGCGACCTTCACCGCCTGCCGCTCGAAGCGCTGCCGCAAGGCAACTCCGTCGTTGGCGATCAGCATCGGGTGGTGTTGGTCTCCGAGGTCCGGGACCTCTTGCGAAGTGCGCCCGCAGCCGATGCTGAGGCGCCCACTTTCGTGGGCCTTGGAGACGTCGACTACGACGATCAGCCCTCCGGCAAGCAGACGGAACTTTTTCGAGGAGCGGCCGCCAGCGAGAAGGAGCACACTCATTTCGACCCCCTCGCGTCCACCGGTCCGGAGATCGAGGCCATCTCAGAGGTCTTCAACAAGGCCTGGGGCGACGACGCCAAGGTCCGGCTCCTGATGGAGCGGCGCGCCTCCCGCCGTGCTCTCGAGATCTTCGGTCCGAAGACCAAGTTCCTCCATCTCGCCACCCACGGCTACTTCGAGCCTCTGAAGGTCCCGAAACGGGCTGCCTCCGGATTTCTGGATTCCCAGCTAGGCTTCGGCGTCCGCAGTTCCCTCACTACAGAGGTCCACGCTCTCTCCCCCTTCACCCTCTGCGGCATCGCCCTCGCCGGAGCCAACCTCCCTCCCAATGAAGTCCACCGCATCGAAGGGCGGATGACCGGCGCGGAGATCGCCGACATCGACCTCACGCACTGCGAGCTCGCAGTCATCTCGGCCTGCTACACAGCCAAGGGCGCAGGCGACCTCGGGCCAGCCATCGCCTCATTCCAGACCGCGCTCCACGCCGCCGGGGCCCGCTCGGCGATCACGGCGCTTTGGAGAGTCCCCGACGCTCCCACCAAGGAGCTGATGGTCGACTTCTACCGGAACCTCTGGCTCGCAAAGATGAGCAAGGCCGAGGCCCTCTGGCGAGCGAAGTGCAACCTCCGCGAGGCGAAGAACAAGGACGGAACCCCCAAGTACAACCTCCGCGACTGGGCGGCGTGGGTGCTGACTGGGGATCCGCGATGAGAGGTAACGCCATGGATGTGCCAAGGCCCTCGATCTTCACGGGTTCGTGAAGCCGTACCCGACTTGAAGCTCGCTCGGACCAGCGCGATGGGATCAGCTCTGCTCCTCGATCGCCCATAGCCGTGCGCTCGCACGGCACAGCGGCATGGTCCTCGAAGCAGCCTCCCTGCGCGGCGCCAACGACATCGACCCACCGACGAAATTCGAACCTCCCCGTCGCAATGGGGTCGGACCGTGACATAGACAAGGAAGCCACGAGATCCCCACCGAGGCGAAGACTTGGTACCACATGGCTAACGCATGCGAAGCGGAGCGCAGCCCGAGGGGGGGCGCGCGGCGACCACGTCGCAGGTCAGACCTCGATGGGCGATGCCTATTGAGGCCGCGGACGGTCCGGTGATGCGGGGCCGGGTGAGCCTGACTGCCGGCGACTCTCCATGAGAAACTCGTCCGCAATCTTTCCGAGGACCTCTTGGAACTTCTTGCGAGCCCGGCCGAGGCGGCGACGGACAGTGTCCTCCTTCTCGTAGGTGACCTCGCGGGCGATTTCGGCGCAAGTCAATCCGACCTGGTCCCTGAGGAGGATGATCTGCCGGTCCTTCTCGCTCAAGCTGGCAAGCGCGGCAGCGAGCCTCGCCTCGAGCTCGACCCGACCGGCGATCGAGCTCGGGCTCGGACCTGGGCTCACAGGTTGCACCTGGACCTCGCTGTCGATCTGGAGCGGGACCGCTTTGCCCTCCCCACGGCTCTTGGCGCGGGCACGACGCCAGAGGTCGAAAACCTTGTGCCTCGCGATCAACGTTACCCAGCTCTGGAACGTCTCCCGGGAACGGATCTCGAACTCTGCGAGCCGCGAGAACATCTCGATCAACACGAGCTGCGCCACGTCGTCGACATCGCAGTCCGGCGGCATTCGCTTGCCCGCAACCTCGGCGTCAATCCACGGGCGCACCTTCCGCTCGAGTCGGCTCCAAGAAATTTCATCCCCCTGCTGAGCACCAAGCGCGTGTTGGATCGTGCTTGAGAATCGCGACGCCGTCGTGTCCATGGCCAGTCCTCCTGAGCTCCGTGGATTCTACTCCCTCGGGCGCGACGACGTCCAGGGCGATTCGCAGTCCTGCGGAAGCGCATCCGTTCCCAGCACGGCAGGCGAGGATGCCGCGATCCGCGGTAGCGATCGCCATCCCGCTTCCGAGGAGGAGAACGCCGCATGCGTGCACGCTACCGGACCAGAGCGAGGCGAGAACGATGGCATCGGAGGGGGTCGATCTCGCCGCGCTCGATATCGTGCACGAGCTACGTGAGCGCCGGGTGTTCGAGTTTGCCTCCGGTGAATCCGCCGTCGACATAGCGAGTGGGCAGCCGCTTCGATCCCTGATCGGCCTGGTTCCTCCTGAAGGGCTCGGCCGCTTTATTCTGGGTGTCGAGTGTGTTGGAGCTGGAGTCGAGCCTCTCGGTCGTCGATTTGCGCGCGTGGATAGAGTATCGGGTGAACTCGGGACCTTCACGAACGCCGAAGTCACGCCGCCTCCATCGCGCCGATCCCATAGAACCGGAGGCCGCCCCAGGGCGAGCCGTCGACATTGGTGGCTATCGTCGAGAGGCTTGCGAAGAGGTCGCCCAGGGGCCAGGCTCCCGTCGCCTTGGTTATCGGAAACAGCGGCCCGCGGCGTGTTGGTTGTTCTGGATAGCTCCGACGCCTTGAATCAGATCTTCGTCATCGCGAAGACCATGTCGGTGAGGGCGCGGCGGAACGATTCGTTTTCGACGAACAGTTTGTAGATATGAGTGTCGTCGATGAGCAGGGCCTGCATCACTCGTCCGAGCGCCGCGTCGTGTTCCATGCGGGCGGTGTGCGGAGTGTTCGCCTTGGCGTTTTGGAAGGCGGGGTCGGCGGCGACCTTGGGCGCAATGTCGTCGCGGATGCGGCGCGCCACCCGGTCGCTGTCGTCGAACAGGGTGCCAAACTGATCGTTGAAGGTCTTGAGGATGTTGCTCAACCGGTCGAGTTCAGGCTCGGGCTTGCGGCCAGCCGCGTCCGTCGGCACCGGTTCGATCTCGGCGTCCCGGTCCGCCAGGGCAATCTTCAGGGCCGCTTTCTTCTCGACTCGGTAGCTGTCCATGTCGATCGCTTCGAGAATTCCTCGGGACAGGTCTTCCTCCTTGGGCGCCGGCAATTCGGGAATGAGCAGTCCGAGGAAGATGGACAGTTTCTCCCACTCGACGTTTCCGTAGGAGATCACGGTCGACAAGAAAGCGTAGGTTCGACAAAAGGACTTGGCCTTGCCCTTGAATTCCACCTGCCCGTCCTCGTCGAGCCTCTGGAGGTACTCGTTCGCGCAGGCTTTCAGAATCGGATCGAGCTTGTCTATTTCCGCTCCGTCGAGGAACCGCGTCACCACCTCCTGAACTTGGGCGGGACTGTAGACCTGCGCGCCATCGAGAGCGGTCTTCAAGTCATGCAACTTGTTCGGATCGGTCTCCTCGGCGAGAAGCGTCGTGCGGTAGTAATCTTGAAACGCGAGCGTCACCGCCTCGCAGTTGTTCTGAAAGTCGAGCACGAAACAATCGTTCTTCTTCGGGGCAGCACGGTTGAGCCTCGAGAGAGTCTGCACCGCCTTGATACCCGCCAGCGGCTTGTCCACGTACATGGTGTGCAGCAGCGGCTCGTCGTAGCCGGTTTGGAATTTGTCCGCACAAATCAAGAACCGGTAGGGATGCTCCCGTATGTTTGCGGCGATATCCCCGCTCGGGAATCCGTTGAGCGAGGATTCACTCACCTTTCCCGCGCCGAAGTCGTGTTCCCCTGAAAACGCGACGATGGCGCGATAGGGACTCTTGCGTTCGACGAGGTACGCCTTGAAGGCGCCGAAGTATTGCACTGCGCGCTCGATGCCGCCGGTGACGACCATGGCGCGGGCCTCACCGCCGAGCTTGTTCACCGCCACCACGTGCTCGTGGAAGTGGTCGATCATGATCTCGGCCTTGAGCCGGATGGCATGGTCGTTGCTCTCCACGTACCGACGTAGCTTCTTCTTCGCCTTCTTCGTGTCGAACTCGGGGTCGGCTTCGATCTTGGCGACCAGCTTGTAGTAGCTGTCGACCGGCAAGTAGGCCTTGAGCACGTCGAGGATGAAGCGCTCCTCGATCGCCTGCTTCATGGTGTACGCGTGGAAGGGCCGGTGCTTGACCTTGCCCTCGGCGTCGGGCGGCAGCGGCTCGCCGAACATCTCCAGTGTCTTGTTCTTGGGAGTAGCGGTGAAGGCGAAATAGCTGGCGGTTTCGAGCAGTTTGCGTGCCCGGATTCGGCGCTCCAGCGCTTCGTTCACCGTATCCTCGGGATCGGGAACGTCGTCGTCGCCGTGCTCACCCACACCCAGGGTTTGCTTCGATGTCCCGAGCGCCTCGCTCATTGCCGCGGAAGTCTTGCCACCCTGGCTCGAATGGGCCTCGTCGATGACGATCGCGAAGGTCTTGGCAGCCTCGCTCTCGATTTCGTCGAGGATTCTCGGAAACTTCTGCACCGTCGAGACGATGATTTTCTTGCCCTGCTCGATGAACCGACGCAAGTCTCCCGAGCGCTCGGCGTGCCCGACGGTCGCCCCCACCTGCATGAACTGCTTGATGGTCGCTTGGATCTGACTGTCGAGGACGCGGCGGTCGGTGACGACGATCACCGAGTCGAACACCTCGCGGCCCGCGGGGTCGCCTTCCCTCTTCAGTCCAATGAGCTGATGGGCGAGCCAGGCGATCGAGTTCGACTTGCCGCTGCCCGCCGAGTGCTGGACCAAGTAGCGCTTCCCCGCCCCGTGAGTGCGGACATGGGCGAGCGCCTGCCGCACGAGGCTCAGTTGGTGGTAGCGGGGCCAGACCTGCTTGCGTTTCTTCTTCCCGGTCTTCGGGTCTTTTTCCTCGGTGATTTGGGCATAGTTCTCGAGGATGTCGGTGAGACTCACCGGCGTCAGCAACTCGCGCCAAAGATAGTCTGTCTTGAGCCCATGAGGGTTCTCCGGATTGCCCGCTCCCTCATTGTGTCCCCGGTTGAAGGGCATGAACCAAGAGGCCTTGCCCTTGAGCTCGGTGCACATGAAGACCTGGTGGTCGTCCACCGCGAAATGCACCGCGCAGCGGCCGAACGCAAACAGCGGTTCATCCGTATCGCGGTCCCGTTGGTATTGCTCCATCGCATCCTCGACTCTTTGATTGGTGCGCCCGTTCTTGAGTTCGACGGTGGCGATCGGAAGGCCATTGACGAACAGACCCAGGTCGAGGGCGCGGCGGGTCTCGTCCCGGCTGTAAGCGAACTGGCGAGTGACCGAGAAACGATTGCAGGCGTGAAGCTCGGTGGCTTTGGCGTTTCCAGCCGAGGGTGTGCCGTAAAAAAGCTGCACATGGTGCGGCCCGTGGCTGATCCCCTTCCTGATCACGTCGATCACGCCTCGCTTGGCGATCTCGTTCGACAGCCGCGCGAGAAACTGTCGCCGAGTGGGATTGTCGCTTTCCAAGTCTTGAGCCGCGGCCACTTCGGGTTGGGTGACCTGGAGGAAGCCGCGTAGTTGAACGAGGTCGACACAGGACCCGCGGTCGTAGTGTCGGGGGTCGCCGAGCAACCATCCGGTGCCTCCGGCGACGGGAGCGTCAAAGCCATTGGGCGCATGCGGCGGTACGAGCAGATCGGTGCGACCCGTCATGATCCGGACGATGTAGGATTCCAACCCCTTTTCGCTGATGTCGGTCGTCACTGGGCAAACTCCGGGGCGTTGCCGCCAAAACCGCACCCCCACAGCGCTAGCCTTGCACCTCTCTGCGGCCGGCTCGCCAGGCCCCACCCGTCGGCCAGATTCCCGAACCCCCTCCCCCCATCAAACAACCAGCAAACAAGTGTGGTCGCCGTAAGTCGTTCCAAACAAAGGGCTTCCATCGTCGGAGCGATCGTCGAGAGTGGTCGCGCCTCGGATCTCATCAAGCAACCTCCCCGGGTCGAGGTCTGGGCGGCGCCCAGAACGGAAGATAGCTCCGGATCTTCGTTCCGACGCCTGGGTTCGCAATCACGATCACGCCCGCCTCGACGGCTTCCGCCAGCAGCCGGGACGCGGTCGCGATGTTCTTGTTGTCGATGCCAAATCGCTGCCGCAAGGAGGCGTTGGTCATCGGCTGGCGCATCACGAAGCGAAGGCAAGCGTGCATGTAGCAGGCTCGAACCCGATCCGCCGCATCCATAGCGGAAAGGTGCTTGTGGGCAAAGAGGACGACCCGCGTGAAGCCATCCGGGCTCTCGAACAACGGCGCCGGTAACTGAAAGAGTTCTACCTGAATGACTACCTTGTCAATACCGCTTCCGCGCTCTTCGCAGATGCGAACTCGACGCATGAAGGACGCGAGGGACTCGTTGCGAGACCGAGGTGGCATATCGACGAACCGCTGCGTGTCCAGCAGAGGAGATCCAGGGTTGGTGATCTCCATGCGGTCGTCGAAGATTTCGATCATCGGCCCCGCGCCAGTGACGAAGAAGTCCTGGTGGATGAGTGCGTTGGCTACCAGTTCACGAATCGCCAACTCCGGAAACACGGAGACGCTTCGGCGCAGGGCCTGCCCAATGACCTCGTTGGCAGGCAGGACCCCATTGATAAAGCCAAGGAGGCCCTCGAAGCCGCAGGCGTACCCCCTGATGCCCTCTTGTTCCTTGAGAGTGTCGGTACGCCCGTTGCCTCGATACTGCACGACCCGGATAGACTTCCGTCGCAACCCGTGAAAAGCATCCAGGCGCTTCGCAAAAAGGATCGCCCCAAGATTCATGATGTCCCAGCCGCCCGCGGCACTCCGACCAATCAGGCGGTCGTACTCCAGGGCGGCGAGAATGTCATCGCGGTTCGCCGGGAGGGGCCGCTCGAGCAGATCGAAGTAAGAAGGATAGTCGAGGAGACTGAGCACGTCTTCGCCGCTGGCTCGTTCCGTGGCGATAACGTCCTCGAACGGTTTCTGGTCAAAGAGCCGCCACAGCTTTCGCTCTTTTTCAGGGAAGTCCTTGAGCTTCTTCTTGTAGCTGCCGACCCGGACGAACTCCTGTCCCTGGAAACGAACAGGGCTACGGGCGGCTCGCGCAATCTCCAAAAGAACGATTCGCCGACCATCGTTCTCGAAGGAAAAGAAGCGAAAGTCGAGCTTCGGCTCGAGGAGATGCAGGAGCCAGCTCTCCAGCTCTTCGTTCCCGACGCGGGCCGCATGTGGTTCGAATCGAGTTCCGACACAAGAGTGATCGGAATCTCGAACGCCCCAGACCAAGTAAGCAAATGCCTTGCCCACGAGCGCCGCGGAGTTCGCCAATGCTGATATGTACTCGCCGATCGACTGCGGATCGGCATCGTCGACCTTGAACTCGACCCACTCCGTCTCGCGTGGTAGCAAGCACAGCTCACGGACCAGGCCCATGAGGTAGTCTTCGCGGCGATCGGTGGTCATGCGTCGACGTCCTCGTCATCGGATAGGCCGTCGGCGCTGTCGTCCGCCATCTCGTCGCCCGAAGCAAACTCGTCGGCAGTGAGGTCTTTCTCCGGAAGCCGTGCCGCTGCTTCCCGCACATCCAGTTTGCCGGTGACGACATCCGCGACGAGCCTGGTCCGGTATTCGCGGAGGAGGTCGATCTCGCGTTCGAGGCGAGATATGGTAACTTCGAGTGGCCGCACTTTTTGTGAGACTTGCGAGACAATCGAGAACTGTTCGGCTGGTGGTGCGACTGCGATCGAAACGGACATCAACCTGTCTTGAGTGAGCTTGGGCTGCGCCGCCCCCGAAATCCACGGTTCGTAGTTCAAAGACTCGAGAACGTGGGCGAGGTAGACAAGACTACCTCGCCTGGGTTTAAGAATGTGCGCATGATTGTTCACCCAAAATTTTCCCCTGGCGATAATTGCGAGTGGAAGGTTGCGAGCCACCAAATTGGCTCCGTCTTCGGCAATTAGCAGTAGCTCGTCATCGAAGAGGAAGGACTCCACTTTGTCGATCACTCCGGATGCACCGTAGTAATCGTAGGTCCTTGACTTTATTGCGCCTCGCTCGACCGCATTCAGGGGTACGCGCTGTGGATTCAAGCAGCGAAACTCACTCTTGATTCTCGTTACCTCCCAATGTTTCGGAATATCGCCGAGCCAGGGGATGCCGGATGGTTTGAGGGGAACGGAGGGGTCGAGGCCGCGCGTCACGGCGCGGTGGACGATGGCCTGCTTTTGCTCGCCGAGCAGCGCGATCACCCTTCGCTTCTCTCGGATCGCCCGCTCCAGCCGACCGCTCGCCCAACCCAGGAACCGCACAATCGCGGACTGCTCCGATGGGGAGGGCATCGGCGAGTAAATCAGCTTAAAGTGCTCCGATCTTAGACACCACATGTCCGACGTAATGCCATAGGACAGACGCTCCGCTTCTTTGGCGAAGTGCCGCATTCGAAATAGATAGTGACAATAAGACGACAAATATTGGTCGAGGCGTGGTCGCACCACGATGTATGCAGGGCTGACTATTCCGCGGAACGCAGAGGCTCCAATCGCACCCTGCCACGCCCTCATCTTGTTGTAAACTATATCGTTTGGATTTACGAGCTTGTAGGCCGACTTGTTGACCTTCGAGCTGTCTTTCTTTGAACTCCCCTCCAGCAAGATCTTCTGCCTGACGATGCCTCCAGCAATCGTCACTGAGAGCATTTCCTCATGTGGATAGCCGCACTCCTTTACCTCGCAAAACAACGCACGGTTAGGAAGCAACTTCCAGTGAATTGGGATCCTGCCAAGCCAAGGAGCTGCAGACTCCTTGTACTCGGGATACGGCCTGAGGTCGGCGATCACGAATCGTCCCCCTCGTGCACCAGCATCCACACGCGCTTGAGGGGAAGCTCGGCTTGGATTTCCGGAGGCAGATTTTCGTAGGTGCGGTAGATCGCCGTCACGAGGTCCCGACTCTCCCAGAGTCGCACCAGAAAATGTCCCTGCCGGGCCTCGCTGAGCACCGCCTTGTTGAAGCCTCCCCAACTCACGAGCAGGCCCTGCTCGGCTTTGTAGCTCTGCATCGATCCCTGCAGCGTGCGATAGACGGTGACATCCACCGGGGTCGCCTGAGATTTCACCTGAACACACAGGCGGGGCGCGTCGAGCCCGAACGGGCCGCGGCCCGCGAAAATGTCCACGCCACCGTCGGGACCGGGCGGCGAAAGTTTGGTGGTCCAACCATCGGCGATCAACACAGCATCGACCAAATTGGCGAGTTCATGCTTGCGAAAGCGGTTCTGGATGTGCTCCACGATTTGGTCATGGGCGGCCAGCGCGAGATCGTGACCCACCGACGCGGCGTCGTCGACGATGGTCTCCGAATCGGGGACCTTGCCGGACAAAGACGTCGGTCCGGGGTCAGGCCGGCCCTTGAGAATGGCGGCCACGCGCTCTTCGGCGGAATTCCGAGTGATGGAGCACACGGTCATGAAAGCGCCGAAGGAACTCAACAGGTCTTGACTGAAGACCGATCGGGGTACGTCGGGTCGAATCCAATCGACCCGCCGGGTGTGCCGCGGAATCCCTCCGACCTTCACGTACTGGTACGATCCCTTCACGACGCCGAGGGCGACTTGGGAGGTCAACTTGCGGGGCAAGACGACGATGTCGCCCTCCTTCATTTTCAGCGCGAAGGCCCAGAGCTGCCGGGCGTGATTGACAGCGGCGCGCGGTTTTTGGTCGGGCGCGGCCGTCTTGATCAAATCCAGGATGGAATCATAGTCACTCGCCTTCGCCAGCGACGGGTACTCGAGGAATCCGAGGATCGCGACTCCATGGTCGAGAGCGTAATTCTCGTCCCCACCATCGCCGCCGGCCCGGACCAAGAAAACCTTGGGTTTGGCTGCATTCATCGGGATACCCCGCGCAAGAGTCCGTCCAAGAGACCCTCGGCTTCTCTCTCGATGGCGAGGATGTCGGCGCTGATCTCCTCCAGAGTCCGCAGGGGCTCCGGCTTGTAGAAATGCCGGGTGAAGCTGATTTCGTAGCCGATCTTGGTCGCGCCCGCCTTGACCCACGCGTCGGGAGTGTACGGCAAGACCTCGCGTCGGATGAATGCATCGATCCCACCCTCTTCCAGGAGGGGGACTTGCTCGGTGTCCCGCAGATCGGAATCGGGCTCGTATTCCACGATGGCGGGTTTGCCGGCGACCTTCGTTTCGAAGAAGCCGTGCATCGGATCGCCTTCGGCCTTGCCGGGTTTGTGAATCTTGGCGATGACCGGCGGCGCGGTTTCGACCCGCCAGCTCACCGCCTTCAGGATCTGCTTCAAGTCGGCGGCGGGGAGCTTGATGTCACCTTGGTCGAGCGCCGCGTCCACTTTGGCGCAAAACGAGTTGTGGTCCTCGTAAAGGGAGTCGCCGAGTGCGCTCCGAAGCTTGGTGGCGACTTCGACCAGTCGGCCGTCGCGCTCCCACGTCTTCGGGTCGAGGAGCTTCTTGCGTTTCTTCTCGGGCAAGCCCCGCTTCGGCCCGGCGCCGTCTTCATCCTGGTCTTCCTCCTCGTCACTCCCCCACTCCGCGAGGCGCGCCGCGAGCTTGCCGGAGTGCTTCGCGAACTTCGTAATCAGCTCCTCGCCAAATTCCTCGTAGAGCACGGTGCGGACGTCCTCGTCCCCCGAGGTGAAGCGAAGGCTCTCGATTGCCTTCACCGTCAATTGGCTGTGCAGCCTCAAGGGCCGTTCGACCGTCACCTTCCAGTAGCCAAACGCCTCGTTGGGGAAAATCTTCGACTCGGGGGTTTCTTCGAAGTCGAGGAAGGTGCGGCTGATGCGTTGGATGTCCTCCGGCGACAGTTCGCAGTTTTTCTTGCCGAGGTTCTTCCGCAGCGGTTTGAACCACTGGCTGGCGTCGATGAGCTGCACCTTGCCTCGGCGGTGGGCGGGCTTCCGGTTCGAGAGCACCCAGATGTAGGTGGCGATACCGGTGTTGTAGAACAGGTTGAGCGGCAGAGCCACGATGGCCTCGAGCCAATCGTTCTCGATGAGCCACCGTCGGATGTTGCTCTCGCCTTGACCGGCGTCGCCGGTGAAGAGGGAGGATCCGTTGTGGACCTCGGCGATGCGACTACCGAGGGCGGATTTGCCGTTCATCTTCGAGGCCATGTTGACGAGAAAGAGCAACTGGCCGTCACTCGATCGGGTGACCAGCGACAGCTCCTCGCCGCGGTGCATCACTCGAAATCGCGGGTCGCGCATCCCGTCCTTGCCACCCATTGCCTCGAGGTCCTTCTTCCAGCTCTTGCCGTACGGCGGATTCGCGAGCATGAAGTCGAACTCTTGGGCCGGAAAGGCGTCGTGGGCGAGCGTGGACCACTCGGCGCCCCCGACGATGTGATCAGCATTTTCACCTTCGCCCTTGAGCAACATGTCGGCTTTGCAGACCGCGTAGGTCTCGGGATTGATCTCCTGGCCATAGAGCAGGCTCTTCACTTGCTGCTTGCGCTTCTTGGCACTCGCGGTGAGGGTCTCCTCGGCGACTGTGAGCATGCCACCGGTGCCGCAGGCACAATCGTAGAGCAAGTAGGTGCCGCTCTTGATCTGGTCCTCGATGGGCAAAAAGACGAGGTTCGCCATCAGCCGCACCGCATCGCGGGGCGTCCAGTGCTCGCCAGCCTCCTCGTTGTTTTCCTCGTTGAATTTGCGCACGAGTTCCTCGAAGACCGTGCCCATCGCGTGATTGTCGATACCAGCGGGCGAGAGGTCGATTTCGGGGTCGAGGAACTTCGCGATCAGTGTGCCCAGCGCGTCGGCCTTCGAGAGGGTGGGAAGCTGGTTGCGGAACTTGAAGTTTTCGAGGATGTCTTGGACGTTTCGAGAAAAGCCGTTCAGGTAGTCCTCGAAATCGGCGAGCAACTGCTGCTGGTTGGCCCGGGACTTCAAGTCGCGGAGCGTGAACTTCGAGGTGTTGTAGAAGGCTTGCCCGGCGGCGTCGCAGAGCGCGGCGCGTTGCTCGGTGATGCGGGCCTTGTCGAGCATTTGTTTGGTCTCGAGCACCCGCTTCTTGCTGGGCTCAAGCACCGCGTCCATGCGCCGGATCACGCACATCGGCAGGATGACGTCCGGGTACTTGCCGCGCTTGAAGAGGTCGCGCAGAACATCGTCGGCGATGCCCCAGATGAACGAGACGATCTTGTTGTGGGTGGCTTGGTCCATGTTCAACGTTGTCCGAAGAAACTTGGCACGCGGGTGCGCTGCGATGGGACACCCGATTCGAGTGCGCGCATCCGCTTCGATGGGCGATTCACCACTGACGGATCACTGCTTGCCGTTGGAGTCATGAACTGGGCCCTGCGGTTCCTGCAATGCCAGTTGGCTTGGCCGACCGCACCGGGGACTTCCCTCCGCCGAGTTCGAAGTCCAAGTGGTGATCAGCGTGATGGTCCGGGCCGCCTTGGGGGAAAACCACCAAGGTCAGGCAGCCGTTGACGGAGCCCTTAGACTCCGAGAGTTGCTCGGCCGATCGCCGCGGATCACGCATCGAATCGCTTCTCCCTGGTCAACGGGCCGCTTTGGGACGAGCCACATCTGTGCCTACGAGCCGCGGGAGCGTAACCGCGGCGCGCACGTCTGGTCAATCGAAGTCCGCCGGTTCGGAGCGGGCTCGCCCAGCGCTTAATCCAGGAGGTCGACCGCTACGCGACGGTGGAAAGGCCTTGGCCGGAAAGATGGAGCCGAGAACTCACGCCGTGGCTTCGCGGGGGCGGGGGGAGTGGGATTTGGCTTTGGCGACGGCGGCGCGGGCTTCGGGGGATTTTTCGTACATCTCGAGGGATTCGGCCTCGGGGTGATCGGGGACCGGGGTGGTGGCGAAGTCAAGGTAGTCGCGGGCGTTGGGTTCGCGGGCGATGCGCCGGTGGAGGCGTTCGATACGCGCCCACATGAGGCCGGCGGGGAGGTAGGTCGAGAGAATTTCCCAGACGCGGCGCGGGTAGAAGATCAGGGGGGATTCGGAGGGCAATTCGCTGCGGCGCGAGTCGCGACGTTTGATGCGGAAGAGTCCGCTTTGGAGCGGATGCACGCGCTCGTACTTCACGCTTCCGTAGAACTGCATCACCATGTTCGCGGCGCGTTTGGCGCCGACGCCCGACGACTCGGCGCGGCGCAGAATCGTCTCGATGTGCTCGGGGGTGTAATAACGAGACCAGGCGTCGTGATAGACGGCCTGGAGCTCGGCTCTCGACATGGTGGCGTGGTCGGTGTTGACGTGCTCGAGGTCGTACCGATTCATGTCGGGATCCATCGGAACGCCCTCCCGGTGAAGGCGCTGATGGTCCTCGGATCCCGGGAGCGGCGTGAGCACGAAGAACTCGAGGATGTCGATCGGCAACTCGCGCTTGATGATCTCGATGTCGCGCGCGATGGACTCGGGAGTATCCGCGGGAAAGCCGAGGATGTAGCCCGCATAGGTCAAGACACCCGCGGCCCGCCAGGCCTGGAGCATGCGGCGGTACTCGGTGATCTTGTTTTGGTGCTTCTGGGCGCTTTTCAGGTTCGCGGGGTTGATGTTCTCGAGGCCGATGAAGACGCGGTTGACGCCCGCCCGCTTCGACTTCTCGATGAAGCGCGGAATCCGGTGGCAGAGCGTGTCGACCTGGAGGGTGAGCTTGGCCTTGATTCCGTGTTTTTCGCGGAGTTCCGCGATCCGATCGAGGATCGCCTCCCAATCCTGATTGCGGGCGAAATTGTCGTCGGTGATGAAGAAGCGCCGGATGCCGCGGGCGTGGTTCTCCCGGATCAGCCGCTCGACGTCATCCGGCGAACGGTGGCGCGATTTGCGTCCCTGCACGTTGATGATCGTGCAGAAGCTGCATTGGAAGGGGCACCCGCGCCCCGCATCGATGCTGGTGAATCGCCGCATGTAGCGATCCGCCACCTCGAGGGGCAAAAATGGCGCCACCGCTCCCGGCAGATCGGGGAGATCCTTCAGGAAGTCGTACACCGGCTTCATCTGACCTTGGGCCACATCGCGCAGGACGCTTTCCATGCGCCCCTCCGCTTCGCCGGCGAACAGGGTGATGCCCAGCGCGCGGGCTTCGGCGAGGTCAGGAGGCAGCTCGGGAAGCATCGCGATGCAGCCGCTGACGTGAAACCCGCCGATTGCTACCGGGACATTGGCCCGCACAAAAGCGCGAGCGATATCCATGGCGCGCGGGAACTGATTGCTCTGCACACCGACCATGAACACCACGCCCCGCACTCCCGGGGCGCTCAGCTCCGACACCAGGCGGCGAATCGGGAGAACGGTGTGCGTTTCGTCGAACGCTTCGACCTCGAGGTCGACATCCAAGGTGCCACGCTGGCGCACGTCTTCGACGAGCGCGTAGACCGCGCCCAGGGAATTGGAAGGAATGAACGATCGCTTCCACTGGATGACGTAGCCGTCGTCATCGTAGTGCGAGGGCTTGATGAGGAGCACCCGCAAAGAGGACTTCTGAATCGCGATTGCCTTCATGAGGCCAGTGTCCGGGCCCGGACCGTCCAAGTCAACCGCGGATTCGCGAATTCCGGATCAATCAGTCCGGCCGGACCGCATGGCGAGGCTCAAAACACGCGGCGTAGCGAGTTGAGCGCCCGTTCGACCTCGGCCTGAACCTCGGGCCTATGCCGCGCGACCAAGTGGCTCTTTCCGGCCACCAGGGACACATGCTCGCTATCCCAGCGCTTGGGCCCGGTGATCGTCCGCACGAGGTCCAAAATTTCATCCGGAGAGCGGGACTTGGCCTCCCCCTCCTCCGCTTCGTGCTCGCCCGGGCGCCCGACCGGGATCCCGATCGGCCGCGCCGGCGGAAAATCCGGGGGAACGTAGAGGAGATCCCGGATGTCGTAGATGGCGGTGACCACCGCCGACTGCAGGGCATCGTCCGGCGTGGTGGCCACCCAAATGCCGTGGCGGTGCTGGAAGACCACCTTGGCGTGGTCGGCGAGAATGTCCAACACGGCGGTGGCGAGTACCTCTTTCACTTCGAGGGTGATGGGCAGGCTGGCGTGATCTTTCGCCACCTCCGCAATGCGCGCATTGAGGTTCAACGCCCGCGCCACCGCCGTCCATGCCGCCTCGAACGTCTCTTCCTTCCAGTGGAGGGTGAGGCGGGTCGAACGCAACTTGGCAAGCTGCCGTTCGTAGGCTTGCCGCGCTTCACCAGTGGCGTGCGCCTGGGTCGACAGGCTCTGCGCCTGAACCCCACCGAAGCTCCCCAGGAAAAAGAGCGCCCAGATCCCGAAACGGGACCACCCTCGCACCCGAGCTCGACACAAGTTCATTTTGACCTCGATTTCAACTCCGCATCCCAATAGGCAGGGTCGAGACTCAAGCCCTCGTGCTTGTCCAGCACGAGTCCCAGCGCACGTGCCGCGGCGTTTTTGACGTCGGGCTGTTCTTCTTTGCGGCGCAACACTTCGACCAGATAGGGCGCCACCACGGGATCGCCGATGCGACCAAGCCCGAGGGCGGCGCGCAGGCGCACGAGTTGGACGGAATCGTCCAGGGCCTTGACCAAGTGAGGCATCGCCTCGCGGTCGGTGGTGGCCGCAAGGGCAGCCACCGCGTGCACCCGCGTCGCCGCGTCATTGTCGGCGGCGGTGTTGATCAACGCGAGGAGCACGGGTTTCGGACAGTCGGGTCCGACCACTCGTGACAGGGCGAGGGCCGCGTTGGACCGAATGGCCTCGCTCGGATGGGCGAGATAGGGGGTGAGCGCATTCGGGTCGATCACGATCGGAGTGGCATCTTTCCCCAGTTCCTTGCGGGGAGAGGCCAGGTGATACAGCGAGAGAAGGGAGTGGAGGACCACTTCGTGTTGGGGATGCTGCAGGGCTTCGAGCAGCGGAGGTACCGCCTCCTGCCGGCCCGAGAATCCGAGCGCCGCCGCCATCATCTTCTGATGGCGAGGCGAGCCGTGGCGCAAGTCGCTGACGATCGGCTCGAAGTGGCGGTTCGTGTAGTCGTTGAGGAGCTCCTCCAGGCTGTCCATCCGCGCGTACTCTTGGTTGAGCTGGGCGACGTACCACTGGTCGCAGGCCTGCTCGAGTTGGAGGAGGCGGCGGGTGCGCTCCGAAGTTTCTTCAGGGACCGGCAAGGACGGCTCGGCCGGGCGCGCCTCCGTGGTGACGGGGGCAGGAGCGGGCGGAGTCATGCCCGAATCGGCGCACGCCGAGAGGAGGGCGAACAGCGCGAGTGGGCAGAGGCACTTCAGCATGAGGATCTCCGGAACATTGCGCCCTGTCGGACGCCGCGAATCATGGAGAGCTTCCCTGGGCGTCCGCTTGGAGCCGAAGGAGGCACGCCCGCAGATCGGCGGGAAGGGGAACGGGTTTTCCCTCCCGGGTGACTGCGGCCAGCCAAACGTGGCCGGTGCACAGGAGGTCACCGCCCAGTTGCCGGCGCAGGCCGGTGGCGAGGCGCAGCCGGACGCGACGGACATCCGTGACCGTGGTCTCAACGACGATGACCTCGTCGTAGCGAGCAGGAGCATGGAAGTTGAGGCCCGCCTCGGTCACGGTGAGGAGCACCCCCAGCCGGCGCTCGATTTCCGCGTAGGGAAAACCGAGGTCGCGCAGCATTTCGGTTCGTCCCACCTCGAACCAAGGCAAGTAGCTGGCGTGATAGACGACGCCGGCCTGGTCGGTTTCGGCGTAGCGGGCGCGAACGGTCGTGACGTGCATGGTTTCGGGTCGGCGCCTTGCGGGGATCTGGGAGCGTACCAGGTGGACCAAATCGGGCCAACGGAAGAAGGGTCGGGTGGCGGGTCCTGGCCGATCGCCCCCGGCTTCTGGTTCCCCCGGGAGCGGTCTGGTAACACCCCCCGACATGAATTTGGCGCTGCTCGCCCAAAAAGGGGCTCCTCTCGTCGTTCTCGCGGGCCTTTTGTACTTCCTGGCCCGGGCGAACCCTCGTCAGCGTGTCGCAGTTCTCTTGACCTGGGTGCTGCCGGGGCTCGGGCACTGGAAGATCGGCCGGAAGGACCGAGCACTGTGGTTCGGGGGCCTGATCATAGGTCTCTTTCTCCTCGGCCTCGTTCTCGCCAAGTTCCTGTGCGTGAGCCCGTTCGACCGCCATCCGATTTGGGCGATCGCTCAAGCACCCGGGGGCTTCCTCGTCGTCCTGACCTGGCTGGCCACCCGCGGCCTCTACCTCACCTCGGACAATCCCACGTACACGGTGGGGTGCCTTTACGTCGGCGTCGCCTGCCTCCTCAACCTGGTTGCCATGTGTGACGCGTGGGACCTGACCGAGGCTCCGGCGAAAAAGCCGGAAGGAGCCGTCTGATGCTTCCCCTGTGGGCGTCGATCCTCCTCTTCTTTCCGGTCTTCTTAGTCATCTGCATGGTGAGCGCACTGCCTGGCAAGTCGTCAATCCGAGAGGCGCGCCGCGCCGGCCTGCGCCAGTTCTTGGTCGGATCCGCGTGGATGCTTTTCGGCTCGCTCGCCTTCTCGCTGATCTCCAAGTGGTTCTTGGGCCGCGCCCCCCTTTGGTGAGCCCCCTAGGCTCGGCTGATTTCGACCAGGCCCTCCAGAGTCCGCCGCAGGTGACCTGAGACCTCAGCACTCAAAACGAGCGAGAACACCCGAGACGGCGGTTCGCCGCTCAGGCGGATGAGGTCGTCGATGGAGAGAGGACCCGCCTCCAGGAGCGCCAGGATGCGCCCGAGCGCGGCGGGAATCTCGGCGCGTCCCGTGTTTGGCGCTGCTCCGCTCGAAGGGCCACCCGCACCAGCCTCGAGTCCCACGACCGCCAAGACGTCGTGCGCGCCGCCAATCGGGGTCGCCCCCTCCCGCAGGAGTTGCAGCGGCCCTTCGGAGAGCGCGCTGTCGATCGGCCCCGGCACCACCAAAACCTCGCGTCCGAGGTCGGCCGCCCAGCGAACGGAGGTCATGGATCCGCTCTTGATCCTCGCCTCGACCAAAACAAGTGCGGAGGCCCGAGCCACAAGCAGGCGGTTGCGACGCGGAAAATTGTGAGCCATCGGGGGAGTCCCCGGGAGGTGCTCGGTGAGCACTCCGCCGTGCGTTTCGATTCGCCCCTGAAGCTCCGCGTGCTCCGGGGGATAAGGCACATCCGGGCCCGCCCCGAGAATCGCCACGGTGGATCCCGCCGCTTCCAGCGCCCCTTCGTGCGCGGCTCCGTCGATGCCTCGCGCGAGCCCGCTCACCACGATCACTCCGGCTTGGGCGAGATCCCGCGCCAGTTGGCGCGCCACCCGAAGCCCGTATCCCGTCGCCCGTCTCGCACCCACGATCGCCACCGCCGGTCCCGGGGCCACGGCCGTTTCCCCCTTGAACCAGAGAATGAGCGGCGGTTCGGGCAGATCGACCAGTCCAGCTACATCGGCCGGATCGATGGCGCGATAACCGAGCTTCCTCGCTTTCCGAACCCGCTCGACCACCGACAAAAAGCGCCCCTCCTCCTCCGCCCGATCGAGCAGGCGCGGGCTTGCCCCAAGCGATCGCAAGCGCTCGACGTAGACGCGTCGGCAATCGGAACCGCTCACTGGCCCGGTGGCAAACAGGGCCGTGGCCAACCGCGCCGGCAGGCCAATCTCCTGGAGCCACGCTCGGTGGAGCGCTTGCTCCTCCGCCAAGCTCAAGGTGTGATCTCCAAGGGCGGCAAGGGAACGAACTCGACGCCTGCATGAGTCTGTAGCGCGATGCTGCAAAAAAAGGTGAGCTCACCGGGGCCGACCCAAGGCACTCCCAACATCAGCGCCCCTGAACCATCCAATTCGCCTGCGAACACCGTCTGTCGACCGGCCAAACTCGCCGAGGCCCCCCATGATCCTTCGCAGTGGAGTCCCGATCGACCGGGTACTTGCAGAAGCGCCCAGGGCCATCGCCGCACCCACGTCACGGACGTCTCGGCGGAGTTACCGGGATCGCTGCCGAGGAAGAGTTCGAGCTGATTCACCTCCCCGTCTCCGTCTTCGTCGTCGAGCGGATCCAGGGCGCGTGCAAACAGAAGCCCGCTTCCGTCGGACCGTGAGGCGGTGGCCGGCCACGGCACCAACTCCACAAACCCTCGCCTCGCGTCCACTCGCCGAGCGAGACCCATGCCAGGGAAGTGTGCAAACACGGTTCCGTCGAGGCGGGGTTCGAGCGCCCCTCCCCCGTACGCGACGAAGGCCACAAAACTCGGGGCCGACGGATGGTGGATTTCGAAGCGGGGCGGCCAGCCGGTACAGAAGAGCCACGCCCCCTCCGCGAGCGGCGCGGCCGCGAAGTGAGGCGGAGTTGCGAGAAACTCACAGTTCGTCATCAGATCTTCGTCGACCACACGGAACCGATCCCAGTCCGACCCCACAAAGAGGACTCCGCCTCGCCCATCCGGGATGAGGTCGATAACGGGGCGGGCCGTCGTCGTGCTTGCCACGACCACTCCCGAGGTGAGGTCGTAGATCCTGACCAATCCACTCGTTGGCCCCACGAGGAAGGAGATCGCGAGCCGGTCCGGGGCCAACATCGCGATGCGCACTCCGACCTCGACGCCCTGCCAGAGGATCGAGAGCCGCGCGTTGCGATCGCACCGCATGACGCGATAACCACCCAGATCCGAGAGAAGGGCAAATGCTCCACCCCGGCCGTCGGGGACGGCATCCCGCACCGGATACGGCAGGTCAATCGCCACCACGGAGGTGGTGTCCGCTAGCCAGAGCCGCGGCACAAAGTCGTCGACGATGACGGCGCGCGAGGCGCAGTCGGCCCGAACTTGCCGGGGGAGGCCCGGGAGAAACTCCTGACCAATCGTCTGCCCGCCTTCGCCATGCAGCGAGAGCATGGAAGTGCTCCAATCGAGCGACCACGTCGGCCTCGACTGAGCACTCGCTCCGGTCGCGACCCACATCATCACCGCGGCGGTCCAGAATCGAGTCATGGAAGGTGCTCCTTCCCCATAGACTCCGGCGGGACCCGATGCGCCCACGAAACTGGAGCGCGCCGATCAGGAACTGCGGGAGAAAAGCCGCAGCAGATCGGCGAAATAAGCAACCGGGCGAGACTCGAGGCGAACCTGGCCGGGCGCCTGAACTACGGCCGTGACGATCATTCCTCCCGCCCGCTTCTTGTCGCGGGAAAGCAGGTCGCGCGCCACTCCGTAGTCGATGCCCGATGGCGGCTCCGTCGGCAAGCCGCTCGCTCGCATGAGCGTGGCGAGCATCTGCCACTCCACTTCATCAGCAGTTGGCTTCAATTCCGCCAGCAATCCCAACGCCACCGCAACCCCGTGCGGCAGGGCGATTCCGCCGGCCTGGGCTGCCCCCTCCAGGGCATGGCCGATGGTGTGACCGAGGTTGAGGATGGCGCGGCGTCCCTTCTCCAGCGGGTCTTGGCACACAACCTCCGCCTTGAAGCGCAGGCACGCATCGATGGTCCACGCCAACTCGACACGATCCGTCAGCCGACCCGCCGTTTGGCATCGCGCCCAGAGCTCGCCGCCGGCCAGCCACGCCGTCTTCCACACCTCTCCCAAACCCGAGTCGCGCGCCGCCCTCGGCTCCGACCGCAGCCAATCGGGATCCACCGCTATCAGCTCGGGCTGGACGACGAGGCCGATCTGATTCTTGGCGCCCAGGAAGTTGATTCCGCACTTGCCGCCGAGCGCCGCATCGACTTGGGACAAGAGCGTCGAAGGCACGAGAACAAACCGGAGCCCTCGCAAGAACGTCGCGGCGAGAAACGCGCCGACATCGAGCGCGGCCCCGCCGCCGACGACGAGAATCCGGGAGCTTCGGTCGAGTCGGCAAGCGGCGAGGTGCGCGTAGTAGCCGCCCAGTCGATCGAGCTCTTTGGCGGCGTCACCGGCTGGCAACACCAGCGGATCCTCCACCGTTGCACTGAAAGACCGTGCCCACTCGAGCACGCAGTCGCGCCCGACCGCCCACGCTCCCGGCTCGGTGATGATCGCGGTTCGATCCACCGGCGCGAGGCGACACTCGCTCAGATGTCCCACCGCCACGCGTACGGTGGTGTCCGACAACGGCACGACGAAGTTCCACTCACCGGGCATCGGTCATCAATCCCGGGGATTCTCGGGCGGGCGCTTCGTGTCCGGTTTCCCGCTCGGCTTCGGGATTCCCCCTGCCGCCCTCACGCGCGCCAAGCGCTGCTCGCTCTGACGGCGTTCGCTGGCCGCAACGCGACGATGGTCCCGCCACATCAGCCCGGCGAACACCGCCGCCATGACGCCTCCCACCATGAAGAAGTAGGTGAAGAAGTTGCCCTGGGGCGGCTCGAACGGCTTCGGAATGATGACGGTCGGGGCGCCCGCCGCGACGACGAGGGGGAGGCGAGTCATCAACGGGTCTCCATCCCGTTTTTCCCACTTGCCGCGACCGTCACGCCCTCGCGACGGGAAGGCATGGATCCGGTAGTAGATGCCGAGCATATCGACGTTGGGTGGCTCCATGCGCTCCCGCTCGGCGGGCTCGGCGCGGGACCACAGCGCGAAGGAATCG
The DNA here is from genome assembly GCA_902826835.1 of uncultured bacterium. Taxonomy (GTDB): domain Bacteria; phylum Planctomycetota; genus RBC034. Next base: position 80,414 of record CADEGH010000020.1, on the reverse strand, counting down.
GGCAATTTGTCCCCCGGGAAAACCACCGAAGCGGGCACATTGGCCTCAGGATCCTTGGTCGCCACGATGGCGTGCCAGTACCCGGTGGCGGGCGCGTCCTTCTCGCTGATTTCCTCATAGCCAAAGGTTTCGTAGCGGAGATGCACGATCTGCCCGCGGATGCGCACGGGCTTGAGCCGCCACTTCTCGGGGTCATCGAGAGGGCTCAATGAAACGAAGTCGAGCGGGGTCTCGGAAACCGGAATCGCCTCCGCCCCCCGCTTCAGGACGAACCCGACCAGGTCGTAGAAACCCCGGTCGCGCGACGGAAGAAGCTCCGGAGTCGCGGCCTCGGTGTTGGCCGCGTGCTCCGCAACATAGGCCGGAATCTCGTCGCGAAGCTCCAGCGGAACCACCTTCGAAACCTTCTTCGCGAGCATGATCGGGCGCGTGGCCATGGCGGTTTCGGAGGTGAACTCGTCCGAGAGCCGGAAGTACACCCCTTGGACCTTCCAACGCCCGACCGCGGCATCCACCGGGATATCGAAAGACTGATCTTCGAGCCACAGCCAGCGCACTTCGACGCCGTCGCACTCGATCACGCCTCGCCAGTAGCTCGGGAGTTTGAAGACTTCGGGATCGAGGCCGTACTCTGCCACCGCGTCGACGGGCTCGACCTGAGTCAGCCGGCCCACCACCTCGATCGGACGAGCTCGCAGGCTCTTCGCGCGGCTACGGTCCACGAGCTCAGTCACCGCGACGCGGTCGTACCCGCCTCCCGGCACCGCTTTCTGGTCGTTCCTGAAGATCAGGTGAGCGCGATCCTTGACCATCGCCGCCAAGCGACTGAGGGGGGCACTCCAAACTCGCACCCGGTCCTCGGGCGTCTCCTCGCGGATCACGTCATTCAGTTCCGAGGCCGGAGGCTTCCACGGCGGGATGTCGAGGGTCACCTCCACCGGAGTGGTGCGAGCCTCCTCCGTCGGATCGACGTACTCCCAACGCTTGGGCGCGGGCTGACCGCTGCCCTTCTTCCAACTCGTGTAGAGGGTCATCGCGATCCCCGTTCCGAACAGGAACAGCAGAGCGAGGCGGATCATTTCCCGCCGACTCACTCCGGGTTGCCTCTCCCCTCGTTGGCCGGGAGTGCGGAATACTGCCGGTAGGCCCCGGCTTGGGCCGCGCGGTCCTCCCGCGCCAGGTCGCAAACGCGTCATACGAGCTCCCAAACGCCGCCGCCGGGTCCGGCGAGCCGAATCCGGCGGTCAACTACCTTGGACTTCATCGCGGCGAGCTTAGCGGAGGCCGCGCCTCCTCACGACCGCGGGCCTTCGGCCGCCCAGAGACCGGAGCCGGCGTCACCAGAAGCACCCCGGGAAGGAACGGGCCCGGACGCGCAAGGTTGACCTCCGATCGGCCCGGGGGACGGAACGCAGGGCTCCGACCACCCTCAACTCCCAATTCTGGCTCCTTGCTATGGTCGCCGGCGCCGCTGCCCACTGGAGCGGCTCCCCCCTCCCATGGCCGCCCCTCCCGTCGTGCGCTCTTTGGCGATGCGCCGCGCCCTGCGATTCCTCGCGAGCTTCACCGACTACGAGCAGAAACTGCCGAAGGGACCCCTCCGGGCCGCCTTCGATTTGGACCGGCTTCGCACCTTCTTGGGCGAACTCGGTCACCCGGCGCGGAGCGTTCCGGCGATCCACATCACCGGCACCAAGGGCAAGACGTCGACCACCTACTTCGCGGATGCGCTGCTCGCCGCTCACGGCCTGCGGACCTTCCGGTTCATTTCTCCCCACGTCGAGCGCATCAACGAACGCCTGGCGTGTTCCGGCGTGGAAGTCACCGACGAGGCGTTTGCCGCCGCGGTCGACCGCCTCCGCGCGCCGATCCGCCGCATCCAGCGCGCGCGGCGCGAAGCCACACCGACCTTTTTCGAGTGCCTCACCGTCTTGGGATTTCTGATCGCCGAGGACTCCCGCGCCGATGCTTTGGTCATGGAGGTCGGACTCGGAGGACGACTCGATGCGACCAACGTGCTCGAAAACTCCATCGCCGTCGTCACGAGCATCGGACTCGATCACGTCCACATTTTGGGCCACACCCACGATGCGATCGCCGGGGAAAAGGCCGGGATCTTCAAGCCTGGTCACGACGTGATCGTGGGCTTGGTCCCCGGCGACCGGGGCTTCGGACCGCTCGAAGCTCGGGCCTTGGCCCTCGGGTGTCCCATCATCCGGCCGGGCCTGGGCATCTCCGTTCTGCACGCCCGACCCGGGGTTTCGGAACGGGGCGCGCCCGAACTCAGGGCTTCGGTGAACGTCCTTGGCCAGTCCTTCTTGGACCTTAGGCTCCAGGCCGGCCCGCCCCACCAAGCCCTGAATGCGGCTTTGGCCTTGGCCGCCTGCTCACGCTTGCTCGAAAGCCGGGGCCACTCGATCGATGCCACCACCGCGGGCGCGGCGCTCGCCCGCGTCCACATCCCCGGACGCGCGGAGCGACTGAATGCCAAGACTCCCATCATCCTCGATGGGGCGCACACCGCCGAGAGCGTGGGCGAAGCGGTGCAAACCGCCGCGCGCCTCTCGGCTTCGGGCGAGATCCACGCCCTCGTCGGGGTCACCCGGGAACGCGAGGTTGAATCGGTGTTCCGGGAACTGGGCCGCACCGCCTCCCGGGTGACGGCCACGACCATTCCCAATCCGCGCGCCATGCCGGCTGCGCAACTCGCAACGCGCCTCCGCCGTCTGCAAATCGAGGTCGTCGCCGAACCCGATCTCGAAGTCGCACTCGAGAGCGCCGAGGCCGCCGCGGCCGCCGCGGGGTTGCCGCTACTCGTGACCGGTTCCCTGTATTTGGTCGGTGAGGTGCGCAGGCACAGGTCCCCGATCGTCTCGCGGACTCAGAGGCGAGACCGGCGCCGCCGAACGCGGTAGGCTTAGGCCGTGGGTACGACTCATTACCACCTCGGCACCAAGAACCATCTCTTCATCACGCCCGAGCTTTGGGTCCGCGGGGTCGTAGACCCCTGTCCGGTTCGGCTCGCCGATCATCTACGCAATTGGAAACGCCCAGAGCTGTCCATTCGCGATGCCTCCGTCCAGTGGACCAAACTGCCAAGCGGACCGCCCGCGGAGTTTGACCAACTGTTGCTGGCGCGCGCTGAGATCGTGGTCGCCCACGAGTACGTCGACCTCGCCTCCGACCCGCATCTGCGACAAATGCACCAGGCCTCCCCGCACGAGTCGGTGCGCCTCTACCTCCGGGGATTTCCGGGCAGCACCCTCGAAGGCCGGATTCCCTCGAGTCAAGTCGAAGGGGAGCTCAGCTTTTTGACGCTGCTCGATCCGGTCTCGGTCCTTCCCACCTTGCCTGAGGTCGAAGCGGCGGTGCGAAACCTCCCCTACCTGTTGGTCCAGCGGTCCATGGTGACGGCGATCGCCACGATCGTGAAAGCCCGAAGCTCATGAAGAAGCCCTCTTCGCTATCCCCCGAAGCCGCCGCGCTCGAACAGGAACTCGCCTCGATGCAGCGGTCCTTGGACCAGCTCAAGGTCGCGGTTCAGACGGTGATCGTTGGCCAAGACGAGGTCGTCGAACACACGATCATCGCCCTGCTCGCGCGCGGGCATGTGCTCCTCGAAGGCGCCCCCGGCCTTGGCAAGACCCTCCTCGTTCGCACCTTGGCGGAATGCCTCGGATTGCCGTCAGCTCGCATCCAGTTCACCCCAGACCTGATGCCGGCAGACATCACCGGCACCAACGTCGTGGTCGAAGACGCCGGCGGGCGACGATTCCGCTTCCAGCGCGGCCCCGTGTTCACAAGCGTCCTCTTGGCGGACGAGATCAACCGGGCCACTCCCAAAACCCAAAGTGCCCTGCTCGAAGCGATGCAGGAGGCGATGGTGACGGTGGCGGGCGAGCGCTACGCGATCGGGGACCCGTTTTTTGTCCTCGCCACTCAGAACCCGATCGAAATGGAGGGGACCTACCCGCTCCCGGAGGCGCAACTGGACCGCTTCTTGTTCAAGATCCACGTGCCTTTTCCGTCCGCCGCCGAACTGGCGGCGGTGATCGACCGAACCTTCGCGCCAGCCTCGGCGGGCCCGCGGACGGCCCGCGCCCCGGTCCTCGATAAAGACACCCTGCTGCGCATCCAGGCCGCCGCGCGGGAAATCGTCCTGGCCCCGGAGGTGCGTGACTACGCCGCCGCGTTGGTGCTCGCCACCCACCCGAATCCCAAGGGTCCGGAAAACGTGCGCCGATTCGTGCGCTACGGCGCCTCGCCGCGGGGTGCTCAAGCCTTGGTCGGGGCCGCCAAGGTCCGGGCCATGTGGCGAGGCCGAGTGCACGTCGACTACGAGGATGTCCGAGCGGTCGTATTGCCAGCCTTACGCCACCGCTTGATCCTCAGCTTCGAAGGGGAAGCGGAAGGCGCCTCCACCGATCGGATTCTCGGGGAAATCCTCAATTCCGTGCGGCATTAGTTTCGGAGTGGTCCGGGTTATGCTGGAAGCCGCTCCCCCCTCCTTCGGAGTCAGGTTTGCCACTCATGACCCGTCTTCTCTTGATGGTTCTATCCCTGTCCTTCTGCGCCCTGGGCCAGGCGCCCTCCAAGTGCTCGAAGTGTCAGGGTACCGGCCTCATCGCCTGCACGAGCAAGGACCACGACACAAAGAAGCACTGCGGGATCAGCCGACCGCATCTCTGCGACGCGGTGCTCGGCGCCAAGTGCTGCGGGGGGCTGCAAAAAATCGCCTGCGCCAACTGCAACCGGTTGGATATCGCGGAGGAATTGGATCGGGAGCGCATCACCCGCGAGTCTTGGCTCGCGACCCAGCGCAAGTACGACACGGACACCCGGATCCAGATGTCGCACGTCCAAACCGACAACATGATCGTGCACTGGAGTCCCCTCACTTGGAAGGTGGGTGAGACCATCCTGAGTCGCTCGCGCGCCGCCCATCTCTACGCCGACCGCGTCGAGCACCTCGCCGAGAAGTTCAAGAAGGTCACGGGGGTGCTCCCCACGCAGCGACAGTCGGTCTGGATCATGAAGGCCCCGGCGGAAGAAGGGGTGGTGACCCTGCTCTACATGGGGGGCGGCTACACCAATCCTTTCAAACAACTCGGGCAGACCGGGAACTTTGCTACCTGGCCGAACCGCCAGACCGGCACGACCGAAGACGAGTTCATGCACCAGCACGTGATCCACAACACGACGCACCTGCTCGTGGAAGCGGGTCACAACTTCCGCCTCGAGTTTTCGCCCTGGTTCGTGGAAGGCCTCGCCCACTGGATGGAGATCGAATACTTCGGCGAGGCGCGCAACTACTGCTTCCAGGAGATCAACGTCAAAGGCCCCTGGGAAAACGCCGATTGGCCGAAGAAGCTCTTTGGCGAGATTTCCGGAGGCAAAGATCTCCCGCTGTCGGGCATGTACGGAAAGAAGATGGACCAGATGTCCCACCGCGACACGGCCTACAATTGGTCGTTTGTCGACGGCCTCATCCGCTCGATCGACGAGGCCAAGTTCCCCGACTACTACCGCACGCTGAAATCGACGAACGACGGGCAGGCCGCGCTCGATCAGGTGTTTGGTCTCTCCAGCACGTCTTTTCAGGAACGCTGGCGCGCCTGGGCGCTCAAGCGATACGGAGCCCGCTGATGCACCGGACGGCATGGTTCACGCTCCTTCTTTCCGCCCTCAGCTTGACCCCGGCCCTCGTCGCCCAGCCGAAGCCGCCGCCCGACCCCACCATCGTCGAGTTCAAGAAGCACATCCGCTCGACCGAACCCACGGTGCGGGGTGAACAACTCGATCGTCTCGCCCGGGTGGATACCGCCGAATCCGCGAAGCTCGCGGTGCAGTACGGCGCCGCGGAAGAACTACCCGAAGTGCGCGACCGGGCCGTTTCGACCCTCGGAAAATATGCCTCGGAAGAAGCCCGTGCGGCCATTCTCGAAGGACTCAAGAACCCAAAGGTCGAGGTCCGTTGGGTCTGCGCCAGTGGCATCGCCGCCAACCTGGCGTGGAATCCGCCGCCGGTGCAGCCTCTCTTGGTCGCATTCGAGGCCGAGAAGGCGCCGGGCGTGAAGATCGCCCTCGCCGATGCTTTGGGTCGCACCGAAGACATTCAGGCTGCGACCGTGCTCAGCCGTTCTTTAGCAGGCGAAGCGGATCTCGTGATCATCGGGATCCTCGATGGCATTGCCCTGCTCCGCAAACCGGAGGCGCACATCGGCGTCATCCCCATGCTCCAGCATCACAACTGGCGGGTGCAGACGGCGGCGCTGCACGCGTTGAGCATGATCCGAACCAAGGAGTCGATCGGCCCCATCATCGACTATCTCGATGCCGCCATCGGCCGCCCGCGCGAGGATGCCCGCCGCGCGCTCATCCGCATCACCCAGCGCACGTTCGGCATGGACGCCAACCTCTGGCGGGAGTGGTGGGAGCGTTCGAAGGGCACCTTCACGGTCCCCCCGGAAGGCAAGGGCGAACCCGAGGAGAAAGACCCGGTCGGCAGCTACGACCGTCGGCCCGTCGAGTACCACCGGATCAAGACCTTCAGCCAGAAGATCTTGTTCGTCATCGACGTCTCGACGTCGATGGAGGTGCCCATCCTTCTGCGCGCTGGCGTGACCATCGCCGGCCGCCAAGCCCCGCCGACGGGAACCCCCAAGCTCGAAATCGCCCGCGAGGAGCTGGCCCACGTGCTGCGCTCCCTCGACTCGGAGGTGAAGTTCAACATCATCGCCTTCGAGACCGACCTGCGCTTCTTCAAGAAGGAGTCGATCCCCGCCAGCGCCGCCAACGTCCAAGATGCCCTGAAATGGCTGGAGCGCCAAAAGGCGTGGAAACCGTCGAGCTCCGCGGTGCAGTCGAGCGGCGTCGACAAGGACGGCTACATGATGGGCAAGACCAACACCTATGCGGCCCTGCGCGCGGCCTTCGGTCTCTCCCAGAAACGGACTTCGGACAGCATCAGCGTAACCGGCGCAGGTCCGAAGGTCAGCGAAGTACGCCCCCCCTACGACACGTGCTATTTCTTGAGTGACGGTGAACCCACCGAAGGGGAGATCACCAACATCGATCACATCCTCCGCGAGGTTGAGAAGTGGAACAAAGCAGCGCGCATGGTCATCCACACGATCGGGATGGAGGAGTCGCAGGGGCTCCAGACCCTGCTCGACGGGATCGCGCGCATCACCGGGGGACGCTCGGTCTTTCTCGGACGCTGAACGCCCGTTGGCGCGCCCTCGGAGGGGTCGCGCTCGCGATGGCCGCCTCCAGCCTGATCAGTGCGTGCGGCAAGTCCGACCCGCCGGCTTCCCGATCTCCCGCCGGCGTGAGCTCCGCGGCGCCGGCGGAATCCGCCTCCAAGGTGTCGCCCGTGGCGCCGCCCCCCGCGGTTGATCCCGTGCCCCTCGCCCGTCGGTTCCGCACCACGGACGTCAGCCAATCCTCGGGGATCACCCTGGAGAATGTTTGCGGCGACCCCGTGCGCAAACTCGCCATTCCCGAGAACCTCGGACAGGGGGCGGCCGCCCTCGACTACGACCGGGATGGAGATCAGGACCTCTTCGTCACGAACGGGACCGTCTTCGAGGGGCAGACACCTCGCTTTACCCCTCGTCCGGCTCTCTATCGCAACGACGGAGGCATGAAATTCACTGATGTCACGGAGGCGGCCGGGATCTCCGCATTTGGATGGGGTCACGGGGCCTTCGCCATCGACTTCGATGCCGATGGCGACCAAGATCTCTATTTGACCTGTTACTTACGTGCGAACCTCTGGTACGAAAACCGCGGGGACGGCACGTTCCGAGACGCCACTGCCGAGTGGGGCGGGGCCGATCCGGGGCCTTCCACCGCGGCGGCGTTCTTCGACGCCGATCTGGACGGAGACCTTGACCTGTGGGTTGGGAATTACGTCCACTACGATCCCAAGGCGCCGCCCAACGACGGCAATCCTTGCGAGTGGAAGGGCCTGAAGGTTTCCTGCGGCCCGCTCGGCACGACCCCGGCCGCCGACTCTTTCTTCGAGAACGTCGATGGCAAACTCGTGGATGCGACCAAGAAATTCGGGTTCGACGCCGCGGCGCCGAGTTACGCGCTGGGCGCGGTGACCGGCGACTACGACGGCGACGGCGACACCGATCTCTACGTCGCGAACGACTCGCGCCCCAACTTCCTCTGGCGCAACGACCGTGGCCGCTTCAAAGACGTCGCGATGATGGCGGGAGTGGCCATGAACGAGGCCGGCCGCGCCCAGAGTGGCATGGGCGTCGACGCCTTCGATGTCGACCACAACGGGGCGCTCGACCTCTTCGTCACCAACTTTTCCCACGACCACAACACGCTCTATTTGAATGACGGAGTCCAACCTCCCGGCCTCCTGTTCACGGACGAGAGTTACGCGAGCAAGTTGGGCGAGCCCTCCTTTTTGTACTTGAGCTGGGGCACGCGAGTCTCCGACTTGGACCGCGACGGCTGGCCGGATCTCGTCGTGGTCTCAGGGCACGTCTATCCCCAGGTCGACTCCGCTCCGCTGGGCACGAGCTACCGCCAACTCAACCAGATTTTCGCCGGTCGCGGAAAGAACGAAAAAGGCCTGGTCGTCTTCGAGGATGTGCAATTCGCCGCTGGCGACGGGTTCCTGAAGAAGGCGGTGAGCCGCGGTCTTTTGCTCGCCGATTTCGACGGCGACGACGACGAAGATTATTTCATCGTGGAGTTGGACGCCCCGCCCACCCTTCTGCGCAACGACGGAGAGGGCCACGGCGCGTGGGTCCACTTCGACCTCATCGGGAAGGGCAAGAATCGGGACGCCATCGGAGCCCGCGTCGTCGCGACGCTGCCGGACGGCACGACGCGCTTGCTCGAACGCAGCTACGGCGGCGGCTATCTCTCGACCTCCGAGGGCCGCCTCCGGTTGGGTCTCGGTGCCGTCTCGGAACCTTTGCCCAAAGTCGAAGTCCGCTGGCCCCTGGGCGGAGTGACCACGCTCACGAATCTCGCGCTGCGCCAGACCTACCTCGTCGACGAAGCGACCGGCAAAGTGACCGGATCATGAAGGCCGCCGCGCCCAGTGTCAGCTACCGGGGCGAGAAGAAGCCCGATGGATACTGGGTCGCGATCGACGGAGACCTTGGCGCGCGCCGATTCGCTCTCCCTGATGCCGCACCGGAGGGCACGCGCCGAGTCGTCGTGGATCTATCGCGCGTACCCAGTGTCACCGGCATTGCCGCCGCCCGACTGTTTCGAATCGGGGATCGCTTCCAGCGCCAGGGCGCGGAGGTCGCGTTCCAAAGCGACCAGGAAGAGCATCGGCGGCTCCTGAGCCTCTACCTTCGTCCGATTGAACCCGCCGCGCCGGAAGCCCGGGTGCCCGCGTTCGATCGATTCGTGCTGGCGGCCAGGGAGTTGCGCGATGCGGCGCTGCGCTATCTCCTCCTCCTGCGTGCCAGCCTCGCTTGCGCAGGTCGCCAGCTCTTCGTCGCCCCGGAAAGTCGCGGCGAAGAAGTGTGGAGTTCCGTAGCCCGGATGGGCCTCGCGGCGCTTCCCCTCGTGGGCCTCATCTCGCTCCTGGTCGGCGCCATCCTCGCCCTCAACGGCGCCCCCCTCCTGCGCACGTGGGGACAAGAACTGCGCGTCGCCGACCTGGTCGGGCTCTCGATCACGAAGGAGATCGGGCCTCTGATCGTCGCCATCCTCGTCGCGGGACGTAGCGGCGCGGCCCTCACCGCGGAAATCGCCACGATGCGCGTGAGCGAAGAGATCGACGCTCTCGAAGTGATCGGAATCTCGCCGATCGACTACCTCGTCGCGCCGCGCCTTCGGGCCTTGGTCATCGCCGTGCCCGCCCTCACCCTCTTTGCCGACATCTTGGGCGTGTTCGGCGGCTTCCTCATCGGCATGGGCGTGCTGGAATTGCCGCTCTCCTCGCTGTGGCGCCAGACTCTGCTCGCGATCGAGCCGAATTTCGTGATCGGGGGGCTCCTCAAGGCGGTGTGTTTCGGGGTGGTGATCGCGACGGTGGCCGCGCACCAAGGCCTGCGCACCCGCGGCGGGGCGGCGGCGGTCGGACGGGCCACCACGCGCTCCGTCGTCCTCTCGATCCTCTGGATCATCCTCGTCGACGCCCTCTTCACGGCCGGGCTCACGGCGTGGTCTTGGTGAAGACGGACGCCTGAATGCGGACACCCGGTAGGATCTCGGCCGACCTCCCTCGGAGCATTCCGAGCTCGGCCTCCTCCACCGTCCGCCTGGAAACTGGCATTGCCGCTCCCTTCGCCCTTGCTGACCACCCATGATCTCGGCTGCGGCTACGACGGCCGGTTCATCCTCGATCATGTCGATCTCGAATTCCCGCGGGGACAAATCACCTGCGTGCTCGGGCGCAGCGGCGGCGGCAAGAGCACGCTCTTTCGGACGCTGCTCCTCCTTGAGCCACCCCTTCGAGGCGACCTTCGGCTCGAAGGATCTTCGCTCGTGGGCCTGAGCGCGCCCAAGAAGGACCAACTGCGTCTACGCTACGGAGTCCTCTTCCAGGGTGCGGCTCTCTTCGGCAATCTCACCCTGGCCGAAAATGTCGCCTTCCCGCTCATCGAACGGGGCGGATTTGCGCGCCGGGAGGCGCTGGAGGCGGCGGTTTTGAAATTGGGTCTGGTGGGACTCAGCAGCGCCGCGACCAAACTGCCCTCGGCGGTGTCGGGCGGGATGCGCAAACGGTGCGGAATTGCCCGGGCCCTTGCCCTTGACCCGCAGATCCTGTTTCTGGACGAACCCGGGGCCGGCCTCGACCCCATCACGGCCGCCGATCTCGACCGCCTCATTTTGGACCTGAAAGAAGCGCTGGGCACCACCATGCTGGTCATCACCCACGAGATGGACTCCGTGCGCCGCATCGCGGATCGGATCGTCCTGCTCGATCAGGGGGGAGTGCTCGTCCAAGGGTCGAAAGACGAGGTTTACGCCTCCCCGATTCCCGCCGCGCAGGCGTTTTTGCTCGGACTCCTGCCCAAGCGGGAAGGAGAGTCTGAGGCGGCCGTCCTTTCCGGGGACCAGCCCCTCCCGTATCGTGGCGCCCCATGGCCGCGCTGACTCGCCGCGAGCGCCTTTCCGCGCTCCTCTTCATCACCCTCGCGCTGGTCGCGTTGGCCTCGGTGCTCATCGCGCTCTACGGCTGGAAAAAGGGCCCGAAGCCGGTGCCTTATTCCCTCCGCTTCGTGGACTCGGTGACCAATCTCGACCACGGCGCACCGGTCCGCTACAAGGGCCTGCGCTGCGGCAGCGTCGAGACGCTGCGCTTGGACCCGGACGACCCGAACGCCGTCATCGTCGAACTCGCGATCGATCCCGGAACCCCGATCAAACGCTCGACGACGGCGCGAGTCGGAAGTGCCTCCCTGCTCGGTCCGTACTTCATCGAACTCACGAATTCCCGGGCGGACAGCCCCGTGCTCGAACCAGGCAGTCAGATCGCCGCCGAAGCGAGCACCTTTTCGCGACTCCTTGCCAGCGGCGAATCGGTGGGCGATCGTTTGCCGGTCCTCCTCGACAATCTCGGCACTTGGGTCGTACCCGAGCGGCGGGACCAAGTCTTCCGGGTGATCCAAGACCTCGACGATTTGATCGTGCGTGCACGAGCGTCGCTCGACGAGCTCACTCCGGAAGCGCGCCGCCTGCTCTCGAATTGGGGCGACTTGGCAAATCTCTGGGTTCGTATCACCGAAGAACAAGAGCCCGAGTTGCGCCGCCTCATGGTTGAGTTGAACCGCACCATGCAGGAGGCGAGGCGTGTCCTCGAAGGCGCCGACACCCGCAGTCTCTCGGAGCGCGCGCAGGAGACTCTCGATCGCGTGAATCAGGAGTTGACCGCCACCACGGGAGCGATTCGGGAGTTCCTCGGTCGCAACGATGTCCAACCCGAATTGGCCAAACTCGCGGCGACCGCGGCGCGGCTCGAGGCAGCGCTCACCCGCGACATCGGCGCGCTCGCGAACCAGGGACGCGACACGCTGCGGGCCGACATCGGTCCGGCGGCGCTCGAGTTTTCGCGCGCGGCCCGCGCCCTCGAGCGGGTGGCCCAATTGTTGGAGCGGTCGCCTCGCGCGCTGCTCTTCGGCGAACCTCCCGCCGAAAAACCCCTCCCCCAGATCCCCCCGCGATGAAAACCGCTCCGCTCCTTGTGGCTCTCCTTGGCGGTTTCCTCCTTTCCGGCTGCTCGTCGGCCCCCGCACCGCCGGTTCGCACGTGGGATTTTCCGGTGGAGGCTCCGGCTCCATCCACCTCTCTGTCGGCGGACGCGCCCTATCTCCAAATCGCCCGGGTGCAGGCGGAAAGTTGGCTGCAAGGGCTGTGCATCCGCCGCCCGGATGGCCGCTTCGACACTCTGGTCTATGAGCGGCTGGTCGCCCCTTGGCCCGAGTTGGTCGAGGTTCGGCTGCGGCAGGCCCTCGCGTCGACCGGAAAATTCCGCGCGGTTTTGGCCGATTCGCACCCGGCCCAGTCCGGCTGGAACCTCCTCGTGCGGATCGCGCGCGCGGAAATCGACGAAACCGCGGCCGGCGGAGTCCACGCCGAAGTCGCCTACGAACTCAGCTTGTTCGCTCCCGCGGGGGCCCTGCACGCGGTCACTCGCATCGACGCCCGGCGGAAGTTGGAGAGCCCCGCCGTGGAGGGCCTGGTCGCCACCCTCGGAGGCGCGGTCCTCGATGCGAACCGTGCTACCGCGGCCTGGGTCGAATCGGCGCTGCCGCGTTGACCGAGTTCGAGATCCGGCCTACCATGGCCCCTTCGAGGACTCCCCTATGGCGGCCGAACTGCTCATCGACCTCAGCACGAAAGACCTCACGCGGGAAGCTCTGAACAAGGAGCAGATCCGCAAGCTCAATCCGCACCGCCACGAGTTCGAGATGCTCGACGCGGTGGTGCATCTCGATCTCGAGACCTCCGAGGCGATCGGCTACCACGACCTCAAGCCCGACGCGTTTTGGGTGCGAGGCCATATCCCCGGCATGCCGCTCTTTCCGGGGGCGCTCATGATCGAAGCCGCCGCCCAGCTTTCCTCGATCTGTTTCCAACTGCACTTCCCCTCGAACGGCGACCGCTTCTTCGGCTTCGGTGGCATCGACAACGTCAAGTTCCGCGAGATGGCCAAACCCGGCCAGCGCCTCTACATCCTCTGCCGCAAGCTCATCCTCAATCGCCGGTTCTCTCGTTTCGCCGTCCAAGGTGTCGTCGACGGTCGCATCACCTTCGAAGGCGAAATCGTCGGCGTCTCCATCCCGATGCCCACCTCCACCCCCCGCGCCGCCGAAGCGCAGTCCTGATCGACCGGACGCACCGCGGAGCCCGCGCCGGGATCAGCCCACACACACTCGGTGGGCTTGGGTGAAATAGAACCCGGCCGGGTGGCAGATGATGGCCTGTAGGCATCCGCAGAATTGCACTCCCGCCGGAATCGGCAGATTCAAAACCCAATTCCCGCTGGCGGTGAAACCGGCGATGTCGGGTGGGCCGAATACTCCGCAGCCGTCGACAATGGCCCCCATGGTGAGCACGTCCAAGTGAAACTCACCATAGGGAGTGTAGATCCCCGGGCAATGACACTCGAGAGAGAACAGGAGTGAGATCAAGGCACCCGGCAGAGTCGTAACTTTGATTTGAGCAATTGTCCCAGCCGGAACAAAGATCGTCAGGCCGGAGTAAGAGCCGGAGTAGCTGTCATTGATGGTCAGATCGTTGATGCCGGGAACGCCGCACTGGCCGCAGCCGCACGCGTCGAAGCAAATCCGCCGATTGTCGAGCCAAGAGACGCCATCGTTCAAGCCGGCGCCACCGTCATAGGCGATGCCAGCCTGATCAAACTTGCCGACTGCGGTGGAGTTGACGCCGTCGCCGACGTTGATGCCCACGATCGCGGGCGAACCCCCAAACCCTCCGACGCCTCCTGAGGCACTCCCGGTCGTCCACTGCATGTCGCCGTAGCAGAAGCAGACGTTTTCTCCGATGCCGACGACCGAATCCTGTCCGTTCGAGAGCGTGAGTTGAAAGGTGTTGGTTTTGTCGACCTGTTGGTTGTAGTAACCAACGCAGTCCCACGAAATCACGAGGCGCGTCACCGGGCCCGAAGCGGGGAATTTCTTGTATCGCACGATTCCGCTCGAAAGATTGAGGGTGTCGACATCCGCCCAGAACGGGGCAATCATCGGAGGCTGACTCGCAGGCAGAGGGAAACAAGCGCCGGTGAACGTCCCGAGCGGTGCCCCCAGCGTCACGTTGCCGTTGTTGTTGATGAAGATCTCCGTGTAGGTTTCCCCGTAGAAGCAGAAGTCGAAGCAGAGGGAAATGGCGGCGCTACTCTGGTCATCGTTGCGGTACTCGGGCGCAAGCGAGTTCAGGAAGGGAACCACGGTCCAGGAATTGTCGACCGGCTCGCACAGCGCCCCGGACTGCGTTGCCCAGGTGATGGTCAAGGTCGCCGAGAAGATGATCCCGGAGATGAAATTGATGTTCTGGTTGAACAGGTAGAGATAGTTAGTTCCGCTCAAGAGGAGGTTGGTCACGTCGAGACACTGGAAGAGGTGCTGAGTGTTGTAGTTCGAGGCGGTTCCGGAGTTGCCGAGGAGAGTCGTGTTCGGCAATGGCACTCCGTTGAAGAACATGCCCTCGTTGACCACCGCGCCACCGGACTCACTGCCGAGCAGGTTGTCGACGGCAAAACACACATCGAGTTTGGCTGAGGCAACGACCGCACAGGGGGTCGGCCTCGGACAGTCGAAGGGGACCGCATAGAGGCCCGAGCTCAGGCTCGGGTTGCTCGCGACTCCAATCCATCGAGCCATTGGATCGCAAGGGAGAGCCGAGATCCAAGAGGGATCGGGGGTCACGAGGACCGCGGGCGGGCCCTGGGCGGCAGCAAAATCGAAGGGAGTGAATGGTGTGAGACCGTTGGTCGCGAACACCGTCACCGCAGGGTCACCGCTCCGTACGGTGCAGCCTTGGGCGAAGAGAGCGCCCGAAAGAAGAGTGAACGCGACGAGTAGCGACAGGGAAGCGAGGAAACGCATGATGGACCTTTCCGGTCGGGTTCCGCTCGAGGCATCGCTCGAGGGATTCCCGACCCGAGATCCAGTCGCCAGGCGTCAGCGAAACGGACAGGAAATTCGGGTGGTCCTGGACATCACCGGGTCACAAGGACACGAAGGCCTGGGGCGGCGTGGCCCGCAACACCGTAGTGGTTGCCAGGTCGAGCTCCAAAACCACCGAGTCCAGGGGGATGCCGGGGGGAAAGCCGCCAAAGAAAAACAAGAGCCCGCCGGCTCCGTCCAGGAGGCCAACGAAGGGAGGTCCGGCCTGCAACTCCGCGAGGAGCATCTGAAAGTCGATGTCGATACCGAAGAACCAGCCGTTGGGAACACTCGTAACGGGGTTGAGGGCGACCGCGAGGAAGTAGAGCGAATTCGGAGCGCCGCCGCTGATCGAG
The DNA here is from genome assembly GCA_902826835.1 of uncultured bacterium. Lineage (GTDB taxonomy): Bacteria > Planctomycetota > RBC034. The sequence continues at coordinate 64,939 of CADEGH010000020.1, read as the reverse complement.
AACTGAAGGAACCCCGGAAACGGATTGCTGAAGGCGTGAACAAAGGTCCCGAGGGGCAGGGAAACAAATTCGACCCGCCCACTGTCGATTCCGCCGGCGTCCGAGAGCGGAGCCGCAATAAGGGCATCGAGGGCGCCATCCATGTTCATGTCCCCGAAGGACTGAACCTTCCACCCGAACTGCTCTCCCCCCATGATTCCGTCCCGTGAGCACAACTCACCATCGCATTGGCTCGAACCGTCGTAGAGGGCAACCGTACCGCTGTCCACTCCGTTGCTGTCGGAAAACGGAGAGGAGATGAGGTAGTCATCAAAGGTGTCGGTGTTCACATCACCGGCGGAAGCCACCGCGGTCCCGAACTGATCGCCCGCCACCCCGGAGGACAGGGTGCATTCCAGCACGCAACTCGGCGAGTAAAACACCGCCGCCCCCGAGTCGGTCAAATTGAGTGAGTCCCGTTTCGGGGCCCCCACGAGGACATTGCCGACGGGTGAACCGAAAGCGAGGCGTCCCACCACCGCAACGGAGTAGCCAAACTCCTCGGCCGGCTCCAGACCGGGCGTCGTACAACCCGTGCAAGTGGCGAGATCGAACACCGACACACTTCCCGCGGTCGGCCCCAACAAATCGGGGGCTCCCACCACCAACTCCTCGCGGGTGAAAATCCCGTCGAGCTCACCACTCGCGAGCGCGTAACCGAAGTTCGTACCGGGAGTCCCGTTCAACGTACAGTTCACCGCGAAGGAGCCACCGAGAACGACGATCACCTGATCCGATCCCGGTGCTCCGGCTGCGTAATCGTCGAAGCCGTCCCCGTTCGCATTGACACGAACCACGGTGGTACCGAGTTGGCCGGAGGCGGACGCACCGTTGTTGGTGTTCAAGAGGACGAATGGGAACTTGAACACTTGCACGCGCCCCGCCCCGGCGGAAGCTCCTGGAATGCCGATCACGAGTTCCGTATCCGTACCCCCATCGACATTGGCGAAGTCGATGGCGAACCCGAACAGATCCAGCGGATTGCCCGAGAGAGTGGCGATCAACACCGGCGCCACCACCCCGCTGTAGACGTAAACGTTGCCGCTGGTGCCGCCGCCCACTGCGAAGTCCGGCGTGCCGTCACCGTTGTAATCCCCCCCGGTCGCGATGCTGGTGCCGAAGTTCTCGCCCGGCATTCCGTCTATGAACGCAAAGGGTAACCACTGGCCCGAGGCGCATGCGGTTGCGAGCAACCAAGCGATCACCAAGCGGGAAGGGCCCGATTGATCGAGGAATTTCGGTCGGAATTCGACGCCGTCCTGAGCACGCCGGAAGTGGCTGAGCATGACAGATCCCTTCAGTTGGAGAACAAATTGAGCACGGGGCGGAAACCCAACTCGTGGTTGGGATCATCTGGATGGAGGCGAGCCCCTTGGGCTCGCCCCGAGTAGTCGGCGCTGGTGGCGAAGCTCCCCCCCATGGCAAACCCGCTGCGCCGGATTTCGGACTCCGGGATCCCGGGCCGGGTCATGAGCGGAGCATCTTCGATCCACTCGTAGATGTTCCCGAAGAGGTCGTAGAGGCCGCTCCCGTTCGGTGGAAAACTCCCAACCGGCGCGTGCTGCGGCCAACCGTCATCAAAGGGTTCGACGAGGTCGGTGCGTCGATACTCGCGTCGCCATGCCTCGTCCTTGAGATTGGCAGGCAAAGGGAGCCCGAGGGAGGCCGCGCCCTCGCGCGCTTCCGCGGTTCCGCAGATGCGACGCCACTGCGCCCACGTCGGCAGGCTCATTTCGATGCGAGCCGCGACCGAGCGAGCCCTGCCGAGCGGAATCCGCTCCACCGGATGGGCTCGCCCCGAGGATGGTCCGCCACTGGCCGGCCTGAATTGGCTCGGAGATTCTCTCGTCAGTCGAAAGTACTGACCCTGCGTCAGTTCATACTTCGCCACGAGGAACGGGGGCAGCCGCAGCGCCTCACCGGCAAGCACCACATCGCCTCCCGGAATCAGCACCATCACGAGGGCACTCGATTCGGGCAGGGCGCCCCGCGCGGGATCCGAGGTCTCCGGCCACGCCGGTCTTTCCCCCGTCTCGATGTGCCAAAATTCCCAGTGGCCGCTCACCGGATGGCGTCCGAGCGGCTCAAGTCCCCGCAGCGGTGTTCGGAGATACCGACCCAATTCCGCGTCGCCCGCCACCTCCCGCAGACATTCCTGCCAAGCGGTGGGAGATTGACTGAGCACCCGCCGCGTCACGACTTCGTGATCGCGCACGATTGGCTGCACGGCTCGGAGGCGGGCCCAAACCGGCTTGCGTTCGTCCATCCGGCTCAACAATGCGTCCGACCGCTCGATCCAGTGCTGCAACGCGGGAAGTGCCTGGGCGTTGCGAGGCCAGAAGCTATCCGCGCGGTCGATGAGCGATTCCGCTTCGAGTTCTTCTTCGAGGCTGTTGCGGCGGGCTCGCTCCCCCGACCAGAGCCAGAGAAAGCCGAGGATGGCGGCGACGACGAGGGTTGCGCCCACCATCGTCTTCGGCCGTCGCCGAAGGAGCCAAAAGAGCTGTGGCCCCAACCCGAGCCCATCGTGGGACGTCGGTCTTTGTTCGAGGAAAGCCGCGAGATCACCTTCGAAGGCACTCGCGGATGCGTAACGATCCTCCGGCTCGTGGGCCATCGCCTTGCCGACGATCGCGCGGAGACGCCCGGGAACTCCGGAAGGAAGCGGTGCGATCCTGGCGGCTCGAGCCTGCTCCAAGACCGCGGTCAGGCCACCTTTCAGATCGTAGGGCGACCGGCCGGCCAGCAGGTAGTAAAGGGTCGAGCCGAGACAGAACACGTCGGTCAGGGGCGTCGCGGATTCGCCGCGAGCTTGTTCCGGGGCCATGAAGGCCGGAGTTCCTCCGGAGATGGTGCGAGCCCGAGACGACTCGGCGCTCGGCTCCAGTCCGTCGAGCCCTCCGTCCCCCCGTTTGAGCAAGGAAAACCCGAAGTCGGTGACCACCGGCCGACCGCTCGGAGTCACCACGATGTTGGCGGGCTTCAGATCACGATGCACGATTCCGTGCGCGTGGGCTACCACCATCGCCGCCGTGACCTCCCGCACGAGTGCGCAGGCTCGCCGTGGAGAGACGGCGGGTTTCCCGGGCTCCGAACCGAGCTTCGACATCGGGGTGCCGACGGCGATGGCCCTCGGATCGGAGGGGGTCGGAGCCGCGTCGCCGATCACTTCGCAGTCGATGTAATGGCGGCCGGTCCCCTCGAACTGGCCGGCCGCGTGGATGGTCACGATGCTCGGGTGGCGTAGCCGCGCCGCAGCCTGAGCCTCGGACAGGGCCCCCACCGCATCATCCTGGGCCACCCCGTCGCGAGGGTGGAGCAGCTTCAGGGCGATCCGGCGATCGAGCTTGGAGTCGTAAGCGAGCCACACCACCGCAAAGGAGCCTTGGCCGAGGGGGCGCTCGAGTCGGTACTGGTCCAAGACCTGCCCGGCGCAGGGCTCGCCCATGGCCTCGAAAAGGTCCAACGCCAGTTCGATCTCGTCCACCAGACTCGGGTACTTCGTGGCCATCGCGACACGGAGCGCGGACCGCTCGACCTCGGGTTGCCGGAGGATCTCCGCCAAGAGCAGGGACTGGACGGCCCCTTCGATAGCGGATACTGCGGGCACGCTGTCGAGGTAGTGCTCCAAGCCGCCGGAAAGGCCGCGCGCCCACCGTTCCTCGGCATCGATCGTCAGAAGCTCACAGCGGAGTGCGTCGTTCGGGGCAGACGCGAGAAGCTCGCGAATCCGGGCGGGCGAAGGCACCCCCCTTTGCCACTCCGAACGAAGGGTCACGGCGGGATCCGAAGAAGAATTTTCCGACCGTTCCATCATGGGGGTATCCGGTATGCTCCGCCCTGTGAAGTCGGCAGCATTCGAGCAAACCGGACAAAATCGGGGGAAGCCGAGGCGTTTTTTCGCAATCGGCCCGCGGCCATGACCCGGCTTGCGGCCCTCATCGAAAGCGCGTCCGGGCAGCCTGGTAGCCCCGAAGCGGAGCGCGCTTGGCAAGAGCTTAGCCGCCTCCTCCATTCCTATGTGAGGGTTCGGCTCGGAACGAAAATCCGAAGCACCGCGGAATCAATGGATGTGGTCCAGTCTCTCCTCGATTCCTTGCTCACCGATCTTCGCGCCGGTCGCCTCGAGTTCGGCTCGGAAGACAATCTGCGCACGTATCTCTTCCGCATGAGCCAGCGCAAGGTGACGGACCTCCTCCGGCGTGCGCACGCCCAAAAGCGGGGACGACAGCAATCAACCCTCTCCATTGGCTCCGAGCCGGACCAACTCGACCCCCCCGGTACCGACCCTACCGCGAGCGTACTCGCCCGCACCGCCGAAGTCGCCTCGAACATCCGCCGCCTAGCTGGCCCGGAAGACCACCAAATTTGGGAGTTGCGCCAGTCCGGCCAAAGCTGGCAAGACATCGGCACCCTCCTCGGCCTCACCGCCGACGCCGCCCGCAAACGCCACGAACGCCTCCGACTCCTGCTCGAGCAATCTCTCCTGGACTCCTCGGACTCATAGCTCGCCCCAATCGCCCGCCGAATCCGCGGGCCACTCCGGAGCTTCGGCGAAGGTGCCGTCGGCCTACCGATCGAGAAGGGTAGTCGCCGTTCCGTCGCACCGCGCCAGACGAGATGGCAAGAGGACATCCACTCCCCGGGGACGGTGCGTGGATGCCGCAAAGTGTGCGATCGCCAGTGATTCCGTCGAGTCCATCCGGCCAGCGGCCTCCGCGAATCCGGAGGCTCGCTTTGCCACGAGTCCAGAGGGAGTAGGTTGGCCCCCGAGGCCTGCCGTCGGCAGGCCGCCCGAGGCCGAACCGAATCGGCCCTGCGAGTCCTTCGGAGCCCGAACATGTTGCACGAGGCGGTGTCCTGGTTTTCCAACGGGGCCGGGGGTGCCATTGGACAATTCCGGTGGGCGCGCGGTTTTGCCGCCCTGCTCCTGCTCGGCGCGCCCCTCATCCGAGCCCAAGACGAGGACAAGACGCTGCGCGTGTTCATCTTCGCGGGGCAGTCGAACATGGTCGGCTCCGACTCGAAGGTGAAGGACATCGCCCTCTTTCCGCCGTTCATCGGTCTGGAGAAGCCGCAGCCGAAAGTGAAGTTCTCCTATTGCCTCGGTCGCGAGGATAAGACCCAATCGGAAGGCTGGACCGAGCTCATGCCGGTCGACGGCGTGGTCGGGCCCGAATTGAGCTTCGCCAGGAAACTGACGCAGAAGCTCAAGGCGCCGCTCGCGGTCATCAAGGTCGCCGCGGGCGGAACGCATTTGGGCGGCGATTGGAACCCCGACGAACCGAGTGGATTCAAGCTCTATCCACTCGCGCTCGATCGAGTGCGCACCGCCCTCGCGGATCTCGAGCGCCGGAAGATCCGCTACCGCCTCGAGGGCTTCATGTGGCATCAGGGCGAAAACGACATGTTCGAAGATCGGTACCGAGCCGACTACGGCAAGAACCTGAAGAACTTCGTAGCACGCTGGAGGAAGGATCTCGGACGTCCGGACTTGCATTTCTACATTGGCGAGTTGTGCACGAAGACCATCTGGGGGATGGACAATCGGGAAAACATGTACGCCATCAGCCTCGGCCAACGCGAGGTGACTGAGTCGGATCCTCTGGCCACATTCGTTCCCACTTCCCACGTCGGCGTCGAAATCGGGGGCGACGAAGGGCTGCACTACCACTACGGCACCCTCGGCCAGCTCGAACACGGCGTCAATTACGCCGACGCCTACCTCCGAACGATCGGCAAGGAAGACAAGGACGTACGACTGCTCAAGCCCTGGCCCTACCCGAGCGGCTCTCTCGTCAAGCTGTTCGTGCTCGCCGGACACCGCAATATGGAGGGGGAACGAGCCTTCGTGCAAGATCTGAAAGCCGTGAAGGGAGGCGCCGCTCTGCTGAAAGACGACGGGCGCATTGCCTTCCGATACCAACTCGGCGGCGGTTTCAAGAACTCGGACGGCTGGGAACCCCTCGGCCCCGCCGGCAGCTACGACACCTTCGGACCGGAGCTCTCGTTCGGCGCGACGCTCGCACGGAAGTCCCCCGACCGCATCGCCATTGCCAAATTCACCCACAGCGGCTCGCAGATCATCGACTGGACGCCGGAGGGGAGTGCGGCCTCATCCCGCAATCTCTACCCGAGCTTCCTCGCGTTTGTGCGGGAGTCGATGAAGGACCTCGAGGATCGGGGTCATAAGGTGGAATTGGCAGGGGTTGTCTATCACCTCGGGGAGAACGACTTGGCGTTCGGCCCCTATCGCAACCAAGCCGCAAAGCGCATCGCGTCGCTGGTCGCGCAAACGCGCATCGACCTCGGACTCCCCTCCGTCAAGTGGTTCGTCAGCCAAAACCCGCCCGATGCGGATCGGAACTCGAAAGCCACCGATGTCGGAGTCCAATTGGACAAATTGGCGACGGCTGATCCGCATTGTGTTCACCTGAAGATTGCCGCCCTGCCCGGGAGCGAATCGAAGCTCGTTCTCACGACGCCGGGCATCGTCGCCCTCGGCGAAGCGTTGGCCGAAGGCTACCTGAAGCGACGCTGACCGTCTGGCGCGTCGCCCCATCGCGTCAAGCGATCCTCGGCGATTCTCTCGAGGCCACCGGGCCAACGAGAGCAATGACCCATCGTCACTACCGGCGAAGGAGGCGAATCCGAGTGGCCCGTTCTCAAAAGCCGAGTCTCAATACCATCGTCATGGCGAGTTCGCGAGGCAGCCGTGTAGCCACCACGAGAGGAAGGTCAACTTGGTGGAGCTCAACGAGGGGTTCGACCGGGATCGGCAGATAGGCCACATTGTCCATCACGACGACGATTTTCATCGCTGGCCGCGGGTCTCCGGGTAACCGCGATCTCCCGAGCCAATTGAAGTCATGCTCACTCGTATTGAGCGGCCCGAGCAGGCTCGACAGCCGGTCGATGCCAGCCGCGCCAAACGCAATCTCGACCGAAAACCCATCGCCTGCAGGGTCCGAGGCAACCCTTGCCATCGACAAGTCGTAGGACTCGAGTGCGCGCTGAACTGATGCCCAGGGACCTCTATCTCCGCCTGTCCATGGGCACTCGGAATACGGAGTGTCGGACTGAGCCGGGATGACACAAAAGAAATTGTATCTACCCCAACCCAACGAGTCCGATTCGAGGAACGGATCCCAGGGCTGATCTTCCTTCGGCTGGAGCACGTGGAGTCCCGCGCGGGCGGCCTCCATTCCGTCGGAATTCAGCTTGCGATATTCATCCTTCACCCACTCCCGTTTTCTGGCAAACGCTGGCCCGTACAACTGCCGGTAGGCGAGGGAAGCAAAGCCGACGCAGAGTTCGTCTGGCCGGGCTTGGGTTTCGGATTCGGCGAAGGGCAAGTTCGCCCTCGTTTGATCGATTTCTGTTCCGGGGCGGCGCAAGACCGCCCCGAGTACGCCGAGCACGCTCAGAGAAACTGCAACCAGCCAGCGGGGGTGAAGCGGTTTGGTCATGCGGGCAGTCGTTCTCCCATCTTCCGGCTGCGAGATACGCAAGCTTCGGACCAACCTCTGGAGGTTCGGACCGCCTCGGTCCCGGCGGGGTCCAATGGCACTCTGGTCCGGGCTGCCCAGGAGGGTCGGGGCAGGGAGGAAATCCATGCGACCGGGGCCGATGTGATCGGCATCGGGTCGAGTCCGAGGAGCCTCCATGGGTGACCCCGAGCGAAATCGCGCGGTCGGGGTCAGTGGGGTCGCAAGTCCTGGACTCATTCGGGTCCGTTTCCTGAATGGTCCGGTCAATGCGAAGGCGTTCGGTCAGTCCGGCACGGTGGGGTAACGAGGTAACGAACTTTGGAGAGCTGGCACGGGCAGGGCCGCGTGGAGAACTCGAATTTCCGCCGAAAACCCGGGAGAAATGAGGGCTGTGCGCTTGCGCACGAAGTTTGGTCCAGGGGCTGCTTGAGAGTGGAGTGGATGGACTCGCAAGAGTTCGTTCGACAATCTAGTTGACCGGGGCGTGTAGCCTGCGGTCCATCGCGGCAGGAGCTGGAAGCCGGGGTCTACGTGGACTCCGGCTTCCTCTTTTTTTGTCTAGATCGGTTGACGGCGGAGAAGCACCCGCTTAAGAAACAGCCGCTTCGGAATCAGGGAAGTGCGGTGCAACGCCGCCACGGTCCCGCCGCCGTAAGTGGGGACGAACGCCGCAAGTGCCACTGGGAGCCTCCGACGAGGCCCCTGGGAAGGCGCGGTCAGTAGGACGATCCACAAGTCGGAACACCTGCCCAAAGCGTTGATCCGGAGGCCCTCGGGGATTGGGGCTCTCTTCGAACGCCGTGGGCAGAACTGCCACGCCTTTGAAGGCTCCCTCCCCTTGGTCCGCCACTGACCGAGGAGTCAGGCATGTCCCGCGTTCTCCTGGTGTTTTGTGTTCTTCTTTCTGTTCTCCCCCTCGCTGCCCAAGTTTCGTGCCCCGAGGCGGGCGTGTTTGCCAATTCCGTCTCTTCGTACGTGCAAGGCTCGGGAGCCAATCCGAGCTTCGTGAATCCAACGCGCCTTTTGTGCGCGCCCCTCGGATTCTCGGATGTGCTGATGCTCGGAGTCGGTGGCTCCGTCACCGTCGGCTTTCCGGAAGCGATCATCGATGGCCCCGGCACCGACTTCGTGACCTACGAAAACGGGTTCGTGTTCGGAAACCAGGTGTTCGGTGAATTGGGGTTTGTCGAGGTCTCGACCGACGGCGTCAACTTCGCCCGCTTTCCGAACCGCTATTTCGGTCCGGCTACTCAGATGGGCCCTTTCGACGGGCTCCCGCCCGGCTGCGTCGAGAATCTCGCCGGCCTCGGTTCACTCTTCTTTCCCGCCGACTCACGGGACTACGCGGACCCCTTCCACGGCGGGGGTGATCCTTTCGATCTCGCCGATTTGGCGACGCACCCCCTCGTCGCGAGCAACCTCGTCAATCTCCAGCAGATTCAGTTCGTGCGCATCGTCGACGTGCTCGGAGACGGCACGGTGCTCGACTCAACCGGCGCTCCGATCTTCGATCCCGTGAGTGCGACTTCGAGCTCGGATTGGGACGCGATCGCGGTCGCTCACGTCGCCTCGAACCAGGCCTTCGGCCGCCCCGCCGTGACCGTCGCCTTCGATGCCGCCACTCGCACCCTCCGGCTGCGTTTCGACGACGCGAGCGGAGTGCTCGATCTGGATTTCGCCACGGTCGCGTTCGCGATCAACGAAGTGCCTTACGACTTGGGTCTGCTCCTCCCCCTCTTCCCGGCGCAGGTCGCGACCGCAACCTCGCTCGAACTCGTCTCCCTCCCCGTTCCCGCCGGCGTTTTTGGCAAAGTGGTGCTCTCGGTTCGTGACCTGTCCGGCCTGCGCGGTGCGGATGGGGGGACGATCCTGCCATGAGCCAGTCTCGAAATATCGTCGGCCTCTGGCTCCTGAGCGCGAGCTTGACGGCGCAATCTCCGATCGGCGAGATCCCGCTCGCCGACGCGAATCCCCGCCCCGACTATTCCTTCGGGATGACTTTGGACCCGGACGGACGCCATGCCTACGTCGCGGTATGCGGCAACTACGGCCTCACCTCGCAGAACAACCGCCGCCTGGTGAAGGTCGACCTCCGCACCCGCAGCGTCGTGGCCGAAACCCAAGTCGGATACTTCCCCGAGGATATCGTCGTGCTGCGCGACGCCAGCGGCAACACGAGGCACATTCTCGTGACCTGCAGCAGTTCCAGCGAAGTCCGCATCCTGGGTCCCAACCTCCAACTGCTGCAATTGGTGGTGTTCGGACTCTGCCCACCCTTCTCGAGCGTGTTCCCGTTCGGGCTCGCGGCCTCCCTCGATGAGCGACGAGTCCTCGTCACGACCCTCGGCGGATGTGGCCACACCTTTCTTTTGGACACAGACCCGGCGAGCCCGGCCTTCGGGACGGTGATCGGCACCCTCATCATCCCTGACGGACACGCCCGCCCGTGCGCCCTCCCGAACGGCGACTTCGTGATTCCGAGCGCGACCTATCTGCCTGGCGGCCTCGGCTCCACCGCCCTCGCGCTGCGCGTTTCCACGGCACCTACGCTGGCGCTACAAATCACGAGTCCGCTACTGCCGCCTCAAAACGGGCTCTACGCCACCGGCGCTGATTGCGCGCTGCTGCCCAACGGCAATGTGCTGATGCTCGTGGCGGGCACCCTTCCGCCGATGCTCCTGGAGCTGGACCCGACCGGACTTCTGCCACTGCGGTCGATCCCCCTCGGTCCGAACTCGGGCTCGAATGTGCACGGGCTCGGCGTGGATCCAACCGGGCGCCTCGCCGTCGTGGCCGCGCTCGATGCGGATCGAGTGCTGTTCGTCGACCTGCCGCACGCGGCGGTTTTGGCCGCCGTCCCCACGGGTGCCGGCAGCAACCCCAACGACATCCTGTGGTCTCCCGACCGGCGCAGCGTGTGGGCTACGCTGCAAGGCCAGAGTCGTGTTTTGGAAATCGGACGCTTTCCCTGGCTGAACGAGTCTCTGCGCGTGCGGCTGGTCCCACCCTTTTGCCAAGTGACCCTCGCCGGACTGGAGTCCGCGGCGCCGTTCCACCTCGGCATTTCGCTCGCCGTCACCACGCCAGGCCACTACGGCCTAGCCCTTGCCGATCCATGGTTTCCCTTGGCGACCGGCACCGCCGACGTCTATGGATTCGCCAATCTGCAGTTCGACGCACCCGCGCCCGGGCTGAATCTGGACGTCTACTTGCAGGCCGCGACCATCGATCGCAACCTGGCGGTATCCACGACTACGGCGGTGACCCTGCGCCTGCCCTGAGCGCCGACCTCACACCACCCGATCGACGAAGTAGCGCGGTCGGCGTTTGGTCTCGAGATAAATCTTGGCGACGTACTGGCCCACGATGCCGATCGCGAGGAGTTGGAGCCCGCCCAACATGACAATGGGCAAGACGATGGACGCCCAGCCCGGCACCGCGGCCTTCGTGAAGAAACGCGTGTAGAGAATCCACAGCGTCACGCCGAGGCTCGCGAGGAAGACGAGGATGCCGAGCGACGAGATCAAGCGCAAAGGCATCGCCGAAAAGGACGTGATGCCCTCCCACGCGAACGAGAGCATCTTGCGCAGCGGATACTTGGACTCTCCAGCGAAGCGCTCGGCACGATCGTACGGCACTTCGGTGCGGCGGAACCCGAGTAACGGCACGATGCCACGCAGGAACAAATTGACTTCGGAGAACTCCGCCATCGCGTCCAAGGCACGCCGACTCATCAAGCGGAAGTCGGCATGATTGAAGACCACATCGACGCCGAACACACCGAGAAGCTTGTAGTAACCCTCGGCAGTGAATCGTTTGAAGAAGGTGTCGGTGGTCCGCGCCTTGCGCACGCCATAGACGATTTCGAATCCTTCGAGGTGGCGCTCGACCATGGTGCGGATCACCGCGGTGTCGTCTTGCAGGTCCGCGTCGATGCTCACGAGCGCGTCCCCTTCGGCGGTCATCAGGCCGGCGAGGAGGGCCCGCTGGTGACCTTGGTTGCGGCTCAGCTTGATTCCGCGGAAGCGTCGATTGGACTTCGCGATCGACTCGATGAGTTCCCAAGTCTTGTCGCGACTGCCGTCGTCCACGAACCACGCCTGCGAGTCGTCGCTCACGAGCCCGGCAGCGACCAAATCGGCCAGCACCGCCTCGAGCCGCCTGACGGTCTCCGGCAGCACTTCCTGTTCGTTGTAGCAGGGAACCACGATTCCGAGTCTCAAGTCACGCTCTCCGAGGCTCGCGGAAGCAAAGCCGGGGTTTTTGGCTGGTGGCGGAAGGTCCAAAGCGAGTGGGCGACAAAATTCGAAGCGAGCACGCCCGCCGTCGCCACGCCCTGCGCGAACACCCAGTGCCAACCGAGCCTGTCCGCACAGAGCCACACGAGGGACGCATTCAGAATCAACCCGCCGAGGGCGACGGCGGCGAAGCGCGGCGCCGCGACCCGATGAGGCAGGTTCGAGGCGAACGTCAGTTTTCGATTAAGCAGGTAATTGACGAACGCGGACAGGGCAAATCCGATGGTGGAGGCGACCACCTCCGACGCGAGGCCGGTCTCGGTCAAGAGGCCGAGAATCGCCCACTGGAGTCCGGTGGCAAACGCCCCCACTCCGAGGAACGACACGACCTTGCGCAACCAACCCGGAAGCCCGTTCACGACGATGCCTTCTCCCGCTTCATGAGCGACCGCCCCGATGCCAGCACGGATCCGAGGGCGAGCAGGAGAAACGGCCAGGCCGGTTGGTGGTACTTGGCGGAGGATTCGAAGACCGAATGCAGGCTGAAGAAGTAGGCGAAGGTGATCGTCGCCATCGCCGCCATGGGCTCGAGCGGGGCGCGATCCTTGCGGAGAAGGCCGAAGAGGAGGAGCACCCAGGTCGCCCACCAAACTCCGGTGCAGAGCAGCTTGAACGCGTTGTACTGCATGCCTTCGATGCCGAGCCCGCGTTTGAGCACGAAGAACGGACTGGCGGCGTCATCCCCCATGAAGAGCACTTGCTTCCAGAGGGAGAGCTTCGCGAAGTCGGCCGGGTTGTCTCGCACCCACTGCTTGCCTAGCTTGAACCCCTCGCGATCGGACTCGAGCTCGGAGAGCGGAGCGAGATCGACTTCGCCACGCTCCATGAAGCCGCCATGCGCAAGCGGGTTGTTCGCGCGATAGAAATTCGAACCGCCGTTCGTGGCAATCAGCACCGTCTGGCCGAACACCTCGCGATTGCGCAGGGTCCACGGACTGATGACGATTGCCATGCCCAAAAAGAGCGCGGCGAGCCGTACGAGGCTGACGCGAAGCGGAATACGCCGAACCAGGTCGACTGCGAACAAAGCGGTGAAAAACAGGAGCTGCGATGGTTGGGTGAGGCACGCGAAGCCCAGCGCCAGTCCGGCCAAGAAGGGCCAGACACTGCGAGTCCAAGAGTTGTCGAGCAGCCACCACCAGATCAGGAGCGGCAGGAGCACGAGCAGGAGATGTTCCTTGCTCGCAAGGGCAGCACCCGTCCAGTAGCCCGGCCAAAGCGCGAGCAGAAGCAGGACCAAATTCGGGGCGGCGCCGAACCTGGACATCGCCGCCAATCGACCGACGAACACGTGTGCGCCGAAGTAGAGCAGGAGGTTGATCGCGAGGATCATTCCGGAACCCAAACCCACTGTCTTGGCGAACGGGAAGAGGAAGAGGGGAAATCCCGGCGGCCAATAAGCCGCGTTCCCTCCTACCTCGAACACACCCTTCGTAGCCATTCCCTCGGCCAGTGCCACGTAGGTCGCGGCATCCGAAGTCTGCGGAGCCGGAAAGAGGAGACCGTACCCGAGGCGAATCCCGATTCCTGCGAGCAGGGCCGCCCACCAAACACGGCGCCGATCCAAGCCTCCGAGGCCCTGCACCAGCCCATCGAGAATCCGGGCCAGCGGCCCGCGGGCAACCAGCCCGAGCACCAGGACCCCGGCGGAGGCGCCCAGCCCCAATATGGTGGCTACCGACTTCGATTTTCCCAGCGCCTCGGTCGCAATCCGTACCACCACCGCACCCACTGCGTGAAGGGCGAGCACGCCGAGAATCAGCGCCCAAAAGGCGCACCAGCGCGATCGGCCGACCGTGCCGGGAGCAATCAAGTTGGCGGACGTAGCCATGGGGCAAACACTCGCAGGACTTCCCGAACGGAGCGACGATCAACCCATCGCCCCGAACCTATCACGCCCCGAAGGTTCGATCGGGAGCGATCGCACCAACTTCCCTTCGGCCGAGGGACGGCCCGGCCTTCAGGCGACCACTCGAGCGGAATCGAGGCAGGCGACGCGGTCAATCCCGCACCTTGGAAGAGCTTTTCGGCGGCTGGCTCCGCGTTCGCGCTGAATGAGCCTCTCCACCACTCGGCGCTACCGGGATTCGGGTGGCTGCAGTTGCCGGCGGGTCGTCGTGCCCAGACCGATCGGAACCGTCATCATGCGGGTGAACCCGCTGCGGCTCACGATTTCGTCGGCGATGCGCGAGACTTCCTGCTCCATCTTCTCTTCGGGGACATTCAGTCCGCGCAGAAGATGGCGCGCGAGTTCACACGCGACCTCGGTCTCCTCGACGGCGACAAAATTGGCGCCCGCGCCTTCCAGGGGCGTACGCTCGGTGAGGTATCGAGCGCGGCTGATGATCGCGATCGTCGGGTTCAGAGTCCGGGCCGTCGCGATGATCGAAGCTCGGCTCGCAAAGTCGGGCAGGGTGATCGCGAGGAATTTCGCCTCTTGCACTCCCGCCGCCATCTGCACTTCGCGGCGTGACGCGTCTCCGAACACACCCTCGCGACCGAGGTTGCGCAGCTTTTCGATCGTCGGCACCGCGAGGTCGATCACACAAGGCTGCACTCCGAAACGAATCAGGATGCGGCACAGGGTTCGACCCACCGGCCCGTAGCCCACGACCACCGCGCGAGCCTTGGCTTCCTTCGGCCCCGCGATGTCGCCGACCTCGCCGTGCTCCTTCAGGACCTGGGCGTGATCGAACACCGGCTCCGCGGACCTCCCGAGTCCAGTCAAGCTTCGACCCAAGGGGCGCGCGCGGGCCACGAGGAAGGGAGCCACGAGCATCGTCAGGACCGTGAGCGCGCTCAGATATTGGAACTGGTCGCTGCTCAACACGTTGCCTTTGCCGAGGGCCGATAGAACGAGCGCAAACTCCGAGATTTGGGACAGGGCGATTCCCACCGCGACCGCAACGCTCGCGGGCACCCGAAAGGCGCGCACGGCGCCCGCGGTCACCGCGGTTTTCACGGTGATCACCACCGCGAGCCCGAGCAAAAGCGGCAGGATGTTCGCCTTCAAGTAGTTGAGATCGAGCAACATCCCCACCGTGACGAAGAAGAAGCCGAGCGCGAGGTTCTTGAACACCGCGAGGTCGGCCCGGATCTGGTGGGAGAAGGGAGTGTCAGCAAACACGAGCCCGCCGAGGAAGGCTCCGAGCGCGAGGCTCGCTCCGAGTTCACGGCTGGCGACGGCGACGACGAGGCAGCCCGCCAAGCTGGCGAGGGCAAACACCTCGGGGCTCCGCGAGACCGCCGCGCGCGTGAACAGCTTCGGGAAGAGCCAACGCACGGCGAAAAACAGTGCCGGCAGCGCGACGAGCATGAGTCCGAGCGAGAGGGTCGGACTGAGGCCGAACGTGCCCTCTTTCGGAACCCCGAGCATGAACGGCAGAATCGCCAGGGCCAGGAGCGCGATCAGGTCTTGACCGATCAGGATCGCGACGCAGGTCTCCGCCTCGTAGGAGTCGCCCTCTTTCCGATCCTCGAAAGCTTTCAGCACGATCGCGGTGGACGACAAGCCGATGCAGAGGCCCGCAAGCAGAGAAGCGCCGAACGGCCAACCGAAGAGGACGCCGATTCCTCCGATGGTGAGCGCCGTCGCTCCCACCTGGAGCGCGGTGCCCCCGAGCGCGAGGCCGAGCATCCGCTTCAGGGTGTCGAGGTGAAACTCGAGCCCGACAAAAAAGAGCAGGAACATGATTCCCGCTTCCGAGAGGTGCTGCACACTCTCGGTGCTCTGGGCGGCATTCAGGCCCGACGGTCCGAGGATCAACCCCAAAAGCAGGTACGCGATGATCGCGGACTGCCCCAACTTCTGGAGGACCCACACCAAGACTGCGGCGACCGCCGCAATCACCGCCACGCTGGCAAAAGCATCAAAGTGCATAAAAAACCGTCCAACCGACCAATTGATCGCCCTCCCTCTTACCACGCCGCCTGGACCGTACGGCGACGTGGGGCGAGAGACCTGAAGGCCCCTCGGTCGCAGCCCCGTTAGCCCCCCAATTCTCGGTCGACGGAACTGCATCGTAGTGCGCGAGCGGTTCGGTACCACCTTTGGCCCCGAACGACTCAATCCGGGCCTCGTTCGTCCGAGCCTACCTCATTGAAAATCGTGAGCAGGAGTCGCGATCGACCAGGCTCCATCAAGTCAGATTGTCGGCCGGGGTGGGGCAAACAGGAAATGGATCACCCGCCTGGGTCCGGAGCTCCGGGTCTTTGGAGAGGCATGAAGGAGGAGGGGACGCATCAAGAGTGCTCCTCCGCGGGGCACCAGAGGCGCGTCGGGCGCACCCTGACGCACGAGGTCCAGGCGCCGCTGGTCTCCGATTCGGCCCTCCCGGTGTGATCGGGAGAGGACAACGAGGCTTCCGTTGTTCGCCTCCGGTTCGTCGATCTGGAGCCGTACCGCGGTGAGCCGGTCCATCCAGGCGGGAGGCGGCTGGACAAACCAGCGACCCTGCTTTTGCGACCACCCGGTGGATCCCGGCCACGAGCCTGGACCGGCCACAGGCACGCTCAAGTCTTGATGAAATGCCACCAGCCAGTTGGAGGTTGTGTCTTTCGCGAAGAGCGTAGCCTGAAGCGCCTCCATTTCCGGCAAAAGGAATGCCGCCAGGGCGGGATGCGTACGCACACGCGCCGCGAGTTGCTGGCACCAATCGAGATCCAGCAATGATCGATCCAGTCGCACGCCTGGTCGATCGCGCTCGAGCAGGGAACCCAAGGAGTCACACTCGGGTGCGGTGAACAGGGATGGGACCACGGCCCAGCCGAGTTCAGCGAAAGAAGAGGGGCCATGGGGGTTCATCGACCCGATTCGATCGCTCGCAATTCCGGGGTGCGCGCGACGACCCGGACGACGCGACGCCCGAGTCCGCAGAGGATTTCGTAGGGGATGGCGTCGGCTCGCTCGGCGACTTCCTCGACCGACAGTTCGCTCGCGCCCTCTCCCCCGATCAAAGTTGCCGTGTCCCCTACCTGCGCTCCCGCGACTTCAGTCAGGTCGATGGTCGTGTAGTCCATGGAAACTCGGCCCAGGAAGGGGCAGCGCTGGCCCCGCACCAGCGCCATTCCCTTTCCGTTGGCACGACTGCGCACGCCGTCGGCATAGCCGATGGACAACACCCCAAGGCGCGTCGGACGCGGGACGATGTGGGCGCCGCCGTACCCGATGGGGCTTCCTTTCGGGACATCCTTCATGAAGACGATTTGGGTGTGCAGGGAGAGCACGGGAGCGAGACTTGCCGGACGCTTGCGCCCGGAGCCCGAAAACCCGAGCAGCATCGCCCCCGCGCGGGCCATGGTCTCACCCGGGACCACGAGGCCTTCGTCCAAAAGACCGGCCGAATTGCGCAAGTGCACCTCTCTCGGCACGAGGCCTCGCCGACCGAGCTCGGCCATGAGTCCCGCGAGCCCCTGCGCTTGCTCCTGATTGGCGGGGTCGCCCTCGTGGCGCGCGAGGTGACTCATGAGTCCGTCGAAGCGGAGCCAATGCGAGTGGGTGAGGCGCTCCGCGAGTTCGACCGCTTTGGCGGGCAGGGCGCCCAAACGGCCCATCCCGGTGTCGACTTTGAGATGAACCCCGACGCTCTTCCCCTGCCTCGCCGCTTCGTGTTCGAGCGCGGCAATCCGCCCGCCCGAGTGCACGACCGGAGTGATGTCCGCGGCCACGATGTCCGGAATCTCTCCCGGCGCGAGCGCCCCGAGAATCAGGATCGGCCCACGGATTCCGGCCCGACGCAACTCGAGCGCTTCCCCGGAATCGCCCACGCCCATCATCGCGGCGCCGGCTGACAGAGCCGCACGCGCGAGGATCGAGGCGCTGTGGCCATAGCCATCGGCCTTGAGAACGACCAAGAGCCGCCCCGCCGGTGCTCGGCTTGCGGCCACGCGGAAATTCGCGGCAAACGCGTCCAGGTCGATCCGGGCCCACGCCCGCGGACGGTCGGACGAAGCGAGGGAATCCGTTAGCGGGAGGGGCATCGCGGTCGCGCCAGTTTAGTCGCCGATCCGGGGCTGGTCGATCCCCCGGCTTTGCGTCATGTCTCTCAGTTCGAAAGCCCGCGGCGCGTCACGAGATAGACCGCAAAGGTGCCGAGCCAGTGGCCTCCCGCGTAGTGCTCACCTGTCACGGCAGCGAGCCCGGCGTCCCGATGTTCGCGGTAGGACTCGAGCAAGGCCGGCCTCCGTCCATCGGACTCGGGGAGCCCCGATAGCACACCTTCGAGCATCCAGGCGCGCGCCAGATTGAGCCCGTCGAGATGGGCGAACTTCCCGTCCTTACGGTCGGCGGGCACCCCGACCGGCCACCAGCCGGGGCGACCTTCGGTCGGGATCTCCGGCAAGAACCGCGTGAGCCAGGCCGAGAACTCCGCGGAGGCCAGCACGCGGCGCATGACGTCCGCCTCCGCGAGCCCGGGCGACAGAAAATCCTGCCCGCTCGGTTCGAAGGCGAGCCGCCACCCGAAGTCGGCGAGGTAGAACTTCTTGGCTTGATCCGACAACGCCGCGAGCGCCGCCGGTCGGCGCGCTTTCGCCCAATCCAGAGTGAGGCCGAGCGCAAATGCGGTTTGACTGTGTTCCCCCACCCGCGCCGGCAGACCCAGGCGCGCGAAGTAGGCGAGCAGGCGTTCCGCGGCGATGTCTTCGAGCGGCTGAAGCGTCTTCGACCAGAGGCGAGGTTCCTCTTCCGGCCAGTCCCCGAGTTCGAGCGCCAATTGCAGCAGCCAGGCCAGACCGTACGGCCGCTCGAATCCCTCGCGATCGACGTCCGTCAGATAGGCAACCTCCCCGGCGATGTTCTCGGGGGTGAGGCTTCGCCCAAGGGCCGCCCGTGCCTCGTTTGCAAACGAAGCCCTCGGATGCAGTTTGGCCAATCGCGCCAGGAGCCAATGCCCGTGCACGGCCGAATGCCAATCGAAACACCCGTAGAACGCGGGCGTCAACTTCCGCGGGGGACGCGCGTCCTCGTCCCGCTGCATCGTGTGGGAGATCTTGTTCGGATACTCCTTGCCGACACATTCCAAAGCGAGCTTCGCGAACCTCTCCTCGGCCGAGGCCTCAAACACGGGACGATCCTGCGCCATCGCGAGCAGACTCAACCCCACGAATGCAACCAACCATCGCGTCTCGGTCCACGGCATGATGATTCTCCGAACGGTCGAACACGGCGATCACGAGCCTGCCACCCGCTCCGGCGCCGAGGCCTGGAGATAGAGCGGTTCCAAGCTCTCCAAGTCCGCCGGAGGGACACTCCGGGTCACGAGCCGATCACCCAAGCGAGCCAACGCCGATGACGTGACTCGTCGTGGTCTCGAAAATCCCGGGCACTCCGAGCCCACCATGACCGCGCCGGGAGGCAATGCGGCCAAGACCTGGTCGACCGCATAGAGGCCAACTGGCAACTGCTCCGAGGGTACCGGCTCGGCGAGATCAAAGATCCCGGCATACACGCGTCCGAGATGGCCGGGCTCAAGCACCGCGACATGTGCGCCCGATCCCCGCGCATCTTCGGCGATCGCGACGAGTCCCGAGATTCCGTACAGCGGCCGGCGCAATGCAAAGGCGAGGGTCTTCGCGAACGTCACCGCGATACGGGTGCCCGTGTACGAGCCCGGTCCGAGGCCGACCACCACCACATCGAGATCCGCGGGGCGCACTCCCGCCGACCAAAGCAGTCGGCTGGTCGCCGTGCCGAGAGATTCACTGCGCTCACCATTTCGCGGAAGGCGGATTTCCCTCGTCGATCCCGCGCTCAATCGCAGAGCGACCGAGCCGACGGATCCGCTCGTGTCGAGAGCGAGGATGCGCAGAGGAATCGACATGCCGCGGCGAACTTAGCAGCCATGGGGTGGTCCTCGCCGCTTGTTGGAGTCAGGGCCAGGGTCCAAAGCAGGTCCGGATCCGAGGCCTGGACCCTCCTTGCGCGCCTTGATTTTGCAGTCGCTCCGGCCTGCTCCCGGACATCCGTCACGCGCTCAGGAGGCGCTCGGCCAGGGCGGCCAATTGATCGGCCTGCACCCGGATCTGCCGAGCATCCGGCCCTTCGACCATCACGCGGAGCAACGGTTCGGTCCCGCTGTAGCGCAGCAAGACTCTCCCCCGACCCGCCATGCTGGATTCGACCTTCGCCGCCTCCCCCACCAACTCCGGCAGGCTCTCAAGCTTCGGCTTCGTCGCAACCTTCACGTTCACCAATACCTGCGGGTACTTCACGATCGGCTTCGCCATTTCGGAAAGCGGTCGGCCCTCGCGCTTGCGAACCTCGAGCACCCGCAGCGCGGTGAAGAGCCCATCCCCCGTCCAGGTTTCTCCCGAGCGGAAGATGATGTGCCCCGATTGTTCACCGCCCAGCACCGCGCCGGTTTCGGCCATGCGCGCGGACACGTGGCGATCGCCGACCGCCACCATTTCGCAGCCGATTCCTTGCTCCTGCAGGAACACCTTGAGGCCGAGATTGGCCATCACGGTGGTGACGAGGCGATTGCCGGGTAGGGCGCCTCGACGATGCAAGTCCCGGGCGAGAAATCCGAGCATGTGGTCGCCATCGACCACCGCGCCGAGTTCGTCCACGAGCAGGACCCGGTCGGCATCCCCGTCGAGCGCGAGACCCATCGCAGCACCTTCGGCCACCACGATCGGCCCCAATCCTTCGACCGCGAACACCCCGGCGCCGTCGTTGATGTTGTGCCCAGTCGGCGAAGTCCCGCGCGACACGACCCGCGCGCCGAGCTCGGCCAAGAAACGTGGCGCGGCGCGGTAGGCCGCGCCGTGAGCGGCGTCCACCACCAGGGTCAGCCCCCGCAGATCGAGATCGGGAAACGCCGAGCGCCGCAACCACGCGAGGTAGCGGTCTTCGGCCGTCGGATCCGTTTCGAGTCGACCCGGCTTTCCGCTGGGACCACGGGCGGTGCCGTCAGCGTCGATGGCGGCTTCGATCCGGGTTTCGAGGTCGTCCGAGAGCTTGCGCCCATCCGCGCCGAAGAGTTTGATGCCGTTGTCGTGGGCGGGATTGTGAGAGGCGGAAATCACGACCGCGAGGTCGAATCCCTCGGTGCGGCACAAGGTCTGCACCGCCGGCGTGCTCAAGATCTCCCCGTCTTGCACGGAGTGGCCGGCCGCGAGGATGCCCTCGCTCAATTGTTCGAGGATCTGCGGCCCGGAGGCGCGGGTGTCGCGGCCGATCAAGACGCGTGCTACCGGAGTGCGCGCGGAGATCACGCGCCCGATCGCGCGCCCAAGGCGCCGCACACAATCCTCGGCGAGCAGGCCTTGGCCGGCCACGTCCCGAATCCCATCCGTGCCGAAATATTTTCGCGTCAAGTCCGCTCTCCCAGCCTGCCGCATCCCGACGGATGAGCTTCTTCGGCTACTTGCGTTCCCATCATCCTCTTTCCATCGGTACCCGTCAGGGGTCAGCGGGACGGTTTTTTTCGAACCTTCACGGCGACCGGAAGAATCGTCGGCCCCTGGACCAAACCGAACTCGCGGATCAGATTTTCCGGGATGTAACCGGGAACCTCCAGCGTGTGCCAGGCTCCGTCGGCCAACAGGTCCTGGCGGCTGATCGCGGTGCGCTCCGCATCGAGAATCAGGGCGACCCGCGTTTCGAATCTCTGCCGAATTTCGACCTCAGCCATACGCTCCACCGCGACTTTGGGGCCGAGGAAGCGGAGCGAGGGGGTGCGCTCGAGGTCGTAGGGAGGTTCGAGCTGATACTCGAAGGCGGTGTCGAGGCCACGATCGACCACGACGCGCACCGAGCTCTCGTACGGCTCCGAGTCGAGCGGCACCCATAGGACCCGCGCCTTCAGATCGAGGGTGGGGACCACTCGCATGCCGAGCTGCCGATCTTCCAACGACAACTCGCGGATGAACTCCTGGCCCTCTTGTCCGAGCGGCGGCGCGGTGACCACCACGCTGACCTTCGAGCGCCGGGCAAGCTCGAACTGCGGCCCGGTGACAAAAACCCGGCTCGGGCTGAGCGTGATTGCGGCGCGATAACCCTCGGGCACCGCACCAGAAAGCTGCGCCTCGATGTTCATTTCGAGGGTGCCTTCGCGGGCCACCAGGATCGAAAGCGGACGGAGTTCCGCGGCAAACGAGGTGAGGCCGGGGATGCGCAGATCCTTGGCTTCGAGACTCACTCGTTCGGGGGCATCCTGCACCAGATTGACGAGCCGCTCCGCCGGCAGCCACGCCTGGAACGGAGGGGTAATCCGGCCGCGTTCGCGCCGCGGCCCCTTCACTTCGATGTGGGTCACGACCGGGGCGGCACGCTCTTCCAGCATCACGAATCCGGCCGGCAGGATGACTACGATCTCGTCGATCCGATCCGTGGGGCGAGCCACGACCCGCAGATCGTCCTTGACGATCACGTCTTGGATTTCGCGATCGATGAGCGTCAGCACGAGGAACGCGATCACCAGCGAAAACAGGATGGCCCACGGATGGGCAATCCAGCGTCCGAGTCCACGTTTGGTGGGCCCGAGGGCCAGCCCGGTCGCCGTGCTCTTGGAGTCCCGGCTCATTCTTTCCGGTCTCCTTCCTGGGTGTCGTCGAGGAGACGGGAGCGCAGCCCGTCCGGGGTCAGATTCTCTTCGATGCGGCCTTGGAAGGCGAGCGAGATCCGTTTCGTCTCTTCGGAGACGATGATCGCGACCGCGTCGTTCTCTTCGGTGGCGCCGATGCCCGCACGATGCCGGGTGCCCATCTGGAGCGAGAGGTTGGGGTTGTCGGTCAGCGGCAACAGGCACGCCGCCGCGAGGATCCGCCGGCCGCGCACGATGACCGCGCCGTCGTGCAGCGGGGTGTCTTTGTCGAAGATCGAAACCAAGAGAGGGGCCGAGACCAAGGCTTCGAGCTTCACGCCCGTTTCCGCGAAGCCGGAAATGCCGATGCGGCGCTCGACAAGGATGATTGCTCCTAAGCCACGCTTCGAGAGCCGATCCGCAGCCGAGACGAGTTCGTCGGTGACGGCGGCGCGATCCGAGGCCGCCTTCGCGCCCCGCTGGAACACCCGCGACTCCCCGAGACGCACCAGGGCCTGGCGCAGTTCGGGCTGGAACACCACCACGAGCGCGAAGAGCAGGATCATCAGGCCGCGATCGGCGAGGTAGCCCAAGTGTTCGAGGCCGAGGAAGCGCACGAGGGGAACAAACGCCACACCGAGGCCGATCAAGAGCACCATGAAGCCCTTGAGGACCGCGCTTCCGCGCGTTTCCTGCAAGAACCGGATGAACGCGTAGATCGCGGCCGCAAACAGGATCAACTCGATCCCGTAGCGGATGGCATCGAGGGTGGTCATGCCGAGACCCCCGAAAGAGCGGCCCCGACTATGACTGCGTCGAGTGCCATTGCAACCGCGTGCACCCGCACCGCTTCGACGCCTTGCCAGGCCAAATAGGTGCAGACGGCGGCGGTCGCGGGGTCACGATCCGACGCTTTCTCGCGCCCGGTGATCACGCCCAAAAAGCGCTTGCGAGATGGGCCTACCATCCAGGGGTATGGCATGGCCCGAAGCCGATCCCACTGCTGGAGCAGGATCAGGTTGTGTTCGGTGTCTTTGGCGAAGCCGAGGCCGGGATCCAGGATGATGTTCTCTGGCCGAACCCCCGCGGCTTCGGCCACGGAGACTGCCTGGCCGAGTTCCGCCATGACTTCGCCCGCCACATCGTCGTAGCGCGCCAGGCGATTCATGGTCTCGGGAGTGCCGCGGCTGTGCATCACCACGAGGGCGGCCCCCGTCTCAGCCACCACCAGGGCGAGTTTCGGATCGTGGCGCAATCCGCTGACATCATTCACCATGGTGGCCCCGGCTCGCACCGCCGCCGCCGCCACCACCGCCTTGCGGGTGTCGATCGCGACCGTGCCCCGCGCCGTCCGCGCCAGAGCCTCCACCACCGGCAGCACCCGCCGCAGTTCTTCCGCCTCCGAGACCTCGCTGGCCCCCGGCCGGGTGCTCTCCCCTCCCACCTCCACCACTTCCGCCCCCTCGTCCCAAAACCTCTGCCCCGCCGCCACCGCTTCCCCTTGCCACTTCCCCCCGTCGCTGAACGAATCCGGCGTCACATTCAAAACCGCCACCACCGCCGGACCCCTCCCCCCGAGGCGCACGCGCCCCCCTCCGAGTGGAAAAGGTCTACCCACCATCGCCGGAGCTTAGCAGCCGAGAATTGGCTTCCCGCTCGGTGGTCGCGAGGACCTGCCACTCCAGATGGTCGAACGCTCCTACCCCGGGCGGCTTTCGAGCCGTAGCCTCGCGACGCCCATGCTCGCCGCGAGTAACCCCCGTCCAGGCTCCGCTCAGGAAGAGCCCGCCGGGCCGCCCTCCTCGAGATGCGTTTCCGACGCTTCTCGCAAGTCTCAAAACGCCACTTCGGCAGAGGACGCACGGGGGATCGCCAGCCACGAGTAAGACAGTATTTTACTTGTGACAATGAAGATCAGAGTCTCCACCAAGGGTCAGATCGTCCTCCCAGCGGAGATCCGCGATGCGGATGGAATCGTTCCCGGTGACGTGTTCGAGATCGAGCGCATTGACCGGGGTGAATACAGGCTGATCCATCATCCCGTCGCGGCCAATTCCGGCGTCGTCGACTGGTTGCTCTCTTGTCCGGTCAAAGGTTGGTTCGTGCCCATCAAGTCCGACTCGACGGACACTCTGTGAAGTGGCTCGTGGACGCCAATGTCATGAGCGAGCCCACTAAGCCCAAGCCGGACTCGCGCACGGTGGAACGGACTCTCCACCACGGTGTGCGACACCACCGGGCGCCGAGGCCAGCCTCAGGGGACGGAGGTTGGCACGTCGGGAGTGCGGGAGCGGAGGAAGGAGTCGGCTTGGAGGCGGTCGAGGGTGTCTTTCGCGGCGTCGCGGATGGCTTCGTCGATCGCGAATTCGAGGGACTCGCCGCGAGGGACGATGTACTCGGACCGGCGCGAGATGACGAAGGGGGCGATGAGGGGGACGCCGGTTTTGGCGTCGAGCATTTCGACTTCGATGGCGACGAGGACGCCGCCCTCGAGAATGCGATCGTCCTCGTCCTCGATGAGGGTGAGTCTGGGAATGCTGATGATTCGGCCGCGGATGAGCGCGTCGGCGTCGGCGGGATCACGGAGAGCGACTTGGCCGCGCCGGAGGAGTTGGTGCCGCAACTCGTCCGTGAAGAAGATTTCCGGACGGCGGTAGAAAGTCTCGTTGCCGAAAGCTTGGACGGCCACACTTCGGACTCCGGCGGGCATCAGCGAGTCGGTGGAGTAGCCGCAGGCGGCGAGTGCCAAGAAGAGTCCGCAAAGCGCCAGACGCAACACCTTCAAGATCCCCCATTCCCCGAGGCGGGCGTCGAGGGATTGGTGGGGTCCGGCGTCGCCGGGGTCGTCGGCGCCTCCGGGTTTTCAGGCGGCGGCACCACTTCGTCCGGACGGGGGGCGGTGCCGAGAGGACCGATTTCCGCCATGAGCTCGCGCGCGGTCTCCGCCGCCTCCGAGCGCGGATAAACATCGCGAACCTTGGCGAGGTAGAAGCGCGCGGAGTACTCCTTGCCCTCTTTCAGATACCACTCGGCCACATTGAGCAATTGGCGAGCGCGCAAGCCTTCGACCTCAAGCAAAACCGCTTCCGCTTCCGTGCGGTTGGCGCCCTTCGGAGCCTCGCGCAGGTAGCGCTGGAACGCTTCCTCCGCCCTCTTCATGGTCAGGGGATCGTAAACATCACCCTTCACCTGCCGATAAGTCGAGTAAGCAGCGTCGAACAGGGCTGGCTCGTACCACTCCGAAGTCTTGTATTGCTCAGCCAAGAATCGGAACGCCGACTCTGCCTTAGGCCAATCCTCTTCTTCGTCCATCGCGAAGCGGCCGAGCGCCCACTGGGAGTCGGCGGCCCTACGACTGCGCGGGAAGGTCTCGACCACGTGATTGAGGATGCGTTCGCCGGAAGTGCGCTGCGAGAAGATGCCGAAGAAGGTCGAGCGGCGGCCTTCGATGAATTCGATCCCCATCTTGTATTGGAGCTCGACGACTTTGCTCCCGAGCCCCGAGACGGGATACACCGCGGCGAAGTCGCGGAACGCCTCGTGGGCGGCATCGTAGTCGTCATCCAGATAGTGCGACTCGCCCAAACTGTACCGCGCGGCCTCGTCGTACACCGACGACGGATACTGCTCGAGGTAGTCTTCGAAGAGGTCCCCCGCCTCCTCAGCCCGGCCCTCGTCCAGCGCCGCCTTGGCCGCATCGAAGAGTTCCTTCTGGCGCGCCAAATCCTCCTCGGACCACTCGCGGCTCTGCCGGACCTTGGCGAAGATCTCCATCTCCTCCTTGCCGGGGTCGGCGCGAAGAAAACCGGGGAGTGCCTGGTTCAGCTCACGGTTGAGGCTGCGGCAGCCGCCCACGAGGAGAATGGCGGAAACGATCAGAAGGGTGCGAGGTAGGGTCATGCCGAGCTCAGTGTCGGGATAGTAGATGGCTCCCCCCCGAGCGTAAAGCTCGCTCAGTCGACTTCGTCGATGGTTCGGAGACTTTGGAGCTCCCGCTCGAAGGCGAGTTCCAGGAGAGCCCGGAGCAGTTTCATGAGGTCTTGAAGCAGGCCCGGATCTTCGGCCAGGCACCCAAACTCAAGGGGGCGAAGCTCCCGCAGGGCCCGAAGAACGACCCGATGCCCCCGGGTAAGCCACATCGTCTGCTCCGCCCGCAGGGCCAGACACTGCCGACAGACCAAGCCTCCACGGTGGATGGCGAGGCGGGCCGGCACTTCCGGCGGCGCTTCGCGCCCGCACCGCACGCAGGCATCGAGTTCCGGGCCGATACCACTCTGGTCGAGATAGCGCAGCGCAAACCAGGCTCGCGCCGCCACCACTCCCCCCTGGCCTGCCGACTCCAGCATTTGAAGGACTTCCACTGCGGCATCGAAGAGGAGGGGGGCGGGGTCCTCGTCGCGGGTACCCTCACGCAGCACCTCCACGACGAACAGGGCCGCCGCAAGGCGATCGAGACGGTGGCGAAGGCGCGGGAATCCGGTGCTCGGGAGCCACTTGGAGAGGAGATGCAGGTCGGAGTCGCGCCGCTTCACGACCTCGGCTTCCCCCAAGTCCAAGACGTCGAGCGGCCCCCGCAAGTCGGCGCCCCCCCGCTTGCTGCCCTTGGCCAAGACCGACAGTCTTCCCCATTCGCGGGTGTAGAGCTTCGCAGTCTGGCTGGTCTCGCTGAAGTCGTACTTCCGGAGCACGATCGCGAGCGTCGTCGGCCGAGGCGCGCCTTTCACCCCGCCGCAACCACGCGCACCCGGGCGATGCGCCGCGCGTCCGCTTCGAGGATCTCGAATCGCACCCCTTCGAGGTCGTGGGTCTCCCCGCGCTCTGGCATGCGCCCGAGCCGGGTGGAGATAAACCCGCCGATGGTGTCGTAGCCGTCACCCTCGGGCAATGACAGGCTCATCACATCGTTGAGCTCGTCAATATGGACCTGGCCGCCGACCTCGGCGGTTTGTTCGTCGAGCTTCAAGACCGGGTCCTTTTCGAGGTGGGCGGGCGGGTCGTATTCGTCCTCGATCTCCCCCACGATTTCCTCGAGGATGTCCTCGATGGTCAGGACTCCGGACATACCACCGTACTCGTCGATCACGATGGCCATGTGGACTTGGTCTTTGCGCAACTCCTCAAGCAAGTCCGCGGTCTTCTTGGTCTCCGGCACGAACAGCGGGGTGCGCATGACGTCGCGCAGCGCGGGCAGCTCCGCCGCCGGTCGTCCGAACCACCGCAGGAGATCCTTGGTGAAGACGATGCCCTGGACATTGTCGATGGTGCCGGAGAACACCGGCACGCGCGAGTGACCCTCCTCGACGATGCGCCGTACCGCATCCGCGAACGGGGTCTGCGCTTCGACGGCGAACACTTGGGTCCGCGGGGTCATGATCGTGGTGACCTGCTGATCCTGAACCTCGATGATGTTCTCGATCATCTCGCGGCCGTCGTCGTCGATCGCCCCGCCGCGCTCGCCTTCGGTGACGGCGTTCAAGATCTCCTGCCGAGCGACCTCGCTGGCCTCGGCCTCGCGGATTCCCATCAGCCGACACAGGGACCGACCTACGACGTCCGTCAGCCAGACGAGCGGGAAGACCGCCCTCGCCACCATGGCCATGCCGGGAAGGACGCGGAGGAGGGTTTTTTCGGGCAAGGCGCGGGCTAGGCCCCGGACCAAACCGAGGAGCACCACCAAGTAGAGCACCAGCGCGATCGACAGGTCCCTGAGGAACTGCTCGGGATTCTCAACCGCCCCGAGCCCATCGTTGGGTCCGAACAACCCGGTCACTGCGAACAGCAGCGTGAAGGTTCCGAGCAGTCGGAGAGTGATGAGGCCATCCAGGAGCAAGCGCTCCCGCTTGAGCAGCCGCTCGAAGCGCTCCCGGCGGCGACCTTCGCCCAGCAGGATCTCGAGGGCTGGCCATCTGAAGTTTCGGAGCGCGGTCTCCGAAAGGATGGCGAGGCCTACGAGAACGAGCGAGGACCAAAAAACAACTGGGCCGATCACGGCCGAAGTGACTAGAAGGAAAAGACTACTGGGTCCAGGGTCCAAGGCAGGCTGATCTCACGAGGGAATTGGGAATCCGGATGCACTCCGGGAATCCCACGAAGCCTTCAGGATAACGGGACTTCCGGGAAGACCCACACCCCGCGTCGGCTCAATGCCTAACCTATTGGCAGAGAACTACTTAGCGTTCTTCTCGATCCACTCCTTCCAGGTCTTCGCCATACTGGCCCGGGCTGCCTCCGCCTCCTCTGCCGGGTTGAAGGCGAGGGATTGCCCCGTGAGTTTCTTGAGCGCTTCGTAGCAGGCGGCTCGCACCGGCGACTCTTCGTCGAGAAGGCCCCGGGCCAGCGAGAGGAGCACGGGTTTCGTTCCGTTACCGAGCTCGGCCAGGCCTCGCGCCGCGGTCATGCGCAGATCAACATCATTGACGTTCAAGAGCTCGGCCACTTTGGGAGCGTAGGACAGAGCCTTCTTCGCAACCAGGAATCGGAGGGCGGCACGGGCTGGCCCGGCCTCCAGGGTGTTGATCATCCGGCCGATGACGTCCACGTGGGCATCCGCCCCGAGCTTCTCCACCGCCATCATCACCGCGGTTTGGATGTTCGATTCGCCTTCGTCCTTCAAGTGCTCAAGGAGCGGGGTCAGATCCTGGATTCCGGCCGCGGACCACGCTTGGACGGCCATCTGCCGGACCTCGGTCGCTTCGTCTTTGAGCGCCGCGAGGAGCTTTTCTTTGGCTCCTACCGGGTCGATGCTGGCCAGGGTGGACAGGGCCTCGGCACGGACGAACGACTCTCCGTGGGTCAGGGCTTTCACCACCTCGGGGACGAGATCTTTGGCGTTGGGTCCGACCTCTTTGACCTTGGCGAAGAGTTCGACGAGGTCATCTTCGTTCAGCCTCTTTTGAAAGCGCTCCTTGAGCTTGCCCACCATGACCTTGGCCATCTGGGCTCGGGTCTCTTCCGCGGTGACCGCGGGGGTCGTAGGCGCCGGATCGGTCTTGGTGGCCGTGGTGACGGATTTCACCTCCCCCTTGGCTCCCTCGCCCTCCGTCGCCTTCTTGGAACATGCGACCAAGCCGAGCCCCAACACCAGGAAAAGCGCGCAGGTCTTCATAAGCAGCTCCGGGTGCGCCAGATGGAGTCCGCAGATTCCGAGGGGACCCCATCCCGCATTCCCAACTTACGTTAGGCTTCGCGCTCGTCGAGTCGGAGCGCCCGCTTCGAGACTCGCCCCCACGGCTTCGACCCCCGCCAACCATGTCCAGCCTTAGTGCCTGCCTGCTCTTCGCAGCCCTGCTGCAACTCTGCCCTGCGCAAGTCCTTTTCACGGACCTCGCCGGAGGGAGTGGGGCAGCGGGGATCATGTTCGACCTGCAAAATCGAACCAACGTCCCACTGCTCGTCTCGGGCCTCGATGCCACTTTCCTGGCGCCGGGGACGGCCGACGTCGAGATCTGGGCGGTAGCCGCCGGAGGCTCCTACGCCTCCGTGGCGAACAGCCCGAGTTCGTGGACGCGCATCGGACTCTCCAACTCGGTGAACCATCCCGGGCCAGGGGAGCCCGTCCGCATTCCCACGACTCTGTCACTGACGATTCCCCCGGCCGGAACCACCGGTCTGTACGTCACGGCGACTTCCGCTACGGGGTCGGCGCTGTCGTACGGATTGGGCGTGCCCACGTCTCTTGGAACCGTCGCCGACAGCAACGAGCATGTGGCCACGACCTTCGGCGTAGGCCGCAGCTTTCCGTTTGGCCTCACCTTCGGACTCCCGAACGTCGGTCGCCGCTTCCAGGGTCGGATCCACTACCAAGTCCCGCCGCGTTTCGAGACCAACGACTCCGAGCTGTTCCTTCGCATCGGCGGCCAGGAAGGCACCGCGGTTTTCCTGGCGACGACCCGCATCTGCGTCGGAGCTGGATCGGTGGTGGACTTTGGCGGTAGCAATGCGGGAAGTCCCTTCGATTTTGCGATCGCCCCCGGAGCCGCGTTGCCCCTGGGCAGCGGCGCGCTCGTGAGCCCCGGAGGGCAACTGCTTCATCTCGATTTGAATTCCTCCCTCCTTTTCGCCTCGAGCGGCACCTCGATTCCGGGCGCTCTCACGCTTCCCTCCGCCAGCAATCTCAGCTTCGTAGCTCCGAACACCGCCGCGACGGTGGTGCTGCAGGCCATCACTTTGTCGGCCGCGCAGCCGGACGGTTGGGCGCTCAGCCAGGCTGCCGAGCTCAGCATCGCGCCGCCGGTGACACCCCCATCTTCGACCGCCGTGACCGACAACCGTTCCTTCCCCGTGAGCGTCGGCTGCTTCCGCTGGTTCGGAACCGACCACACTCAGGTCTTCGTCTCCGACAACGGGCGGGTGGTGTTCGGGGGCCCAGACGGGAACCCGGTGCCGACGACGGGCGCGGCGTTGGCCGGACGACCCATGGTCGGGGCCTGGATCGACTTTCTGCCCTTGAGTGGGAGTTCGATCACGGTGACCAGCCCCCAAACCGGTTTGGTCCGCATCGACTGGCTGAATCAACCGTACGCAGCCGCCCCGCTCATCCGCGCCAACTTGCGGCTGGAAATCGACGTCCTCCTCGGGGACGTGATCATCTCCGGCCTCGCGTCCTTGCCGCCGTGCCCGCCCTCCCAAGCATTCTCGAACTCGATGTGGCTGGGCGCCTCGGCCGGTTTCGGGGTCGCTACCGACCTCGGTCCAACGCCCTTCGCCCCCGGCGCCTCCGGATCCACTGGGCTGGAGCTGCTCTACCAGACCGGCCCCGCCGGACCGCTCGCGTCGGGCGTCAACACTGTTCGGATTTCTCAAGCTCCGGGCGGCCTCGCCTGGATGGCATTCTGACCAAAATAATCCTCCCCCCCGGGGGGGATTTCCCGGGTAAGCTGGCCGCGCAGTCTCCCTCGGTCCCCAGCCCCGAGCCTCCATCCATGAAGCAGTTCCGACCGGCGGTCGCGCTGTGGCTCCTCAGCCTCGCCGCGCAATTTCCTGCCCAGTCGCTCACGACTCCGCTCGCCCCGACCTCAGGCCAGCGCGGGACGATGTTCGATCTCGTGAACACCGGACCAAGCCCGCTTGTCATCACCGGTCTCGAGCAGAACTTTCTCGGGGCAGGTGGCACCCCGGCGGTGGTCGAGGTCTATGCCGTCACCGCGGGCGGCGGACACGCGGGCGCCGCCTCGAACCCGGCGGCGTGGACGCTTCTGGGCAGTGTCCCCTACCTCGTGTTGCAGCCCCAAGGCACGCTCACCGCGATCCCGCTCCTCCTCTCTGTCCCACTCGCCTCCGGCGCTACCCAGGGTTTCTACATCACCACGACTCCGCTGACCGCGGCCTATGTGGCGTACACCGAAACTGCCCCCATGGCCCTCGGCACGGTGATCGCCAGCAATGCCCAGATCGCGTGCACGGTCGGAGTCGGCAAGGCCTATCCCTTCGCCGCCACCTTTTCCCCTCGTGCATGGAACGGGCGCGTGACCTACACGGTCGGTGCCTCTCAAGCCGAGTACGAAACGAATGACGCAGCCGCCACCCTGACGCTGAACGACGCCTCAGCCAGCCCTTTCGCTCGCGCAGTGACACGAGTCTGCGAGGGAACCCCCGTGCGCATGCGGGTTCAAAGCACTCAGATCGGCATGCCCTCGGAAGGCGTCATCACCTCAGTGCCGCTCCTGGCGGCAAGCGAAGGCGCGCCCGTGACGATGGCCGGCCAAATCATCAACGCCAACGTCACCGACCCCTTCTTGGTGTTCCTCTCGACCGGCACCGTGATCGCGGCCCCGCAGATCTTTGTCGGCACCCTCGAGTTCAATTTCATCGCTCCTCCCGCTCTCGTGATCCTCGGCATCCAGGCCGCCCACTACAACCCGGCCTCGCCCGACGGAATCTCGCTGAGCCAGGGCTGCCAATTCGAATGTGTGCCCACCCAAGCCTTGCCCGCGATCGCGAACGGTCCGATGGGCGATGATTCCGCGACCGTGATCGGATTGAGCTGCTTCACTCTGTTCGGCCGTAGCTACACCACGGTCAACGTGGTTTCGAACGGGCGCCTCATGTTCGGGGGCGTCGACCTCGATGCCGTGCCAAACATCACCTCCGCTTTGCAGGACGCACCCTCGATTGGCGCCTGGGCCGACCTCGCTCCCCAGCTCGGTGGCGGAATCGTGGTCTCGTCTCCGGGGCCGGATCTGATCGAATTCATCTGGAGTCAGGTTCCCTATTCCGGGTTCTCGACCCTGCGAACGAACTGGCTGATCCGCTTGGACCTCACGACTCAGGGCATCACCATCGATGGCCTCTCGAGTTTCCCCTTGTTCCCAAGCGTCGCCGCCCCCCGCAGCAACAGCCTGGTGCTCGGGGTGTGCGCCGGCAACCTCGGAGCCACCAACCCGGGGCAGCGGACGTTCGCTCCCGGCTCGTCCGGGCTCGCACCGGCAGGGCTCGGCGCGGTTTGCGCATGGGGTCAGGCGGGAGCGGTAGCGCCCGGCGTCAACACGATCGTGTTCACCCCCACGCCCACCCTGAACTACAACTGGGCGGCGTTCTGATTCGAGAGGCCGAGCTCCGGTCTCGTCCCGTTTGGGAACGAGCGGAGTACCGAGTGCGAGCTCGTGACCTCGCCCCTCGCCTCCTCGGAGCGCTCCTCGTCTCGGAGCACGAGGACGGGGTGACCGCCGGACGCATTGTCGAAGTCGAAGCTTACGAGGGACCCCACGACCTCGCCGCCCACACCGCGGGCGGACGCCGCACGCCCCGCAATGAAGTGATGTGGGGAGAGCCGGGCCGCGCCTACGTTTACTTCGTCTACGGGATGCACTGGTGCTTCAACGTAGTGGCCCACGCCGTGGGCAAGCCGGAGGCAGTCCTCATCCGCGCGCTCGAACCGGTCGTGGGAGTCGACCTGATGCGCCGACGTCGCACCCTCCCATCCGGACGAGACCGGGATCTATCGCGGGGTCCGGCCCGGCTTTGTCGCGCCCTCGCAATCGGCCGCGACGACAATGGTCGGGATCTGCACCAGGGCCGCATCACGGTTCGACGCGGAGACCCTGACGATCCGCCAAAGATCCTTGTCTCACCGCGAGTCGGTATCGACTACGCCGGTGAAGACACCCTCCTACCCTGGCGATTCTTGGACGAGACTCGCTCGCCGTGTTGGTCCGACGCCAAGCAAAACGCGGCGGCGACAGCCTTCCGCCAGCGTCCGTCGAGGTGACAATAGCTCCCGTGCAACCAAGTCGTGTCGGAGCTATCCCCCTCAGTAGCGCTGGGCCTGCGCACTCGGGATCCAGCCCTCGTACCGATCCGCGAGCCGAATGTGGAGCCAGCCTTCGCGCTCCTCCCGGACGCGGAATTCCCCTCCTTCGTGCACCGCTTGGTCGTAACCCGCGGGGGCGCTCGCCTCCGGCCATTCGCGCAGCATCACGTCGTTCTCGATGATCACGCCGAGCGCTCGTCCTTCCCGCTCGCGGTAAGTGAAAACTGCACTCGCCGCCATGAGCAGAGTCACAAGGGCAAGCAGGCTGGCACCAGTGCGCAGCGTGCCGTTCTCCCGGCTCGACCGTGCCGCCCAAAACCCGAGAAGACTCGCGATCCATGCCAATCCGACCGCGAGCCAAGCCTGGACTTCGAAACTGGTGGTCGGACGCCAAAACCAGAGGTAGTCGTACCACGCTCGACGCTTGGGGAGCGAGAAGTCCTGCGCGCGGCGACGGAGAGCCTGGTCGAGATTCGTCCGCAGATTTTCGTCGGTCGGGAGGTACCGCTCGGCCCGTCGGTAGGAAGCGATCGCCCGACCGAGCTCACCGGCGCGGCTGTAGCTATTCCCAAGATTGAAGAGCACCGCGCCATTCTCCCCGTGCTGTTCGATACAGGCGCGGAAGGCGTCCGCCGCAGCGGCGTAGTCGCCCGCTTGGTAAGCCGCCTGGGCTCTCTGGAACAACTCGGAATCCCCCTGGGGTGCGAGGAGGAGCGCCAGTCCGATCAGGCTGGCCGCGAAATGCTGGCGGCGGAACTCAGACAAACAAGGCTCGATCTCGGAGATCCACTGCCTCACCTGGTCCGCTTGCGGGGCGACGCCGCCGAAGCGCAACGCATCGACCTGACTGAGCAGTGCCGACAGCGCTGGTGGCACCGTCGGCGCGGTGGAGGGACGCGCGGCGAGTCGGCGCGCAACTTCGTCGGCAGTGAGCGCTTCCTCCGGCACATCCCAGAGATCCGAGAAAAATCCGCGCACCGCGTCCCCGGCCTCCGCGCAGCCGCCGCGCACATCCGTAGCGAGGCGAGCTTTCGCACCCGCCAGTCGCTCCAAAGCGCGCTTGCGAGCGCCGTCGCGCCGCCTCCGAGCCGGATCGCGCGCCAGAGACTCGCGCCGCCTCAGCCAGGTGTGCAGAGACCAAAGCCCGAGCGGAGGGATCCCGAAGAGCAGCAGGAACAGGAGCGGCGACGTGGGACGCGCCAACCCCCGATTGAGATCGTCGATGTTGGGAGCGAGCGTCACCGCCGACAGTTCGCTCGCTCCCGCGGACGCGGCGGTCCGGGCCCCCACCACCACCCCGCTGGCCGCACTGCCGCTCTCCAAGACCGAGATGGGGAATGGCGCGGTGCGGAGCAATTCGTACTTCGAGGTTTGGGGATCGAAGCAGGCCACTTCGATGGCCGGGATCTCCGCGATCTTGGGATCCAGCGGCCGGGCCTTCACCTCGAATTGGCGCCACAATCCGGGCCGACTCGGAAATCCGCTCGGCCGTTTGTCGTTCGGCCCGAGACTGTCGAGGATCGTCGGGGGATCGAGCCGAAAGCCCGCGCCCAACGCGCGTTCGAAGTCGATCGTGGTGCCCTTGAGGTACCCCTCACCTTGCAGAACCAAGGTCAAGTAGACGGGGTCTCCGACGCGCACTTCGGAGGGGGTGGGCGGAGCCATCTCGAGTTGGAACTTTCCGACCGCCCCCGTGAAGCTCGCCGGGCGAGCCTCTGACGGAGGCTCCACCACCTCAAAGCTCAAGGGAGAGCCGCGGGCAAAGACTTCACGCCAGACATACTCGCGGCCGCGGCGTTCGACCAGCTTGCCTTCAAGCGTCGGGGCCCCGAGGTCGTACTTGCCCACCGACTCGGCAAGCAGCTTGGCGACAAAGCGATACTGGCGATACCCCGCCGGCTTGCCTTCGCGGTCGGGTCGCTCGACGTCCGACATTTGACCCGTCACCCGAATGCGTGCGAACTGATCTCCGGGCAGACAGAGCCCTCCACCTTGACCCATGCCTTGAGCATTGAGCCACTCGACGGTGGGAAATTCGCCGAGCCCGGCCGGAGGCTTCGGGACCCAAGGCAGCGAGATGGTCGGGGGAGTCGTGCCCGAATCGAGGAAGCTGCGCGAACGATCGTGCTGACTCAACGGATCGCGCGATTCGAGCCCAGGAGGCAGGTGCTTCAAGAACACCGTCACCGAGAGGGTGATGCTCTCGCCTCGATACCAAGTCGGACGATCCACGGTGGAGACCACGGCCGCGAGGTCTTGCGCACTCTCCGGCTCGACGACCAACCTCGCCGGGCTCCCGGTGAACGACTTGCCCTCGACCTCCACCACCGGAGCGCTGATGTCGAAGATCCCCGCCGCATCCGGGGTGACCGCGAAGAGGAACACGTACTCGATCGAGTCCTCGCGGGTCATGCGCCCGTTCACGATCGTCATCCTCGACGAGCGATTGCCTTGACCCTCGCGGTGCGGGGTGAACTTGAGTCCTGCCGCGGCGGGGGGCGTGGTCATGGTGGCGCGCGCCGCCGGGTCGACAGTCACTTGCAGGAACGTGGTCTGCCCCACGAACACCCGATCGTTCGAGAGGGTCGACTGCACTTTTTGGGCGAAGCTCCCGCTCGCGAGCAGGAACACCCCGAGAATCCAGGCCGCATGTCGCACGATTACCAATCCTCCGCCACCGGAGTGGGAGGCCGCTGTTTTTGGAGACGATCTTTCAGTTTGTCGCTGCGCTCCTGCACGCTGCGGCGCTGCCGTTCCTGATCCTCGGGACGATTCTCCGGCTCGGAGGGAGAGGGCGAAGGCTCGGGCTTTGGCTTCTGATTTTGTTCCTCTTGCTCGAGTTCCTTCAGGAGGTTTTTGGCCTCCGTCGCGCGCGTCAGGGCGGCGGGAAATTCGCGGTCCTCGAGCCGTTCCGAGACGCCTTGCATCGCCGCTTCGGCGCGGGGCAAGAGCTCCGCCGCCTTCTTCGCGAGAGGATCCTCTTTCGGGGGCTCGGCTCCACCCGGAGCAGCCGGCGGTGGTGCGGTGTACAGTCGCAGGAGATCCGGCACGAGGTCTTTGGTTCCGACCTGGTCGCTCCCCACTCCTTGCACGGCATCCGGCGGCGCCGCCTCGCGGTTCTTGGCGTACTCGCCGACCGCCGCCTCGAAAGTGGTTTCCTCTTCGATGGCCCGCTTCAGCATGCCCTGACGATCGACCAAGGCCTTCCAGAGATTGCGGGCGGCCAGATGGCGCGCCAAGACCGC
This sequence comes from uncultured bacterium, assembly GCA_902826835.1. Classification (GTDB taxonomy): domain Bacteria; phylum Planctomycetota; genus RBC034. The sequence continues at coordinate 28,093 of CADEGH010000020.1, read as the reverse complement.
GGTCAGCGTGGCGCCCGGTTTCGCTGCCGCCCGCGACGCGGCCAACCCCGCATCCGCGGTCTGCAGACTCTTCACCAGTTCCCGCAGCAGCTTCTCCCGCTCCTCGTCCTTCTCGGGCGGAGCGGTGCCAGGCCCGGGCGGAGCTTGGTTCGCGGCCGCCAACTCGCGTTCGAGCGCGCCCGGGAGGGCGCGCAGGGCGGGGCGAGTGGCGCGCGCCAGCGTCTGGCGGAGAGGGGTGTGCTGCTCGGCGGGGAGCCGTCCCGCCACGAGCGCACGGAGTGGCGCCAGGGCCTTGCCGTCGGCATCCATCACTGCCGTCGCCGCCGCGAGCAGCGGCATCTGCGCTTCCTTCAGCCGACGCAGCGCCTCTTGGTAGTGCTTCTCGGCGAGCGCCTGGTCTCCGAGAGCCCTCCGCAGAGCCTCTTCCTTCACGGCGGGATCCGCATCGTTCGGAACTTGGAGATCACGGACGGCCGTTTCCAACGCCGCCTGGCCGGATTTCCAGTCTTTTTCCACTTGTACCAGGAGTTCCGGGGGCGCAGGGGCCACCGCAGGGGCGGTCTCTCCTTCGGCGGGCGGCGGCGGTCCGAGTTCAGCCTGGGCTCGTGCTACGAGCAAAGGGGTGCGCTGGACCAGTTGTTCGGCTTCGCGCGCCTGCCGGCGAATCGACATGCCGGGCTCGGCCTTGCCTTCGGCCTCGGCCGCAGTCTCGGTTGCGTTCCGCTCCTGCCGCCTGGCCGCGTGGTTGCGCGCCACGATCTTGGTGGCGTCCTGCGCCGCCGCTTCCGCCGCCACGAGCAAGTCCTGTAGGCTCAGCGCCAACATCGACAGCGCGCGAACTTCGTTGTCGAGTTGCTCCTCGACGGCCGGCGCCGGAACACCTGCGCCGACGCTCTGCGCAGCCTGGGCATGCGCGTCTTCCGCCAGCTTGACGAGCGGAGCGCGCGGATTCTCCTCGGCCGCGCTCACGGTGGGATTGCCTTCGCCTTCTTGAGCCTGCGCCTGCTCACGCTGCAACGCAGGCAAGAGGTATCCGATTCGGCGAGATTGGTCGGCGCACCACGAGGAGATCCCTTCCGGCAACCGTGTGCCGTCGGACTCGCCCACTCGTCGCGCCCAATCCTGGGCCTCGCGGCTCAGGTCGTTCGCGAGGGCCGCCGCGGCCTTCTGCGCCCAGTCGATCTCCGCTACCCAGGCCGCAAACCGCTCGCGTGCCGCTTGCAGGGCCGCATCGGCCGGAGCGCGCGCTCCGCTCGCGAAGTGCGACTCGGCCTCGCTGATTTTCGCGGAAGTTTCGCTCCGTGCGCTCTCGCCCATCTCGATGACTGCGGCCGGAAGGCTCGCCATCATGGACGGACGCCGCAGCAGGGTTTCCAGGGCCGAGAGCGACATCCGGGCGCCCGCGGCCAGTTCCTTCGGCACCGCATCGGGGAACGGAGGTTCTTGATCCGCCAGTCCTTGCGACACCCGCTCGATCTGCGCGAGTAAGGCCCGAGCCGCCGCCGGCAATTCGCCGGTCACGACGACCAGGCGACCTGCGGCATCCTGACTCAGGAGGAGGGCCGTCGGCAGTTCCGAGAGCGCGGCATCTTTGAAGGCCGCGCTGAGCTGTTCGAGGCGGGCCCGCAGACGATCGACCCCCTCGGTGGCACCCGCCTTGGTGCTCTCCTCCAGGTCCTTCAATTCCTCGAGCTTGCTCGAGGCGACCTCCAAGTCGGACGCCAACGCGCGCACCTTCAAGGCCAAGGTCGACCAAGAATCTCCACTCGCGGCTTCGGTCGCGATCTTGCCCAATTCTTCTTGGAAGCTCGCGAAGAACGCGGCGCCGCCGAGGGCGCGGCGTTTTTCCGACGCCGCCGCCGCATCGCGGCGCGCCCACGTGTCTTCCGTGGCCCGCAGCCAGGCCACCAGCCTATCCTGGCGCTCCGTGATAGTGGCAGCCGTCGGATCGAGGTCGTGGGCAGCGGACAATCGCAGAATGGCCGCTTCGGCGCGGGCAACGATGGCGGCACGCGCCTCGGCCTTGTCCAAAGTGCCCGCCACCGGGGCTTCGCGCTCGAGCTGCGCCAAGTCGATGGTCGCGAGGCCGAGCAGGGCCCGTGCTCGCAAGGGCTTTGCGCCTCGCTCGAGCGCGACGCCAAAGAAACGTTTGGCGACCTCGGGCTGCTCCTGCGCGAGCGCGGCGATCGCCCGGTTGAAGGCCAACTCCGGATCTTGGTCGCCGAGTTCCTCCGCGAGTTTGCCCAGCTCCGCGGAGGCCAGTTCGGGGTTGCCGGCCTTCAGGTGCGCGCGCGCGGATTCAATGCGCTCGGCGGAGTCGCCACCGCCGCAGCTCGCGAGCCAGAGCAAGGCGAGGCACTGCCACCACCGAGGGAGGATTCCGCGTTTCATGCCGCCTCCGTTTTCACCGCTGGATACGTCGGCCGACCAAGCTGCCAAAGCAAGAGCAACACGGCAGGCGCCAGGAACCAACCAAATTGATCCTTGGGATGGCGCTCTTGATAGTCCGTCGCTTCACCCTTCGCGAGCGGCGCCATGTACCGATCAAACAGCGCGGGAAGTTCCCCGGTCGAGTCCGGCGGGACGTAGATGCCCTCGGTCTTCAGAGCAATGTTCGAGAGGAGTTCCCCGTTGACTCGGGCCAAGACCGGCTGCCCCGACTTGTCGCGCACGACTTGGTCGTCGATGACCAACGGAGCGTTGGGATCTTCGGTCCGCCCGATGCCGACGGTCACTACGCGGATGCCCTTCTTCGCGAGCGACGCCGCCGCGTCGAGGGGCAAGGAGTCCTGATCGCCAGCGTCGCTCAAGAGAACCAGGATGCGATCCCGTCCCGCCCCGGAGTCGAGCATCTCCGCAGCGAGGTCCAAGGCCGGCCCGAGCCGGGTTCCCCCGCGACCCACCATCCCCGGCGAGAGCTCGTCGAGCACACTGAGGAAGTAGCCGTGGTCCAAGGTGAGCGGACAGGCCGGCAGCACCTCGCCCGCGAACGCAATGAGGCCGAGCCGGTGGGGCCGCAGTCCCTCCACGAGCCAGCGGACGGAAGCGCGGGCCCGATCCAGGCGCGTCTCGCCGCCCTCCTTCGCGAGCATGGAACGGCTCACGTCCAAGGCCACCACGATGTCGAGACCGCGCGCGCTCATCGTGATCGTCTCGAAGTCGAAGGTGGGACGAGCCCAGGCCAAAGTGGCCATAGCGAGGCCGGCCAAAAACAAGCCCATGGTGGTCGCCGCCTGCGTTCCGCGCAGGGGCGGGAGAATCCGGGCCTGCATGGTGTCGCCCGCAAACGCTCGCGCCGCCGCCTTGGTGCGGTGGTGAGCGCGCCACGCGAGGAGTCCCAGCGCGGGAATCACCCACAGCGCAAAGAGGGCTGTCCCGTCCCGAAAGCTCCAGTCGTTCATGGCAAGCTCCGGAATCGGGTCAATAGCAGGATTCGATGGACCAAGAGCAGGACGAGTCCGATTCCGAGTGGCCAGCGGAAGAGCTGTTCGTAGCGCACGGACTCGAAGCCCTCGACCTCGGTGCGTTCGAGTCGATCGATCTCGCCGTAGGCATCTCGGAGATCCCGAGCGCTGCGTGCGAGGTAGAAGCGACCCCCGGTCTTTTCGGCGATGGCCCGCAGGGTGTCCTCGCCGAGATCGGGTCCCGGCTCGCCGATCCCGATCGCATAGATCTTGATTCCGGAAAGCAGCGCCTGCTCGGCGGCGGACTCCGGCGTGGCGATTCCCACGTTCCCCTTCCCGTCGGAGAGCAGCACCAAGACTTTGGTCTTGACCTTCAGTTCGGCGAGGGACGAGACGCCGATCACCAAGCCGTCCCCGAGCGCGGTCGAGAGCAGTTCTTGCAGCGACGGGTCACCGCGGGCATCGACCTTGGGAATGTCGACGAACTTCAGGCTTTCGAGCACGGCGGCGGAATCGAGCGTGAGCGGGCAGTGAGTCTGCACGAAGCCCGCGAAGGTCACGAGGCCCAAGAGGTCGTTCGGCCGGCCGGGCAGGTCGCCTTCGGTGTCGATGAAATCTCGGACCACCGCCTTCACGACGTCGATGCGGCGCACGGTGCGGCGATCCCACGGGTCCTCGTCGAGATCATCGGCCTGCATCGATCCCGAGCGATCGACGACCAAGTTGATCGCAATGCCTTCGCTCACCCGGCGCCCAAGACCGATGGGACGCTCCGGCCGCGCGAGCGCGAGGATCACCAGCGCCAATGCCAGGCACTCAACGACGGGCAGGATCCGCCGCACCCGACTGGCCAAAGTCACCGGCAACGCGCGCAGCCCGGCCAGGCTGGAAAACACCGCCGCCGGTTGGTGCTTCAGGCGGGAGCGCCGCCAGGCGAGGTAGACCGCCACCGGCAACAGCGCGAGCCACCACGGATCATGCAGTCTCATGCTGCCTCCGCGCGGATCTGGCCGTCCAGACCGCAGAAGGTGCGCGCTCGCGCGAGCGCAGCTTCGATGTCCTTAGTCTCGGGGATCTGCCCGGCGTACTTCACCAAGTCCGCCGACTCGAGGAAGCGGGCGAACTGGGCTTGTTCAGCGGGTGGGTAGAGGTTGCGACCGGCCGCCTCGCGGAGGAACTCTTCGGTCGTCAAGTCGGGCGCCGAGAGATTGGTCGTACGCTCGACGTAGTGACGCACGATTCCCGTGAGCCCCACGTAAAAGGGGTCGAAGCGGCGCGCTTCGATGTGGCCTTCGAGGAGCAAACGATCAAGGGCGAGGCGGGCTTCCGTGCGCGGGTCGATGGGAGGCGGCGGCGGAGGGTCGACCGGCTTGCGACGGAGCCAGATCAGCGTGCCCACCATGCCCAAGGCCGCGGCGACGCCGAGGATCCAGAGGAGGGAACGGGACTGGCCCCGGACTCCCAATTCGACGAGGTCCGGCCGCGCCGCGATCGACTCGAGCGAAACCTCCGTCCCGGGCGGGGGCCCGGCAACCTCGAACTCGAAGCCGGGCACGGAGAGAGTCTGAAGGGCCGCGTCCGCCGCCGCCTCGGCGACTCGAAATCGCAGTGGGGGAAGTTGTCCCACGTTCGGGCCACTGCGCTCGGGTTCGGCCTCGAAACGACACTCGCCCTTGTCTCCGGAGAGCGTGAGCTCAGCACGCCCGCGCACCCGCAGGTGGCCGGCCCGCGGGGGAACCCGATACGGCTCCAGGGTGATCGGACGATCCGACGCCGCACGAAGGACCAGGCTCACCCGATCTCCGAGCCGGGGCTCCCCGCCGAGCATCACTAACTCGATCGCAAGCGGCCCGTGTTTGGCTTTGAGGAGCGAACGCTCCGCGACGGACTCGGGCGCGGAATTTCCCTCGTCGCTCGGAGAGCAGGCGACAAGGCCAAGTGCGAGAACGATCCACGCGGGACTACGCACGGCGCCGCTCCCGCGACTTGAAGAATCGTCGCAGATTCGTGGCGTACTCGCCGCCCGTTTCGAGGGGCAATTCGTCGACCCGCGACCGCCGCAGCGTTTCTTGGAGCGCGGCCTTGCGCTTGGTTTCGCGCGCGGCGAACAAGGATCGGACCTCGCGGTGACTCGTGTCGAGTTCGATGATTGCGCCGGTCTCGGGATCGCGGAGCCGCAGGAATCCGACCGGAGGGAGAGTGGCTTCGTGACGATCCGAGATCGGCACCGCGATCACGTCGTGACGCAAGGCCGTGAGCCGCAGGTCGCGGGACCACTCTCCCACATCCAAGAAGTCCGACATCACGAAGACAACGGCCCGACGCCGCACGACCCGCGACAGATATTGGAGCGCACCCGGCAGATCGGTGCGTTCGTGCACCGGTTCGGCGGCCACGATTTCGCGTAGGAGGCGTCGGCCCGCCGCTCTCCCCTTGCGCGCCGGATAGTAGGCCTTCACTCCCCCGGCGAAGAGGAGGAGCCCGATCTTGTCGTTGTTCTTCTGGGCGCTGAGCAAAAGCAATGCGCACACTTCGGCGAGTCGATCGAGCTTGGAGCCCTGCGCGGTTCCGAACGCTCCGCTGCCGGAGATGTCGACGGCGAAGATCACCGTGAGTTCGCGCTCCTCGGTGAATCGCTTGACGTAGGGGCGGCCCGTCTTGGCGGTGACGTTCCAGTCGATCGTGCGCACGTCGTCGCCCGGGGCGTACTCGCGCACCTCGTCGAACTCCATGCCGCGGCCGCGGAAGGAGCTCCGGTAGGCCCCCGCCAACAAGTCGTTGACTTGGCGCGCCGCCACGATTTGCAGGCGACGAACCTTTTTCAGGATTTCCGAGACCTCAATCGCCATGGCGGTCAGGGAACCGGAACGCTGGCCAGGATTTTCTCGACGACCTGATCCGCCATCACTTCCTCGGCCTCGGCTTCGTAGGTGAGGAGGACGCGGTGGCGGAGCACATCCTGCGCGATGTCCTTCACGTCCTGCGGCAGCACGTAGCCGCGCCCCTTCAGGAACGCCTGGGCCCGCGCGGCCTGAGCGAGGTAGAGGCTCGCCCGCGGACTGGCCCCGTACTCGATCAGAGGCACCAGGTCCTTCAGACCGGCTGCGGCGGGATCGCGGGTCGCGGTGACCACCGCCACCACGTACTTCTTGATCTTGTCGTCCACGACGATGAGGCCCAGCGTCTGCCGAGCCGCTTCGAGTTCGGCCGGTGAAAGCACGGGTTCGACGCGGGGCACGAGGCCACCCAGGGCGCGGTCCACCACTTGGAACTCGTCCTCGGGTTTCAGGTAGGTCACGAGCAGCTTCATCATGAAACGATCGACCTGGGCCTCCGGCAGCGGATACGTGCCCTCCTGCTCGATCGGGTTTTGGGTGGCCATCACGAAGAAGGGCTCGGGCAACGGGAAGGTTTCGTCGCCGATCGTGACCTGGTGTTCCTGCATCGCCTCGAGCAAGGCGCTTTGGACCTTGCTCGGCGCGCGGTTGATCTCGTCGGCGAGGACGAGGTTGGCGAACAGCGGGCCCTTCTTGGTCGAGAACTCGCCTTTGGCCGGCTGGTAGATCAAGGTGCCGATGAGGTCGGAGGGCAGAAGATCGGGGGTGAACTGGATTCGTTGGAAGCTGACCTTGAGGACCCGGGCAAGGGTCTTGATCAGGGTGGTCTTCGCGAGGCCGGGTACCCCTTCGAGGAGGACGTGGCCGCCGCAGAGAAGGGCGACCAGCAGGCGGGAGACCAGGTGCTCCTGGCCCACCACCACTTTTCGGATTTCGGACCGCACTCGCTCGAGGAGGGCGGCGTGTTCGACGACGCGGGCTTGGATTCCAGTGATGTCCACGCTCATGGGTCGATCCTATCGGCAGTCGGCGGGCTCCCCACCAGGCTCTCCGGTACGAATCGGGAGCAAAATGACTCCGTCGCGGGTCGCCCCTTTGTTCGACGGCCCCAAGCGGGAAGATGGTCCACGATGACTCGTCCGGCCCGATCGCAAAGGCCCGCCCTCGAGCGGCACGTGGTGTGGGTGCAAGAAAACGTGCGCACCTGCCAGGACTGCGGCCTTTGCTGCACCGAAGCCCACAACGCCGCCGAGATCCTCCCGGTCGAGGCCGAGAGGGTCGCGGAGCACCTGCGGGGCCTGCCCCCCGGTGAACGCAGGGGGCTCGTGGCTCGCCTCGAAGCCACGGTGAAGCACTACCAGCTCCCGAAACGCGGCGAGTTGGTTCGCTACACCTGCAGTTTCTTGCAGAAAGACATGACCTGCGCGCTGCCGCTCACGGTCAAGCCCACGGTGTGTTTGTCTTTCAATCCCCTCACCGAAGACGCCTGCGACCAAGAGTCGGAGTGGTTCCACCGCGTGCACGACGAGTGCGAGGCCGACAACGCACTCCGCGGGTTTGCGAGCGAGCGATTGCCGATCCCGGTCGCGGTGCTGCGGGCCCTCTCTTCGAGCGAGCCCCTGCGCACGGAGCGACCTCCAAGGCCGAGCAGCCCCAATTCGGGGAAGCGCCGGCCGCCTTCCCGCCGGTTCAGGCCTTAGCGCGGCGCGGGATGGCCCCGCTGATCCACAAGAAGCCGACGATGACGGCGTAGCAAAGCCCGCCGTACACAAAGACGAGTGCGGAGTCGGGTCGCCACCAGTGCAGCGCCTGGTCGAGGATGAGGCCGCCACCGGCTGCCCCTAGGACGGCGGACAGCGACCACACCCGACCCAGCCTTTGCGCGGCGAGGCCACCGAGCAAGAGCGCAGAACCAAGCGCCGACCCGGCGGCCGCCTGCGCAGCTCCCATCGGCCCCGAGATTTGCGCCGACCAGTGGATCGCGATCCCCGAACCCAGGGCGCAGATCGCGAGCGCGAGCAGCGCCTGCTTGCCCGCCCCCGACGCGGAGAGCAGCGAGGTCGAGACCGCGGTGAGCGTCCAAGCTCCCGCGGCGGGGGCCAAGAACCGCATGAGATCGCCGCCCATTCCATAGGACTCGTCGCCGAAGAGCACCGGAAGCACAGTCTGCGCCGAGCCGGTCGCGAGGCCCACGGCGGGAAGGAGCAGACAAAGGAGGAGCGAGATCGCTTTGCGGGCGGATCGGCTGGCCCCCGCCGCATCGCCACTCGAAAGCGCCCGAGCCACCGCGGGGAACAGTGCGTCGCCAAAGGCGCGGAAGATGAAAAAGAGCGCGCGGGCGAGGGTCGCGGTCGCGCCGTAGATCCCGTGAGTCGCCGCCGTCGATCCGGGGGCCGCCTTCGCTACCCACAAGTCCAAGTTCACGAGCGCAAGGATGAGGAGCGCCTGAAACGAGATGGGGAGTCCGAAGCGCCAAAGGTCGCGGGCTTGGCAGGGAGCGGGTTCCCGGCCCTGAATCGATGTCGTCCGCCCGAGCAGCACGGCCGCGATGCTGCCCAGAAGAGAAGCCACGACATACGCACCGATGACGGTCGAAAGATCACGACTCCACGCGAGCACGCCCAGCACGGTGATCATCTTGAGCGTGCTGTAAGTGAACCAAATCGCCGCCTGTCGCCCGAACCGATGCAGGCCATTCACGACCTGAATGACCACCGCGAATCCGACGAAGGCCAAAAGGTCGAGGGCGGAGATCCGCCCCGGCGTCACGAGCTCGGGGTCTCTCCACAGCCGCTCCGCAATCCACGGCATGGCGAGAGCGAAGGTGCCTCCGAGCAAGACCGCGCACAGCGTGACCTGCCGCAGGCCGAGATGCAAAAGTGAGCGCGCCGAGGCCGGGTGGCGCGCCGTGTAGAAACTCACCGCCTTCGGGACCCCATCGGTCATGAAGGCCTCGGTGGTGGTCATCGCCCACAGCACCACCGTGAAGTCGCCGTAGGTCTCCCGTCCGAGCGCGCGGGCGACGGCGACAAAAATCAGGTAGCCGGTGAAGGCGTGCCAGGCCTGAGCGAGGGTGAGGGCCAAGGGGCCGTCGAGCTTGGCTCTCGAGTTGGTCATCGTTTGGGTACCCAGAAGGTCCCCCGGTGATAACCCTTCGGATCGTCGAGAGGAGCCCCGAGCGGCTGATAGTGCGTGCGCACGGCCGCCTCGAATCCGGCAAGTCGGGCTGGGTCGAAATGCTGCGCGGCGGTTTCGTCGTTCTCGAAGCTCGGCCACCCGATCACTCCGAAGGCCTTGGCTTCGATGAGGGGCACGAGGCGCTTTCGTGCATCGAACCTTCCAAGCGCGGTGAGGCGGACGAAGTCGGCGATGTCGAGATGCGCCGGCTTTCCGGCTTCGACGGCGAGGCTGCCGAGCTTGGAGAGCAGAAGCAGCGGAGCCTGCGACCCGGCGACCGCTTCGCGAACTTCACGTCCGATCGGGTCTTTGCGCTCGCACAAATGTCGGAAGTGTTTGAGCTTCTGCCAGTGTTCTTGATGAGCAATCGGGAGCACCGACAGGGCGAGGAGGCCCGCCAACCCGAAGGCCGCGCCGGGGGATCGCCTCGCCCAAGACGCGAGTGTCGCGTGGCCCGCAATACCCGCCAACACCGCTAGGGCGGCCACCGACTCCAAGAAGTAGTGGACGTGACTTCCCGACTTGCGCACAAAAACCAGCGCGAGCGCGAAGCTCAGGCCGAACCAAATCAGATAGGGCGATCGAGCCAGCGATCGGAGACGCGGTGCCACCAGCGCCACCAACGCCAGGACAAAGCTCGGACCGAGCGCCCACAGGAGGGCGAGCGGAGGCAGATCGGTCGGCCAGAAAGTCCCTCGGTCATGCTCCGCGTTGTAGACGATGGCGTGGCGAAACGACTCGCCGCGCGTGAGGAGGGAGAAGAGCCCAACGATGGCCACCGCTCCCACGCCGAAGGTGAGCGCCTGGTAGACCACGCGGCGTCGGTCCCCGAAGCACCACGCATGCACGATCAGCGCGCTCGCGCCAGCAATCGCGGTTTGCTTAGTAGCGAACGCGAGCCACGCTGGAATGAGCCACCACCACGACCGCGGCCGCCCCGCGCCCACCGCCATCGCCAAGCATGAAAAAAACGTCGCCAGCGCGTCCACGCGGCCGAGACACAACCACGGGAAGACAAAGCCGACCGAAAACAGCATTCCGGCGGAGATCGCCCCGGCCCCCCGCGACCCCGTGTTTCGGGACACCAACATTCCCACGATGACGGCGATCCCAGCCGCCGCGAGCGCGGTGAGGACTCGCATTGGAACAAACGAGGGCCCCGTCATCGCGAGGATTGGCGCCACCATCCACTGCGCGAGCGGGTGGTAGTTGTTGTGCAGAAACGGCATCCCGTCGATCGGAGCGTAGAGCGACCCGCCGGTTCCCGAGTACCAGGCCGCACTGACGATAAACGGCTCCCCCACCTCGAGCGCGATCGGCGCCTTCACTCCAAAGGCTGCTCCCACCACGAACAGCACCACCAAGAGCGCCGCCGCCCCGCCGAGCGGCGCGACGACCCATCCCGAAATGCAATCGCTGGTCGGACCTTCAGAGCTCAAGCGGAGCAAAGTAGCACTGCCCCGACCGATTTTGTCCGAGCCAACCGCACCCCCGGATTCGAACTCCAGCCGGCGCTTCGAGATTGAGGGGAGTGGCGCCCCGGCGGCCCTGATTCCACCGGTTACGCGAGATTTGCGCGGAGTTTCCGCGATGGGCCGCCCCGCTCGCGGCAACCGTTGACTTCGAAGCCCGCAAACCGGTACCCTGCCAGTACGAACCGGCGATGTCCGACCGCGCCCGCGGCCTACCTCCGGTCCCGCTCCAAGGAGACAGCCATGGCTGGTCGCTGGTTGGGTTTCGGATTGGCGCTCGCACTCGGCGTGGCGGTGGCACAGGGCGGCGGAGGGGTCCTCACCCGCTTGGATTCCCACGGCGATCCGCAGTCGGGACTCGTGGTGTGCAAGCGCGCCCAGGCTTTCAACATTTCCTCGCCAGTCGGCGCGACGATCTGTGGATTCGATCTTCCGCTGGCTCCCGGAACCTACCGTGTCGACGTCTTTGCCACTCTCGGCGGTGGAACCTACGCACCCCACATGACCAACCCGTCGGCATGGGCCTGGCTCGGATCCAACAACGCGGTGGTCGCCTTGACCTCGGGCTCGCTGCCAATGTCCACCGCCTACCCCCGCTGCCTGACTCCGATTGTCATCCCCGGAATGGCCGTACCGATTCCCGCGGGGACCCTTCGCGGGTTCTATATCGCCACGGCCCGCATCGACACCGCTCCGATTCTGGGGCCCGCCGGCTTTGCGATGCAGTTTGGGCAAGGCGTGGGCCCGGGCTCAGACAATGTCATCACCCTTTCGAGTAGCCAGTCCGCCACCTACACCTTCGCGTCCACCGACGGATTGGCCACTTTCATCGGGGCCGTTCATTATCGGCCCGGCACCCAGGTGCCCTGCAACCTCCCCCGTGCGGCCTACGAGTACCAGCTCAACCAACCCGCGGCCGCAATGAGGCTCAACGACTTCACGGAAGCCGCTTACTGTCTTCCCATTTCCATTCGCACCCCGCGGCTCGAAGAAAGTGCCCTGACCCTTCGATCGACGCGAGTCGGCTCCCCGTGGGACCTCGCAATCACGCTCGGCTCGGCACCTGTTCCCCTGTCGGGAGCGGGATTCGCTACGGCGAACCACCAGTCGGTCAACCTGGATTTGGCCGCACCTCAGCTTTGGTTCGCGCTAGGAGGACCCAGCGCCAATCTTTCGACCTCAAGCTTTCCGCCTACCGAAATCGTCGTCCCATTCGCCATGGCAGTGCCGGCGACGCTTTCATCGCAACTCGTGGTGCTCGACCCCACCCACCCGGATGGGTTCGCACTGAGTCATGCGGCAACGGCGGAGGCCTACGCATGTCCGAGCCTCACAGACTTCGAGGGGCTGGCGAACCCAGGATTCACGAACGACCTTCTCACGCAGGCGGGTTTGCCCTGGAGGCTTCGCCAAAGCGGGTTCGTGGTGTTCAACACTTTGCTGGTGCCCGGCGCTGCCGCAGGACAAGGCTACGCCGTGGCCGGTTCCCAAGTCCCGGAGATCTTGCCCTTTCAAATGGTGACGTGCCCGATCGACTCCACCCTTGCTCCCCTGGGGCAATTGAGCTTCTCCCTTTACCGCGAGAACGCACCCACCGGATCGCTTTCCGTCCAACTCGTCGGCGCGAGTGGTGCCGTGACTTCGACGCTTGCCACCTACAACGGATCAACGACCCTGGGAACCGGATGGACAACCGAGATCCTCTCCTTCACTCCGCTCGCCCCGTACAGCCGGATCCTCTTCCGCGCTGACACCCAACCCGGCGACGCCATCGCCATCGACAACCTGAGCATCCAGTAGCGATCCAAGCCGAGCGCCCCGCAGCTCTCTCGCGGTCGGTCACGCGCGACCCAATTCACCCCGCGACTCCGCTCACTCCCAGACTTCCGGCTCCCCCCCATCCACCACCGCCGAATCGCCGGAGTCGAAGCCGACGATGCAGAGGGGGGCGGAGCGCAGGTCTGCGGAGGCGAACTTCGCGACGAGGGAGGCGACTCCGAAGACGCCGACGTAGGCCAGGAACTCCCGCTCCACCTCGCGACGAGCCGCGTCCGCTCGCTGTTCGGCAGCCTTCGCCGCGTCGACCGCGAGGCTTTGGAGGAAGCGCTCCTCGGGAAACCAGAGAGGGTCGACGAGGGAGTCGGAGTCGTCAGGGTCGTAGGCCAAGACTCCCGAGATGGAGAGTCCGACCGCCGGTTTGCGGTCGTCGGTCTCGGTGTCGAAGAGACCGAAGTACCAGGCCGTAAGCCCAGAGGGCGGAGGTTCGGCGGCAATGACGGCTACCAGTTGCCTTTTCAGACTTTCGACATCCGCGCGGATGTCCACCCTCCGTAGCGGCTCGACCACGCGGCCGACTTCGCGAGAGAGGAAATCGACCAGTTCTCGATAACCCGATTCCACTTCCGTCGCATCGCGCGCGATGCGCACCACCTTCGCGAACCCGTCCTCCAGCTCCATACCGATCCTCGCACTCCTTGCTCGCCAAGTCGGCGACCGATCCAACGAGACCACTCCCGGAAAGTCCTGAACGCGTCCGAGCCGGGGCGCCCGGCTCAGGGCTTCCAGGTTCGGAGCCCAAGCATAGTGGCACTGAACCGGACTAGTCCAGGGCACCCTAAGGCGGGAGGTCCTTCACCCGACGGACGGACCGGAACGGCCGCAGGCTCAGCGGTGTCTCAGATCCGCGTCACCCGGGCATGTTCTCGGACGCCGTTTTTCGTGACGCCAGCGCAGCCGCCACCGACCGGGGTGTCTATGACAGCCTCCTCAAGTTGATCCCATTTGCCCGAGCCGACCGGCAAAACCCGAGAATCCAGGGTCGCACGCCTACTTTCTCCGACTCCTCGTGATTCAGACCGAGTGGGTTCACCAAGGTCGATTCCCCCCCAGTGCGCCGATAGAGTGGACGGCATGAGTGCACCGTCGAGCTCGGCCCGCCTGCAAGCCTCCCCCGCGGGCACCGCTGCCCCGATCGGCACCACGGACAGGGCCCCGGGACGAGCCGCGCTTGCCATCCCCTTCGCACTCGCGGGGGCGCTCGCACTCTTCCTGCTCCTCCCTCTCGTTCAGAGTCAACCGGGCCTGCGCCTGGCGTTCCTGATCGCGAGCGGAGTCCTGGGCCTGGGCAGCGCGGCCGTTTACCTCAAGAAACGCCTCCGCGCCGAGGCCTGCCCGATTCAATTTGTCTCCGTGCGTTCCCACTGGGTGCAGGCCTGCGTTCAGTTTTCGATCATGATGTGGTGGGCCTGGCACTGGCCTCGGGTCTACTCCGAACTGCCCCTGATCGGCGCCCAACTGCTGTACCTCTACGGTCTCGAAGGGCTTTTGACCTATGCCCGCGGTCGCCCCTGGCGCATCGGCTTTGGTCCCTTGCCGATCGTGTGCAGCACCAATCTCCTCTTGTGGTTCAAGCCGGAGGCGTATGCCCTCCAGTTCGCGATGCTCACGACCGGCGCACTCTGCAAGCAGTTCCTGACGTGGAAACGCGAGGGGCGGCGCACCCACATCTTCAATCCTTCCGCCATCGGCCAGTTCTTGTTCGCGATCGGACTGATCGCGACCGGAACCACCAACACGCTGACGCTCGGCTCCGAAATCGCGCGCACCTTCGAAGCCCCGCACATGCTCGTGGTCATCTTCCTCGGCGGTTTGGTCGTCCAAGGCCTCTTCCAAGTGACGCTGATGACGATGGCCGCCGCGGGCACCCTCGTCCTGTTCAATCTGATCTACACCCAGGTCACCGGCGTCTACCACTTCGTCAACGTGCACCTGGCCGCTCCCATCTTTCTCGGACTCCATCTGCTGATCACCGATCCCGCGACCTCGCCCAAGTCCAACCTCGGCCGGGTGATCTTCGGCGCCCTGTACGGACTCGCGTACGCAATTCTCTTCCGCGTCCTCGATCTGCTGGAAGTGCCCCTCTTTTGGGACAAGCTCCTGCCGGTGCCGATCCTGAACCTGCTCGTGCCTCTCATCGATCGGGCGGCTCGCGGCTCTTTCCTCGGACGCTTGAATCGGCGCTGGGAGGCGTGTCTTCCGAGCGCGAAGCTGAACCTCGCTCACATGGGGATTTGGGCGGCGCTGTTTGGGTCGCTCTACGCCACCGGGTTTGTCGGGGGCGATCACCCCGGAAATTCGATCCCCTTTTGGAAGCAGGCCTTCGTCGCGGGAAAGCCACACGCCGGTCATAGCCTCGTGCTCGCGACGAGCGCCCAGGCCGAGGGACTCGGGATCGCCTCGGCCTACAACGAGCTCGGACTCATCTGCATGGAAGGCCGCATCGTCCGCGAGAATCACGGAACGGCAGCCCGCTACTTCGCGACCGCGTGCGAACGCGGTGATCCCAACGGCTGCCGCAACGTCGGTATCCAGTACTTGTTCCTCCGCGAGCGCCGCTCGGACGAGGACGTCGCCCGGGCATTGCAGCACTTGGAGAGCGCGGCGGGACTCGGCCAGGATTCCCTCGCCGCGTACCTCATCGGCTGCGCCTACGAGCAGGGACGCGGTCGGCCCAAGAATCCCGCCAAGGCTTTCGGCTTCTTCGTGCGGGCCGGGCTCGAAGACCTCTATGCCGCCAAGGGCATGGCTCGGCTCGCGTTGACCACCCGAGGCCTTCCATCCTTGCTCCCCGAGGCCCTCGCGACCCTGCGCGCCGCCTCCGCGCGCGGGGATGGTGAAGCGGCTTGGTACCTCGCCTACCTCAGCGCCCGTGGGGATGCGGGCGTGCCAGATTCGAAGGCGGTCACGACCCAGCTCACCATCGCCGCCCGCGCCGGACTTCCGGAAGCGGCCGCCGCGCTCTCGAGCGGAGACCTCCCTCCGTTCCGCAGTCCGATCATGGACGTGCCCGGCTGGTCCAGCGCTTATCCCGTATCCGCCGGAGCCGGAGTTCCGTAAGATCGCGGCCGCATGCTGCGCGCCCTCTGTCTCTGCGTCTGCTTCGTCACTTCGATCCCCGCCCCGCCGCGAGCGCCGGAGGCGCTGCATCCCGCCAAGCGCGGCGTCGCCATTCTCGATTTCGAAGCGGGCCCCGCAGTCGAAGACGGCGCGCCCTGGACGCCCAAGGGATGGACAAGAACAGGCCCGCCCGATTCGGTGCGGGCGGTCGTCCGGAGCGAAGGCGGCGGCCACGCCGTCGGCCTTCTGAGAGAGGGGGCGCTCGAAATCAGCTTTCAGATCGCCGCCCCTCCCCGCGAAGCCGCGGATCTCGCCTACGACCTGCTCATCGGCCTGGATGTGCTCGACTACCCCGGATCGGGAACGCACCAGGGCGCAGTGCAAGTCCGCGTCGCCGTCGACGAGGAAAAAGAGGCCCTGCGCGAAGTGCGCTTTCCGACGCCTCGGGCTGCGAAGTCTGCCGCCAGTCAGTCCGACGCTTCGACGCGACACTGGCTGTACCTCGAAGCCAAGCTGGCCGACCGCCTGATCGGGAAGTCCCTTCACCTTCGCTTGGCCGCCGCCGAGGGCGGACGGGCGGTCGTCGATGCCGTCGAAGTCGTGCGCGTGCCGGTGACCCCGACCTGGAAACACCTCGGGCGATCCAATGGCGGCCTCGGGCCGGACCAACTCGGTCAAGGGGCCCTCGGATTCGACGCTCTCACCGAGCACGATCAGTCACCTCTCGCGGTCGTGGAGGTGCGCAAGGGAACGCCCGCCGAACTCGCCGGTCTACGGGCCGGCGATGTGATCGTCGGCGTGAACGGGCGGCCGTTTCCGCGCTCGGATCTCGATCCCGGTCCGGCGTGGGCATCGCGGAGCCACGAAGCCGTTCTCAGCCGCGAGGTTGCCCGGATCTACGACCAAGCCGCCGGGAAAACTCCCCCGCCGATGCACCTCGAAATCCTTCGCGAGGGAGAGCCCAAACGCGTCGAATGCCGCCTCCCGGTGCGCCCGGCCCTAAGCGCCGAGTTCCCCTACGGAGATCGCGCGGACGCCGCCCTCGTGGCGGACCTCCTCCGTCACACCCTCGCCCAGCAGAAGAAGAACGGTTCGTTCGGCGACAACGTCGTGCGCACCGGACTCGGGGTCCTCGCGCTCCTCGGCACCCGTGACAAGAAACATCTTCCCGCGGCGTCCCGCGCAATGAAGTGGCTGATCGAGCGGCACGACGGCCCCGAAGATCGAGGCCTCGCCTACTGGTCCATCGGCTATACCGGCATCGCAATCGGCGAGTACGTCCATGCGACCGGCGACCAGTCCCTCCTGCGCTGGGCCAAACGCGCGCAACGCCTGTGTCTCGCGGGGCAGCACACCTCGGCGTTCGGCATGACCTCTTTGGGGCACGGCCCGGATGGCCTGCCTTACGAGAACAAGGCCTTGATCGCTCCGCTTGCCCATCTCTTGGCCTTCGAGGCCCTCGTCGCGAGAAAGGGGGTCGCCGAAGTTCTCTGGCCGACCTTCGAGCCCTTCGTGCTCGCGGCGTGGTCCGACCCGAAGGAGAAGGGCCACGGCGCCATGGGCTACAACGCGTCCTACCGCGACGACGAGGAGTTTTGGTCCCGCACTGGCCTCTGCCTCGCGGCGCTGACGCTGCGCCAAGATCGCCCGGACATGCGGGAGGGCATGATCGCGGTCATGCGCAAACGGCACGAGTGGATGCTCAACAGCCACGCCTACGGCGAGCCGGGAGCCGCGTGGGGCCTCATGGGGTTGGCGCTGGCCGACCGCGACGCCTTCAACGAGGTGATCAGGGCGTGGCGCTGGAAATTCGAGGGGGCCTGGGAGCCGGGGTACGGGCTTCGGTACACCACGCCGCACATGGGATCGCCCTATATGGGCGAAGACGACTTGATCAACATCGCCTACCTGGCGCTCTTCTCGGTGCGTCAGCAAGGCCTCCTCCTGACCGGTGCCAAAGATGGCGCGTGGGCCGAGGGAGTCGTTCCCCCAATTCTCGAAACGGATTTCCCGGCGTCGCGGGAACCCGGCACGAACGGGAGCCCCACCGTGCTTCGAGCCAGCGGAGCCAAGACCGAGTCAGAGGCCGTCGCGCGCGCCGCACGCGCGGTGGACGGCGATCCCGTCTTGGCTTGGCGCACCGACAGTGGCCACGAATCGTCGGGATATCCCCACCATTTGGAACTCGATCTCGGCAAGGCGGTCCGCATCCCCGCGCTCGAGTTCGGGTTCGCGGAGGAAGACCTGTCCCCCGCCCAAATCCGCGTGCTCACCAGCGCCGATGGCAAGGCGTTTCAACCCGAGGGCGAGCCTCACGTGCTCGGGGCGTGGAAGGCCGATGCCCGGATCGTCCTGAATCCCGTGCCCACCAAGCGCTACCTGCGCCTCGAGTTTGTCACCCCGCGGGTCGAAGGTCGCAAGGGACTGGCGATTCGGGAACTCCGACTCGGCAACCCCTGACCGCGCGCCGCCCCGGATCCTGCTATCAAACAGGCCATGCGGCGGTTGATCGTGAACGCAGACGACTTCGGGTTCTCCCCGAGCACCAACGCCGGAATCCGCGCCGCCCACTTGGGTGGCATCGTGACCGCCACGACCTGCATGGTGAACCTGGGCGGATTCGAGGACGCCCGCGCGGTCGCTCGGGAGTGTCCTCGCCTCGATTTGGGCCTCCACGTCAATTTGACCTGGGGATCGCCGGTCAACGATGCCCCCCTCCCCAAACTCGCGCCGGCAGGCCGCTTTTTGAGCAAGCGGGCCTTGGCGCTCGCCCTCTCTTTCCGGCGCATCCCGGCCGATGAACTGCGACGGGAGATCCGCGCGCAAGTGCAACGATTCACGCGGGCCTTCGGGCCCCCGAGCCATCTCGACCTACACCAGCACCTCCACGCGTTCCGGCCACTCCGCGAGGTCGTGGTCGAACTCGTGCGGGAATTCCGCATACCCTGGCTGCGCTGGCCGCTCGAACTTCCCGCCCGGGGCATGCTCGGCCGGTGGATCAGTCGGCAGTTCCGCGCCGATGCTCGCCCGGCTGGCATCTGCACGACCGACCACTTCCGCGGCCTCTACGACACCGGCCGCTGGACCGACCACGCTCTGACCCACTGCATTTCCGCGCTCCCGGTCGGCACCACCGAGTTGATGATGCACCCCGGCGACGACGATTCGGCCTCGCCCGCTTACGATCGCTTGGCGCAAGGCCGATCGCTCGAGCGCGACCTGCTCACTCGGGACCACTTGCGCGCGGTCCTCCAGCACGGACGGATCCACCTCACCAACTTCCGGGAGCTCGCCTTCGATGTCTGAGCCGAAGAGATGCCCGGAGCTCTCGATCGTGATTCCCGTCCGCAGCGAGGAAGCGAATATTCGCCCTCTCCACGCCGAGATCCAGGCCGCGTTCGGGACCCGCGCGATCGAGATCCTGTTCGTCGACGACGGCAGCCGTGATCACACCTTCGACGAGATCAAGCAGTGCCGCGCGCTCGACCCGCGCGTGCGAGGATTGCGCCTCCGCAACCACGGCGGGAAATCGGCAGCCTACGCCGCCGGGTTTCGGGCCGCCCGGGCGCCCTTGATCGCCACGCTCGACGGGGATCTCCAAGACGACCCGGCCGATCTCGTGAAGCTCGAAGCCGCGCTGGGTTCGGAGTTCGACCTCGTCGTCGGCTGGAAACAAACCGGCAAGAGCTCGAAGGCCACCTTTGCCCTGTCGCGACTCTTCAACGGACTCATCCGCACGCTGGCCAAGCCCAAGCTGCACGACATGAACTGCCCGGTACGGGTGATGCGCCGCGAGGTCGCGGAGAGCCTGGAACTCGGCGCGGATCTGCACCGGTACATTCCGTTGATGGCCGCAGCCAACGGATTTCGCGTTCGAGAGGTTCCCGTCCAAAATCGCCCGCGCCAGCACGGAGTCTCCAAATACTCGGGTTCGAAGTACTGGAGTTCCGCGATTGCGCTGCTCGGAGTCTTGCTCTACCTGCGATTCGGCAAACGCCCGATGGCACTGTTCGGCGGGCTCGGCGTCCTCTTTTTCCTCATCGGGTTCCTCGTCGATGCGTACTACGCCGCCCTCTTCGTATTCCGCGGGCAGAGCATCGACGATCACTTCCCCACGATCATGTTCGGGGTCGCCCTCATCGTGATCGGAACCCAGTTCCTGTCCCTCGGGCTGTTGGCCGAGATCCTGCTCCGCCGCTTGGAAGCCATGTCGGGGCGAGGCTCCGAGCTGGCGGAGGAAGTCTGAAGTGGCTGCCCTCTGCGCGGATCTGCGCGACTTGGTGATCGAAGTGAGCACGTCGGTTCCGCGGCTGCTCGCGCTCCAAGATCGCGACCCCGACTCCCCCACTCGCGGCTGCCTGCATCCCGCGTATTGGCGGGACAAAAGTTCCGAGGTGGCGGACATGCGGCGCCAGGAGGCCTGCCTCGCGTTCGCCTGGCTCTGGAAGTTTCCCTTCCCCGGCAACCCGTGGCAGGGCGACCGCGAGCTCTTGCTCGCGAGCCTGCGGGCATTGGGTTTTTGGACCCGGGAGCAGCATCGCGACGGCACCTTCGACGAGTGGTACAAAAACGAACACGGCTACGCGACGACCGCCTTTTCGAGCTACGCCGTCTCGCTCACGGTGATGGCCTTGGGCGAGGCCTTGCCCGACCCCCTTCGGGGGAAGGTGATGGCGGCCCTCGAGCGCTGTGGTCAGTGGCTTTCGACTCGCGACGATTGGTTCAAGACCAACCACCAAGCGGTGGGCGTGGCCGCCCTCGGGGCGATCTCTCGCGCCTTGGGTCGCGCCGAATTCCAGACCGCCGCCTGCCGTAACGCCGAGCGTATCACCCTGCGCATGCACGCGGAGGGCTGGTCGAAGGAGATCTCCGGATACGACCTCGGCTACACCTTCCTGCTCGCGGAGTACATGGCGATGAACGCCGTGCTCACCGGTGAGACCCGCTTTCTCCCCTCGATCCGCCGGGCCTACGAGTTGGCCGCCCACTTCCTGCATCCGGAGCTCACGACCGGAGCGGAGTACGGCATCTGCGCCAATCCGTACTTTTCGCGAGTCGCCACGGTGGCGCTGGCGCCGCACTGCCCGAGCGCCGCTGCGGCGCAC
Organism: uncultured bacterium; assembly: GCA_902826835.1. Taxonomy (GTDB): domain Bacteria; phylum Planctomycetota; genus RBC034. Next base: position 7,202 of record CADEGH010000020.1, on the reverse strand, counting down.
GCCTGGATGGGCCGCGAGTGCGCGACCCCGCGCGACACGTCCTCGACCCTGAAGGACGATCTGCGGCTCGCCCGCTACGCTTATCAACCCCTACTCGCGGCCCTGCTTGAGCTCGGGTGGCTCGAACGCAGGGACCTCCCCGCCGCTCCTCCGGCCGAATCCGCCCCGCTCCTCTTCCAGGAGATGCAGACCGAGCGGACATTCTCAGCGGCCAAGCTCATGGCGGTGGCTCGGCCCGGGTACGCAGCTTGGGTGGCCGGTGTGCACGGCGGATATCTACGCCTGAGCTTTCGCAGCGGCCCGGGCTTCGCTCGCCCGATCGGGGATCGTGGATACGTCCAGAGCGCGGGCCGAGAGGTTTTTCGCACCGCGCGCTGGTCGCTCGACGGCGGGTTTTCCGCCACTCCGACCGGAGCCGTGATCGAGGTTCCCTTCGTCCGCTGCGCCTTCGTCCAGCCGCCCTACTGGGCCCGCGTGGGACTGCACGTCGCGACCACCCTGCCCTACGGACATCGGTGGACTCGCTGGGCCATCGATCAGTGGCGCAAGCGCAAAGGCACCGCACTCAATCAGAGCACGGCTGGCATCTCGGGCGGAAAATCGCCCTTTCATCTCCGACGCGAGATCTGCTTCGAATCGGAGTCCGTGTCGATCGTCGATACCGTCCGCTCGCGCCGCGATCCGATTGACGCTGCCGCTCTCCACCTCGTCCACGACGGCGCGGTCCCGGTGAACGGGCGCTTCCTTCCCGACGAGGACCGTCGGATTCCGCTTTCGAGTCTGGTGGCGATGCCCGGATCCCGCCGGGAGTGGGTGATCACCAAGCGGTGGTTCGTGGATCGCTGCGAGGTTGCGGCGGAGGGCCGGTAACTCCGTTCAGTCCGCGAACTCGGCGAGGCGCACCGGGCGACCCAGCTCGGAGGACCGATCCGCGGCAAAGACCACACGATGGGTCTGGAACCCGTCCTCGAAACTGGTGTGGGGCATTTCCCGACCGCTGCGGATCGCCTCGAAAAACGCCTGGAATTGCGGGAGGTACGGATGGTCGTGGACGTCTCCGGAGTCGATCGGGGAAGTCTCGAGTTTGCTCCAGCGATCCTTCCTTAGTCCCGGAAACTTGGAGGAGTACCACTTGTCGTCGAGGATGCTGCCTTCACTCCCCACCAGGTGGACGTGGAAGTAGTAGGGCTGCATGCAGTCGATCACCGAGGCCACCTTGGCGACATGCCCGCTCTGAAACCGGATGAGGGTCGCGCCCGCGGTCTTGTACTCGTATGGGGCGAACGTGGGATTGGCGCTCGTGGTCTCGAGGCTCGTGACTTCGAGCACCGGTTCGTTCATGAAGTACAGGAGTGCGTCGAGAGCGTGGCACCCAGCGGTGAGCAAGCTCGAGCCGCCGAAGTCCTTCTTCACGTTCCAGGGGAACTGGCCGTACCAAGGCCCGATCCCATGGAAGTAGTCGACTTCGCCGTAGTGCACCTTCCCGATCAGGCCCTGGTCCAGAATCGAGCGCACCAGCCGGAAGTGGGCGCTGAAGCGGCACTCGAAACACACACACGCCCTCACCTTCGCCTTGGCGATCGCCTTGCGCACCCGCAGGGCGTCCTCGTAGTTCAAGGCGATCGGCTTTTCGATGATCAGATGTTTGCCGGCCTCCGCCGCCGCCACCGCTTGGTCGGCGTGGTAGGGATGGGGGGTGCAGATGTCCACCACGTCCACCAACCCCGAATCCAGCATTGCCCGGTAGTCCTGGAACACCTTCACCGGCCGCCCGCACTGGGCCGCCACCCCCGCCGGATCCAGTGCTCTCCTCGAGCACACCGCCGCCACCTCGATCCCGGGGATCTTCTTGAAGGTCTCGATGTGGGCCCCCGCGACCCACCCCATTCCGACGATTCCAATTCTCATGCCCGTCTATACCCCAATCCCCCCCTCCCGCCCAGCCCGCCCCCCGGCAACATCAGCCCCCCTCCCTTTCCGATTCAAGCCAAGCTCTCCTCCGCGCATCTCGCCGCTCTCCCGAACGAGCGGGCCCCGAAATCCCGACCCTGCGAGTCATGCCCATTACTCCTCTTCTCTACCCCCTCGAATGCGAAATCATTTCGTTACACACGACAGGGAGAATCGAGTCCGGACTCGTGGAGGAAAGTCTCGAACGCTGGGACCTCCCATGAACCTGGATCCCAGGCTCCTGTTGACCGTCCTTCATCGCGCCACGGCGCGCTACCTGCGCGTCGGGCCGAAGGGCCTCCATCTCCACGCCACCCCGATTCCCTCCGCGATGGGCCGGGTCCTCGACTGGGGATCCGCTCGCACTCTGTACGAGCACCGCCGCCCGGTATGCCGGTCCCTCGACGCCACCCACTCCGTCACGCACCCCGGCCGCCACTGCGCCGACTGCCCGATGGCCCCTCGATGCACAGGCCAAGTGCGAGTCGATCTCCTCATCGAAGGACGGCCCTGGCGCCTCCTGCTCGCTCTCACCTCGGCCCGCAATTTCCTCGTCCACGAGGCCACTCTCCGCTCGGATGGCCGGGACATCACCGCCGTCCCACATCGTCTGCAAGTCGTCGATCACGGCACCTTCGGAGAACTCCTCTTCTCCGAAGCCCCATGACTTCCATCGCCGAGCCCGCCTCCCGGCGGACTCGCCTCTTCCCAGTCACTTCCGCACCGCGCACCCGATCAATCACCGTGAGACGACCACACCAATTACCGCGACTGGCAAGGATCAGAAAGTGTGACACAAGACAGTTACTCACGACACTACTCGAGAAATGAAGCGACTCGGGTCAGTGACTGATCGAGAACGAAAGCCCTGATTCTGGAGCCTTCACCGATGACTCGACCAGTTTTGGCGTCCCAAACCATTCTCGAAACGAATTCGTATGATTTCTTAAAACTGCCCTGGTTCCACCAATCTTGTGAGGCAACCCGCATGGTTCCCCGTCGAGGCCAAACCAGTGATAGGCACAGATCTCCATACATTGCCGCGTTCGTACTCGAGTAGTGTATGGCTATGGCCCCCGTCCAATCGATGACACCAATACACTCGATATCATGATCTCCAGGAGCTCTGCTCGTATCTACAACACACTTCATTACGTATCCTGCATTGTGCCGCCAGAGGCTACTTCTTTCCCTGACAGACTGGGAATGCATATCCGGATTAGACAGAGGGGTCAAGAATTCCGTATTAATAAAAGTACACGCAATAATTCCCGGCCTGTCCACTTTGTCTGCCCATATGGCCGCCAGAGAATCCGTTATGTGAAGAAAGGAGCAGGAGTAATGCATAACCAACAAGATTGCGCCATCGGAACCTCGCAGCAGAGTGACTTCGCGCTGGCTACTATCCCATGTCAACTCAGACTCCTTAAGCATCAACCGGGGACGACTTCTACGGCCAGGCCTCATTGGGCCTTCGGCCGAACACTTTTCGAGAACAGAAAGAAGGTGCAGAGATTGATCGGCATCTGCCTTAAGGTCGTCGGACACGTATTCCGGCGCCAGTGAGTAGTCGGGCACTCGCATTGCCTTATTCATACGCAGCACTAACCAGGCGTAGATCAACACCAAGGCCGTGCTGCCAACTAAGACACCTGGCACAATTCCTCGTGGCAGCCGCTTTCGCACGCACCAAACTGCCAGCACGGCAGCCATCGCCACAAGTGGTATGCTGTTGCGACCGGCCGTGTAAAAAGAAAACAAACCAAACCACTCGATCAAAGACAGGGCAACCAGAGCGCTCGTTGCGGAAGGCAGGAATACGCCCAATACTGACCAAAACACCGTACTACAGCTTCGCCTGATTCTCGTCATTGGACTCCCTTCGACCTGCCTTCTTTTGGTATCCCCTTCTCGGAGGCTGAAAAGTCGTAGCGGGACACTTGATGGTATCCGCCTTCTCCGGTGGAGATGAGGTGCTCCCCTCTCTTATGACCAAGAAATAGGGGAGTCACGTAATGTTGCGCGACGTTTTCGAGGTTGAAACTGAACCAAGAAAACGAGAACGAGCTTATCTCGTCTTCGTCTTCCTGGTCCGGTTTTGGGGTCAACGGATGAGTACCTGACGGGGCGTCAAGTTCGCAAGCCCCTGATGCCAACGATAGTAGTAGTAGTAGTAGTAGTAGTAGTAGTAGTAGTAGTACTACTACTACTACTACTACTACTACTACTACTACGGAAAATACACGTTGAGACCGACGCCAACTTCGGGGGGAGTCTCGTAGTCGTGAAGGTACACGTGCTCGTACTTGACGGTCCTCCAGAGGCGCTCCACCATCCTGTTGTCGAGAGCCCGTCCTCGGCCATCCATGCTGACGCGCGAGCCGTGATCCTGCACCAACGTGATCCAGCGCTCGTCGCAGAACTCCGAGCCTTGGTCGGTATTCGCAATCTCCGGAGCCCTCCCTGCGGCTCGCAGAGCCTCCTTCAGCACGGAGACTGCGAACAGTCCGTCCCGGGTTGAGGAGAGGCCCCAAGCCAGAACGTACCTGCTGTACCAGTCCATGATGGCGAGCAGGTACGCCCAGCCGCCGACGAGAGGGATGTAGGTGATGTCCGCTGCCCACACCTGGTGCGGACGTACGATATCGACTCCTCGCAAGAGATAAGGAAATCTTGCCGAAATCGGGCCTGGAATAGTGATTCTGGGGCGTGGGTAGACCGCCTCCAAGCCCATGTCCCGAAGAAGCCCGCGCACTCGCTTGGGACCGACTTCGTACCCCTTCTCGGTCAGTGCCAATATCATCCGCCGCACGCCATACTCTGGATGATCTGTGTAAACGCGATCGAGGTCGCGGCGAATCCGCAGTTCCTCCGGCGTTGGGGGCACCGGTTCGTAGTAGACACCGCTTCGATGAAGATCGAGAAGTTCGCATTGGTTTCGGATCGATACCCCTGGCCACTCCCCTACGAGAGCACGCCGCTGGTCAATGGAGAGGCCCAAGCTTTTTTTTTAACCAATCGAGTTGCGTCTCAAGGCGACCGATCTTCTCGTAGAGCGAACGCTCGATCTCGGACTGCTCAGATGCCGTGCGAGCGGCCTTGGAGCCGAACACCTGCGGGAGCACCTCCACTGCCTGCTTCTTCCAGGCCGAGATTTGAAGGGGATGGATCCCAAACTCGGCCGCGAGCTGGCTCTGGGTCTTGTCCTCCCGGAGAGCGGCGACCACCACCCGAACCTTGAAGTCGGCAGAGTGCCGCCGGCGGCTGGGCTTCGATTTCCTGTTCTTGATGACCATGGTTTTCCTTACTTAACCGGTGGTCCTAAATTTGGGGAGCAGCTCACAAGGTCGCTCGGACAACTCGCGCCGCATTATGCGGAGTGTAGGTTCATATGCTGTGTTGCCAGGGCATTTCTTACGAATTCGGTCATTCGATAGTCCGAGCCTCACGCCTATGACCCTGGAAATTCTGATAAAATAGTGGACAAGTACAAGGAGGCCAGCATCGCAAATAATATTACGATCGCGGCTCGCGCCGAATGCGCTCGAATGTGGCAAACGACGAGCACTATACCGTATACTGTAATAGTGACTGGTCCGAGCAAATAGGAAAACCATGCCACTACTACCCAGGCCGATAACCTCGTACCTGCTGCCGCAAGAGCCATTACTGCCAATATCTTGAATACCTCAATCGCAACCATGCGCAACGAGGAACTCTGGAGTCGTACTTGCTTCATCCCGTCTCTGGTCACCACACTGTCCCTCCCTTCCCCGTGTGCTCAATGAGGTCCAATATTTCTATTGGATAGCCTGGCCATTGCGATAGAGCTTCCTCTAATTCTCTTTGATACCTTGCACTTACTTCTGCTGCACACTCCTCGTATGCTGCCGAAGCAGCCCCGTCACTTGCCAGGTTTCCATCCGACGAACCACTTGGGATACCACGCTTCCGCATACAAGCCTGCACATCAAGATACCATTTCGTTCCCCACGATGGCAAGACATCGACGAAGAAATGCTTCACTACGGGCATAAACTCGGTATTGCATTTACCTTTAAAGTCCTCTCCGGACGCCACATTAGCCAAATCAATGGTGCCTTGGCCAGGCCCACCGTCTTGTATCAAATTGCCGTCTCTATCGTAGCAGCACTGCTGGCCGCACAGGCTCTCGTGACCGTAGGATCTATAACAGCGGTGGGCACCTGGATGCGTCCACGTATCCGTGGGGCTGTGACACCAGCCGTCACCAAGAGCTGCTCCAGGATCCGTAGGTGGACAGGGGCCACAAGTCTCAGAAGGCCAGAAGAAAGGGACCCAAGGAGGCGGAGGCCCCTGTCTTCCACCAAGGAATACTGCCCTCCACCAATCTTGCCTAAGCTTGCTCATCCCGGACGGGTCCGTAGCCACAATAGGCAAGCTCGCTACATAAGAATAGCTGCTATCTGGGATAGACTCTCTTATTGGATCTCTCTCCCGAAAAGCTCCGTGCGTGGCACTCATGTACCGCGCCCGATAATAGTACGAGGCGAGTTCGAAGTCCCAGCGGCGGCCGGTGTAGAGTTTGGGGTTGTCGAAGGAGGAGGTGGAGCAGGTGGCGCCTTCGCCGTCAAAGATGGAGAAGGTGCCGTACTCGAGGTAGCGGTAGGACTCTTGGATGGAGGGGTAGCCGGTGGTGTCGTTGGTGAGCATCACCACGGAGCCGAGGAAGTCGAGGTGGAAATAGAGGAGGGAATTGGTGGTGCCGCGATTGGTGTCGGAGTCGTACTCGCCCCAGAGAATTTGATCGACGAGGTAGGGGCCATAGACCCGGGTCCAGTTTGGGTCTTCGAAATCACATTCTTTGATGTCCCCGTGTGTGGGGCAGACACCGAACTCTTGGATACAAGTCACGCCGTCGTAATAGAAGCGGCGCCAATAGCTGTCCTCTTCAGAGTTGTGTCGCTCTACGCGTCGCCCGAACGGGTCGTAACGGTAGTACCATTCGCCGTGCTGGTAGATTCGGTTCTCCAGGTCGACCGAGACTACTCCAACTTCGGAAGACGATGTTTGTGTTCCGTTCTTGTCGTAGGTGTAGGAGAAGGTGTTCCGGAGGGTCAAGCCCGAAGTGCCGGAGTCGTAGAACCACTCTTTTCGCGTACCGAGCTGGTTCTCGATGTCGAAGGTGTGGTCTTCCCGCTCGATTTGCTTCGAGGTGGTGCCGTTCGAATCCCAAAGCAGGAGCGTTTGGCGGTTGCCGCCCTCATCGAGGG
>CADEGH010000019.1 GCA_902826835.1 uncultured bacterium | reverse complement strand
CAAGGAACGCCGCCTGAAGTCCTCGGCCAGAACACAACTCTTGAAAGTATCTCCCGGTTCGTGGTAGGAATAGAGAGCCAATCCCGCCGGTTCCAGGGGGTGGATCGGGGGAGTTGGTCTCGGAGTGCAACCCATGAAAACGATGGTGATCCTCTTCGGTGGCTGGATTCTGTCCGTGGGGCTCTTCGGCCAAGCTACGGAGCCGAGTCCCCCCTCCGTCTCCGTGCCGCTCGCCCAAAATCGGACTTGCCCCATCATGGGCAAGCCGATCTCCTCCGCGCTGTTCGTCGACACCGACCACGGACGTATCTGGGTCTGCTGCACTCCCTGCAACAAAAAGGTGCTCGCGGATCTCGAAACCGCCTACAAGACCGCCTTTCCGAAGTCGAAGCGACTGGACAACCTTGCTTGCCCGATCACCGGCCAGGCCATCACGAAGGACTCGCCGCGCATCCAGATCCAGGGTCTCGACTTCGCGGTGTGCTGCGCCGAGTGCAAAAAAGCGGCGCTCGAAGATTCGCAGATCGTGGTCGCGAAGTTGAACAACCCCCAGTTGCAGGACCTCGCCAATCGGGAATGTCCGATCTCGGGCCTGCCGGTGGCCAAGAACACGTTCTTGGTGGTGGAGCAGCAGCTCGTCCGTCTGTCTTCCGGAGACTGCGTCGAATGGGCCGCCAAAGACCCCAAGCGAGTTCTCGAGAAGGTGAACGAGTACAAGGCCAAGTCGGCTCCGAAGCCGCCGGCGGATCCCAAAAAAGATGGCCAGTGAGCGCGCCACGCGACGTTCGCTCCTCCTCGCGAGTTTGCTGTTCGTCGCGGGCGCGGTGAGTTGCTCGGCGCCCGCCTCGCTTCCGGAGCTGCCGGCCGATCATCCCGCTTCCGGCACGGCGGAATCGGCGCCCCGCCGTGCGCGCTCGCAAACGCTCGAGCTGACTGCCCCCAAGGTGGTTCCCCCGGCGGGATCCCCCACTCCGGCGATGGGAGGTCATCGGTGAGGGGCGGACTCGCATCACTCGCTCTCCTGCTTGCGGCGTGTGCGGCACCGGATGCCACGGTGATTCTGAACGAGGAACGCGCGGAACTTCGGGCGATCATTCCCGCCAGTGCGGGCGTCGAGTTGCCGGTGGGCGAAGCGGAGGAGATGGAGACGGCCCGCGCCATTCTCCAGACGCCGCTGACCGGAGAGTCTCTGCGGCGGCTGGTCTTCTTGCGCAACCCCGAGGTGCGGGCGCACCTGCTCGAACTCGGGGTCGCCCGCATGGCCCTGCTCCAGGCCGGGCGGGTGGTGAATCCGAGTCTCGGGGGATCGGCCCGTTGGTTCGACGAGGGCCCGGAAATCGAAGTCGGTCTCGCCCAGGCCGTTGTCAGCCTCTTCATGGTGCCGCTCCGCGAGGCGGAGTCGAGGGCCGAGCTGAACGCCCGTCGCGCCGAAATTGCCGATCGCCTAGTCCGGCTGAGTGCCGAATCGCAACTCGCGGCGTTGGAACTGGCGGGAGCCCAGCGTCGAATCGCCCTGCGCGAGGCGCGACGCGATGCAGCCGCGGAGGCCGTGCAGCTCATGGGGAAACTCGAGAAGGCGGGGAACGCCCTCGCGATCGACGCCGTGGGAGAAGAACTCGCGCTGAGTAAAGCTCGTCTGGATCTCGCGCGAGCCGAGCGGATGGAATCGGTCGCGCGCGAAGCGGTGAACCGCCTCGCGAGCCTGTGGGGGAGTGAGGCGAGCACCTGGACCGCTTCAGAGCTGCTCCCCGTGGCTCCCGAGTTGGATCTCGATCGAGTCGAGAGTTTGGCAGTGAGTGCCAACTTCGAATTGCGGCGGCGGCGTTTCGAGGCGGAAGCTTTACTCGTCGCCGCGGGCCTCGCGACCGACTCGGTGTGGAGCGACCTCTCGGTCGGACCCGCCGCACAGCGGGAACCCGGGGGTGAGTGGGGGGTGGGAGGAGAGTTTACTCTGCCGATCCCGCTCCTTGATGACGGCGGAGTCATGGCGCTGAGCGCCCGGTTCGAAGCGGAGGCCCGGCTCGAGCGGCACACCGCGGCGGCGGTCGCGATTCGCTCCGAGGCCCGACGCACTCGTGACGTGATCGAGGCGCTCCGAGCCGAACTGCGCTTCCTCCGGGAGTCCCACCTCCCGCTCCAGCACCGTTTCACGGTTCTCACGCTTCAGAACTACAACGCCATGCAAGTGGGAGTCTTCGAGGTGATGCGAGCGCGTCAGAACGAACTCGCCGCCGAGGACGAGGCCTTGGAAACCGAGCTCGAGCTTCGGTGCGAGGAATGGCGCCTCTGGGCCCTCCTGAATGGAGTTCAACTCGGCATCTCCAGTGGTCACGAGGCGAACCCGATGCCGCCTCGTTCCGAAACGACGCCAACCCGAAAGGAGCATTGAAATGCACCCAACTCGTCGAGGCTTCCTGAAGGGCGGCGCACTGCTCGTGAGTGTGGGTCGAGCATCCGCGGGGGTGGCCGTTCCGCCGCCTCGAACTCGGAGGCAGGGTCGAGTCGTGACCCCAAACGGAGTCACCGACCCGGGACGGATGGTGAAGGGCGCGCGGATTTTTCATTTGATCGTGCAAACCGTGACCCACGAATTCGCCCCAGGCCTTTCGGCGGAGTGTTTCGGATACAACGGTCGGGTGCACGGCCCCACCCTCGAAGCGACCGAAGGTGAGCGGGTCCGCATCTACGTGACCAACCGTCTCGACACGAACACCACGGTTCATTGGCACGGTCTCTACGTACCGAACGGAATGGACGGAGTAGGGGGGCTCTCGCAGCGTCCGATCGAACCGGGGGAGACCTTCCTCTACGAGTTCGAGCTGCGGCAGCACGGGACTTATATGTACCACTCCCACCACGACGAGATGACCCAGATGGCGTTGGGCCTCATGGGGATGTTCGTGGTGCATCCGAGAGGCGGAGAAGGCGACGGCCCGGCGCGGGACTACGCTTATTTGTTGAGCACCTGGGCGCTGAAGCCGGGTCTCGCCCGACCCGACCCGAACGAGATGTCGGACTTCAACGTCTTGACCTTGAACGCCAAGATCTTTCCGGCCACGGAAGCCATGGTCGCCAAACGGGGTGAGCGCGTGCGGATCCGCATCGGCAATCTGAGCGCAATGGACCATCACCCCATCCACCTGCACGGCCACAGTTTTGCCGTCACGGCCACGGACGGGGGAGCGATCCCTCCCTCGGCGCAGTGGCGCGAAGTGTCGGTCCTGGTTCCGGTCGGATCCACCCGAACGATCGAATTCATCGCCGACAATCCCGGAGACTGGGCTTTCCACTGCCACATGACCCACCACGTCATGACTCAGATGGGACACGGGATTCCGAATCTCGTGGGCGTGGAAGCCGGAGATTTCGACGCGGCCCTCGGGCGGGTCATTCCCGGCTTTGGTGCCATGGGCGGGAGCGACGAAGAGCAGCTCCACGAGATCCCGCCGAACAGCCTGCCGATGATGGGCGGGGCCGGACCGTTTGGCTACATCACGATGAGCGGGATGTTCTCGATCCTGAAGGTTCGGGACCACCTGGAGACGGATTCGGATCCAGGCTGGTACGAGAACCCGCCTGGCACCGTCGCGGAAGTTGCGAGCCCCGAGCAATTGGCGGCGGACGGTATCGAGCTTCCGGGCTGAGTGACCTCGGCCATAGACCATCACCAGGGGTCGCCGCAGGCTCCCGCTCCTCTGATCAAAACTGCGCGCTGATCCGTGCACTCAGTCGGTGCGGGCCGAAGGACAAAGCCCACGTTGATTCCTTGGGTTTGGCCTGATCCGGCGTCAGCGACATCGTCAGGGACTCCGCTTCCTTTTGATCGGCCGTCCACTCGAGGGGCACCACCAATCCGCCCTTGGTTTGATCGGTCTGAAATGGGTCGAGTTGGGCTTTGTGAATGGCGACCGGATCCAGGAGCACCATCGCCAGCTTCTTCGCCGCTGTCTTTTCGAGGGCGAGATAGTAGATGCCCGCCGGGACCTTGGTGCCCCCAATCACGAGGGGGCGGTTGGTGTCGAGCACGCTCCAGGCGTCCTTTCCAAGGCGAAGGCGCGTGCCGACCGGGCTCGCATCCAGGGCCTTTTGGTGTTCGCCACGCCATTCCGGCGCGCTCCACTGCAAGCTGTACTGGCAGGGGACGCTGGGCTTTCCGTCCTTCTCATCGAAGAAGAGCACCCGGGAGAACTGCCGCTCCCCGGATTGGACGAACGGCGACTGGGCGACGGCGTGGCTCACGAACATCGTGGCGAGCGAAGCGGCGGCGAGGAGCGAGCGAATCTGCAACATCGGATGAAAACTCCGTATAGAGGGCGCGCTGAGAAACCCGTACCTGCGAGGGTACGACCCGCCCGGGAGCACAAGTCATTCCAAGGCGGGCAGCAAGGAGTGATGTAGCGATGAAGATCCGTTGTCCGCAGTGTCGCTGGGCGCCCGATGGGGGTCCTCACTGGTCCTGCGACCGATGCCGCGAGTCGTTCGATACCTTTGCCACCAACGCGCAGTGTCCGGGCTGCGGTCAAAACTGGCTCGAGACTCAATGCCCGAAGTGCGCCCACTGGGCGCTGCACGAAGATTGGTTCGACGGCGGCCCCCCGGCCTGGCAAGAGCTCGAAGAGGAGCTGTTGGTCGGCCCGGCGCCCAAGCCCGCCCCGGCGATCAGCCGTCCTGGAGAATGAACACCGGCACCGCGGATCCACCACCTGCGGTCACATTCAGCAGTTCTCCGGCGGCCAAGCGGCAGCCGAAACCCTCCGAGCGCGTTCCCCCCCAGATGTAGGGATTGATGTCGGCGTAATAGTCGGCAAAACCGAGGGTGTCACCCTGGCGCAGCGGGAATCGTTCCCGGCCCAAGGCCACCCGCTCCTGAACGAGGCTCGTGTCCAAGAGCGCCGCGTCGTAGGCCTTCTCCCAGGTGGGCTGGTCGACGAGCCAGCCGAGCACGACCCCGGTACCGCCGTATTCCGCGGTCGGTTTGATCACCAGCCGGTGGCGATTTTCGCGGACAAAATCCCGCAGACTGCGGCCGCCGCTCGGGTGGGTGCATTCGCCCTCCCTCACGATTTGGCTCCACGGCACGAGGCCGTGGATCGCGTGGAGTTCGTCGGCCGAAAACCGCGCCCGCAGCCGCGGGTCGTGGAGCAGCGCAAACAGCTCTTTGCGGTAGAGCAGGTGAACGCCGAAGCCGGAGGCACAGGTGATGGCTCCCGCTTTGAGCGCTTGCACCAAGGGATGGTCGAGTCCGCCGTGCGCGAGCAGATCTTTTACGAGCACGCGCTTGTAAACGATGTCGATTTCGAAGTCCCCGGCCCGGAGCCGATGGCCGTCGAACCTGAGTTCGCTCGGGTCGATGACGCGACTCGGATAGCCCTCGGCGGCAAAGCGCTCGGCGCAGATTTCGAACTCGCGGCGCGTGGGTGCGGTGCGCCAGTCGACGACGCCGATCGTGGGATGGCCGATTTCGGCGCGGCCCAGGCTCGCGCGGTGGGCGGAAAGCAGCTCGTGCAAGGTGTTGCCGAGCCCGTCGTAGGTGCGGGTCGGAAACTGCCGCGCGAAGGACGGCCAAATCGGGAGGGTCTTGAAGATCGAAGCAAGGGTGTCGCCGAAGGCGATCCCGCCCGGACTCTCGGCGTTGTACTCGATGACTCGGAACTGTCCGTCGGGGGCTAGAAAGCCGTCGATGCGGGCGATGGCATCCGGTTCGAAGGGCTGGCGGTCGATCGCGAGGATCGCCTCGTCCTCGGGCTCGAGCCGCAGAACGGCTCGCACTTCCGGGGTGTCGTGGAGCGAGCGGTAGACCTTCCGAAACGCCTGCATCAAGACTTCGATGCTGCGCGCCAGCCAATGGGCTTCCGATTCGGCGAGGAAGTAGGGGCGGGCCACGCGGCAGATCGGACGGTCGCCGAACACGAGGTCGATGCGACGGAGTTCGTCTTCCAGGGCGCGAAGGGTCGTAAGCCCGGCGGCGCCCTCCAGGAGGTGATGGTAGGCGTCGATGGCGCGACCAACCGATGGTGGGCGCCCGGAGTTCCCGGCAGTGCTCATGCTGGTCGGAAGGATAGCAACCCTCCTGGGACCTCGCCCTGTCCGCTTCATGGTCCCATCTGGTAGGTTCCGGGCGCGGCCCCGGCCGCCGAGACCAACCATGCCGAAGCTTGTGCCTGCGCTCTTCCTTCTGCTTGCTCCGCTGCTGTTGTCCCAAGAGTCGTTGCCCGGGCGCTGGCCGTGGCGGGAGCTCTTTGATGGCCAGTCCTTGGCCGGCTGGAAGCTCGGCGAAAATCCGAATTCGTTCACGGTTGCCGACGGGGCGATTGTGGCCAAGGGCGAACGCGCCCACCTCTTCTTCGTGGGGTCGACCGGCGAGGAAAATTTCGAGAACTTCGAGTTCGAGGCGGAGGTCTGGACCGAGCCGGGCTCCAATGGCGGCATCTATTTTCACTCCCGGTTCCAAGCGGAGGGCTGGCCCGAACATGGGTACGAGTGCCAAGTCAATCTCAGCGGCAAGGACCCGATCCGCTCGGGCAGTCTCTACGGAGTCGTGAAGGTCGAGGAGGCCAAGGCGAAGGACCAGACCTGGGTTCGCTACGAAATCTCCGTTCGTGGCCGCTGGATCACGGTTCGCCTGAACGGCAAAGTCGTGGTCCACTGGCAGGAACCGGAAGGGACGGAGGGCAAGCGTCGGCTGGGCAAGGGGACCTTCGCACTGCAGGCCCACGATCCGGCGAGCACCGTGAAGTTCCGCAAGCTGCGCGTGCGGCCCCTGCCTCGCCAAGCCACGGCTCAGGAGCGAGACCACTTGACCGCGCTGCGGCCCGGCCCGGAGTGGTGGGATCGCATGGACTACGGTCCCTTCCTGAGCTCCGCGCTCGGCCACAAGGCGACCAAGAACATCGTGAACAAAGCGATCACCGTCGAGCTCTCGCCGGATCGGCGCGGCGCGGCGGCCTTCGACACCGACCTGTGCCGGTGGGCATTCGGCTGGGACGGGTGGGTCAAGCTCTCGGGGGTGACCTACGACGGGTCGCACGGGGGGCACCCCTGGATCGACGAAGCTCCGATCTTCGAAGTCGCGCCGGGGCCGGGCGTCAGCGTCGACGGGAACCTCGCCGATCCCCGGCCGATCCCCTTTGGTCCGCTGCCGGAAGGTCATACCCGCTACCTCGGACTGTGGAGGCACGGCACCCAGGTGGTGGTCCAGATGGCGCTGCGCACTGCCCTCTTGCAGGAGATGTTCACCAAGTCGGAACTCCGGACTGAATCGCGCGGCACGGTGCTGTGGCGATCGCTCTGCGTCGATGCACTGAGCCGCGAAGAAATGTTCGTGATCGCGGACCTGGAGACCGGGCGGTTTCGCGAGGTCGGTCCCGAGTTGGTGGTCGGCGTCGAGGAGCCGGCCAATCGCCGACCTCTCACCATCGCCCGCTTCGGCGGGGGAGTGCTGGACGTGATCGATGGGCCGACCGGAGCAGGACGACGCTGCGTGTGGCGCGCTCCTGCCGCCAATCGCACTGAAGTGGCGGTGGCCTACACGCGCGCGCTCGCGGAAGAGGACTGCAACCGTTTGCTATCGGAAGCTCGCCCGGCCTCGCCCGACGATTTTGGCGGGCCCGGCCCGATGCTTTGGCCGGACCGAATCGAAGTCGCCGCGGTGCCCGGCAAAGGTGACGGGGCCTATGTCCTCGACGACATTCCGGTGCCGTTCGAAAATCCCTGGCAGTCGGAGATGCGGATCGGTGGATTCGACTTCTTTGCCGACGGGCGCAGCGCCGCGCTCTGCACGTGGAACGGCGACGTCTGGATCGTGCGGGGACTGGGCGAGGAACTCGGCCGTGTCACTTGGAAGCGCTTCGCGGCCGGGCTGTACGAAACGCTCGGGCTCAAGATCGTCGACGACGTGATCTACGTGAGCGCCCGCGATCAGATCACGCGCCTTCGCGACGTCAACGGCGACGACGAAGCCGATCACTACGAGTGTTTCAACAACCAGCTCCAGGCCACTCCGAACTTTCACGAATTTGTGTTCGACTTGCAGACCGACGCCGAAGGCAATTTCTATTTCGGTAAAGCCGGGCCGGTGAAACCGGGCGGACGTGGCTTCGATCCGACGGTGCCTCATCACGGAACCGTGCTGAAACTGTCCAAGGACGGCAAGAAGTTGGAGGTCTACTCGTCGGGCCTGCGAGCGCCGAACGGGGTCGGAGTCAGCCCGACCGGCCAGGTCACCTGCGGCGACAACGAGGGCACGTGGGTACCCCACTGCAAGTTGCATTGGCTGAAGCCAGGGAGTTTCCAGGGAGTCGTATCGCTCGCGACGAGTGAGCCGAAGCCGAGCACATACAACCCTCCGCTTTGCTGGTTCCCGATGGAGGTCGACAACTCCGGGGGAAGCCAGGTGTGGGTCACGAGCGATCGATTCGGCCCGTTCCAGGGGGATCTTTTGCATCTCTCCTACGGACAGAGTTCGATCTACAAGGTGATGAAGGAGGAGAGCGGAGATCTCGTGCAGGGCGGCGTGGTCCGGTTGCCGGTGAATTTGTACTCGAGCGCCATGCGCGCGAGATTCAGCCCGCTCGACCACCAGCTATGGGTCGTAGGCCTGCGGGGATGGCAAACCAATGCGGCCCGCTTGGCCGCGTTCAGCCGGGTTCGCTATACCGGGAAACCGGTCTACTTGCCTAAAGACCTGCGCACTTTGAAGGACGGGCTCGAGATCACCTTCACGACCGCGCTGGATCCGGAGGTCGCAAACGACGCCGAGAGTTTCACCATCGAACAGTGGAACTATGTCTGGGGGCCCCAGTACGGATCGCCCGAGGTTTCAGCGGCCAATCCCGATCGCGACGCCGAAAAACGAGCGCTCGGGACCGAGATGCACGACTGGAAGAAACACGACAAGGTGAAGATCGCGGCGGCCAGCCTCCAGCCCGATGGGCGCACGGTGCGCCTCACGATCGAAAACTTCATGCCGGTCATGCAGATGAAGATTCGTGCCGACCTGACGGCGGCGGATGGCAAGGACTTCGTGGTGGACATCTACAACACGATTCACCGGATCCCACAGTGATGGGTGGCCGATGGTCGGGTCTGACGGCTCTTGGACTCTTGGCGGCGTCGCTCGTCGCCCAGGGCAGCCCCGGCGTACACCTCGAATTGCGGGGCGCCGACGGCAAGGTGTTGGGCAGTCGAACGCTCCGCCTCCTGGCGTTGCACGAAGCCTGGCCCAAGCCCAGCGGGGCCGACCCGGCTATCGATCTCGCCGTGTTTCAGGGGCAAATCGAGATTGCGCACCGACAGCGCATCGCGTTCCGCGTGGAGGCTTCGGGTCCGGTGACGGTCGTCGTTGGGGACGAAACCCTGATCAGCCTCCCTGCGGCGGGAAGCGGGGAGAGTGCCGCGAAGCGACTGAGGGCGGGCAAGGTCCCCATTTCGGTGCAGTTGCGCCGTAGCGCGGCCTCGGATCTTTCCCTGCGGCTCTCCTGGAGCGCCGCCGAGTTTGGCTGGGAACCAATTCCGCCTCATGCGTGGTCGCAGACGACCCGGCCTGACGAGGATGGCCTGGCCGATCGAGGGCGTGAGCTTTATCTCACTCACCGCTGCGGAGCGTGCCACGAGACACTCCCGGGCGAAGAGGAATCCGCGTGGCCGGCTCCATCTTTGATCCAAGCGGGAGCTCGTTTCGATCCCACCTGGATTCAAGAGTGGGTCATGGATCCGTCATCGCTTCGCCCGAACGCCCGCATGCCTCGGTTGCTCCACGGCCAGGCGAGCGATCCTGCGGATCAAACCGCCGCGGACCTCCAGGCGTTTCTGACCGGAATGGGGTCTCCTCCGCCACTGCCGGCGTCCGAAGGCGCCGCGGTGAAAGAGGGTGGACACCTCTTCGATGGCCTCGGGTGCGTCGGCTGTCACCTCCGCCCCGAGCATGCGGAGCTGCCTCTCGACGACCGCATCCCCCTCCGCAAAGCCTCGACCAAGTTTGTCGGCGATTCTCTCACCGCGTTTCTTTTGGACCCCGGTCGGCATTTCCCGGGGACGAGGATGCCGCACTTCGCGCTCAGCCACGCCGAAGCCAACGCGTTGGCGAACTACTTGCATCAGGCGGGGGCGAATCCCAAGCCCGTGAGGCTTCGGGGCGATGCGGCTCGTGGCGCCATTGCCTACGAGAAGCTCGCTTGTGGATCGTGCCACGGAGACGGCACGACGGGCGCGCTGGCACCGACGAAGAAGCGGCCCCGCCCACGGAGTGCGGGCGGCTGCCTGGAAGAAGCGCCGGCGGTAGCTCCGCGATTCGACTTCTCGGCGTCGGAGCGGGACGCGCTTGGCCGCTACCTCGCCGCTCCGATTCTTGAGCCGGAGACCCCCTCGGAACTCAGTCATCGCTGGGTCCGGGAACTGCGATGCCAGGCTTGCCACGCTCGGGATCACGAGTCGGACTGGTGGAGCGAGTTTGTGCTGGAGACGAAGGACCTGGCTCGTCCCGTCACCGGCAAACGGGTCGCTCAGCTTCGTCCCCACTTGACCCTGGCGGGGGACAAGCTGCGGCCCGAATGGGTCGAGCGTCTCCTGGCGGGAGATCCGGGGACGAGGGTGCGTCCCTGGCTGGATGCGCGCATGCCGGCTTTCCCCACGCGGGCCGCCGGCCTCGCGCGTGGATTGGCCGCCGAGCACGGTCATTCCACGACGGCGGAAGCTCCGCCGCCGCCGGATCCCGAACTCGTGAGCGCCGGCCAACACTTGATCGGCAAGGACGGCTTTGCCTGTACCGCATGTCACGGGATCGGGAGCGAGGCGCCGTACGCGGAGTTCGAAATCGGCGCGATCAACTTCGTGGAAACCGCACCCCGCTTGCGCCGGGGTTGGTTCGATCGTTGGATGCGCGACCCTCGCCGGATCGATCCCGCTTCCCGCATGCCGACCTACTCGAACGGCGAAGGGGGATCCCAAATCGAGGAAATCTTAGGCGGCAACCTCGAGCGGCAATTCGAAGCGATTTGGACCGCGCTGCCTCGCTGAGTCCCGCTCAGAGGATCGTGAGTGGGACGCCGGTTGCGCTGAGGGTGATGACCAGGGTCGTGCCGGAAAGATCGGGAGCGCTCGTCCAGAGCTGGTAGGGAACGGTGTTGGCCGGCAGGTTGAACGGTCCTTCACTCAAGTCGTAGGCGGTCGCGGTCCCGGACCCGAAGCCGACGTTGACACCGGTGATTCCGGAGGTCGAGGCCAAGGGGCCGTACGCGATCGAGATCGAACCTCCGTTGGTGACGGTCAAGAGGAAGGAGTTGGTGGAACTGGCGGCGCCGTAGTTGGCGATGTTGGTGAAACACACTCCGAAAGAACCACCACCCGCATCGGCAAAACGAATGGTGCCGCCTTGGCCCGGGTCCAAGTCGGTGAAGAGGGGGCAAATGCCGGGGGCGAGCCCGCGCAGGTTGGCCGCGGTGCCGTTGTAGCTCGTGCTGCCCGCTCCAAAGGTGACGTAACCATTCGAGCCCACGTAAACGCTGGTGTAGCTGGTTCCCTGGAAGAAAACCGGCGCCGTGAGCGACTGCTGCACATTGGCATCATCGCCAAGCGTGAGAGCGGTGCCCGCGGTGCAGGGATCGAAGGGCACGATCGAAAGTTGCGCGCCTTGGCTGACCCACGAGCCGTCCGGATGCGTGGGGGAGAGGTAGAGGGATTGCGCTGAGAATGTGATGGGGGCCGAGGTCGCCGTGTAGGGAATCGACCAACTCATCGGTGCGGGGAGCGGGTTTGCATAGGTGGCGAGCGAGTTCAGGAAGTAGAAACTTGGGTGGCTCAGCGGCAGATTGATGCACTGACCCTGCCCGGTTCGAAAGCCCCCACTCGATGCCGGAACCAACGCGGCCAGGGTGATTGCGGTGTCGCTCGGGGCGCCTACGAGGCTCGTGGAGAAGTGCGCGGCACCGGTGGCCGGGGCATTGCGCGTGGAAATCGCGGCCGGACCGTACACCGAACCGAGTTGGACTCCGTCGAAATCGAGCGCGGCCTGCACCGAGTTGGTTTCGAATTGCGGGAGCCCGGAACAGGCGGTCGTGCCCACTTGCACCGTCACCGCCGCGGATTGGCCGCCGCCCGGCGCCGGATTCTCGACCCGCAGGGTGAAGCAGCCGCCCGACGCCGTCTGGGCCGCGGAGACGGTGGCCGTGAGTTGCCCGGTCGCTTCTACGTAGGTGGTCGTGAGCGGCACTCCGTTCCAGAGGATCCGGCTCGGCGGCGTGCCGAGCGCGCTCGAGGAGCCGAGGGTGAATCGGGTTCCGCTGACGGTGATCAAGGTCGAAGTCGAGAGGGGCAAGGTGGACGGAGAGACCTGGGTAATCGTGGGCGCCTGGGCCGCGCCGTAGCGAGCAACCAAACCGGCGGCGTCTAGGGCGGAGAGATAGGATCGATTGCCGATCTGACTCTGATAGGAGCTGTAAGCGGCGTTGCAGGTGATCGTTGGACCGCTCCCGTTCGAGAACGAGTTCTGGCCGTAGTGCATGATCGACAGGAAGTCGTAGGCTCCGGGCATTGTCGCGCCGCTGCTGATGGCGAAGTTCCCCTCGGTCCCCGACGTGATGTTCCCGCTGTTGATCGTGACGTACGTGTTGCGATCCGGCCGAGACTGTTCATGCACATAGCCGAGGGCGTGCATCACCTCATGGCAGATGATGTAGCGCACGTTCCAGTTGTACATGTTGATGTTTTGGTTGCCGCCGATCATCCCGATGTAGGAGCTGTTCCCCGAACTGTTCCTGAAGGTCACGTAGTTCGACTGGGAGGTCCTCGGCACAAAGGTGAGATTCGCGACCGCGGCCAGCTCGGCCAACGCGGTCATCGTGCGCTCGCGGTCGGTGGTCGTGACCGCGGCGTCGAAGGCGTAGGGCACGACTCCCCCCGGCCAGGGGGTCGCGGTGAAGCCGCCTTCGCCGTGCACCGCTTCTTCGGGCAGGTACATGTCGTCGACGAGGACGTACCCGGGATCGGGGGGGCAACAGGGAGTCTGCGCGCCGATGCACAGTGCCAGAACCGGGAGCAAAAACAGGACTCGGGGGAAAGACAATCGCATGGGGGCCTCAGGCAGGGGGGAAATGGCTGGGCGGCGAACCATGCCGTTATCGGCGGAAACGAGCGCTTGCGTCAGTTGTCTTTCCAGGCCGCTTTTGTGGAGAAGGAATCGGGAGTGAGTCGGCCGCCCGTCCTGGTCTCGAGTCCGAGAATTCCGCCCGCTGATCGATCAGGCGGCGGGAGTTCTGGTCGCCCGGATCAAAAAGACACCCACCGCGATCAGAATCAGGGCGAAGATGCGGAGCGGGCTCAGGGGGATTTTCGCCTGGCCGAACCAGCCCCACGTGTCGACCAGCACGCTGGAGCCGAGCATCCCGAGCACCAAAGCCACCGTGTAGTCGGCGGCGCCGATTTTGGGAGTCGCGGCGGCCGCCACCGAGATGATGGTCAGTCCGCAAAAGCCACCAATGTAGTAGTACCAGGGGATCGCCGTGCGTGTTTCCATCCGCTGGGGA
The DNA here is from genome assembly GCA_902826835.1 of uncultured bacterium. Taxonomy (GTDB): domain Bacteria; phylum Planctomycetota; genus RBC034. The sequence continues at coordinate 90,086 of CADEGH010000019.1, read as the reverse complement.
AAGAGCAGCATCCCGATCAGGGTGCCCACGAACACGACGGCTCCGTTCAGGGCCACCGCGCGCGCGAGGCCCCAGGACTTGGAGAGAGCCCCGTTCGCCGGCCCCTGCACTCCCGAGACGAGGCCGGCGACCAGCCCCAGTCCGACGTAGATCCAATGTGGCATGCCGGGTTGATACCAAGCCAGCCGAGGGAGGAGACGCGGTTCGGAGATTCTCGACCAGCTTTTCGAAGTCTGCCCGTTACGATCCGGGTAAGCCGGGACTCCAACTCCCGAGTGCCCCTTGCCACCGCTAGGTACTTCAAGAGGTTGAATGATGTTGAGATCAATCGGTTGCAAGTTTCGGAGTTTGGGGCCTCCTCTCGAGTTCTCCCCCCATTCACGGAAATTGGCCACACTCTGCGGACTCGGGCTGGCCTTGTGTGTGGGTTGCGACGGCAGTTCGGGGGGAGACGTGGCTGGAGACGCTGAAGGTGTTTTTCCTTGGCCCATCCAGACGTCTTTAGGCGTCGGCTTTTTCACGACCAGCGGCTTGCCGGGTACGGTCTTGGCCGAGGACTTCGACGCGGATTCGGATGTGGACGTGATCGGCGTAGTTCCAAACGGGGTCTCAATCCGGAGGAACTGGCAAGACGGCCGCCTGGTGTCCGAACCGACCATCCTCGTACCCGGTGCTTCCGAGGTGACGACTGCGACTCGAACCACGGCCGCATTTCACCTCCCGGGGGACACCTTTCTCGACATCCTCGTGTCGACGCCCAGCGGGCACCACGTGTTGCGCAACTCCGAAGGGGAGACCTTCACCGTAGTTGCAACCATGGTGCTCCAGTCGCCTTCCGAGCCGCGTTTCGTCAGCGGCGACATGAACAATGACGGGCGCCGCGAACTCATGGTCATGGGACCCAACGCTGAGATCAGTCTCGTCGACTTCGACGCTTTCGTGACTCCCACCCTCGTTCCGCTCGTGGCGGCTCCGCCCGGTTACAGCCACCTCGATGCCATGGACATCGAGGGGGATGGCGATTGCGATCTTGTTTTGAGCGTCGGAGGATTCGGCGTAACCGACGGCACCACGTTCAGGCCCGTTTTTAATCAGGGGGCGAGCGGCTTCGTCCTCGGTGACATGGTCTCCGTACCCGGGTTGGCAATCCTGGCTTCCATCGACCAGGATCCGCAGATGGAGATTGTGAGCCGGACCATGGATGCGATCAACGTCCACGAATGGAGCGGACCGCTCCTCGGCCCCGCGGTCACGGTGCTTCAGGTCGAATTCGGCTTGTATCCACGCACGGCCTTCCGAGTTCTCGATGTCGACGGGGACGGCCTTATGGATCTGTCCGGCATCCGAGATTCGACTGTCCACTTTCAGACCGCCCCTCTGACCTTCCAGGAAGTGCGCCACCTTCCGGCTGGTCTGAGTGCAATCTCGACGCCGGCAGCGGACGGAGGCCCGCCAGATCTTCTCTATGTCGACCGAGGCGCGATCACGATCGTCGACCAAGTGACGCCTCGGGTCTTTGTCTCATGGCCCGAACTGGAGTTCGACGAGACCCAATTTCGGCGGTTCCTGGTGGCCCCCTTGGTCGCAGGTGGGCCACTGAGCTACTTCGCCCTGGTGAGGGGTGCCACTACCGGATGGGTATTGCATCGGTTGTCCCTCCGAGGGCCCGAATTTGTGATCGAGTCGACGTTTTCATTCCAATTACTGAATCCGACGGCGATCACGCCAGCCGACTTGAACGGTGACGGTAATACCGATCTGCTTGTCCAATTGGGGACCGAGCACCACATCTATCTCGGGGACGGAACGGGTAGCTTTATCGATTCAGGGGTCGTTCCGGGAATGCCCGATCGAATCTACGCGGGAGATCTCGACCAAGACGGCGACACCGATTTTGTGGCTCCGTTCCTGGCCCGGATTTGGATCAACACGGGGGCCACGGGCCTGGTCGAGCGCCCGGGTCCGAACTTCTCGGCTCTGACCGGAGGGGCAGTTTCCGTGTTGGATTTCAACTTTGACGACAAGAACACCGATGGCCTCGCCGACCTGACGCTACTCACCTTGCAGGCGGGAGTTCCGGGGGTGATCGCCTACGGTGTGGCGGGATCGGAGCCGGCATTCGCGGCTCCAGTACCCATTTGGACGACCTCCGGCAGCGAATTCGGAGTGTGGATTCAGGAACTCGATATGGATGGCGACGGTGACGCCGACTACGTCGACCGGGGAACGCCGCAGTGGCTCGAGAACGGCGGTTCGGGGCTGGCGGTCGGGCCTGTGCGCACCTATCCCGAGGGATTCCAGCAGCTCAGCCGCTTCATTGCCGACTTCGACGGTGGACGCGGCGGGAATGAGGTGCTGATCCAGCGGGATGAGGAATCCGAACTGTGGCGCGTGGTTCAGGGACAACCCACCCGCCTGACTGTACCGCTCGGCCTGCCCGGCAACACCAGCCTCCTCCACTTCGGCGATTTGAATGGGGACGGCTTCGACGACGTCGTCATGCTGGTGGGGATGCGGCTCTTCTTCCTCCCGAATTCCGGCGTTCTCAGGTGAAGTGGCGCTTGCGACCGGTCCGGATGCGGGGGCCCACCTGACATTCTGACCACGGTGGAGGCCGGCGAGTCACGGCAATCCGGAAAGGTGAGTGGTCAGGCTCGGCCCAAAAGCAGCGGCCGCCCAAGGGCGTTGCATTTCCTCGGCGTCAAGGAGTAGAGTCCGGTCTAAGCCCAACCTTTGACTGAGAGACGCTTCGCCCATGAACGAAACGACGCCGACTTCGAGCGGGCCGGTCAAGCCCCGCCGAGGGGAGATGCGCGGGGTCCTGCCGGTGCCGGAGGTGATTCCGGAGTCCGCGTTGGCTTCCGGATTCGAAGCGGCCGCGGCGCTGGCCAATCGCATCAGCCCGGACGAGAAACGGCGCCTGGAGGAGGAGAACCGACAGCTCCTCGAATTCGATCTTTGGGAGGGGCGACACGTCTTTCGCTCGAAGCCTCGGGTGGTCGAGCTCCAGCTCTCCAACTTCTGCAACATGAGCTGCGTCATGTGTTACGCGGGGGTGAACCCGCCGACCATGCTGCTCGACCCGAGGGTGATTCGCCGGCTGGCCTCCGAGCTCTTACCCGCGGCGTCCGTGTTGATCCCGTTCGCGACCAGCGAACCTCTGGTCTTGACCTGGGACCTCACGCGCGAACTCGCGCTCCAGTACGGCGTCGAACTCGAACTCACCACGAACGTCCAATACCTGGACGAGAAGAAGTTCCGGGAACTCGAGCCCTTCGTCAGTGTGATCGCCTTCAGCATCGACTCCCACTACCGGGACGTGTACGAGCACATCCGCATCAACAGCCGCCCTGATCAGGTGTTCGAAAACCTGCCGGTAGCGGCGCGGCTCTGCCGGGAAGCGGGCATTCAAGTCACGACGAATGTTGTGTTCATGATGGAAAACGCCGCCCACGTGGATCGCACCGTCGCCTTTTTGGCCGATGCCGGCGTTCCCCGCATTCACGTGCAAAAGCTCTTCTACAACGCCCCCGAGATGCGCCTCCAAGATCCGACTCTGCATGCTTCGCCCGAGTTCTTGGCTTGGACCAAGGCGAAGCTGCGCCGCGTGGCGGAGGAAAAGAAGGTTCTCGTCTCGATGGACTTCGATCACCACGAAGTCGTGGACCGACTGCCCAAGGAAGAGAAGTTCCGCCCGTCTCGCAGTTACGACGGCTGGCTCGAACGGGTGCGCCGCACCTACCCGGGCTATTGCCCGCAGTCGGTGTATCGTTTCAAAGTCGACGTCTCGGGGAACGCCTTCCCGTGCTGTGTCGGTACCGGCGACCAGTTGAAGTTGGGCAATATCTACGAGTCGGGCTTCGACGACATTTGGAATAGCCTCACTGCCCAAGACTTGCGGCGCGGCATGTTGACGGACGACCTGCCGACCCTCTGTGTCGAGTGCAACTTCAGGACCGGGCCGATCCCGGCCGAGCTCCCGCAGCTTCCCTTCGGCGATGTCCATTATCAGCCGATCGAGTGTTTCCCCGAACAGTGGACGTTGCAGGCGGAATCCCCGGCCCACCTCGAGCGCTGCACCACCCCTCCCGAGTTCCGCTGGTCCAAGGCCCACTATCCCGTCGATCGTTACGAACTCGTGCTGTCCCTCGGAGGCGATCGCCCCGATCGTGTCTATCGCGTGCCGGGTCACGAAAATTTCTTCCAGATGTCCGAGGCTGACTTCCAATCCTGCGGCCTCTTCGCCGCCTACTGGTGGAATGTCTACGCCGTCGTGGAGTCGGACCCCGGCAAATACCTTCGCCTTCAGAACATCCGCTGTTTTCGCCGGCACGAAGACCGCCCGAGGGTCATCGGTTCGACCCTCGACTACGGTCAGTTGGTTTAGTCGACGGGTAGTGAATAGACCACTCGAATGATCCAGGGCGAATTCGCGGAGGGCCTCCGATCCCCTGGATCTCCCTGCTCGTCATGATCCGCATAGGCTTCGAACGTTCGGGGCTGCGACGTCAAGGTGGGATCCGCCGCCGTCCTGGCTCGCTCAATCAGCCGCGAGGAGAGACGAATCGGCAACACGATCAGGAGCGGGTGAGCAGCAGCGCGGCGCCTTGGCCGCCGCCGATGCAGGCGGAGACGAGGGCGCGGCGTTTTTGGGAGCGGCGGAGAGAGAGGAGGGCGGAGAGGACGAGGCGGGCGCCGGAGGCGCCGACCGGGTGACCGAGGGCAATGGCGCCGCCCAGAGGATTGAGACGGTCGGTAGGGATGCGGCCGAGGCGGGTCGAGCGTCCGAGGGTGCGGCGAGCGAATTCGTCACTCTCGGCGGCAGCGACGCAGGATAGGACCTGCACCGCAAACGCTTCGTTGATTTCGAAGTGGTCGATCGCCTCGAGGGCGGGTCCGGAGTCGGCAGGGAGAAGGCGGGCCATGGCGTGCACCGGGCCGAGGCCCATCCGGGCGGGATCGCAACCGGCGTAGGCGAAGTCCTCGAGCAGTCCCAAGGGCTCCAGGCCGATCTCGCCCGAGAGCGCCGGGTCGCCTACGAGTAGGGCGACCGCGCCGTCGGTGATTTGGCTGGCGTTCCCGGCGGTGACCGAGCCCTGCACTTTGGCGAACACCGCGCGCAATTTAGCGAGGCGCTCGGGTGTCGAGTCGGCGCGCACACCGTCGTCGTCCCGGACGTGCGTAGATCCGATCACGAGGTCCATCGTTTCCTCACGCAGGATTTCCCGATGGGCCAGCGCCTTGGCGTGGCTTGCCGCCGCGTACCGATCCTGTTCCTCTCTCGAGATTTGCCACTCCCGAGCCAAGACCTCGGCGGTTTCGCCCATGCCCATGCCGGCCACCGGATCGGTCAGGCCCATGAGCAGCGCCACTTCCGGCTTCATCATCGAGGGGCGGAACCGCAGCGCACTCCGCAGCTTGGCCCCGAGCGACTTGGCTTTCGACAGCGCCGAAAACCAGTCGCGCGCGCGGGATCCGAAGAGCAGGGGATAGTTGCTCATCGATTCCGTGCCGAGAGCCAAGAACAGTCGGCCGCGCCCGACCGCGAGCAGGTCAGCGCATTGGGTGACCGCTTCGAAGCCGCTGGCACAATTGCGATGGACCGTGTACGCGGGGACCGATGCGGGAACGCCCGCCCGGAGAGCAATGACGCGGGACAAGTTGGCCGCGTGGACCGGCTGCCCTACATTTCCGGTGACGACATGATCGAGGCGTGCCGCATCGATCCCGGTGCGCAACAGGAGTTCGCGGGCCACAATCGTTCCGAGTTCGTCCGCACCGAGCGCGGCCGCGAGGCCGCCGGCTTTCAGGAAAGGAGTGCGGACTCCCGCGAAGATCGCGAATGGCGGACGTCTCATCCGAGTCCCTCCACTTCGGCGGCCCGAAGGAGGCCCCCGCGGAACGCGGGAAACCCAAGCCCGAATACGGTGCCGATATCGATGTCAGAAGCACTGAGCACCAACCCCTCGGCCTGAATCGCCCGCGCTTCTTTCACCATGATGGCCAAGAGCCGGTCGGTCACGACCTTTTGGTCGGGGGTTAGTCGAGCGCCCGGCAAGAGGCTCGCAAATTCCGGAGCGAGCGTGCGCGACGCTGAATCCTGGTGCTGGAGAAATCCGCTTCCGGACTTCTTTCCCAGGTGCTTCCCAGACACCAGCTTTTCGAGGACGGGATGGACCTGAAAGCCTGATCCCGGGCGTTCCGCCATATGACGAGAGGCGTCCAAGACCACGTCGAGGCCAATTTCGTCCATGAGTCGAAAGGGACCCATCGGCAAGCCGTACGCCGAGATCGCTTGATCAATGGCAAGCGGGTCGGCTCCCTCCGTGACCCACTGGAGGGCCGCTTGAAAGTAGGGGGCCAAGAGCCGATTCACGAGGAATCCCGGCCCGTCGCCCACGACGATCACCGTCTTACCGAGATCACTTCCGAAACGGATGCCGCGGGCGAGTGCGTTCTCGCTAGTCGCGGTGCCGCGGATGATCTCGAGCAGAGGCATCTTTCCCGGTGGATTGAAGAAGTGCAGCCCCAAGAATCGCTCGGGACGGCGCACGCTGCAGGCCAGCTCGGCAATCGGAAAGCTCGAGGTATTGGTGGCTAAGAGGGCATCGGGTCGCAGGGCCTCCGAAAGACCCTTCAAGACGCGCTCCTTGAGCTCGCGCTTTTCGGGCACCGCCTCGATCGCGAGTTCGATCCCGAGGAGACCCGAGAAGTCGGTGGCCATGGACAGGCGAAGCAATCGGGTCTTGGCCTCCGCCTTCGAGATTTCGCGCTTCTGCGCCAGCCTTTGAATTTCGGACTCGGCGAGCGCGCGGGCCTTGATGAGAGCGGCGGGATCTTTGTCGATCAGGCGGACCCCGAATCCCTTGCCGAGCGCGAGGGCCGCAATGCCCGCGCCCATGATTCCGCCGCCGATGACGGCGACTTCCCGCATCCGCGGCGCCGATTTTCCCATTCCGTACACGGGCGGCCGTTGGCTCTCGCGGGTGATTTGGAACAAGCGAAGGAGTTCTTTGTGGACCGGTGTCTCAAGGAGGCGCAGCACCGACTCTCGTTCGAGGGCCTGGCCTTCTTCGAGGGATCGACCGGCCGACACGAGGCTGACTTCGAGCGCCGCCAGGGGGGCCGGGTAGTGCCCGCGAGTTTCTTTCTCGATGGCCGCCTTCGCCTTCTTGCGGATCTGGTTCCGCCCGACGCTCGTTCCGTCCAAGAGGCGTTGGACCAAGGGGCGCTTGACCTTCAGGGGGCATTCGCCTTTGCGCAGCCGCGCCAACAGCGAGAGGGCCTCCTTGACCATGAGCTCCTTGGGCAGGACGCTCGCCACGATGCCCATCCTCCGCGCCGATTCTCCTCCGAGCAGGCGCCCGGCGGTGATCATGCCGACGGCCTGACTCGCCCCGACGAGCTTGGTCAGGCGCACGCTGCCCCCCCAAGCGGGCAGGATTCCGAGTTTGACTTCGGGAAGGCCGAGCTTGGTGGAACGATCATCCGAGGCGATGCGTGACGAACACGCCAGCGCGAGCTCGAAGCCGCCACCGACACAAGTTCCGTGCACGAGCGCCACGCTCTTGATCGCCAGTCTCGCGAGCTTTGCGAAGACATCTTGTCCCATTTTCACCAGCGGAGCGGCTTCGGCCGAGCTCCGCAGGTTCGCCATTTCATCGACATCGGCCCCCGCGCAAAACACGGTCGGATGTGCGGAGCGGATGAGGAGACCGGTGATTGTCGGGTCGGATGGGATGCCGTCCAAGTGCCGGTCGAGGCTGGTCAACTCCGCGCGTGACAAGACAAACGGCTCGGTGGGGTTCGACCCTCCCAAAAGCAGATGGAGGACCCCGTCGGCCCCACGTTCCGGCGTGATCACGAGCGGGCCTCCGGCGCGGGCTGCGAAACCGATCGACGGCGATCCGCTCCGACGAGCTCAAGGATGCGGGGCAATAGAGAGACCGCGGCTTCCCGACCCCGGGCGATGGTCCACTCCGGATCCGAGAAGTCCGACCACTCGAGGCCGTTGACATTCGGTTTGACGACGATGTCGGCCAAGGATTGGGTGTAGTCCCGAAAGAGGGTGCCGCCGATTTCCTCCATGCGCATCATCACATCGAGGGCGGTTTCGACTTTGTCGGCGGCGCCGATCGCCGGTGTGACATCGACGGCGATCAACGGATAAGGACCGTAACTGCGGGCAGGGATGGTGGGCACCGGACAGAAGATACCCACGTCGGCCAGGAGTTGCTCCTCCCAGACCACCGGCGGGAAGATCCCGGGCAGGGAAGCCGATCCGCGCACGGCTCTCCGCACCGGCCCGCGCTCCAGGGCGGTTCGTTTGCCGCTCTTCAAATCCACGCAGACCACCGTTAACGGGAGTTTGGCATCCGCGATGTCGGCATCCGGCAAGAGGTGATCCAAGATGTCGTCGAGGAGGCTCGAAGTCAGGAACGACGGCCTGGTCATGACGCGGTGGACGAGTCGGTTCGCGGTCACGTATTCGCGGAATCGCCCCCACCAAAAGAAACTGCGATTCCCGTCCGCCTTGCCACCACGGCGAGTGCCGTACAGGGCTTCTTGATGGCGGCGGAAGCTCGGCGACCGAAGATACTCGAGAACGCGCGCGGTGGCGGGGCGGATGTCCGGCTGGAATGCGTAGACCGCGCCCAAGATGCTGCCGATGCTGACGCCCACGATGCGTTCGATGGGGACGCCGGCGTCCTCCAGCACTTCGATCACTCCGAGGTGTGCGAGCCCGCGGGCGCCACCGCCTCCCAGTGCGACCGTGATTGGCCCCTCTCTCACGGCGTGCCTCCGCGAATTTTTTCCATCACTTCCCGGCGGCGATCGAGAATGCGTTCCTCTTTGGTGCGTTCCTCCATGCCCACTCGGGTCAGGAGGGCGGGGACCGACTCCACGACGATTCCGTTCAGCCGGACCTCCGTCCGTTCGTTCACCTCGGTTTGGATCCGAGCTCGGAAGCCCGCCTCGTCCGTGCCCGGCTTCAGCGCGCAGTAGAGGACGAGTTCGTCGGTTTCATAGGGATCGTGATTCCGCTTCCTGATTTCGAGCTGCCACTCCTCGATCTCGGGATCGCCGGCGAAGGCCTCGCTCAACTCGTTCAGATTGACGAGCGTGCCTTTGACTTTGCCGATGTCCAGGCTCTTCACGTTGGAGGTGCGCCGGATGTCGGACATGAGCCTCGGCATCGTGCGTCCGCAACCGGGGCAAGGCTCCGTGCGCAGGCCGCCTTCGACGATGTCGCCCGTGCGATAGCGTATGACGACGGATCCGCGGCCGTCCAGGCAGGTGTAGACCAGTTCTCCGGTCGTGCCGGGCGGCAGCGGTTTGCCCGTGTCCGGATTAATGATCTCGAACAGGCCGAAGTCGGGGTAGGTGTGGAAGCCCGTGCGACGTTCGCCGACACACTCGGTCCAGCAGAGGCGCGCCTCGGTGAAACCCAGGACGGAGGCCACCCGGACATCGGGGGCCCCGGCGGACGCCAGCATGCTCGTGACTTTGCGCTTCAATCCCGGGGCGACATTTTCGCCGCCGAGGGCAATGAGACGGATGCTCGATAAGTCCCTCTTCTCGTTCACGGCGATGCGCAGCAGGTGATAGAAGTATCCGGGCATGCCGACGACGAGAGTCGGCTTCAATCGTTCGAGCGCGCCGAGGACACGATCGGCTGGCATGACACGTCCACCGCCGGTATTCAGAGTGAGAGTTCCGGTTTCGTATCCGCAGAAGAAGGTCTGCCAAAACGCGAGGTGCGGCGCATAGGGGAAAAGATTCAGGATGCGGTCCTTCGCGGGATCGACTCCCAATACGTCCACGACGCGACGGGCGCCTTCGCTCAGGAGGCGATGGTCGTAGCGGGTCAGCATGAACGGGATCGCACCGGCGCTGCGGCCCGTCGTGAAGAACATGGAGCAGGGCGCGAACTCGCGCCGCACCTGAGCCATGGCTGCTTCCGGACCCGAGACGAGTTTGCGGGCGAGGAGGCCCAGGAGTTCCGATTTGGGGAGGCGTTCTTTCAGCGTCTGCGCGGTGGGGGCGAGGATGACGCGGCGCGGCCCTTCGGGGTTTTCCTGCGTGACCAGGAGATCCTGCTTGGTCGTGAACGGAATCTTCGCGATGTCGTCGAAGGTCCGGATCGACTCCGCGCTGATCCCCGCGGCGGCGAATCGCTCGCGATAGAGGGGGCTGAAGGGCAGCACCCGGCGCGCCAGGAATTGACGGAGCCGGCGGGTCTGATCGTGGGCAAGTTCGTCCTGCCCCATGCGATCCCAGCGCGGATGTCCAACCCCCATGGCTCACCTCGAGACGGGCTTCCGCCCAAATCTGTACGGCCCCGCCGCTTTGTACGCGAGGCGGAACAGGCCAGGGGGGCCTATCGGTCCGATCGCGCGACAAAACGAAGCGGCGGGTCGAGGTCGGTTTTCGCGGGGGTCAGGAAAGCGACGTCGCCAGCGCGGCGGCAAGCATCCCGATGGTCGCGCCGGCCGCCACGTCGGATGGATAGTGCAGCCCCAGCACCATCCGAGAGAGCATCACCATCGCGGTGAAGGGTATGAGGAGCACTCCCAGGGCAGGGGCGAATGCGGTCGCCATCCAGGTGAAGGCCACCGCGTGCATGGTGTGTCCGGAAGGAAAGGAAAATCGGTCGAGGGGTGGCACGATGGCGCAGACCTGAGCGAAGACATCGCAGGGCCGCGGTCGGGCCACCCCGTGTTTCATCAGTTTGTAGAGGCCGGTGAGCGCGAGGCCGGTCAGGGTCATTTGGAGCGCGGCGGCCCGTCCTTCGGCTCCGCCCAAGCCCGCTACCGCGAGGATGAGGCCGTACCAGGCGACCCCGTCTCCGAGACGGCTGACGGCGGCAAAAAAACGTGTGAGGCCCGGCACATCCAACCCGTGATGGAGTTGGAAGAGCAACCGGACATCGGTGTCTTTCAGACGCTGGATCCAAAGCTCGCGCGTCGACATGGGAAGCCTCCGGGGTGCGGGGGACTTCGAACCGCCCGATTGCATGATCGCCGCCTCGCATGAAGGGCCCGAGGATCCCGAGATCAAGCCTCCGCAAAGATGCCCCTCATGCTCCCGCCCGACACGTTCATACCTGGTCCATCCACTTGGTTAGTGTCAAGTTGGCTGTCGATTGGAAGTGGTTTCTCCTGCGGCAGGCTTCATGCCAGCGTGGGCATTAGGATTGAGCCGGATTACCGTGGCGACGGCTCAGCTACGAGCGCACTCGCCCCTTGCACCCTCCCAACGTGCGTGCCACCCCCCGTGGGAACGCGGATCACCAGATCCGCCTGGGACACGAGCTCGTAGCCCAGGGTGTCATCACGGAGCGCCACCGACGGCCTCGTGATTTCGCCTTCGCTTCCGATTGCTCTCATCGGAGCGAGGATCAACCCAGTTGTTTGCCTCGAAACCTCCGCGCCGAAGTCCTATCTCGACTCGCGACCGGCTGCGAGCGGATCTGGCAATCTCCGCTTCCGATAGACAAGCCCGCCCGTTGAATTTGCGTTACACAATTCGGATCAGGCAATCGAACGTCCATCCATGATCGGTGGGGCATGCTTGGCAGCGCGATGGCCGAGCAGAAGTCGCGAGGACCTGAGCCATTTCGCTATTTTCTGGGAACACCCTGGGCGATGGGATCGCCGTACGCGGCCATAATACGGATCCTCAGGTTCCTGGAGGCGCTCAGGAATGCTCGCTTCTCGTGTGAAACGGAACCAAGGGTTCCCTTTTGTGCGCGCCAAGAGGTCTCCAAGAATGTCGAACTGGGACAATCTGTCTGATACCTCCGATGGGCAGTCGCGGCATGTAAGCCCGATGCATGCTGCAGAGCCTCAAGCCCCGACGCACCTCCTCCGAAAGCACTTCTGCGCCAGGCCGGTGGCCAGTGAAGTCCCCCGCGCAGACGATTTCAACGAGCGGTGGATGCAAAGGCACCGAGAGCTCGGGAGGCGCGGAGGTATTCAGCGAGGGACCAGGCTTGAAAGGGGGCGCCGCGGGGGTGATGAGGGGGAGCGGAGTCGAAGAGTTCGGGGAGGTGGGAGAGGTGGTGGGTGGAGAGCCAGGACTGGAGCGGGGAGAGGAAGCGGGAGTGGGCTTTGGATTGGGCAGCAGGATCGGTGCCGTGCACGTGGAGCCAGGCGTCGATCCAGGGGCCGATGAGCCACGGCCAGACGGTGCCTTGGTGGTAGCCGCGGTCACGCTCGCCCGGGCCACCGAGATAGCGTGGGACGTGTCTCGGATCGGATTCGGCGAGGGTGCGCAGGCCGAAGGGGGTGACGAGAGCCCGCTCGACCACGCTCAGAGCGGACCGGGCGAGAGGCGGCGGGAGCCAAGGGATCGCGAGCACTTGGTTCGGGCGAAGGGAATCGTCGCGAGCGCCGGGGTGGCCGTCGACATCGAGCACGTCGGGAAGTCCACCGTCCGAGGTGGGAGTGAATTCCTCGAGGAACGACGCTTGGGCCTGGCGAAATAGTGCCGCGGCATCGGACGAACGGGGGGCCGTGGCCGCGAGGACCCGAAGCCAGAGGGCTTGGATTTCCACGGGCTTGCCAATTCGCGGCGTGATCACTTCGTCGCCCACTTTGGCATCCATCCAAGTGAGCTGGGTCCCAGGCACTCCCGCGCGGAGAAGCCCGTCGTGATCCACGCGGATGCCGTAGCGAGCGCCGCTCGTGAAAGCCGCAATGAGGCGCTCGGCGGTGAGGTCGAGCTCGCGACGCAGGTCGGGATTGTCGTCCGGGGTTCCCTGGGTGGCCTGCTTCCACTGTTCGGCGGCGACCAGGAACCAAAGCGAGGCGTCGACGCTGTTGAATTCCGGATCGCCTCCGGCATCCACGAAGCGATTGGGGATCATTCCCTGGTCTTGCGTCTTGGACCAGCGTGCGAGGATCTCGCCCGCGAGTTTGGCGCGACCGGTGGCGAGGGTCAAACCGGAGAGGGAAATGAACGTGTCACGGCCCCAGTCAGTGAACCACGGATACCCTGCGACGATGGTGGGGCCGCCTGCCGTCTCGACGATGTAGGCATCGGCTGCGCGATGCAGCGGGCTCGCGAAGCGCGACCGCCGCGCCCGTTCCCGCTTTTCGAGTTTGGCGACGAGGGGCGCCGCTCCGACCTCGTCGCCAAGGATTCGGGGGGCGTGGTCTTCGCGCACGATGACCAGACACGCTTCTCCGGACTCGAAAGGCAGGGCCAAGACGCCTGGTGCGGCTGCGTCCTCGCTGGAGTCGAACCCGCGGGCTGCCTCCTCCGCGTAGTGGAAGCCGCGGTACCAGTGGCTCTCTGCTCGGAACTGCCCGTCGTGGATCGCCAGAAGATCGGGCGCTCCGGAGCGCAGCCGAAGGCGGACGTGATGGCCTTCCGCCTGGGCATCGAAACCGTCCGGATTCGCGCTGGATTCGAGCTGGTGGTAGTCGCGTCCGCTCAGGAAAAGCCGAAGGTGCAGGGTGGCGTCGCTGGATGCGCCCTCCAAACGCCAGCGGAGCACGGTGGCGCTGGCCCCGTGCACCATGAAGATCTCGTGCCGGACCCGAAGCCCCGGCGCCGGTTCGAGGTCGATGGTCGGCCAAGGTTCCGCCTGGAAACCCCGAAAGTAGGACTCGGCATCCGGGTGGCGAAGCCCGCCTCGCCACGCTTGGGTGGTGAGCGGCACGGTGCGGCCGGCAATTTCGAGCCAGGCGTCGTGTCCGACGACGCACACGCGGCGGTTCGCGGTGCCGTCTTTGGAACTGGTCAAGAGCGAGTGATATCGACGTGTCCGCGGCCCGTGAATGGGCCCCATCGCGAAGCCGCCGATGCCATCCGTTTCGAGCCATTCGGGGATTTGGTCGCTTGGGTCCATGTCGGCCTCGCCCCTTGGATGCCGGGATCATCCTCGGGTTTCACATCTTAACCCCGCATCGGAAACTGGTAGCGTCCGGCATGCAGTGCTGCGAGCCGGCCACCTTCGTCATCTTCGGAGCCACCGGCGATCTTTCGCACCGCAAGCTGATCCCGGCGCTGTTCCGTCTCGACCGCGCGGGTTACCTCCCGCCGGACTTCGAAATCCTCGGCGTGGCCCGCCGCCCACTGGCCGACGCCGGCTTCCGCGCGATGCTCAGTGACGAGTCACGACTCCATCTGCGGTCGCATCTGTTTCTGGAGAACGAGTGGGAGAGCTTCGCGGCCCGGGCGCGCTATCTCGAAGGCAATTTCGAAGATCCGCTGACCTACCGTCGGCTTCGCGAGCACCTTCATGCACGCGGCGGCAACCGCCTCTTCTACTTGGCGACCGCCCCGAGTGCATTTCCGAACATCATCGAGAACCTCGGCCGCGAAGGGCTCATCTATCCCCTGAACCGCGCCGCTTCACCCTGGAGCCGGGTGGTGATCGAAAAGCCGTTCGGTCGCGATCTCGAGTCCGCGCGGGCCTTGGACCGGATCGTGCACGCCAATCTGGATGAACGCCAGGTCTACCGCATCGACCACTACCTCGGCAAAGAGACGGTGCAAAACATCCTCTTCTTCCGATTTGGCAACGCGATCTTCGATCCGTTGTGGAACCGTCGCTTCATCGAGAGCGTTCAGATCACCGCCGCCGAGCAGGTGGATGTCGATGGCCGAGGGCGCTTCTACGACGAAACCGGCGTCCTGCGCGACCTCGTGCAGAATCACCTGCTCCAGGTGCTCGCCCTCTGCGCCATGGAGTGCCCGGTCTCGTTTTCGGGCGACGACGTCCGCGACGAGGTCGCCAAGGTTCTCCGTGCGCTTCGGCCCTTCAACGAGGACGCGGTCCGGACTCACACCATCCGGGCCCAATACGCGGGTTTCGCAGCGGAAGAAGGCGTTCGCCCAGATTCGCGGACTCCCACCTACACGGCATTGAAGGTCGCGATCGACAATTGGCGATGGCAGGGCGTGCCCTTCTATCTGCGCACGGGCAAGGCCTTGAGTGCCAAGCGCACCGAAGTCGCCATTCAATTTCAAACCGTCCCCATCGGCCTGTTCGGCTCTGGAGACCAATCGGTGTTGCGGATGGGCCAGAACACGCTGGTGTTCGGGATTCAGCCCAACGAAGGGATCTCGCTCGGCTTCAACTGCAAGCGCCCCGGCGAGTCCCTGGCGTTTGCCCCCGTGGAAGCGGACTTCCGCTACAAGGAAACCTTCGGTGGCGATCCACCCGAGGCGTATCAACGGCTCCTCCTCGATGCGTTGAAGGGGGATTCCACCTTGTTCATCCGGTCGGACTCGGTCGAACATTCGTGGTCCTTCGTCACGCCAATTCTGCATGAATGGGAGCGCGATCCGTCGCCGTTGCCGCAGTACGAACGTGGCAGTGCGGGGCCGACCGAAGCGGACCGCTGGATCGCGAAGGATGGCCGACGCTGGAGGCGCCTCTTGTGAATCGGCCACTGGTCGTGCCGAAGGAAGCGTGGGCATTCTCGGTGGTCGAGGCGATCGTAAGTCGATTGCCGAACTCCAATCAACCCGCCTTTCACATCGCTTTGCCAGGCGGTTCCACGCCCAAAGCGTTTTTCCCCCGACTCGTCGCCGAGCTTTCCGTGCGCCCGGGGCCTCTGGCCAAAATGAGATTTTGGTTCGGGGATGAGCGTGGCGTTCCCCACGACCATGCGGAAAGCAACGCTGCCCTCGCCTGGGCGAGCCTGCTTTCTCCGCTGGGCATCGCCGGGGAGCACGTGCACCGGATGCCCGCCGATCGACTCGACCGCGAGGTCGCCGCGCTCCAGCACGATCGGGAGTTTCCGGAGAATTTGGATCTCCTGATCCTCGGGCTTGGCGAGGATGGGCACTACGCTTCGGTGTTTCCGGGCAGTCCCACCATCCGGGAAACCCGTCGCCGCGTCGTGACGGCCCAATCTCCGGCAGGTGTGGTCGCTCGTATGACCATTACGCCGCGCGTCGTGGCCGAAGCTCGGAGCACTCTGGTGGTCGCGGCCGGCGCGAACAAAGCCGCGGCGGTGCGCGCTGCCTGGTCGCCTGTTGGTTCGGTCGAGCGCACTCCGGCCCGCCAGATTCGAAACGCACAGTGGATCATAGACGAGGCGGCCGCCTCCCTCTTTTCCGGGAATGAAAGCACATGAGCCATTTGCCTCGCTGTGAATTGGGCGTGATGGGGCTCGCGGTCATGGGTCGCAATTTGGCGCTCAATGCCGCCGAGAAGGGAATTCCGACCGCGGTTTGGAATCGAGACGAGGGCGAGGTCGCGGACGCCTTGGCCGGGGAAGCGGCGGATTGGCCCATAGTCCCGACCGGACCTATCGAGACCTTCATCGGCGCGCTGGCGCGACCGCGGCGGATCTACATGCTCGTCAAAGCCGGTGGTCCGGTCGACGAGATGCTGGATCGTGTGCTGCCCGCCCTCGATCCCGGCGACATTGTGATGGACGGCGGCAATTCGCATTTCCGAGATACTCTCCGCCGCGCGGAACGAGCGCGTCGCTTCCAAGTGCGGTTCCTCGGGGTGGGCACTTCGGGCGGCGAGGAGGGGGCTCGTCACGGCCCGGCGCTCATGTTCGGTGGGGAATCCGACGCCCATCGGCTCGTGGCTCCGGTTCTGGAGAAAATCGCGGCTCGCGGACCCCACGGACCGTGTTTTGGACGGGTCGGCGGAGACGGGGCCGGCCACTTCGTGAAGATGGTGCACAACGGCATCGAGTATGGCGATATGCAGCTCATTGCCGAGAGCATGGATCTCTTGCGGCGTGGGCTCGGTTATCCGGATCCCGAACTCGGCCGGGTGTTTCGTGACTTGTCCGCCGGAAGGCATGGAGGCTTTCTCGTCGACCTCACGGCGCAGATCCTGCAAGTGAAGGACCAAAAAACCGGCGGATTGCAGTTAGACCGCGTGTTGGATGAGGCGGGCCAGAAGGGCACCGGGAGGTGGACGTCGGAGATTGCCCTCGAATTGAGCATGCCGGTTTCAATCCTCCATGCGGCGCTCGAAGGGCGGGGAGTGTCGGGGCTCCGAAGTTTGCGCGCCGGATATTCCCTTCCCCGGCCTCCGGTCATGGCGCGCTTCAGCGCGGACCCGGGCTTCGAGCGCGACCTCGATCAGGCGCTCTACCTGGGTCGGGCGGCGGGCCTGGCGCAAGGCCTGTCGCTCTGCACGGCGGCGTCCCGGGAGTGGAAACTCGGCATTGATTTGCCGGAGACACTCCGCGTGTGGACGGCTGGCTGCATTCTGCGGTCTCGGCTGCTCGACGAGTTGCTGCCCTCCGCCCCCGAGATGGCGAGCTCGGATCATCCACTCTTGGCCAATGCCTTCCGAATTCTCGTGACCCGACACCTGGATTCGCTGCGCCGGGTGGTCGGCCGGGCGGTGGCCTGGGCGGTGCCGGTACCGGCGCTCTCCGCGGCGCTCGCGCTCCTGGACACGCTCCGATCCGCCAAATTGCCGCAGTCCTTGATCCAAGCGCAACGGGATTCCTTCGGGGCCCATGGTTTGCATCTGGTCGATGAGCCGGGGGCACCGCTCGCACATCTCGGCTGGAACCCATAGGATCCGTGCGGAGGCGGAAATTCCGTTTCCAATCGGCTCGTCAGGAGCGCCCTCATGCTTGGCAAATGTGGATGGCTGGGAGTCTTCGTGATGGTGGCGTCGTGTGCGAATGAGCCCTCGACTCCTTTGCAGACGACTGGTCCGGGACTCGCGGGAGTGGTGGTGGACCAGGATGGAAAAGCCATCGAGGGAGCGCTCGTGACCATCGAGGGACTTGCGAGCCGGGATTGGCCGCGCCCGAGCGATCCCGTGCGGAGCACGTTCACCGGCTCCGGGATCGATCCTTCTTATGTCGTGGTGAGACTCGGGCAGCCGTGGATGATCGAAAATCGGAGCGGCGAAGCCCATTCGATCCACGTCAAGAGCCGGCGGAACGGGGATTGGAATATCAACGTCGGGGACGGGGAGATCGTGCCCGCCCACCTTCTCCCAATCCACGAGGAGATTGGCACCGCCACGATTCGCTGCGACGTCCACATGGAACTGCAGGCGCCAGTCGCTTTCCTCGACCACCCGTTTTTTGTGGTGACCGGTCCGGATGGCCGATTTGCGTTCGCGGGACTTCCGGTGGCGCAGGGTCAGGTTCGAGCCCACCATCCTCGCGCCGGCCGGGGGCAGCTCGATTTTGGACCGTCGGATCCCGGGCCTCTCCTGCTCAAACTCGCGCGCTAGAGTCGCATAATCGCGCCCCGGGGTTAGACTCTCGCCATGTCGCCGGAAGTGCGCGAGCGCATTCTCATCATCGAGGACGAACGGCTGATTCGCTTCGCCCTCCGGTCCCGGCTCGAGCGGGAGCACTACGAGGTCGCGGAAGCCGAGACGGGTGCCAAGGGACGGGAACTCGTGCAGAGCTTCCGACCCGACCTGGTCCTGCTCGACTTCCGCCTGCCCGACGCCTCCGGACTCGACATTCTGCGCGAGATCGTGGTGGACTCGCCCGAGGTCGTCGTCATCTTGATGACCGCGTTCTCCACGGTCGAAAACGCGGTCCTGGCCATGCGCTTGGGCGCATTCATGTACGTGAACAAGCCCTTCGACCAAGAAGAGCTGATGTTGCACGTAAAAAAGGGGCTGGAGCGAACCGCACTCCGACGGGAGGTGGATCGACTCCGCCAGTCGACCGGGAGCGACGACAGCGCGCCCATGGTCATCGCGGAAAGCCCGGAGATGCGGGCCCTCCTCGAGACGATCAAGCGCGTGAACGAGGTGGCGTCGTCGACGATCCTCCTGCGGGGGGAAAACGGAACCGGCAAGGACGTGCTGGCGCGTTTGATCCACGCCACGAGCCGACGCGCGAAGGCCGCGTTCCAAAACATCACCTGCACCGCCCTGCCGGATCAGCTCCTCGAGAGCGAGCTCTTCGGCTACGAACGTGGTGCCTTCACCGACGCCAAGGCGAGAAAGTCAGGCCTGCTCGAACTCGCCCACGGCGGCACCGTTTTCCTCGATGAGATCGGCGACATGTCGGTGAACCTCCAAGGGAAGCTCCTGCGCTTCCTCGAGGAAAAAGCCATTCGCCGCGTCGGTGGCACCGCGGACATTCGTGTGGACGTGCGCATTTTGGCCGCGACGAACCGCGACCTCGAATCGGCGGTCCGCGATGGGCAATTCCGTCAGGATCTCTATTATCGATTGGCCGTCATTCCTCTGGTCGTGCCGCCCCTGCGCTCACGGCCCGACGACATCCTGCCGCTCGCGAGTCTCTTCATCGATCGGTACAATCGGGAATTCCGTCGTTCGATCCGCGGCCTCACCAAGGGAGCCGAGGCGGTTCTGCTCCGCCACGCCTGGCCGGGAAACGTGCGGGAGCTGCGCAATGTGATCGAGCGGGCGATGATCCTGACCCGCAGCGATCGCCTGGATTTGGGAGACCTTCCGTCCGAGGTAGCCAGCCCGGCTTCTGTCGCCCCTGCGTTCCCTGTCTCGAATCATGCCGCCGAGATTCCGGTGGCCACGACTCCGACGCTCAAGGAGGTCGGTTCGGGGCGCTTCCATCTCCCACCCGACGGCTTGGTCCTTGCCGAGGTGGAGCGGGACTTGGTCCAGCAAGCATTGGATCGCGCCGAAGGCAATCAAACCAAGGCGGCGAAGCTCCTCGGTATTTCGCGCGATCAACTGCGCTACCGCCTCGAGAAGTTCCATCTCGAATAATTAGGCGGGGGGGCCGTCCTCCGGCAGAGTCAGCCGGAGGCGCGCACCTTCAATCTCCGAGTCGAGCACTTCGATGCGGCCGCCGTGCAATTGCACGACTCGGTAGGCGATGGAGAGGCCGAGCCCGTTGCCGCTGCGCTTGGTGGTGAAAAACGGCTCGAATACCCGATCGCGGTGATCCTGCGGAATGCCGGGTCCGGAGTCGTCCACGTCAATCAGGATCAGGCGATCCTGCTTGCGCAAAGTGATGCGGATCTCCGGATCCCGTCCGGATCGGATGATTCCCGAGAGCGATTGTGCGGCGTTGACGAGCAGATTGTAGATCACGGGCTTCAGCATCTCGGGGTCGACCGCGGCCACCATGGAAGGTGCGTCGACTCCGATCCGGATGCCGTCGAACTGGGAATCCCGTCGGATGAGCTCCACTGCTTCGCCGATGAGAATCGAAAGATCCGTGAGAATCGGCAGCGGCCGACGAGGTCGGGCGTACAACAATAAATCGTCGACCGTTTCGTTGAGAGCGAGCAGCCTGGCCACGATCTCTTCGATGATGGGGCCATGGGGATTTCCCGGAGGCAAGCTCTCCTCGATGACCCGAAGTGCGCCGGAAATTCCCGCGAGCGGGTTTTTCACCTCGTGCGCCACGACCGCGGCCATCTCGCCCAATCGGACCAGGCTCTGCTTTTCCAACAAGTCTCGGGCTATCCGGCGGCGCTCGGTGATGTCTCGCAGGTAAATCCGCCCGTGATCGATGGTGCGGGTAACCGGGTCGGAGTGGGGGATGGCAATGGCCTCCACGTCGAGCGCTTCCCCGTCTGCGGCGTGCAGCCGGAATTCGGCCCGGGTTCGCTGCCCGTCGAACACCCCGCGAAGGAGCAGGGCCACTTGCGGGGAGGACTCGGGGGAGGAGAGCTCGACCAGGGTCTTTTGCACGAGGTCGACCCGTCGGATCCCCAGTCTCTCGTAGAGGGTTCGGTTGGCTTCGAAAATGCGGCCGGCGGAATCGCAATAGCCGATCATGTCCGGGCTCGTGTCCACGAGGTCCCGGTACTTCTCGATTTCATGGTAGGAACCGGAGATGAGGCCGAGATCGAGGTCGAGCGTGACGTGGATCGCTCGGCAAGCGCGGCGTCTCGTTTCGTCCGAAAGGTCATGGAGTGCCAAGACCGCGGTTTCGAGCGCCATGCGCACTGGTCCCATCGCGCTGAACACAAAAATGGGGGGAAGCCCTACCTCGACGTGATTGCGCCCGATCGCGAGGCGGCGTTCGACGTAGCTAGAGTCTCGCGGTCGCTCGAAGAGGTCGTGCAGCCATTCGAGGAAGCTCTGGCGCAGCCGCGCAATCATGTCCGCGTTCTTGAGAACCCTCCGAGTGACGGGTTCCGTAAGCGCGCGCCGGTAGAAGTCGTCGATGATGCCCGGAAAGGCGGGCGCCATCCGCGGACTGAGCTCGCGGAGGAGCGCCAGGTCCACGTCGGTGATGTCGCTGTAGGCGAGCAACCGAGGATAGAGATCAGCGAACATTCCGGACGAAGTTACGTCTCCCCGCGGACTCGGGAAACGCGGCCGGCGAGAAAACCGCCGAATTCCTGCCCAGCCACTTTCAGGCGCTGATCTTGGATTGGTTCGCCGTGGGCGTCTCATGCTTGTGTGGGGTCAGCCGACCGATGCGCAGAGGGGCAACTTCGCCCTGCCGCTTCGCGAACACCAGGAGACACGCGGCCACGCAGTCTCCGCAGCGCAGGCACTCGGCGTCGCCGTATCGTTCGTCCTCGTATCCGTCTGAATCTCGGACTACCAGAGACTCGCCGAGTCGCTTGGGATCGAGGTCGACAGGACAGATCGTCTCGCAAGCCCCACACTCGATGCACTTCGACGGGGATTCGTTGAAGACGATGCCGACCGGAGCCTTCGAAGTGACATAGCGGTAATAGAGGCCGATGGGGCAGGCCTTCACGCAGAAGGCGAACCGCCACCAAAATGCGTGGAAGAAACCTCCGGCCGAAAGCGCGGCCCAGATTCCGAGAGTCAGGATTCGGGCTCTCAGGCTCCCATCGAGGAGGACTCGGGGATCGACCCACCAGAGCATGACCGCCGCCACGAACGCTGCGACAAATCCGGCGCCGCGCAAGTGTTCGAGCCAGCGAAGCCACCGCGTTTTGCGCGCTCGATCGACCTTCTCGCCGAGGCGGCTCACGTAGCCGACCGGGCAGCCAAAGCCACAGAAGAATCGGCCCACCACCATGTTCGTGAGGAAGGTGAAGCCGTAGAGGATGGAGAGGGCAATCACCATGCCCTTCAGGGCGCCAATTCCGTCGACCCCTTCCTGCAGGCGAAGATGATGCCCCTGCCAAAGGTCGATCCGCACGATTCCCATGAGGGGCACTGCGGCGACGATTGCCAAGGACAGAGTCATCGTAACGACTCGGATGGCCTCGAAGCTCGTGCTCCGTTTGGCAACTGCGCTCAGAAGCCGCACCCGATCTTCGTCCTTCAGTGGCAACAAGCGGGGGACTCCAGGGACGCGTTCGGGGCGAGTCCGCTCCGCGCGCGCAGGCCCGTGATGATCGCAACGCCCAAGAGCAGGGTGACGAGCAGCACCTTGGCATGGGCCGGTCTCAGGGCCGACTGCAATCGACTCGCGACGAGAGCGGCCAAGATCAGGGCTGGCAAGGTGCCGACGCCGAATGCGACGAGGCTGAGCGATCCTCTCCACGGAGTTCCGGTTGCGGCCGCTTGCAGAAACGCGATGCCCAAGACTCCACAGGGGAGGAGGCCGCTCGTGACTCCGAGTCCGAAGCTGCGACGATGCGGAGGCAAGCCCTGCACTAAGGATCCGACGGATCGGTAGAGAGTTGAGAGCGGATTGGGTCTCGCCCCGAGCACCCGCTTGGGGAAGGCCACCCGCCACGCGGCCAAGAGGAGCAACGCGGCGGTGAGGAGGCTCAACGCCGCCTGGGCCCTCGGAACGAGGGGGCCCTTGACCCACGCGAGAGCAGAACCCGCCAACGCTCCCAAGAAGGCGTAGGTGCAGGATTTCCCCAGCCAATAGAGCACCAGGCTTTTCAGTCCACCCAGGCGGTGGGCTTGGAACGCGAACGGCCCGCACATCGAGGCGCAGTGGAGCGCGTTGGCGAGCCCGAGTCCGAACGCGAGGGCGACGATGGAGGTCGGGGTCACGGGCTTGCCTTCCCAAACTCGAGGAGGCGGAAAGACCGGAAGCTGACGGCCGCGCTCGACAGGATCATCACGGCGACGGCGACGAGAGGATGCAAGTGACCGAGAGCCGCCACGACCACCGCGGCGCTGTTGTAGAGGACGGTCCACGCCAAGTTGCCGCGCACGGTACGCCGAAGCCGTCTCGCGCCCTCGAAGAGTCGCGGCAAGGCCCGAAAGTCGTCGCCGAGGATCTCGATTTGGGCCTCGGAACGCGCGGCCTGAGTACCGCTGGAAATGGCAATGCTCACGTCGGCCGCGTGCAGGGCCGGGGCATCGTTGACTCCGTCGCCGACCATGGCCACGCAGTGCCCCTGTTCGCGCAGCGCCTCAAGCTTGCCGACTTTGCCCAGTGGAGTCAGTTCCCCGTCGCTGGCGACGCCGAGCGCCGCGGCCAGACTCTGGACGGCGCTCTGGCGGTCACCCGACAAGATCCGCACTTCGCATCGACTGGCTTGGAGCGCCAAAAACGCGGCCGCCGCGCCCGGTCGCAGTGGTGCCATCGCGGCGGCCACGGCGCGGATCTCCCCCCCCTGCGCCGCGGCCACCAGAGAAGCCCCGCGCTCGGCCCACTCGCGTAGTGCTTCGGCAAACCCGTTCTCGCTGCCGCGGATCAGGGACCGCACCCATTCCGGCCGGCCGACGATCCACTCCTCACCCTCGACTTTGCCGCGAACCCCCTGCCCGGGTATTAGCTCAAGTGCCTGCGGCGGCGGGAGAGCTTGGCTGGAATCGACCGCGTGACCGAGGGCATGTCCGGAGTGGAGGACGAGCGCGTCGAGTGCCGCCAAGGCCTTCACATCTCCGCTTCGGCCGATCCAGTGCAGGGCGTCGGCTTCCGTGAGAGTTCCCGTCTTGTCCACCGCGACGTGACGGACTCTCGGAAGAACTTCCAAGGCAACGGGGTCGTGCACGAGTATGCCCTGCCGCGCCAAGGCCGCGCGCATGGCGCGATAGGCGAGTGGAATCGCCAACCCGAGCGCACAGGGGCACGCGACGAGGAGTGTCGCCAGGGCGACTTGGAGGGCCGGCAGAGTTCCGGCTTCGCGGTAGCGAAGCACCCCTCCGGTGAGAGCAAGGACGATGGCAAAGCCGGCGAGGGCGCCGGCCAATCGGTCCACGATGCGCAGGGCCCGCGTGGTGGGCAGCGGGGCTTCGAGGAGGGCAAGGATGCGTCCGAGGCTTCCGCCCCGAGCGGGGGCGAGGACGCGGCCCTTCAGAAGTCCCGTCAGATTCGTGGTGCCCGCGAGGACCCGGTCCCCGACGTCGACGCTTTGGGGGGCCTCCTCGCCGGTGAGGTGCGCCGCCCGAACGTCGCTCGCGCCCTCGGTGATTTCGACATCGGCGGGAAGGGCTTCCCCGGGGCGAACCACCACGGTGTCACCCACGAGAAGGGAATCCGGGCGGAGCGGTTCGGTGGTTCCCTGGGCGGTGAGGCGATGGGTGACCTCGGGCAACGTCGCGAGCATGGCCTGGGCGGCGTCTTTTCCCTTCGTGCGGGCGTGTGCTTCGAGCCGTCGACCGAGCGTGATCAGCACCAGCACGACGACTGCGGTCTCCCAGTACACCGCGCCGTGGCCCTGCACGGTGTGGATCAGCGACAACAACATCGCGGACAGCACCGCGAGGATGATCAACCCGTCCATGCGGACGCGGCGCGCCCTCAAGTCGAGGATCGCGCCCTCAAGCATGGGAACGCCGAGCAGAAAGAAGACGGGGAGCGAAAGGACTGCGAGGAAGACCTGACCGAATCGCCGCAGGGCGAGTTCCCCCTCCGCGACCACCTCGTTCAGCGCGGGGTCGGAGTAGAGGATCAGACTGAAGGTCATGACCCCCATGGCCAAGACCGCGGAAAAGAACAGGCGAGCCTCGGCGAGACCGTGCACCCGCTCGGGGCCGCCCGAAATGGCCGCCGCGAGGCGGCACCCGATGCAGCAGAATCGCGGCCGGCCGGGGTCGATCGTCCCGCCGCGCACCGGCAAACCGCAATGCGTGCAACTGGACTCGATCGCGGCGCTCGGCATGGTCTCACTGCCCTCGAAGTTCGACACCCACCGCGGTCAAAAGGTACGTGACGACGTAGTAGGTGATGAAGGCGAGGAAAGCGACCCAGAGCACCTTCATGAAGAAGGGCATGCGCCCGTGGCCGTAGTGGAATTCCGCCGGCGTTTGGTCCGCGGCCGGGGCGCAGCTTTCCTCAGGCGCCAAAGTCTTGTCGGTCATAGGAGATCTCCCGGTTCAAGAGTTCGACCTTCGGAGCTTCGATGTCGCCGAAGTGCCCCTTCAGGAATGCAAACGTGAGCAAGCAGAGGAATCCGCCGGCCACGAGGCAATAGGTGAGCAAGTGGGCCCCCGCGAAGCGCAGGCCTTCCGCGGCGGAGAGGTCCATGAAGAACTCGTAGAGCTTGTAGACAAACGCCAGGCCGCCGAGGGTGACCACGCCGCCGAAAAACACGGTGAGGATCCGACGCCAGCGGCGTTCGGCCGCCGATTCCACCGCGGGTACAAAAAACTCGGGCTGTCGGTTGTTCACTTGGATGCCTCCGCGGTTTTGGGTGACCAGGTGCCGAGCCATTGCAAATAAGCAACGAGTGCGAGTGCATCACCGTCCGGACCGCTGCCTTCGGCTACGAACATGCGCTCGGCCTCCTCT
The DNA here is from genome assembly GCA_902826835.1 of uncultured bacterium. Lineage (GTDB taxonomy): Bacteria > Planctomycetota > RBC034. Next base: position 64,551 of record CADEGH010000019.1, on the reverse strand, counting down.
TCGAGGTTGCTCGAAAGCGACGACTTGAGCTTCTCCAAGGCGACCTCCGCCTCGGCCTTCGTGTCGTAGAGACCCGGGTACGGATAACTCTGGTCGGCGGGGATGCCCTCCCGTTCCGCCGTCTCGGAGGAAACACCGCGGCGGATCTGAAACCCGCGGCGGAAATACCAGGTGTAAGCCGGCATCACCGAGTCGGGCGAAGTGGACCTCGGGTTGCGCAGATGGGCAATGTGCCAGTCGTTCGACCGCTTACCTCCCTCGTGGGTCAGGTCCGGGCCGACCCGACGTGTGCCCCATAGGACCGGGCGTTGCAGCGCGTTGTTGTCCTCGGCAGTGGTGCGGACCGGGCCGAATCGTTCGACTTCGTTTCCGACCGGTCGGACGTATTGACTGTGGCAATGCCAGCAGGCTTCGGCGATGTAGAGGTCGCGGCCATCACGCAAGGCGCGGGCGTAGGCGTTTTTCCATGCATCCTCGCTCTGGCCACGACGGGGATCGTCCGCGGCGATGGTGGCGAGTTCCGGATCGGTGAGCGCATTCACCCCTTCCGGGAAAGCCCTGGCAAAATCGATCGGGTAAGCTTCTTTGAGGAGTCGGAAGTCGCTCGAAACATCCTCCGCGAGTTCGCGGATGGAAGCCTCTGGAGTTTTGCCGTCCGTGATGAGGTACGGATAGAGGCCGGAGAGGAGGAAGGAGAGGGCGAAGCAGCCGAGGCCGGCCCAGAGCAGGATATTGTTCAGACGGTCCATGTCACGCGGCCTCCGGAGTCAACAGATCCATGCGGTAGTCGTAAGCACGCGACCCGCGGGCGGTTTGCAACAGGTTCCATGCGAAGAGGGCCTGGCCGGTGATGATCATGCCGCCCGCGAAGATGCGGATGCCCCAGAAGGGCTTGAGGGCCATGATGATGTCGCGCCACGGCACGAGGGCCTTTGCCATGAACCCGTGCACGAGGCCGGCGGAGAGGAGATCGAGGAACATGATCACCACTCCGATTGCCGACAGCCAATAGTGCCACCCGAGCAAGCGACGGCTGTACCACTCGCGGCCGGTGAGGCGGGGCCAAAGCCAGGTCATGATTCCAAGGATCCAAAACGAGAAGACCCCGAGCATGACGAGGTGCGCGTGGCCCGGCACCCAGTCCGTGAAGTGGATGATCTCCTGCACGGTCAGGGTGGTTTGGAACGCGCACTGCAAGCAGGTGACGAAGTAGAGAATCATCCCGGTGTAAAACCAGCGGATCGGGAGGCTCTTCCGCAGGGCGTAGCCGTGCCCCCACATCGTGCCGAAGAAGTTCACCACCACGGTGGTGACCACGATTTCGACGGCGATGGTCGAGATCACCGCCCCGTACTGCACCGACATGGGAATCGAAGAGAGGAGGAAGTGGTGCACTCCGTTCAGGGGATAGAAGAAGGCCAAGGCCCAAAAGCCGATGACCGACAAGGCGTGGGACCAAATCGGCCGCCTCAGGATCGTGGGGACGAAGAAGTACATGAGGCCCCACCCCATTGGCGTGACAAACAGCCCGACGAGGTCGTGGATGAACAGACCCACGGTGGCGGCGCCCGAGCTGCCGGGGAGCGTCCATTCCGCGAGGATATTGCCCATCAGGTACGTGAGGATGAGCCACACGAAGCCGGCACTCATGTACCAAAGCGACACGTACATGCGTTTGTGCAGCGACTTCGCAATCGGAGTGAGGAATTGAAACGCGACCAAGAGTGCGCCGACCGCGATCAGGGCATCGACCGGCACAAAGTTGAGATCGAAACTCCCCGGGCGAAAGCCGGTGGGCGTCTCGCCCCACTCGACCGCCTGCCCCTTTCCGAGCAGTTGCCCGATCGAGGTGAGCACCATCGTGACCTGCCAAACGAGGAAGATCAGGTACCCGAGTTTCTCGTTGAGCACGGTGCGGCCGGTGAGGCGCGGGATCGCGTAGTAGAGACAACCCAAGAAGCCGTTGACCAAAAAGCCGTACGCGATTTCGTTGGTGTGGAGGAGGCGCACGCGGCCGTAGGACAGCCACGAGATATCGTCGAACGGATAGAGGTTGAAGAACTGGAGAGAGATGAGGAACCCCCATCCCATCGCGGTCAAAAGGAAAAACATCGCGGCCACGAAGTGCCAGAGCACGAGTCGCTTGGACACGAGGTTGCTCGTGCCTTCGGGGGATTCCAGCGGGATGGAATTCATCGGGTGGTCCCTCCAATCGGACAGCCGGCGTGGTCGGAGGCCTCGGGGGCCTGCGTACGCAGCGTGAGAATGAAGTCGACGAGTGCCCACAGGTCGTCGTCACTCCCGCTGATCGCGGGCATGGGCGTGCCATTCAATCCCGACTTGAGGCGAAGGAAGAGGTCGGTCGGAGCACTCCCTGCGCGGAAGACGCCGGTGGTGAAGTCGCGGGGCCGGATCTCGGCGTCCTCCCAATCGCGCAACGCGTAGCTCGAGGGGCCGTCGCCAACCCCAGTCTTGCCGTGGCAGGAGGCGCACTCCTTGGCGTATCGAGCCCGGCCTTTTTCCACCGACTCCGGGGTCGTGGGCGGCCTTTGGCCGATCGTGACCGGAACGGCGCCTTCGGCCATCTCCGCTTCGACCTTCTTGCGAATCTCCGGCAGGTGGTCTTTGACGATGACCGGCATAGTGAGCCCGTCGGCATCTCTCAGGATCTCGGCCTCGAGGCGAGCCTTCTCGAACGCGGCGAGGGTGAGCACGTACGACACCAGGGCGTCGCGATGGGCGTCGGGCAGAAGCCGGAAGCTCGGCATGGACGATCCGGGTAGGCCGCAGGTGATGACGTGGAGAAGGTCGGCGCGGGTCGGCAGCTTGCTGGACGCGGTGCTGCGGAACTTGAAGTAGCCCTTGCGCAGGTTGCGGGGACGTGGGTTCAAGTCGGCGGCGGCTTCACCATCGCCCAAGCCGGTATCGCCGTGGCAGCCCACACAGTTTTCCTGGAAGATTCGCTTGCCGAGCTTCGCGCCGGACTCAAGCGGCCAGTCGGCAAGGGTGAGCGTCGGAGGTGGAGCCTCCTTCGCGGGAGGAGTCGGGGCCGAGGACGGAATTCTTGCGGCCGCGATCACGATGAGCGTGGCGACCAGGACCGTGCCGCTGAGGGTGCGGCGAAGAAGGGGTGGCGACATGAATCCTCCGCAGTGGGAAGGTTGGACGGCTTTCCGCCCCGCCTTTGCAATCGCCGGGCCAACGCGACTTCCTCGCGTTATGGGGAAGTTCTCGCGTCGTCGCAGGGCTTGATCTGCGGAATTCCCCCCGAACTTGGGAGCGACGACTCCCGTGGTTGCGTGATCTTCCCCGATTGGGCCTTCGGCGCTCCTGGCCTCCCGATTGCGTAGTTCGTCGGAGCTTCCGCATGCCTACCTTCCGTCGCATCCTGATTGCCGTCGACTTCTCCGAGACCTCACTGCGGGCCATTCAAGTGGGAGGCGAACTCGCCAGTCGGCTCGGCGCCGAGGTCTTTATCCTGCACGTGGTCGACGATCGCCCGGTCGCAGTGGGCCCGGGGTTGGCCGTGGACCTCACCAGCGTCGAAGCCTCCGTGTTGGAGGCGACCAAGGACCGGCTACTCCACCTGGTCCAGGATGTCCTGCCGAAGCCGGTGGCGCGCACCGTGTTGGTCAAGCCGGGAATTCCGCACGGGGAAGTCCTCGCGACCGCGACGGAGCGGCAGGTGGACCTCGTCGTAGTGGGCACCCACGGCCGCACCGGGATCTCCCGGGCGATCCTCGGTTCGCACGCGGAGACCATCGTGCGCCGGTCACCAGTTCCGGTCCTGGTGGTGAAGTGATCAGCCGCGGATGAGAAGCAGCCGGGGCTCGGTCATCGAGGCAACCGCCTCTTGGACTCCCTCGCGACCCAGTCCGCTCTCTTTCACACCTCCGTACGGCAGATGGTCGAGGCGGAAGGAGGGCACCTCGTTGATGAGGACGCCGCCGACCGCGAGGGTGTCCCAGGCGGATAGCGCTCGGTCCATGCGCTGGGTGAACAGACTGGCCTGCAGACCGAACCGACTCCGATTGACCCGGGCGAGCGCCTCGTTGACGTCGTGGAAGGATTCGAGAACGGCCACCGGCCCGAAGGCTTCCTCGCACGCGAGTGGTTCGTCATCGGGGACTCCCTCGAGCAGGGTGGGCTCGAGGTAGGCGCCGTCGCGGTGGCCTCCGCAGAGGACGCGGGCGCCTCGCCGGACCGCGCTCTCGATCCATGCTTGGAGCCGCTCCGCGTCAGCTTCGCAGATCAAGGGGCCAATCGCAGTGGCCTCGTCGCGCGGGGATCCGAGTTTCAGGGCCCGCGTTTGGGCGACGAGCTGGTCGCGGGCTTCGTCGTAGATCCGCTGGTGCAGGAAAATCCTCTGCACGCTTACGCAGCTCTGCCCGGACTGAGCGAACGCTCCGGCCAGGATCCGGGGCACCGCGTTGACCCAGTCCGCCGTCTCGTCGACCACGCAGGCGGCGTTGCCACCGAGTTCGAGGACGACCTTCTTGCCGGCGGCGCGGGCGGCGAGCGCATAGCCCACGGCTTTCGAACCGGTGAAACTCAGCATGCGGACTCGGGGGTCGGAGAGGAGCGGCCCGGTGTCCTGCGCGTTCGCGGGCAAAATCGACCACGATTCGAGAGGCAGTTCGGTGCGGGCGAGAAGCTCACCCAATCTCAGCGCCACGAGGGGCGTGGTGGAAGCGGGCTTCAGAATGAAGGGGCAGCCAGCGGCGATCGCCGGCCCGACTTTGTGGGCGACGAGATTCAACGGGAAGTTGAAAGGGGTGATGGCGGCAACGACCCCGATGGGAACGCGCTTCGTCAACGCGCGATATCCCTCGCCGCGCGGCGAGGTATCGCAGGGGAGGACTTGCCCCAAAGTCCGTGTGGCCTCGTCCGCGGATGCCCGCAGGGTCGTGACGGCCCGATCGACCTCGGTACGGGCATCGCGGATGGGCTTACCCACTTCGCCGCAGATGAGAGCCGCAAATTGATGGCTTTCCTCGTGCAGGGAATCCGCCACCGCTCGCAGGATGGTGGCTCGAAGATGGGCGGGGAGGGGAACCGCCCGAGACGCGGCGTCGATCGCTGCTGTGAAGTCGGACGCTTCCGCGCGGGAGACTTGACCGAGCACCACTCCCGACGCTTTGTCGCGCACTTCGAGGCGGCGAGGGACAATCACCGGACGTCCGGCCAGCCAGAACGGAATGGTCTCACTCATGGGCGGGGGGTGGGCTGCGGTGACGATCCTGGCGTTCCCGCCCACGACGGATGGAGCGAGGAGAATCCACGCGCGGCGCAAACCACGGTTTGAGCTTCTGAGGTTGATCAGTACGACCTCCGGCTGCGTAGTCCGCGGCCAGGGCAGGACCGACCTCGGAATCCGCGAACCCCCGCTCGGCCACCAGGAAATCGAAAACCGCTTCGGCCCAGTCGGCGAGGCTCAGGGCGTGGGTGCGGTGGTGGCGAGCGCGAATCCGCCTCGTCAGGCCGCGCCAGGCTCCGAACGCGGAGTCCGCATTCTTGGTCAGGAGCGGGAGCGTGCGCGGGAACTGGCCGTGGTTGGCGACGCGATCGAAGACTCGAGCGAGGTGGCGAACCTCCTCGAGCTCTTCGAAGGAGAAGGTGTTGGAGCGGAGGATCTCGTAAGGCGGAGCCGGGCTGAACACCAAACCCGCGGAGGATTCGTGGCGAACCAGCGGCGCGCCCCGCAGACGCTTCAGGATGCCGACTTGAATCTCGTGCGGTCCGAGGGCGTGTAGCCGATCAAAGCTCTCCCCGAAGCTGCATAAGGAGTCGCCCGGAAGTCCGGCAATGAGGTCGGTGTGCAGGTGCACGGTGGTTTCCTGGCGCAGCCACCGCAAGTTCTCCTCCGCCTTCCCTCCGTCCTGACGACGCTTGACGGCCACGTTGACGGAGTCGTCGAAGCTTTGGATCCCGACCTCGAACTGCAGCACCCCTGGGGGAAACTGGCGGATTCGTTCTTTCAGTTCGGGAGGTAGTCGGTCCGGGATCAGTTCGAAGTGGAGGTGTAACTCGGGCGTGAGGCGCGCGAGAAAGAAGTCGAGAATGCGCGTGGCCGTCTTCATCCCGAGATTGAACGTGCGATCGACGAACTTGAATTGGTGCGCGCCACGATCGAGTAGGCGCTGCATGGCTTGAAGAAAGGACTCGATCTCGAAGGTACGGACACCATCATCGAGGGCCGATAGGCAGAACTCACAGGTGTAGGGGCAGCCGCGCGACGCTTCGACGTAGATCACGCGCCGGGCCAGATCCAGATCGGTGTATTCGTCGTAGGGCAGTGCGAGGTCGGCGAGCGGGGGCGGTGGTGCGTAGATCACTCCGCGGGGCGGGGCGTTCCCCGCGACGACCCGTCGACACAGGTCTCGAAAGGCCAGGTCGCCCTCGCCCGCGATGGTGTAGTCGGCGAGTCGTACGATGTCCTGATCGTCACACTCGTGACTGACCTCGGGGCCTCCGATTACGACTGGCAGTTCCGGGCGTAGCCGCTTGAGAATCGCGACGACCGTGGTCAGCTTTGCAACGTTCCAGATGTAGACCGATATCCCGACCACGCGCGGATTTTTTTCCAGGATGGCGGCCGCAAAATCGTGAGGCTCGGCGTCGAGGTCCTGCTCGATCAGGACCGCGGAATCCCGCAATTCCGCCAAGTTGGCCCGGAGGTAACGGAGGCCGAACGCGGCGTGGGACCAGCGGGCGTTGAGGGTGGCGAGGACGATCATCGAGGCGGCGCCAACCTACCATCCGCAGAAAGCGAAGTTCTTGGGTCGAGTCCTCGAAAAATTTCCTTTGTCGGTTGACTCGAGCCCGGTTCATCTGCCACACTCCCTCGGTTCGAGACGCGGACTTGCCAATCATCCAGGTAGTGGTTTCCCTGCCTGGGCTGGTCTGCGCATCTCGAGGAAACCCCCTTGTTTTGTCCCCGGAGTCTCCTGCAAATGAAGAAGTCTTCTGTTTTTGCTGCCCTCGCCATGCTGGCCGCTTCCCTGACGGCCCAGACCTTCCCGACGTCGACCGCCCTCCCTGCGGCCCTTCCTGACGGAACCGGTAACTGCGTTGCGGGTGCACCGCTGGTGCTCACCGTGCCGGTCAGCGGAGTGTCGGGTGCGATCGGAGTTACGCTGGACTTCAGCTTCGGCCCCGCGCACACCTGGCACGGTGACATCACCTGCATCGTCACTGAGCCGGGCGGAGCGTCCAGCACCGTCATGGTTCCGGGTTGCACCGCGCTGCCCGACGACTCTTCTGACGTCGGTGGACCCTACGTCCTCTCCGACTTGGCAGCTCAGACGTTCGATGCGGCGGCCGTCGCTGCCCCCGGTCTCATTCCCGCTGGCACCTACGCGCCAGACAACGCCCTGAATCCCCTCCTCGCAGGTGGGGTGAACGGCAACTGGACCGTCACTTTCCTCGACAATTTCAATTTCGACACGGGTACGGTGGCTGCGGTTGCGCTGAGCTTCACCTCCCTTCCCCCGGCCAACTTCACCTTGACGCAGGCCGGCCCCGGCGCTCCCACCGTGTTCTTCCACCAGGCTGGCATGGACGCGATCACCTGGACCAACGTGGTGACTCTCGGCAATCCGGCGGCGGTGCCGAACGGCTGGTTTTTTGGGCTCAATATCAGCATGTTCGGACCTCTCGGCGTGATCGACCAGCTCACGAACTTCCCCGGCCTCTTCTTCGGCCCCTTGGCGCCCGGTGGCTCGAACACCCTGCCGCTCCTCATCCCCGCTCCGTTCAACTTCCAGACCGTGGGCGTCCACTTCAACGCCGCGGGGATCCCGATCTTCGCAAGCCTGCCGATCGACTTCACCGTTCTGTAGTCATCGTCCGCAGCACCGATCCTATCGGTCGCGACGGTTGCAACCCGCGCTGGCAATGGCCGGCGCGGGTTTTTTTGTGCCCCCAGTTCGGGGGTTTCGGCGGGACGGTATCCTTCGGCGGTCTCAACGGACTTACCAGCCATGTCCTGCCGCATCTTGACGATCCTGGTCTGGGCGATCTCCTGCACGTCTTTTGCCCAAGACCGCCCCGATCCGGCCAAGGCCCTGGCCCGGGCGGAACAACTCCTGGCGTCCGCCCGAGCTGAGGAGGCTGACCAGGTCCTCTCCGGCGTGCTTGACGGCGGGGATCGCAGCCTGGCTGCGCTCAACCTCCGAGGCCGAATCAAGGCGGCCAGGGCGCGCTGGCAAGAGGCTCAAGCCGCGTTCGCGGATGCCCTGGATCTCGCGCCCGAGGATGGCACGCTCCGCCAAAACCTGGGAGTAGCCTACTTTGAATTGAGGCAGATTCCGGATGCCCGGCGGGAACTCCAGCGCGCGTTGGAATTGCTCCCGAACCTCGTCATTCCCCACCTCTACTTGGGGAGGATCGCCGAGGAGGCTTCGGATAGCGTGAGCGCAGAGGCAGAGTTCTCGCGCGCTCGTGCGAAGGCACCGACCGACCCGTGGCCCGCCTACTTCCTGGGCGGGCTCCTGCTTCGGGAGCGGCGGGCGACCGAGGCGTGTGAGGCGTTTGCGGCGGCAGTCGCGACCAATCCGAATCTTCCGGCGATCCGTTGGAACTTCGGTCTGGCGCTCGCGCGGTCCGGGCGGGCCGTCGAGGCGGAGGAACAATTCACCGCCTTCAAGGCGCTGACCGACGCCTTCTCTCAAGACATTGCCACGAAGCAACGAGTTGCGAGCCGCTTGCAGAGTGCTCAATCCGATCTGGCCCTCGGGCGGCCGGAGGCGGCGTTGGTCTACTTGTTTGAGGCGAGGGAATTGGCTCCGGAAGTTCCCGGGACGCACCTCCTTTTGGCGGAGTGCTTCAAACGCCTCGGAAAGGGCGCCGAAGAAAAGGCGGCCCGAAGCGAGTATGACCGGCTACTGAAGGGGAAGCGATGAGCGGGTCCAAAGCCGCCGCGTGGGGACTGGCGTGCGTTTTGGTTCTGGGTTGCAGTCCTAAGCCACCTTCGGAGCCTGGATCTGGAACGGTCGCCGGGCCCGGCATGTTTCGGGATCGCACCACCGAGTCAGGGGTAGTTTTCCGCCATCAGAACGGGGCCAGCCGCGAGCTCTACATGCCGGAGACGATGGGGGCGGGCGTGGCGGTGGGCGACCTCGACGGGGACGGTCGACCCGACTTGGTTTTGGTGGACTCGGGGAACCTTCCCTTTCGGGAAGCCCGAACGAGGATCTACCGCAACCTGGGGAGCTTCCGCTTCGAGGACATCACCCAGGCGAGCGGTCTTCGTGACCTCGGCTACGGCATGGGGGCCACCCTCGCCGATTACGACCGCGACGGGGACCTCGACCTACTGGTGACCGCGTTCGGCCCAGTGGCGCTGTGGCGCAACGACGGGAAAGCCCGGTTCGAAGAGGTTGCCAAGGCCGCCGGTTGCGCCGATCAGGGCTGGAGCACCGGCGCGGCGTTCTTCGACTACGACCGTGACGGTCACCTCGATCTGTTGGTGCAGCACTACGTCGATTTCACCATCGAGAAGCATCGGCCCTGTTGGCAGCAAAAGACCCTGGTCTACTGCATGCCGGACCAATACGACGACACCACGTGTCGGCTGTTCCGCAACCTCGGCAACGGGTCGTTCTCCGACGTCTCGGCCGCCACTGGGATCGATCAATTTCCCGGCAAGGGACTCGGCGTGTGCGTCGAGGACTGGGACCAAGATGGTGTCCCCGAGATTTACTTGGCCAACGACACGACCGCGAATCGGCTGTTGAAGCTCGGCCCGGACGGCAAGTTTCGAGACCTCGGCATGATTTCGGGTACGGCCTACAGCGAAGACGGTAAGTCGGAAGCGGGGATGGGCGTGGATGCCGCGGACTTCGACGAGGACGGGCAGTTGGATCTGGTATGCACCAACTACCAGGGTGAAACGAACGGGATGTACCGCAATGAGGGGGAGCTGATCTTCACCGAGGTCAGTCGCCGGGCGGGCACCGCCGCGGTCAGTTTGGCGCGTCTCGGATTCGGAGTCCGCTTCTACGACTACGACGCCGACGGGCGGCCTGACTTCCTCGTCGCGAACGGGCACACCCATCCCAACGCGGCCGACTTGTCACCGCCGGCGCCGCACGCGCAGGTGCCGACCCTGTGGCGCAACCTCGGTCGAGGTCGTTTCGAGGATGCGACCGAATCGGTCGGTGGCCCTGATTTTTCCCGCCCGATGGTGGCACGAGGGTTGGCTACCGGTGATCTGGACCAAGACGGGGACTTGGATCTCGTCTTCACCGCTAACGGAGGCACGCCCCGCATCCTGGAGCGGACGGGCCTGCCCGAAAATGCATGGGCCCAGATCAAGTTGGCGGATCCGAAAGGGGATGCCGGATGCGTGGGGGCCCAAGTGACGCTGCATGCCCCGGGATCGGTCCAGACCCTCACGGTCCGCAGCGGCGGCAGTTATCTGTCGCAAAGTGAGCTGACGTTGTTTTTCGGGCTCGGGAAGATTGAGGGGCCCACCGAAGCGGTGGTGCGTTGGGCCGACGGCAAGCGGGAACGCTTTGGGGGCGTCCCTGCCCGGCGCATCACCACCCTGACGAGAGGCCAGGGCAAGGCCGAGTAGCCCGCGCGCCTGCGCTCACACCGCGGGAGGAACGAAGCAGGGCTTGCAGCAGGCACGGGCGCCTCGACAAACATCGGGCGCGGCTTCCAACTCGTCCGGGCCCCAAGGCATCTGGGTATGCAGGCACCAGAAGGCCGCGGTGTCGAACTGATCGGTTTCGCTGAAGACGGCTCGCCTTCCGCCGCCGGTGTACATGGTCTTCGTGCGCAAGAATTCACAGACATCCGCGGGGAGGCGCGACCGATCGAGGGCAAACTTCGGGTTCATCGGGGTTCTCCAGAGCGCACCTTGGCGCGCCTCGCCGCATCCAGGATGGTGTTCTTGACGCACTTCTCGATGAGATGGACCTTGTAGGCGTTGTCGCGCAAGGGCGTGGCGCCCCCCGAGGCGGCCTTGCCCGCCGCTTCCGCGAGCGCGTCGCTGAACTTTTGACCCTTGAGAATTTTCTCGCAGGCTTCGAGACGCAGCGGGATGGGAGCGACGGCGGATACGACGATCCGCGCCTCCTTCACCACTTCCCCTTCGAAGTCCAGCCGGACCGCCGCATTGACCAGCGCCCAGTCGTAGGACTGTTTCTCCCGCACCTCGTGGTAGGCCGAGCCGGTGCTCGCGCCTTCGGGTGCAAAACTCACCCCCGTGATCACCTCGCCGGCTTCGAGCACGTTCTCGGTCGAGATGTCTTCCTCCGGGCGCACCCAGAAGTCGGCGACGGGAATCGACTTCTCACCGGTGGGACCGGCGACGTGAATCGTGGCATCCAAAGCCCAAAGTGCGGGCGCGAGATTGGACGGATGGACAATGTTGCAGGTGACGTTTTCGAAGATGGCGTGATACTTGTTCTCGCCCTCCGCGGCGTAACAAGTCTGGCCGCCCTTCTTCGAGCACACGTAGTCGAGATTGCGGAAGTACCAGCAGCGCGGCCGCTGGCAGAGGTTTCCGCCGACCGTGCCGCGGTTGCGGACGAGGGGAGTGGCGGTGGTGGCGGCGGCATCCGTGAGCACACGCGCGACGCGGGCGAGCTCCGGATGTTCCGCCACTTCCGCGATGGTCGTGGTGGCGCCGACGCGGAAGTGTCCAGTCTCGAGGCGAGAGACTCCGGAGAGCCCGGGGATGGAGGCGAGATCGACCACGAGGGGAGGGGTCAGGACTCCCGACTTCATCAGGGTGATGAGGTCCGTGCCTCCACCCTTCGGTCGCGACCCCTTGGCCTTGCCCAGAGCGGCAGCGGCCGATTGCACATCCTGCGGGCGAGCGTAATCGAAGTTCTTCATTTGCCCTTCTCCTTCTGGGCGAGCGCCGCGAGGACACGATCGGGGGTCATGGGAAGTGAGGTCACGCGCACCCCGAGCGCATTGTGCACCGCCCCGGCGATGGCCGCGGCGGTCGGGATCATCGTCGGTTCGGCGATGCCGGCGGTTCCGGTGGTGTTTCCACCGTTGGAAACGTCGTAGAGCACACTCTCGATCTCGGGCATATCCACCGCCCCGGCGATCTTGTACATCTCCATGTCGGCATTGACCATTTGCCCGAGTTGGCGGTCCATGACGCGCTCTTCGAAGAGCGCGTAGGAGATGCCCTGAATGACCCCACCGTTCAACTGACTTTCAGCCTGACGACGATTGATGATGATGCCGGCGTCCTGCAGGGCGACGACCTTCTTGAGGCGGACGATGCCGTAGTCGCAGTCGACTTCCACTTCGGCGAATTGGACGCCGCCGACCGTGCCTTCGAAGGCCTGGAAGTTCTTCGATCGCTTCCCGAGCGCGGAGATTTCTCCCTGATCGATGAGCTTGCAGGCATCCGCGAAGGCCATCGACTTCGTGGCGTCCTTCTGGTGGACGACTTGGCCTTGGGAGAAGGCCAAGTCATCCGCGCTGGCGCCCATGGCTTTGGCAACGACGGCGCGCAGTTCCTTGCCCGCGAGGTAGGCGGCTTGCCGCGCGGCGGGGGCGACCGTCGGAGCGGTCACACTGCCTCCGCTTCCCGGTCCGATCGGGTCGCGAGTGTCCCCGATGAAGGGAACGACCCGATCGAGGCTGAGTCCGAGTTCTTCGGCGCCGATGATCTGCATCAAGGTCCGGGTGCCGGTTCCGATGTCCTGAGACCCGTTGCGCATCTGCACCGATCCGTCGCGAAGGATTCGGCAGAGGACTTCCGCACCTTGGGGCTGGCCGATCTGGTACCAGACCGCGGAGGCGACGCCGAAGCCGCGTCGGAAGCGTCCCGCTTCGGACCCGTTGGGCTTCCGGTTTTTCCACCCAATGCGCGCTCCCCCGTCTTTGTACTGGGCTTTGCGAGTTGGGTGGGGGTCGTTCTTGATGCGGAATTCCAGGGGGTCCATTCCGATCGCCTCGGCGGCCAGATCGAGAATGGTTTCGAGGGCGAAGGAGCCCTGGGGGTGACCCGGCGCTCGAAAGGCCTGCTGGGCGCCGGCGTTGGTGGCCACCGCCCGCTCCGTGCGGGCGACGAGACGATCCTCGAAGGCGTAGATCATGGGGTTGCGGGCACCGGCCCCACGGCCGACCCCCGGAGTCCCGACGATGTCCACTTTGTAGGCGCCGAGAGCACCGTCCTTCGAGACTCCGAGCTTCATGGTTTGAACGCTGTCCGGCCGGTTGCCGACGTCCGTCATCTCTTCGCGGCGATCGAGCATGACTTTGACGGGACGGCCGGAGAGCTTGGCGAGATTCGCGGCCGCGAGACCGGGATAGCCGGCGCCGAATTTGCTGCCGAAGCCGCCTCCCATGTACTCGCAGATCACCTGCACGTTGGCTTCATCGACGTTCATCGCGTCCGCGAGGTCGCGCCGAACGCCGAAGGTCGCTTGGGTGGAGGCCCAGATCTTGAGCTGTTCGCCTTCCCAGTGGGCGACGATTCCATGCGACTCGAGCGAGCAATGATTCTGGACTTGGGTCGTGCACGTCGCCTCCACGACCTTGTCCGCCGATTGCATCGCTTCCTGGACCGCCTTCTCGCGGCCCGACGGAGAATAGGCTTCGATGTTCGGTCGGTTGGCATGCACCTGGGGGGCGCCATCCACCATGGCCTGCTCGAAGCGGGCGGCGTGGGGCAGGGCTTTGTAATCGACTTTGACGAGGGCAATCGCTTGCTCGAGCGCCTGCCGCGACTCCGCAGCAATCGCGATCAAGTGCTGGTGCGCGTAGCGGGTCTGCTTGACTTTGAAATCGTGGATCGCTTTCACGCCGGGATGAGCTTGGGCGGCGCTCCAGTCGATGCCGTTGATGGTGGCTTTGGCGACCGGGCAGCGCACGAACCCTCCGTACAGCATCCCCGGGAGGTTCATGTCGTGGGTGTATTTGGCGCGGCCCGTCACTTTGGCCACGCCATCGGCGCGTGGGGCGGCGGTTCCGACCACCGAAAACTTGGTGGTCGCGTCCCAGGGGATTGGATCCTCCGCGGGGACGTTGACTTCGATCTCGCGGCGTTGATCGCCGAATCCGAGGACCAACTTGACCTTGCGATCCGCTTCCATTTCAGCGTCCTCCCTTCATGAGGGTGGCCGCGTGGTCGACCGCGCGGAAGATGTTGAAGTAGGTGCCACAGCGGCAGATGTTGCCGCTGATCGCCTCTTTGCACTCGTCCCGAGTCGGGGAGGGATTGCGGTCGAGGAGAGCTTTGCAGCTCATGATCATCCCCGGCGTGCAGAATCCGCACTGGCTCGCGTCTTCGTGGAGGAAGCCGGCCTGGACGGGATGCAGGTTGCCGTTCTTGGCGAGGCCTTCGATGGTCGTGATCTGCCGGCCAGCGACATCGGTCGCGAAGACGAGGCAGGAGTTCACGGGCTTGCCATCGAGATGGACAGTACAAGCGCCGCAGCTTCCCTGGTCACAGACGAGTTTGGTTCCCGTCAGGTCAAGCTGGTCGCGCAGGGTCTCAAGCAGAGTGTGCCCAGTCCTCACCTTGGCTTGGGTGGTCTGTCCGTTGAGCTCGAAGCTGATCTCGTGAGTCTGGGCGGCCGAAAGGGTGGGCACTTCGGCGGCGGGGGCCTCTTGCGCCGCAGTTGCGGACTTGACGAGGCCCACGGCGGCCACGCTCAAGCCGGTGCCTTTGAGGAATCCGCGGCGTGACAGGCCGGGCTTCTCGGAGTCGGGTGGATGCATGCAGGGATCCTTCTGGGCGCGAGGGTAGGACGACAACGGGGCGGATTCTAATCGCGGGGAGGGTGGACTGGCCAGATGCCAGGCCGCTTTCGCTACCATGAGCCGATGGCAGACGAGAAGAATCTCAAGAGCTTCCAAGACTTGAAGAAGCTCTTCGGCGGCAGCGATGACCCCCCCGACGATCCGCCGGAGGGCTCGGACTCGGGCAATTCAGCCGGGGATGAGGAAGACCTCCCCGAGGATTTCTCGTTGGCCTCGGTGCGAGAAATCCTCGCCAAGGCGGCTCCGTCCTTCGGCCCGATGGACCACGGCCCACCCCAGTACCGCACCGAAGACAGCGAGGAGATGGAACTGCTCGCCTCGTTTCGCATCCGGACCGTCTTTCCGACGGAGGTCCTGGAGGAGGTGAAGTCGCTCCCTGCCGATCCCGATCCCGCCGACTTTGTCGGCCGCGAGGATCTCCGAGGGGAGTGCATCTTCACCATCGACGGGGAGGACGCCAAAGACTTCGACGACGCGATCGGCATCAAACCTCTCCCGGACGGGGGCTACGAAGTCGGCGTCCACATCGCGGACGTGAGCCACTACGTCAGGCCGGGTACCGCCCTCGACCGCGAGGCCCTCGCTCGAGCCACTTCGGTGTACCTGGCCGATCAAGTCGTACCGATGTTGCCGGAGGAACTCTCGAACCACCTCTGCTCGCTCAATCCCCACCGCCCCCGCTTGGCTTTTTCGGTCATCATGGAGTTCGATGCCGCGGGCCTCGTGCAGAAGAGCAAGATCCACAAAAGCGTGATCAAGAGCGTGCAGCGGTGCACGTACTCCGCGGTGCAGGCCCTGCTCGACGGCGAAACCACTCCGGCCGCCATGGCGCTGAAGCACCTCGAAGAACCACTCAAACACTTTCAGAAGTGGACGCAGAAGCAGCAGTCGATTCGGGATCGCAAGGGGTCTTTGCGCCTGCAAACCCCCGAACGCAAGTTCGCGTTCAACAAGAATCACGAGGTCGAGCGCATCTATCCCTCGACCACCTACTTCTCGCAGGCCTTGATCGAAGAGACCGCTCTCGCCGCCAATCAGGCGGTGGGTTCGTGGTTCAAAGAGCGCAAGCTGCCCTCGATCTACCGCATCCATCCGCCGAAGGACCCGGAGGAACTCGCGGGCATCGTCGAAGCGCTCACAAAATTCGGCATCAGAGTCCCCGACAAGGATTTCTTGACTGGCCGAGATGTGGGCCGGCTCATCTTGGAAGCCCGTCGTCGTCCCAATGCCGATGCCCTGATCGCTCGCATCATGGGCTTGGTCGAACGCGCCGTGTACGAAGTGGCCGAGGCGGGGGAGGCCGCTCCCCACTGGGGCCTCGCCCGCGAGCACTATCTGCATTTCACCTCCCCGATCCGGCGCTATCCGGACCTCATCGTGCATCGGTGGCTCTTCGACGTGCTCTCCAAGGGCAAGGAGGCCGAAGAGCAACTCCTCGATCCTCTCCAAGTGCTCGACCTTTGCGACATCGCTGGCCAAAGCAGCGGCCAATCCGAACTCGCGGCAATGGTCGAAATCGCGATCGGCGATCTCAAGATTTGCCAATACATGGAGCGATTCGTAGGCGAAAAAATCCGGGCTACGATCCAGCGCGTCAGCCATTACGGCATGGAAATCTTCCTTCGCGAACACTGGGTGACCGGCTTTCTCCCCGCGCGCCTTTTCGACGGCCGCAAGAAGGTCGAAGGCCCCAAACTCACCATCACGTCCCGCCGCGGCTCCAAGGTGTTCAACGAGGGCGAAGTCATCTCCATCGTCGTCGACTCCGTCGACTTCGTCCGCCTCGAAGTCCTCCTCAAACTCGCCGACATGGTCCAACCCCGCCGCAACTGACCCAACTGTCCCATTGAGGTTGAGTCGCCGCGGCAGTACGCCCCGACCGCCGCGCGGATACCGTGACCAATTGTCACGCTCGCTCTTGCGGTGTCCCCCTCTTTCCGCCGGAATCCGGAATTCCGCCTCTTCATCTATTGACGGCTCACGCACCGTGCCTACGCTCTCCCGGGTCTGGAGGCGCTCCGCGTGACCCAAAGCCAGGTCGGCCCCATTCCGGTTCCGCCCGATCCACCCGTCGATCCCGCCGTGCTCGTCGGCTCCGATGCGAGTTCCGACGATGCCCCGACCGCGGCGACTCTCGACGAACGTTCGGTGTCCATCCGCTTCCGCCGCCTCGTTCGGATCATAGAAGAAGGCCGAGGGGTTCCGTTCTTGGGGGCGGGCATCAGCAACGACGCCACATTAGGAGAGGATCATCCCTCTTGTGCGAATTGGTGGCCTACGACCAAGCACCTTTGCAAGTTGTTGAACGAGAGCTTGGAGAAGAAGCTAGACCAGGGCTGGGCAGACGAGCGGAAACCACCCATCCCGATCCCACAACCGGCCGCGCACTCTCCTTCATGCAGGGAAAACGCACACAAGAAGGATTCCCTGGCCCAATTAGCCGAAATGCACACGTGGTGGAGCAGTGCCGGCGAAACCTGCAAGACCATTCGCCTCGAGTGCTTCACTCGGCTCGAGCCCACTCCGGCCCATCGATACCTCGCCATGTTGGCCCGCGAGGGCTTGATCAGAGAGATCATCACGACGAACTACGACACTTGTCTCGAGAAGGCGTACCAACAGACCTTTGCCTCGTCCGAGTTGGATGATGACGACCATCCTTGTGTCGTCACGACTCTCGAAGAGTACCAAAAAAAGGGCTCAAAACGCCAGGATGCCCTGGGCCGCCCCCTGCTCCACATCTACAAAGTCAACGGCTGCGCCAAGAAGTGGGAAAGCTCGTGCGGGAGCGATGTTTCGGATCCCCTATGCGAGAGAGCTTCGCAGGCGATCGTTCTGACCGAACGCCAATTGCAGAACTTCCGCCAGAGTCTCTGGGCGCAGGATCTCCTCCGGGATCGCGCGCGCAGTCGGTCGCTCGTCTTTTCGGGTTTCGGAGCGGAGGAGCCGCAGGTGCGCCACACCCTCCTCGCCATCGCAGCGGAATTCATGAGTTCCTTTGGACAATCCGAACTCGCACCCTGCAATTTACCCGCAAACGAGAAATCAAGCAGCGACCAATCGCAATCGCGCTCAGGATTATGGGACCAAGCCAACGCCCCGTTCATGACCCAGTTCGAATCATCACTCACATTCTCCCAGAAGCAGCTCCTGCGCGAATACGCGTTAGGCTCGAGTAACCGGGATGAGCCATGCGGTATCAAGGATCTAATAGGAGAGGGTGCCAACTACCTAACTGGGATAGACTCCGCCGCCATCTCCCCGCCGTTTTCCCGTAATCCCACTGACACCCAATCCCTCCCCTCCAGCGGAAAGGCGATCTGCGCAACTGGCGCACGCCCCGAGGCGACAACCTCGCTGCCTGCCGACCTGGTTTGGATGCGCGTCTACCAGGCTGCCTTCAAGTCCTTGATGGAGCGTGAAACCCGAGAGGGCAGCCTGTTCTTCGACTGGCTCAGGGACGCAGGCATCCCGCGACCGGGACTGGTATCCCGGAGTCTGATCGAGTGGATCTATCCGCCGGAGCACCGTCAATATCCACCTTCCCTGCAGGTGGAGCTCTTCGGACGATTCGAGGGTCTGCTTGAGGTAGACGGTAGAGAAGGTTTTCGGTCGACAACCTTGTCTTGCTGGGTGCATGCGGCAAGAGGCTGTCCAGGCGATCACTTCGGTGGACAATTGCACCGAAACCCGCAGTCCGCGGAACTTCGAAGCCGGGGTGTGCCTTACGCAGCCCTGCGGGACGATCCCTGCCTTGTCCTGAGCCTTCTGTTGATCCTTCGAATATTATTCGGGAACGATCGCGATCCCACGAAGCTCAGGGTGTCGAGTTCCGTATCATCCGGTCTCGCGTTTCTTTGCGAAGAATCGGCGGACTCCGGCCAAGAGGAACGACGGGCGACTTCGACTATTCTTTTGTTGGAGACCGGTGAAGCCCTGGAGAGTCCGGCTCTGGAGCAAGGCGAGTCCGAGTACTTCGGAGCATCGGCACTGGTCGTCAGGATTCGGATTCACTTGTCACGCCGACAGACTGAGGATCGCAACATCCGTGGCACGTGGACTCGTGTGCAACCTGACAAGCGAAGGCGTATGCTCAACAATCGAACCTCGGCCGAGGACATCGTCAGGGAGTGGGAGGGCTCGGCCTCGACTGCGAGCCGGACACCTTTCCCGATATCCACAATTCGACATTGGGTATCCGTGCGTGGCGTTGCGACAAGAACACGGGCAGTCCTACGACCTCTAGAAAGAGAGGCAATTCGATGTTGACGCTCATTCCGAGCAAGTACAGAACCTCCGGAGTCGAAAGATCCCTCTGGGATCAAGCCGACAGCGCCATCCGAAACAGTGAACTCAAGACCGAAATCGGTATCAGCGAAGTCGCCGCCGTCGTCTCGATTCCGATTCATGAAGGCGAGCAGTCCACGAAGTCGCGGGATACGGTGGTGTCACTGGAGCGAGTTCGTCGCCTGTTGCGAAGACTGGGCACGATCACGGCGGACCATGGCGTGATCCTCCCGATCATCGGCGTGGCTTTCCGGGCATCCGGATCTTCACCATATTGGCGCGACATTCTCAGCGCGGCGAGAGACGAATCTTGGCACGAAGGGTACTTTCAGCTCATTCCGGCGGACAGTGTCGCCGACGCCAAGGACCTCATTCGGGATCTTCTCGAACCCGAGTCGATCGAAGGGTACAGGGGAGTGGTGAGCGCCCCGACTGTTGGCGAAATCGAAAAGCTGGTCAAGTCGTCCGTTCCGGGCCCCGGTGTCGACGTGCTACTCGATCATTTGTTTCGCTCTCCACCCGGGCTATCGCGTGAATCGGCGGTGAGACAATGGATCGAGTGGGCGGAAAGCGGAATGGAGCCGCAGCGAGTTGTCGATAAGGAACAGTCGGGAAATACACCGTCAGTATCCCTATTGGCAACGATCGGTGGTTTTTGTGCCGACCGGGTAGCGAGAGTGGTCATATCCGGATGGAGAGGGTTTGTCCGTCGGAAGGAGCTGGATACGGACGCGGATTTGGTGCTCGTCGTGGGTCCGAATGGTACCGGCAAGTCGAGTCTACTGGAGGCCATTGCTTGTGGGTTGACCGGGCGTCCTACGGAAGAAAGGAGACGCCACGACGGCATGAAGTCCCTCGCTTCCGAAGAGGAAACGGCTACAATCGACCTACATATTCTGGACAAAGGTAACAGGGAGACCGAGTCGACGAGAGAGGCCGACTTAGTTACAGAAATTGAAGGGACCGGAGTAATTACCCGAAGTTGGCGTGACGGTCGATTGCCAACAAACGCTTTGCAGCGAATAATAGCGACTCCGTCGATCCCTCCGACACTGCAGTATAGGCTGACGTGTTTCTTTCAGGATGACCACGAGGAAATCTACGAGGAAAGGTCACATGGAAAAACTCTCCTCGATCTCTTCTTTCCTCTTCCCGATGAAGCCTCCGAACCGTACGAGGCCATGAAGCAAGCGCTAGACGAATTGAGCAAGATAGGATCGAAACCGAAGCCCGAAGCGAGACTCGATGAGGCGAGACCCGAGGTCGGGGCGGATATCTGGAGACGATTTGTCGATTCTAACGAACGGTTGTTGAGAATCCTCGGGGAGGCCGAAGCTCAATTGGGATTACCGCGTGAAGATTGGTCGAAGATCGATTCGTGGCTGGGTTTCGCGGAAAAATTCGGACTGGAGCCATCGCTTTCCAATACTCTGGTCGCACTCGAAGATTGGCTCAAGGCAAGACTGCGGCAGTTATCTTCCCAAAATACCGATAGTATGACCGCTGGCGCCGATTCTCACTCACTGGGGATGCTTCAGAGTCGACGAGCCGAAATTATCGGACAAATGGAGATCGCCGAGTCGGGCAGCAAAAACTCCGATTCAATTGATCGGTGGATCGTCTATCGCGGCAGTCGTTTCCACGGCCAGTCGGAGCTCGGATTGGTCTTGAGGATCTTGTTTGAGAGATTGGAGCACTGGAGTTCGTATGGTGACGCAAATACTGAAGATTTGCTGTCGCCCATCGTGGCAGAATTCAAATTGATCGATCGCGCTAGGCTCAGGTCGTGTCTTCATCAAGCCGACAGACTTGAAACGATCGTCGAGCGTACACGTTTCGACGTGGACGGTATGAAACGCGAGAAAATTGATATTGACAATAAGATAAATGAACTGCTCGAGAGTGATCCGGGGGCCTCGCTATGCCGTCGCCTTATTCGAGAACTCGGGGAAATTGACAAGCGGGTCATAAGCGAATGGTGGGCTAAATACAAGGCTTGGTCGAATTCCAACGAGAGTATCGGTCAATTGGAGCGGGCATTCGAAGATTACAAGGCGAGAGTGAGGGACTTGAAAAGTGTCGTCGGGGCTGTCGACAGGAGCTTCGAGGGGCCCGGTACAGAGTCGCTTCGGAGGACCCTGGAGAAGGCGACCAGCCTTGTACTGAGGCGAATGGCACTGACTGGCGAAGCAAGACTCGAGGTAGTCGCGGACGAGCAGGTGCTCACCGACAACGATGACGATGACAATTCCGTCGTTCGCTCCAGAAGAATGTTGGTGAGCAGATTCGAGGATGGACGTGACGTGAGGCACTTCTCTACGGGGCAACGGGCACAGGTAGCGCTGGCGACCATGATTGCACAGAAGCTTATTGCGGTAGAACAGGATGCGTTCAAGTTTCCGAACCGCGTCTTGGTAATCGACGACCCGTCGACCAGTTATGATCTCACGAATATCGGCAGACAGATGACTCTGATGCGCCAGTTGGCTTACCATCCTGAGCCTGCCAAGCGTTTTCAGATATTCCTGTCGAGCCATCACGACACGGTCTCGTCCCAATTGATCGACTCCCTGGTTCCGCCGCAGGGCTGTCGGCTCAAGATTCTGCACTTCAAAGCCTGGACTATGGAGGCTGGGCCGGAAATCGAGGAGTTCGACGTGCAGGAGTCTCCCGAGCTTTCCCAGAGACTGAAGGAAGATATGGAGTCCTGTCTATGATCGGAATTCTGCGGGTGGAGTTTGAAGTTGTCACGCCGCTCTTTCTGGGGGGGGCGGATCAGAATTCGGAATTGCGGGCTGCGTCCATCAAGGGGGCGCTGCGACATTGGTACCGAGCTTTGGACGTGGACTATCGGAAGCGGGAAGCGGGGATCTGGGGGGACGTGCGTAAGGGGGAGGGGCAGTCGCGGGTGTGGTTGAGCCTGGTGGGACCGGAGAAGCCGACTGTCGTGAGCTGGCCGGAGGCTGGGGCTCTTCGCGTCTTCGATGTCGGCAGTGGCCGCGAGACCAGGAACGGGGTGAAGTACTTGGGTTACACCTTGCAACTCCCTGGAAATGAGAGTCGCAATGCAATTGCCCCGGGAACGCGTTTCACCCTCGAAGTGGTCTTTCCGAAGTGGGAAGAGCTGATCGCGCGTGATCACCAAGCCGTCATCGGGGCGGTTTGGCTTTTGGGGCATGTCGGGAGCTTGGGCAGCCGGGCGAGGCGGGGGCTCGGAAGCCTGGAAATTCGCTCGTGGTCAGTGGGAGGGGATGCGAGTCCGGATCTTGCGCCTATTCTCGAGTCCTGGCCGCTCCTGGCGAAGGCCCAAGACCCTCGCGATTGGATGCGGAAATTCGACGCGACCCTGAGGACGGCGGACGAAGAATTCGATTTCAGTGAACGGGGTCGCAGTGAGCCCGACCGCTGTCCTCGGCTCGGAGAAATGATGCGCTTGGTGTTGGTGCAGTCGAACCGCGCGATCTCCGCACCATTGGGATGGGCCGGGCCCATGCAAGTCGCGGGACTACTGCTGCAGAATTTCCGAGCACTGCGTACGCCGGATCGCGGAATCGTGGGTGATCACCTGCGTTACTTGAACAAGCGCGGTGGCGTCCCGATGAGTCGTCGGTCTCCCCTGGAGTCACCTCAAAGGGCCGCCTTCGGCTTGCCCCTCAATTTCAGATTCGTGGCCCGCGAGCGAATGAGTCCCGATTCGGTGGAGTTCACCCCTGATCTTCCGAACCACAAGCAGGAGAGGGCCAAGCGGTTCCCGAGTCTGCTATGGATCCGGTCGACGCGGATCGCGGGGAAGGCCTATGCCCAACTCACGCGATTAGACGGGGAAATGCCCGGAGATCGGGGCCTGCACTACGACGATCGTTCGGGGTACCGTGGGCGGCAGGATCCGTTGCCTCCTCCTGGCGGCGACTTGGTCGATGGCTTTCTGGACGAATGCGCGAGAAAGAACCCGCAGTGGCGTTGGTCGGGAGGAGTCAGTCCATGAACCGGGTCGATTATTGGCGTCAGCGAGTTCTTTCCCTCCTCCACGACCCACCAAACAAGCCGTTTGCCACCTGGTTTCGAAATAGGGTCGAAGGCAAGAAGGTGGCGAGCGGGCACTTCGGGCAGACTCTCGCTATCCTCGAGGCCCTGAAATGGGATGGGCAAGGGGAGCCCGGCAGCCGTAGCAAATCACCCGACCACGCCGCGGCCGGAGCGGACCGCCCCAATTTGGGCTTTGGCAAGCAATGCAAAGTCGTCCGGTGGCACGCCGAAGGACTGGTCTCCCACCCTCTCAGCCCGGGGCCCCTCATCGTGACCAACGGCCCGATGGTGTCGCCCGAGGATGTGCCCGCTGAAAGTCCCGAGCGCTTCTGGAGACCCGGGGAGACCTTTGATGCAGTCGAGATCGCAGCTGATGAGATTGCTCAGGTGCTCGGATCCAGAGTCTGGGAGGACTGGGAAGGGCTCCGCCGGGTGCACATCTATTTGTGGCGCCGTTTTCGGGAACTCCTTACAAGCCCCGTTGCCGATGCCGGTTTGGAAGATTGGTCGCGATCGTTGATTTGGTCGAGAATGCCGGCCGACACCCGTGCGCCCGATCACAGCATTTGGGACCACACGCGGATGACGGCGGCGCTGAGTTTTCTCCATCGGAAAAACAAGGAGGACCTACCGAAGGAGCGGACTCCGTGGATGCTGTCCTTCGAGGTCGGCCCGGTCCAGACGGTGCTGAACGAAGCGCGTTCCGCGCGCGATCTTTGGACCAGTTCGTATCTGATCAGCGACTTGGCCTGGCATTCGATGGTCCCGGTTATCGAAGAGGTCGGAATGGACTCTGTGGTCTATCCGGACCTTCGGGGAAATCCCCGCGCCGATCGATGGTTGAAGGATCATCGCGAAATCGTTGTCCCGCTTTGGGGGCAAGACTACGACCCGACCAGCCGCGCCGCCGTGATTCCCGACCATTGGATGGCGATCGTTCCTGAGGGCCCGATAGAGGGGATTCCCGCAGTATCGGAATTGGCCAAGAAGTGCCAAGCGGGGTTCGAGCATCGTTGGGGTGAGCTGACCCAGCGAGTGTGGAAGGCCATCGAAGCCCTCCGTGCGTGGCAGTCGGAATTGCCGGCGATCGAGAAGACCTGGAAGCGGCAACTCGGTCAGGTCTTGCATACGACATGGGCGGCAGTGCCGTGGAAGAGCTTCCCTGACATGGATCAAGTGGTGCCGGGGGGGGCACTGCCGGCTCAGGTCGAGCGTGCGCCTCTCCCACCCGGCCTCCGGGCACGATCCGATCACTTGCGACCGTGGGTCGACGATGCAGCCTGGGCAGCCTACGAGTTCGCCCGGGAGATCCAGGCCAAACACTGTCCGGGTCTCATGAGAATGGAGCGGGGATTCGACTACCCGCTCGTGCACCACCAAATGCGTCTTTGGCATCGGCAGCGCAACGAGGCGCGGCCGTGGCCCGCGGGCGGTGCCTACGGTGTCGGCGAGCGATGCACAATTTGCACGAGTCGGGAAGCCCTGGGTTCGAGCGGCGGCCATCTCGACCAGCAGCGCCAGAGACTCATCGAGTTCTGGCGAACCCTCGGCCGGGAGGTGGGCGAGCCGAGATTCGGAGAGGAGCGACTATGCGCGGTGTGCCTCTTCAAGCGCTTGTTGATCAAAACGGGGCGGCCGGAGGAGGACTCCGATTTCAATCGGGGCTGGGCGGGCCAGCCTTCTCTGGCAAAGAACCTGAGACTCGAATCGGGACTGCCAGCCCCTCATCTGTGGATGAAGAATCCATTGCGGATGCCGTTTCCCTCGACGGCGGCAGTGGCGGCCCAGGCGTTCCTTCGTGAGGTCTGCACGGACGCCAGGCTGCAAAGGGAACGCGACGAAGTGGTGGCGGCCGCGCGAGCATCCGGTCGCGACCGAACGCAGTGGCCGGCCAGTCTTCCCTCCCTAGCGGGCATCGACGAGGAACTGCTGAAGTACGACGCCCAGATCGTGCATCCCGAGAGCGTTCGTGCCGACTTCGCCCGCGAGAACCGGGTCAGCCAGGGGAAGGGCGCAAGTTCGGCCAGTCCGTCGGGAAGGCAGAGCGATAAGCAAACGGCTCTCCTCACCGCGATCAAAGCACTCAGGAAGAAGGCCATTGATCTGAAACTGGCTGCACCGGACACACGATTCGCGCTTCTCAAGCTGGATGGCGATTCGATGGGGAAATTACTACTCGGTGATCCCAGTCGCACTAGGAACCTCTGGCGCTCCGTGCTGCATCCAGAGGCGGCGGCTAAGGTCGAGAATGGGCCCTGGGCCGCGCTGTTGGATCACCCGCGCCAAATGGGGCCGAGCCTCCATGGGCTCGTGAGTCGGATCCTCGCCGACTTCGCGCACCGGGTGGTTCCTTGGGTCGTGGAGCGTGAGTTTGGGGGGCGACTCATCTACGTGGGTGGCGATGATGTGCTGGCGATGGCCCCGGCGGATGACGCCATCGGGATCGCTGCGCGTCTGCAACAGGTCTTCTCCGCCCCATGGATCGTTGACACCATGCCCAATGCGGCAGCCGGGGACTGGGCCCTTTCCCGCGGCGGTCCCGAACCTTGGAATCCGGAACGCGCCCGCCAACGTTTCCTTATCCCCTGGCCTGATGAGCTTGGGCGCGTGGGTCTGCCAGTCGCGCGCGTCGCTTCGCACGTTTGGGCGGGAGAGTCTTCGGGTAGCCCTGCGCAACGGCCGGTTGCGGAAAGCGTGGGCGAGTACTTGCCGATGCTCGGCCCCTTTCAAAGCCTCTCCGCCGGCATCGTGTTCGCCCACTTCAAGACGCCGCTTCGGCAGGTCATCAAACGGGCTCAATCGCTTCTGGACGACGTCGCTAAGGACCGCGTTGGCCGTAGCGCCATGGGATTGGCGATCTGGACCCGAGGCGGAGTCAAAGCGGAAGCGGGCATCCCTTGGTACGACCGGTCGCCAGGGGAGGAGTCAGCGCGGTCGTCAGATATGGATTCCGGGCCGTCGGTGAGTCTTCGCCCGCCGGAAAACGCGCAGCGCATCCGCCGGGTCGTCAAGGCCTTCGGCAATGGGTCCCTCCCAGGGCGCTTGCCTTACAAGCTCGAGCGCGAGCGACGCTATTTCTCCGCCGTGGAGCTCAGCGACCGAGAATGGGGCGCAGTGATCAGCGCATTGGTCGCAAAATGCCTGGACTCAGGAGAAAGCGACGTGAGGTCCGAGGACTTTGGCGATCTCTTGGAGGACTTGACGGTGCTCTACCGAGCCGACCGTAGTGCGCTTTTGTTTTGCCGCGCGCTTGCGGCCAAGGGGGAGGAGGAATGAGCTACGAACACGGGTTCTTTGCCGTTCCGGAGGACTTTCTGCATGTCTCCCCCCCGGCGGGGCAAGCGGCTGGCCAGAGCCACGGCTCGAAGAGTCTGTACCCACCTCCTCCTCGGACCTGGCAGGGCATGGTGCGCACGCGAATTCTCGTTGCCTCGGGGCTGCGACTCAGCGGTCCGACGATGGATCGCCGAGAAATCGAACGCCTCGTCGGAAGACCCGAGTCTCTTCCCGAGGGATGGTCCTTCGATGGTCCGTGGCCCGCGGAGACCATGCCCAGTGGAAACATCACTGCGTGGTTTCCGACGCCGATGTGGATCCATGCGCTGGATGAAGCGGGACCTACGGGTGGGCAGAGCGCCCAGCGAGCGAGGGAACGCTGGTTTGAGGGCGGATCTGGCTCTTCGACACCGGCTCAGCCGGGATGGAAGTCGTTGAAGCGGGGCGTGGTCCCGAATCTTCCTGAACTCTTGAGTGACGAACCCCCGATGGATCGGCTGCACGTGCCCGGCCATGCGACGAGGGGGCCGCTCGGAGGATTCGTGCGAGCCGACCTGATGCTCGCGATGCTTGCGGGGCGGGACCCTGGTACGCGGGAATCCGAGGAAATCGAACAACGGCTCCACCTCGCGGATTTGCCTCCGACCGCCGCCTGGGAGATCCGACCGGGCCTGAACATCGCCGAAAACCTGCAGCCGTACCCGGGAATGCTGTATTTCCTCACCGCGACCCGACACCGCGCGCGCAGTGGCTTGGCAAGCTGGTTGACGACGGCAAAGGAAGGCGAACTGCCAGCCCGTGCTCTGACGGAAGGTCTCCTCCGAGGCGGAAGAAAAGGAAGGGCTTTGACTCTCCATCCTCTCGGAACAATCGACGGGGAGTGGGCGAAGCTCCGCAAGGGGGAGCATCTCTCGGCGATTCCGAGCTCCGAAGAACTCTGGTTTTGGCTCTATCTGGCCAGTCCTGCTTTCATAGACCATCCCTCGCGCCCTATCATCCCGCTGGCGTCGATCATGGTCTCGGTCTCAA
The DNA here is from genome assembly GCA_902826835.1 of uncultured bacterium. Taxonomy (GTDB): domain Bacteria; phylum Planctomycetota; genus RBC034. Next base: position 37,191 of record CADEGH010000019.1, on the reverse strand, counting down.
TTCGAGCCGCCTTGCTCTGCAAACCTCTGATTCTCGGGGGCATACGGCGAACGGGGGGCGGACGGGTCCAGCCGCTCGACAACCTACCCTACGTTCCTGCCGGATCCGCTTGGCTGTGTCACATGACTGGGGGTGGGTTGGAGGACCGGAAACGTGCACTCCAGGCGTTGCACAATCGGTGTGCACTCGGGCGGCCGGAGGAGTGGGCATTCGGCTTCGGTAGGGTCTTGGTGGGTTTGATGCGGGACGATCAACAAGGAGGTCGAGCATGAGCGGGAAAGCGGTGATGTCCGGGATCTACACCTTGACCGCCACCCACTGCGGGACCGGGCAAGCGGCAGGCGCGGTGGATCTTCCGATTGCGCGGGAAAGCACGACGGGAATTCCAATTCTGCCGGGAACCAGCCTGAAAGGAGTGGCTCGCGACGCCATCGGGAGAGTCTCGGACCCTGGCGCCACAGGTCAGGTAAAAAAATGGTTCGGCCCCAGTCTCGTCAATCCGGATGGGGGCTCCGAAGAGTCATCGGAGTCCGGTGGGGCGGGGTCGCTCGTATTTGGCGAAGGCTTCTTGTTGGCTTACCCCCTCCGCTCGTTGAACCGCCCCCTGCTATACGGAACTTCGAGGCTCCTCATCGAGCGGTGGGCGCGTCTCAGTCGCGCGCATCAACTGCCACCGCCCCCTGCGCTCGTGGAGCCCAAGGTCCTGGGGGCTGACGGGCTTCGGGTACTGGTCGGCGACGCGAGCCTGAAGGGTTCGCTCCTCGTAGTCGAAGACCAAGTGATCGTGCCTGACGACGTTCGCGTGGACCCCTCGGTCGAGAAGTTGGGCCAGGCGATGGCGGAGCTTCTTCCTAGCGAGGAGACCTCGACCAAGGCGCGTTTGCAGCGCGATCTGATCGTGTTGCCCGACTCGGTCTTCGGCCTCCTGATAGAGAACGCTCCGCCCGTCACGGCCCGCATCCAGCTCACGAGCCGCAAGACAACGAGCGAAGCAGGCGGCGAGAAGGGGAATCTCTGGTACGAAGAGGCGCTCCCTTCCGATTGCCTGTTCGGATGCATCGTAGCGGAACGCACGGAAGAAAGTCATGATCAGTCCCTGGCGCCATTCCTGGCGCAAGTGAAACACCTTCAATTCGTGCAGATCGGAGGCAACGAAACCGTCGGCCAAGGGCGATGCTGGTGGTCTTTCGGAGCGCGATCATGAACACGCCCCGAAAAGCCAATCCGACGCCGAATGCCAAAGAGCCGAATGTCGGGCCTAATTCGAATCCTCAAGTCTCGACCAAATCGCTAGGTGTGGAGGAGCATCGCCATCAATTCGCATGGAAGCAACTACGAAATCTGCAGCGAGAGACTCTCGAGAGAGTCGCGAGCGAAGTTCAGGGATTGCCCGTGGCGATCCGTACCCAAGGCCTCGTCGTAGTCATCGCGACTCTGATTCAACGGGGGAGCGAAGAGCGGACGGCCGGACCCTGGCTCGCTTCGAAGCTTGCTGAATGGTTGATCAAGGAGAGCCGTCACGGCACGCTCTGGTCTAAGGAGCCGGAATCCAGGCCACCCACTGGCTCCACCCTGCTCGAACTGATCATGAAGAGCGATTCGACCCTGTCACTCGCCGCCGCCCAGCGGGAAGCGATCGCGATGGCTACGGCGCTCAAGCGCATCGCCAATGTGTTGCAAGCAGGGGAATTCCGATGATTGACTGGAGCAAGCTTCCCCCGATGGCGCTGCGTTCGTCGGTCATCGAGTTCCTGACTCGGCGCGAGGAGAAAACCGATAATAGCCCGCCCAACGCGTCACTCGTGTTTGATCGCTACCTGCCGATTTGGGGAACGAAGAGCCCCGGTTCTTCCGATCGGCTGCAGGAACGAGTGAACGCGGCGATTCCGACCCTTAAGCCCCACCTGGAAATGATATCGGAGATCCACGCTCGTCTGGATAGGCTCTTGCAATCGACCTCACGATCGGGAGGCAGTGCTCGATCGGCCAGGTGGAAAACGAGTTCGAGGCTGACCTTTGGTCTCGGGGCATTCCATCCGCTGGCGCCCGGGATTTCCATCGATTTCACGAGCGGCGTGCCAGTCATTCTCGGTTCGAGTCTCAAAGGCCTGTGCCGAGCCTACGGCAGATTGGTCGGCCTGAATACCGAAACCCTGGTAGGCCTGTTCGGAAATGAGATGGGAGGTGACGAGGCCAGGGTTGGCGCCCTGGTTTTCCTGCCGGCCTATCCGCGCATAACGGACAGTCGCTGGGGACTCGAAGCCGACATCGTCAATGTTCACCTGCCTGGGTACTACCGGGACACGAAGGTCGGTGACGAACGGATGGAGGCACTTCCGATCGATGACCCCATTCCCGTGAAGTTCCTCACGGTTCCTCGAGGCACCGTCTACGAGTTTCGAGTCTTGTCTCGTCCGGGCGCTGGCCCGCAGAGTGCGCAGGATGGACTCGAAATCCTGGGCTCCGCGTTAGCACTTATGGGAATCGGTGCCAAGACGGCGGTCGGATACGGGCGCTTCGAAGTGAAAAAGGAAGCCCAAGTTCGCCCCCTGCTACGGATCGCGTATCTCAATGCCGATCAGGAGGCCGAGGGTGATCGGGTGGAACGGGCACTCCTGGGCGACGTGGCGACACTCGCACCGGAGAACCCGGATAGACCCGAGATCCGCGCCTTCAAACTCGCACCTGCGCCGTTCCTCAAGCGGATCCCGCCCCACTCGCCTCTCGAACCGGTTGACTGGCCCGGGCTTCAACAAAGGGTCTCAAGGCTGGCCACCACGCTGACCGAGGATCAGATCGGAGTGCGGCCCGTCCGCAACGTTCTCCATGGAAAGGCCCCGCTCCAGGCTTTTTTCTTGTTCGGCCACTCGTGGGGTGCGCACCGGGCCGACTTCGAAGTCTTGAACGCACGGGAGTCGGGCTTCGATCTCGTCGCAGCCCAGTCGGGAGGCGATGCCGGCGCCGATTACTTCGATCGGGTCACCAAACTACCGGAGCCTGCGGACATGAGCGTCGGGATGGTCGCGATTTACCTCGCGGCAGACCGGGGTGAACCCGACTGGGAATCGCTGGCAAGAGTAGCGGCAGAGCCGATCATCGGGCGCATCGTGGTGACTTCCGACGTGATCCTTGAGCGCAGGCACGGACCCGGGGCGGCGCGCCAGCTGCGCGACATGATGAGTCGCATCCCGAGCCGCTTTCCGAAACAGACCGGGCTCATCATCGCCATTAAAGGACCAGCCACCCTAGCTTTCCTGGCCGGGCGAGCGGTCAATGCCCGTCTATTCCGCAGGATCCTCGTGCCCTACTTCGATCGCGGGCAGTATGGTCCCGGTCTTGCCCTCGACCACTGACGTCCCCCAACACCCCGACGCCCGACCTATGCTCCTGTCGGAGCTGGCGTGCTCAATCCTACGGCCTCGAACCCGGACCTTGATCTCAAACAGCTGCTGAATAAAATGACTGAGAAGTGAGGCATGAAGCATGGGCAATAGCCATGCCCTATTAAATGCCGACCAGCCCGTGAATTCTTGGCTGGAGATCCAGCCCTCCCGGGAGCGTGCGTTTTCCAAACTTCTGGATTTCTCATCAACAGGATTCAACGATGGAATACGAAGAGAGAATTGAAGATCTCGACCGGCAGCTGTCGCGCCTATGTAGTGATTCAACAACAGGCACGGACAACTTGCCGAGAATGATCGAGTTGATGCTTCCTGTATTAGTCGTGTGGCTACAGGCGACACGGTACTCGGGCATTCAATCATCCGAAGACAGGGAGGAAGTGCGTCAGGGAGCAATCTTGAGAGTCATGGAGATCTACTCGACAAAATTTGATCCCGCAAGAGGGCACTTCAGGAGCTGGTTTATCGGAGTGGCAAAGCGTGTATGCCAAGAACATTTCAGGGCCATGATCAATAATCAAAACAGACTCTTGAACCATGCCAATGAAGACTCGATTGCCGGCCTCGAGCGTACCGCGAGCTACAAGCTCATGAAGAGAGAGCGCTATGCTCATATCGAGAGAACCATCAAGGAACTCAATTTGTCTGTAGAACAAAATCAAGTCTTGATTGGTCTCATCGAAGGAAAGTCCAACCCTGATATGGCCTCAGCGCTCGATCTCTCGATGGATGAGGTGAAAAAAACAAGAAGAGATCTCATGAGGCGTTTGAAGAAAGAGAGTGGAGGACTGTTCGAACTTGAGGCGGAACTATGAAGCCACCAGATAACCGAATGAAGGCCGGGTCACTATCGTGCGGAATGCTGATGTTCGAGCGATTCCGCATCATGGAAAGTCTCGGAGAAGGCGGGCAGGGAGAAGTATACAAAGCCTTCGATGACGCTACAAAACAAGTCGTCGCGCTGAAAATTCCGAAGGCAAGCGAAATTCTGGATGAGAACTCTCTCGAGCGCCATCGCCGAGAAGTGCACTCACTCGAAAAATTGGCACTTCCTGGAGTCTGCAGGCTGATCGACTACAGCTCGACTCCCGGAGAATCGTGGCTCTGTATGGAGCTCGTTGAAGGTCAGAGCATCGCGTCCGTAGGCAATCATGACAATAGTGATGAAACGATATCACAGCAGCGCTGGAGTAGTGTCTGCGGGTTGATCGAAAATCTCGCGCATACTCTCTCACTGGTACACGATCAGGGAATAATTCACAGAGACATCAAGCCGCAGAATGTCATTATTCGCAACGGTGTTCCCGTATTGGTTGATTTCGGATTCTCTCATTATGCGAGCAATGCGGAGCTGACCAAGCGAGGACAAGTTCCAGGGACAATTTACTACCTTGCTCCGGAGAGAGTTCGAGGAGATCCTGCAACTCCAGCTTCCGACGTATTTAGTTTGGGGGTCTTGCTTTACGAGCTCATCGTTGGTCAGCGACCATTTGTCGCGAGCTCCGAGATTCGCCTGCTCGAGGTCTTGACCTCCGAGGAGCCCGCTCCACGAGTTGGACGGGGGATTCCCTTGGGATTGGAATCCATTCTCGAGACCGCACTGGAAAAGCGGGTCGAATATCGTTACATCAGTGCGAAGGCGATGGCAGACGACCTCGGGAGGCTTCTGCGGAACGAGCGCGTTGTCGGACGCCACGTCACGCTGAGCAAGCGTGTCGAGAAAGTCGTGCGTCGTCACCCGATTATCACCTTGGCGATCCTGGCGATAGCTTTGTTCGTGAGCATCGGAGTCATTGTATGGTCAACGATTCGAGAATCGCAGTCCAAAGAAAAATTGGCGCGAGAACAGTCGAAACGCAGTGAAATAAATCGCGAATTCGAGTCGCTCAAGTCTCTGTTTGACAGAGGTGACTTCGACTCCGCTCAAGCCGGAGTGGAGGGGCTGTCGACGGAGGCCCGAGAGACGATCGGGAGCGAATTGGTGTTCTTGGAAGCGGAGATATCCGCGGCGAAGCGTGGTGAAATCAGCGATCCGATCATCAAGCTAATCGAAGAGCTCATGAATAGTGGAGAGCAGCGCGATCGCGGTGAGTTGGTGTTGATCGACTCCGCCTCAATATCATTGGGCAGCGCGAATAGAATAGAGAAACTGCACCGGCTCGCGAATTCAGAGGAACTGTCGCCGAGTGATCGAATGTATGCGGCTGCTCTCTGCAGCGAATCTATCGACAAGCGGATTGACCTTCTAACCAAGTCGATTGCTGCGGACCCTCGCAATCTCAGAGCGCGACGATCCAAATTGATGACCCTCTTGCAGACTGGTCGTTTTGGCGCAATTTCTGATGAAGTCTTGGTTCTGCGCTCTCTGTATCCTGACGATCCAAGGCCGGGCCTCGCACTCGCGTGGAGTCAATTCTTGACGGGAAACAGAACTGCGGCTATGTCTACGCTTGATGAACTACGCAATACATCGGTTGCCACAGTAGCTGGCATCAACAGAGAATTTTTTGTGGCAATGATGACCGCTACAGAGGCTCCTTCTGACGACATTGAATTATCAGAAGTAATTAAGATGATGCTGAAAGCTTATATCGTAATGAAGAAAGCGACGAAGGGAGATTACGCGAGTGCTATTCAAGATATCCCATATGCTGCGATTGCCTTGGACTACACGATGGGAATCGTGGGCGTATCGACAACTATGCTGCTGACGCGCCCTTGGACCAAGGGAAAAGCGGGCGCTACCGAGTTGGACAAGGTCATTGCCAAGTACCCGGATGGTTATTTCTATCATGTTCGAGCGGTAGCGAATTTGGGAGAGATTGCCCGTGCCGATAAGGCTGCCGGTGGAAATTCGGCTCCCCTTAGAGACGCAATACTGGCTGATTGCGCGAAGGCTCAATCAGTTGGCTCCTTGCTGCCGACAGCCTGGCATTCCGCTCTACAGCTCGAAATCATGGTACTTGCGAGTGAGTTTCAGCAACCCGAGGCGGGGAGACGCGTAGGGTTGTATGATCGACTAGCAAATAAAGTCTTTGTTTTGTTGGCCGACTCGCGGACATCCTCGACCCACATCGCCAAGATCGCTCCAACACTCGTGAAGTACGGGCCGATAGAAATTGGTAGGATGGTTCTTGAGATTTGGGATCGCAAGGAACCGAAGTCGGAAAAGATTCGGCGGCTCATGCTTGAGCTGGAGATGCGATCCGCCAACTGGTTGAAGGCCATAGAGCTTTGTCGGGAGATACTGACAATCGACGCGGAAGACGAGGATATCCAGGAGGCCCTCCGCAAGTCCGAGGAGGAGGCACGAAGAGCACTTGGTCGGTAGAGCTGTTCAATCGATGTTTCGATGCAGAGAGATCTTTACCAACTGGCTCGTACGATGTTGCTGTGTCCGGAGAAGTTTCCGGCCGCATCGAATCCTATGAGTACGAAATCGAGAGTTGTGCTCGGACCAATCGTACTTGCTGGTATTGCCAGCGGATAATTGGGCCAGAGCGACGGATTACTTGTCGACCATCTGAAGGGGTGACCGGGCTGAGGGGCGGAATAAAGAAACTGCAGGACCGAGAAGAAGAGCGGATCCGGATACAGGCCGACGAACAGGCCGGTTCCCGCAGGAAGTCCGGTAGATGCCGAGAGTAGAGTCGCTCCAGACGCTACCCCGTACGGCAATCGCGCCGTGAATAGGCCACTGCCTTGTCCCATCAGATTTGGCGTAACATAAAGGGTGAACGGCGTCTGCGAGGCTCCTATGCATATGATGTCTAAAGATGTTGCCGTGGACCAACATGGCACTCGTGGGACTCCAACGACGGAGACTCCGCCGATCGGTGGTTGTCCGACAGGATTGGGAACTGATACCAGTGTTCCGTTTGAGCAGCAGCCGGACGGAGCGGCAGCTACAAGAAAGTCTCCGAACTGGTCTGAGGCCGCGGCGCGAATGAAATTACTGATTACTCCGTTGGCAATATAAGTTATCGGTGAGCTGGTTGAGTTGGTTATCGTATGCTTTGTCGCTTGCGTGGTGCAGAATACAATGAATTCCGTAGTGTTTATGGGGTCAAACTTGATGTCTACGGGAGTGGCTGGAAGGTTGGTAACCGCTACTACGGGCGTAGTCGCCATGGTCGCAGTGGACGGTAGTTTCCAGACTCTTGGTACAGTTCCGCCTGCGACATAGATATCCCCCGTCGCAGGGTCGACACTGCCGCACTGTAGGCTGTTACCCCAGTCGTTCGTGGTACCGTCGTAGACCAAGCTTTGGGCCCCGTTTGTCGGATTTATTCTGAAGACGGCATCGGTGTACCTGTCAAATATTAACAGTGTTGATGTTGAATTGTCCCAAGCGAGATTTGCCGGGTCTCGAACTGACCCACCCCATAGTGATGTAGCAATTAGTGCGGTTGTGGTCGAGTAGCTGTTGGTAATGCTGTTGTATGTAATGTTGACTCGGGACAGACTCGCGTCCAGTGACGCTCTACCCGCTACCAATATGCTTGTTCCTTGGTTCGAGCTAGTAGTGTCTGGAACCATGCAGTAAGCGGAATGGCTCAGGTTCGGGGCAAGGAGTACGTTTGGTCCGACTGTAGCGGGAAACAAGCAAATTGTGCTGGATTCGTAGCAGGCTAGGACTGTACCAGGGGGAAGTGACTGGGAAGGCACTTGCGAAACAAAAAGCAGTGTACTGACAAGAGTGTAAGTTATGATGTTGTGCATAAGGCTCATTTTTCTTGTGGCTGCCTTGGCGGAGCCATGGTCAATGGGATGTACGAAGTGTTTATTACTTTGTGTTTCATTTGGTTGGTCGAGATCCAATTCTACGAGCAATCGTGGCGACGCTCGAAGCGATTCTCTCTGCGGTGGAGGTGGCGAGCCCGTTGGCTACTAGCAGTCTGCTGATGGCTCCTGAGCCATCGGTTTGGGGGATAGATGGGGCTTCTCCGCGTACCACGGAGGACAAGAATGATCCGACGATTGTGCGATCTTGCGACGAGAGACTGGGTCCCAAGTCACCGACCGCGGAGGTCATGGCCGCAACCAAAGCCTCGCGGGCCAGCTGAAGCACGGCTTCTTTCATCAGCACCTCCAACAGGTCATCGGAAGACTCGTTGTAGACGTCCAACGCCACGTGCCACGCCGCCGCGCCGAGAATGGCCTTTCCAACCGCGAATGCAACCGCCTCGGTAGTAGGACCTGTAAGGGCAGGTGGAATTACTGCGGCCTGCCCTAGTACGACGTTGAAGCTCATGGGCACGCCAGATCGAAGCGCGGAGACCGTCACGGTTTGCCCAGGACTTCGGGACGCCAAGGAGCGGGAGACGGATTCAGGGTCCGTGATCTTCGATCCGCTCACTCGGGTCAGGACGTCTCCAACGCGGATTCCGGCACGACCGGCAGGGGAGGCTGGGGGTAGCTTCGTCACCAACACTCCCTTCGGAGCGACCTCCATGAAGACTCCGAGTCGTGGGACCTTGGCCAGGCTTTCGTAGTGCTGTCTGAGCAAGGAATTGTCGCATTGGAGGCTGAACGTGCCGGATGAGTCCTTCGGTGAGTAGGTCCACGTCCAGTTCGTCGAGCCTTCCTCGGTAAGGATCGAGCCCTGGAACGTCTTGGCGAAGAGGTCTTTGTCGTTGATCTGCAGCCTTGCACCGCTGTTGGGATCGAAGGTCCAGGATGCTTGCGAAAGGTCGACAGTGCCGTCGCGGGTTACCATTTTCCCGCCAAAGAGCGTGATGGAACTCATGGTGGTGTTGTGGAAAACTACGAGGCCAAAGGGGTCTTCTTGGGAGACCAAGGGAGCTGACAGCCCCAGAAGGGCGAACATGGCAACGAGGACGAGCGGGCGGGTTTTGGGTGTCACGGAGCGCTCCCTGATGGATGGTTTCTTTACCCTTCATGTTGATTCGGATGGCACGTTTGGCACAAAAATCCGCCGGGTCTGTGACTTTTCTTGCGGTGGAATTCGTTGCCTCTTCCCGGCTTGGGTTCCGTGCCGGTTGCCAACTTCGGTGACGAGTCGATGGACCACTGTGCCTCGGCGGTCGCGGTAGAATTCGGTCGCATGGCCGGACGAGCCGGGGAAACGACTTGTTGGACTTTGGTCCTCGGGGCAGCCGGGGGGGATCGCGAGGATCGCGATGCCTTCGTGCGGCGGTACGAGCCGGTGTTGTCGGCGTACCTGGCGGCGAGGTGGAAGACCTCGTCGGAGGGAGAGGAAGTCAAAGAGGGGGCCCAGGAAGTCTTCTTGCAGTGCTTCCGGGTGGGGGGAGCCTTGGAACGGCTGGACGATTCGAGGCCCGGGGGGTTCCGCGCGTTTTTGTACGGAATCGCTCGCAACGTCGCCTCGGAAGTGGAGAAGAAGCGGAAACGCCACCGGGCGGGTGAGATCGTGGAGGAAGTGCTCGAATCGGAAAGCCGAGATGAGTCGCCGGCGCGGGCGTTTGATGCCGCGTGGGCTCGCATGTTGACGCATGAAGCGCGGGAACTGCTCGAACGCAGAGCGGAGGGATCGGTGGCCGCGGGGCGTCGTCTGCGGGCGCTCGACCTGTGTTACGGGCGCGGGCTGCCCTCGCGCGATATCGCGACGGAAATGGGGCTGACCCCGGAGCAGGTCTACCCTTTGCTCTCCAGTGCTCGGAAGGAATTTCGAGGGGCGTTCCTCGAGGTGTTGGCCACCTACTATCCGGCAGCGAGCAAGCAGGATCTGGAGGGGCAGGCGGCCGAGACCCTGGCCGCGTTGGGGAACTGACTTGGGACCAGGGGCCGCCTGCCTCGCAACCGGAATCCGAGAAAAAGTGATCGGTCGTGTCTAGAAAAGTCCCTGGGGTCCAACCTGGAGTAGTTGCCGAAGAGCCCGATTCCGCATGAACTCCGAGACCGGTCGCCTCGATACCCTGCTGGACCAAGCGCTGAGGGAAGCCTTTCCCCGCGGGAAGTCCGCGCATTCTCCCGCGAGCCCCACTCCTATGGGTGCGGGGGGAGACTCCGCGGAAGCGCTGCCTCCGAAGCTCGGGGAGTACACCCTCACGCACGCTTTGGGCGAGGGTGGCATGGGCGTCGTGCTGGCTGCCAAGGATCCCAAGTTCGGGCGCGAAGTCGCCGTCAAGGTCCTCAGGTCGCGCTTTGCGAAGGATCCCGAGTTGGTGCGGAGCTTTCTTGAGGAAGCCCGCATCACGAGCCGACTCCAACATCCCGGGGTGGTGCCGGTGCACGACGTGGGCGTGGATCGGGAAGGACGCCCGTGGTTCACTATGCAGCGATTGCGGGGTGACACCCTGGCGGATCGCTTGAACGCTCGCGAGCGAGTCACCGACGATCGCGCCGAGTTCTTGCGCATCTTCGAGTCGGTGAGCGAAACCTTGGCGTTTGCCCACGCGGCCAACGCGGTGCATCGGGATCTGAAGCCCGCCAACATTTTGCTCGGCGCGTTTGGCGAAGTGATGGTGATGGACTGGGGGCTCGCGCGACTCGGCGAGGACGACGCTCCGGCTCGGCCGGCGACGAAGGCGACGAAGCCGGCGATCGTGGGAACGCCAGCCTATATGGCTCCCGAGTTGGTGCGGGGCGAGGCGGCGCCCTTGGATCCGCGGCCGGACGTCTTCGGACTCGGGGCGATCCTCTTCGAAGTCATCACGGGCCGACCGCCTTACGTGGAGGAGACGCGGGGCGAGACGATTCTGGCGGCCTCCCACGCCTGGCTCGACGACGCTCATGCCCACCTGGAGGCCAGCGGAGTCGACTCCGAGCTGCAGGAGCTGACGAGGCGCTGCCTCGAACCCGTCCCCGCCGCCCGCTTCGGCGATGCCTCGCAGGTACTCTCCTCGTTGCGCCGATACCGCACGGGGCTGGCCGCGCGGCTGAAGGCGCGGGAGCTGGAGGTGGCGGAAGCGCGGGCCCGGGCGGCGGCCGAAAAAAAGGCAAGGCGCGCGACCTTGGCACTTTCGGCCGCGGTGCTGCTCGGGTTGGCCGCCACCTTTGCCGGCTTTGTGTGGCGGGCGAACGAGGCAGCGGAACGACGCGAGCGGGTGGCTCGTCTCGAGAGTGATGCCCTCTCCGGCATCGCGGCCGAACGGGGCCTGGCTTCACGGTCGGATCCGTCCGACTCCGGACCCTGGACGCGGGCCCAAGCTCTCGCCAAAGCCGCGGCCCAAAGCCTCCAGCAGATTCCCGAGGGTCAGACGGCTTCCGAGCGCTTCCGACTTTTGGCGGTCGATCTCGACCGGGAACACCGGCGTGCGCAGAGTTTGGCCGATGATTTGGCCGCACTCGCGGATCTCGAGGGCCACATCGGCGAAGAAGTGGATGCGCGCGCCAAGGTCCTGCACTACGAGTCCGTGTTCGCGCGGATCCTGGGAGAAGGGGTGGCTGCGGATTCGCTCGCCTTCGGGAGGGCGCTCGGGCAGCACCCGCGCTGCGAAGAGCTGATGGCTGGCCTGGACGGATGGTTGTCGGTGTCGGTAGCGCTTCGTGACGATGAGCGGGTGCGAATCCTGAGTGCGGCGGCCCTGGCGGTCGATCGCGACACCTTGAGGGCGAAAGTCCGCGCCGCCGTTGCCGAGAACTCCGCGCGAGCCTTGTTTGACCTGATCGAGCCGGTCTGCGCGGCGGCGGGGGAGGCGGGGGCCGCCCGGCTTCTCGCCGCGGCATTGGTCCGCCAGAACGAACGAGCACGGGCCCTCCAAGTCCTGCGAAGCGCACAGGCGAAGGACGCCGGCCACTCCTCGATCCACCACGATCTCGGCGTCCTCCTCCGCGCTGGATCGCGTGCCGAGATCGAAGAGGCGGCGCGCATGTTCGCGATGGCTCTGGCCGCCGACCCGAAAAGCGATCACCTCCGACTCGATTTGGCGGAAGTCATGCTGGCCATGGGGCAGCCGAAAGAGGCGCTTGCCCATCTCGGCGCCATGACTGCGGGAGAGTCGCGGCCGGGATTCGCCACGGTCTATCGGGCGCGGGCTCGGCTGGCGATCGGGGATCCCCTCGGAGCGCGTGACGATCTCGAGCGAGTACGAACGACGCTGGCCACCCATCCCGAGTTCGCGGAGGCGCTGGCCTTCGGCTACTCCGAGGCCAAAGACCTGAGAACCGCGCGGGAGCTCCTCGAAACCGCGGTGAGGGCCGGCCAAAAGAAGCCCTCGGTCCTCATCGAACTGGCGCGCCTGCGAGGTGAGACGGGGGATCCCGCCGCCGCGATCGAGCTTCTGGAGTCCTTCGGATCTGTCCCCTCCGCGTTACGGGCCCACCACGCGTACTTTCTGGGATTGCAGCTCATGCGCCTCGGCCGACTCGAGGAGGCGGTGGCCGCGTACCGCGAAGCCACGGTGGAGAATCCGCAGTTCGCCGAGGCCCACTGCAACCTCGGTACTACCCTCTTGCGACTGGGAAGCTACGAGGAAGCGGTGGCGCACGTTCGGAAGGGGCACGGTTTAGGGATCCAACAAGGTTCGCGCTGGCCCTACGACTCGGCAGCTTGGGTCCGGGCGGCCGAGGATCACCTCGGGGCAGATCAGTTGCTCCGCCACGATGCGTCGGTGGCGCGGGCCGCGTCCCTGGGAGTCTTGAACCGGGTTGCTCAACTCGCCACCGTGGGAGGGGACTTCGAGCGTGCCATCGAAGCGTACCGCGAGATCGGACGACGAGATCCCGCTGCGGCAGGGGACGGTCCTCCCAACGGAGCGCGCATCGCGGCCGCCCTATCCCACCTGAGTCTCGCCCAGGGCCGAGATTTCGACGGCCCCTCGCGGCTTGAGTCGCTCCAGCTCTTTGAAGGGGAGCTCTTGGCCTGGACCCGCCTCCAGGCCTCCGATCCCGCAGAAGCGAAGAGTCTAGCCGGCTCGACCCTGGCTTGGCTGCGCAACGGCCCCGGGGAGTGGATGAGACAGTTGGCGGTTTCCGAGGCGCTGGAGGAGGCCGAGCGCCTGCGCTGGCAGGCGGTTCGGCGCCAGTTTTTGGACCTGACGACGCGCTAACCGGTTGGCGGTAGTCCCGTGACGGCGCCCAGGTGGAAGAAGCGCGGGGGCGGCAGAAAATTCGCGTCTAGAAAATCCGAGGCACTCCAACCTGGGATGACGCGCGCGGCCCCCCTCGCTTGGCCGCCCCATCGCGTCCTCGGATCCGCAATCTCGGAAAGGATTGATGCCCATGCAGTCGACCCGCGGTCGGTTTGCGCTCGTAGGAATGTTCGGTCTCGCGTTGGTCGCGAGCGCTTTCGGCCAGAGCCTGGTCGTCCAGCACGGCCAGGTTGTCGCGGCTACGGGTGGACCCGTCCCGGGGGTGCCCGGCGCCTCCTTCGGCGGATCCTCGACCTTCGATCTCCCCGTCATGGATGAGACCGGTCGGGTGCTCTTCCGCGGTCGCTTCATCGGCGGTGGGGCAACGGCCTTGACCGACCGCGCCCTCTTCCTGGGTTACACCGCCGCTGACCTCGCTTTGTTCGTGCGTGGTGGTGATCCGGCTCCCGGCCTGCCTGGTGGCTACACGCTCAACACCGGCACGATCCAGGGACTTGGCGGCAACCCGCGCCAGAGCAGCAACGGCAACCTCTTTTTCTGCAGCAATTTCACCGGACCCGGGGTGCTGACCACGAACGACTCCGGAATCTTCGGCGGCACGGCAGGATCATGGACACTGCTCGTCCGCGAGGGAGACCCGGCGCCAGGCACGCTGGGCGCCACCCTGGGTTCGGCATTTGGCAATCTTTCGACGCAACCGACCGGAATGAACACCACCGGGCGGGTCCTGTTCCAAAGCTCGACGCTCGGCGGCGACACCGTCACCGCGAACAACGCTGGCTGGTTCACTGGCCTTCCCGGCGCGCTGGAATTGGTTCAGCGTAAGGGCGACGTGGTCTTGGGCGGAACCGTCATTAGCGCTCTCGGGTTTGTCAGCCAGATGAACGCCTCCGGCCAGGTGATCCACGACGAACAGCTTTCGACGACTCTGGGGACGACGCCGGCGACCGCCGCCAACGATCGATCCCTTTGGATATGGACGCCAGGCGTGGGAAACATCCTGGTTCTGCGCGAGGGTGATCCGGCCCCAGGAACTGCGGGCGCGACCTTCAATGTCACCTCGAATAGCTGGTTCATCTCGGTCAGCGCCAACTGCTTCAACGCCGCTGGAAAGTTCTTCACTCACTGCGACCTCCTCAATGGAGATGTGGTCGGAACCACCAACGACCGTGCTCTCTACCTCGGCGACACCTCAGGAATGACAATGTACATGCGTCGCGGCGATCCAGCCCCGGGCTTGCCCGGTCTCACGATCGACAGCGTCAGCACCACGACGATGAACCTCAACAACAACGACGATGTCTGCTTCGGCAGCACGCTGCTCGGGCCGGGCGTCGTTTCCACGAACGATTCCGCGCTGTTCGTCGGCCAGCCCGGTAACTACGTGGTGGCCGCGCGCGAAGGCGATCCGGCGCCGGGCACGGTGGGCGCGGTGTTCGGACAGTTCACCTCCATGCAGACCCTGCTGAACGACAAGGGCCAGGTGGTTATCTCCGTCGATTTGCTCGGTGGCGACGTGGTGTTCGGAACGAACGATCGAAGCTACTACGGATACGATCCTGTCATGGGAATGCAGCTCATCTGGCGCGGCAACGACCAGGTCGAGGTCTTCCCGGGCACCTTCCGCAACATCGCGACCATCGGCGCGATGCAGTTCAACAACGGCAGCGCGGCTTCGCTTGGCTTCAACCACGATGGCGACTTGGCCATCCGCGCGAATATGTTCGACTCGACGGCCGCGATTATCCGCTGCCGTTTGGGTTCCTTGGTTGGTTACCCCGAGCAAATCTCCGGATCGGCCGGTGGGGTTCAGCGCCTGCATTTGAATGCGGGGATTGCCAGCGCGGGATTGACCTACCTCGTCGCCGGCTCCGTGACCGGCACTACTCCCGGTATCCCTGCCGGATTGTTCACGGTGCCGCTGAATCCGGACGACTACTTCCTCTACACCCTGACGTTCCCGAATGTCTTCCCGCTCGGAAACACCCTGGGAACTCTCAGCGCCAACGGCCAATCGAGTGCCCCCACGCTCACGCTTCCGGCCGGACTGGGAGCGTTGGCCGGCCTGACCATCAACCATGCATTCGCGGCTCTCGACATCGCGAGCAATATCCTGTTCGTGAGCGAGGCCGCGCCCTTGCTCGTAACCCCCTGATCATCGCAACTGCGCTCCCGGCCTGGCCGGGCAGCCGCTGACGCCACCATCCGCGACCACTGCCGCGGATGGTGGCTTTATTTTTTTGTGTCCCGGGGTCATTGGTTCAGCCCGGATCCGAACGCCGCTCGGGACTCTTCGCCCAGATTCCGGCAATTCGTCGCGAGTTCGAGTCTTGCCGAATTACCGGGTCGTGCGTTATCACTTTGCGCCTCGATCGTGCACTGCCGGTTTCGATCGTTCCTGCCACGCCGCGGTCTTCGCGGTGGATTTGTCGAACTCGCGCGCAACCCCCCCATCACACATCGAGCGTATGGTCGGCCAACGGCACACCTCCTGGGTCGAGGAGGGCGTGTCGCAGCGAATTCGCGACCCCTGTTCCGCAAAGTGACCGATCCCATGAGAATTGTGCTAGCGCTCTGCGCGTTGATGATGGTGCTTCGTGCCCAGCCGGTGAATTTCACCGGAAACGTGGGCAACGACTTCCCTGCGTCCTCCACGTTCATTTCGGACCCCGGCATGATCGATGTCGGAATGCCCCTGCAATTCCCCACCGGCACCGTCTCCGGTTGGGATATGCAGCGCGTCGCGGTGTCGTACGACCCCGTCGGCGATCGGCTGTACATCGGATTCGACACCTACGGCATCGCGGGTGATGCCGACGGGGATGGCGATCCCAATTCCACGGGTTCAGTACTGTCCGGGCTCGGGGGAGTGGACCAACCGAGTTTCTCCAGTACGGAATCCGCCGGTGCGTTTTTCGACCTGAATAACGACGGCAATTTCGACATCGTCGTCGGAATTAGTGGGGCGACCGATGTGACCGGAGTCCAGACCGCCTTGTTCAGCGGCACGATTTTCGCCGCGGCCTTCGCCTATGGCGCTCCGTTCCCCAACGCGACCACCGTTTTCACCACGCCGAACGCCGCCGCGCCGGACCTCGAGATTTCCGTCGACGGGTTCAGCAGCATCCTGAACAACTACCTGACCCCGGGACAGACCTCGATTCGAGCCTCGTTTTTCATGGGTTCGTTCAGCGACGCGGGCATCGGCGAAGACTACGTGCCGGAGCCAACCCCGATCATGCTGCCGGTGTCTCTCTTCTGCACCGGTGCGCCGGCCACCGCGACGGACCTCGGGCCGGGCTGCAACGTGCCCGGGGCTCCGGTCCTCGTGATGGCACCACCCGCCCAGGGCACGACCGGAATGGTCAGCGTATCGGCGCCCGCCCACCCCGGTGCGCACGTTTGGGTTTTCGGGAGCATCGGGCCGGTGACCGTCTATCGTGATCCCGCTTCGGGATGCGACATTTTTGTCGACATTTTCAATCCGAGCAACCTGTACACGATCATCGACGACTTCCTGGATGCCAACGGCAGTTACTCCCGCAGCTACGACGTGCCGATCGTGCCGGCCGCAGTGGGTGAAACCTATATCTTCCAGGCACGCATTTGGGCACTCAATGGACCCATCCCCGGTGGCGACTGGCCGAGCAACGGAATGGGCCTCACCGTCGGTTGCCCCTGATCCCGAAGGATTCCGATCCTGCACTCTCTTACGATTGCGAGGGGAGGGAGCCGTCGTGGTTCCCCCTCTCTCTCGGCTCTGACCACGAGAATAAGGGGCGGTAGCGGGAGACTCAGGACTTGAGCTGCGCAGTGGTGAATTCGGAGGCGCAGGCCGCGAGGAGGGCGACTCCGAATCCCGTCGCCCGTTCGTCGCGCAGGCTCGGGCCCGCGATATCGAAGTGGAGCCAGGGGATGTCCAAGTCGTCGATCTGGTTGTAGACGAATTGGGCTGCGCAGCTCGACTGGGCATTGCTGCGATTGCCGACCGAGTTCTTCATGTCCGCGACCGCGCTCTTGAATTCTCCCTGAAAGAACTCGGGGCAAAACGGCAGGGGGAACACGAGGTCGCCAGTAGCCCGGCCCATGAGGACAGCCAGGTCTTCGAGCCCCTGGCGATTGCTCACCACGGCACCGTGGCGATAGCCGGTTGCGACCAACTGAGCGCCGGTGAGGGTGGCGATATTCATGATCAGGTCGGGCTTCTTCTCGCGCCCGACCCACGACACCGCGTCGCCGAGCAAGAGGCGGCCCTCGGCATCCGTGTTGTTGATCTCGACGGTATGCCCGGAGTGGAGAGTGAGGATGTCGTCGTTGCGGAAGGAGTTCGGACCGATGGCGTTTTCCGCCAAGGCGGCGACGGCCACCACGCGGAAGGGGACCCGGGATTCGGCGAGCAAGCGGAACGCAGCCACGGTCGCGGCCGCCCCCGCCATGTCACCCTTCATCGTGCTCATGCTGGTGGTCGGCTTGAGGCTGAGCCCGCCTGTGTCATAGACCACTCCCTTCCCCACGAGGGCTACAGTGCGCTTCGACTTGGTGGGGGAATACTCGAGCACGAGCATTCGAGGGGCGACCATGGCGGCCTGGCCGACCGCGTAGATGCCACCCAAGCCCTTCTTCGCGAGCGCCTCGCCGACAATCACCGTCGATTGCACGCCTTTTGTGCCCTTCACGTGACGAAGCGCTTCGCGAACGAAGTCCTCGGTCGTCATGTCCGCGGTGGGAGTATCGACTAATCGGGAGGCCCAACGCACCCCGTCGATGGTGTCCCGGGTCCGCCGATCGACGGGGATCAAGGAGCCTTCGTGATCGCTCAGGAGCAGTCCGAGCGACTTCTCCTTCTTGTCCTTGCTGGTGCGGCGGTCGAATTCGGGGAAGGCGCGGGCCAAACCGACCAAGGCGCCGAGCCCATGATCGGGGTCATCGACGGCTACGATTCCGAGCACGCTGCCCTTGGAGGGGGCTCGTTTGGCGCACGTGAACATCGACTCGGCGCGGGTTGGACTGTTGTGGCGCGAGCCCTTGTCCGGCAGCACTCCGACGCACAGGCGACGGGGGCTGTCCGCCCGGATGATTTCGTGGCTGGATCCGCCGCTTCCCGGCTTGATCTCCGAAACGACGAGGTCGACGGAATCGGCCAGGGCTTTCGGCAGGATCTTTTTGTGCCACCCCGAGCTGTAGGCTTTTTGCGGGGCGATCAGGAATACGGAGTCGGCCTTCTTGAGTCCGGCCTCCACGGTCGCTGGGTAACTGAATGCGGTCATGCCGCAGTGTTACCAACCGGACGGTCAGGTCGTTATCGCGGGCGAAACCAGTGGTACAGCATGGCGTAGATGACCACCCCGGTGAACGAAACGTAGCCCCAGATCGGGACGGTGACGCGGGCGATCTTTTTGTGAGCTTCGCGGCGGTCCTTGAACGCGAGATAGAGGGTTCGTCCGACCAGGAACGGCACGAAGGCGGCGAGCACGGTGTGCGTCAGCAGGATGGCCAGGTAAATCAGCCGCGCGGTCGGATATTCCTCTGGGAACTTGGTGACCACGCCGCCCTTTTGGAAGTGGTAGGTGAGGTAGCCGACGAGGAAGAGGGTCGAGCAGGCGACGGCCGAGAGCATCCAGCGTTTGTGACTCTCGATGTCTTTCTTGCGGATCGCGCGCAGGCCGAGCCCGATGCACACCGTGGCCAGGGCATTGAACGAAGCATTCACGCCGGGCAAGTCTTGGAGCTGCATCAGAGCGATCCGTCCTTCGCGAGACGGCGGACATCGAGCGGCAACTGCCGCATGTGCTCGTCGTCGTCCGAGAGGTAGGTCGCCCGGATGATGCCGACCCGGTCGACGAGCGCGAAGCGCTTCGAGTGTTCGAGAGGGTTCTCCGGGTGCCCGAGCTGAAAACCCTCCGCGCTCACCTTGATCGTGTCCTTCAGGGTGCCGCGCAGGAAGTGCCAGCGCGCGGGGTCCGCCCCGGAGGCCTTGGCGTACTCGGCCAGAACCGGAACGGTGTCGTTGAGCGGGTCGACCGTGAAGGTCACGAGCGCGAGATCCGGCACATCGGCGAGGCTTTGCTGCAGCGCTTTCATCCCCGAGGTCATGACGGGGCAAGGGCCTTGGCACTGGGTGAACACGAAGTCGGCGATCCACACCTTGCCCTTGAGATCGGAGAGTCCGAACGAGGCGCCGTCTTGTTTCTCAAAAGTGAAGTCGGGGACGGGCCTCGAGAGCTGCGGCCTTGGCGCCTCACCCTGCCCGACCGGATTGGCGGGAAGGTCGGGCTCGTCCTTGGTACAGGCCGCGAAGAAGAGGCAGATCAGCAACAGAAGCGCGCACCGGCGATCAGGATGGTTGGTCATGGGAGGCATCCGACTGCAAATTCGGCGCCTCTTTCGAATCGTCGGCGCCACTCGCGCGGTCCAGTTTGCGAATCACCGTAAAGAGGCCCACCGCAATCGTGGTGACGGCGCTGATCATCATGATCACCGCCCATGAATACGCGTAGGCGGCACCGTCGGTGGCCCCCCCGTTGGCGGCGACCGCCGCCTTGCAATTCGGTCAGCCGTACGCGGAGGGCAGGGCCCAGAGCGAAAGCAAACCGAGGGCGAGGAGGCGGCCGATCCAGGGCATCAGTTCCAGTCCATCAAAAGGCCACTGGCCATGATCAGCGCCAAAAGGCCGGGGGTCGCGGCGATGAGGCCCAAGACCAAGGCGTCGAACTTCAAGTGCATGAAGTAGCGGAGGATGAGGTTCATCTTCCAGATGGCGATTGCGACCAGGATGGTGATCGCGATGGCCTTGTTGGCGTGGAAGACGAAGGGAACGAAGATCTCGATGATCGTCAGGGCGGACAGCCAAGCGAAGATCTTCATGTAAGGGGGATGATGGGCGTGCCCCCCGTGTCCCTCGGCCGCATGATCGTCGTGATGAGTCATGGTGTTTTCCTTCCTTGTCTTACCGGCTCAGAGGATGAGGTAGATGACCATGAACAGGAGGACCCAGACCAGGTCGACGAAGTGCCAATAAAGGCCGACGATTTCGACCGAGCTGGAGTTTTCCCGCGAGTAGGCCCCCTTGAAGGAGCGGAGGAGGATGATGCCGAGGTAAATCACGCCGATGAAGACGTGGAACCCGTGGAATCCGGTGAGCACGAAGAAGGTCGAGGAGAAACCGCTCGTGACCTTGGCGCGGAGCGAGCGGTGTTTTTCGAGCACGGCGGCGCGGTCACCCGGTTCCGCGTCCTCGATCTCGGCCTGGAGCTCGCGAGGTTGGATCAGGGGCTGCTTTTTGGTCGGCGCCACCGCGTAGGTGTTGTGATGAATCACTCCCGGCTGGGCGGCACGTTTGTCGCCCTTCTCGGGGTCGACCATGATCAGCGGCAGCGCGAGGTAATCGGCCTCGGAGAACTTGCCGCTCTCGAAATCGGCCAGTGTCTTGCCCTCCGGTGGCTGCTTCAGGTCGCGTCCCCCGAAGAGGGTCTTCGCCATGGCCAGCTTGTTGGCGTGTTGGTCCACCTTCAGGGCGTTTTCCATCGCCTCGTCGAGGCTCGGCACGACCAAGCCCTGCATCGTGATCCCGGCGTGGATGAAGTGATTCCATTCCCACACTTGGAATCCGACGAACGCGGCACCACCGAGCATCGTGCCGGCCAGGAAGAGCCGGAGTTTTTGCACGTTGCCGTCCTGGATCGCGGCCAGAGCCTTCACCATGGTCACCGAACTGCAAATGAGGACGAAGGTGTTGATCCCGGTGAGGATCAAATCCATCGGCAGCATCCACGTCGGTTGCCAGGGGAGTCCGCCGTCGACCGCCGAGGAGAGGGCGGTCATGCGGAGCACCATGTAGGCGCCGAGGAAGCCGATGAAGGCCATCGCGTCCGAGATCAGGAACAGCCACATCGCGAACTTGCCGTTCGTGAAGTCGAAGTTCCCCTCGGAGGGGATGTGAGGCAGAGCGTGGTGACCGCCGTGCGCTGCGTGATCGTGAGCCATGCGAGGTTTCCGTTCAGGCGAAGGATCAGACCGTGACCCGGTCGACCATCAAGAGGACGAAGACTCCCGGGAGAACCACCAAGGAGGCAAAAAGGACGTGCCGCCAGGCTTGACGCGTGCGGAGCACGGCGGCCCGGAGGGTAAAAAGGAGATACCCGACCCCGAGCACGGTGGTGCCGGCGAGGTAGAGCGGGCCCGCCGCCCGGAATAACCCGGGGAGCAGGGCGATCGGAAGAAAGACGAGGGCGAAGGCGATCGCGTGGATCGCGGTGCGCACTCCTGTGGAGTCCACCACCGGCAGCATCACGAATCCCGCGCGAGCGTAGTCGTCGCGGTGGATGCTCGCGATGGCGAGGAAGTGGGGGAACTGCCAGGCGAACACGATCCCGAAGAGGCTCCACGCGAGCGGCGAGAGGGGAGTGCCCGCGGAGGTCCAGCCGACCAGGGCCGGCAGAGCGCCGGGGATTGCCCCCACCAAGGTGTTGAGGGTGGTCTTGGTTTTGAGGGGGGTGTACGCAAACACGTAGAGAAGCACGGTCGCCAGAACCAGGGCGGCGGGCGTCCAACCGGCAAAGCAGGCGATCGTGAGCACGCCGAGGACGGAAAGGAGAGCGCCGAAGGCCTTGGCGTCGCTCGGGCGGACCCGACCGGCGGCGCAGGGCCGGTCCTTCGTGCGCTCCATGCGACGATCGAGGGAGGCCTCCATCGCCTGGTTGATGGCGCTCGACCCCCCCGCCGCCGCCAACGAGCCGAACAGCGTGGCGAGCAGGGGCCCGAGGCGAAACTCCGCGCCCGCGGCGGCATGGGCCGCACCGACCGCGAACAGCACGAGCGAGTTGAGACGGAGCTTCATGAGTCCGACCAACTCGAACGCATCGCTCCGGGCAAAGCTGCGGGGAAGGGAGGCCACGCGCAGATTCATGACGCGGCCCCGGAAAGGTGAGACCGCGAACTGGAGTCGGCACGTCCGACGGACGGGGTGTGCGAGCGGCCGGTCCAAAGGTGGAGCGCCTGGAGAAGCGCGAGGATGGCTCCCCCCATCAGGAGATGGAAGGAGGGAATGAGGGCTTCGGCCCGGAACTCGGGAGTTCGGACCGTGATTCGATCGATGATCAACCAACTCGCGAGGCCGAGCGCGACCTGGAGGAGGAGGCACACGGCCAGCGCGAGGGCCAGCTTTTGCAGGATCGCCGAGTCTGACCCCGCGCGCACCCGGGCCGCCACCACCGAGGCGAGCACAAACACCAAAGCGGCGCCACTGATATGCAGGATCAAGGTGGCATCGGACTTGGCGTGGCGGAGCAGCGCGCCGAGGACGATCTGTACAAACGTCGCGCCGATCGCGAAGGCGGCGGGCCGGCGGAACGGGGACCCGGTGATCCGCTGGCCACGCAGCCAGCCTTGGCTCGTCAGGACGGCGAGGGTCACCACCGTCAAGAGGAAGAGCTGCGCTACGCAGGCGTGCGTGATGCCGATGGCCCGCACCGCCAGCGATTCCTGCGCGGTCCCGGCATGCTGGTCCGCGGCTCCGACGAGCACGCGCACCCCGCCCAAACCGGCTTGCGCCAGGACCAAGACGAGGGCGAAGATCCCGAGGCGCACGGTTCCGGAGGGGTAGGCGCCCGGGCGATTGCGAGTGATGAACAACCACCCGGCGAGGATGGTGGTGAGGATCGCGACCAGTCCGGCGACCTGCCGGTGGCCGAGCTCCCACAGGACTCCGCCCACCATCGGAAGGCGAAGCGGAAAGGGCCACGTCGGCACGGCATCCCCCGACTCCGTGCTCGTGACCTGTCCGCCCGCTAGGAGCAGGAGGAAGGTCGCGACCAGGAGCAGAATCGCGAAGCGATGGATGCCGCGGGAAGGGCTCATGCGTGGCGCGGGGTGGCTTGGTTCGGAGCGCCGTGTTTGGCGGCGTCGCCCTTGCCGACGGGCGGATCGAACTGGGTCAAATGGTCAGTCGGACCATCGGGGAGGCCGTACTCGTAGGGGCCACGGTAGACCTGGGGAATCAGGTCGAAGTTGCCGTGGTCCACCGGGGGAGTGGGGGTGTTCCACTCGAGCGAGTTGGCCTTCCACGGATTGCGCTCCTCGCACTTCTTGCCCTTGTACATGCTCCAAAAGAAGTTGATCGCGAGGATGATCTGGGCTCCTCCGAGGAGGAAAGCGCAGATGGTCATGAACTTGTTGATCGGCAGCATCCCCTGCAGGTCGCCGTACCAGTAGGGGTCCTGGGTGCGGCGGAGCATGCCGCGCGACCCCACGATGTGCATCGGGAAGAAGGTGCCCTGGAAGAAGATGAAGGTCAGGAAGAAGTGGGCCATTCCGAGCTTCTTGTCCATGAACCGGCCGAACATCTTCGGGAACCAGTAGTAGATGCCGCCGAAGACCGCGAAGAGGGTGGCGCCGAAGACGACGTAGTGGATGTGGGCCACGATGGCGTAGGTGTCGTGGATCTGGATATCGACTGGCGTGGCCGCCATGAAGATGCCCGAGAGGCCGCCGATGATCCACATCGAGACGAACGCGAGCGCGCACAGGGTGTGCACGTCGAACTTCATCTGGGAACGGTAGAGGGTCCCGAGCCAGTTGAAGGTTTTCACCGCGGACGGGAGCGCGATCATCATGGTCGCGATCATGAAGGTGCGGCCGAGCGCCGGGTTCATGCCGGACTGGAACATGTGATGGCCCCAGACGATGAATCCGAGGAAGGCGATGCCGGCCATCGAGTACACCATCGGGCGATACCCGAAGATGCTCTTGCGCACGCCCGCGGCCATCATGTCGCTGACCATGCCCATGGCGGGGAGGACCATGATGTACACGGCCGGATGGCTGTAGAACCAGAACAAGTGCTGCCACAGGATCGACTGGCCACCACCCCCGGCAACTTGGTCATTGCCGACCCAGCGGCCCGCGGCCACGAAGAACGAGCTGCCGAGCGTTCGGTCCGCAATCATCATCGTGACCGCCGAGCCGAGCACCGGGGTGGCGCAGAGGACGAGGATCGAGGTGATGAAGATGCTCCACACCGTGAGGGGGAGGCGGAAGAAGGTGAGCCCCTTTGCGCGCATCTTCACGATCGTGGTGATGTAGTTGACGGCGCCGCAGATCGACGACCAGCCGACGAACCACACACCCATGCACCACAGGGTTTGGCCGTCGCCGAGCGCCATGTTGGCGAGGGGAGGGTATCCGGTCCAGCCGCCGCCCGCGCCGTCGCCGGGGACGACAAACGCGCAGCCCATGAAGATGAACGCCGGCCACATCAGCCAGAACGACAAGGCGTTCAAGAATGGGAAGGCCATGTCTTGTGCGCCAATCTGGAGCGGCACGACAAAGTTCCCGAACGCGCCCACGAGCAGCGGGATGATCACGAAGAAGATCATGATCGAGGCGTGCATCGTGAACATCACGTTGTAGCCTTCACCCGGCATTCCGGAGTCGGGCCACTTCATGAGATCATGGATGATCGGCACCTTCGAGCCGGGGAACCCGAGCTGCTGGCGCACCGCCAACGCCAAGGCCCCTCCGACCACCGCCCACAAGAGACCGGACAGCATGAACTGCTTGCCGATCATCTTGTGATCATGCGACCACAGGTACTTCCGGTAGAAGCTCGGAACCGCGAAGCGCAGGATCGCCATGATGGCGGCCAGGCCCAGGATCAGCTTCCAGGGAAGCAGGGTCACGGAGAAATCCGTCGTCACGCTCGTGCCTTCGAGGAGGAACATTCAGGTCTCCTGCCTAATGAGTTCAGCGGGGCTGGTGAATGCCCACGAAGCCGGACTGGGTCGGGACGGAATCCCACCACCACCACATGTTTTGACCGTGCCAATCGGGGCGATCGACGCCGTCGTTGGCGCCGGCCGACTCTTCGGAGGTGGTCTTAGCCCACTCGTCGAATTCGGCCGAAGGCAGCACGATGAGGTCGGCCCCCATGCTGGTGTGACCGAGGCCGCAAAGCTCGGCGCACATGATTTGGTAGGTGCCGGTGCGGATGGCCTCGAACCAGGCGGGAACCGCGAGGCCGGGAACCGCATCTTGCTTCAGGCGGAAGTTCGGAAGGAAGAAGCTGTGCAGAGTGTCACGTGAGCGGATGGTCAGGGCGATCTTGCGCCCAACCGGAGCTCGCATCGTCATCGTGGCGATATCGTCGGCCGTCCCGAACTGGTTGTCGTTGCCGGCGTAGCGGAAGAACCAGTTGTACTGCATGGCCGCGACTTGAATCTGCACCACCCCTGGCGCCTTGGCGTCGGGCTGGTTCATCTTCATCTCGGTCCACATTCCCGACTGAATGATCGCGAGCGCGACCAAAATGAGGGCCGGCACCGCCGTCCAGATGAGCTCGAGCTTGTGGTTGCCGTGCGAGTACTGCGCTCGTTGGCCCGGTTTCGCCCAGAACGCGATCAGGATGTAGAGGAAGAATCCCTCGGTGAGCACAAACGCGATGCCCGTGATCCAAAGGATGATGTAGAAGAGACGGTCGACCGCGTCTCCGTAGGTCGCGTTGTTCTCCGGGAAAAAGAGGGTCCCGGTGGCTTTGACGGAGGTCCCCGCGGCGTGGGCCTTCGCGGTGGTTCCGTTGGCGCCGCGCTCCATCACTTTGAAGAAGTTGGCGCGGGCGGCGAGCTCGGATCCCTTGGTGACCCGAATGCCGTCCTCTTTGATGCGCTCGATGACGATGATTTCACCGCCTACGTCGATCTTGCCGCGACCCGTGAAGGAGGCGCCGTCGGCGAGTTCGAAGCGAGTGCCGGCTCCGGCATCGGCCGCGAGGGCCGTGGCGAGAGTCGTGGTCGGAAGCGCGAAGGCGAGCTTCAGGAGATAGCCGAGGCCGAACACAACGGCCATGCACACGGCGGGAAGGACGATCTTCTTCATAGAGCTGGGCCTTGTGAGACGCCAGGGTTGACCTCGGAACATCCGGGGCGCGGGATCATGACTGATCCCCCCCGTTCATGGCAAGGGGAACCGTCGGCCAGACCGACGGTTCCCCTTTGCCATCCTAGGACAAAAGCCCGCGCGCCGGGTGAGGCCGCGGGCGGGCGATCACTTGCCGCCCTTGCTGAACGTGAAGTCGGCGGTGGCGGTGGCGTCCGCGGTGACGGTGACGTCCATCGTCTGCGCCTTCTCCTTCTCGTGCCAGGCGGTGAGGGTGTAGCTGCCGGGCGGGAGATCCTTGATTTCGAAGGAGCCATCGGCGCCGGTCACCGCGAAGAAGGGGTGATCGAAAATGAGGGCGCGGGACTCCATCCACGTGTGGATATCGCACTTGAAGCTCGCGGTGCCGAGCTCGGCGCGCTTGAAAGGCTCCTTCGGATCCACGGTGCCCTTCTCGGACTGGGTCATGTTCCAGTCGCCGTTGAGCTTGGACTTGAAGTGCACGTTGTGGGTGGTCGCGTCGCTGTTGCGGATCTCGACCTTTTGGCCGAGCTGCATGGCGACGACATGGGGGACGTAGGTGCAACCGACCTGGTCGATGAGGACGGTTTCCGTGCGGGCGGGGAACTTCCCGTCGGCAGGCAGGCCCTTCGAGACGTAGACGCACACGTTGGCGAGCTTGCCATCCGCGATCACGTAGGTCTCTTTGAACTTGTCCTTGCCGGCGCAGAGTTCTTTGCAAACCGGGTCGCTGTCCATTTCGATCTTGGCGTTCTTGGCCGGATCACCCTTCCAGGTGACGGTGCCCTTGACGGCCACACCTTTTTCGCCAGCGGCGCGAGGGGTGCTCGGGGTCGTGGCGGCGGCCGGGGCCAGTTTTGCGGGCGCGGCCTTGGGTTCATCGGCCTTCGGGGCGACCGGCTTTGCCGCCGGTTTGGTGGCAGGAGCCGCTTTTTGGGCCGGAGCCGGAACCTTGATCTCCGGGGCGGGGACCTTCACCTCGGGCTTGGCTTCGACGTTGAGCTCGGCGCTCAGGGCGCGCACCCCCGGCTGCTCGAGGATGTTGGTCGGTCGGTTGAGGAAAAACGAGAGCGCGATCGCGCCGATTCCGGCGCCAGCGGCGCCCATCCATTGCTTGAGATCCATGGGATCCTCCTGTTCGAGGGTTCGAAGATCGCTCCGGTGATCTACAAGAGCAGATTTCGGACCGATTGGGGCGAGCGCATCATGCCCGCCGCGGGGGAGCCGAACAACCGGCGGAGGGAGAGCGCCCGTGCGCCATTTTGCCGCAGGTATGCGGCACCTCGTCGTGCTTCAACTCCTGCGTTCCCAGTCTTGACCGCGAGGCCAGTCCTCTCTACCATCCTCCGCGCCCCGCGCTCAGCGCTGGCGACGACCTCGGCCGCCTACGCGTCCTGGGCAGAACAGGGAAGGCACTCCACTTGCTCCCTGCACGGCTTCTCCTGAGTTCGGAAAGGCTCCATGGCTGACGACAAGGTTGAAAAGGCCGGTGCTGCCACCGCGGCTCCTGCGGCCCCCAGAACGGTCGATCCGGCGGCGCTGAAGCCGCGTCCCCCGAAGGCGAAGTCTCCGCCCCCGACGCTGGACCCGAAAACCTCGGGTGACCTGGCTCGCCGGGCCTTCGTGTGGCACGGCTGCGCCGGCTTCATCACGATGCTGCTCGTCTGTTTCGGCCGCTTCTTCTTCCCGCGCGCCCTGTTCGAGCCGAAGACGCGTTTCACGATCGGCTACCCGAGCGACTACGGGTTCGGCGTCGACACCAAGTGGCAGCAGAAGTTCCGCATTTGGGTCTGCCGCAACGCCTCCGGGCTGTTCGTGATCTACGCCCGATGCACGCACCTTGGCTGCACGCCGGACTGGAAGCCCAGCGAGAACAAATTTAAGTGCCCCTGCCACGGGTCGGGCTTCGACGCCGAGGGTATGAACTACGAGGGGCCGGCGCCTAAGCCTATGCTGCGCTGCCACTTGGAGCTGGATCCGACCGGCCAGATCGTGGTCGACTCGCTCAAGCTCTACGACTTCGAAACCGGGACGCTGAAGTTCAAGGATGTGGCACCGGGTGGACAGGGCCCGCTGCTGGCCGTCTGACCGCTGAATAGGGGACTTTCGAACCATGTCGCACGACGATCACGGTCACGGGCACGGCCATGGAGCGGGCACGGAAGCGCCGGAAGCGCCGCCGGTGAACGACACCGAGGGCAGCCTGCTGAATGCCCTCCGGGCCAAGGCGGAGCCGCTCAAGAAGTTCATGGGCGGCGAGTACAAAGAGACCCAGGTCTGGAAGTCGATCTTCCGCCACAAGCTGGACAAGTCGCACCGCAACCGTTCGCTCGCGGTCCTGTCCAACGTCTTTTTGCACTTGCATCCGGCGCGCATCAATCGCAACGCGGTGCGCTACAACTTCACGTGGGGGATGGGAGGCATCACTTTCTATCTCTTCGTGCTCCTGACTCTGACCGGCACCCTTTTGATGTTCTACTTCCATCCCTCGAAGGGGCAGGCCTACAAGGACATCATGTATTTGCAGAATGATGTGCCCTTCGGCAATCTTCTGCGCAACATGCACCGCTGGTCCGCGCACGCCATGGTCATCACGACCTGGATTCACATGATGCGTGTGTTCTTGACCGGCTCCTACAAACCCCCGCGCGAGTTCAACTGGAACATCGGAGTGCTTCTCCTTTTGTTCACCATGTTGCTTTCCTTCACCGGCTACCTCCTGCCGGACGACCAGCTTGGCTTCTGGGCGGTCACCGTAGGGACCAACATGGCCCGAGCTACCCCGATCCTCGGTCACGAAGGGCCGCTCGGTCCCGAGCTCGGGTTCACTGCCTTCAACGACGTCCGCTTCGCCCTTCTGGGTGGCTCGGTCGTCGATGCGAACGCCTTGCTCCGTGCCTACATCTGGCACTGCATCGCGATCCCGATCATCGCCGCGGTGCTGATGATCGTGCATTTCTGGCGCATCCGTAAGGACGGTGCGATCTCCGGGCATGCCCCGGTGATGCTCGAGTCCGAGGTGAAATGAACTTTTCCCGCCACCCCTTGGGGTGGCTTCGGAACGCCGCCTCCGGCGGATCGCGAGAACGAGGGCTTTCGAGATGGATTGGGAACAAATTTGGAAGCTGGTGGCACTGCCTGACAACGTGCCCATCGTGCTTCTGCTCGTGCTCTTGCCGTTCTACCTCTGGATGGCGTTCAGCCAGGCGTTCAAAAACGACCGGCTGATCGCCCGACTCGAGGCGGATCCTGATCTGCGGAAGACCCACCACCGCACCACCTTCCCGCATCACCCTTCGTGGGCGCCCACCGTCCACGTTTGGCCGCACCTGCTCAAGCGCGAGTTCATCGCGATGATCATCGTGACGGCGTTCATGATCGTGTGGTCGATTTGCCTCGATGCTCCCTTGGAGGAGCCCGCGAATCCCAACCTCACCATGAATCCGTCCAAGGCCCCCTGGTACTTCCTGGGCCTTCAAGAACTCCTGGTGTACTTCGACCCGTGGATCGCCGGTGTGGTCTTGCCGTCCATCATTCTCGGTGGCCTGATGGCGATTCCCTACATCGACACCAACCCCCTCGGGAACGGCTACTACACCTGGAAGCAGCGCAAATTTGCGGTCGGCACCTTCCTGTTCGGCTTCATCGTGCTGTGGGTGGTGATGGTGGTGATCGGCACCTTCATTCGCGGACCCGGCTGGCTTTGGTTCTGGCCCGGGCAGACGTGGGATCATCACCGCGTCGACCACGAGGTCAATTACGATCTCCACGCATACTTCGGGATCGAGGGGACCTGGCCGACGTTTTTCTTCGGCTTGGGCTTCCTGCTCGCACTCGGGGGAATCACCGGGGCATTGACCCACCTCTTCTTGAAGAAGTGCTACCCCCGCATGTTGCAGTCCATGAGCAAACTGCAATACATCGTGATGATGCAGTTCTGGGTCTTCCAGATCATCGTCGTGGTGAAGGTCATCGCTCGTCTGGTGTTCCACGTCAAGAACTTCTGGGTCACTCCCTGGTTCAACGTTTGAGGCGTCATGGCCACTGAGACCTCCAAGAAAAATTCCGCTCCGGCCGATGCCTCGAGCGTGCCCAAAGACCCCATCGAACACGGCAGCCTGCTTTGGCCGGCCTTCCTCTCGGTGGTGGCCCTCCTCATTTCCGGCGCCTGGGCGCTGTACGACGAAGGATTCGTCCGTCGTCCCTACAAACGTATTCAGAAGGACTGGGTGCACGAAATTGCTCCCAAGGCCTACGACGGCTTGCGCTCGAATTCTGCGAAGGACTCGGCTCGGGTTCTGGCTTCCGACGAGTACAAGTCCCTGAAGGCGGCGGCGGACGCCGCTTCCGCGGCGGTCGCTCCGACCAAGGCTGCCCTCCAGGACGAACTCGTCAATGCGGTTCTCCCCCGCATCAAAGTGCTCTCCGAGCCGGTCAAGGTGGCCAAGTCGGAGGCGGCGGCGTTTGTCTACCGCGCCGAGCATGCCGGGGCCGATGGCGATACCGAAAAGCAGCGCCGCTACTTGAACGAGCTCAAGAAGGTCAAAGACCGCCAGGTCACGCTCCGCTTCCCGGGTGAAGAAAAGCCGGTCTCGTGGAACTACGACCAAATGACGTCGGAGTTCACTCGCCTGAAGCAGCTCCAGGGCGATCTCCAGGGCCAGATGGCGGCGGTCGGCCGCGCGGCCGATGAGGCCAAAGCCAGGCTGGATGAATTCGTGAAGCGCCAGTCGCGCGCAATCGACCCGGCGGCATTGGACTCCCTCGACTCCGGTCTCGACAGCTTCATCTACGAGGTGAAGCAAATTCACGTGAAGACCGGCACCGGGCCCGGCGAAGAATTCGTGGACCGCTGCGAGACCTGCCACCTTGGGGTTCGCAGTCCCGTGGAACTCACGCTGGCGGATGTGCAGGGTCGCAAGGAATTTACGAGCCACCCGCACCCCGAGCTACTGAAGACGCACGATCCGGAGCGGTTCGGCTGCTCCCCCTGCCACGGTGGCAACGGCATCGGCCTGACCTCGATCGAGAAGGCCCATGGCCGCTATAAACACTGGCTGTGGCCGCTGCCCTACAAGGAAAACATCGAGGCCGGCTGCGTTCAGTGCCACCAGACCGACCAGTTCCTGACTCAGGCCACGACCCTGAATCAGGGGCGCGAAATTTTCTTCGAGCGCGGCTGCTGGGGCTGTCACCCCTACAAGGGCTTCAATCCCGAAGCGGACGAGCTCAAGTCGATGCAGCAGGCGCTCGCGTCGACGGTCGAGCGTATGGCGCGTACCGAAATCGAGGTGGGTCGCCTGACGGAGGTCGCCGAGAACTCGGATTCCTCGCCCGAACAAGTCGAAGCGGCGTACGCCAAGACGCCTGCCGAACGCCAAAAGCTACACCTTGCCGCCACCGAGCGCGTCGAGATTGAAAAGGCGATCGCCGGGCTCAAGCTCGAGACGAAAAAGGTAGGCCCGAACCTGAACGAGGTCACCACGAAGCTCAAGCCCGAGTGGCTCGTGCCGTGGCTGCTCGATCCTCGGGCCTTCCGGCCCGACACGAAGATGCCGCGCTTCCGCCTGGACAACGAACAGGCCTTGGCGGTGGCCGCCTACCTCTGGCAAAACGCCAAGCCGGCAGCGCTGCGCGACGCGGAGGAGGGGGATCCCGAAAATGGGCAGAAGCTCCTCATCACCCGTGGTTGTTTGGCCTGCCACCAGGTCGAAACCGACGAGTTCGAGCTGATCGGAAACGACTTCGCAGCCAATCTCTCGCGCGTCGGCGAGAAGGCGACGTTCGATTACCTCGCCAGCTGGATTCAGAATCCCAAGCTTCACAACAGCATGGCGACCATGCCCAACCTGCGTCTCTCCGACCAGGATGCACGGGACATCGCGGCTTGGCTCGTGACGAAGAAGGCCGAAGGGGCCACCTACTCGAGCTCCGAGCAGGCCCTGACCTTCCTCACGAACAAGGCCCTCTTCGGCGAGGGTGAGCGTCTGGTCAAACACCTCGGCTGCGCGGGCTGCCATCAAATCAACGGCCTCGAAGCAGAAGGTGTGATCGGAGTCGAGCTGACCCAGGAAGGCTCGAAGCCGTTGGAGCGCCTCGATTTCGGCACTCAAACCCACGCCTTCAAGCACATGCAGGATCCTCGTCACGAGGACCGGCACAGCCAGTACGACCACAAGGGCTTCTTCGAGAACAAGCTGCGCAATCCCGAGATCTGGGATAAAGGCAGGATGTTCGCGAGCTGGTTCGATCGAACCCGCATGCCCTCTTTCTGGCCTCGCCCGGACGAGCCCGGCTACGCGGAGAACAAGGCCGCGATTGAGCAGGACATCGATGCCGTCACGACCTTCATCCTCGGGTCGGTGGATGCCGCGATTCCTCCGGCCCTCCAGTTCGCTCCGCAGGGACTCCAAAAAGACCTTCGCGACGGCTGGTGGGTGGTCAAGAAGTACAACTGCCAAGGCTGTCACCAGATTCTGCCCGGAGAGACTCCGCCGCTTTGGAACCTGCCCATCTATCAGGATGGCGCCGGTTTCGAGGGAGTGCCCGGATTGAACGGCAGGCCGCCGACTTTGGTGGGCCAAGGATCGCGCGTCGACCCGGATTGGTTCTCGAATTTCCTCGCGAACCCCGCGCTCACCGACGATCCCGAGGCCTTCCACGGCAATGGCGTGCGCAAGGGTCTGATGGTCCGCATGCCGACCTACGACCTTTCGGAACGTGAGCGCAGCAAGTTGGTGCGGTTCTTCGCCGCGATGGCGAAGTTGACCGACAGCTACAGCCGACCGCTCGTGGCCAAGCTCAAGGGCGACGAGCTCGACGTTGCGCGGGCCGTCTTCACCGGTGGCGATTGTTCGAACTGCCACTTGCTCGGAGGCGAGGTCGCTATCAACCCCGAGACGACCTACGCTCCTTCCTTCGAGCCGCTGGCGGCTCGCATTCGCCCGACCTGGACGAAGAAGTGGATCACCGAACCCAACAGCGTCATTCCGGGCACTGCGATGCCGGCGATCTTCGAGAAGAACGCGGCCGGGCAGTGGAAGATCAAGCCGATGAACGAGACCGCGAAAGGTCGACTCGGGCCGGACCTTCTCGCCAAGCTCGCGGCGTACGAGGGGGACCATGCCGATCTTCTCGTCCGCTATTTCGCCGCTTGGGACGAGGACGAGGCCGCCTTCCACCGGATGAAGCGCGCCGAGACCGGTAAGTGATTCGGTCCGTATGACCGACGCACTTCCGGGCATCCCCACCCCACCACCGCGGTCGCCGTTCCCCTTCGTCCTCTTCTTGATCTTGGGGATGATGCTGCTCTTCTTCTTCGGTTGGTATCGGGACTGGTTCGGTCGCGATCTGACCGATGCCCAGGTTCTGGAGCGCTTGGCGGAGACCGAGGATCCGCGGACCCTTCAACACGCCCTCGTCCAGCTCGAGGCGCGCCTCAGCCCCCAGTTCCCCGCCCGCGAGAAGTTCCGGGGCCCGGTGGTGACACTGGCGAAACACCCACGCCACGAGGTCCGCGAATTGGTGGCGTGGGTCATGGGCAGGGAGCCCGCACCGGAGTATCAAGCGGCCCTGCGCGGGATGCTCTCGGACGACTCCCTCGCGACCCGGCGCAACGCGGCCTGCTCCCTTTCGAATTTCAAAGACGGGAGCGCTCGCCCCGTCTTGCTGGAGGCCCTGAAGCCCCTTGCGGTGGTCGCCCCCGGGGGAGGAGTGCTCGAACTCTCGACCAAGGTGGGGGACCCGGCCAGCATGGGCCGAGACTTGGGGTCAATCGTCGCGCCGGGAGGACAGACGTTCCCCCTGCGAGCCGCCTTCAACGGCGAGATACGCGAGGTCAACGCCAAAGACGGAGCCACGGTCTCCGCTGGCGATGTCCTCCTCGTGGTTAGTCCGGAACCGAAGAGCGTGCTCAACGTCCTCCACGCGCTCCAGTCGGTGGGCATTCAGGCCGATATCGAAACCCTCCGTCCCTTCGCGGACGGACGCGTGGCTGGCATGTCGCGCGAAGTGTCGGCGCAAGCTCAGAAGACGATCGCGGCGATCCAGTCCCGCTGAGCCCCTTCGGCCGCTACGATCCCAATCCATGGAACCCTTGACGGCGGGCGATCTGGCCCGGCTCCAACGTCTGCGCCAGCGCTTTCTCGGCTTCGAGTCGGAGCCTCATTGGGCGCGCACCTCCTACTGGCAGGACGAGCGGGATCTGGCGCTCTACGACCAGACGTTTGCCGAGCGCATCGGGTGGAAATGGGATGCCGTGCTCCAGGAACTGCAATCGCGAGATCGGACGCCGGCGCGCGGGAGCGTCTTGGACTACGGATGCGGGACCGGAGTTGCCTCGCGGCGATGGCTGGCCGCGCAGGGAACAAGCTCCGAATTCCCCATGTACTTGTGGGACCGGGACCTGAAGGCTCGCGAGTACGCGGCGCTTAGCACTCGTAAGCAATATCCCGGCCTTGAGGTGGTCCTGGCCCTGCCAAATCGCCCCGTCGATGTCCTGCTCTTGAGCCATGTGCTGGATGAGCTCGACGAGTCGGAGCTGGCCCGGGTCCTCGAGCTCGCACGAAGTGCCCGCAGCGTAATCTGGGTCGAACCGGGAAGTCGCGTGACCAGTCGACGCCTGTCCCTGATCCGAGACGATTTGATCGCGACGCACGAGATCCTCGCCCCGTGTCCGCACGCCAGCGCGTGTGGGGTGCTCGTTCCCGGTCGCGAATCGGATTGGTGCCACAGCTTTGCGACGGAGTTGCCTCCGGTCGCCACGGACGCCGATTGGGTCGCGTTTGGCCGGGCGGTCGGGGTCGATCTGCGTAGCCTGCCTTATTCGTTCATCGCCCTGGAGCGATCGAGCGGTCGCCCGGGAGCGGCGAATGCGCGAATCCTCGGGCGCCCGAGGTTGTCACGAGGACGAGCGTGCTTGACGCTCTGCATGGAGTCCGGCCTCGTCGATGCCGACTTTCTCGAACGCACCGACCGCGCGCTCTTTCGTGGTTGGGAGCGGGACCGCGGGTGGGAGAAGGTCGGCGTAGCCGAGCTCACGGGTACGCGCTTGACGAAGTGGAGTCCCAGCGCCCAGGACCCGCGCGGAAATGCCGGGGAGTCGACGATCCCGGATGAAACCGGGTAATCTCGCGGAATGAGCCGATCCCAGTTTCTGTCCTGGCTGCTCGTTCTTGCATCGGGGCTGACCGCCCAAGACCCTTCACCACCGCCCGGTAGCGATCCTTCGGTCGAACCGATCCGGCAACGCGTGGCGCTGGCAGTCCAGAAAGGAGAAGTCCCATCCGCCGCCCTGGTTCTCCTGCGGGGAGGGCGGATCGTCCATTCCGAAGCTTTCGGCGAGGCGGAACGGGCGACCAAGCGCCCGGCCACCCTGGACTCGGTTTACCTCTTGGCGTCGATATCCAAACCGATCACCGCGACGGCACTCATGATCGCAGTCGAGCGAGGTCTCCTGGATCTGGATCGTCCGGTCAATCGCTATCTGGAGGCACCGGGCTTGCGGTCGTTCCGAGGCCCCGCCGACGCGATCACGCTACGCCGGCTCGCCAACCACACCGCAGGTCTGCCTACTCACTGGAATTTCTTCTATCCCGGAATGCCACTCCCAGGCATGGAGGAATCCATCCGCCGCTACGGATTTGCCAGTACTCCCGCTGGTAAAGCCAACGTGTATTCCAATTTCGGGTTCGGAGTGCTCGGCCATGCGGTGGAGCGAGCCTCGAAAACGCCGTGGCCGGATTTTGTGGCGCGCGAATTGTTCGAACCGACTGGCATGAAACGATCGAGCGATCGGGTGCGCGGAGAGGATCTCGGTCACTCGGCAATTCCGTACGTCAAGGACGCGGCCGGCGAGTTCCAGCCCATCGCCTATTACGACTTCGATCACCCCGGAGCCTCTGCATTCCGGACCTCCGCGCGCGATCTCGCGCGATTCTTGCTCTTGCACCTGAACGAAGGGGAACTCGACGGAAAGCGGGTATTGACCGCGGCCTCCGCCCGGGCCATGCGCACCCAATCGGCCGAGTCGGAGGCGATCTCCAGTTTTGGCATCGGCTGGCGTGTCGATCGGGTGCGCGGGCAGGAGTCGTTTTCGCACACCGGGTCGATGCCCGGGGTCGCCACGTTGACACGAGGCTTTCCTTCCACCGGTGACGGTCTCGTGATTCTCGCCAACGCCGCCCAAAATACGCTCTGCGCGGACGTGGATCGACTGGCCTCAGCTTGGTTTTTTCCGGAGGTGCGGAATCGGGAACCCGAGCGAGCGCCCGCGTCGACTCCGGTCCCTTCCGATCCTTCGGGGTGGCACGGAACTTGGTTGGGCCGCTTTTTCCATCCAAACGGCCCGATCGACATGAGCCTCATGATCAGGCCGTCCAATCGTGCCTCCTTGCGGCTCGGGGCCAACACGTCCGAAATTCCGCTGCGGCAAGTGTCCCTCGAGTCCACGCGCCTCGTGGCGCGAGCGCCGCTTTTGCTCTCCACTCAAGCCGCTTACTTCGGCCTTCCCGAATTCGAGTTTCGATTGACTCTCCAGGGTGATCACGCGATCGGAACGGCGACCGCTCAGGTTCCCAACTGGTTCAATCTGCCTCATCACATTGAATTGCGGCGGGTGTGGATGATGGATGATTCCTCGGATGAGGCAGAGGAACGTCGGACTCCCGTCACTCCCGCGCGGGGGCACCTGGTCATCGTGGGCGGGGGAGGCACAGTCGATTCCATTCTCACCCGTGCTCTCGAACTTGCCGGAGGTGCGACGGCCAAAGTCGTGGTGCTCCCGCAGGCTTCGGCCCGGGCCAATGCCGGCCAGGCTTCGGTTGAACGCTGGCGCACCCTCGGCGCAGGTGAGGTCCGTCTCCTGTCCCGCGAAAATCCGAAGGAGG